>CAVUOU010000001.1:0-57069 GCA_963743085.1 uncultured Actinomycetota bacterium
TCATCCGGGACCGCTACGGCGAGCTGCCGCAGCCGGTGGAGAACCTGCTGTCGGTGGCCGCGCTCCGGTTCCAGGCACGCCAGGCGGGGCTGACCGACATAACTTTGCAGGGGAACCACGTGCGTTTCGCCCCGGTGGAGCTGCCCGAATCCCGGGAAGTCCGGGTTCAGCGGCTATACCCGCGGACAGTGCTCAAAACCGCGGTGCGTACAATGCTGGTGCCAGTGCCGCGGTATAACCTCGGCGGCGGCTCCGCGCCGCAAGCCGCCTCTTTTGGCGGCCAGCCCCTACGGGATACCGAGTTGCTGGCTTGGTGCGCTGAGGTTGTACGCTCGGTTCTTGCCCCGTTATTGGGGGTTCCGGGGGTCGTCCCCCGGGTTAGCAGAGCAGGAGGATTACCTGTGTTGCGCAGGGTATTGACGTGCGCTGTTGGCGTTGGAGTTGTGGTGCTCGCGGCCGCTTGCTCGCCGGTCAAGATGGGCGCGGCGGCGACCGTCGGTTCGGACCGGATCACCGTGACTCAGCTTGATGACCAGGTGAACGCGTACAACCAGGTGTACCCGAAGTACGCCAGCCAGGTGCAGCTCACCTCTTCCAAGATCCCCGGTGAGGTTCTCTCCTGGCTGATCAGGTTCCAGATCTGGGACCAGCTGGCCGCCGACAACGGGATCACGGTCACCCCCAGCCAGGTGCAGACCACGCTCAACCAGATCAACGCCTCGGGCAAGGCTGACGCCGCCGAGTCCGGAGTGACCGACTACAGCCAGGATCTGCTGCTCGTCGCCAACGGCATCCCGCCGGACCTGGCGAACGAACTCGGCCGTTACCAGGCCATCCAGACCCAGTACCTCACGCAGGCTAACGGGGGGACGTTGCCGTCCTCGACGGACGAAGAGAACGCGGCGACCAAAAAGCTGACGACGGCCGAGTGCTCGGCCGCCAAGTCGCTTGACGTCCAGGTCAGTCCGCAGTTCGGCACGTTCAACTACAGCCAGTACTCCGTGTCCGCCACGCCTGATCTGCTGTCCGCCGCTTCCGGCAGCAAGCCGTCCACCGTGTCCTCAGGGTCTTGCTGACCGTCCTGCTGACCAGCCCGCGGGTAGCGGCGGGCCTCCTGTCGCTACCCGCCTGGGACGCGCTGCGCTCGGCCTCCCGCGTCCTGGTCGCAACCGGCGATCATCCGCTGCTTCCGGTCCTGTCCGAGGCTGGCATCGGCTACGAGGTGGCCGTTGAGTTCCCGGATGATGGTATCTGGCTTAACGAGCCGGGCGACGAGACAGTGCCGGAGGGCGCGCTGCCGCTGCGCGGCTCTCGTGACCTCCCCGGTGCCCACCTGCTGGATCTCGTCGCAACCATGGATACCCTGCGCCGGTCTTGCCCGTGGGACGCCAAGCAGACCCACGAGTCCCTCGCGCCGTACATGCTCGAAGAGCCCTACGAGGCGCTTGAGGCACTGGAGACCGGCGACGAGAAGGCCTTTCGCGAGGAACTCGGCGATGTCCTGCTGCAGGTCGCCTTCCACGCCCGCATCGCGGCCGAGCGCCCAGACGGCTACACGATCGATGATGTCGCCGACGGGATCGTGGCCAAGCTGATCCGCCGCCACCCGCACGTCTTCGCCGGCGTCCAGGTCGACGGCGCCGAGGACGTCAAGCGCAACTGGGACGAGATCAAGAAGGCAGAACGCGCGGGCGCTAATCCCGGTACCGATCCATCCGTACTGGATGGCGTGCCGTTCGGCCAGCCGGCCCTTTCGCTCGCCGCCCAGCTTCAGCGCCGCGCCGCCCGGGCGGGCGCCCCGGCCGATCTTGGTGGCCCCTCGGGCGCCGACCTCGGCGACCAGTTGCTCCTCCTGGTGGCCACGGCCCGTGAGCAGGGGCTCGACCCGGAACTGGAACTCCGCGCGGCGGCCCGCCGCTACCGGGACCTGGTACGGGACTGGGAGGCGTCCCGCCGCTCAGGATGAGCCGGGCGGGACGTTTTTTTTATTTACTAGTCAGTATCTTTTTTAATCGGCATTTAACAATGCGTCCTGTGTTGTCTAAGTTACGGGGCGTACTTTCGTTACGTGTATACCCGCCCAATTTCTTGGGGTGGAGCACCCTGTAAACCGTTCGCTCTCCGTATGCGTCTCTTTGATGGGAGAAGTTCAAGCGAACTGAGTGGGAGCGTGGGAGGCACCAAAGCTTTTTTTGGTGTGCCCACGGGGGGGCAGGTACGCATGTCTGGTTATGCGGTTGTCCGCGGAAGTTATGGCAGGGCGTCTTCAGCGCGAGTAGTTAGCTGGATACGCGGATACGTACGGTGTGCCGTCGTCGTAGATTTCATCTGCGGTGTCGCGGCAGTAATCGGAGCGTCACGGCTCCGATTCGGTGATGGCGTAACAAATTTCTATATCGGACTCAGCGCAGCACTTCCGTTGCTGTGGGTAGCAGCGATATCTCTGACCGGCGGTTACGATGTGCGATTCATCGGTAACGGCTCGGATGAGTTTCGCAAAGTGCTCAGCGCTGGCGTGAGCCTTACCGCGGTCATCGCGGTCTTCTCGTACGCGATCAATCTGCAATTGTCGCGCGGCTACTTGCTGCTGTCACTACCCGGCATGACCGTGCTGGATCTCGGTGCCAGGTACGGCATGCGGAAGTGGCTGCACAGACAACGCCGGGCGGGAAAGTGCACGCAGAGCGTCGTGGCGGTGGGGCATGAGCCAGCCGTCGTCGACCTCATCAAGGAGCTGAGGCGGGAGCCCTATCACGGGCTTACCGTCGTCGCGGCTTGTGTCGCGAGTCCCGCGCGGCCCGCCGAGGTCGCTGGCGTGCCGGTCTTCGGCGGTCTGGACGACACCGCGGCCACGGTACGTGCCGTGGGCGCCGAGACCGTCGCCGTGCTCGCCTGCCCGGAGATGGACGGGGTCAAGCTCAGGGGCCTGGCGTGGGAGCTGGAGAAGACCGGCACGGACCTGTGCGTGTCGCCCTCGCTCCTTGATGTGGCCGGTCCGCGGACGACGATCAGGCCGACCGCGGGGCTGACCCTGCTGCACGTCGACCATCCGCAGATATCGGGCGCCCGGCTCGTCGTCAAGGGCCTGTTCGACCGGCTCGCGGCCGGGGCGGCGCTGGTCGCGCTCGCCCCCGTGCTGCTGCTGCTCGCTGTGGTGATCCGGATCTCGGACCGAGGCCCGGCGCTGTTCACCCAGTTCAGGGTCGGTAAGGACGGCCGGGTCTTTCGCATCTACAAGTTCCGCACGATGGTGGTCGACGCCGAGCAGCGCCGCAGGCACCTAGCCAAGGCAGAGGACGACGGCAACGGCGTCCTGTTCAAGCTGCGCCGGGATCCCCGGGTCACCGCGGTGGGCGTTCACCTCAGGCGCTGGTCGATTGATGAGCTGCCTCAGCTCCTCAACGTGTTTCTCGGCGACATGTCGCTGGTCGGCCCGCGTCCCGCGCTTCCCGATGAGGCCGCCAAGTACGCGGAGCATGTGCGCCGCAGGCTCGTGGTCAAACCCGGGCTGACGGGCCTCTGGCAGGTGAATGGCCGCTCAGATCTGTCCTGGGATGAATCGGTCCGGCTCGACCTCAGATACGTAGAGAACTGGTCGTTCGCCCTGGACCTGCAGATCTTGTGGAAAACAGCTTCGGCGCTCACGCGTGGAGAGGGAGCCTACTGATGGGGGGGAGCAAGGTGAGCGTACTTGAGCAACGTCCAGGCACGCTGAACATAGCGGAACTCATGCGAGGAGCCTCGGACGGTGACCCAGTAGCCTGGGAACGCCTCATCGACCAGTACAACCGGCTGATCTGGTCCATCACCGGAGACTTCCGGCTGGTCGAGAGCGACGCCGCGGATGTTGTGCAGACGACCTGGCTGCGGCTGCTCGAGCACATCGACCGGATTGACTACCCCGAGCGCGTGGGGTCATGGCTGGCGGCAACCGCCCGGCACGAGTGCCTGCGCCACCTGGCGGCCCACAAGAAGGTCGTGCTCGGGCACGATGAAGAAGATCTGCAAGGCGTCCCCTCGCATGGGCCCGAGGTCGATGAACGGCTGCTCGCGGACGAGCGGGCCGAGGTCGTCCGGGCGGCACTGACCCGGCTGCCGCGCCAGTGGCAGCGCATGATCGAGATGCTGATGGCCGATCCGCCCGCCTCGTACGCCGAGATCTCGGACCAGCTCGGCCTCCCGATCGGCAGCATCGGCCCCACCCGAGGCCGGTGCCTGGCACGACTCCGCGTACTGCTCCAAACCCCCTGAGCCGCGAGCGCTAGAGCCGCGAGAGCCTGAGCCGCGAGCGCTGAGCCCCAGCGATGACCCATCGCTGGGGCTCAGGCGCTATCGATGGCCCATCGGTGGGGCGGCATAAGGGGTCCAGCGGGCCCTGCGGGCCGCTTTAGCGGCGCGGGGGCGGGCTGTCGGCTAGGTGCTGGTGTCCCGGGTACCGCCGCAGCCGATGGGTTTGGTGGGGTATCACCCGATTGAGCCGGCTGTCGCGACCGCTCCCAGCTCCGAGTTTTGCTGGTGGGTGCGACACCAACCAGCAAAGAGGCTGGGTAATGCAGCACCAACCATGATCCCCAGGCGCAACAGCAGGGCAAGATGGGCGCGGATGCCCGGTTTGTGAACGCCTCTGAGGGTGGCGGCTCGGGCGGGTTACCGGCAGCGGGCCGCTTTAGCGGCTGGGGGCTGGCATGCGGGCTGGGGCAGGTTGCCGGCCTGTGGCTTGGGGGGCGCTTACTGGCTGGTGTTGACGGCTATGCCGAACATCCCGATTTCGTCGGTGTGCGGGCAGACGACCGTTTGATAGGCCGGGTTTTTCTTGGCGAAGATGTCAAAGCCGCGATGCATTTTGATGTCATCTGCCAGCAGGACCCCGCCTGATGGCATGGCGGAGGCCGCCCGGGTCAGTTCGAATGCCGTATTTCTGGCGGTGTGCAGGCTGTCGTGAATGAACATCTGCACCTGACCGACCTCGCTGACCAGACGCGGCAAGCGCTGCCTGCTCCGGCCCTCTATGTAGGACCAGCGAGACCGGCATTCGTCGGTGACCGCTACGCCGGTCTGCCCGTGGAGCTCGTGGTCGAACGGGAATGGCAGGTCGATGCTCCACAGATGCCCGTGGTCGTTGCGCTGCATGGCTTCGAGGATGATGCGGCTGGTGATGCCGTGCGCGACACCGGTCTCGATGACGACCGAGGGACGGGTGTGCAGTACCGTGCACCACACCGCGTGGCACAGCGAGATGTCGGCATCGGCATACCAGCCGTAGCTGTTGCGGCCGAAGCGCAGCCCTCCGGCCGCCAGCCGCGCGGTGATGTCCGCCATCACCTCGTCAATCGCATCGCGTTCTGGACATGGCCATGGAGCGCCTATGAGGCGGTGCAGATGCTCTTCCCAGGATTCCTCCGCGGCCGCATACTGCTGATTCCCGTATCGCTGCCGGAATTCTCCGGGTAGCGACCGAGTTACCTCAATGGGCTCGGCGGCGAAGCTGCGCAGCATACGCAAAAGCTTCTGCGGACGAGATTGGCTTCCTTCTCCACGCCAGGTCACGCTTTAAGTGTACCTTTGGCTGGCATAATTTCATATCCTTCCGTAAGTAACACTGGATACTCCACTATGCCGGAGAACCCGGTCAGCCGCGTAGTGCAATCGATCGTATTTGCGTACGGTTTTTACCGCCCAGCGAGCAGTGGCATTGCTGGCGCGATGGGCCGATCCGAGCAGAGATGAAGAGGTTACGATGCCCTTCGCAACCAACATATCCTGACTTTTCAGGAGCTTTGTATAGTTTTTTGACCCTTTTCCCATATGGATCGTGGTTACCCCAGTGGCGGCGAGCGCCTCGGTCATCTGGAGCAGATGGATGATCCCGGGGGAGTACTTGCTGAACTGTGCGTCGTATCCGGTGAACCAGCCGACCAGGAGGTTGTCGCAGCGCAGGCCGAACTCGGCGGCGACCGGCCTGTCGCCCGCGTACAGCACGGAGAGCTGGCCGCTGATCCGGTCCTCCCGCAGGGTAAGCAGCGACTCGAGCAGACCAACCAGCCACGGCTGGCTAAAGCGGTCGACGTGGTTAGTCCGGCGGTATTGCTCGGATTTCCAGGCCATCAGGGTGCGGAGCGCGGCCGGGTCGCGTGAATCGCTGACTAGCCGAAGATCGCCGAAGTCATGCCCGAGTTTGCGGGATTTGCGGCCCATTTCGCGGCACATACGCGGAGCCTGTCCGCGTAGTTTCGCGTAATACGCAGGGAAGCCTTCGGAAATATCCATTATCGGCGCCGGGTCGACACTGGTCTGGAAAGGCTTGAAGCTCTGCTGGTCGGCAATCAGGTTGTCGAATTTCCAGGCCGATATGTTGCATTCGTGCAGAAGTTCCTGGCAGTCCCATTCGGCACTAGGTGAGTGGATAACTCCCTGGCATGGGGATAGCCATCCGCACAGTGGAACCGCGGTGTTCAAGCGACGTTTTTCGAATGGGAAGAACCCGATTACTTCTTGATCCTCGATCAGGACCGCCACCCGGGTGCCGGGCCGATGCTCACCCACGGCCAGTGCGAACTCAGGTGTGAGGAACGGATTGGCGAGAGCTGGTGTCTGGCGCTGCATGGAGCGCCACGCGGTGAGCTCGGTAGTTCCGAGCTCTTGCGGACGTACGGGGAACGCTTTCATCGGGGACTGTCCGTGTGTTCGATAGCGGCCGGCGAGGCTTTGCGCAGGCTGTGGACGGATTTCGTCGCGGTCCCCGCTATCTTACGGATGCCGCGCAGCGGAGCGGCAGCCTCAGCCGACTGGTGCAGGCTGTAGAACAGCCGCGGCGGCATCACGTGCAGCAGTGGCGATCTGCGTGCGTGCAACAGGATGTTGAACTGCTCCGGCGCGAAGCCCGCGTAACGCGGGATGTTCTCGAACCAGCGGGCGCTGAGCCCGGCCGCGTCGCTGAGCAGGTTCATCGCCGCCTGGCGTTCCGCCTGGTAGGACCGCAGCGCCGCCTCGACGCTCGAGTTCCGGTCGATGTTCTCGGCGAGGGCGATAGCGTCACCGAAAGCGAGACTGGTCCCCATGCCGATGGAGAAGTGGGTGGTGTGGGCCGAGTCGCCCGCCAGGACGACGTTCCCGTCGGACCACTTCTCGTTCCGTATCGTGCGGAAGCTAAGCCAGCTGTGCGTCTGGTCCGCTTGCCCGATCAGCTGGTGCCCGTCGAGGTGCTCGGCGAATATGTGCTCTAGCTGGGTCAGGCAGGCAATCGGAGGCAGCGAGTCGAAGCCGAGCCGCGTCCAGGTGTCCCGCGAGCACTCGACGACGAACGTACTCCGCTGTGAATCCGCTCCGTAAGCATACGCCCACATCCAGCCAGCCTCGGTGGGCGCGAAGGCATAGGTGAAGCGTTCGAAGATCTTGGTGGTCCCAAGCCAGATGAACAAGTTGCTGCCCTGGCGGATTCTTGTCCCGAACTGGCCTTGCGTGCGCAAGCGGCTGCCGACGCCGTCGGAGGCCAGAATGAGGTCCGCGTCCGGCAGCTCAGACCGAGACGCGATCTCCCGGCCGAACTCAATCCGCACGCCCAGGCTCTGGGCCCGATCGGCAAGGATCGCCAGCAGGCGGCGGCGGCTGATGCCGTAACCGCTGACTCCGGGGCGGAGCATTTCGGCGCCCCGTATCCGGGTAACCTGGCCGCCGATCCAGGGGAAGGCCACAGCTTCTATCTGCTGCGCCGTCACCGGGTCGACGTTGCCGAGCTGGCCGAGCATATCGGGACCGATTGTCACGCCCCAGCCCATGTCGGCCGTTGCCGTCCTGCGCTCACACACCGTGATGTCGTGACCAGGATCCATCAACTTCATGGCGAGTGCGAAGTACAGTCCGGCTGGTCCTCCGCCAACGCACATAATTTTCAAGAAGGCTCACCCCCACAGTTCCTTCGTGTTCATGTAGACGCGCCCGCTGGTCATGCGGTTTACCGCTGAAGTCGTCGTATCACAGGGACAGCCTGAGTGCTCCTGTGCTTGTGCGAGGAAGCGACCGTGCGCAAACAACGAGGTGGGGTGAGTCAATGGCTAGTGCGGCGGCGGCCAAGTCGCGTCCGCGGCCTGGCATCCTGCTTGATCGCGATGGGACGATCATCGTCGACCATGGGTATGTCGGTTCCATAGACCGCGTCGATTTCATCGATGGAGCGGCGGAGGCGATCGCCCGGTTCAACGACGCTGGTGTCCCGGTCGCGGTGGTGACCAACCAGTCGGGCGTGGCTCGCGGACTCTACGGAATCGACGATGTCTCACAGGTACACGAGTACATCTCGCGGCACCTGGCCACGTACCGGGCGCGGATCGACCTGTTCGTCTACTGCCCGTATCACCCGGACGGCGTGGTCGAGGCGTTCGCCCGCACCAGCGAGGACCGCAAGCCCGGTCCCGGGATGGCAAAAGCGGCGGCGGCCGCGCTCGACCTCGACTTGCGCGCATCCTGGGTGGTGGGTGACCGACCCGAGGACATCGGCCTCGCTGAGGCTGTGGGTGCGTCGGCCGTCTACCTGGGCCAGGATGACCACAAGCGGTCAGGAGTCTCGTCATTTCCCAGCCTCGCGGCAGCGGCGCCGTTCATCCTGGAGCGAGTCGCGATCCGAGAGCCGGTGACGACATGAGTTCCGGCGGATCGCCGCGGTTTCCGTCGGCCGCTTATCCGGCCGCGGCGTCGTACTTCGACGCGTACGCGGAGGAACTTGCCCGCGCGGGCAAGACGATAGACGCCGGCGCGTTCGATCGCGCCGCCCGGGTCCTCGTTGATGCCTACACCCGCGGCGCGCGGATGTTCTCCTGTGGCAACGGGGGATCCGCGTCGATCGCCAACCACATGCAGTGCGACCACACCAAGGGCGTGGGGAACGGGACCGATCTGGTGCCGAAGGTGCTGAGCCTGGCCACGAATGTGGAGGTCCTCACCGCGATCGCCAACGACAACGGCTACGAGAACGTCTTCACCCATCAGCTTCAGACCCAGGCGGAGGCCGGCGACGTGCTGATCGCGGTGTCATCCTCTGGCCGGTCGCCCAACATCGTCCGGGCGCTCAACTGGGCGCGCGAGCACGGCGTGGCGACGATAGCGATCACCGGCTTCGACGGCGGAGCCGCCAGGTCGGCCGCCGATGTCGCGATCCACGTCGACTGCGAGAACTACGGCGTTATCGAGGACCTGCACCAGATGATCATGCACGCGCTCGCGCAGTACATCAGGCAGTCCCGGATGAGCCCGGCCGCGGTATCGGCGACGGTGTTCTGAGTCATGAGAGAAACGAGCATGCGCGTCGCCATCAACCTGCTGACGGATGATCCGGCCAATCCCTCCGGGGCTCACTGGTTCTGGACCAGGGTGATTCCGGAGATGGCCGACCGGCTCAGCACCGGCGAAGAGCTGCACCTGCTGGTCAGCCCGAAGTCACGTTCCATGCACCAGGGATACGGGCCTGGCGTGCATTACATCACCTATCCCTGGTCGAACGAGCGGCGCAAGCTCCGCACGCTCAGCGAGCATCTGTACTCGCCGATGCGGCTGCCGCTGAGCGGTATCGACGTCTTCAACACGCTGATGGCGCCGGTAGTGAACCCGTCGTGGTCGCCGGTCATCCACATGAAGACGATGCACGCGTTCACCGCGCCCGAGTCGGTCGCGCCGCTCACCCGGGCCTACCGGCGGCTCAGCTACCCGCGTTCGGCGCGAGTCGCCGAGGCCATCATCATCAACTCCCAGAGCCTGCGGTCGGAGGTCGAGCGGTACCTGGAGGTCGAGCCGCGCAAGCTCAAGCTGATTTACGAGGCGGTTGACCACGACCTGTTCAAGCCGGGCGACGTGGAGCAGGCGCGCGCCCGGATCGCGCCCCACGGCGTGACCAAACCCTTCGTGCTGTTCGTCTCGTCGCTGTGGCCGTACAAGAACTGCGACGGACTGCTCAAGGCGTGGGCGCTGGCCCGTGAGGACCTCGGCGACCGCCAGCTCGTCGTCGTCGGACCCGGGCGGGACGAAAGGTACGCCGCCTCGCTCCGGGCACTGACCGCCGAACTGGGCATTGCCGACGACGTGGTCTTCACCGGCGGAGTCCCGCTCGAGGAGACCGTGTACTTCTACCGGGCGGCGGACGTCTTTGTATACCCATCGTTCAACGAGACCTTCGGGCTGCCCATTCTCGAGGCCATGGCCTGCGGTTGCCCGGTCGTGACGTCGGACACCACCGCGATGCCGGAAACCGCCGGCGGCGCGGCGGTACTGGCGGACCCCGGCGAACCCGCTTCGCTGGCCAAGGCCATTCTCGAGGTGATAGGGCCTGACCGGGACGGTCTGCGTGACCGAGGACTGCGCCGGGCCGCCGAATTCACCTGGGGGGCCACTGGCGCGGCGACGCTGAATGTCTACCGAGAGGTAGCCGAACGACGTAGGAAGCGAGCGAAATGAAGGTTCTTGTCACCGGGGGCGCCGGATTCATCGGATCACATACCTGCGCGCGTCTGCTGGAACGCGGCCACGAGGTGGTGGTCATCGACGCGATGACCCCTCCAGTGCACCGGAGCCCGCGGCCGTCCAATCTGGACCCGGCGGTCGACTTCTACGAGGGCGATGTGCTGGACCGCGACCTGCTCGCCAACCTGCTTCGCCGGGTCGACGCGGTGTACCATTTCGCCGCCTACCAGGACTACATGCCGGACTTCTCGCGGTTCTCCGCGGTGAACATCGTTTCCACCGCGCTGCTGTACGAGATCATTATCGCCGAGCGCCTCGACCTGGCCAAGATCGTCGTGGCGTCGTCCCAGTCCACGATGGGCGAAGGCCTCTACACCTGCCCGATCGACGGTGACCAGCTGCCCGGGATGCGCGAGGAAGTGGCGCTCATGGCGGGCGAATGGGATGTCCCGTGCCCGCAGTGCGGTGGTCCGATGCTGATGCGGCCGACTCCCGAGGATATCGGCAACCCGCAGAATGCCTACGGCATGTCCAAGTACGGCCAGGAAATGGTGGCCATCAACCTCGGCAACCGGTATTCGGTGCCGACGGTCGCGCTGCGGTACAGCATCGTCCAGGGCCCCGGGCAGTCGGTGTACAACGCGTACTCCGGCGCTTGCCGGATCTTCTGCCTGAGTTACCTGCAGGGCGTGCCGCCGACGCTTTACGAGGACGGTGAGTCGATCCGGGACTACGTCAACATCGAGGACGTGATCGACGCCAACATGCTGGTGCTTGAAGACGACCGGGCAGATGGGCGGGTCTTCAACGTCGGCGGGGGCGTACCGGTGAGCACGAAGGAATTCGCCGACGTCGTTATGGCCCAATTTGGTTCAGCCGAGCCCGCAGAGCTGACCGGCGAGTACCGGTTCGGCGACACCAGACACATATTCTCCGACATCACCGCGCTGCGTGGCCTCGGCTGGGAGCCGCGCCGGACGCCCACCGACTCGGTGGCCGCCTACGCGGAGTGGCTCAAGGGCCTGAACGGGCTGGACGGGATCCTGGGCGAGGCGAACGCGCGGATGCGCAGCCTCGGGGTCGTGCGGAGCAAGCGGACGTGAAGGCGTTCCTGCTCGCCGCCGGCCTCGGGACGCGATTGCGGCCGATCACCGATACGACACCCAAGTGCATGGTGAGTATCGGCGGCAGGCCGCTGCTCGACCTGTGGCTGGACAGCTTGCGCGATGCCGGTGTCGACGAGGTGCTCGTCAACCTGCATCATCTCCCCGACGTGGTCCGCGCGCACCTGGCCGCGCGCACCGGGGCGCCGGTGGTCCGCACCAGTTACGAGCCGGTACTGCTGGGCAGCGCGGGAACGCTGCTGGCCAACAGGCAGTGGGTGGCCGCGGACGATTTTTTCCTGGCGTGTAACGCCGACAACCTGACCGACTTCGATCTGCGGTCGCTGATCGACGCGCACCGGACGCACCGGCCCGCCGCGACGCTAGCCGTGTTCCACGCCGAGAACCCCTCGGCCTGCGGAATCGTCGAGCTGGACGCGGCCGGGGTGATCACCGGGTTCGCGGAGAAGCCCGAGCACCCGGTGTCCGACCTGGCGAACGCGGGCGTCTACGCGTTCACGCCCAGCGTGCTCGACGAGATCGACGCACCCGCGCCCTGCGACATCGGCCATGACCTGCTGCCGCGGCTGGTCGGCCAGGCCAGGACAGTCGAGGTCAAGGGCTACTTCCGTGATATCGGGACGATCGACGCTTACCAGCGGGCCCTTCAGGAGTGGCCCGCTCGGGCGGAGGCCATGACGACATGATCATCACCCAGACTCCATTGCGCATCGGCCTGCTCGGCGGTGGCACCGACCTGCCCGGTTACTACCGGGAGCACGGCGGCCGGGTGCTGAACTGCGCGATAGACAAGTACGTCTATGTCATCGTCAAGGAGCGCTTCGACGACGCCATCTACGTCAACTACTCGAAGAAGGAGATCGTCTCCCAGGTAGCTGACCTGGAACACGAGCTGGTCCGCGAGGCCATGCAGATGACCGGGGTGACTAAGGGCGTCGAGATCACCACGCTGGCCGACATCCCGTCCGAGGGCTCGGGCCTCGGATCCTCGTCGGCGGTCACCGTCGGCTTGCTGCACGCGCTGTACGCGTACTCCGGGCGCCCGGTGACCGCGGCCGAGCTGGCCGAGGGAGCATGCCAGATCGAGATCGAGCGCTGCGGGAAACCGATCGGCAAGCAAGACCAGTACATCGCGGCGTTCGGTGGGATACGCGACCTCCGTTTCGGGCCCGGAGACGAGGTGGTGCCAGCCGTGGTCGACCTCGGGACGGACCAGCGGCGGGCGCTGCAGCAGGAGCTCATGCTTTTCTACACCGGGATTACCAGGAAGGCGGATCGCATCCTGGCCGAGCAGACCGCGAACATCGAGGACACCCGCGCGCAACTCGACCTGCTGCGTGATCTCGCGGGCTACGCGGTGGACCGGCTGATGGCCGGTGACGTGAACGGTCTCGGCTCCGCCATGCGCGAGGGCTGGGAAGCGAAGCGGAAGCTGGCTTCCGGCGTCTCCAACGAGGAGATCGACCGCGCGGTCGCCCGGGCGCTGGACGCCGGCGCGACCGGTGTCAAGGTGACCGGGCCGGCGGTGGCGGGTTCCTGGTGGTCATCTGCCCGGTGGAACGACAGCGCGCGGTGCGCGACACCCTGGCCGGGATGCGCGAGCTGCCGATCGGCCTGGACCGGCTCGGCTCGCGCGTGGTGCTCAACGTTATCCGCGATATCTGGGGATGATCCGTGAAACTGCTCTGGCATGACGCGTGGCTCGACGTCCCCGGGTACGAGGTGCCCGCCGAGGGCGTACTGATCGACGTGGCGGCGGCGGTTCCGCTGCTGGCGGTCGAGAACGCGTCCGCGCGCGTGAACCGGCGTCCAGGGCGGAAGGTCGCGGTCTTCATGCTGACCGACGGCCCGCGGAGCACGCTGCGCAAGGCCAGGACCAAGCGTGACGAGCCGCGGTACACCGGGGACTTCCGGGTCAGCGTGGTGCTCGGCAGCACCGTTGTCGACGGCGGACGGGTGGTGGCGCTGGCGCCCCGCACCCCCGTGGCGGCGCAGCAGGTGGTGGTCCATCGCGATCTCGTGCTGCCGGTGGACGAGGATTTCGGCGACGACGCGCTGCGCCGCCTGGCCAGCGGCCTGGCCGCCCAGGCCAGCACGCTCGCTCCGCTGTGCCGCCAGGGTTACCTGTACTCCGCGATGTCTCCGCCCACCGAGCTCGTCACGGCGCTGCGGGAAGCGGCGCAGAACAACAACCATCATCACCATAAGGACGTTGGCGCCATCGTCCGGCCGCCGCGAGCCGAGCCGGGCCCGGCCGACACGGTGCTGCGGCTGAAAACGCCGAGCGCTTCCGGCGGCCTGCCGGTGGCGGTACTAGGCGCCGGCGACTACACCCGCAACGAGATCATCCCGGCGCTGCGCCGGGCGCGGCTGACACCCTACGCGGTGGCCAACCGCGAACCGCAGATCGCCGCGATCGTCGGCCGTGAGGCCGGTTTCGCACTGGCCACGACCGACGCGGAGCGGGCCATCGAGGAACTGCCTGGCCAGGGCCTGGTGATCGTCGCCACCGCGCACGATTCGCACACCCGGCTGGCCTGCGCGGCGGTCAAGGCCGGCCACCGGGTCTTTGTGGAGAAGCCGCCGACGGTGACGGAAACGGACGTCGAGCAGCTCGCGACGGTGATGCGCTCGCATCCGGGAGCGGTGGAGATCGGGTTCAACCGCCGGTATCACCCGCTGGTCCGCCGGGCCCGCGCCCGGCTGCGGAGTGAGTCCGGGCCCACCTCGATCTCCGTCGTGGTCAAGGAGCTGAACTTCCAGCCCGATCACTGGTACTTCTGGCCGAACCAGGGCACCCGGATCACCGGGAACCTCTGCCATTGGATCGATATGGCGGTCTTCCTGCTGGATGGCAGCCCGTTGCCGGTTTCGCTGGCGATGTCGCCCCGGGTACCCGGCTCCGAGCCGGGCAGCGACGAAGAGCGTGTGCTCACCGTCACCTTCGAGGACGGGTCGCTGCTGACCGTGCTCGGCACCACCCGCGGTGACGATATCCGCGGTGTGCAGGAGCAGATCGAGATCCGCCGGGGCCTGGCCACGATAACGATCGACGATCTGTGGAAGCTGCGGATCCGCTCCGATGGGCTCGACCGGCGGTCGCGGACCCTGTTCCGCGACAAGGGACACCGGGCGATGTACCGTGAGGCACTCGGCCGGGTGGTGGCCGGACAGCCCGCGGTGTATTCGGTGCGGGACATGATCGTCGTCTCCGCGATCCAGCTCGCCGCCAGCGAACTGGTCCGGACGGATAAAGACCGGGCGGAGCTGCCTGGCTGGCTCGCGATGGCACAGGAGGGCGCCTGATGAGCATCACGACAACGGCCGTCCTGCGGCCGAGGCCGCAGGTCCAGGCCCGCGACGCCGCGCAGGACACGCAGCGGCGGCTAGAGCGCAGGGTCACCATCGCCTGGGGACTGATCGTCTTCAACGTGCTGGCCTTCGCCACCAACCTGACGATCCTGCACATTCCGCCGACGATCGGCCAGGTGCTCACCCAGGGCGCGCTGCCGCTCGGCGTGCTGATGGCGCTGGCGGCGAACCCCAAGATGGTCGTCCGGCCGGGCTTCTTCCTGTTCCTGGTCAGCCTGCTCGCCATCGAGGCGGTGCTGACCTGCCTGAACGCCCAGTACCTGCGAGGGACCGCCTACCGGACGTTCCGGCTCGGTGAGTTCGCCGCCGCGCTGTGGCTGCTGTCCCCGTACTTCGGTCGTCGCGACCTGCTGCTGGTGCGGGTCCACCTGAAGGCGATGACGGTGGTGCTGGCCTCGGTGCTGCTCGGCTTGCTGGTCGCTCCCGGTCACGCGCTGGTGAACGGCCGGCTGTCCGGCGTTCTGTGGCCAATCCCGTCCACCCAGGTGGCGCACTACGCGGCGATCACCCTCGGCCTGGTCGTCGTCCTCTGGTTCAGCGGAGTGGCGAAGGGCAAGGTCACCGCCATCGCCGTAGTGTTCGCGGGCGCGGTATTGGTGCTCACACACACCAGAACCGCGCTCGGCGCGTTGGTAGCGGCACTCGCCATCGCGGGGCTGAGCCTGATCGTGGCCAGGGCGAGGGTGCGCCGGCTGTTCGCCGTCATCGGCGGCGTCGCGGCGGTCGCGGCCGTGGGGCTATCCGGGTTCATCACATCCTGGCTCGCCCGAGGCCAGGGCACGCAGACACTGCTCGGCCTCAGCGGCCGGACGAACTACTGGGCGCAAGTGCTGGGCGAGCCGCGGAACAAATTCGAGGAACTGTTCGGGTTCGGGCTGAACAACGCGCAGTACAACGGGCACCCCATTGACAGCAACTGGATCGTCTCCTATCAGGAGCAAGGCCTGTTCGGGGTGGCGATCTGCGCGGTGATGCTGGTCTTCCTGTTCGTAATGGCCTGTTACCAGCCGCGCGGACCACAGCGGGCTCTGGCCCTGTTCATAGTCACGTACTGCCTGGTGGCATCGTTCACCGAGGTCGGCTTCACCGACGCCTCGACCTATCTTCTCGACCTAACCGTGGCCGCGTCGCTGCTTGTGCCGCAGCTTGTCAGGCGGGCGCGGATCACTGGCCCTAGGAGCACATCTACATGAAGGTTCTGCTTTCGGCCTTCCAATGCCGTCCGGGACACGGCAGCGAGCCGGGAAACGGGTGGCACTGGGCCACCTCACTCGCGGAGTCCGGTCACGAGGTCACCGTGATGACCTCGACCTGGGACCGGGACGCGATACTCGAGGCCGACCAGAAGAACGTGGACTTCCGCTTCATCGAGGTCCCGCCGTCACCGGTGCTGATGCGGCTCTGGCCGCGGCTGGCCATCTATCGCAGTTACCGTCGCTGGCAAGAGTCGGCGCTTCGTTATGCGGAAAGTTCTGTCCAGCAATACGACGTGGCGCACCACGTGACGTGGGCATCACTGCACCTGGGTAGCCGCCTATGGCGGCTGCCGATCCCCTTTGTGTACGGGCCGATCGGCGGCGGGCAGACCGCTCCGGCCGGGTACTGGCGTTATTTCGGGCGGCAGTGGCCGGTCGAGACGCTGCGCACCGCGTTCGGGCGGTGGCTGCTGCCGCTGAACGCGCGTAGCCGCGAGACGACGCGCAATTCCACGGTGACGCTGGTCGCGAACTCGCCGACCGCCGACGCGACCCGGCGGCTGGGCGCGACGAACGTCAGGTTCATGATGGCGGACGGACTGCCCGCCGACTGGATCGGCCAGCCGCACTCAAGGCCGTCCGGTGTGCCGCTGGTGCTGTGGGTCGGCAGGCTGCTGCCGCACAAGGCGCCGGTACTCGCGGTGGAGGCGTTCGCTGAGCTGCGCGCCACCATGGACGCGCGGCTCGTTATAGCGGGCGACGGTCCGCTGCGCGGCCAGGTGCTCGCCGCGATCGACCGGCTGGGACTAGCCGGGGACGTCGAGCTACTCGGGTACGTGCCGTGGGATTCCATGCGCGGGCTGTACGACTCGGCGAGCGTCTTCCTGTTCACCTCGCTGCGCGAGACGTTCGGCGCGCCGTTCCTCGAGGCACTCGGCCGCGGGGTGCCCGCGGTCGCGATCGACCTGCACGGGATCGCTGACGTGCAGGCCGGATCCGGTGCGGTGAAGGTCCCGCTCGCGGAGCGGCCGCGCGATCTGGCGGGCGCCCTGGCCGCCGGGCTGCGGACGGTGATCACCGACGACGACTGGGAACGGCGCAGCGAGGCGGCGATCGCGTGGGCGGCCGAGCGGGCCTGGCCCGCCAAGGCGGCCGCGGCCACCCGGCTCTATGAGGAACTGGTCCGCGCCCGCGTCACGACTGGCCAGTGACCGTTCTGGCCAGTGACCGTTCTGGCCAGTGACCGTCACGGCTGGCCGGTGACCCGGACGCTGTAGACCACCGCTTGATAGGTGCCGGAAGCGTCGGCGGGCAACTGGGTAAACCAGATCAGCAGGTAGCGGCCTGAGGCGGCGACCCGGAACGTGACCTGGCCGGAGACGCCGGTGGCGCTCGCCGCGGGGGCCAGGTCTCCCAGCGTCGACGCCACCGTTCCGGTGCGGATCTGCAGTGCCGCGCCGGACTGCGACCCGAGGGTGATCCGGACGTTGGTGAAGATGACGCTCCGCCCCATGTCGAGCAGCAGCCCGGTACCTGGCTTGAGGTTCCCGAAGAGCGCGGTGGTGTACCACTGGGTGTGCCAGCTGGAGGCCAGGGCGCCGGCGCTGGTCAACGGCACGGCGTCGCCGTTGGCGCTCCCGGGGTCACCGTAGGGATCGAAGGAGATCGCGCTGACCGGCTGGAGCGTCTGCGCCGTATCGGCCTGGGTCGCCTGCGGTTTTGGGTCGGCATGGCGCAGGTGCGGGGCATACGGCATGGCCATCAGCGGGGTCGTGCTCGCCGACGGATAGACCTGGCGCACCAGCATCCAGCTAGCCGACCCGGTCGCCACGAGCAACGCGAGGCATCCGACCAGCAGGAGCGCCGTTCCCAGCCGGAGGCGCCGGGCCCACTGCTCGGCCTGCTGGCCTAGGCGTCGCGGTACGGCGGTCCAGTCGCGCGCACCCGGCGCGAGTTCACGGAACCACCCATGGCCGGCCTCTCGCTGCGCTGCCCGCAGTTGCCACCAGCCGTACAGCGTGCTGAACCAGGTGGCGATCGCGGCGCCGTACACGGTGCCGGCCGCGCCCCCGACCAGCGCGCCGGCCAGCGCGACGGCGACGAATATGACCCCGCCGATCACCGCCACCCTGAGGCTGCGCCGGGAGACGCCGAGGGCGTGCAAGCCGATCTCGGATCCCTTCCCGACGCCCTGTCCGACGACAAACAGCATCTGCGGCAGCACCAGCGGGTAAGTCAGCCGCCAGACCGAACCGCCCAGCAGCCAGGCACCGAACCCGAGCGGCGCGGCCACCAGCAGGATGACACCCCACGCGACGGCGGCCGCGGTCAGCGCGCCGCTCACCAGCAAGCAGAACAGCGGCAGATGGCGGGGAGAGCGGCGCACCACCCGGGCGCCCTCGGGTATGGCGACGAGCGACATGCCGAAGAGCAGGATCGTCATCGGGCCGAACAGGGTGGCCGAGGCCTGCACGGATCCGAGAGCGGCCAGGCCGAGCATAAAGCCGATGCCGTAGCCGCGAAGTTGCAGTGAGCCGCTGTTAGCCGTGCCCTCGGCCGCATATCTCAGGCCGAGGTCGCGGTGATCGCGCAGCCACTTCCAGGTTTGATCCAGCCGGGGCACCACGTGTGCCTGCAACGGCCCGGCGGCGGCGCCCACCGCGGCGGCGGCGCCCCAGGTGAACACGAACCAGAACACGCTCGGGTGGTGGGCCTGGCGCAGCATCAGGAGGCCAGCGGCCAGGGCGACCGCCCAGATCATGTCGTTGAGAAACGCCTGGCCACCACGGCCGAGCGCGAAGAACGAGTAGCGCCAGCTGTCCTGCAGCATCAGGGCGGGCAAGGTCAGCCCCAGGCCGAGGAAGGCCGCCGAGGTCGTGCCGGACAGTAGCGCCGCGGCTACGATCGCCAGCGCCCCGGTGACCAGCCCGGTACAGGTGGCGGCACCGGTGCAACTCGCGACCGCGCGCCGCCAGGTCGGCACGTCCGTGCCGCTGAACCTGACCATGAGCGGGTCGGTGGCCAGGCCGCGGGAGGCATTGAGCGCAAATCCATAGGTCACGTAGGCCAGGCTGAACGCGCCGAACTGAGCCGCGCCCAGCGACCGGATCACGTAGATGCCGATCACGAAGTTGGTCAGGCTGGATACGATCTGGTCGGCGACACCCCAGCTCAGGCGACGGATCGCCTGATGCCGTAGGCGTTGCAGGAGCGTCGGCGGCGACACGGGTAGCGCCGCCCGGGTCTGCTCGCTGGCCTCAGCCGCCACGTCACCCCCTGGCTCGGGCACGCGGCATCCGAGGCAGCCGCGTCTGTACCCATACGATCCGCGAGAATGCGATTCTGATACTTCCCGTCAGGTCGTATCACCGCGTCCGCCCGTGACTCATATGGTCATGCAGCCAAGAGTGCTGATAATTGTCCAGAATCTTCCGGTGCCATTCGACCGGCGGGTGTGGCTCGAATGCCAGGCCCTAGTGCGGGAAGGCTACCGGGTGGCCGTCGTCTGCCCGAAGGGCAAAGGCGACCCGGGGTACGAGGTTGTCGACGGTGTGCAACTGTACAAGTACCGTCCGTACGCACCCGGTGGCGCCAAGCTCGGGTTCGTCATGGAGTACGCGTACTCCTTCCTCGCGACCGCGTGGCATACGCTCAAAGCGCGGCGGCGGGGCCGGTTCGCGGTCATCCAGGCGTGCAACCCGCCAGACATCTTCTGGCCGCTGGCCCTGGCCTTCCGGGCGGTCGAACGGACTCGCTTCGTCTTCGATCACCACGACCTGTGCCCCGAGCTGTACCTGTCGAGGTTCCCCGACGGTGCCCGGCTGCCCTACCGGGGGCTCCGTTTCCTTGAGCGCGCCACGCACCGGTCCGCCGATCACGTGACCTCCACGAACGACTCCTACCGTGACATCGCGATCCGGCGCAGCGGCAAGTCGCCCGACGACGTGACGGTGGTCCGCACCGGGCCGGACCCGGACAAGCTGCGGCGCGGTCCTGCCGACCCGGCATTGCGCCGAGGCCGTCCGTTCCTGGTGGCGTACATCGGCGTGATGGGGCCCCAGGACGGTGTGGATATCGCGGTACGGGCCGCTGGCCTGGTGGTTAACGAGTTCGGCCGGGACGACATCGCGTTCACCTTCATCGGTTCCGGCGACTGCTTCGACGACCTGGTGGCGCTGCGCGACGAGCTCGGCCTGGCGGGGCACGTGGAGTTCACCGGGCGGGCGCCCGACGAACTCGTCACGCAGATCCTGTCCACCGCGCATGTCGGCCTGTCGCCAGATCCGAAAAACCCGCTGAATGACGTCTCCACGATGAACAAGTCGATGGAGTACATGGCGTTCGAGCTCCCCGTCGTGGCTTTCGATCTCCGTGAGACCAGGGTGTCCACCGCCGACGCCGCGGTCTACGTCCAGCCCAACGACGAACGCGAGTACGCCGCCGCGATAGTGCGGCTGATAGACGACGAGCCGGAGCGGACCCGGATGGGCAAGCTCGGGCGGGCCCGCGTCGAGGATGAATTGGCCTGGTGCCACCAGGAGCGGGCGTATCTGGATGTTTACCGGCGAATGACCATGCGAAGGGCCCGATGAAGCAGATAGCACAGAACTACAAGTCCGGCGAGCTGACCGTCCTCGACGTGCCCGCCCCTTCCTGCCGCCCGGGGGGTGTACTGATCAGGTCACTGTTCTCGCTCATCTCCACTGGCACCGAGGTGATGAAGGTGACCGAGGCCAAGCTCTCCATGGTGGGCAAGGCCCGCGCCCGGCCGGACCAGGTGCGCAAGGTGCTGGACACGGTGTCTCAGCAGGGCGCGGCGGCGACCTATAAGAAGGTCATGAACAAGCTGGATTCCTACACGCCGCTTGGATACTCGCTCTGCGGCGTGGTCGTCGAGGTAGGCAGCGGCGCCGAGGAGTTCCACGTCGGGCAGCTGGTGGCGGCGGCCGGCAACGAGTACGCGCTGCACGCCGAGTACAACTGGGTCCCGGTCAACATGTGCGCGGCGGTGCCGCGGGGCGTGGCCCCCGAGCACGCGGCGTTCGCCACCGTGGGCGCGATCGCGATGCAGGGCGTGCGCCGGGCGGAGGTCCAGCTGGGCGAGGTGGCCTGTGTCATCGGGCTCGGTCTGATCGGCCAGCTCGTGGTGCGGCTGCTGGTTGCCGCCGGGGTCCGCGTGGTCGGGATCGACATGATCGAGGACCGTTGCCGGCTGGCCGAGCAGGCCGGCGCGGTGCTCTGCGTGGCGCCCACCGACCAGGGCCTGGCCGCCATCGAGGACTCGTTCGGCGAGATCGCCGACGGCCGGGGCGCCGACCACGTTTTCCTGGCGGCGGGCGGGTCGTCCAACGCGCCGGTCGAGACCGCCGCGCGGCTGGCCAGGGACCGTGCCCGGGTGATCGACATCGGCAAGACCAAGCTGGACCTGCCGTGGAACGCGTATTACGAGAAGGAACTCGACGTCCGCTTCTCCCGCTCCTACGGGCCAGGACGGTACGACGACCGGTACGAGCTCGAGGGCATCGACTACCCAGCCGGTTACGTCCGCTGGACCGAGCGGCGCAACATCGAGTGCTTCCTCGACCTCATCGGCCGCAAGGAGCTCGAGGTCGAGACGCTGGTTTCCGGTTCCTTCCCGCTGACCGAGGCGAGCACGGTCTACGCCGATCTGGTCTCCGGATCGCTGAAGGCAGTCGGCGTCCTGCTCGAGTACCCGGACGCGCCGTCCACGGAACCAGAACGTGCGGCGACGAGCCTGATCCGCTCCGGCCAGACCGCGGCGCCGCGTGGCGCCGACGGGAAGGTCGCGATCGGCTTCATCGGCGCGGGCAACTACGCGTCCTCGATGCTGCTGCCGCACCTGGCCGGGCTGGACAGCGCCAGGCTCGCGCACGTCGCCACGAACCGGTCGCTGTCTGCGGTCAACGCGCAGCGTCGCTTCGGCTTCGCCGCCGCGTCGAACTGAGTCCGAAGCGGTACTGGGCGACGAGACGCTGGACGCGATCTTCATCGTGACCCGGCACCACACCCACGCGGACCTGGTCTGCCGCGCGCTCGCCACCGGCAAGGCGGTCTTCGTGGAGAAGCCGCTCGCCCTGACCCGCGAGGAGCTCGACCGGATCGTCGAGACGATCGCCGAAACGGGCAACGACCGGCTGATGGTGGGCTTCAACCGGCGGTTCGCCCCGTTGCTGACCGGGATGCGCGAAGAGTTCGGCTCGGCCAGCTCGGGTGCGGCGACGCGTTACCTGGTCAGCGCCGGACCGCTGGCCGCGGACAGCTGGTACCGAAACGACTCGCTCGAGGGCTCGCGGTTTACCGGCGAGGGCGGCCACTTCATCGACACGCTGGCGTGGTGGTCCGGCAGCCTGCCCGAGCAGGTGTACGCCGTGCCGGGAACGGACGCCAACGACGTCCAGGTGACCATCCGGTTCGCCAACGGCGCTAGCGGCGTGATCTCCTACATCACCGGCGGGAACACGCGCTTCCCGAAGGAGACGTTCGACGCGTCGGGCGGCGGGCGCAGCGCGCGGCTGGACAACTTCAAGGCGGCGACGGTGTGGAGCGGTCGCAAGCACCACACGCAGCGCGCCCGGGGCGGCCAGGACAAGGGTCAGCGGGCCGAGCTCGAGCAGTTCGTCAAGGCTGTCAGGGCCGGTGCCGCCATGCCGATACCTGTCGAGTCGCTCATCGCCACGACCGGTGCCACGATCGCTGTCAGGGAGAGCCTGCTCAGCGGCCATCCGGAGCGGACATGACCTCGACGCAGCAGCTGGGCTGGTACGCGCGGCGGGTGGCCAGGATGTCACCCGCCGAGGTGGGCTGGCGTGCCTGGGACCAGCTGCTGCGGACCACGTGGTCCCGGCGGCAGGTCAAGCCGGGTGCACTGGTGCCCGCGCTGCCGCCGGGGGACCGCGGGTTCACCGCGACCTTGCCGCCGGGCACGGCGGACCTGGTGCCGGAGGCGGCGCGCAAGGCGCTACTCGGCACCGCCGAGTCCCTGTTGCGCGGCGACGACTGGGAGGTACTCGGCGCGGTCAGGACCGACATGCGGCGACCGGACTGGTTCTACGATCCGGTGACCGGCCGGCGATCCGACCCTGGCCGCTGCGCCTTCCGTATCGACCAGCGCTCGGAGGCCCAGGTCGGCAACGTCAAGCAGGTCTGGGAGATTTCCCGGCTGCACCACCTGACGCTGCTGGCGACGGCCTGGTATCTCACCCACGATGACCGCTACGCCGACCGGGTGGCCGACCAGCTTCGCTCCTGGTGGCAGGAGAACCCGTTCCTGTCCGGGGTGCACTGGACCAGCGGTATCGAGATCGGCATCCGGCTGATAAGCCTGGTGTGGATCCGCCGCCTGCTCGACGAATGGCCAGGAGCGCAGGGCCTGTTCGAAGATAATCCGGTCGCCGTCCAGCAGATCCGGTGGCACCAGACCTACCTCGCCACCTTCCGCAGCCGCGGCTCGTCAGCCAACAACCATGTGGTCGCCGAGGCGGCCGGGCAACTCGTGGCCAGCTGCGCCTTCCCCTGGTTCCCGGACAGCGCGCGCTGGCGGGCCAGCTCCGCGCGACTGCTTGAGCGTGAGCTCATCAACAACACGTTTCCGTCCGGTGTCGGGCGCGAGCTCGCCGCGGACTACCACGGCTTCATCACCGAACTCGGCCTGGTCGCGGCCGTGGAGGCGTCGGCCAACGACTACCCGCTCAGCGAGACCGTATGGCGTCGGCTCCGGGCGATGGCCGACAGCGCCGCGGCAGTGGCGGACTCGGGGCTGCGACCGCCGCGACAGGGGGATTCTGACGACGGCCTCGTGCTGCTGCTGGACGCGCCGCAGGAGAACCGCTGGCCGACGCTGCTAGCGTTCGCCGGCGCGGTGGCGGGCAGCCTCCCGTGGTGGCCGGAGGCTCCGGCCGACGCACGCAGCGTCCTGGCGGGCGCGCTGTCAACGGCTGACCCGGTGCTCAGCATGCGGCCGAAGCAGCGGCCGTGGCGGTTCGCCGACGCGGGGATTACCGTGCTGCGGACCGAGGGACCAGATGAGATCTGGTGCCGCTGCGACGGCGGCCCGCACGGCTTTCTCAGCATCGCCGCGCACGCCCACGCCGACGCGCTGTCGGTGGAGGTGCGTCACGAAGGCGTGGACATCCTGGCCGACCCGGGAACCTACTGCTACCACGGCGAACGCCAGTGGCGCTCCTACTTCCGCTCCACGGTCGCGCACAACACCGTCGAGATCGGCGGCCAGAACCAGTCGGAGGAAGGCGGCCCCTTCCTGTGGACGCGGCACGCGCCCGCGCGGGAGACCGAGGTCACCGACGACGGTAGGATCGCCAGCTGGACCGCTGAGCACGGCGGCTACGGGAAGCTGCAGCCGCCCGCCCTGCACCGGCGGTACGTCAAGCTTGACCGCGCCGCCCGGCGGATCCAGATCACCGACGAGATCGAGGGCGGCAGTCACGACATCCGGCTGGCCTTCCACCTGGGCCCGGACGTACAGGCCGAGATACGCGGCGATCTCGTGCTGCTGACCTGGGATGGGCGGCAGGGGGAGCGAGCCGCGCGCCTGGAACTGCCGTCCGGGCTACGGTGGAGCCTGCATCGCGGTGAGACCGATCCCATCCTGGGCTGGTACTCACCATCATTCGGCCGCCGAGTCCCCGCGGTCACCCTGCTGGGCAGCGGATACAGCGTCACTGGAACGCCGCTGACCACGCAGCTCACGTTTTCTATAGCGGAGGCCAGATGAGTCAGCAAGCACTGGATCTGCGCAGGTCCATCAGAATCGTCCGACGGTACCGGGTCCTCGTGGGCGGCGTCGTGGCGCTGGGGATACTCTGCGGTGCCGGGTATGTCGCGGTAAATCCGCCGATGCGGACCGCCGACGCGGTTGTCGTGCTCCCGCAGGCGGTCACCGGCGCCCAGGGAACCGAGGGCGCGGCGGCCGCCGCCGACAACGGCACCGGGACGGACACCACGCCTTACATGGCGACCCAGGTGCTGATCGCGGATAGCACCGCGGTGCTCAACAACGCGCTGCCGAACGTCCGCCCCGCGATGTCGCTGAATCAGCTGCGCGGCGACGTGGAGACCAGCAGTCCTACCGCTTACACGGTGTCGATCAGCGTCAAGGGCGCGAACGCGGCCGACGCGGAGACGACCGCCAACGCGATCGCCGCGAGCTACATCTCCTACATCGCGTCGCCATCCAGTCCGCTGGGTTCGGCCCCCGCCCGGCTGCTGCAGCGCGCCGCCGTCGCCACCGGGCTGAGCATCCCCGTCGCCTTCATCGTCTTTGGTCTCGTCGGAGGCGTGGCGGGCGCGTTCGTCGGTATCGTCGCGGCGCTCACCATCGGGCGCAAGGACCGGCGACTGCGAGAACGTGACGCCATTGCGAACTCGCTCGGCGTGCCGGTGCTGGCATCGCTGTCCGTGACCCGCCCGCGAGACGCCGCGGGCTGGACGAAGCTGCTGGCCAACTACCGGCCAGGCGTGGTGCAGGAGTGGCGGCTGCGCAAGGCCCTCCAGCAACTCGGGGTGCCGGGCGATGGCATGGGATCCTCAATCGCCGTTCTGTCCCTGGCCAGTGATTCGCGAGCGCTGGCGGTGGGGCCGCAGCTGGCGTCATTCGCCGCGGGCCTGGGCCTGCGCACCACCCTGGTGGTGGGGCCCCAGCAGGACTCCAACGTGACGGCGACGTTGTATACGGCGTGCACGGCGCTGCCGTCAAAGGCGGGCCTGCGCACTGTCACGGCCGGCGCCACTGACGGCGGCAAACCGGTCAACGGGAGCGTGGGCGTCGATCCCGACGCCGACCTGACCGTCGTCGTCGCCGTGCTCGACGGCCGTGCCCCACGGGCGCACGGCGTGCCGCGCACGACAACCACAGTGCTCGGCGTGTCCGCGGGTGCGGCCACCGCCGAGCAACTCGCCCGGGTCGCGGTTAGCGCCGCCGAAGATGGCCGGGACATCGCGGGCGTGGTCGTGGCGGACCCGGAGCCGGACGACGCCACCACCGGGCAGATTCCTCAGCTAGGACGCCCGATGCGGCGCAGGCTGCCGACCCGGCTCAACGGCAAGGTTACGGAGAACCGACGGTGAACGAATCAGACCAGGCGGACACCCTGCCAGTAGAGACGCCAGTGGAGACGCCGGTGGAGACGCCAGCCGAGAACTGGTCCGCGGACGAGAACATCACCCTTGAGGAATTTGAGGTCGATGAGGAGTTCCCCACGATCGATCGTGGGCTCGCCTTCGTCAGCCTGGGTTTCGTAGTCACGGCGGTCAAGCGCGGCGCGTGGCTGTGGTGCATCACCGCGCTGGCGGGCTTGCTGCTGGGCTTGGGCATGTACGCGAAATTCCCGCCCGCCTATCAGGCGTCCACGACGCTTCTGGTGTTCAACAACCCTAACTATGACGCTGAGAATCAGAGCGCGGACAGCGTTCTCGATAGCACAGAGCGTGCCGGTTGCCGAAGCGGCCATCCACCAGCTCGGGGTGCACCAGTCGGTCACCAGTTTCGTCGGGTCGTACTCGGTGACGGCGCCATCGGCGGACGTGCTGGTCATCACCGCGGACGCACCGACCGGCCAGGGGGCGCTGCAGCGGGCATCCGTGCTGGCGTCGTCCTTCCTGAACTTCCGTGCCCAGATGCTGCGAACTCAGCAGCAACTCGGTGACACCGCGCTCCAGCAGCAGGTCAGCACGGCCCAGCAGCAGGTCGACACGCTCAACACGCGGATCAGCCAGCTGGAATCCCAGTCGTCTTATTCGTCCAGTGAGCTGGCTAGCCTGCACAAGCAGCTCAACTACGCCAACACCACGCTGACCGCGGTCGAGGACAACTCGACGACCCAGGTGGCGAACACCCAGACGGTCACCTCGCAGATGGTGAACAACAGCCAGGTGATCGATACCGCCAACCTGCTGTCGCCCAGCCTGAAGAAGGGGATCGTGTTCTACGCCGGGGTGGCGCTGCTGGCAGGCCTCGCGATCGGCATGGGCATCGTCATCGTCCGTGCCCTGGTCTCCGACCGGCTCCGCCGCCGGGCCGAGGTGGCCGAGGCGATCGGCGCCCCGGTCCGGCTCAGCGTCGGTCCGCTGCACCCGCGCAGCCTGCTGCCACGGCACAAGGCGGCGCTGCGGACCGGCCGGAACCGGCTCGCCGGGTACCTGGCCAAGGCGGCGTCCAGTGGCCTGTCCACGCCGCGGTCCCTCGCCGTGGTCGCGGTTGATGACCCGCGGGAGGCGGCGCGCGCGGTCGTGGCGGCGGCCAAGTCCAGCGCCAGTCAGGGTAAGCGGGTCGTGGTGGCCGACCTGTCCGCCGGCGCGGACGCCGCGCGGCTGCTCGGCGCGGTGGGCGCGGGAGTGCGCACCGCCGGGCAGAACCTGGTGGTCGCCATTCCCGACCCGGCCGACATCGCCCCGGTGGGACCGTACCGGAGCGCCGGTGTTCAGGCAGCCGGTGCCCAGGCTGCCAATGGCGTCGGCCAGCCAGCGGCGAACAAGGATCTGCTCTCCGCGTATGACTCCGCGGATCTGCTCCTCACGTTCGTGAAGCTGGACCCGGCCGTCGGCGCGGATCACCTGGCGACCTGGACGGCCGACGTGGTCGCGGTCGTCACCGCCGGGAAATCATCGGTGACCAGAGTCCAGGCAGCGGGCGAGATGATCAGGCTCGCCGGAGTCCGGCTGGTCTCGGCCGTGCTCGTCGGGGCGGACCGCAACGACGAGTCGCTAGGCGTCCCTGCCCCGGCCGATGACGCGGCCATGAGCGGGTGACGGTCCGGTCGGGCCTGCGTCACGAGGCGGCCGCGACGAAGAATCGTCACGGTTTGTCGAGGTTTTGGCTACGCCTAGTTGCGGTACTGACCGTTCTTGCCGTAGCGTTCGGAGTCCTTACCGCCCGCCTGCTGGTGTGGCCCACCGAAGGCATGCCGTCCCGGGTCAGCGCGATCGTGATGCTCGCCGGATCCGGGGATCGGCTGCCGGAGGCGCTGTCACTGGCCAGGCAGGACCGGGCGCCGATGCTTGTCGTCTCGCGCGGGAACCAGGGATACGGGAGCCCGTGCCCGGCACCGGTGCCGGGAGTACAGCTCATCTGCTTCGAGCCGAACCCGGCCAATACCCGCGGCGAGGCGGAGGTCGTGGGCCAGCTGGCTAAGCAGTATCACTGGCAGTCGATCGTCCTGGTGACCACGCGCGCGCAGGACACCCGGGCCAGGCTCATGGTCGGACGCTGTTTTGCCGGCTCGGTGTACGTAGTCACGGCCGCGGTGCCCTTGTCATCGTGGCCGTATCAGATCGCTTACGGATGGGGTGCGCTGATCAAAGCGCTTGTGGTCTACCGATCATGCTGACATCACGACATTTTCCCAGAGGCCGGCGGCTGGCGGCCTACAGCGCCGTCGCCCTGATAGTGGTGGCTGGCGCCATAGTCAGCCCGTTCCTGCTGCTCAGCGGCGGTTCTGCCGCTCCTGACGCGGCCACGCACACGACAGCGCCGACCACGCCCGCCGTCCCGGCGGCCGACACCCGGGTGTGCGGACAGCCGGTGCTGCACTCTCCGTACAGCTACAACGGTGCCAGCGGGGTCACGTCGTTCTCCAGCGGCGCCAACGGGCTGCCCACCTTCGGCGCGCCGGGCACGGACTACCCGGACGTGCAATCCGGCTATGTCGTGCCATCAGGCGACAACAGTGGCGTCAGCACGGACCTGCTGAACGGCTCGCGAGTGCTGATCTACTTCGAGCCCGGTGACCACACCGGCCTCCCCGGGATCGTGCCCGGCGACTCCTCCGTCTACCTCGGCGGTTACCTGCCAAGCAGCGGTGAGGCGACGATTGACAACGGCGGCCAGCCTGGCAACACGTTCATCAGCGACGCGTCGCGGGTGACGGTCGAGTACCTGACCATCAAGAACTTCGACGGCACGCCGTCCGAGGACTCCTTCGGCGGCGCGATCGTCGATGAGTACGGCGGATACGGCTGGACCGTCGATTACGACACGGTTGGTCCCAACGGGGATGTCCTCGGCAGCCCGGACACCGGATACGGAATCGGCATCGGATCCGCGTCGGAATATGAGCACGACTGCGTGGCGCACAATGGCGAGGGCGGTTTCAACAACGGCACCGGCACCGCCACGCTCCAGGATCCAGCCCCGTGGGGCGGCCCGGCTGACTACACGGTCGAGCATGACGAGGTCAGCGATAACGCCATCGCCACCTGCCAGGTCGCCTGGGGATGCAAACCCGGGGTGTGGGGAGACCCGGACGGGGTTGCCGCCGGCATCAAGGTTTTCTGGTCGCTGAACGGGACGATCGACGACAACTACATCCACGACAACTACGGGGATGGCATCTGGCCGGATACCAACAACAGCGGGATCGACATCTCCCGCAACTACATCTCCGACAATCTCGAGTCGGCCATCGACTACGAGGCCTCGTACAACGCCAACATCAGCCACAACATGGTCACCGGGAACGGCTGGAACCCGAAGGGCACGTCCGAATGGGCGGGCTGGCCGAACGGGTACCAGACCTCGAATGGCGGTGGCCCCGACTTCGCCGACGGCGCTATCTACATCGACAACTCCGGCGGAGCATCGGCCATCCGCAGCGGGTCGACCAGGTACCGGGGAAAGCTCAACGTCACAGCGAACGTCCTGATCAACAACTTCGGCGGCATCGTCGCCTTCCAGGACCGGAACCGGTTCTGCGGCGAGGGGCCAGACGGCGGCCAGGGCACCTGCACGGTGAACGGCGACTATTCGGGAGGTAAGACGACCGGGTCTCCGTACTACGTGCAGCCCACGAGCTACGCCGACGACGCCACGGTAGCCGCGGGGTCCGTCTCGCTCAGTTCGGCCGCGGGCTTCCGTTCGAACTACACCGGCGGGCCGGCCGCTCCCGGCGCCGGGTGGACCGTCGCGGCCTACAACACCAACACCGGAAACCTGCTACCTGGGGTCTTCCCAGCGGGCGAGACCATCGCTTCCTGCAGCGGACCGACGTCGTGCACGTTGACGAAGCCCGCGACGAGCGATTCCCACGGTGGCCCGGTGGAGATTGAGGCGGGGCCGGCTGGCGGCTGCGGCATGTACGACCTCAGGGGCTCGCGGCCGGGCCAGCAGACCGGCAGCCCCCGCGCGGACTACTTCGATGACTGCAACTGGTGGGTGCAGGATCTGCTGGTCTCCGGCAACTACTTCGAGCTGAGGGCCAACCCGAGCACCAGCTGGGTGGCTGGCGAGGTGACCATGTGCACCGCGGCGACCGGTTGCGGATACATGGCGCTGTACGCCAACACCGGCCCCTGCACGAACGGCTGCTTCTGGTCCCCGTACTCCGACCAGACCGACGCGAATTACATCATGTCCGCTTCGGCGCACAACGTATGGCGCGACAACACCTATGTCTGGAAGGGCTCGGGCTGCTGGCAATTCGAGGCCGGAGCGACCGGGCAGGTGCTATCGGAATCGTCGTGGCGCGGGTCCGAGGATTCCACCAGCACCTACACCTGCTCGGGAACGCCGTAAAGTCCCGGAACGTTAAAGGCCCCGCACACCGTCTGGTGTGCGGGGCCTTCCTAACAGAACCCCTAGCGGTGGGCTAGCTGCCGGGAGAGCTTGCGTGACATGTTGTGCGTGCCCGCGATGAACCGCGCCGACGGGCCGTTGCTGACGGCGGCCGGCGCGCCGACGAAGTACAGCCCGGGCACCGTCGAGGCGCCGATACGGTTCAGCACCGGGTACCCGTTGACCGTGGTGATCCTGGCCCGGAGATCATCGGGCAGGAAACCGAGCCGCGCCAGGTCAATCCGGTAACCCGTGCCGGCTATCACGTGGTCCGCCCGGGTGGACGACTGCGTGTCGCCGTCGAGCAGCACCCGGACGCCGCTGTCTTCGGCTACCGCTCCCTTGATCCGGTGCGAGGTGAGTGTTTCGATGACCCCGTCGACCCGGTCCTTGAGCCACCAGGACCCGTTGGGGCCAAGCACCGTCCGGGCCTTGACGAGGCGCATATCTTCCGGCAGCCGACGGAACAGCGTCGGCCGGTACCAGAACGCGCAGTGCCAGCCCTCGCACAGCTGATTGACCGGACGCTTGATCCGCCCGATCGGCCCGAGGTGCGCCGGGTTCGGATCGTTCCAGCTAAGCGCCTTGACTCGCGCGATGATCTGGACGTCAGCGCCCTGCTCGTGCAGCAGCGCCGCGGACTCGAGCGCGGACTGCCCGGCCCCCACGACAGCCACCCGCTGGCCGCGGAACTTAGTGAGGTCGCTGTGCTCAGAAACGTGGCTGACCAAGTTGGCGGGCAAGCCGGAGAGCTCGTCCGGGATGTGCCAGTAGGGGATGACACCGGTCGCGACCACGATCTGCCGGGCGGTCAGCGGTTCGGCGTCGGCGAACGAGACGTGGAATCCGTCACTTGCCGTGGTGACCTGGGTCACGGTGATGTCGCGGATATCGGGCACGAGTTCCTTGGTGTACCAGTCGGTGTAATCAAGGAACCGGTCAAGCTTCACCGGCCCGACCCGGTCCACGTAGTCGAACCCGTGCTGCGTACTGTATGCGGCGAGGTCGTACCCGTTGCTCGGCGACGCGATGGCCGACGCGTACGGCTCGGACTTCATCAGCATCCCGGGCGGCACATGCGCACGGTACGTGTTCATCGGCTTGCCGACGATGACATGGTTGACGTTTAGCGCGCTCAGATGCGCGGAAATCGAGAGCCCGAAAGGCCCCGCGCCGATTATGAGTACGTCAGTTGCTGGCATGCAGCGCTCCCTTCCCGTCAGCATTCGCTGCTGCTGATCGCGATCGTTGTGATCCCCTGACGACCGCCGCCGTGACCTGCATCTCCGCCATAAACGGACGCAGATCATGCCAGTCGAAGCAGTCGTAGTACCGAGTCCGAAAGAATTCCGTGCCGAATGTCAGCAGCGACTGAACGCGGGATACGGTGTCTGGCCGGCCCGCCCTGAGCTGATTGTCGCGAAGCCAGCGCAGATCGCCATGCAGCCAGCGCGTCCTGACGCCGGTCCGGTATCCGGTGGCGCGTGTTACGGGACGGCCGGTCGCCCATTGCCAGATCATCAGCGGGAAATCAACACCGGAATGCACCGCGTTCTCGATGGTCCCGGCCAGCCTGGGATTGATCTCCATCAGCAATGGATGACCATCGGCGTCGCGGCGGAATTCGACTTCGCATACGCCCTCGATCCCGACGGCCTTGGCCAGCCGGATCGCCGAGTCGTAGATGTCCGGCGGTACCGCGATGCTTTCCCGCATGACCGACGCGCCGCCGAGCGGCGGGCTGGTCCGGTGGGCGACGTGCCCGCAGCTGGCGACGACCTCGCCATCCGCGATGAACAGGGTGACTCCCTCGCGGCGGCCGGATGCCCATTGCTGGGCGAGTACACCCGACCCGGCGGCGATGAACTCCCTGGTCAGTTCGGATGCTTCGGCCTCGTTGACGACCTCGCTCGGAACGATCCGGGCACTGGTGCGGCCGGTCCAGGAGACGGTCGGCTTGAGCACGAAGGGAAACGCGAACTCCGCCAGCACGGATGGCAGCTCGTCGAGCGAGTCGAAGCGCCGGGTCCGCGGCTGCAGAATGCCGAGCCTGCTGGCCACCTCGAGGGTCCGGTCCTTGTCGGTGGCGATCTCGAGCGCGGAGTCCGGCGCCACCGCGAGAGTGCAGCCGAGCTCGGCGAGCTGTTTGCGCCGTGGTGTTAGCGCCGCGATGACACCATCGCCGGTCGGCAGCACGACCTGTGTCGGGTGCTCACGGACGAACCTGGTCACCGCATCGGCGAAGGCGCCAGCGTCCTCGGCGTAGCTTGGAAGCGTCAGCTTGTACGCGCAGTACCGTGACTGGAACGCCGGCACCGGTAGTGACGGCCGGTACTCCACGTAGCTTTCGCCCAAGGCGACGCGCAGCCCTGCCCGGCCGAGACTGCGCACGCTCGCTAGGCTCTGTTTGTGCCCCGCGTCTAGTATCAGGGCGTCGTAGCCTTCGGCATGCGTATCTCGAGAGGCGGCCGGTTTGCCGCTAAAACCCATACCCACTCCCACCCAGCCATAGGTCATTAGCTCTAATAAGAGGGAGGCGGGAGCCCTTTTGATGCACTCCAGGACCGAAAATTCTCAGAAATTCAAGTGTCCGTGCCGTTACTCTACGTGTTCATGTGATCCGGGTACTGTAATCGGGTACAAACTTTCGTAGTGCTGGACCGGGGGGTAGGGGCAACGTGCGCGTTCCAGGCGGGGTTAAGAAGTGGCGGGGCGTCGTCTCGTTGCTCACCCCTGTGGTCGTCGGCGTGGCCCTCGCGTACGGCTGGTCGGCCGCTGACACCAAGATGGCCGCGTTCCGGCCCCCGGATGCCGGTCGGCTGCGGTCGGCCGCGCTGGCCGGTCATGGCTCGTCCGCTGGCAGCGTGGACGGGACCGGCACCGCTACCCAGCCGCCCGTTCCCGCGGCGGGAAGCCACACAGTTAGCCAGCTCAGCGGTTCCGCGCTGGGCGGCCACGAGCACGTCAGGCTGTCGGCGGATCCCGACAAGAGTCACAAGTTCCGCCATAAGCGACACCGTCCCGGTGAAAGGCACCCGCGGATCCACACCGTCGCCCGTCAGCGCCCGGAGAGCCCCCCGGCGCCGCGCCCCAGCCGTACGACCGCGCCCGCGCCGGCTACCTCTTCCGGCGGCGCCACTCCCGCCTCACGGACAAATCCGGCACAGACCGGCGCGCCACGTACACCGGATAGAAGCCGCTCCGTTAGGCTTCCGTATCGGAAGTCAAGCTCAACGAGACGGCGAGGAGCCAGCGGTGGCCTCCATTGAAGCAATCCATGCCAGGCAAATCCTGGACTCACGGGGTAACCCGACCCTAGAGGTCGAGGTGGCGCTGGATGACGGAACCGTAGGCCGCGCCGGGGTTCCGAGCGGCGCGAGCACCGGCGCGTTCGAGGCCGTGGAGCTCCGTGACGGCGACAGTGAGTACGGCGGCAAAGGGGTCACCCGGGCGGCGGCCGGTGTGGTCGACGAGATCCAGCCGGAACTGCTCGGCCACGAGGCGGATGACCAGCGGCTGGTCGACCAGGCGCTCATCGAGCTCGACCGCACGCCAAACAAGGCGCGCCTAGGCGCCAACGCGCTCGTCGGTGTGTCGATGGCCGTGGCCCGGGCGGCGGCTGACTCGGCGGGCCTGCCGCTGTTCCGTTATCTGGGCGGCCCGAACGCGCATGTGCTGCCCGTCCCGGCGCTGAACATCCTCAACGGCGGCGCCCACGCGGACAACAACGTGGACATCCAGGAGTTCATGATCGCCCCGATCGGCGCGGCCACCTACTCCGAGGCGCTGCGCTGGGGTGCCGAGACCTACCAGGCGCTGAAGTCCGTGCTCAAGCAGCGCGGCCTGTCCAGCAGCATCGGCGACGAGGGCGGCTTCGCCCCCGACCTGGAGAGCAACCGGGCCGCGCTTGACCTGATCGTGGAGGCCATCGGCAAGACCGGGCTCACCCCCGGCCGCGACGTGGCGCTGGCGATCGACGCGGCAGCCACCGAGTTCTACAAGGACGGCGCCTACGTCTTCGAGGGCAAGCCTCGCTCCGCGCCGGAGATGGCCGCTACCTACGCCGAGTGGCTGGACAACTACCCACTGGTCTCGCTGGAGGACCCGCTCGCCGAAGAGGACTGGGTCGGCTGGCAGACTCTCACCGCTGAGATCGGCGACCGGGTGCAGATCGTGGGCGACGACCTGTTCGTTACCAACCCCGAGCGGCTGAGCCGCGGTATCGCGGAGAAGTCGGCGAACGCCCTGCTGGTGAAGCTGAACCAGATCGGCACCGTCACCGAGACCCTCGACGCGGTAAGCATGGCGCACCGTGCGGGCATGACCTGCATGATCAGCCACCGCTCGGGTGAGACCGACGATACGTTCATCTCCGACCTGGCGGTCGCGACGAACGCGGGCCAGCTCAAGACCGGCGCCCCGGCGCGCGGCGAGCGGGTCGCCAAGTACAACCAGCTGCTGCGCATCGAGGAACTCCTCGGCGATGCGGCCAGGTACGCCGGCGCGACCGCGTTCCCGAGGTTCTCCGCCGCCTAATGACACAACCGCAGTCGCCCGCCTCCGCGCCGGTCCGCTCCGCGAAGCTGACCGGCCGGGCGGCGCTGCTGGCCGTGGTGATGTGCGTGATCGCGCTCAGCCTCGCGTACCCGGTGCGTGAGTACATCGCGCAACGCCAGCAGATCAACGCGCTGCTGACGCAGGAGCAGTCGCTCACCGAGCAGGTCAAGAGCCTGCGGACCGAGGCGGGACAGCTCCAGCAGCCGTGGTACGTCGAGCAGGAAGCGCGCGACATGCTGCACTGGTGTGGCGCGGGCGAAAGCTGCTACGAGGTGGTCGACGGGTCGTCGCCGTTCGCCACGACCACCACGACCACCGAGTCGAAGGCCGCCACCCCGTGGTATGACCGGCTGTGGCACTCGGTGCAAAAGGCCGACCAGAAGTGACCCCTTCTGACGAGGAAGTTATCGAGGCCCAGCTTGGCCGCCCGCCGCGCGGCATGATGCGGGTGGCGCACCGCTGCCCGTGTGGCCAGCCGGACGTCGTCCAGACAGCGCCCCGGCTGCCGGACGGCACGCCGTTCCCGACGCTGTACTACCTGACCTGCCCGCGCGCGACCGCCGCGCTCAGCGGACTTGAGGCCGACGGGATGATGCGGGAGATGACCGCTCGGCTGAGCGCCGCACCCGAGCTGCGGGCCAGCTACCAGCGCGCTCACGAAAACTACCTCTCGTGTCGTAACGACGCGGCTCAATCTTCCGGTGTCGCCCCGCTCCCTCCGGGTACCCAGAGCGCCGGCGGCATGCCCGACCGGGTCAAGTGCCTGCACGCGCTGGCCGCTCACGAGCTCGCGGCGCCCGGGGCTAACCAGCTCGGCCGTGAGGCACTCGACGCGGCGGGCGAGTGGTGGTCGCGAGGTCCCTGCGTTGTGATCCCGTGAGTACCCGCGTCGCCGCGATCGACTGCGGCACGAACTCGATCCGTCTCCTGGTGGCCGACATCACCGGCTCTGAACTGACCGACGTCGACCGGCGGATGGAGATCGTCCGGCTTGGCCAGGGCGTGGACCGCACCGGCAGGCTGGCGCCCGAGGCGCTGGACCGGACGATGACCGCGCTGCGCGGTTTCGCGGACATCGTCTCGTCGACCGGAGCGTCCGCCGTCCGGATGGTGGCGACCAGCGCGACGAGGGACGCCGAGAATTCGGCCGAGTTCGTCCGCCGGGTCAAGGAGATACTCGGCGTCGCCCCCGACGTACTCACCGGCGACGAGGAAGCACGCCTATCCTTCATCGGAGCCACGGCGGAGCTAGCCTCGGGCCAGCCCTACCTGGTGGCCGACATCGGCGGCGGCTCCACCGAGTTCGTCCTCGGCGACCAGTCCGGGCCTAGCGGCACCATCTCGGTGAACATCGGCTGCGTACGGATGACCGAGCGCAGACTCAGTTCCGACCCGCCGACGGACTCCGAGATCGCGGCGGCCACCGCCGACATCGACGCCGCTCTGGCGACCGTCGCCACCGCGATCCCGGCGGCGGGCCAGGCCAGGACCCTGGTCGGCCTGGCTGGCTCGGTAACCACGGTGGCGGGCATCGCCCTAGGCCTGCCGGCCTACGATTCCGGGCGCATCCACCACTCGGTCATCGATGTCGGCGAGGTTCACCGGGTCACGGCGGAGCTGCTACGCCAGACCAGGGCCGAACGCGCGCTCATCGGCGTCATGCACCCGGGGCGGGTCGACGTGATCGGCGGTGGCGCACTCATCCTGGACCGGATCATGACCCGCTTTGGATTCCCAGAGGTCCTCGTCAGTGAGCATGACATCCTCGATGGGATCGCTTACGCCCTGGCGCGAGAGGCCTAGGCGGCGAGCACCGGCCAGCCGGATCCCGGACGCCAGCCTGGCGAGCGGGCCGCTGCGCGGCGCGGCCGCGTGTCTGGCCGTCCTCCGGTTGATCGTGTGGCGGCCCTGTCGGGGCGGCTCGGTCATGAACATGGAATCCCCCCACGGTATCCCGGTAAGTCATATGTGAGACGTGTCGGCCATACGAACGGTTGTCATGTAATTCCGTTCAGTTACTACTCCCCAGTCACCAGGCTGTGCTCACCCAACCGTTCCCCCGGCGCTCCGCGTTTATGGTCGGTGCTGCATTACCCACACTCTTCGCTGGTTGGTGTCACACCAACCACAATCGCCCGAGCCTAGAGGGGGTGGCGGCGGTCGGCGCAACCGGGCGATACCCCATCAAACCGATCGGCTGTAGGCCCAGGGCCTAGGCTGCTGGCATGGAAATGGCCGAACCGAGTGTGCCGCCGGGCAGCGGCTGGCCGGGCGACCCGGCGACACCGCGAACTCCGGTCGCCCAGACGCCGGACGATGTCCGGCGGCTGGCGGAGGACGCCGGCTCGCTGGATGAGCTGAGCGCGCGGGAATCGGTGTGCCGTGCCTGTCCCAGGCTCGTCGCGTGGCGGGAAAAGGTCGCCGTGGAACGCCGCAAGCAGTTCGCCGACGAGCGCTACTGGGGCCGTCCGGTCCCCAGCTGGGGAGACCCGGAGCCACGCATCCTGATCGTCGGCCTGGCTCCGGCCGCCCACGGCGGTAACAGGACCGGCCGGATCTTCACCGGTGACCGCAGCGGTGACTTCCTGTTCGCGTCGCTGTACCGGTGCGGGCTCGCGGCCCAGCCCACCAGCGTGTTCGCGGGCGATGGGCAGCGGCTGATCGGCACCAGGGTCGTCGCCGCGGTCCGCTGCGCCCCACCGGAGAACAAACCAACCCCGGCCGAACGCGATACCTGTGCCCCCTGGCTCGTCGCCGAGCTCCGCAGATCGCGACCCGCCCTGCGGTCGATCGTGTGCCTGGGCGGTTTCGCCTGGCAGGCCCTGTGGCCCGCGCTGGCCGCGGCCGGTTTCGACCCGCCGCGCCCCCGGCCGGCCTTCGGCCACGGGGTAGAGGTGAACGTGGCTCTGCCTCCCCAACCATCCAGCCCCGGCCGGCTTCTCCCGGCGTGCTGCTGCTCGGCTGCTACCACCCGAGCCAGCAGAACACGTTCACCGGCCGCGTCACACCAGAGATGGTGGATGCCATCTTTCGCCGGGCCGCGTCGGCCGATTGATCGAACTGTCCGTAGAATGTGCTGCTATAGCGACATATTCTACGGACATTTATTCGATAAGCCGCGCTCGTCCAGTACCCGGCGCATCTTGCCCGTGGAGCGTTCCACGGTGCCGGGGCCGGTCACCGTCACGGTGACCCGGATACCGAGGTTGTCGCGGACTTCATCGGTGAGCTGACGCGCGGCTAGCGGCAGATCCGCTTCCCGGCGGCCCTCAACCCGCACCTCCATCTCGTCAACCCGGCCCGGCCTGGTCAGCACGAGCTGGAAATGCGGGGTCAGCCCGGGGACCCGGAGCAGCAGTTCCTCGATCTGGGTGGGGAACACGTTGACGCCGCGCAGCACGATCATGTCGTCGGTCCGCCCGGTTATCCGCTCCATCCGGCGGTAGCCCGGCCGCTCGGACGGCGGCAGCAGCCGGGTAAGGTCCCCGGTCCGGTACCTGATCAGCGGCATCGCCCGCCGGGAAAGCGTGGTGAGCACCAGCTCACCCCGCTCACCCTCGGGCAGCACCGCGCCAGAGACGGGATCGATGACCTCGGGGTAGAAATAGTCCTCCCAGATCGTCAGACCGTCTTTGGCCGGCGCGAACTCGGACGCCACGCCCGGGCCCATGATCTCCGACAGCCCGTACAGGTTGATCGCGTCCATGCCGCTGCGGGACTCGATCTCCTCCCGCATGGCCTCGGTCCACGGCTCGGCGCCGAAGATGCCGATCCGCAGCGAGCACTCGTCACGCCCCAGCCCCTGACGTTCGAACTCGTCAAGCAGCGCGAGCATGTACGTAGGCGTCACCATGATGATGTCCGGCCGCAGGTCGCGGATGAGCCTGACCTGCCGCGCGGTGGCGCCGCCCGAGGCCGGGATGACGGTACAGCCGAGCCGTTCCGCGCCGTAATGCGCGCCGAGGCCTCCGGTGAACAGTCCGTACCCGTAGGCGACATGGACGGTCATGCCAGGACGCCCGCCAGCCGCCTGCATCGACCTGGCCATCAGCATCGCCCAGTCGTCAAGGTCCTCTTCCGTGTACCCCGATAGCGTCGGCTGGCCGGTCGTGCCGCTGGAGGCATGGATCCGCCGCAGTTGCTGCCTCGGCACCGCGAACATGCCGGACGGATAGCTCTGCCGCAGGTCGTTCTTCGTGGTGAACGGCAGGCCGCTCAGCTCATCGAGCGACCCGAGCTTCGGCTCGGCGGGGAACCGCTCCCGGTAAAACGGGGCGTTCTCGCACGCGGCACGCAGCGTCTGCTGGAGCTTCTCTAGCTGCAGTTCGCGGATCACAGGTCAATCTTCGCCGCCGTTAGCGATCTTGGCCAGGGTCGCGTTCGCGGCCCTCACCAGGTCGGCCGGAGCCAGCTCGACCTCGAGTCCCCGTCGGCCCGCGCTGCAGTAAATGGTGCCGAACGACATGGCCGACTCGTCCACGATCACCGGCAGCCTCTTGCGCTGACCGACGGGGGAGATGCCGCCCGCGACATAGCCGGTGGCTCGTTCGGCGACGGCGACCTCCGCCATCTTCGCCTTCTTGCCCCCAGCCGCCGCGGCCAGTGCCTTCAGGTCGAGCTGGCGGTCCACCGGCACGACGCCCACGGTGAGCCGACCATCGACCTCGGCCACCAGGGTTTTGAACACCCGGGAGGGCTCGATGCCAAGGAGCTCCGCCGCCTCCGTTCCGTAGGAAGGATGACGTGGGTCATGTGGATATCCGTGCACGGTGAAGGGAACGCCCGACGCCGACAGCGCCTTCGTCCCGGTAGTGCCTTGACCAGCCATGTTGGTGGAGCATAAAACCATTGGCCGCCAGGCACAACGGGATTCATAGTGGGCGATATGCGCATTACCTTTCCGAGGATCCCGGATCGCGAACCCGCGTATGCGGTCGTGCAGCGCGACGATGGCGTCGTGTACCGGCTCTACGGCGGCCTGGGCGGCCGGGGACTGCCGCACGACATCCGGCACCTGGTTGTGGAGAAGACGCTCGGGCTATCCGACGGTATCTGGGGCGGGATCGCTTCCGGCATGGTGCTGCGCAACATGCGGCACGTATCCGGCCAACAGAGGAACGACCGCATACGGCACTCCCGGGAGCTGATCCACGTGTTCCGGGTGCGCGGGCTGCGCGCGGAGATGCTGGCCAACCTGGTGGAACAGGTCGCGGCGCTCGACGACCCGTCGCCCGGCGAGGTGCGGTTGCTCGCCGCGCGCGTGCTGTCGGTACTGCCGCCGGGGGAAGTGAACACCACCGCGATCATCGCGGCGGCGCGGGCGCTGCGAGTGGAGGCGGCCCGCTGGGCGCGGCTGCGGGTCGGGGAATCACTCAGCTACGACTGGCCAGCACCGCAGCGAGGACACGGCCGACGGCAGGCGGGCTGACGGTAGCCTGACCGACATGCCGGCTATTGAGGTGGTACTGGGCGACATCACCCGCGAGAACGTGGACGCCATCGTGAACGCGGCGAATTCTTCGTTGCGCGGCGGCGGTGGCGTGGATGGCGCCATTCACCGCGCCGCCGGTCCCGAGCTGGCGCGGGCGGGGGCCCGGCTGGCGCCGTGCGATCCCGGTGACGCCAAGGCGACGCTCTCGTTCGGCCTCTCGCCCAGGATCAAGCACGTTATCCACACGGTCGGTCCAATCTGGCGCGGCGGACACCACGGCGAGGCGGAGACGTTGGCCTCGTGTTACCGCCGCACCCTCGAGGTCGCGGACGAACTGGGCGCGGCGTCGGTGGCGATTCCCGCCATATCCACCGGGATCTACGGTTTCCCCGGCCCAGAGGCCGCCCGGATCGCTATCCGCACCCTCCGTTCGGCGCCGACCAACGTGCAGAAAGTCCGGCTGATCGCCTTCGACGAGCGCACCCGTGACTGGCTCACCGCCGCACTCGAGGAACAGCCGTGACGCCCGCCCGGCCGCCGGAGATCCTCGACGCACCGCCCGGCGTGCTGCGCCGCTGGCGCCCCGACGACCTCGACGAGACCTACCAGGCGACCAGCGATTCGCATGATCATCTGCGCCCGTGGATGTCGTGGGCCGAGATCATCAGCCGCGAAGGTACCAGGTCCTTCCTCGCCGAGTCCGATGCCAGCTGGGAGAACGGCTCCGAGTTCAACTACGCGATCACGGTGGACGGCCGGATCGCGGGCAGCGCCGGGCTGATGGCACGCCAGGACCCCGGCGGCTTTGAGATCGGCTACTGGGTGCATCACGCCTACACCCGCCGCGGCCTGGCCACCGCCGCGACCCACGCCCTGATGCAGGCCGCGTTCGACTTGCCAGGAATCCGCTACGTCGAGATCATCCACGACGAGCTGAACGTCGCCAGCGAAGCCATCCCGCGCAAGCTCGGCTTCACCAGGATCGGCACCTGCCCAATGGAGAACCCCCCGTCAGCCGGCAGCGGCATAGGCGTCATCTGGCGCCTGACCCGCTAACCCCTCGGCACAGCGGACTTTTTGCTGGTCGGTGTAGCACCGACGAGCAAAGCGAGCCGGTAACGTGCTGGGTGTGGATGGTGAGATGATGCGGCTGGCTCTCGAGCAAGCGAGGGCCAGCCTGGCGCAAGGCGGGGTCCCAGTGGGAGCCGTGCTCGCCAGCGCGACCGGGGAGGTGCTCGGGGCCGGGCACAACGAGCGGGTGCAGCGCGGTGACCCGGTAGCGCACGGCGAGATCGCCTGCCTGCGGAACACCGGCCGCCGGGCGTCCTATACAGACACGGTTCTCTACACAACGCTGTCCCCATGCCAGATGTGCACCGGCGCGATACTGCTGTTCCAGATCCCTCGCGTCGTCGTTGGCGAAGCAGCGAGCTTCGAGGGCGACCTAGGTTTTCTTGAGTCCAAGGGCGTGGACGTCGTACTCCTCAACGACCCGGACTGCGTAGCGGTGATGCAGGAATTCCAGCAGCGTTACCCGGAAGTCTGGTCCGAGGACATCGGCGGGCGCTGATTCCCCCGGCCCGGCACGCCTCACCCGACCCCCCCGATGGCCCATCGCTGGCGCTGTAGCCCCAGTGATGGCCCATCGACAGCCCTGTAGAAGAACCCCAGCGTGGGGATATGTCCCAGTTTTTGGCTATTGTGCCGGGCGGGGCGCGGGGCGCGGGGGCTCCGGGTTCGGGCGCGGGCGCGGGGCGCCGGGCTGGTGGCTGGGCTGGCTGTCTTTAGCACTGCGGGCAGGGACCGGGGGTGCAGACCCGGGCCCTGCCCGAAGCGGGCCTCTGGTCAGGTGACCGTCAGGTGGATCGTGTCGTAGCCGGTGGCGCCGTTGGGGAAAACCGGGTGGCCCACCGATGTCTGGGTGTAGCCAGTCTGGTCGGTGGCGCGCACCTGCACCTTGTGCGTGCCGGGCGTGGCGTCCCAGATGTAGTACCACTGGCGCCAGGTATCGAGTGCGTCCTGAACCGCGAGTTGCGCCTCGGCGAACACCCCGTCCACGCCGACCTCAACCGCGGCGATGCCCTTGTGCTCGGCCCAGGCCACCCCGGCGATCACGTTCTTGCCTTCCGGGAGGCTGGCACCGGTCTTCGGGGTGTCGATGCGGGATTCGGTTTTGATGGGGGCTTCCGCCGCCCAGCCGCGCTGGGTGTAGTACACCTTCTCCGCGCCGTAGGTCGTGAGATTCATGTCCACCACCCACTTGGTAGCGGACACGTAACCGTAGAGCCCCGGTACCACGACTCGGACCGGAAAGCCGTGCTCGGGGAGCAGCGCCTCGCCGTTCTGGCCGATCGCGAGCAGCGCTGTGCGGCCGTCCAGCACCGCGTCGAGGGATACCCCGATGGTCATGCCGTGGACGTCGGTCATCACGATCTGCTGCGCGCCGGACTGAATGCTGGCGTCGCGCAGCACGTCCGCCAGCAGCGCACCCTCCCAGCGGGCGTTGCCGGTCAGCGGGCCGCCCACGTAGTTCGCCACGCAGCACACCGTGGTGTCATGCTCGACCATCGGCCGCCTGACCAGCTCACCGAAGTCCATCGTGAACGGCTTGTCCACCATGCCGTGGATCTTGAGCTGCCACGACTTGACGGCCACCTCCGGAATGGTCAGCGCCGTGTCGACCCGGTAGAACTGGCCGTTCGGCGTGTAGAAGGCGGACAAGCCGGGGATGTCAAGCTCGGCGCCCTTCGGCACCGCCGGCCCGGTGACCTTGGGCAGGCTGATCGTCGGCTCGGTCGCCTTGGGTGAGGCGGCAGATGACGCGTGCCGCGCCGACGAGGATTGGGCAGGGAACCGCTTGTCCGACAGGAGCTTCCCGGTGATGCCCGCCGCCACGGCCGCTCCGGCCGTCGTGACACCCGCCGAGATGAAGCTGCGTCGCCTCACCGGCGGATCCCGGAGTAGGCAGCACGGATCAGCCACATCAGCACGGCGACCCCGGCGACCCCTCCGATGACGGAGGGTATGACGTCCGCGGGGTGACTCATCGGCCGGGTGATCACCGCGAACGCGCTGAGCACCGAGATCAAGATGATGCCGGTGACGCCGGCCGCCTGGCCGCTTGATAGCGATCATGCCGATGATGATCGCGACGACCGCGATCGTGGCCGCCACGATCGCGAGTGCCGCCATGCCGCCGTGGCTGCCGAAGTGCTGCGCCGCGAGGTTCATCAGCGACTGTGGCACCCGGTCGATGAACGGCTCGCCCACCGAGATGAGCGGCGACGCCTGCGGGCGGACGAACGCCGCGACCAGGGTGGCCACACCGCCCCCCAGCGCGGCGGCGAGCAGCCCAGCCATCGCGCCGATCAGCACGCCGGGCCTCCTGGGGCCCCAAGCCGGCTCGTCAGAAAAGACCTCATCGGCGGTCGCGTACACGGGCTGGCTCATGACGGACTGAGCTTCCCAGCCCCGCGCCGCCGTGGCGCGCTGGCCTGGGTAGGACTGAAAGTCGTCCGACTGATCGGCGTAGCTGACCGGTGGCTGGGATTCGTCTTGCGGCCTGAACCACTGCGAACCGCTGTCGTAGGCCCGATAGCGCGGACTGCGGGGCGGTGCTTGGAAGCTCATACTCCTATTGACGGATGTGACTACCGATCCCGCCTTGCCAACCCACGCCCGGTAAGCATGCGGTAAGAAGTGTATTGAGAGTTTTCCACTTGCCTGCGCGTTTTGTCTCAATCGCGTAATGCTAGAACTTTCCGGGCCGAAGCCGCACAGCGCCCGAAGGTGGAGGCGTAACCAGGGGGTTGGCGAAGGCAACGTGGAAGGGGGCGTCGCGAACGTGGCGACTGACTCCGGTAGTGCATCTAGGGCCCGTATACAAACTGCGGACTGGCAAGGGTTCGCCGGGAGGCTGGCCGTGGCGGTGATGCCAGTGGTCCCGGCGCTCGTCGCGCTGTCCATCGGACAGCTGATCGGCGGGCCAATCGGTGGCATAGTCGGCGGGATTCTCGTAGTGGTCGGGGCGCCAGTGCTGGCGTTCACCCGTAACCAGATGGTTCTCACAGACTCCGGGCGCAAGCTCGCGACCACGGTGGCGGAGGTGATGTCGCTGAAGGACGCCGACGCCGAGGCGTTCACCAAACCGCTCGCCGTCGTCGCCCGGAGCACACGCCGGCCAGAGCGAGGGCCGGGGCGCACGGAGAGGGCGGATCGCGCCGTCAGCTTCTGGGCGTCGCTAACCCCCGACGAGCGGTCGGCGCTGCGGGCCGTGGCGCGGCACCGTACATTCCTCGCTGGCCGGACGCTGTTCCGCCAGGCCGATCCGGCACGGCACATCTACATCATCCGCACCGGGCGGGTGCGGATCAGCGTCGCCCGCGGCGGTGGCGGCCGCCAGATCGCGATCCGCGGTCCCGGCGATGTCGTCGGCGAACGCGGGGCGCTGCAGGTGCAGCCACGTTCGGCGAGCGGAGTGGCGCTCACCAGGGTTCGCGCGCTCGTGGTGGCGACGACGGACTTCGCGGAGTTCCTGCAACGGCACCCGAGAGTGCTCGACGTGCTGGAGCGGCAGGTGTACGAGCGTCTCACCGAGGATCGCGCACCGGCCATCCGTTCGCTGCACCTGGCCGATCCCGGGACCGGTTACGCGCAAGCGCCGACCACAAACGTTCCGGCCCGCGCGCCTGCGACGCCGTCGCCGGTGACGTCGGCACCGGTTGCTCCAGCGGCGATCGGACCGTACTGGACGGGACAGAACTGCACGATCTTCTTCGCGGATGTCGCCTCGTTCGGCAGCCGCGGGCGCATCGACCCGGACCGCCGCGCGATCCGTGACGCGCTGTACGCGATGCTGCGGGACGCGTTCGATTCCTCCGGGGTGGGCTGGGGTGACTGCCACCACGAGGATCGCGGTGACGGCGTGCTGGTCATCGTGCCGCCGGGCACCCCGACCAGCCTGCTAGTCGATCCGCTGACTGATCGGCTGGCGGGTTCCATCGCCGCGTACAACGAGCATGCCGAGGGACCGGCCAGGATGCAGCTTCGGGTCGCGTTGCACGTCGGGCCGGTGGTCTCGGACGCCGAGGGCGTGTCAGGCGAGTCCATCATCCAGGCCGCACGCATCCTGGAGGCGCCGGTGCTCAAGCGTGAGCTGGCCGCGACCGGCGCCGATCTAGGAGTCATCACCTCGTCGTTCGTCTACGACACGGTGATCAAGCACCTGCCGAGGTGCCAGCGGTCAGGTACGTACCGTCGGGTTCGGCTTCGGGTGAAGGAATCGGCACTGACGGCGTGGATGCAGCTATCGGAACCAGCGTCGCTGGCCGCGGCGTCAGCCGATAGCCGAGCCGCTTCCGGTACCTGAGGTAGCAGCCCGCCAGCGCGATAGCCAGCCCGGCGCCGTAGCCAACCGCCTGCGGATCCGGCAAGGCGAGGGGCCCCGTGAGTGGCTCGGCGAACACATAAGCGCCCGCCGCGAGTCCGAGCCACTCGGGCTGCTCGTCCAGCACGACCAGCATCACTAGCATCAATGCGTACCACTGGTAGAGCGGGGTGGTGACCGCTAGCGCGATTCCTGTCATGATCAGCGCTCCGTGCCACGGCCGGTCCGGGTCGCTGTAGCGCAGCACCAGATACGCGGTCGCGGCGATGATGAGCACCGCGATGCCGGTGGCCACCTTGTCCTTGAAGACCAGGTCCAGCAGGCCGAACCGGGAGCCGTTGGTATAGCCCTCCTGCTGCAGGTATCCGGGCAGGAAGCCAAGGATCCGGCTGCCCACCCTGATCGCGTGCGGCGCGTAGACCGTGATGATCGCGATCGTCGCGGACGCGAGCAGCAAGAACCACCGGCGGCGGCGGAGGACGGCGGGGACCACCAGAACGGGTGTCATCTTCGTCGCGATCGCCAGGCCCAGGACCACACCGCCCAGCAACGTACGGCTCCTGGTCCGGGTCCTGGCCAGGATCAGCAGCGCGAGCGCGGTGAGCAGGACCGCCAGGATGTCAACGTGCGCGTTGTTGCCGGCCTCGAGCGCGACGGTGGGACACCATGCCCACAGCGCGGTCCACCGGATGTCCTTGCCGAGCTTCGCGAGGCCGAACAGCAGGACGAGCGTGGTCGCGATCGCGCACGCCGCCGCGGCGGCCTGGATGGGCGTGGTCGAATTGTCGGCCGGCACGGCGAGCTGTACGGCCAGAAAGTACGCTTCCGCCACCGGCGGGTAGATCGTCGGTGCCCACACCCGGTTCATCCGTGAGCACCCGGCGATCTGATCCTGCGCCGGGTCCGCGGCGTCTGTCGACGGTGTCACGCAGCCGCCGTAATGACCCTTACCAGTGTCAGCGGACCACAGAAAGTCGTTTCGCAGGCTGACCAGTGCCTTGTCACCAGGCGTGTACTCGTACGGATCGATGCCGGCGGCCTGTACCCGGCCATCCCAGATGTAGCGGTACAGGTCGGTGCTCTGATTGGGCGGCGCGGACAGCGCGGCGATCTGCACCGCGAACGCGCCGATCAGGATGAGCGGCAGCGCGAGGTGCACCGGCGTCTTGCGCAGCAGGAACGCGGCGACGCAGAACACCAGCCAGGCCGCCGCGATCAGCGGCAGCGTCTGGATCCGCGCCGGATCGAGATGCGGCCGTACCAGCACCAGGATCAGCGCGGTCAGCGTGGCGAGACATACCGCGACAGCGGCAAACCGGATCCAGACTCTCATCCCTGCTCCAGTATTTCTTCGTCCATAACGACGTTTTCCATGTCCTGCGCGTCCTCCGGGACCCCGGCCGGGCTGAGGGCGACGAACCAGCGGCCCTCGGCTTCCCAGGTGTCACCGGTGGTTAGCCCGGCGTTGTCGGCCAGCTTCGCTATCTGGTCCGCGCCGACATAGGCCCACGGGAACCAGGGACTGGCCGTGTCCGCGTGCCGGAGTCGCACTTGTTCCTTGCGCAGCGCGGTTCCTGGTGGCTGGACTTCCACGATCGCTTCCCCGCCTGGCGTGAGCAGTTCCGCGACCCGGTGCAGCAGTGCGACCGGATCGCCGCCGATACCGATGTTCCCGTCCGCCAGCAGCACAGTCACCCAGCGTCCGGTCCCCGGCACCTGACCGAACACGTCGCGCAGTAGCGCGAGCGCGCCCGCTGACCTGGCCATCTGCACCGCGTACGGGGTGATGTCGATGCCGAGCGCCGGAATGCCGCGTTCGGCGAGCGCGATGGTGCAGCCCGGCCAGGTCCGGACCCGACGTCAAGTGTCGGGCCGTGACACCGGTCAAGAATCGATGCGTCACCGGGAGTGGAGTCCAGCCAGTCGTCGACCGCCAGCGGGGTTCGGCTACCGTCGGTGTGCTCGATCTCCGGGCGTTCCTGCCCCGACAGTGCGCGGGTATAGAGCTCCCCGATCACGCCCCGTCTCCTCTCAGCCGACTTTCCTAGGACCCACACAGTTTTCACCCTGCACGTCCGAATCGCCCGTCCTCGGAGACCCTGCTAACTGAATCGTCACGGTGCTTACGTATTCGTGACGGGTTTTCGATGATTGCTGGTCGTAGCCCTAGATCACCGTTTACGGTTAATAACGTGACCAATGCTGACCAGCCCGGGCGCATCGTGGTCGTCGACGACGACCCAACGGTGGCGGACGTTGTAGGCAGGTACCTGGTCCGTGATGGTCACTCGGTGGAGTGCGTCCATGACGGGTACGAGGCCCTGAAGCGTATCGCCGAGGCGCCGCCCGACCTAGTAGTGCTCGATCTCATGCTGCCCGGAATGGACGGCCTTGAGGTCTGCCGTCGGCTACGGGAGCGCTGGCCGATCCCGGTGGTGATGCTGACCGCGCTTGGCGACGAGACCGATCGCCTGGCGGGCTTCGAGATCGGCGCGGACGACTACGTGACCAAGCCATTCAGCCCGCGCGAGCTCGCGATGCGGGTCCGCTCGGTGCTGCGCCGGGCCAGGGGCGCTGGCCTGCCGGACAAGGCGGACTCCGGCGTGATGGGAGACGGTGAGCTGGCAGTGGACCTGGCCGCGCACGAGGTGCGGGTTCGCGGCAAGCTGATCCAGCTGACCTCGCGCGAGTATGACCTGCTGGTGTTCCTGCTGCGGAATCCGCGCAAGGCGTTCACCAGGGAGCAGCTGCTGAACGAGGTATGGAGCTGGACATTCGGCGATACGTCAACGGTCACCGTTCACGTGCGCCGTCTGCGCGAGAAGCTTGAGTCCGATCCGACGCTGCCGCGACGCATCGTTACCGTCTGGGGTGTCGGCTATCGCTATGAGCCGGAGGCGGCGTGAACATCCAGATCTTCGACTATGTGCGGGTCTCCGACCTGGTGCATATCGCGATATGGGTAGTCGGTACCGTTTTGGTGGTCATGGGGGTCGGGGCCGTGCTGATGCGCATGACGGCCGGCCGGACCATGGGACTGACGCTGAAGCTCAGCGCCGGCATCACCGTCGTTACGACGATCCTCGCGACCGGCGAGATCGCGCGGCTTATGCTGAGCCCCGACGACCGCACGGTGATGTATGAGCTGCTGGCGATCGCGGCCGCGGCCGGGTTCACCGGCGCGATCTTTGCCGCCAGGACGCTGACCAGAGCCAGTCACGCGGTCCTCGATTCGGTACGCGGTGTTGGCGACAGCGGTGTCTACATCGCGCCTGAACGCGAGTTGCCGACCGAACTCGCGGAGATTTCCGACGCGCTGGAAACAGCCCACGAGCGGCTAGGGAAGTCGCGCACCAGGGAACGGGCGCTGGAGGCGAGCCGTCGCGAGCTCGTCGCCTGGGTCAGCCACGACCTGCGCACCCCGCTCGCCGGCCTGCGCGCGATGGCGGAGGCGCTGGAAGACCAGGTTGTGACCGACCCGCGGACGGTGAACCAGTACCACTCGCAGATCCGCCGTGAGACCGACCGGCTGTCATCGATGATCGACGACCTGTTCGAGCTGTCCAGGATCCACGCCGGCACGCTCAGGCTGAATCGCCGGGTCACTGGCCTCGAGGAACTGGTGGCCGAGGTGGTGGCCTCCGCCGAGCCGGTCGCACGGGCCAAGGGGATCAGGCTGACTGGTTCGGCGGTGCGCGGCATGCCGGTCTTCATCGACCCTGCCGAGATGGGCCGCGCGGTGCGGAACCTGGTGATCAACGCCATCCGGCACACCGGGCCCGAGGGCATGGTCGAGGTGGTCGGCGAGATCGTCAGCGGCAAGGCCTGCGTCAGCGTGACCGACGCCTGCGGCGGCATCCCGCCGGAGGACTTGCCCCGCGTGTTCGACGTGGCGTTCCGCGGCGAGAGCGCGCGCACGCCTGGTCCCCAGGAGGGTGCGGGTCTCGGGCTGTCCATCGCCCGTGGCATCGTCGAGGCGCACACCGGCCAGATCGCCGTTCGCAATGTCGGCCCGGGCTGCCAGTTCGTGATCCGTGTCCCGCTGGCCAGGTCGGCGCCACCCGCCCGCGCTGCCACCGGCCCCCTGATCGCTGCCCCCGGCGCTCACCGCTAACCCCTACTATCGAATAAACGTCCGTAGAATGTGCTGCTATGCCAGCAGATTCTACGGACGTTTCGAGAAGCAGAGCTTAAGCTGCCGGGGCGCGGAGCTCGGCGTGTGCGAACTCGGCCATGCCGTCGGCGAAGCCGGTCGTGGCGGTGAAACCGAGTGCGCTAGCCGCGGCACGGGGAGAGGCCACGATGTGCCTGACGTCACCGAGCCGGAACTCACCAGTGATCTTGGGCTCCATCCCGCCCTCGAAGGCGCGGGCCAGCTCGGATGCCATCTCGCCCACCGTGTGGGGCACACCGCTGGCGACGTTATAAGCCCGCAGTTCCCCCGGAGTGCTGTCCAGCGCCTCTAGCGCCCGGACGTTGCACGCGGCCACGTCGCGGACGTGGATGAAGTCGCGGCGCTGGCCGCCGTCCTCGAAGACCCGCGGCGGTTCGTCGCGCTCGAACGCGGACCTGAAGATCGCCGCGACGCCGGAGTAGGGCGTGTCGCGTGGCATCCTCGGCCCGTACACGTTGTGGTAGCGCAGCGCCACGACGGATCCGCCGGTTAGCCGCGCCCAGTTCGCGGCCAGATGCTCCTGCGCCAGCTTCGACGTGGCGTAGGCGTTGCGCGGATCGGTGGCGGCGGACTCCGTGATCACCGACGACACCAGCAGCCCGGCGCACGAGGGACATCGCGGCTCGAACACTCCCGCCGCGAGATCGGCCTCAGCCCGCGGCAGCGGCCGCACCGGCCCGCACCCGGAGCAGGTATAAGCGCCCTCACCGTAGACCACCATGGACGACGCGAGCACCAATCGGCTCACCCCGAGGCGTCCCATGGCGGCCAGCAGCACCGCCGTCCCCGTAACGTTCACGTCCGCGTACATCGGCAGGTCAGCCAGTGACACGCCTAGCCCCACCATCGCCGCCTGGTGGCACACCGCGTCGACGCCTTCGAGGGCGTGAACCACTGCCTCGGAGTCACGTACATCGGAGTGGTGAAAGCACGCGTCGTTATGGATATAGGAGGGACGTCCGCTATGTACGGCGGGATGCAGCGAATCCAGCAGCACCACATCGTGCCCGCCCGCTGTCAGCTCGTCGACGATGTGCGATCCGATAAATCCCGCCGCCCCGGTCACAAGTACTCGCATAGCAGCTAGCAAAGCCGGCCGGCTAGCCGTGCGGCGTCCCGGTCGGTAACCGTCAGATTTCTGTAAGTCAGACTTCTGTAAGGCTTCTTCAGCTAAAAAACGGGCAACTCCCGGCTACGGTCCAGAGCTATGGACATAGACGTGATCTTGCCCTGCCTCAACGAAGCGGGCGCGCTGCCGGCCTTGCTCACCCGCATGCCGGAGGGGTTCAGGCCGATCGTGGTAGACAACGGCTCGACCGATGGTTCCGGCCAGATCGCCGTCGGCTACGGCGCCACCGTCGTCATCGCGGCACAGCGCGGCTTCGGCGCGGCGTGCCACGCCGGGCTGCTCGCGGCCGCGAGCGACATCGTCTGCGTGATGGACGCCGACGGCTCGTTCGATTCCCAGGACCTGAGGCTGGTGACCGACCCGGTCGCCGACGGCACCGTGGACCTGATGATGGGCCGCCGCCAGGCGACCACCACGGCCGCGTGGCCGCTGCACGCCCGGGTCGGCAACGCGGTGCTCGCCGCCCAGCTGCGGCACCGGGCCAGAGTCCCGCTGCGCGACCTGGGGCCGATGCGCGCGTTCCGTCGCGAGGACATGCTCGCGCTCAATCTGGCGGATCGTCGTTTCGGTTACCCGCTCGAGATGGTCCTGCGGGCCGCCGAGGCGGGCTGGCGGATCCGCGAGGTGCCCATCGCGTACTACCCGCGTATCGGGAAGTCCAAGGTCACCGGCACCGTGGGCGGCACCGTCAAAGCGGTCAGGGACATGCGGCGGGTGCTCGCGGCGTGTGCGTGACGCTCATCGTCATCGCCAAGGAGCCGGTGCCTGGCCGGGTGAAGACCCGGCTCACCCCGCCGTTTAGCCCCGAGCAGGCCGCGGCGCTGGCCGAGGCTGCGCTCACCGACACGCTGCGAACGGTCGCCGAGACGCCGGCCGCGCGTCGCGTGCTGGCGCTGGCGGGCTCGCCCGGGCCGTGGCTGCCCGACGGCTTCGAGGTCATCCCGCAGCGCGGGGGCGGGCTCGACGAGCGACTGGCCGCGGCTTTCGACGACGCGTACGACGGCTCGCCGATGGTGCTCATCGGGATGGACACGCCGCAGGTGACGCCTGGGCTGTTGTCCGAGGCGGCGGCAGGCTTGGCGTCGGCGGACGCCGTGTTCGGCCCGGCGACGGATGGCGGTTTCTGGCTGCTCGGCCTGCGGGTGCCTGATCCGGCGCTGCTGCTCGGCGTCCCGATGTCGGTCCCCGCAACGGGCGTAGCCCAGCTCGCGCGGCTGCGCGAGGCTGGGCTACGAGTGACTCAGGTGCCGGAGCTGACCGACGTCGACACCTTCGATTCGGCTAAACAAGTGGCGGAGTCGGCTCCCGGGTCAGGCTTCGCCGCCTTGATGGGGGTTTACGATTCCGGGCCCGCCACCGTCACCAGGTTGCCGTAGTACATGTAGTTGTAGGCCTCCTCGGCGTACGGCGCGGGGGTCTCGACGCAGCCGAGTGACTGGTAGAACCCGTAGCTGTACCGGACGAAGTAGTGCACCGCGTCGCCGCCGTCGAAGTACGAGACCCACTGCACGGTGTCGTGATACTTCGAGCCGTCCGGGTTGGTGCCCGACATGATGGTGACCGGGAACCGCTCGTAGACCGGGTAGGTGCCGTCGGCGGTGCCACGGCCCGCGATGCCGGTGTTCACCGGGGTTTGGAACTCGAGCTTGCCGTCGTGGTACAGATCCAGGTACTCATCGTCGCCGGTGCTCTGGTTGACGTACACGTAGGTGTAGCCGTGCTGGCTCGTCTCGCCCTTGGCGACGGCGGTGAGCAGGTGATCCCACACGCTCGGCCCGGCGATGCCATCCATCGTCAGGTTCTGGTCGAACTCGAAGGTGCGGATCGCGCCGATGACGATCTCGTTGTCGCTCCCGCTGGACCACTGGTCGGTCAGCACCGACGGGTAGCCCGAGTCGAACGAGAAGCTGCCGGGCGGCGGGCTGTACGCGGCGGACAGCTGCGCATTCGCGTCGCCAGCCGGAACATCGCCAGTGCTTTCAGCGGCGGACCAGGACACCGGGAGATAGCCCAGCTGGGACAGTAGCTGCTCAAGCCGCAGCGTGGAGTACTGCCCGGTGGTGAAGCTGGTCGTCATCGCTGCGGTCGTCGTGGTCCCCGACGTTGTGGCGGGGATGTTGACGGTTACGTGGGTCCCGGCCGGGTACCCGACGTCGGGGGTGAAGGTCGCCTGGTTTCCAGCGATCTTCCAGTTTCCGGCGATGCTCGGGCTGAGGGTCGGCAGCGGTGCGCTGGCGGTCAGCTTGCCGGAGTACGTGACGGTTATCGGCTCGGCGCCGTTCACGCCGGTCGCGCCGTCGGACGGGCTCGACGAGCTCACCGTGAGCTCCACGGCCTTCTTGGTGGCCGCCTTGTGGCTGGTGCGCGTGCTGCCGGTGTTCGTCGACGCGGCGTCCGCGGTCGTGTGGTGCGATGAACCGCTCACCGCGACGATGATCAGCGCGATCGCGACCACCGCGGCTACACCCGCCGCGGTAGCGATCATCCATGGCGGCCGCTTTGATCCGCCGCCGCCGGCCGCTGTTGCCGCAAGCTTGCGGAAAGGTGACGCTCCCGCAACGGCGGCAGCGCCGGCAACGGCGGCCGGCTTGCTGGGCTCGGTCCATATCTGGTCGACAACCGTTGGTGGCTCTTCTGAACGGCGGCCGAGCGACTCAAAAGCGTTAGAGAAGACCGCAGCGAACCCTTCGTTAACAGGGGCCGCAGGGGTCTCAGGGGGTTCGTCGGTCTGATTGGTTTCGTCGGTCTCATTGGTCTGGTCCACAGCGGCCGTCTCGGCGGCCTCTTCACTGTCAATAGGGGAGTCGCCGAGGACGTCAACTTTCGTCTCGGCAGACTCGCTAGCTCTGTTAGTGTCGTCAACTTGAATAGCCTCGGTGGGGGGGTCGGCCGGGATGTTCGCCGCAGCCGTGTCCTCAGCCTCCACCCTGTCCTCGTCGCCGTCCTTCAGCGCCACCGCACGTTCTCCTCGCTCTGCCTGACCCTTCACCGCAATACGGTCAAGTCTCGGTCGAGATCCCACATAACGGACAAGATGAGATCACGGCGCTTTGGACCCGAACCGCCACTAAGTAAGACGTTAGTACCTTGCAACAAGTTGCACCGCCGTTGGCGGCAAACTCTGAGTAAAACCGCAGCTACAGTCGAGCGCTCCTGGCATCCTGGTGGACCGAGTCATTTTGTGGGACTGTTCGGCAACCGCACGATTGTGCGCAAAGTGGACTACGATGATGTCATGAGCTCAGTGTTCGTGGTAGATGCTTGCCGGACGCCGATCGGGAAGATCAAGGGTGGCCTCGCTCAGGTCAGGCCTGACCACCTCGCGGCTGGCGTCATCGCCTCTCTTACCCAGCGGAACCAGGCGCTCGACGTCAGCCAGATCGACGACGTCTGACTGGGGAGCCGCGAACCAGGCGGGCGAGGACAACCGGAACGTCGCGCGGATGGCCATCCTGCTGGCCGGACTCCCGGTAGAGATTCCCGGGGCCACCGTCAACCGGCTGTGCGGTTCCGGCATGGAGGCCGTTACCGACGCGGCGCGCGCGATCGCCGCGGGCGAGGCGGACATCTGCCTGGCGGGCGGCTCGGAATCGATGACCCGCGCGCCGTTCGTGCTGGCCCGCACCGCTGACCCGTTCCCACGCTCGCTTGACCTCGCGGACACCCGGCTCGGCTGGCGGCTGGTGTCGCCGCTAATGCAAGAGAAGTACCCGCCCATTACTCTCGGCGAGACCGCCGAGAACGTGGCGGATTCCTACGGGGTCACCCGCGAGCGCCAGGACGACTGGGCGCTGCGCAGTCACCGGCTCGCCGCCGCCGCCCGCGCCGCCGGCCGGTTCGACGCCGAGATCACTCTGGTTGAAGGCACGGACCTCGGGTCCGATGAATGCATTAACGCGGCCATAACGACGGAGCAACTCTCCGCCAAGCGACCCGCGTTCCGTAAGGGCGGCACGGTCACCGGTGGCAATTCCTCCCCGCTCAACGACGGCGCCGCCGCGCTGCTGCTCATGTCGGAGGACGCGGTGCGCCGCACCGGGGTGACTCCGCTGGCCCGGTACGCCGGCGCCGCCGCGGCGGGCGTGCATCCGGATTACATGGGCATCGGCCCGGTACCCGCGATGAACCGGGTGCTGTCCCGCGCGGGCTGGGATCTCGGCAGCCTGGACCTGCTGGAGATCAACGAGGCATTCGCCGCGCAATCGGTCGCGGTGCTCGACGAGCTCAAAGCCGACCCGGACCGGGTCAACGTGAACGGCGGCGCGATCGCGATCGGCCACCCGCTGGGCTGCTCGGGCGCGCGGATCATCACCACCCTGCTGCACGAGATGCGCCGCCGTGGTGCCCAGCGCGGTGCGGCAACCATGTGCATCGGCGTCGGCCAGGGCATCGCCTCGCTCTGGGAAGCGGCGTAGCGGGACCGATATTTTGCTGATTTTCCGGATAACCATTCGGTAACGGGTTACTCTGGGCTTCCAGGAGGTTCCGACGGAAGCGCGGCAGGAGGTGGCCTGATGCTCGCGGGAAGTGGCCGTGACCGGTATCCCGAACGGCGCGGGTCCAGTCGGCGCGGATCTAACGGCTTTAGTGGGCGCGGGTCCAGTGGACAGAGTGCCCGTCGGCGGACCGTGCGGGCGGCGGCGCCGTTGGCGGTTCCGATGGCGCTCGCGCTCACCCTGGGGATAATCCTCGCGGTCTCCTCACAGCCGGCGGTAACGCACATCACCCAGACCGCGGGAGCTTCCTCGTCCTCATCGCCATCGGCCTCACCGACCCCGAGCCCTACCTCAAGCCCGCACGCGACTCCGTCGCCTAGCCGCGCGGGTTAGCCCACCCAGTTGTCAGCGGTGGTGGTGCCGAGCGGCGCGGTGGCCGTGTCGGCCGGGACGCTGGACGGCGATACGAACGAGCTTCCCGACGGTCCCGCCTGGACGGCCTCGTGCGTGGCGCTGCCCGCGAGGTACTGGTTCCAGGACAGGAACCACTCGGTCCAGCCATCGTCCCACTTGCCGGACTTCGTGCTGTTGGCAATCGTGATCGGGTCCCCGGGGACCGCCATCTGGTAATACGTCTCGGCGTCACCGGGGGACAGGTTCACGCAGCCGTGACTCACGTTGCTGTAGCCCTGGTCCACCACCGACCAGGGGGCGGCGTGGTAGTAGTCGCCGCTGAACGTGAAGCGCACCGCCCAGTTGACCAGTTCGTTGTAGTAGCCGGGGGAGCCCTTCGGGCCGCCGCCGATCATGCGCACCGGGTTGTTCTTGTCGACGGTGAGGTAGGTGCCGTCGGGAGTTGGCAAGGTGGAGCGTCCCGTACTGATTGGCCAGGTGTAGGTGAGCTTGCCGCCGATGTAGATCTGCGTCTGATGCGAGGTCGTCGAGGCGACCGCGATGACGGACTGGCCGATGCTGAAGGTCTGGCTGAGGGTATGCGTCCCGTACACGCCCGGCGCGCCCTCGACCCCGTTGAGGTGGCCGATGAACTCCACGGTCGTGTTCGCGGGCCAGTAATCCCGTGGCCGGAAGTACACCTCCTCCGAACCGTCCCAGTACCAGGCGCCGACAACGGGCTTGGAGGTGACCAGTTCCAGCGAGCGCTCGACGGCGGCCTTGTCGGTGATCGGGTGGCTGAAGGTCAGCATGATGGGCATCCCGACGCCGTAGGTCTGGC
>CAVUOU010000002.1:0-60869 GCA_963743085.1 uncultured Actinomycetota bacterium
CTCGGCATGACGCACGAGGAGATCGTCGCGACCCTTGGCGAGGAGCTCAGCTCCTACCGTCAGCTGCCGCAGATGTGGTACCAGTTCCAGACCAAGCTGCGTGACGAGCCGCGGCCGAAAGCCGGGCTGATGCGGACCCGCGAGTTCACCATGAAGGACTCCTACAGCTTCGACCTGGACAAGGCCGGCCTGGACCAGAGCTTCGACCTGCATGCCGAGGCCTACACCCGGATCTTCGAGCGGCTCGGCATCCCGGCTATTCCGGTGGATGCCTCCAGCGGCGCGATGGGCGGCTCTGGTTCGACCGAGTTCGTCTCGCCGTCGGAGACCGGCGAGGACTCCATCGCCTACTCACCGGACTGCGGTTACGCGGCCAACATCGAGAAGGCCACATCGCGGCTCGAACCGGTAGCCGACAGCGGGCAGCTTCCGGCGCCGGAGCCGTTCGCCACCCCCGGCGTGCGGACCATCGACGACCTGGCGACCCGGTATGACGCGCCCGCCATCCGGCAGGTCAAGACGCTGGTCTACTTCATCAACGGGCAGCTCACGCTGGCGCTGCTGCGCGGCGACCACGCCCTGCAGGAGCAGAAGCTGGTGGACGCGGCCGCCGCCGTCACGCTCCGCCCGGCGCAGGCCGATGAGATCTTCGACGCGCTCGGCGCGCATCCCGGCTCGCTCGGCGCGGTCAACGTTTCCGGCCTCCCGGTGATCGCGGACGAGGCGCTGCGCGGCCGGACCGGCATGTTCACCGGCGCGAACACCGACGACACCCACGTGCGCGGTGTCGACGTCGAGCGCGACATCCTCGTCGGCCAGTGGGCTGACGTGCGCGAGGTCGCCGCGGGCGAGCCCTGCCCGGTCTGCGGGAAGCCGCTGGAGCTGATCAAGGCCATCGAGGTCGGGCACATCTTCAAGCTCGGCTACAAGTACACCGAGGCGTTTAACGTCACGGTCTCCGTCCGGACGGCAAGCCGGTCAAGCCGATCATGGGTTCCTACGGGATCGGCGTCGAGCGGGCGATGGCCACGATCGTCGAGGCACACCACGACGAACGGGGCATCAAGTGGCCGGTGGCCGTCGCGCCGTTCGAGGTCGACATCGGGTCGCGCAGCAGGACGACGAGGCGGTCGCGGCGGCCGGGAACGCGTGTACCGCGGGCTGTCCGACGCCCGGGTCGACGTGATCATCGACGACCGTTCGGTTCGCGCCGGGTGAAGTTCAGTCACGCTGAGCTGGTCGATCCCGTTCCGCATCACGATTGGCAGCGCGGCCTAGCCAGCGGCCACGCGGAACTGACCGACCGCGAGACCGGCGAGACCGCCCAGATCCCGCTGGACGAGATCGTCGAGCACACCCGCGAGGCGCTCGCTTAACCTGCCGCTCCAACTCCCGGTGATGTTTATCTGTAGTCGCATCATCACGCAGGGGTCGGGGAAGAGGTCAGGTTCACAACGCAAGCGACAGCTGCGTACCGTCGGTGCTGCGGCTGCGCTGGCTACGGTCGCGACGCTGCCCATTGCCGGGACGGCGCTGGCGGCCACGACGGGCGTATACCCGGTATGGGACGTGTCCGGCGATTCCGGGACGGTGATGTTCCACGGCGAGGGGTTCCCGCGCGGAGTCATCGCGAGCAACAGCACCAGCCTGGTTACGCCGTCCGGCAAGTCGGCGTACCTGAACGACTCGACTCCGTTCGGCGCGGAGTTTGGCAGCTCAAGGGACCACGGGTACCTGGTGTTCAGGAGCGCGTCGGGCAAAGCGCCTTCGACGACCACGATCACCTTCGACTCACCCGCCCCGGCGGGCCGCTGGGGGTTCACGCTCGGCGACATCGACGCGGACAAGGCTAAGGTCACCGCCACCGGGGATGACGGGAAAACGCTGCCGACCGCCGATCTCGGCTGGAAAAGCGCGTTCAACTACTTCAAGGGTTCGCCGCTGCCGGGCGCTTGCGGGGGCAAAACCGACTCGACCTGCCGACTTGGCATGAGGCCGACTCAACCCTGCGCGGCAATACTAAAGACACCAACGGCGCCTCCGGGTGGTTCATGCCCACCAAGCCGGTGAAGAAGCTGACCATCGTCTACTCGGTGCTGACCGGCATCCCGGTCGGCCAGCTATGGATCGCCGCGAAGCCCTGGGAGGGCGCGGCCGACATCCGGCTCGACAAGACCGCGTGGCCGCGCCTGGTGGCGCCCGGCGGCAAGGTCACCTACAAGATCACCGTCAGCAACCTCGGAACCGTCCCGCAGCACGACGCGGCCTTCAGCGACAACCTCAAGGACGTGATCGACGACGCGACCTACTCCAACGACGCGCGCGCGACCGGCGGCACGGTCTCCTACGACCGGCCGGTACTGAGCTGGCATGGTCCGGTTGAGCCGGGACACACCGACACGATCACCTACTCGGTGCGGATCGACGATCCATCCCGTGGTGACGGAGTGATTGACAACGCCGTCATCGGCAAGGGATCACGCTCGACCTGCGGTGACGGCAAGGGAGCCGGCTGCGTCGCGACGGTCCGGGTCGTGGTGTTCTGCCGGGCGGTGGTTGGCGGCCGGCTCATGGTGCCACTGGTGCCGCCTCGTCCGGCGTCCCGTTCAGCCAGCGAACTCGCCGGCTGCTGATCCCGCCCGCGACGTTCCATGGATGGCCCATCGCTGGCGCCATAGACCCCTCGATGGGCCATCGCTGGGGCTGGTGCCGAGGGCTGAGCCTGGCCGGTCAGGCTAGCTGCGCGCCGACGAAGGCGAGGTCGGCCGGGATCTGGCGGCGCCAGTACGAGTCGTCGGGGCAGCCCGGGCCGATGCCGCCCGGCGGATCGCCGAGTTCGGTGCGGAAGCTTGCGACCTGCGGCGCGAACGGGTCATCCTGCCCGCAGGACACCATCACCGGCCGGGTGCGCAGCACGGCGGCACCGGCGGAGTCGCGCACGTCGTTATGGTCAAAGTCGGCCGCGCTGTCGAAGGAGCCGGGGTTGGCCGCGATCGCGCCGGAGTACGACGGGTAGATCGCCGGTACCGTGACCAGAACGTGCGGGTCAGCACGCGCCCCGGCGTCACCGCGGGCAGCCCAGGCTCGCTGCCGCTCGCGCCGAGGAACTGGTCGAGCCGGTACTTACCCGGCAGCGTCCCGTCCTCGACGAACGTGTAACCCGCTCCGGCGGCCCCCGCTAGCGCGAGGCCGCCGACAAGCACCATCCTGCGCGAGATGCCCACCTCTGCGAGGTGAGCTGGCCGCGGCGGGTGTGCGGGTTAGGATGCGGCGCGGTCGCGCTCCTGGTTGCGCAGCGCGCGGAGTACCTCGTCGCGGCCCTCGGCCAGCAACCGCTTCAGCGCGGCGGGCGGCTCGGCCGTGGCGATGTAGGAGTCCGTCGCCGCCACGGTCGCGGCGTCAAGCGCGCAGATCGTGTACGCGCCCTCGACGAAGTCCTGCGCCATCGCCGATGACCAGTCGCGCCAGATCGGCCCGATCGCCTCGAAATATGCCGCGCGGTAGCCCGACAGCAGCGCGTCCTGGTCGGGGTATGCGAAGCCACCCAGCACCGCGCGGAACATCGCTATCGTGAGCTTCCCGTCGGTCAGCGTCTCCCAGGTCTCGCGCTTGCCGGACGCGGTGGGGACCGCCGCCCGGCAGGTCGCGGCGTGCCGCTCGCCGGCGTCGGTCGCGTCCCGCGTCAGCTCCGCGGCGATGTCGGCTTCGCCCGCCACGCCCCGCGACACCAGCCGCCGCAGCAGCGACCACCGCAGGTCGGTGTCCACGCTCAGCCCGTGCACCACCTCGTCACCGGACAGCAGCCCGGCCAGGAACGAGAGGTCGGCCGAGGACGTGGCCACCCCGGTAAAGGACCGCAGGTAGGCGAGCTGCTCGTCCGATCCAGGCGTCGCCGCGGACGCCAGTGAACGCAGCGAGGCCGCCATCAGCGTCATGCCCTCGGTACGCCACGCCGGGTCGGCGAAGTCGCGCACCGCGGTGGCCGCCTGCCGCAGCAGGGTCTGGATCACGCTGATGTCCGCGACCGAGGAAACCCCGCCGAGAACCAGCCGGACGTAATCCCGGGCCGCCATCTCGCCGTCGCGGCACATGTCCCACGCCGCGGCCCAGCACAGCGCCGCGGGCAGCGACGTCGCGAACGACCCGATCGACGACACCAGAGTCGACAGCGAGTGATCGTCTAGCCGGATCTTGCCGTACGTGAGGTCATCGTCGTTGAGGAGCACCAGGTCGGGACGTCGCTCGCCGATCAACTCAGAGACCGAGGTCTCAGGGCCCGCGATATCCGTCTCGACGCGCCTGACGCGGACGAGATCACCATCCGGCGTTTTGGAATAAAGGCCTATCGCGACGCGGTGCGAACGCAGCGTCGGGTGGCTTTCTGTGGCTTCCTGCAGCACGGCGAACGACGTGAACCGGCCCTCGTCGTCAAGCGAGTACTGCGGCCGCAGCGTATTCACGCCCGCGGTCTCCAGCCATTCATGCGACCATGCGCCTAGGTCACGGCCGGAGACCGATTCCAGCGCGGTCAACAGGTCGGCCAGCGTCGCGTTGCCCCATGCGTGCTCACCGAAATACTGGCGCACGCCGGCCAGGAAATTCTCCCGCCCCACATACGCGACGAGCTGCTTGATCACCGACGCGCCCTTGGCGTAGGTGATGCCGTCGAAATTGACCTCGACCGCGTGAATGTCGGGGATGTCGGCGGCGATCGGGTGGGTCGAGGGCAGCTGATCCTGGCGGTACGCCCAGGCCTTGTAGAGCTGGGCGAACGTGGTCCAGGCCGACGCCCACCTGGTGGCCTCGGCCTGCGCCAGGGTGCCCGCCCAGGTGGCGAAGGACTCGTTCAGCCACAGGTCGTCCCACCAGCGCATCGTGACCAGGTCGCCGAACCACATGTGCGCCATCTCGTGCAGGATCGTCTCGCCGCGCGCTTCCCGCGAGAAGTCGGTCACCCGCGAGCGGAAAACGTAGTCCTCAAGGAAGGTGACCGCTCCCGCGTTCTCCATCGCGCCTTCCTTGAATTCCGGCACGAAGAGCTGGTCGTATTTCCCGAACGGGTACTTGATCCCGAAAATGCTGTGGTAGAAATCGAATCCCTGGCGAGTTACCTCGAAAATCTCGTCTGGATCGAGGTATTCAGAGAGCGACTGGCGGCAGAGAATGCCGAGCGGGATGCCATCGTGCTCAGACCTGACAACGTAATAAGGGCCCGCCGACACGTGCGTTATGTAGGTCGACATCACCGGCCCGGGCGGGAAATGCCAGCGGCCGCCCTCGTTGGAGACGTCAGGCGCCACGTTGGAGATCACCAGCCAGTCAGGCGGCGCCTGGACGGTCAGCTCGTAGGTGGCCTTCAGATCCGGCTGGTCGAAGCAGGCGTAGATCCGGTTCGCGTCGAACGTCTCGAGGTCCGAGTACAGGTACACGTTGCCGTCGGCCGGGTCGGTGAACCGGTGCAGCCCCTCGCCGCTGCGCGAATAAGCGCACTCGGCCACGACGCGCAGCTCATTGTCGGCGGCCAGACCCTCGAGCGTGATCCGCTCGCCGTCGAAGGCGCTCAACGGCACGTCCGACCCGTTGAGGGTAATCTCCGACGCCTCGGGTGCGGCCAGGTTGATGAACGTACTCGAGCCTGGCGCCGCGCAACTGAACATCACCGTCGAGACAGAACGAAACGTGGTCTCGCCCCCGGTAAGATCGAGTTCTACGCGGTAGGCGGCGACCGTGAGCAGCGCTGAACGCTCACGAGCCTCGTCACGGGTCAGGTTCGCTGCCACGGATCATCCCTTCAATGGTCGTAGAGCGTTCGGTTCCCGGGAATCGCCGGGCGCACACCTGGGTTGTCGCTGGCGGAAAGCCATCAGCAAAACCCTGGAGAGACAATGACTGAGCAGGAGCCTACCCGGGTCGACTTCTGGTTTGACCCGGTTTGTCCGTGGGCGTGGATCGCCTCCCGCTGGATTCACGAGGTGACAGAGGTGCGTCCGGTGACGCCAGTCTGGCACGTCATGAGCCTGTCGGTGCTCAACGAGGGCCGCGATCTCCCTGAGCAGTATCAGGAGCTGATGCGCACCGGCTGGGGCCCGGTACGTATCTGCATCGCCGCCGAGCAGCAGTTCGGTCCGGCCGTGCTCGGCCCGCTGTACACCGCGCTCGGCACCCGGTTCCATGAGCAGAAGCTGCCGCGGGAACGGGCGACCTACGAGGCGGCGCTGACCGAGGCCGGTCTGCCCGCCGGACTGGCGGACGCGGCCGACTCCACCTCTTGCGACGAGGCGCTCCGCGCGTCGCACAACGAGGGTATCGAGCGGGTCGGCTACGACGTCGGAACGCCGGTCATCTCGGTGGCGGGCACCAGCATCTTCGGTCCGGTGGTGTCGCCGATCCCGCGTGGCGAGGCGGCCGCCAAGCTGTGGGACGGCGTGCTTCTTATCGCGGGCACCGATGGGTTCTTCGAACTGAAGCGCTCCCGTACGCGCGACCCCATCTTTGACTGACCGTCCGGACGTCATGATCCTCCGCCAATAGCGGGTTTGAACAACATATTACACCGGGTACCCGTTCAGTCATCGGATGTGATGGGGGGAGTCACAAAGATGACGAATCACGACACGACGCCCTTGTACCCATCTGAGCCCGAAGGCGGCTCAAACGGGTATCAGCGGATGCGATACGAGGAGACGACTTACCAGCCGGCGGACGCCGGTCCAGGCGCACCGCCGCCGGACCGGCGCCCAACGGTCAAGCTGAACGCGGGCCGGCTCTGGGCGGGCGGCGTGATGACCGCCGTCGTGGTGGCCCTGATGATGATCGTCGGTGTCTCGGTCGCGCGCGGGATCTTCGCCGTGCCGGTGCCGGTGCCGTCGTCGGGCGGGGGTTTGTCGAGCTTCGCCTACGTGCTGCTGGGCGTGCTGTGCGCCCTCGTCGCGACCGCGCTGGTTCACCTGCTGATCATGGCCGCACCGCGGCCGCTGATGTTCTTCGGCTGGATCGTTTTTCTCGGCACGGTGATCGCGGTCATCGCGCCGTTCCAGAACTCGGTGTTCGGCTCGTTCGGCCACATCGCGATGCTGAATGCGAAGGTCGCCACCGCCGTGATCAACCTGTGCGCGGGCATCGCGATCGGTTCGCTGGTCGTCGGCGTGGCGCGCAGTTCGGTGCTGATCCGTCGTCGGGGCAACTCGGTGGGCGGCCCGCTGGTCTGATCTGGCAGACTGTCGTCGTGCGCGTATACCTGGGATCAGACCACGCGGGGTTCGAGCTGAAGGCCCGCCTCATCGAATGGCTGGCCAGCGCCGGGCACGAGCCGGTGGACTGCGGGCCGAAGGCTTACGACCCGGAAGATGATTACCCGGTTTACATCCTGCGGGCGGCCGAGGGCGTGGCCGGTGAGATCGGCAGCCTCGGCATCGTGATCGGCGGCTCGGGCAACGGGGAGGCGATCGCCGCCAACAAGGTCCCCGGCATCCGGGCCGCGGTGGCCTGGACGACCGAGACCGCCCAGCTCGGCCGGGAGCATAACGACGCTAACGTGCTCAGCCTGGGCGCCCGGATGTACAGCCTCGACGACGCCGTCGGGTTCGCTAAGACGTTCGTGGCGACTCCGTTTTCTGGGGCGGAGCGGCACGCTCGACGTCTAGCGGAGATCGCCGCTTTCGAGAAGGACGGTTCGCTGCCTCCGCTTCCTGACTGAACGCCGCCTCCGCTTCAGCCAGGTGCTCCTCGGTGGGCCGGGACACATCCCGGGCCCGCATCGCGCTAGCCGCCGTCACCTTCATCCCAGCCATGCCATTAGTGTCGCATACGTGACAGAAACGGCCGTTGCGCCGGATGCGCGATGTCTGATGTGGTGATCGTCGGCGCCGGGATGATCGGCGCGGCCTGCGCTTACGCGCTGACTCAGGCCGGCCTGAACGTCACGGTCATCGACCGAGCGGGCGTCGCGTCCGGCACCACCGGGGCGGGCGAGGGCAACATCCTCGTGTCGGACAAGGAACCAGGTCCCGAGCTTGACCTCGCGCTCTGGTCGAACCAGCTCTGGCGTTCGTGGGGCGACGCGGTCGGCGACATCGAACTCGAGCCCAAGGGCGGCCTGGTCGTCGGTCCGGTGGGTGATCTGGCGGCCGCGCAGGCCGCCGCCGGCGTGCTGACCGAGTCCGTCGCCGACGCCCGTTCTCTGGAGCCCCGGCTCGCGCCGGGTCTCGGGGGCGGCGTCTTTTACCCGCAGGACATGCAGGTCCAGCCCATGCTGGCCGCCGCCCGCCTGCTCCGCGCATCGGGCGCGACGGTGCTGCCCGGCACGGAACTGACCGGCGTCACCACCGCGAACGGCCGTCTCAATTCAGTGACCATAACGTCGGGCTCCATTCCCACGCGCCACGTCATCAACGCCGCCGGGACCTGGGGCGGTTCGGTCTCGTCTCTGTTGGGAACCCCGATCCCCGTGCTGCCGCGCCGCGGATTCATCCTGGTCACCGAGCCGCTCCCGCCCGGCGTCATCAGGCACAAGGTCTACACGGCCGACTATGTGACGAACGTGGCCTCCAGTGATTCGGGCTTGGAAATGTCCACGGTGATCGAGAGCACCAGGTCGGGAACCGTGCTGATCGGCGCCAGCCGTGAACGGGTCGGCTTCGACCGCACGCTGTCGGTGCCGGTCGTGCGTGCGCTCGCCTCAGGTGCGGTGCGGTTGTTCCCCTTCCTGCGGGATGTGCGGCTGCTGCGGGTCTATCGCGGCTTCCGCCCGTACAGCCAGGATCACCTGCCGGTGATCGGCGCCGACCCGCGGATCGACGGCGTGCTGCACGCCTGCGGCCACGAAGGCGCGGGTATCGGCCTAGCACCCGCCACCGGAGTCATGATTGCTGGATTGCTCACCGGTTCGGCGGTGCCCGTCGATTCAGGCCCTTTCTCACCGGAACGGCTCGTCTCATGAGTCACTTCACCTTCGACGGCCACGAGGTGCCGTTTGAGGACGGCCAGACCGTCGGCGGAGCGCTGGTCGCCGCTGGTACCCGTTCCTGGCGGACTACACGTGGTGCCGGTCGCCGACGGGGATTTTTCTGCGGCATCGGGATCTGCTTCGACTGCCTGATCACTGTCGACGGCATCCCGAACATCCGTGCCTGCCTCCACCCGGCCGCCGACGGCATGCAGGTCACAACCCAAGAAGGGACAGGCTGGTCGTGACGGGCGCTGTTGGTGCGGGTGCGGGTGCGGGTGCTGGCGCGGCTGGTGTTGGCTCGGCCGCTGGTGTGCGCCCGAGTGCTGGCGTCGGTTCGGTCCGCGCCGTCGATGTCGGTGTCGATGTCACTGTGGTCGGCGCTGGGCCCGGCCTGGCCGCCGCGTCCGCCGCCGCGGCCGGGGGCGCCTCGGTGGTGCTAATCGACGCCGCGCCGCGCCCAGGCGGCCAGTTCTGGCGCCACCGTCCCCGCGGCATCGACGCGGACGTTGACCTGCACCACGACTTGGCGACGTTCTCCCGGCTGTCGCCCGGCCCGGGCATCGATTACCTGCCCGGGCATCAAGTGTGGACGGTGTTCCAACGATTGCGTGATCCACGCGGTCGGCCCGGACGGTGAGCGGGCAATCAAATCCCGTTTCCTGGTTCTGGCGCCGGGCGCCTACGACCGGCAGATCCCGTTCCCCGGCTGGGACCTGCCCGGGGTCATGACGGCCGGCGGCGCGCAGGCGCTGCTCAAGGGGCAAGGCGTGGTCGCGGGGAAACGCGTGCTGGTGGCGGGCACCGGTCCGTTCCTGCTCCCGGTCGCGGCCGGCCTGGCTATCCGCGGAGCGACGGTCGTCGGCGTACACGAGGCGAACCACCCCGCTGCCTGGCTCCGGCACCCTGTCGGTGCCATCGGCAAGCTGCCCGAGGCGCTCAGTTACCTGCGTGTCCTGCGTCGGCACCATGTCCCCGTCGTTTACAGGTCAATGGTGGTGGCCGCGACCGGCGACGATCAGGTGACGGCTGCCGTGCTGTCGAGCGGTTCGCGGGTTCCGGCAGACGTGATCGCGGTCGGCTGGGGCTTCACTCCCCAGTTGGAGTTGCCCCTCGCGGCTGGCTGCGATACCCGGGTGGACGGGGACGGCTCGCTTGTGGTTGTCGTTGACGAGAACCAGTTCAGCAGCAACCCGCGTGTCCTTGTCGCGGGCGAGGCCACCGGCGTCGGCGGCGCGGCCCTGGCCGTAACCGAGGGCACCATAGCGGGCATCGCCGCATCCGGCGGCGAAGTCCCCGCACGACTGCGCCGGCAGCGCGCCCGCCTGCGTTCCTTCGCCCGGGCTTTGCAAGATGTATATCCCGTGCCTGCCGATTGGGCCGAGCGGCTGCCAGACGACACGCTCGTCTGCCGCTGCGAGGAAGTAACGGCTGGTCAGCTCCGTGAGGCGATCGATCTCGGCGCGACCGACGTGCGCACCGTGAAGCTGCTGTCGCGCGTCGGCATGGGCTGGTGCCAAGGCCGGGTCTGCGGCTACGCCGCCTCCTGCCTAACCGCCCGCTTGACCGGCGCTCCCTACGACCCCCGCGGAGTAGCCGAGCGCCCCATCGCATCCCCCATCTCCCTTGGCACCCTAGCCACCGACGACCCGGCTTTACGCACGAAGTTGCCCCTGCACTGATGGCTGCGATTACCGGATCAAGGCTTTCCCGGTGCTGGTCATCCAGCCTGGTGTGGCCTCAGGTAACGAGACAGGATGATGGTAACTAGCCGTCTTCCCGCGATAGCTGGTTTCCACTGTCTTGCCGGCAGGCCTTGTCCGGGTCGTCGGGCGGCCCGCAGGCTCGGGCATATCGGGCAAGTTGCCGGCCGGTCGTCGCGAGATTCCCGAAGGTTAAACGGCAAGGTGTGACGTGCTACGCATCCGTTATCTCCGGGAGACGTCCGGCCAGCACAGTGCAATATCACACTGCACTGGTAGGGTTATTCTGATCCGTATAGCGCGCGAAGGAGCTTCCATGACTGACCCACGGCTTCCCAAGCTCGGCGAGATCCCAGGCTTCGTTGAGTACCTGGGAACTGGATGGGGGACGCCGGACCGGACTCCGTCGGTGGTCGCGGGCGCGGCTGCGGCGGCTGCCGCGCACCGGCAGCGGCTGGCCGAGGCGCTGCCGGGACACGGGCCGATCGTGATCGCGGCTGGCCGGGCTCCGGTGCGGGCGAACGACACCTATTACGACTTCCGCGCGGACAGCGACTTCTACTGGCTCACCGGCTGCTCCGCCGTCGAAGACGCCGTTCTTGGTGATGGACGGCGAGTCCGCTGTGCTCTACATGCCTCCTCCCGCTTATCCGGGGGAGAAGAAGTTCTTCACCGACGCGGCGCACGGCGAGCTGTGGGTGGGTGCCGCCCCCGGCCTTGACGACTGGGCGAAGGCGCTGGATATAGAGGTGCGCCCGCTGACCGCTTTCGAAGAACACCTGAGCACCATGCGAAAGAGTGCTGAGCTGGCCCGCACGCTGTCCGAGCTGCGGATGATCAAGGACGACTGGGAGATCGGGCAGCTGCGTTCTGCGGTAAATAAGACGGCCGACGGGTTCCGCGCCGTGGTGCGGGAATTTGATACGGCCATCTCGGCCGGTGGCGAAAGGTGGCTGCAGGGCACGTTCGACCGGCACGCCAGGACGGTGGGCAACGGTCCCGGATACGCCTCGATCGTGGGTAGTGGCAAGCACGCGCCGACCCTGCACTGGGTGCGTTGCGACGGTCCCCTCTTGGCCGAAGAACTCGTGCTTCTAGACATGGGGGTCGAGGAGAACTCGCTCTACACCGCGGACGTGACCCGGACGTTCCCGGCATCCGGCTCGTTCTCCGACCCGCAACGCCGAGTGCACGACCTCGTAGAACGCGCACACCGAGCGGGTCTGGCGGCCGTCGTGCCGGGGGGAAAGTTCACCGATTTCCACCACGCCGCGATGGAGGTCATCGCCCGCGGGCTGGATGACTGGGGCCTGCTGCCGGTCTCGGCCGACGAGGCGCTGTCCGCTACCGGGCAGCAGCACCGCCGCTACCTGGTCTGCGGCGTCGGTCACCACCTAGGGCTCGACGTGCACGACTGCGCGCGATCGTCCTACGAGGCCTACCAGGGGGCGACGCTGGCCCCTGGCATGGTGCTGACCGTGGAACCTGGCCTCTACTTCCACGCCCACGACGAAACCGTCCCGCCAGAGCTGCGCGGCATCGGCGTCCGTATCGAGGACGACCTGCTGGTAACCGATTCCGGCGCCGACATCCTCTCCGACGAACTGCCGATCACCGCCGACGCAATAGAGCGGTGGATGCGCTAGCGAGCCGCCCAGGTGGTGCGGATGTGGGCTATGTGATGGTCCATCAGGGCGCGGGCGCCCTCGGAATCACCGGCTAGTACTAGGTCGAGTAGCTGGCCGTGTTCATCGGCGGATGAGGTTAGGGTGCCGGACTGAGCCAGCGAGCGCAGGCCGTACAGCCTGGCCCGCGACCGGAGGTCGCCGACGATCTGGACCAGGACGTCGTTGCCGGACAGCGCGAGCAGCCCGAGGTGGAACTCCCGGTCCGCGCGCAAGTACTCGCTGAGGTCGCTGGTGTCGGCCGCTTTTACGATGGCATCGGCCGCGGAACGCAACGCGGTGGCCTCGGTGTGCCGCAAGCTCGACGCGATCTCCGCCACCGCGGGCACCTCGATGAGCCGCCGGATATAGGTGATCTGATCCAGGTCGGTGTCGGTGAGCTCGATGACGCGGAACCCTTTGTTCCGCGCGACCTCGACCATGCCCTCCTGCGCGAGGGTGAGCATGGCCTCCCGCACCGGGGTAGCCGATACCCCTAGGTCGTTGGCGAGCGCGGCGGCCGAGTACACCTGACCCGGTCGCATCTCCCCGGTGATGATCGCGCCGCGCAACCGCTCCGCGATCGTCTCGCGGAGACTGATCCGCCCGCCTAGTGCGTCCAGGATCGCCATCAGAATGTGAAACCCTCCGGGAAGGGGTCAGTAGGGTCGAGCATGTACTGTGCGGTACCGGTTATCCAGGCCCGGCCGGTGATCATCGGCACGACAGCTGCCCGCCCGGCAACGGTCGTTTCTGACACCAGCCGACCAATGAACCGGGTGCCGAGGAACGACTCGTTCACGAAGTCGGTATCAAGAGCTAGTTCACCCCGTGCGTGCAATTGTGCCATGCGTGCGCTTGTGCCCGTGCCGCACGGCGAACGGTCGAACCAGCCAGGGTAGATCGCCATCGCGTGTCGGGACTGCCGCGCGTCTGAGCCGGAAGCGACAAAATATACGTGATGGCAGCCTCTGATGGCGGGGTCTTCCGGATGTACTGGTTCGGCGGTGTCGTTGATCGCCGCCATGATCGCCAGCCCGGCGTCCAGGATCTGCTGCTGGTACGCGCGGTCGAACGGCAGGCCGAGCGCCTCCAGCGGGGTGATGGCGTAGAAGTTGCCGCCGAATGCCAGGTCGTAGCTGACCTCGCCGAGCCCGTCGACCTTGACAGTCTGATCCAGCGCCACCGCGAACGATGGGACGTTCTCGATCGTGACTGACTGGGCCTCGCCGTTATGGCCAATGTGGATGGAAGCGGTGACGAGGCCGGCCGGCGTGTCGAGGCGGATGGTGGTGACTGGCCTTGTCACTTCGACCATGCCGGTCTCGACCAGCACGGTGGCGACGCCGATCGTGCCGTGCCCGCACATCGGCAGGCAGCCGGATACCTCGATGTAGAGGACGCCCCAGTCGGCGTCGGGGCGGGTGGGCGGCTGCAGGATCGCGCCCGACATGGCGGAGTGGCCGCGCGGCTCGGTCATCAGCAGGGTCCGCAGGCCATCGCGGTCGCGCATGAAGTTGACCCGCCGCTCCGCCATCGTGGCGCCGGGCAGCACGCCGATACCGCCGGTGATCACCCGGGTCGGCATGCCCTCGGTGTGCGAGTCGACCGCGTGAAACACCCGGTTCGTGCGCATTTATGACAGTCCTGCGGCCCGTGCCGCCTCGGTGGCCGTCTTGACCGCGTGTTCCTCGTCGGGGGCCAGCGGGCCGCGCGGCGGCTGGCATCCGCCCGCGGGCCGTCCCACTAGATCCATGGACAGCTTGATCGCTTGGACGAACCGGGGGTTGGAGTCCCAGCGCAGCAGCGGGTGCAGTGTTTTGTACAGCTCGAGTGCCCGGTCGATGTCATGATTTTTCGCGGTCTCGAATAGTTCGACGCAGGCCCTCGGGAACGAGCTAGGGAACCCGGCGACCCAGCCGGGCGATCCCGCGACCGCGAGCTCGAACACCACGTCGTCCGAGCCAATCAGCACGTCGAGCCCCGGCGCGGTCTCGGCGATCTGGTAGTACCGCCGGACGTCGCCGCTGAACTCCTTGACCGCGACGATCAGCCCCTCTTTGTGAAGCTCACCGAGCAGCGCGGGCGTGAGGTCGACCTTGGTGTCGATCGGGTTGTTGTAGGCGACGATGGGCAGGCCCGCCTGGGACACGATCCGGTAGTGCTCGATCACATCGCGGTCGGTCGCGCGGTAGGCGTTCGGCGGCAGCAGCATGACGGCCGGCGCACCGTCCTCTTTTGCCTGTTCCGCGAGCCTGCGCGACTGGGCGGCGCCGTAGGCACCCACTCCGGGCATGACCGTGAAGTTTTCCGGTGCGGCCTTGATCGCGGTCCGGACGATCTCGCTCCGCTGCTCGTCGCTCAGCACCTGGTATTCGCCCAGCGAGCCGTTCGGGGTCACCCCGTGGCAGCCGTTCGCCGCCAGCCAGGCCACGTGCTCCGCATACCGGTCGAGGTCCGGGGTCCCGTTTTCCTGCCAGAAGCAAGGCGTAGCGACAAGCACCCCATGCCACGGTTTCCGCTCAGTCATACCAGTAAAATATCACATGGCACAGTAGATCTTCGGTGAGGCACGGGGGGTCTTCTACAGGGCTGTCGATGGCCCATCGCGGGGGCTATGACGCCAACGATGGGCCATCGCTGGGGTCGCGGGAGTAGCCAGCGAGCCACACGCGTCACGCTGGCCACTCGCGGGCTAGAAGATCATCGGGCACCAGGGGGAGGGACTCCAGGACATGGCGGCCGACAGACGGATGACCGTGCCGGGGCGGTGTTCGGTCACTAGGCCCGCCTCGGCCAGCGAGCCCAGGCTGGTGCCGCCGAGGTAGGCCGCCCCTAGCTCACTCACATCTACCGAAATATCCGGCGTATCGGATGTGCGCGCGCAGTGGGCGGCGAGGCCGGCGCCCGAAGCGGGCGCGGTCGTCAGGCGCCAGCGGCCCGCGTTGGCGGGGAGCAGGTCGTCGCGGACCTCCAGGGCCACGTCGACCGGCGCCGCGTAGGAACGGGCCGACAGCGCGCCGGGCACGTCGGTGAGCCGGACCCACAGGCCATCCGCCAGCCGCGGGCGCAGCCTGCGGGAGTCGGCGAGCTGGAACAGCAACGGGTCGTCGGCGGGCCGCAACGAAGCCGTCAACGACGTCGTCAGGTCCCGGCTCAGCAGGTTCTCCCACAGCGCCGTTCCAGCCGCCGGATCCGCGGCGTTCAGCTCGCGTACCTCGATGGATCCGTCCGGGAGGAACGTCTCGTCATCCCACCTCGCCAGGCCCGAGTACAGCGCGTAGCCGCGGGCGCCCGCCTCGTCCGAGGCAACCAGGCAGCGCAACGGCGAACGCCCGCCCCGCTCGGACGCCGGGTCATACAGCCGCCGGTTCCACCAGTCCTCGCCGCGCGCGAACAGCCCGGGACGCGACCGCAGTACGGTCTCGAATACCTTCTCAAGCTCCGGTGCCGCCTGATGAGGCTCCACCAGCCGCAATGTCAGCGACGGGTCCCGGGGCGCGCCGGGGGAGAGCGCGCCCTCGCCCTGCCGGACGGTGAACGTGGCGTGCCAGGTCGCCTTGCCGTACCCGTACCGCCCGTACAGCATGGACTCCGACGCCCATAGCGCCGCGAGCGGCTCGCCTCGCGAGACGATATCGGCTAGCTGCCTGCGCATCATCGATCGCAGGACGCCGCGCCTGCGATGGGTTGGCAGCACGCTGACCAGTGTCACTCCGGCGGTGGGGACCACAGCGCCAGGTACGCTGAACTGGAAACTGTATGCTCCGGCGGTCCCCACGATCAGGGAGCCGTCGAACGCGGCCAGTGTCCGGTCGTGCTCGCGCATGCGCAGTGCCCTGGCCCGGCGCTCCGGGGCTAGCGGGCCGTCATTGAACGCGTGTTGGTCGACGAGCGAGAAAGCGTCGAATTCTTCTTCGGTTACGGGGCGGATAGGGTACGGATCGGCCATGCGGCCATCTTCGCTGCTGTTCGCCTCACTGGCAAAGCGTTTTGATCTTCAGAGTCATGCGCGCCGTTCGGGACAGGAAAAGGGCGATAGGGTGCGGGGCATGCGTGACTGGATCCGCCAGCAGTTCACCACCAAGAACCGCCGGGTCGCGTTCACGCTCGCGCTGGTGGCGGCCGGTATTGCCTTGGCGGCGGTGCACGTGTCCGCTTGGTGGTTCTCGCCAGGAGTCATGATCCTGCCGATCCTGGGCGGCGGCTACCTGCTGTGGCCGCGGGCGCTGCGTGTCCTGTTCGCGGTGGTGGCGGCCGGGCTGATCTACGACGTCGTCCAAGGCAAGGCGGGCGTCGGGATCGTGCTGACGATCGTGGTGACCGCGATCTTCGCCGACGTACTCTCCCATACTCGCGGCAAGCTGGGCATCCGGGGCCGGCGGGCCGAGCAGATGCTGATCGACCTGCGCGACCGGATCAAGGTCCAAGGTACGCTGCCCGACCTCGGTGACGGCTGGGGCGGCGCGGTCGTGCTGCGGCCGGCGGGCGGGTCATCGTTCGGCGGGGACTTCGTCGTGTCGGTATCCGACGGAAAGACGCTTGAAGTCGCGCTGGTAGATGTAGCCGGGAAGGGCATCGACGCGGGTACGCGTGCGCTGCTGCTGTCCGGTGCGTTCGGCGGCCTGCTCGGGTCGGTTCCCAGCGCTGAGTTCTTCTCGGTGTGCAATGCCTACCTGCGGCGCGGCAAGGCAGTGGAGGGCTTCGTCACCGCCGTTCATCTGGCGCTTGACCTGGCATCCGGCGAGTACACGCTGTCGTCGGCCGGCCATCCGCCCGCCGCGCACTACGACGGCGGCAGCGGACGGTGGCGCACCGCCGCCGCGCGGGGCATCGTGCTTGGCGTGCTGCCGGACCTCGCCGCCGTCCCGTCAGAAGACGAGGATGGTGTGCTGCGCCGTGGCGACGCGATGCTGCTATATACCGACGGCATGGTGGAAGCGCCCGGCGAGGACATCGACGAGGGCATCGACCGGCTGCTCGGCGAGGCCGAGCGGATGGTTGCCTCCGGCGGCTTTACCGAGTCCGGCGCGGCCGCCTTGGTGACCGAGATGCAAAAGGCGGTAGGCGGCTCCGACGACCGCGCGCTCGTCCTTCTCTGGCGTACCTGACATGGGCGTCGGAAACGGCGTGTGCTGACGTGTTTCCGGAATGTAAAACTCGGCCATTCGCGCTCGCCGAGCCGAAATGCAAGCCGCGTCTCTAGACCCATACGGACGCGCCGCTCGTCGGGGCTGAAAACGCCCGAACGTCTACATAGGTCTCACAGCGTCCTGACAAAGTCTCCGGTTTCCCCGCAGGTCGCGGCCCATGCCCGCAGACTGTGACATGTCTCACCTTCGCGACCTATTCGTTAGCACAAGTTTATTCGTTCATGCAAACTATTTTATGTATCCGCGTAAGATGCGCTACGCTGACGACTCGCTCGGGAGATCCCCGACGCTCATGTCAGGTGACGCGTGCGTCATTGTTTGCATTTATTTGTCAACTGTGCGCAAATAGATGCTGTGGCTGGCGGAGGAATAGGAGGTCGCGACTTGACGGGGGTCGGCGACCTACAGGATCCTGCGAGTGGGACCGCAAACGCGCAGGTCAGCGAGCAGGAAAGCCGCCAGGGCGGCACAGCGGCGGCGATCGCGCTCGCCGGGCTTGATAAGGCTGCCGCGGAGAACTTTCCGGTGGCGTTGCGGGTGCTGCCCGCGCGCTACCGAGCCCATCTCATGGGGCTGTACGGGTTCGCGCGGCTCACCGACGACATCGGTGACGAGCCGCTGCCCGGCATCCCGGACGCGACCGCAGCCGACCGGCTCGGGCTGCTCGATGAGCTTGAGGCCGACGTGCACCGGATCTACGCCGGAACCGAGATGCCTCGTCTCAGCGCGATCCGCACCCTCGAACGGACCGTGTCCGAGTGCGGTGTACCTGAGCGGCCGTTCATCGACCTGATCCAGGCCAACCGGCAGGATCAGGTCGTCGCGCGCTACCAGACCTTCGACGAACTTGTTCAGTACTGCACGCTGTCCGCGAACCCAGTGGGCAACGTCGTTCTGTACATCTTCGGAGCCCACACCGCAGAACGCGAAACACTCTCCGATAGCATCTGCACGGCGCTTCAGCTCGCCGAACACTGGCAGGACGTGGCCGAGGACCTGCGGAACGGGCGGGTTTATCTTCCGGGAGAGGATCTTGGCCGGTTCGGCGTGACCGAGGACGATCTCGGCCAGCCGACAGCGAACCGCAAGGTCCGTGACCTGATGGCGTTCGAGACCGAACGTGCCCTGAGCATGCTCGACAGTGGCGGGCGGCTGATCGGCACGCTCAAGCACGGTGCGGCGCGGCTTGCCATCGCTGGTTACGTGGCGGGCGGCCGGGCCGCGCTGCGGGCGATCGCGGATAGCGGTTACGACCCGCTGCGAGCCACACCGCGCCCGGACAAGAAGAGGACGCTGTCCGGCATGATCAGCAGCTATGTCGGGGGGAGGTGAGCAGGGATGGACTTGGAAGCCGCGTACCAGGAGTGCGAGCGGATCACCTGGTCACAGGCACGAAACTTCGCTTATGGCATCCGCCTGCTACCGCAGGACAAGCGTCGCGCGCTCGCGGCCGTGTACGCGTTCGCACGCCGGATCGACGACATCGGGGACGGCACGCTGCCGCCCGAGGAGAAGCTGCGCCAGCTGGAGATCGCCCGCACCGAGATACCAAACGGCGCGCCCGGTCCCGACGACCCCGTGCTGGTCGCCCTGGCGGACGCGGGGAAGCATTTCGCGATCCCGATGGCGGCGTTCGGCGAGCTGATCGACGGGTGCGTGCTTGACGTCAACGGCGCGATCGTACCGCACCTGGGACGACCTTTATTACTACTGCCGCTGCGTGGCGGGCTCGATCGGCCGGCTCAGCCTCGGCGTGTTCGGCGCGACGAAGGACCCGGAAAAGCAGTCCCAGATGGCCGATGACCTGGGAATCGGGTTGCAGCTCACCAACATCTTGCGCGACGTCCGCGAGGACTACCAGAACGGGCGCGTGTACCTGCCGGAGGAGGACCTGACCAAGTTCGGCTTGTCGCTTACTCCTGGCACCGGTCCCGAGCCGTTCCCCGAGCCCGCCCAGCAGGCCAGGTTCGCCAACCTGGTGGAGTTCGAGGCGGACCGCGCGCGGCAGTGGTACGGCAGAGGACTCCCGCTGCTCGGCACGCTCGATCGCAGAAGCGCGGCGTGTACCGGCGCGATGGCCGGGATCTACCGTCGGCTGCTGGAGCGCCTCGCTCGGCAGCCGTCGTCGATATTGCAGGGCAGGCAGTCGCTGCCCGCGGGCGAGAAGCTGCTGGTCGCCGTCAAGGCGGTGATCCGATGAAGGTGGCCATCATCGGCGGTGGTCTCGCGGGTATCACCGCCGCCATCGCGCTCGCCGAACGCGGCGACGAAGTCACGCTGCTCGAGTCGCGCCCTCGCCTCGGGGGCGCCACCACGTCGTTCAGCCGGGACGGGCTCACCGTGGACACCGGGCAGCACGTGTTCCTGCGCTGCTGCACCGCTTACCGCGAACTGCTTGACCGGCTCGGCGTGGCCGGCCACGCGCCGCTGCAGGACCGCTTCGACGTGACCGTGCTATCCCCGCGCGGCCCGGCCCGACTTCGCCGTACTTCGCTGCCCGGCCCGCTTCAGACGCTGCCGGCCCTGGCCAGGTACAAGTTTCTTTCGTTGGCAGAACGAGCGGCGGTATCTCGCGCGGCACTCGCATTCCAGCGAGTGAACCTGACCGATCCGGCGACCGATCAGACGCGGCTAGGCGACTGGCTGTCGGCCCGCGGGCAGGACGAGAACACCCGGCGGGTGCTCTGGGACCTGTTCGTCATCGCCTCGCTGAACATCGCCGGCGACGACGCCTCGCTAGCGCTGGCCAGTACGGTCGTCCAGCAGGCCCTGCTAGGCAAGACCGGCGCCGCCGACATCGGGATCCCGAGGCTGCCCCTAGGTGAGCTGCACGGCTCGGCGGGCGCGCGCAAGCTAACCGCCCTAGGCGTCAAGGTCCGCCTGAACGCAAAGGTGACGGCCGTAACCCCAGCCCCAGCCTCGTCGATGTCACATCGACCGGGCTCTAGCGCGGTCGATGTCACATCGACCGCCCTCGGTTATCGCGTTGCGGTGCGGGGCGACGAAGCGGTTGAGGCTGATGGGGTTGTGCTGGCGGTGCCGCACCAGGTGGCCGCCGGGCTTGTGCCCCCCGAGGCGGTGGCCCCGGGGGAGGTGGCTGCCTGGGCGGGGCTGGGGGCGATGCCGATCGTGAATGTGCATGTGGTCTACGACCGGAAGGTGCTTGATCTGCCGTTCGCCGCCGCGGTGTACTCACCGGTGCAGTGGGTGTTCGACCGGACCGCGATCGCCGGGCTCACTACCCCGGGCCAGTATCTGGCGCTTTCCCAGTCGGCGGCGGACGGGTACGTGGACACCCCGGTCGCGCAGATGCGAGAGAAGTTCCTGCCCGCGCTCGAGGAACTGCTGCCCGCCGCGCGCGACGCGAAGGTAACCGAGTTCTTCGTCACGCGTGAGCGGCGCGCGACGTTCCGGCAGGGCGTCGGGAGCAACAGCCTCCGGCCGGCGTCCGCGACGGCGCTGCCTGGCCTGGCTCTCGCGGGCTCGTGGACCGCGACCGGGTGGCCGGACACCATGGAGAGCGCCGTCCGCAGCGGCCTGAACGCGGCGATCGCCGTGCACGGCGGAGTTCCAGCTGGTACCGGTGCGTCGGCTGGTACCAGCGCGTCAGTTGGTACCGGACCGGTTGGTTTCCCCAAACCGGAACAAATACGGATGTTTCAGGATTTGACGTGAGTGGTTGTCGACCAGATATGAAGCCAGATATGAAAGGGGGTGCGCTCATGACCGTCGTGATGCCGGCCGGAGTCGCCGTGGCGCGTGACCTGGTAGGACCCGCAATGGAGAACGCGATCGCCCGGCTCAGCCCGGAAGTGCGCATCGTGGCGTCCTACCACCTCGGCCTTTCGGACGCGGACGGCAACCCGCGCCGCGAGGGAAGCGGGAAGGCACTGCGCCCCGCGCTGGCGCTGCTGTCCGCCCGCGCCGCGGGCGCGCCGCCCGAGCGCGGCGTCATCCCCGCCGTGGCGGTAGAGCTGGTGCACAACTTCTCCCTCTTGCACGACGACATCATGGACGGCGACACCGAGCGCCGCCACCGGCCCACCGCGTGGACCGTCTACGGAGTCGGAGCTGCGATCCTGGCCGGCGACGGGCTGCTGGCGCTCGCCAACGACATGCTGCTCGAGGATGCGTCGCCCGGCGGCCCGTGGGGCGCCCGCTGCCTGGGCGCGGCGGTGCTGCGGCTGATCGCGGGCCAGGGGGCGGATCTCGCCTTCGAGCGGCGCGGTGACGTGACGCTGCCGGAATGCATGGACATGGCGGGCGACAAGACCGCGGCGCTGATGGCCTGCGCGTGCACCATCGGCGCCGTCCACCTGGGCGCGCCACCGGAGCTGGCGATGGGCCTCGCGGGCTTCGGCGCCCACGTGGGCCTGGCGTTCCAGCTCACCGACGATCTGCTGGGCATCTGGGGCGCGCCCGAGGTGACCGGCAAGCCGGTCCGCGCGGACCTGCGGGCCCGGAAGAAGTCGCTGCCGGTAGTGGCCGCGCTGGGCAGCGAGACTCCCGCCGCCGCTGAGCTCGCCGGGTTGCTTGCCAAACCGGAACAGCTCACCGAGGACGAACTGCTGCACGCGGCCGACCTGGTGACTCAGGCCGGCGGCCGGCAGTGGGCGGAGAGCGAAGCCGACACCCAGCTCGCCGCGGCCAACAAGTGCCTGGCCGACATCGAACTGCCGACCGACGTGCGCGCCGAGTTCACCGCGATCGCCGAGTTCATCACCGCGAGGCAGTGGTGACCGCAGAGGCGCCTATATTCATCGCCGGGGCCGAGGACACGGCGCGCGAGACGCTGGCCCGCGCCCGTGATCACCTGCTCTCGCTGCAGGACCCCGAGGGCTGGTGGAAGGGCGAGCTGGAGACCAACGTCTCGATCGAGGCCGAGGACATCCTGCTCCGGCACTTCCTCGGCATCCAGGCACCGGACACGCTGCGCCAGACCGCGAACTGGATCCGCAGCAAGCAGCGCGCGGACGGTTCCTGGGCGAACTTCTACGAAGGCCCCGGCGACCTGTCCACCTCGGTGGAGGCCTACGTCGCCCTCAAGCTCGCGGGCGATGATCCTGACGCCAGCCATATGGCGACCGCTCGCGAGTGGATCCGTGACCAGGGCGGGCTGAACGCGACCAGGGTGTTCACCAGGATCTGGCTGGCGGTGTCCGGTCGCTGGTCCTGGGACGAGCTTCCGGTGATCCCGCCGGAGATCATCTACCTGCCAAGCTGGTTTCCGCTGAACATCTACGACTGGGGCTGCTGGGCGCGGCAGACGATCGTCGCGCTCGCGGTCGTCTCGTCGTTCCGCCCATCGCGGCCGATCCCGGTCACGGTCGACGAGCTGTTCGTGCCCGGCGTCCCGGTCGGCAGGCCGGGTGCGTCCGACCCGGACGACCCGTGGGCCCGGGCGTTCAGCACGCTTGACAAGGTGCTGCACCGGGCCGAGCCGCGGATGCCGAAGCGGGCCCGCGCCGCGGCCCGCCGTCGCTGCGCCGAGTGGATCATCGCGAGGCAGGAGGAGGACGGCTGCTGGGGCGGCATCCAGCCGCCGTGGGTGTACAGCCTGATCGCCCTCAACCTGCTCGGCTATGACCTGGGGAACCCGGTGATGCGCAAGGGCATCGAGGGGTTCGAGCGGTACACCGTCATTGAGGGCGATACTCGCCGTCTGGAGTGCTGCCAGTCACCGGTGTGGGACACCGTGCTGACCATGGTCGCGCTGGCCGACGCCGGGCTCCCGGCTGACCACCCGGCCCTCGCCACCGCCGCCGACTGGCTGCTCGGCGAGGAGATCAGGGGCCCAGGCGACTGGCAGGTCCGCCGCCCGGATACACCGCCCGGTGGCTGGGCCTTCGAGTTCGACAACGACAACTACGCCGACACCGACGACACCGCCGAGGTCGTCCTCGCGCTGCGCCGGACCGCGCGTCCGGGCACGAGGGCCGCCATTCAGCGCGGGCTGCGCTGGCTGGAGGGCATGCGGTCCAAAGACGGCGGCTGGGGCGCGTTCGACGCCGACAACACCCAGAAACTGGTCAATAAGCTGCCGTTCTGCGACTTCGGTGCGGTGATAGACCCGCCGTCGGCGGATGTTACAGCGCACATCGTGGAGGCCTTCGCCCACGAGGGGCTGTCGGAGTCCGACGCCTGCAAGCGCGGCGTCATCTGGCTGCTGAAGAACCAGGAACCTGACGGCTCCTGGTTCGGCCGCTGGGGCGCGAACTATGTCTACGGCACCGGCGCGGCTGTACCCGCGCTGGTCGCGGCGGGTGTCAAGCGCGGCAAGCCCGCCATCCGCCGCGCGGTCCGCTGGCTTGAGGACCACCAGAACGCCGATGGCGGGTGGGGCGAGGACCTGCGCTCCTACGACGACCCCAGCCTGGCTGGCCAGGGAGAATCCACCGCGTCCCAGACCGCCTGGGCGATGCTGGCCCTGCTCGCTGCTGGCGAACGAGACAACCCCGCGACTGTGCGCGGGATTGAGTGGCTAGCGAAAACACAACGAGAAGATGGCGGCTGGGATGAGCCGCAGTTCACCGGAACGGGTTTTCCCGGTGACTTCTACATCAACTACCACCTGTACCGGCTGGCCTTCCCGGTCAGCGCGCTCGGCCGATACGTGGGGGGTTAAATCATGACAGTTCCACGACAGCGAGAAGGCGAACCGGCAGGCGAAGACCTGCTGGTCCTCGCCCCGCTGCGCGTCGAGGCGCGCGCCGTCCGGTCGCTACGTGACCGGGGCACGGTGCTGCGCACCGGGCTCGGCGCGGCCAGGGCGACGCGAGCGGCCCAGGAGATCGGCCAGCGCTCGTTCGGCCAGCTCGTGATCATGGGCACGGCGGCGGGTCTCGCTGATGACCTGCGCCCGGGCGATCTCGTTGTCGATGCCAGTCAGCCGTCCGCGCCGCTGCTGGCGGGCGAACTGCGGCGCGCCGGACTCCGCGCGCGGGCGGGCACGCTCGCCTCCGTAGACCATCTCGTCCATTCGGCGCAGCGGCGTGAGCTCGCCGCCTCCGGTGCCCTGACGGCCGACATGGAGTCGGCGGTGCTCGCGGGCGCGGCGGGCGGGCGCCCGACGGCGGTGATTCGCGCGGTGTCCGACCGAGGGTTCGGGCCGCAGATCGTCACCGGCGGGCTCGCGGCGCTGCGGTCGCTGCGGCTGGCGACCCCCGCCGTCCGGCGGTGGGCGGACGCGTGCGCGGACCGGACGGTGCTGCTGGCCGGGCCACGGTCGTTCTGCGCCGGGGTAGAGCGAGCGATCGAGATCGTTGAGCGCGCGCTGGAAATGCGCGGTTCCCCGGTCTACGTCCGCAAGCAGATCGTGCACAACACCCGGGTCGTCTCGGACCTGGAGGAGCGCGGCGCCGTGTTCGTCGACGAACTGGACGAGGTTCCCGATGGGGCCACCGTCGTGTTCTCCGCGCACGGAGTGTCCCCGGCGGTGCGGTCCGACGCCGATTCGCGCGGGCTGTCGGTCATCGACGCGACCTGCCCGTTGGTGTCCAAAGTGCACGCCGAAGCGCGAAGGTTCGCCCGGGAAGGTTACACCGTCGCTCTTATCGGGCACGAAGGGCACGAAGAGGTGGAGGGGACGCTGGGGGAAGCGCCCGGCTCCACCGTGCTGGTGCAGACGGCGGAAGACGTCGCCGCACTCGAACCGGGGCCCTCGGGGGTGGCCTACCTTATGCAAACAACGCTTGCCGTGGACGAGGCGGCTTCCGTTGCTGGCGCGCTCAGGGAACGCTTTCCCGGCGTCCGGGGTCCTGGTTCTGACGACATTTGCTACGCCACCACAAACCGCCAGGCGGCGGTGCGGCAGGTGGCGGCGGAGGCTGATCTGGTGCTAGTTGCCGGATCGAAGAATTCCTCCAATTCGGTGCGACTGGTGGAGACCGCTGAGCGGGCGGGCATTCCGGCGTACCTGATCGACGGGGCGTCCGACATCGACCTTTCCTGGTTGTCGGGGGTTTCCGTGATCGGACTTACCGCGGGGGCGTCCGCGCCTCCGGCAGTAGTGAGCGAGATCATCACTGCGCTCTCCGGACTCGGCCGCGTGTCGGTCGAAGAGCGCGTCACAACCACGGAATCAGTGCAGTTCGGCCTACCCCGGGAGGTTAGGCGCTAATGTCTATGCCACTTCGTATCAGCATGCACATGGGGGCGTACCTCATGAAGCAAAAGCTGAAGGGCAACAAAAAGTTTCCCCTCATTGTTGAGCTGGAACCGCTGTTCGCGTGCAACCTGGCGTGCGCTGGCTGCGGGAAGATCCAGCACCCGGCTTCGGTGCTCAAGCAGCGGATGCCCGTCGAGCAAGCGGTTGGCGCGGTCGAGGAGTCCGGCGCGCCGATGGTGTCCATCGCCGGCGGCGAGCCACTGATGCACCCGCAGATCGAGGTCATCGTTGAGGAACTGATCAAGCGGAAGAAGTTCGTGTTCCTGTGCACGAACGCGCTGCTGCTGCCTAAGAAGATCGACAAGTTCAAGCCGTCACCGTACTTCACCTGGGTCGTGCACATCGACGGCCTGAAGGAGCGGCACGACGAGTCGGTCTGCAAGGACGGTGTGTTCGACGACGCGGTCGCGGCCATCAAGCTGGCCAAGTCGCGCGGGTTCAAGGTGAACACCAACACCACCTTCTTTAACACCGACACGCCGCAGACCGTGATCGACGTGCTCAGCTACCTAAACGACGATCTCGGCATCGACAACATGCAGATCTCGCCGGCTTACGCGTACGAGAAGGCACCGGACCAGGATCACTTCCTGGGCGTTACCGAGACCCGGGAACTGTTCCGCAAGTCGTTCGCCGACGGGCGCCGCAAGAAGTGGCGGCTGATGCACTCCGCGCTGTTCCTCGATTTCCTCGAGGGAAAGGTCGACTTCGAATGCACGGCGTGGGGAATCCCGTCGTACTCGCTGTTCGGCTGGCAGAAGCCGTGCTATCTCATGAACGACGGCTACGTCTCCACGTACAAGGAACTGATCGACGAGACCGACTGGGACTCGTACGGCCGCGGCAAGGACCCACGCTGCGCGAACTGCATGGCGCACTGCGGCTACGAGCCGTCCGCCGTCATCGCCACCATGGGCTCCCTGAAGCAGGGCCTCCGCGCCATGCGCGAAGGCTAACCCCGCCGCGACCCGCCGGAGCCCGCCTATGGCTCGCTTACCCGGGGTCAGTGTCCCCGCCCAACCGGATTTATCCGGATAAGGCGGGCACTACCCGCGGTAAGACGAAACAGGAGCCGCCGCCTACCGCGCGGTGGGGGCCTGCTGTCGTGTGCCGCGCGTGATGCCCTTGAGGCGTGCCGTCCCTGCGGGGCCTGCGGCGTCTCGCGGGGCGCCGGGATCTGTCGTATGTTCCCGTCGCGGCGTGCTGGGGGCCTGACCGTGGTTCAATCCGGCGCGGTAGGCCCATGGAGGCTTCACGAACCGGACATCCGCCCCATCTCGCCCGGCCGCCGCCCCTGGCGATTGTGGGTGGTGCGGCCTTACCCATGCAAGAGTGCGGGTAAGGCCGCACCACCCACAATCCCTCGGCCCATGAGCGATGGGAAGGTCGGGCATAACCGGGCGATACTCCCCCGAACCCGTCGGCCACCCTCACGCCGGTCAGTCGCTCCAAGCCGGTTGGCCGTGTGGGGGCAGCCCGGCTGAGCTAACCCCATGGATGGCTCAGCGCTGGCCATATAGCCCCGGCGATGGGCCATCCATGGGCTGCGGCTCGGCCGCCGCCGCCGATGCGGCTGGGGCTGGGGCTGGGGCTGTGGCTGGGCCGTGGCTGGGGCTCGTGTGACTCAAATGCCCCGGGTGCCCCGGGTGCCCCGGGTGCCCCGGGTGCCCCGGGTGCCCCGGGTGCCCCGGGTGCCTCATAAGCCCCATGCGCCTCAAATGCCCTGGGTGCCCTGGGTGCCCTGGGTGCCCTGGGTGCCTCATGCGCCTTGCATGCCTCACATGCCTCAGGCGTATGGGCGGTAACGGACAGGCGGCCTTATTCGGGTATGCCTTTTCGCACTTGGGGTTTAGAGAAGAAACTCAGATAGTAACGGCTTTATATCGGCCGGATTTCGGTTCCAATGCGGGCTTCGGGACTCCGATGGCGCTGATGGGCATTCCCAAGGTGTCCTTCAGCAATCGCTCAGGAACGTACCCCAATATGTGGCACAGCGCGTGATCTGCGCCTGGACTGGCCTGCAGCTCGCCTCGGTCAGACCGCGCGCCGCTAGTTGCCATTAATGAACTCCGGAATCTTCCGCGGCCAAGGCGGTCGGCGGGGCCCGGCGTATCAAGGAGTCTAGATGTTCTTTACCTACCTCCGCCGCGAACTGCGGCGAAGGATGCGTCAGGCCATCTTCATCACGCTTGGTCTGGCGGTGGGCATCGGCCTGGTGATCACCGTGACCGCGGCGTCCGCGGGGGTGAAGAATGCCCAGGCTAGCGTGCTGCACTCGCTTTATGGTGTGGGCACCGACATCACGGTGACCAAGGCGCCGACCGAAGGGTCCTTCACGCCCGGGTCCTTCAACTTCGGTGGTCGCACCGGGACCACCAAGAAGAAGGCCGGCGCCACCAACATCAACGTCAACCGGCTCCGCAGTTCGGACTACGGCGAGCTGAGCGACACCTACGTGGACAAGATCAAGTCGCTCAAGAACGTGTCGAACGCGGTCGGCGGCCTGGTCCTGACCGACACCAAGATCTCCGGCTCGATCGGCGCCATCAACTTCAACAACAGCAGCGGCGACGACAGCGGCGGCCGGGGCGGCGGGGCGCCTAGCGGCGGCAGTACCACCGGGCCGAACTTCAACGGCGGGTTCACCCCCACCCAGACCACGGTCGACGGTGTGGACCTGACCGGCTCCCTCGGCCCGCTGAGTTCGCTCAAGGTCACCAGTGGCTCGGCCTTCACCTCCGCGGACACCGACTCTGATGTCGCGCTGATCAGCAGCGACTACGCCACCTCCGACAAGCTCAGCGTCGGGTCCACGGTCACGCTCGCCACCACCAACCTGAAAGTGATCGGAATCGTCTCGACCACCTCCTCTGACTCGTCGAACGACACCGACATATACATCCCGCTCGAGGTCGCGCAGACCCTCGCGAGCATGAAGAACGAGGTCAACACGATCTACGTGTCCGCCTCGAACAACAACGACATCACCTCCCTCGCCTCGGACATCAAGACCACGGTCTCCGGCTCCACCGTCACCGACGAGAGCAGCCTCGCCAGCGAGGTCACGGGTTCGCTGACCAGCGCCTCCACCCTGGTGAACAGCCTGGGCAAGTGGGTGGCCATCGCTGTTCTGCTCGCGGCGTTCCTGCTGGCCGCCCTGCTCACCCTGTCCGCGGTTACCCGCCGGATCCGTGAGTTCGGCACGCTCAAGGCGCTCGGCTGGAAGTCAGGCCGGGTCATCCGCCAGGTCATGGGCGAGTCCATCGTCACCGGCATCGCCGGCGGCGTGATCGGCATCGGTCTCGGCTTCCTCGGCGCCAAGCTGGTCGACCACTTCTCAGGCTCGCTGTCCGCGACGCTCGACCCGACCAATACCACCGCGGCGACGAATGCGCCTGGCGGTGCATTCGGCGGGCGCGGTTTCGGGGGTGCTGGTCGGACGGCCAGCACCGCGAGCACCGTCTCCGTACACCTGATCGCGAGCGTGACGATCGGCGCGATCATCGCCGCTGTCGTGCTGGCGATCGCCGGCGGCCTCATCGCCGGCGGCGTCGGCGGCTGGCGGGCGGCGCGACTGCGCCCGGCGGACGCTCTGTCCAAGGTCGGCTGACCGCGATCCCGAGGGAGGAACACGAATATGTACACGCTCAAGGACGTCACCAAGGACTACCCCAAGGGTCGCGAGAAGGTTCACGCGCTGCGCGGGGTGGACGTCGCGATCGACGATGGCGAGTGGATGGCCATCCAGGGCCCGACGGGTCACGGGAAGTCCACCCTGCTGCAGATCCTCGGCGGCCTGGACCGGCCCACTTCCGGTGTGGTCGACCTGGCCGGCCAGGACCTGGCCAAGCTCCGCGAGACGGAGGTCACCAAGGTCCGCGCTCAGGAGATCGGGTTCATCTTCCAGAGCTTCAACCTGATCCCGACGCTCAGCGCACAGGAGAACGTGGAGACCGCGCTGGTCCCGCTCGGCATCTCCGGGTCTGACCGTCAGTCCCGCGCCGCCGAGGCGCTGGCCTCGGTAGGCCTCGGCGACCGGGGCAAGCACCTGCCGGGCGAGCTGTCCGGCGGTCAGCAGCAGCGCGTCGCGATTGCCCGTGCGCTGGTCAAGGAGCCGAAGGTGCTGCTGGCTGACGAGCCGACGGGAAACCTGGACGAGGACACCAGGGACGAGATCATCGGGCTGCTCGAGAAGCAGTGGCGCGAGCGCGGGCTCACGATGATCATGGTGACCCACGACTCCCAGGTCGCCCGTCGCGCGCAGCGGCTGGGCACGATGAAGAACGGGAAGCTCACGGTCAAGCAGACCACCAAGCCCCCGGTCACGAAGTAAGGACCCCGGCCGGGGCGGCTTGCCCCGCCCCGGCCGACAGGGGTTCCGCCGGTGGTGGGTCAGGGAGTTGCACGCTGGCGGGACATAAGCCCCGGTGGTGAGGAAGGGAGTGCCTCACCACCGGGGATTTAGTTATGATCCGGCGACAACCCACTGCAGGACGCCGACGGCGTTACAGGTCCCGGTGCAGGTGCCGGTATAGCCGGTGTCGAAGACCGCCCGCAGCTCCGTCGTGCTCACCGGGTCGAACGTGACCGTGTTGAACTGATTCAGCGCCACCCCGTACGAACTGGCGCCCGTGACGTCCGCCCAGGTGCCCGAGGAGGTCAGGTACTGGATCGTCCAGGACGCTGGCGGCATGACACCGCTGCCGTCGGTCCAGAAGTACACCGACGCGCCGCTGACCGCGCGAGCCGATGTCCAGCTGAGCTGGAGCCACTGCGTCCCTTGCTCGGGCCAGGTGCCCCAGTACGAGTCGGCGGTGTCGTTGGACTCCGGCGGGTAGATCCCGTCGTTTACCGCGGACACCGATGTCCACGGCGAGGTGTACGAGGCACTCGCCGTGCCGCTGAGCGCCACGTCGGATGTCCCGGCCGGCAGCGGGAACGTCGGCTGGGCCCGGGTCCACTGCTCCGCGCTCGCCGTCCCCGACGCCGCGTCCGGCGCCTGGTACGACGCGGACGCGATCAGGCCGTAACCGCCATCGGCCGTCGCCGACGGCGTGACTTCCCAGGTCGACGTGACCGTCTGCCCGGGCGCGACCGTCGCGAACTTCGTCGCGGAGGCGGCGTCCACCGTCCACCCGGACGGCGCGTCCAGGGCCACCGCCACGTTGCGCAACGCCGTGCCGCCAGTGTTCTTGAAGGTGGCGGTGGTGTGGGTGGCTTCCCCGTCGACGAGCAGCGGCTGTGAGTTCGTGCTGGTCGCGGTGGAGGTCGTCGTAACGCCGAGCGTCGGCTTCGCCGAGTCGCCAAGCACGACCGACACCGACCGGCCCGCCGGGTAGACCGTGTGCGTGGCCGCGTCGTACCGGCCACCGAGGACCTTCGCCACCCCCTCGTCCGCGAAGACCGGGAGCTGGACGCGGACGTCGTCACCGGGCAGTTTTCCGGTGAGGGCGATCGTCACGACATGCCCACGGGTGGAGATACGGACACCGTAGGTCGATCTCACGCCGTTTTGATATGAGGAAGTAATGCCGTTAACGGCGATGGTCTGGCCATCGGTGATCCACTGGTCGGGGACGCCGCGCCCGATGTACAGGGCGGTGTGGTAATCGCTGGCGGTACTGCCGTCTCCGCTGGCGACCAGGCCGGTGGCGACGAGCGATTGAACCAGCGACTGGGTCTGGCCGGCCATCGGCCAGACATACGGGATCGCGCCGAACTCGGGGGCCGCATGACTGCCGATCCACGGATTGCTCGGATCCGGCGCGCTGCCGTTGGCCTCCCACCAGGCGTTCGGGCCGCCGGTGGTGCTGGCGATCTGCCACGCGTAGCTGATGATCGGCAGGTCACGGTAGGCGTCGCCGTACAGCGCGCCGTTCGCGTATGCCGTGTTCAGCGCGACGCTGTATCCGTCGTACGCGCCGAAGCTGGGGAACGGTACGCCGGTGCCCGCCAGCCGCGAGTACCCGGTCTGGTACACGTTGTCCGTCTCGCTCGGGTCACCGAGTATCCCGTCCAGCGTGCCGCCGGACAGCATGACGTCCCACGCGTTCTCGCCCCACATGACCTGGGAGGCCCAGTTGGCATCGTCGGCGGTGCCGCACCTATCACTGCTGAACGGCTCGTTCACCTCGCAGGGGAGATAGCCAGCGTTATTGGATTCCAGGCCCTTGTTCACGGCGGCGAGCAGGCTGTTGTAGGCGCCGTTGGCCCACTTCGCCTCGGCGGCGTCACCGATGCGCGCGGCGATGTACCGGTAGGAGGCGAGGCCAGCCAATGCGGTCTCGTCGTCGAACAGCCAGTCGCCACCCGAATCATTGTCATAGGAGTAGCTGAGGTAGCCGGTGCTGCTATTGAGCTGCGACAGATAGTCGGTGTGCATGAGCGCGTACAGGCTGGTGGTGTCGTTATCGTCGAAGTACTGCTTCACGAACGCGACGTCGTTGGTCTGCTGCAGGTACTCCGCCCAGGCCAGCGGGGTGCGCCATGGGCCGTCCCAGTACCAGTTGGCGCCTTCCTCGTTGAAGTTGGACGCCTCGGAGGTCCGGCCGGTCAGCAGCAGTTGCTGCGCGTCCTGGAGGTTGCCGAGCTCGAAACGGTTGTCCAGGATGCCGGGCACATCGTGATTGAGCAGCCAGTCATAGTTGTTGGCGCCGGAGAACGGTGCCTCGCCGGACTGCACGATGTCCGTGTATACGGACGCGGCCTTATAGGCGTTGTCCATCGAGGTGCCAGGGTTTGTCAGGCCGCTGGTGTCCGGCAGGCTGACGTTTGGCAGGCTCAGCTTGGGGATCGCCGACAGTTGCTGATTCCAGTAGTCCGCCATGTGGCGGTAGGCCTGGCGGTAGGACGCGGCATCCTGCGTGATGACGGTTGTCGTCGGGAGCGCCTTGCCGCTGCCGAAGACATCTACCGCCGCCACGAAGTCGTGCGTAGTCGTGGCACCGGCCGCGACCGTGTCCGAGTTGCTGTCGAGCTGGACCAGATTTAGCCCGGTCGCGTCGGGCGGGACATCGACGGCGCTCGTGGTGCCGTTGTGCACCGTGATGTTGGTGTAGACGAGCTCGACGGGGTTGCCGGCGATCGTTTGTTTATCGGCGAAGTCGGTGATCGCGATGTGCACGCCATCGCGGGTGAAGCTGGTGGTGAGCGCGGGCAGGTAGCCGTCGGCCTCGGTCCAGGTCTCGGATTGCGCGGGCGGCGCCTGGCCGGTCTTCAGTCCGTAGGTGTACACGCCGAACGAGTACATTGCCCCGCAGTACTGTGCGCCGCCGCTGTCGGTATAGGTCGTCGGCACGCCGCGGGCGAAGTAGGAACCGGACAGGTACCCGAACGGTGCGTACCAGTTCCCCTCCCAGCCGAGGGCGGTCTGGTTGTAGTAGCCGAATCCGTACGGATCATTCGGGGTGGGGAAGTTAGTGCCGTAGTCAGTGGGGAGGCTGGTGTTGTTACAGGCGTTGTCGGGCAGGTCCGGCATCGGGCTGCCGCTCGTCGCGCTGTCGCTGGCGGCGGCTGGTGCCGCCACGAGCACCAGCACGCTCCCGGCAACGGCGCACAAAATCGCACGCATTCGTGTACTGGCGAGACGTCGATGTCTCATCACGTGTGGGGTCCCTTCGGGTTCGCCAGTGGAGGAAAACCTTTGCCTGGGACGCTAGACACGTGTGGGCTGCTAGTCAAGCCATCGGACGGTCGCCGGTGGGGCGCCGGTGGGGTGCGCAGATGCGGACCGTTCCTCGTGGGTGCTGCACTACCCGCACTCTTTTCGTGGCAGTGCAGCACCCACCAGGTAAAAGCGAGAGGCCCGCCTCCGCGACCAAGTAGCCGGCGAAATCGTCCGGCCCTGGCCTGCCGTCGGTGGGTTCAACCCCGCGGGCGGCGAACCACTTGGCCAGGTTGGCGGCGTCGCGTTCGAGATAGGACCGCCCGTCGGGATGCGAGATGACGTCGACCACCTGCGGCAGGTCGATGAGGACCAAGCGGCCCTCGTGCACCAGCGTGTTGTACGGGCTGGCGTCGCCGTGCGCATAGCCGAGCACGGCGAGCGCCGAAAGCGCATCGACTGCCTGCGACCACAGCGACCGGAGCTCCGCGGCTGACGGGCGGGTTTCGGCCAGCCGAGGCGCGGCTGCGCCGTCGCGGGATCCGATGAACTCCAGCAGCAATTCCGTGCCGAGGATCTGAATCGGGTAAGGGACCGGTACTCCGGCCTCGTAGAGCTGGCTGAGCGCGGTGAACTCGGCCTCCGCCCACTGCCCGGCGATCGCCTGCCGCCCGAACGCGGTGCGCTTCGCCGTCGCGCGGTTCACTCGCGAATCCCGCGATTTCCGTCCCTCGAGATAACTCGCGTCCCGGTGGAACATGCGGTGCTCGGCGTCCCGGTACCGCTTCGCGGCCAGCAGGCATTCCCGGTCGGTACCTGGCACGCCGCGCCTGAGCAGGTAGACCTCGGCTTCCTTGCCGGTCTTCAGTATCCCGAGCTCGGTATCGACCGCGGCGAGTTCGGTGACCAGCCAGTCCGGATGGGGCAGTGGACCCTTCTGGGTCGGCGTGGACTGATCCCAGGTTGACCAGCGGTCGCCTTCCGGCGGCCCGTCGTCGTTTATCGCGGGAAGGTGGTGCCGACGGGAAGCCGGCTGGTATTCGTCGTCAAAACGGGGCTTGTTCCGCACTCGTGGTGCTCCTCAGGTGGGTCACAACGGACAGGGCAGGCTGGAATGAGCCCGCGACGGGCATAGACATTCGGCTCAGCCTCCCTTCCGTCAGGCCACCCGGCTTAACGCCGACGGCCACCTACCTGGGCAAAAAGCAGCGTGTCACAGCGCCAGCGCACACACAACTGGTTTTCTGAGGGCGCCATCGATGGGCCACCGCTGGGGCTGGGGCGCCATCGATGGGACATCGCTGGGGTGCGCGCGGGCCACGGGCGGTCAGGTGGGGTGCGCGTCGGGACGCACCCACCTGACCGGCTTAGCGGATCGCTGCTCCGGTATCCGGATCGAAGAAGTGCAGCTGCGCCGTGTCGACACCGAAGGTAACGCGGTCGCCGGCCTTCACTCCCGACCGCGGGTCCACGCGGGCCACGCCGTTGTGCGTGCCGCCGTCGCCGAGCAGCCCCGTCTGGGTCTCCCCGGCGGCCGCGACGAGCGCGCCCGCGCCCGCGGTGGCCGCGTCGATCGCGAAGAACACGTGCGACTCGCTGCCGAGCGCCTCGACCACCCGGACATCCGTGACCAGGCTGGCACCCGAATCCGCGTCGGACAGGCTCAGGTCCTCGGGCCGGAACCCCGCGATCACCTTCCGCCCAGAATAGGCTGCCAAGGCCGCCGGAAGCGAGGGCAGCACCAGCCGCTGCGACCCGAGCACGACTTCTCCGTCGGGGGAGATCGACGCCTCGTACAGGTTCATCTCCGGCGACCCGATGAACTCGGCCACGAACAGGTTCGCGGGCGAGGAGTACAAAGACCGCGGCGTGCCGTACTGCTGCAGGACACCGTTGTGCAGCACCGCGACCTTGTCGCCCATCGTCATAGCCTCGACCTGGTCGTGCGTCACGTACAGCGTGGCCGCCCCGATCTCCCGGTGCACCCGCAGCACCTCCGCGCGCATCTGCACGCGGAGCTTGGCGTCCAGGTTGGACAGCGGCTCGTCCATGAGGAAGACCGACGGCGAGCGCACGATGGCCCGTCCCATCGCGACCCGCTGCCGTTGCCCGCCGGACAGCCGCGCGGGACGGCGGTTCAGCAGGTCGGTGAGCCCGAGCACCGACGCCGCGTCCTGAACCCGGCGGGATATCTCGGCGCGCGGCAGGCCCTTGTTGGTCAGCGCGAAACCGATGTTCTCCGCGACCGTGAGGTGCGGGTAGAGCGCGTAGTTCTGGAAGACCATCGCGACGTCTCGCTGCCGTGGCGAAACATCGTTGACCACTTGGTCGCCGAACCGCAGCACTCCCGATGTGATCCTCTCCAGGCCCGCGACCATCCGCAGCGCCGTCGTCTTCCCGCAGCCTGACGGCCCCACGAGCACGACAAACTCGCCCTCGGCCACGTCGAGCGACAGCGAGGACAGCGCCGTCACGCCGGTCGAGTACACCTTGGTGAGTTCGCTCAGCGATATAGACGACATTTCAGGATTCCTTCCGCAGCACCCACCATGATCTTCGCGCTCAATTCGCCACGCTGCCGAGCAGCATGCCGCCGCGCCAGTACCGCTGAAGCACCGCGAACAGCGCGATCGTCGGGATGATCGTCACGAGCCCGCCCGTGACCAGCAGCGGGTACAGGTTCGCGTCGCCCGAGGTGGTGGCGTGCTGCGTCCACAGTCCGAGCCCGACCGTGGCCGGGAACAGGTTGTTGTTGCTGTAGATGATGAGCGGCAGGATGAAGTTGTTCCAGGTGCCCACGATCGACAGCAACAGCACGGTCATCAGCGGCGGCACCATCAGCGGCAGCGCGACCCGGAAGAAGATCCGGATTTCGCCGGCGCCGTCGATCCGCGCGGCGTCGAGCAACTCGGCCGGGATGGACAGCGTCACGTAGGTACGCATCAGGTAGAGGCCGACTGGCGTGACCATGGACGGCAGGATCATCCCCCAGATGGAGTTGATCAGGTGCTCCTTGGCGAACACCAGGTACATCGGCACCGCGACCAGGGTGATCGGGACCAGCAGACCGGCGACCACGAAGCCGAACAGCAACCGCATCCCGGTGAACTTGAACCGCGCGAACCCGTACCCGCCCAGCGCGGAGAGCACAGTCGCGCCGACGCCGCCGACCACCGAGTACAGCACGGTGTTCTCGAACCACTTCGTGTAGGTCCCGTCGCCGTCGACGTCACGGAAGAGGTTCGCGAACGTGTGAAAGAACTCAAATGGCGAGGCGAACCAGAACCCGAATGACTGGAAGATGTTCGCCTGGGTCTTGGTCGAGTTGATGATCAGCCAGACGATCGGCACCAGCGTGAACGCGGCGAACAGCACACAGCACGCGGTCAGGACACCCACCGTGCCGCGGCGCAGCCCGTACAGTTCGACGGGAATGACGGAATCCTGCTCCGCCAGCCGCTCCAGGCGCTTGCGTTCCCGCCGTGACTGCTTGGAGGGTACCGACGGGGGTGCCGGAGGCGCGAGGGTAGTCACGAGAGCTCCCTTCGACGATTGCGGAAGGCCAGCGAGCCCACTGAGATGACAACGACGATCAGTGCCAGCACGACAGCCATCGCCGCGCCCAGCTGGTATTCGCCGTCCGAGATGGCGGTGTTATAGATATCGATCACCGGCGTCCAGGTATTGGTGATGACGCCCGCCTGGTAGTTGTTCAGGATGAACGGCTCGATGAACAGCTGCATCGCGCCGATCGTATTCAGGAACACCAGCATGACGATCGCCGGGCGCACCATCGGGAGCTTGATCCGCAGGATGATCTTCCACAGCGGGGTGTCGTCGAGTATGGCCGCCTCGATCACGTCACGCGGCACCGACTTGAGCGCGGTGTACAGGATGACGCAGTTGTAGCCGGTCCATTCCCAGATGGCGATGATGATGATCGTCGGCACCATAAAGGTCGAGGACATCCAGTTGAAATTATGGAAGCCGATGGCCTGCATGAACTTGTCGAACGGCCCGTACGCGGGGTCGAAGAGGAAACCCCACATCAGCGCGGACACCACGATCGGCACCGCGTAAGGAATGAAGAAGATGGCGCGGAATACCCGCCCCCACTTCGCCACGCCCATATCAAAGATCGTCGCAAAGAAGAACGCGACCGTCAGCATCACCGGGATCTGGATCGCCCCGAAGATGACTACCCTGATGACCCCGCCCCAGAACGGACCTGACTGCAGCACGGTCGAATAGTTGGCGAACCCGCTGAACGAGGTACCGCCGATCAGTTTGGTGGTGTAAAGGCTCTGGTAGACGGCGTAACCCAGCGGGACGATCATGAACAGGGTGAACATGATCATGAATGGCGTCACAAACGCCAGCCCGCCGCGCCCGCGTCGCTTCTCGTAAGCCGAGCGCCGTCCCCGGCGCGCCGCCGTAGCGGGGCGCGCCGGGGAGATTGCTGTTTCAGTCGTCATAACGACGTTTGCCTCATCCAGTGGTGACGTTGAACCCCTGGGCCTTGGCGTACGCGACTTCCGTCGACTGGAAGCTCGAGAACGCCTGCTGCAGGGTTTCCTTGCCGGTGAGCACTCCGCCGAACGTGGTGGGCTGCTGGTTCAGCACCTGGGTCATGAACGGCGGCCAGGTGTAGGACGGGATGCTGAGCGCGCCCGAGGAGAACACCGCGTTCGGCTGCGAACTACCGGAGATCGGGTAGGTGAGCGCCTTGAACGATGACGACTCGAGCGTCGGCAGGTAGGTCGGGAACAGCGAGGACGGCGGGGTCTTCACGATGTTCCATGACGCCTCGCTCGCGGTCAGCCACTCGGAGAAAGCGGCGGCCTGCTTCGGGTACTTGGTCTGGGAGAACACCGGGTAGGTGGAACCGCCCCAGTCGGCGCCCACGTTCGCGCCCGCGGTCCACTGCGGCAGATCGGAGGCCCGCCACTGGCCCATGGACTTCTTCACGTCGGCGACGAAGTAGGACGGCGCCCACGCGGAGTCGATCGCCGCGGCCAGCGTGCCGTTGTCGAGGTTGGTGTTCACCTCGGTGCCGGCGTCGTTGAACAGGCCGACCGCCTTCTCGTTGATCAACTGCTGCCAGAACGCGGCGAACTTCTCCTGGGCCGGGCCGGTCCAGTCGATCGTGATGTTCGAGCCACCGGTGTACTTGAACGGCCACGCGCCGTCCTGGGCCATCAGGTCCATCAGCCACTGCGTGTCGTTGGCGTTGAAGTTCATCAGGTAAGCGCTGGAGTTCTCGCTGTGCAGCTTGACCGCGTCGGTGGCGAGCTGGGCATACGTGGTCGGCGGCGTGATCTTGTACTTCGAGAGCGTCTGCTGGTCGTAGTAGAACGCCTCCGGGCCGAAGTCCGACGGCATCGCGTACACCGCGCTGCCCTGGCTGACCTGTGACCAGGCCCAGGACGCGAAGTCGCTCTTGTAGTTGTTCGCGCCGTAGGGGACGAGGTTGACCAGGTAGTGCTGGATCTCGAACGACGGAAGCTCGTCGAACTCGATCTCCGCGACATCAGGCGCGCCGGTACCCGCCTTGAGGGCGTTCTGCAGCGGCGTGTACTCGTCCTCGCCCGCACCCGGGTCTTCCAGGGTCACGCAGACGCCGGGGTGGGTGTTGTTATATTCGGTCACCGCTCGGTCCATGCCCGGCACCCACGCCCAGAACGTGAGGTGGACCGAGCTTGAGGAGCAGTTCGCGCCGGCCAGCACGCTGGCTGAGGCACTGGCGCTGGCCTTGGCCGTGCTGGACGCGGCCGGTTTGTTGGTGCCGCTGCTACCGCAGGCGGCCAGCAAGGTAACCGCCGCGCCAACGGCGAAACCTGTCGTTATCTTCTTCGACAACATATCGAGGGAACTCCTTCGGGGGTGCTTCGTTGCCGGATTCTTAACTGTGGCGGCCGGTGATTCCCGTTCGCCGTGGCCGCACTCGGAGGCCTTATCGTTGGATCGGTGCCTCGACGACGGTGAAGGACCGTGCCGGGAGATGAAGCACCGCCGTTATGCCCGATGGTGTTTCTGTTCCGTGGGTAAGATGCGCGGTGGCGACGTCAGGCAGCACCCGCGGCTGCGTTGGGTCGCCCTCGGTGACGGTGGTGATCGTCGCGGGACCGGCGAAGCTGAAGTCGCGCAGCAACAGCTCAGCGGTCTGCGGTTCGTCCGGGTGACGATTGACGAGCGTCACCGCTACCCGGTCCTTGTTAGCGCTAACAGTTGCTGCGGCGTCGACCGCGGTGAATGGGCCAAGGTCGGCCACCTTGTACGGCCACCGCCCGGGATCGTCGGGAAACTCCGGTTCGAGCTCCCCGCCGTACACGTGCGTGTCAACCGCGTCCGCCAGCGCGGCCTGGGCGTGCAGCAGCACCGGGTAGTAGATGGGCTGGACGGCCGCGACCTCCGGGGTGGCCACGATCGGCGCGATCGCGTTCACCATCTGCGCGAGGTTGGCCATCTTCACCCAGCCGGCGTTACGCACGAAGATGTTGAGGTAGGTACCGATCGCGAGCGCGTCGTCGAAGGTGTACCGTTCCGCCAGGTCAACGGTCATGTTGCGGTACCAGACGTTCCACTCGTCGTAGGCGAGCTTCGGCGGGTTCGCGATCTTGTGCCGGTAGGCGGTGTGCGCGACGAGCGCCTGCGCGATGTGGATCGCGCGCTCGGCCTGGTGCGGCTGGAGAACGTTCGTCCAGTAGTCGTCGCTGCCGGTGTAGATGTGCAGTGAGTGGTAGTCGACCAGGTGGGCCATGCCTTCGATGACGATGCGGTCCCACTCGTTCCAGCCGGTCTTGCCGCAGCTCACGAGCTTGATCGACGGGTCGAGGAACTTCAGCGCCCGGGCCCACCTGGTGGCCTCGCGGACGTATTCGTCGGCCGACATGGCGCCCACCTGCCACTCGCCGTACATCTCGTTGCCCAGGCCCCAGTACTTCACCTGGTACGGCTGGTCGTGGCCATTGGCGCGGCGTTCGTTCGCCCAGTGCGTGTTGCGGTCGCTGTTGCAGTACTCCAGCCAGGCGAGGGCCTCCTCCAGCGTCCCGGTGCCCATGTTGAGGCAGACGTACGGGTCGGTTCCCAGTTCGGCGCAGTACTCCATGAACTCGTCGGTGCCGAACCGGTTGGATTCCTCACCGCCCCAGGCCAGCTCGGGGCGCCGTGGCCGCTGGTCCTTCTGGCCGATGCCATCCTGCCAGTGGTAGTTGCTGACGAAGTTGCCGCCGGGCCAGCGCAGCACACCCATCCGCAGGTCCCGCAGCAGGGCGAGCACGTCCTTGCGGAAGCCGCGGTCGTCGGACAGCGGCGAGCCCTCCTCGTACATGCCGCCGTAAATGACGCGGCCGAGGTGCTCGACGAAGCCGCCGAAGACGTTGCGCTCGACGGTCCCGAGCACACGCCCTGGGTCGATGGCGACTCGAGTCACTGGTTGCTCTCCTCTCGTAGGGCGTCGCTGCCCTTCCTCCCCGCGCCGCAGGAAACCCGGACGATGAGCTCGACGGGCAGCAGCGGGGGTTTCTCCGGTACCGGCTCACCGGCGATGGCGCGCAGCAGCAGGTTGACCGCGACCCGCCCGGTTTCGGCGAGCGGCACGCGGACGGTGGTCAGCGGCGGCGTCAGGTACTCGGCGAACGGGATGTCGTCGCAGCTCACGACCGCGACGTCGGCCGGGACGCGCCGGCCCGCCGTCTGCAGCGCGGACAGCACGCCGATCGCCATCATGTCGTTGTGCACGAAGATCGCGGTGATCGACGGCGAGCGTTCCAGCAGCAGCCGGGTCGCCTCCGCGCCGCCGCGCGGGGACCAGTCGCCCTCGACCACCAGGTCCTCGTGCGGCTCGATGCCGGCCGCCCGCAGCGCGTCCTCGTAGCCGTGCAGCCGGCTGCGGGTCACCCGGCGGCGGAACCATCCGGTGACGGTACCGATGTTGGTGTGGCCGAGCGCGATCAGATGCTCGGTGGCCAGCCGTCCAGTGTCGCGGTGATTGGATCCGACGACCGGGACACCGCCACCGGGCACCGCCTGCAGGCTGACCGCGGGCACGTACTTGCGCAGCAGTTCCGCGACGGTGGTGTTCTCCTCCACCTCGGGAGCGGCGACCAGGATGCCGTCCACCCGTCGCTCGATCAGGGTGCGCACGATGTCCGCGCCGTCCCCGCCGCCCACGGCGAGGTGCCCGACGAGGACCGAGTGCCCGTGACGGCGGGCCTCCTGCTCGGCTGAGACGGAGGCCTGGGCGATGGCGACGTCGGTGGCGTCGCTGGCGACCAGACCGATGGTCGCGGTACTGCGCTGGACGAGGGAGCGGGCGATCGTGTTTGGCCGGTAGCCGAGCTCGGAGGCCGCGGCGAGGATCCGCTGCTCGGTCTCCGCGGACACGCGGACATCGCCGCCGTTGAGCACCTTGCTCGCGGTCTGGAAGGAGACGCCCGCTCGCGCGGCGACCTCCTTGATCGACACGTACTTCCGCCTCGCCATCTGGCTCCCGTCTTCGCAAGCCCTCGCTGCGCTCGCCCGTGAGCGAACGTTCGCGCACAACGTAGAACGCCGACTTGACCCAAGTCAAGTGGGTGGGGGCGATATGTGTCGTGGGTGTTATGAAACCGTTTTCCTGCAGGTCAGCCCGTGACGACGATCGGAGTGCCCGCCGGAATGGCCCGCGACGCCCTAGTCGCAAGCGGATGCAGCCGGTCGCCGGTGTGGCCGATCTCACTGCTGTCGCCGAGCGGGCCGAGGACGTGCTCGGAGCCCGCGGCCGGGTGAGATGTAAGCGTTAACATCTGCACCGCCCAGAGCGACCGGGCGCCGCCAGCACTCCCGCTCGATGCCGAGAATTTAAGGGGCACCTGGACACCCCCGCGACAGCAGCGAATCCCGGTTCGGGGGCCGCTGCCCCCGCGATCGCGATCCAGATAACGAGAAGGATCATCGTACCCAGGACTGCATCGATCCTTCGCGTTATCCGCTGGCGCCTGCCCCTCGGCCCGCCAAACCATGAAATAAGCGGATATAACGGGCAGGAGCGGCGGGGCTCGGGGCAGGAGCGGCGAGGCTCGGGCAGGAGCGGCGAGGCTCGGGGCAGGGCGGCGGGGGTCGCGGCGGGACGCGGCAGGGGCGGCGGGGCTCGGGCGGGGGTGGTGGGATGCGGGCGCGCGCCCGTGCGCCGCGCACCCGCAGGGCGCTCCGCTGCGGTTCCCGCTACCTTGCTCATACCTTCCTGAGAGAGTTCGGGCGATTTTGTAAGCGCTTAGATGTAAGCGTTGACATTTGTCGGCAACCGCTTTAGTTTCCGGGCAGAGCAATAGGAGCGGGGGCGTTCGGCGAGAGGAGTCCCAACGATGCGAAGTCCCATCCCCGATCCTCGTCGATGGCTCAGATGGACGGCCGTTCCGGCCATCCTTCTGCTTGCCGTCACGTTTGCCGTCACGGTGCATCCGCAACGCGCCGCCGCGACCACCGTCCCGTCAGCGCCGTCTGGCTGGTCCACGGTGTTCAGCGACGACTTCGACGGCTCGGCCGGAAGCGGCGTCGATTCCCAGTGGACCGACGACGTGGGAAACGAGTACTCGGGCACCGGTTGCACCTCGGACTGGGGTACCGGTGAGGTCGAGTCCGACACCAGTTCCACCACCAACGTCTCCGAAGACGGAGACGGCCACCTCAACATCACACCCGTCGACAGCGGCGGGTCCTGGACGTCCGGCCGGATCGAGACGGTCGAGGATGGCTTCGATGCCCCCGCGGGCGGCGAGATGGAGGTCAGCGCCTCCATCGAGCAGCCCAATCCGTCAGCTGGCACGGGCTACTGGCCGGCGTTCTGGATGCTCGGCGACGGATTCCGTGACAGCGGCGCCGGGACCTCCGGGACGATGGACTGCTCGAACTGGCCAGAAAGCGGCGAGGTCGACATCATGGAGGATGTCAACGCGCTGTCGGAGCACTCCGGGACGCTGCACTGCGGTGTCGACCCCGGCGGCCCGTGCGACGAGACGACCGGCCTGAGCAGCGGCCTGCAATCGTGCTCGGGTTGCGACACCAGCTACAACACGTACTCGGTCATCGTCAACCGTACCGACACCAGTGATGAGTCAATCACCTATTACCTCAATGGCACCGCGTATTACACGGTGACCGAGAGCGAGGTAGGCACGAGCTACTGGGAGGACGCCGTGGACAACGGCTTCTTCCTGATCCTCGACGTGGCCATGGGCGGCGCCTATCCCAACGCCATCTGTGACTGCACGTCGCCGACGAGCTCCACCAGCTCGGGTGCGGCGATGAGCGTCGGGTACGTGGCCGTCTACGAGACGTCCGGCGGCAGCACCAGCACCGGCGGTGGCGGGACGGACTGCACCACGACCGCGACGTCGCCCATCTCCGCTGACTGCTACAGCGACAGCACCGGCGACATCGACGTCACTTCCACTACCGACACCGACCCGTCCGGCGTGGACAGCAACCAGGCAGCGGAGCTGACCAACGGCGATATCCTCGAATATCCCGATATCGACTTCGGCTCGTCCGGATCGACTCAATTCGATGCCAGGGTCGCCTCCGGAGCCGGAAGCGGCGTGAGCGGGCTAGTCGAGGTGGTGCTTGACAGCCCGGACAATACCCCGGTCGGCAGCTTCGCCGTAGGAAATACGGGTGGCTGGTCGACCTGGGAGACGATACCGGCAAATATCAGCACGGTAACCGGCACGCATACCGTCTATCTGGAGTTCGTCTCCGGAGCCTCTGGCGATCCACCATTCGTCAGCCTGCATTACTTCGATTTCCCTGAGAGCTGACTGAGAAACCATCGCGCCGTAACCCGCGTGAGTAGCGTCGACTGAGTGCCCAGCGGTAATACTTCGTCGCAAACGTCTCAGGCGGATTGCCCGGCCGCGACCGACGCGGCGCGGGAGGGACAACCCCTTCCGCCCCGCGCTCGGCGCTCGCCGGGCCGACTGGCCTGGCTGGATGCGCTGCGCGGGTTCGCCGCCGCCTGCGTGGTCTTCGACCACTCATCGACCATCTTCTTCGCGCCGTTGCACGATGTCCTCTACCGGGTGGTCGACTTCGGGCAGTACGGGGTGTTCGTGTTCTTCCTGGTGAGCGGGTACATCGTGCCCGCATCGCTGGAGCGCAAGGGCAACGTGCGGGCGTTCTGGATCAGCCGCGCGTTCCGGCTCTACCCGATGTACCTCGCCGCGCTCGTCATATCCTATTTCGCACAGGAAACCGGACGCGGGAACCTCGCGGGCGCGGGCGACCACCCGGTCACCTCGATCGCTTCCTGGCTGCTGATGCTGCAGAACCTGCTGACCGGCCCGAACGTTCCGAACGTCATCTGGACACTCTCCTACGAAATGGCGTTCTACCTGGTGCTCGTCGCGCTGTTCAGCTGGCGGATTCACCGCCACAGCGGTGGCTACGCACTCGGCTGCTCGATCGCGGCGGTAGCGCTCGGCGGAGTGCTTCCGATGGCCGCGCTCAGCACCTGGGCCGCGCGGTACGGGCATGGAACCCGGTACCTGGACCTGACCGCCGACGCCCTGATCATCGCCGGGATCGCGCTCGCCGTAACCGGCCGGCGGGTACTCGTCAGGCTCGGCGCGACCCTCGCCGCGCTCACCGTGGCGACACTGCTCTGCTTGAACCAGAACTATCCCTATCCGTGGTCCGGGCTCACGATCCTGGCCCTGATGTTCACCGGAACCCTGATCTACCGGGCCGAGCAAGGTGAGGTCAGCAAGCGATGGGCGGCGGCGATCGTGGCGGCGGTGCTGATCCTGACGGTCTCCGCGGGCCTGTGGCACGCCGGGCAGCGCGACGAGCAGTGGAAGCTCCAGTGGGCCAGTTCGATCCTGCTCGCCGCGGCCACCTTCGGGATCGCCATGGCCGCCAGGCGGTTCCGGATCCCGGGCGCGCTAGCCTGGCTTGGCCTGATCAGCTACTCGGTTTACCTGCTGCACCCGCTGATCCTGAACGCGTACCGCACCTTCCCGGTATTGCACCGCGCCCACCCGGTCGGCATAGAGATCGCCTTGGCGGCGGCCAGCTACGCGGTGATCATCGCGGTCAGCGCGATCACGCACTACGGAATCGAGAAACCGATGCAACGGCTGGGCCGTCGGCTGAGCCGGCGGGCAGACCGGGGGCTACCCCGCCAGCTTTAGTATAGCCGAAAATACCTGCGCGACGCGAATATTTGCGTAACGCGCAAGTTGACTGCTACAGTCGCCTACATGGACGACGGGGTGCGTTGTCCCGCACACTCGGCTCCCGGGCTGCGGGAACGAAAAAAGGCAGAGACTCGAGAGGCGATCTCCCGCGCCGCCGTGCGGCTTGCCTTGGAGCACGGGCCGGAGAACGTCCGGGTATCGGATGTCGCGGCCGAGGCGGACGTGTCGCCTCGCACCTACAACAACTACTTCACCAGCATCGCGGAGGCCATCTGCGCCGGACCGTCGGATCGGGCACGGGCGCTGGCCGGGGTGGTACTGCTCCGCCCCGAGGCCGAACCACTCGACCAGGCGATCGCGAACGCGATCATCGAGATTCACTCCGATGCCGACATCGACAAGCCGCTGATGCGCATGATCATCGATGCTCCGGGCCTGCGCGGTGAGTTTTTCCGGGCAATCGTGGCTAGGGACGCGGCGCTAGCCGAGGTGATAGCCGAGCGCACCGGCGGCGCGCCGGGCGACCTGTACCCCGAGCTGCTGGCCGGGACCATCTCCAGCCTGACCAGGGTGGTATCCCGCCGCTGGATGAACGACGAAACCGCCGACTTCGGCGTGCTGCTGCGTGAGGCGCTGGCCATGGTGGCCCCCATGATCGCTGAGCGCAAAACCAGTGGCCATCAGGCCGCGTAACCGGCCAGACTGCACAAACCCCCCAGACACGGAGACCCGATGCTCTTCAAACTGGTCAGATCCTTCGCTGGCCGCTACCGCAAGTGGCTCATTATCGTTGTGGTAGCGCAGGTCCTGCAGACGATCTGCGGCGCTTTACCTGCCGACGCTGAACGCCGACATCATCGACAACGGCGTGGTCACGGCCGATACGCATACATTCTGCGGACCGGTGGCGTGATGCTCGCCGTCGCCCTTGGCCAGATCGTCGCCTCGATCATCGCGGTGTACTTCGGCGCCCGCACCGCGATGGCGATCGGCCGGGACATCCGCCAGGCGCTGTTCGACCGGGTCCAGACGTTCTCTACCCGCGAGGTCGGTCAGTTCGGCACGCCCAGCCTGATCGTCCGGTCGACGAACGACGTGCAGCAGGTCCAGATGCTGGTGCTGATGACGCTCACCATGATGCTGATGGCGCCGATCATCGGCGTCGGCGCGGTCATCATGTCGCTGCGCCAGAACGTCCAGCTGTCCGGCCTGCTGCTGGTCATCGTCCCGGTGCTCGGCATCGCCGTCAGCCTGATCGCGCGGCGGATGCGCCCGCTGTTCCGGTTGGTGCAGGAACGGCTGGACACGATCAACCGGGTCATGCGCGAGCAGATCACCGGGGTCCGGGTGGTCCGCGCCTTCGTCCGCGACGAGCCGGAAAAGCAGCGGTTCCTTACCGCCAACGAGTCGCTCTACGACGTGAACCTGGGCGCCGGCAAGCTCATGGGCATGATGTTCCCGGTCGTGCTGAGCATCGTGAACCTGTCGAGCGTCGCCGTGCTCTGGTTCGGCGGGCATCTCATCAGCGACGGATCCATGCAGATCGGATCACTGACCGCGTTCCTGTCCTACCTGATGCAGGTGCTGATGTCGGTGATGATGTCCACCTTCATGCTGATGATGATCCCGCGGGCCGAGGTCTGCGCGGAACGCATCAACGACGTGCTCAGCACCAAGACCAGCGTCGAGCCGCCCACGGCTCCGGTGTACCAACTGCGTACCCACGGCCACCTTGACCTGCAAAACGTCGAGTTCCGCTACCCGGGCGCCGAGGAGCCGGTGCTGCACGACATCAACATTCACGCGGGCCCAGGCGAGGTCACCGCGGTTATCGGGTCCACCGGCTCGGGCAAGACCACGCTGCTGAACCTGATACCCCGGCTGTGCGACGCGACCGGCGGGACGGTCAGCATCGGCGGCGTCGACGTCAGGGAACTCGCGCCCGAGACGCTGGCCAAGGCGGTCGGCCTGGTCCCGCAGCGGCCCTACCTGTTCTCCGGCACGATCGCGTCCAACCTTCGGTACGGCAACCCGGACGCGACCGACGAGGAACTCTGGCACGCGCTCGCCATCGCGCAGGCGGATTTCGTCAAGGACCTGGACAGCCCGATCAGCCAGGGCGGTACCAACGTGTCCGGCGGCCAGCGGCAGCGACTGGCGATCGCGCGAACCCTCGTCCATAAACCCGACATCTATCTCTTCGATGATTCATTCTCCGCGCTCGACTACGCGACCGACGCCCGGCTGCGAGCGGCGCTGACCCAGGAGACGAGGAACGCGACCGTGCTCATCGTGGCCCAGCGCGTCGCCACGATACGGAACGCGGACCGCATCATCGTCCTGGACGGCGGCCGCATCGTCGGCACCGGCACCCACACCGAGCTGATGGCGTCCAGCGAGACCTACCGGGAGATCGTGCTCTCCCAGATGACCGAGCAGGAGGCTGCGGCATGACCGAGCAAAAGTCGGATAAACCAGCCGCGGGGCCGCGCGCGGGTGGCCCCGCCGCCTGGATGAACGGCCCGTCGCTTGAGCGGCCCAAGGACTTCAGAGGATCGCTGCGCCGCCTGATCGGCATGCTCCGGCCGGAGCGCGCGCGGATGATCATCACCACGCTGCTCGCCGCGGGCGCGGTCACCGCCTCCGTCTTCGGCCCGAAGATCCTGGGCCAGGCGACCAACGTCATCTTCGACGGCTTCATCTCGAAGAAGTTCCCGGAGAACGCCACGAAGGCGCAGATCATCGCCGAGCTCCGGGCACGCGGTGATACCAGCGAGGCCTCCCTGCTAGGCGGGATACAGCTCACCCCTGGCCACGGCATCGACTTCGACAGCCTCGGCCGCACCCTGGGCCTGGTGGCGCTCATCTACCTGGCCGCGCTGGTGCTCGGCGCCGCGCAGGGCCGGATGACCGCGACGATCGTGCAGCGCGCGATGTTCCGGCTGCGGCAGGATGTGCAGTCCAAGCTCACCCGGCTGCCGCTGTCCTACTTCGACGGCCGGCCGCGCGGCGAGGTGCTGTCCACCGTCACCAACGACATCGACAACCTGTCGCAGAACCTGCAGCAGACGATGAGCCAGCTGGTCATCTCGGTGCTCACGATCGTCGGCGTGCTGTCGGTGATGTTCTGGATCTCCTGGGAGCTGGCCCTGATCGCCCTGGTCACGGTGCCGCTGTCGATGATCGTCGCGCGGACCGTGGCGAAAAAGGCGAAGCCGCAATTCGTCCAGCAGTGGAAGACCACGGCGAAGCTCAACGGGCACATCGAGGAGATGTACACCGGCCACACGCTGGTAAAGGTCTTCGGCCGCCAGCAGGAATCAGCACAAACCTTTGATGACCATAACGACGAGCTCTTTAACGCCAGCTTCAAAGGTCAGTTCATCTCCGGCTCGATGATGCCGATAATGATGCTCATCGGGAACATCAACTATGTCCTGGTGGCGGTCGTCGGCGGATTGAAGGTGGCTTCGGGCACGCTATCGCTCGGGGACGTGCAGGCCTTCATCCAGTACTCGCGGCAGTTCGCCCAGCCGCTCAACCAGGTCGCCTCCATGGCGAACCTGCTGCAGTCCGGGGTGGCGTCGGCCGAACGCGTCTTCGCCGTACTCGACGCGGACGAGCAAGCGCCCGACATAACGACGCCGGTGACTCTCGATGCAGTCGCTGGTCGCGTGGCGTTCGAGCATGCGTCGTTTAGCTACAGCGAGGACAAGCCACTGATCACGGATCTGTCGCTTACGGTGGAACCGGGTCAGACGGTGGCGATTGTCGGCCCCACCGGGGCCGGAAAGACCACGCTGGTGAACCTGCTGATGCGGTTCTATGAACTCAACGGCGGCCGGATCACCCTGGACGGCACCAGCATCGCGGACATGACCCGCGAAGGGCTGCGGTCCAAGACCGGCATGGTGCTGCAGGACGCGTGGGTGTTCAGCGGGACGATCGCGGAGAATATCGCGTACGGGCGGGAGGCGCCTCCCGTGAGGAGATCGTCGCGGCCGCCCAGGCGACGCACGTCGACCACTTCGTCCGGACGCTTCCCGATGGGTACGAGACGGTGCTCGACGAGGAGGGATCCAACGTCTCGGCGGGGGAGAAGCAGCTCATCACGATCGCCCGCGCGTTCCTGGCCGAGCCCGCGATCCTGATACTCGACGAGGCGACGTCGTCGGTCGACACCCGGACTGAGCTGCTGATCCAGCGCGCGATGGGCAAGCTGCGCCAGGGCCGCACCAGCTTCGTGATCGCGCACCGGCTGTCCACCATCAGGGACGCGGACATGATCCTGGTGATGGAACACGGCGACATCGTGGAGCAGGGCACGCACGACTCGCTGGTGTCGGCGGGCGGCGCGTACCAGCGGCTGTACGAAGCCCAGTTCTCCCAGGCGGTAGCCGAGGTTGCCTGACGCGGCTTTCTCCCACCCCCGGCTGGCGAGCGTCTACGATCCGCTGGATCCTGACCGCTCCGACCTCGGCCTCTACCTGGGGCTCGCGGTCGGATTCGGTGCCGGTTCGGTGCTGGACGTCGGCTGCGGGACCGGGACGTTCGCCTGTATGCTCGCTGGTCTTGGCCGGGAGGTTACCGGGCTTGATCCCGCCGCGGCTTCGCTCGATGTCGCGCGGGGTAAGCCTGCTGCCGATAAGGTCCACTGGATTCACGGCGAGGTGGCGGCGCTGCCGCCGCTCGCGGTCGACCTGGCCACGATGACCGGGAACGTCGCGCAGGTTTTCGTCACCGGCTCTTCGTGGCTGGGTGTTTTGCGTGCCGTTCGCGCGGCGGTCCGGCCGGGCGGGAAGCTGGTGTTCGAGACCCGGGATCCGGCGCGGCAGGCCTGGCTGCGCTGGACCCGGGAGCACTCCTACCGGCGAGTGGACATTCCGGGTGTTGGCTGGGTCCGGTCCTGGCACGAGTTGCTGGACGTCAGCCTTCCGCTGGTGACGTTCCGGTCCACGACGGTCTTCGAGAGCGACGGGGAGGAACTGCTCTCGCAGTCCACGCTCAGGTTCCGTGGCCGGGACGAGATCGGTGCGTCGCTGTCGGCGGCCGGGTTCACGGTCTCCGACGTGCTCGACGCTCCCGACCGTCCCGGCCTGGAGTGGGTATTCGTCGCGCTCGCGAAATGATCATGGTGAGTGCCGCACCAACCAGGCAAGAGCATGGGTAATGCGGCACTGACCATGATCGTCGCGCGGTTAACCGACCGTGGTGCCGGATAGCAGGCTCTTCGGTACGGCCGTGCCGTTCTTGAGATCGTTGAACAGCTCGGACGCCTGGCTCTGGTCCCACAGCACCGCATCGCCCGCGGACGTCTCGTAGTTGGCGTTGGCGATCGGCACCGTGGTGGTCTCCGGGCTGCGCAGCGCTCGCGCGGCCTGCAGCAGGTCCAGCAGGCTGGTGCCCTTGTCGGCGGATATCGAGCTTGCCGCGGTCGAGCCGAAGGGCAGCGCCTTGAACGGGTTCAGGTACACGCTCGGGCTGGTGGCCTTCTTGAGCAACGCCGCCAGGAATGCGCGCTGGTCCTGTTCCCGCTGCAGGTCCTCGTCCGCGAACGAGTGCCGGTCCCGTACGAAGGCGAGCGCCTGCGCACCGCTCAGGTTGTGGCAGCCCGCCGCGATGTCCGCACCGGAGTCAGAGTCGTTGATCGCGGTCTTCAGGCACATATTGACGCCGCCGACCTTGTCCACGACATCGGCGAGCCCGAGGAAGCCGATCCCCATGTAATGGTCGATGCGCAGCCCCGTGACGTTTTCCACCGTCTTGATCAGCAGCGTCGGCCCGCCGTAGGCGAGCGCGGCATTGATCTTGTTGTAGCCGTAGCCCGGGATGTCCACGTAGCTGTCACGCGGGATGCTGATCAGCACCGGCTGTCCGGTGCCCATGTGCAGCAGCATGATGGAGTCGGAGTTCGCCGTACCGAAGTCGAACCCGACGTGTAGCTGGACGATCTCGGAGGTAGTCAGGCCGTCACGGCCATCAGAGCCCGCGATCAGCCAGTTCGTCCCCGCCGAGGTGTTCGTGGTGGTCGGCAGCGTGACATCCCGGTTGATCTTGCCGTTCAGCCAGAAATACGATCCAACGACGGCCACGATCAGCACGACCACGACCGTGCCGATGACCAGCGCGATACGCCGCCCGTGCCGCCCCGGCTGGCCCCAGAACCGCCAGCGTCGCCCGCTGCTGCTAAGGTCCCAGCGTTCCGGCTGCTGGCCGCGGCCCGGGCTGGGCTGTTCTGGCCACGATCCGCGCTGATTCGGCGTGCCGCCGCCGGAGCCCCCCCCGTAGCCGGAGCCCCCCCCGTAGCCGGAGCCCCCCCCGTAGCCGGAGTTCCCGCCGTAACTGGACGCGGCCGCGCCTCCGGAGTTGGTGTACCAACCTTGCCAATCGTCACTCATGATCTTGGCGCCCTCGAATACGCGTTGCCCCTGCCATGACCACCCCACGATAGGTGATCGCGTTCACGCCGAGCGCATCCGCGACCCAACTTCCAGAAACCTGGAAGCACCGGGCGGCCCTTCTGGCCCTGGAGGGCCGCGGCCCGCCACGGGGGCCTGACCTCCCGCGGCGGGCAAGGTCTGCCACGGGGGGCTGACCTCCCGCGGCGGGCAAGGTCTGCCACGGGGGCTGACCTCCCGCGGCGGGCAAGGTCCGCCACGGGGCTGGCCTCTCGCCGGGCTGGTCCTGCCCGGGCGTGGCACAAAAGCCACATAAGTGGGTATACCGCACAGCTGGGAGTCTTCTACAGTGCTGTCGATGGCCCATCGCTGGGCCTATTGCGCTATCGATGGCCCATCGCTGGGGTTGTATGAGCGCGCCGATCCAGCGCCGGCCGTGGGCTCAGATGCCCCGGGCGAGGCGGTAGTACGCGGCGTTCCAGTCCAGCTGGCGGGTGAAGTCGCGCAGCGTGGTGCTCTCATCGATGAGCAGGAACTCGGTGCGAGCCATCTTGGCGAAGTCCTCGAACGCCTCGGGGCCCACCGCCGTCGACATCACCGTGTGGTGGGCACCGCCCGCGGTCAGCCAGGCGGTCGCCGACGTGGTGAAATCAGGCGCCGGCTTCCAGACGGCCCGCCCCACCGGCAGCTTGGGCAACGGCTCGGTCGGCGAGACCACCTCGACCTGGTTGGCCACCAGCCGGAACCGGTCGCGCATGTCCGACAGCGCCACCACCACCGCGGGGCCGGGCGACGCGGTGAACACCAGCCGCACCGGGTCCTCGCGGTCCCCGATGCTCAGCGGGTGGATCTCAAGTGACGGCCGGTCGCGGGTCAGGGCCGGCGAGACCTCCAGCATGTGCGCGCCGAGGATGCGCTCGTTGCCCGGGGTGAGGTCGTAGGTATAGTCCTCCATCAGCGACGCCCCGCCGGGCAGGCCCGCGCCCATCACGTTAGCCGCGCGGACCAGGACCGCCGTCTTCCAGTCGCCCTCGGCGCCGAAGCCATAGCCCTCCGCCATGAGCCGCTGCACGGCCAGCCCCGGGAGCTGCTTCAATGCCCCTAGATCCTCAAATGTCGTGGTAAATGCCGAAAAGTCGCCGGATTCGAGGAACGAGCGCAGGCCCAGCTCGATGGCCGCGCCGTCGCGCAGCGACTGATGCCGCTCCCCGCCGTGCCGCAACACCGGGTCCACGTCGTACAGCGACTCGTACTCGGCTACCAGCGTGTCGATATCGGCATCAGAAGCCGCGGCGACGGCGGAAGCCAGGTCGTTGACGCCCCAGGTGTTCACCTGAACGCCGAAGACCAGCTCCGCCTCGGTCTTATCGCCCTCGGTCACCGCGACGAACCGCATGTTGTCGCCGAACCTCGCCAGCCGCAGCGCCCGCGTCGCGGCGAAACCGGCCGCCGCGCGCTGCCAGGTGGCGACCCGCGCGCTCACCGCCGGGTTGGAGACGTGGCCGACGACGGTGGTGTGCGGGACCTGCAACCGGGAGAGTATGTAGCCGAACTCCCGGTCGCCGTGCGCCGCCTGGTTGAGGTTCATGAAGTCCATGTCGATCGAAGCCCAGGGCAGCTCCACGTTCGCCTGGGTGTGCAGGTGCAGCAGTGGCTTGCGCAGCGCGTCAAGACCCGCGATCCACATCTTGGCCGGGCTGAAGGTGTGCATCCAGGCGATGACGCCGATCACCGAGTCATCGGCGTTCGCCTCGAGCGCGATCCGCCGGATCGCGTCGTGGTCGGTGAGGACCGGCTTCCAAACGATACGTACCGGAACGTTGTCGGCGAGCTGTGAGGCAATGCCGCGCGACTGCTCGGCGACCTGGGCCAGCGTCTCAGGACCGTAGAGGTGCTGGCTCCCGGTCAGGAACCAGACCTCGTAGCCGTCGAGGGATGTGTTCACCGAGAGCTCCCTTGCCCATAGTGGTTCTTGTAGCGTGCGTGCAGCGCGTCCACCTGGTCCGGCGGCAGCGGCGTCAGCTCGCCGTACGCGCGCGCCAGGTGCACGGTGCGTGCCACGTCCTCGGTCATGACCGCCGCCTTCACGGCCGCGGTCGCGGACGGACCTACCGTGAACACACCATGAGATTTCATCAAAACGGCGGGTGATCGCTGTCCACGCAGAGTCTCGACCACTCCGCGCCCGATCTTGTCGTCACCGATCGGCGCGAACGGCCCGAGCGGGATCTCCCCGCCGAATTCGTCGGCCATCGCGGTGATCACGCACGGGATCGGCTCGCCCCGCGCCGCCCAGGCGGTCGCGTAGGTGGAGTGGGTATGCACAACCCCGCCGACCTCTGGCATCGCGCGGTAGATGTAGGCGTGCGAGAGGGTGTCCGACGACGGCTTGTACCCCTCGGAGACGACCTTGCCATCCAGGTCGCAGACGACCATGTTCTCCGGTGTCAGGTCGTCATAGGAAACCCCGCTCGGCTTGATCACCATCAGGTCCTCGCCGGGCACCCGGGCGGACACGTTCCCCGATGTCCATGCGACCAGGTTGTTGCGCACCAGCTCGGCGTGCAGCGCGCACACCTGCTCACGCAGTTCATCGATACTCATCAGGTTTCTCCCTCACTCGCTCTCGACCGCGCGGTCGCGAATAGCCCGGAGCCGGTGCATCGCGCCGCCGTCGCCGAAGTAGTCGTGCAGCCGCAGGTATTCCGCGTACAGCTCGTCGTAGACGGCGGCGCTGTCGGGATCGGGCAGGTACGCGTTCTGCTTGATCGCGCCCATCGCCTCCGCGGCGGCCGGCACATCGGGGTAAGCGCCCGCCGCGACGGCGGCGTGGATCGCCGAGCCAAGCGCCGGACCCTGGTCCGAGCCGATAATCGCGATCGGACGGTTCAGCACGTCGGCGTAGATCTGCATGAGGAACTCGTTCTTCAGCAGCCCGCCAGCGGCGACGAACTCGGTGACCGGCACTCCCGACTCCGCGAAGGTGTCCAGGATCTTCCGTGTCCCGAAGGCCGTCGACTCCACGATCGCCCGGTAGATCTCGGCGGGCCTGGTGGCGAGCGTGATGCCGACGATCGCGCCGGATAGCCCGCCATCCACCAGCACCGAGCGGTTGCCGCCGAGCCAGTCGAGCGCGACCAGCCCGTGCGCGCCCGCTGGCTGCGCGGCCGCCTCCTCGGTGAGGATGTCGTGCACCGAGACGCCGCGCTGGCGGGCTTCCTCGACCGCCTCGGCCGGTGCGATGGTCTCGGCCCACCAGGCGAAGTCGTCGCCGACGCTGGACTGCCCGGCCTCGTAGCCCCAGTAGCCCGCCACGATGCCGCCGTTCACCGCGCCGCACATGCCGGGGACCTCGGCCAGCTGGGTGCCGTTGAGCACGTGGCAGGTCGAGGTGCCCATGATCGCCACCATCTTGCCGGCCACGATGGGACCGGTCGCGGGCATCGTGACGTGGGCGTCCACGTTGCCGACCGCGACGGCGACGCCTGGGGGCAGCCCGGTGAGTTCGGCTGCCTCGGCGGTGAGTGATCCGGCGCGGCCGCCCAGCGGGGAGATCGGATGTTCCAGCCTGGTCTCGGCGAAGTCGGCGAACTCCGGGTTAAGCGCCGCGAGGAACTCCTGGCTCGGGTAGTGCCCATCCTGGTAGATGCCCTTGTACCCGGCGGTGCAGGCGTTGCGGGTCTCCACCCCGGCCAGCTGCCAGATGATCCAGTCGGCCGCCTCGATCCAGCGCTCGATCCGGCGGTAGGTGTCCGGATCCTCATCCAGCACCTGCAGGGCCTTCGCGAACTGCCACTCCGAGGAGATCTTGCCGCCGTAGCGGTTGATCCATGGCTCCTCGCGCTCGTGCGCTAGCTCGTTGATCCGGTCCGCTTCTGGCTGGCCCGCGTGGTGCTTCCAGAGCTTGGGGTAGGCGTGCGGCCTGCCCTCCAGCCCGGCGACCTGGCACAACGGGGTTCCGTCCCTGAGAGTTGGCATGCAGGTGGACGCGGTGAAGTCGGTAGCGATGCCGATCACGTCTTCAGGGTCGATGCCCGCCGCCTCGCCCGCCGCCGGGATGGTGATCCGCAGGCACTCCACCCAGTCGGCGGGATCCTGCAGCGCCCAGTCCGGCGGCAGCTGCTCACCGGTGGCCGGCAATGTCCGGTCGATGACGGCGTGCGGGTACTCGTGTACCGCGCTGCCCAGCTCGGCCCCGTCGCTCACCCGGACGACCAGCGCCCGCGCGGACAACGTGCCGAAATCCACCCCGATGACGTACCGCTCGTTCCCCTCGCCCTCATTGTTAGCGCTAACAACCATGTGTCCGCCTTATCCTGTTGCCGCAATTTGAGTGCTGTCTACCCGTGTGAAGCGTTTCGGATGGCAGTCCGCCGTGGCCGGGTGGCACTGCCACGGACGACAAGCTCCGGGGCCACCCGGATCCGGGGGGCCAACTCGCCTGGCCGCATCATCCGTTCCAGCAGTGCCCCGAGCGCCCGCCGCCCGACCTCTCCGAAGTCCTGCCTGACCGTGGTGAGCGGCGGCGGGTAGAAGCCCGCTTCTGGGACGTCGTCAAACCCGACGACGCTCACCTCGTCGGGTACCCGACGCCCGGCCTCGTTCAGCGCGCGCAGCACCCCGAGCGCCATCGTGTCATTGCCGCAGAACACGGCAGACACCCCGCCCACCTCCCCTATCCCCCTCATCGCCGCGAGTCGCTGCCCGAGCTCATAGCCCGAGCTGGCCGACCAGTCGCCGGTGAGGATGACGGGCTCGGGTGCCCCGGCGTCGTGCAGCGCGGTGCGCCAGCCGTCGACTCGTTCCTGGGCGTCAAGCCAGGTTCCCGGACCGGCCACGTGGTAGACCGTTTCATGGCCGAGATCCAGCAGGTACTTGGTGGCGCGGGCGGCGCCCGCGGCGTTGTCGATGGCCACCGAAGTCAGGGAGGTACGGGTGCCGCAGCCCACCGCGACCAGCGGCACCTGCGCTGGCACGTGCCCGAGCGCTGCGACCGCCGAGGTCTGCGGGGCGATGACGATGATGCCCTCGACGCCCTGGCTGAGAAAGCGGTCGACGGCCTCGAGCACCGACCGGCGGTCGAGCGCGGCGAGGCTGGCGATGCTCACGGAGTAGTCGTGGTGCGCGGCGCGCTCGATGCCGTAGAGCATCGAGGCCGGCCCGTACAGCGTGGTGTCGAAGCTGATCACGCCGAGCGTGTGGGTGCGCCGGGTGACGAGGGTCCTGGCCGCGGCGTTCGGGCGGTAGGCCAGCTCACGTATCGCGGCCAGGACCCGCTCCCGGGTGTGCGGCCGGACGTTGGGGTGGTCGTTGAGCACCCGGGATACGGTCTGGTGCGAGACGCCCGCCAGCCGGGCGACGTCAGCCATTACGGGTGGCTTGGCTACCCCCTTGGCGGCAGTAGCGACCTCCGCCGGAGTGCCCGCTGCTGACGCCACGGCGCCCCCCTGTCTCGTCAGCAGCCTGGGACTGCCAGGATGACCTGAAGCCGGCGCTGATGTTACCGCTAACATCCGACCAGGTCAAGGCTACCAGTGACCGAGGGACAGGTCAGGAGCCGTCGCCGGTCTTGGTCCCCTCGGTGGCCGAGGAGCGCAGGTCGCGGAGCTTTTCCTGTGCTTTCTTGGCAGTGTCGCTGCCCCGCAGGTCCCGCAGTTTCTCCTGCGCCTTGTGCGCGGTGTCACTGTCCGCCAGGTCGCGGAGCTTTTCCTGTGCTTTCTTGGCGGTGTCGCTGTCCCGCAGCTCGCTCAGCTTGGCCTGGGCCTTCTGCGCCGTGTCGCTTTCGCGCAGCTCGCTCAGCTTGGCTTGCGCCTTCTGCGCGAGCTCACCCTGCCTGGCGTCATCCACCGCCGGCTTGCCCGAACTGTGCCACCAGTCGGTGAACCGGCCGAACAGCCGCTGCAGCAGCTTCGTAAACTCGTTCATTGTCGAGCCTCCTAACGAGATATATCGTAACTCGTCCGCCGCGTCGCGTCCAACTCATCCTCTTCCCGCCATCCGCCGTTCTACTCGTCAGACCGCCCCCTTCTGTCCCCCGACGCCGGGTGCCGGGCGCCGGCCGCCGCCCCGTAGCGCACCTCAGCCGGGCATATATCACGCATAAGGGGCATACTGCCCGCCTGGAGGCCTTCAGCAGGGCCATGGATGTCCCACCGCTGGGCGTATAGCACCAGCGGTGGGACATCCATGGGGTGCGGGGAGAGGCCCTAGGGGGCGGGGGCCCGCGGGGCGGGGGCCAGGGGCGGGAGAGGTGCCAGGGGCGGGGCTGCGGGCGGGGCTACGCGGGGTGCTGGATGCCGGACAGGATTATGTCGACCACTTGGTCAATGAAGTCTTCGGAGAGCGGCAGGTGGCCTAGGAGCAGCCGGTGCTGCGCGGCGCCGAAGAACAGGTCGAGCACCGCCTCCTGATCAACGGAAGCCGCGATCTCACCCCGCTCGATGGCCCGGTCGAGCAGCGCGCGGTGCTGTACCCGCAGCGGCTCAAGTACCCGGTCCCGCCAGGCCGCGCGCAGCGAGTCGTCGTGCTGGGCCTCCGCGATCAGGCCGCTCAGCATCCGGCCCATCGGAGTCGTGGTCACCGCATCCACCCAGGCGCGCAACGCGGCGGTCAGGTCACTGCGCAACGACCCGGTGTCCGGCTGCGGCTGCAATGCCTGGAACCGGCTGACGAACGCGTCGAGCGCCAGCAGCCCCTTGGACGGCCAGCGCCGGTAGATCGTGGCCTTGCTCACCCCGGCGCGGGTAGCGACCTCCTCGATCGACATGCCCGCGATCCCGCGCTCGTCGAGCAACTCGATCGCGGCCGCCAGGATCGCGCGATCGGCCTGCTCACTGCGCGGCCGCCCGCGCGCCGGACCGGCCGCGGCGCTGCCCGCCGGACCGCTCGCGGAGCCGCTCTCACCAGCCGCTCCAGACTGCGCAACTCTTCCCGAATTATCGGGAATATCCAAGCTACCCATTAGGTTGCACCCATCGGAATTCGAAACGATCCGTAACGTATCTGATTGGCATCATGCCCCTGAACTCGCCTGCCCAGGCAACCCGAACCTACCCCTCACCCGTTGAAACTCCTGCCCGCGATCGCCGTGGCGACGCGATCCGCCTCTCGCTGATCCTGGTCGCCGCCTTCATGGTCGTGCTCGACTTCAGCATCGTGAACGTCGCGCTCCCATCCATTGAGCGCGAGTTGCACGTCACCGACGCGGTCACCCAGTGGGTCGTGACCGGGTACGCGATCGCCTTCGGCGGGCTGCTCATCCTCGGCGGACGCGCCGCCGACCTGCTCGGCCGCCGCCGGATGTTCGTGGCCGGCCTGGTCGTCTTCAGCCTGGCCAGCCTGGCGGGCGGCCTCGCCCACGATCCCACGCTGCTCATCGCGTCGCGCGTGATCCAGGGGGCGGGTGCGGCGCTGGTAGCGCCCGCGGCGCTTTCGCTCATCACCACCACCTTCCCCGAGGGGGCCGAACGCACTCGCGCCATCGGCCTGTACGGTTGTATCTCCTCGATCGGCTTCGTCGCCGGGCAGGTGCTCGGCGGGGTGATTGTCGAGTACACCAGCTGGCGCTGGGTGTTCCTGGTGAACGTCCCGGTGGGACTGGTCGCCGCGTTCCTCGCGCCGCGGATCCTGGGGCGCGGCGGAGCGCCCCGCCGTCAGATGCTCGACATCCCCGGTGCCGTCCTGATCACCGCGGCGGTCGCGTTCGTGGTGTACGGGGTGTCCGAGGGCGCCGTGCGCGGCTGGACCTCCTGGCCGATCCTGGCCACGTTCACCGTCGGGGTGGCCGCGGTGCTCGCCTTCGGCGTCGCGGAGAACCACCACCCGCAGCCGCTGATCAGGCCGCGCCTGCTGCGACGTCCTGGCTTGCGGAACGGCACCGCGATCGCCTTCCTGCTTGGCTTGTGGAACGGCGGCGAGATGCTGCTCATGTCCTTGTACCTGCAGCAAGCCCTGCATTTCTCACCGCTGGCAACCGGCATGGTCATTGCCCCGCAGGGCGTGGCCGGCTTCGTGACCGGGCTGCTCGGCCCCCGGCTGGCATCCAGGATCGGGATACGCCGCCTGCTCGTGCTGACGGCGGGCGCCACCGCGGTCGGGTTCGCGGTGCTGACCAGGTTGCCCGCCAGCGGTTACAGCCCGGTGCTCATCGTGGTGCTGCTGGTTGGCTTCGGGACGGCGGGAACCGCGTTCGGCTCGATCGTGCTGGCCAGCCGCGGCATGGCCGACGCCGATCAGGGGCTGGTCGGCGGGCTGATCAACACCAGCCGCCAGATCGGTGCCGCTGTCGGGGCCGCGTTGCTGCCGGCGATCGCCGAGGCCACCACCGGTGGCATCACCGGCATCACGGGCGACCGGCTGGCGATGGTCATCGCGGCGGTCGCGGCGCTGGCCGCCACCGCCGTCGCCTGGCACGCTTCCCGCGTCCCGGCCGCTTCGCTGGCCCAGTTATCGGAATTGTCCGTAGAGTGTGCTGCCCCAGTGACACATTCTACGGACTTTTGTTCGATAAGACTAGGCGGAAGAGAATAACCGCCAGCAAGAACGCGGCGATCACCAGCAAACCCACCCACAGCGGGCGCGGGGCGGTCATGGGCGGCTCGTCCCAGCGGGGGTCGCGGGCCCACGGGTCCGGGTACGGGTTCTCGGGGTACGGGTTCTGGGAGTACGGCGGCTGGTTCCACGCATCGGCGGGGGTCTCGTGCTCGTAGCCGTTGATGAACGGGCCCGCCGCGCCCGGCAGGACGGTAAACCTGGGGGGCTGCTGGGACGGCTCTGGGTACGCCATGTGGGTGCTCCTTGTAATCGGTCCATCACTGAACGCCCTCTCCATCTACAGGGAACGGACAGCCGACCGGCTCGGTTCACCAGCGCGGCCAGCGATAACGTGAGGCCGTGACTTCTGGCGCGAGGCTCGCCGTACTGGGCAGCCTGAACATCGACATAACGGTCGACGTTGATCACCTGCCGGCTCCCGGGGAGACCATCCTGGGCGGCGCGGCGCGGTTCGCCCCCGGCGGCAAGGGTGCCAACCAGGCGGTGGCCGCGGCCCGGCTGCTCGGGACGG
>CAVUOU010000003.1:0-27851 GCA_963743085.1 uncultured Actinomycetota bacterium
TGGAACGTCCGTAGAATCTGCTACAACGGCAGATTCTACGGACGTTCACGGGTGACAAGCGAGAGATAAGCAGCCGCTTAGGATGAATTCCATGCCACGTCAGGGAGTCGCGCTGGAACGGCTCGGGTTTCTCACGATCGGGCTGTTCGACGGGGATAACCCGCGGCCTGGCCACGAGGCGACGCTCGAGATCATCGAACTGGGCGAGCGGCTTGGGTTCGATAGCGCGTGGGTCCGCCACCGGCACCTGCAGTACGGCATCTCCTCACCGGTCGCCGTGCTGGCCGCCGCTTCCCAGCGCACGTCGCGGATCGATCTCGGCACCGCGGTGATACCGCTCGGCTGGGAGAATCCGCTACGGCTCGCCGAGGATCTCGCCACCGTCGACATCCTGTCCGGAGGGCGGCTCAACCCAGGAGTGAGCACCGGTCCGCCGCGGAACTACGACGACATCAAGGCCGCGCTGTACCCCGATAGCGAGGAAGACTTCAGCTACGAGCGGGTCGCCCGGTTGCTGCGGTGCGTCGGCGGGGAGCGGGCTGCGTCGTTTAGCGGAATGGAAGGTTTTGAGCAGTTCTCCGACCGGGTGCAGCCCTACTCGCCCGGGCTCAGGAACCGCATGTGGTACGGCGGCGCCAGCCTGTCGTCGGCGCGCTGGGCGGGCGAGCACGGGATGAACTTCCTGACCTCCAGCGTGGTGAAGGCCGAGGAGTCCGAGGATTTCGCCGAGGTCCAGCTGTCGCATATCCAGGCGTTCCGCAAGGCCAACCCAGCGGGACGGGTGTCGCAGGGGCTGGTGGTGATCCCCACCGACAGCGCGACCGCCGCGCAGAAAGCCAAGTACCAGGCCTACGTCGAGGCGCGGACGCCGCGGACCGCGAGCCCGGTCGGACCCGCGCGGATGATGTTCGCGCAGGATCTGCTGGGCTCCGCGGCAGAGATCGCGGAACGGCTGTACGAGCATGCCGCGTTTCGCGAGGTGACGGAGGTCGCGTTCGCGCTGCCCTTCACCTTCGAGCCCGAGGACTACGTGCAGATCCTGACGGACATGGCGGAGAAGCTAGGTCCCGCGCTGGGCTGGCCGCCCCGATAGGCTGCGTGATCCCAGCGGTGGGTCACCGCTGGGCATCCATCGAAGGTTTCCGCCGCCGACACCAGCTAAGGGCTTGCGTCCGACGCCGACGAGGGCGTAGACATCGCTGCGGGGTAGTCCCGGGTCGGGCATGTTGCCACGCCACGTCCGGCCACTGGCGAGACCGGGCTCGATGAGCTCAAGGCCGGTGAAGAAGGAGGCGGCATCTTCCGCCGAGTGGTTGAAGAAGCTCGCCGCCGCGCTGTACTCGGCCACGATGCGCTCCGCCAGCACGGGATCGTCGTAGCGCGCCATTGAGATGATCACGTAGCTGCCGCTGGCCAGCCTGCTGATGTAGCCGGCAGCGACCCGGCGCGCCGATTCCGCGTCCATCAAGTGCAGCACCGCGGCGAGGATCAGGCACAGCGGCCTGGATGCGTCGATCCCCGGGCAGTTAAGGACGGCGTCGGGATCACGGAGGTCGGCTTTGGCCACCGATACACCGGGCTGGCCCTTGGAGAGCAACGCCCGGGCATGGCTGACGACAACCGGGTCGTTGTCCAGATAGACGACCGAGGCTTCCGGGTTGATCGCCTGAGCCGACTCATGCGTACTCGGGGTGGACGGCAGCCCCGCACCGGCATCGACGAACTGGTCGATTCCCTGGCCCGCGACCCAGCTCACGGCCCTGGTGATGAACTGCCTGTTCTCCCGCACCAATTCCCGCAACCCAGGGAAAATCTTCAGCATCTGCTCGGCAAGCGCGCGGTCGGCGGCGAAGTTGTTCTTGCCGTCTAGCCAGTAGTCATAGACACGCGCGACGTTCGGCACGCTGGTATCGAGGAAGTCGGGCACCTCGGTCATACCGATGGACTGTAGCCGACTTGACGCGGGAAAACGTCATCTATCGCCGCACCTATGGGTCATTGCGACTTGCTGGAACCGGCAGCGACGGGATAGTCGGGAAGCTTGATCGCGGTGGCGGTGCGGGCGGACACGTACCTGATCACGCCTCCGACCGGCAGGTGAGCCATGACGCGAAACGCGCGGTTGCGCTGCGCGATCTTCTTGTCGGTAGCGGGGGCGAGAAACCCGGAGCCGCCAAGTGCTTGCTTCTGCCCCTTGGCCACATACGGACGGACCAGGCCCTCATAGCGCGAGAACGCGGTCCGGTGGTCGCCCCGCGCCGCGGCTAGCTCGCCGGCCAGCACATAGGCGGCGACCACGGCGTTGCCGGTGCCATTACCACCCGGACCGGCGGCGGCCGCCGCGTCACCGGCGAGCGCGACGCGACCCCGCGACCACGAGTCCAGATACACCTGGCTAACCGAGTCGAAGTAGAAATCGTCGGCACACCGCATCTGCTCCATCAGCCACGGGACCTGCCAGCCCAGGCCGTCGAAGGCCTCGGCGACGATCCGCCGCGGGTCGTCGTACTGGACCGCCGGGCCGGTGAAGAAGAGCTGCGCGATCGTCCCGCCATCGGTGCGGAAGATGCCCGCCGTCTTGCCGGGGACGCTGAACAGATGCGCGGTCCGCGGGGGAATCGAATCCGTCGTTATGGCAAAAATGGACACGTACGTGCCGAGGTCCCGCACGTCCTCCGGGCGGGACCCGAAGGTGAGATGGCGGACGGCTGAGTGCAGCCCGTCCGCGCCGATCACCAGGTCATACGTGCGCGGCGCGGCCCGGGAGAACGTGACATCCACTCCCCCCGCGTGTTCGGTCAGGCCGGTGATGGTGTCGCCGAAGAGGTACTCCGTGCGGTCGCGGGTGGCGTCGTAGAGAACGCGCGCGAGGTCGCCGCGCAGGATCTCGATGTCGCCCGCGAAGATCTCGGCGGGCATCGGCGCGATGGTCCGGCCCGCGGAGTCGACGTAGGCCATGGACTCCAGGTGCGTCTGGTGGGCACGGATCTGATCCAGAATGCCCATCTTCCGCAAGATGCCCAGGTGCACGGCGCCGCGGAAGTCGACGGCGTAGCCACCGCCGCGCAACTGCGGCGCCCGTTCCACCACCGTGGCACGGAAGCCGTGACGGCTCAGCCAGTAGGCCAGCGCCGGGCCGGCGACGCTCGCGCCGGAGATCAGGATGTCGGTCATGCCACGGACTATACATTTGTATAAGACGTTTGTATAGATCGTCTGCTAGAGTCGGTCCCGTGGGACATCGCGAAGATCTGCTGGACGGAGCCGTCCGCTGCCTGCGGGACAAGGGGTACGCGCGCACGACCGCGCGGGACATCGTGGCGGCATCCGGGACCAACCTCGGCTCGATCGGATACCACTACGGGTCGACGCAGGCGCTGCTCAACGCCGCGGTCGTCAAGAGCCTCGAGGACTTCGGGGCGGAGATGGCGCGAGCGGCGGCCGCCGATCCGGGCGGGACCACGCTGGAGCGCTTCGAGCGGCTCTGGACCAACGTCATCGAGTCATTCCAGAACAACCGTGAGGTCTGGCTAGCGACCTTCGACATCTTCAGCGTCGCGCAACGCGATCCCGATGTCCGGGCGATCGTCGCTGACGGGCTGGAGAGCGGCCGCCAGCTGTGGGCGCAGCTGTTGTTCGGCGACGAGAACCGCGAAGTGGGCTCCCTGCTGCAGGGACTGATCAGCGGAATTCTCGTGCAGTGGCTCGTTGACCCGGACCGCGCGCCGTCCGCGAGCGAACTCTCCGGGGCGCTGGTCGCGCTCGCCCAGCGCGTCACGAGCGAATAGGGCGCCGGTAGCGGAGCAAAAACCATAAACCCATATGACCAAAACGGCGGTCGGCTACTGATGATGGAATAGCGTCATGACTTCTGCGCGCGACCTAGCCGACCGGTTTCACCGCCGGTGGCTGGAGGAACATCCGTTTGCCGCCACCAGCTACGGCATCACCGGATATGACGATCTTGTCCCGGACGAGAGCGAGGAGGGTGAGCGGTCCTGGCGGGCCGAGGCCGTGCAGATCCTCGCCGAAGCCGGCGCGCTCGCGGGAGAGCAGCTCTCGCCGGCCGACAGCGTCACGCTGGACTGCGTTCAGGAGGCAGCCCGCCAGGAGATCGACGCCATCGACATGGCGCAGGTGGAGTACACGGTCACCGCCATGCAATACAGCGGCCCGGCGAGCTTCCTGTCGATCGCCGCACGCACGGTGCTGGTTGACGCCGCGGCAGCGGACGCTTACCTGGTACGGCTGCGGCGCAGCGGCACCTGGATCGACCAGATCTGCGAGCGGCTGCGTACTGGAGCCCGCAAGGGCCGACTGCCGGTCGCGCCGCTAACCGAGCAGGCCATTACCTGGGCCGAAGGGGTTCTGGCGTCACCGGGGACCAGCCCGGTTCTTTCTCCCCGGCCACCGGACGGGTGGCGGCGCGCGGCGGCATGGGAAGCCGAGCGCCGGGCAATCGCCGAGACGGTGGTGCAGCCGGCGCTCGCGAGGTGGGTCGAGACGGTCAGGGAGCTTCTCCCCCAGGCCCGGTCGTCTGAGCAGGCCGGGCTGATCTACCTGCCGGGCGGCGAGGAGGATTACGCGCGGGCGATCCGGATCTCTACGACCCTGTCGTTGTCACCGCAAGAGCTGCGCCAGACCGGGCTGAGCCAGCTTGAGGCGCTGGAGTCTCGCGCCGTGGAGCTGGGCGCCAAGCTGGGCTTGGCGGATCTGAACGCGGTATTCGCCGCGATGCGGGAGTCGTCCAGGCAAATGTCCGCCGACGAGGCGATACACGAAGCGGCCGCCGCCGTGAAACGAGCCGAGGAACGAGCCGGCGAGTTCTTCCCGGGGCCGCTTCCGCCGCCGTGCGAGGTAACGGCGATGCCCGAGGTGGTGGCGGTGGCGGGCAGCGCGCCGCATTACACGCCGCCCCGGCTGGACGGCGGGCGGCCCGGGACGTACTGGTTCAACACCCGGCGTCCCACCGTCGGGACCGGATGGGACCTCGAGGTGACAGCCTTCCACGAAGCGGTGCCCGGGCACCATCTGCAACTGTCCCGCCTCCAGCTGCTCACCGACCTTCCCGCACTCCAGCGCCAGCGCAGCTTTACCGCGTTCTCGGAGGGGTGGGGCTTGTACGCCGAGCAGCTCGCGGAGGAGGTCGGGCTGTACGCCGACGACCGCGGCCTGCTTGGCTCGGTCAGCAGTTCGCTGATGCGGGCCGCGCGGCTGGTGGTGGACACCGGGATCCACGCCTTCGGCTGGAGCCGCGAGCAGGCCCTGGAGTTCCTGGTCTCGCACGCGCCGATGCCGAGGGAATTCCTCGCCGCCGAGGTCGACCGGTATGTGGTGATGCCGGGACAGGCACTCGGCTACTTCACTGGCAAGCTGGAGATCCTCCGGATCCGGGATGAGGCACGCCAGCGGCTGGGACCGGAGTTTTCGCTGCCGGCCTTCCACGGCGCCGTCCTTGACCACGGTTCGCTCCCGCTACCGGTGCTGGATCGCAGCATCCAAAGCTGGCTGGATCGTGCTACCGCGCGCGAACACTAGAATGACTGAAACAATCGTTTCAGTCGGAGGTGTTCGGTGGCGGACACGTCATTTTTGGGGCTCGGCGGTCGCACTGCTCTGGTTACCGGTTCCGCTCGCGGACTGGGTGCGTCGATGGCCCGCGGCCTGGCCGCCGCCGGCGCGCGGGTCGTGCTAAACGGACGCGATCCCGGCCGTCTCAGCGAAGCGGCCGAGAAACTCCGCGCGACCGGGGCGGAGGTGGAGATCGCGGCGTTCGACGTAACGGACGCGGCTAACGTGGTCCGGGCGCTCGATGCGCTCACCTATCCCGTCGACATCCTGGTCAACAACGTCGGGCAGCGCGACCGGAGGGGTCTCGATCACCTGACACCCGGCGACCTGGCCGCGCTGCTGGACGCCGACCTCGTGTCGGCCTTTACGCTCAGCCAGCAGGTCGCCGCTGGACTGAGAAGCCGCAACTCCCCGGGACGGATCATCAATGTCTCCTCGGTCCTGGCTCACCTCGGCAGGGGCGGCGACATCGCCTACGCGGCCGCCAAGGCAGGTCTGGAAGGACTCACCCGGGCGCTCGCCGCCGAACTCGGCGACCATGGCATCACGGTAAACGCGGTCGCGCCAGGCACGTTCGCCACCGAGACCAACGCGGCGCTCGCGGCCGACCCGGAATGGGGCCGGTGGCTGGGACGCCGGACGGCTCTCGGCAGGTGGGGACGGCCGGAGGAGATCGCCGGCGTCGTCGTCTTCCTCGCGAGTGACGCGGCCTCCTACCTCACCGGCCAGACGATCGCGGTCGACGGCGGCATGACCACGACCTTCTTAGCACCGTTCACGGCGGCGTCCGTCGGGAGCGGGCAGGACCCCAGCGATGGGCCATCGATAGCTGAATAGCCCCCGCGATGGGACATCCATGGGGCGAGTTACCGGCGGGTCGCGTCGAGGGTGTCGGGATAACGGACGCTGGTGAGCTGTTCGGAGACGTCCCAGAGGCGGCGCTGGGCGTCGGCATCGTGGGAGCTCGGAATGGAATCCACCCGGGATGGGCGTCCGGTCCAGGACTCCCACGACAGCCGATCCCGCCGCCCGCGATCGCGTGATCAGCATCGCCATCCGGGGCCTGAAGAATTAGCCGATGCCGACCCGAGCGGCCGGCGCTACCGACGTTTCACCCTCCGGGTCATGGTCACGTGGCAGCAGCACTGGGGTGCACAGCATAAGCAAACCGGCCACGAGGAGTGCGACACGCGGGCCGGCTATCTCGGCGAGCACGCCCCAGGCCACGGTCAGCAGGGCGATCGTGAGATTGCTGGTGATCGACCAGGCCGACAGCACCCGCGAGACCCGGTTCTTCGGAGTCTGTTCCAGCCGGTAGGTGGCGAACGGCGGGTTGAACACGCTCAGGCTGATGATCAGGCCTAGCTCGATCACGATGACCTCGGCCAGGCCGGGCAGCCCGGAGCCGATGAACGCCAGGCCGATCGGCCAGCAGGCACGCACCGTCCCGGCGGTCAGCAGCACAGCCCGGTTGCCGTACCGTGCGACCAGCCTGCGGGACACCCGCGACCCGATCAGGCCACCGATGCACGGGATGCCGAACGCCAGCCCGAACGCCCACGCGGTGAACCGCAGATCAGCCAGCATCAGCACCGACAGCACCGGCGCGCTCGCCATGATCAGGCTCCTGACCGCGGTGTCGTTGAAGAAGAATCGCCGCAGCCTGCGGTGGCCGAGGATGTAACGCCAGCCCTCCACGACCTCGCCCGTGCTGAATGCCCTCCTCGTTGAACACAGCGCGGGACCGGGGGCCGGCTCGCGGCCGCGGATCACGCCGATGCCGAACGCGGACAGCAGATAGCTGACCGAGTTCGCGGTGACCGTGGTCAGCGGACCGAAAATCCCGATCGCGACTCCGCTCAGCGCTTGCCCGAGCACGGTCGACGTCCAGGTCGTCGACTCGAACCTGGCGTTGGCGACCAGCAGGTCCTCGGGTCGCACCAGCGACTTGAGGTTCGCGCCGCTCGCGGCCTTGAACATCACGTTCCCGGCGGACACGACCACCGAAGCAAACAGAAGCTGGCCGAAACTCAGCACGCCGAGCGCGTACCCGACGGGCAGCGATAGCTGCGCGGCGAACCGGATCAGGTCCATCCCGATCATGACCGGCCGCTTTCGCCGGAACTCCACCCAAGGCCCTAGCGGCACGGCCAGCAGGCCGCCCACAGCGAGCCCAGTGGCGGACAGCAGCGCAACCTGGGTGGCACCGCTATGCAGCACCCGGATCGCGATGTAGCTGTACGCGTTGATCGCGAGCGCGCTGCCGAACATGGACGTCGCGTACGCCGTCCAGAGCCACCCGAAGTCCCGACCCAACTTGTGGTTGTGCATGCTGGGAGCATGCCGCGCCGATAACCTGGGCATCAAACAACGACACGACTCTAGATCACAACTCGGAGTTGTACGTGGACCTCATCGCGGTGCGGACGTTCATCGCGGTCGCCGACGCCGGGCAGTTCCAGGACGCGGCTGACGACCTGGACGTCACCCAGCAGGCGGTGTCCAAGCGAATCGCCACCCTCGAGGCCGAGCTCGGGGTCCGGCTGTTCACCCGCGGCGGACGCCGGGCTGCGCTGACCATCGACGGTCAGGCCTTCCTGCCGCACGCCCGCGCTGTCCTGGACGCCGTCGAGCGCGCCGCCGAGTCGGTCCGGCCCGGCCGCCGGGCGCTGCGGGTCGATGTGCTCAACAAGCGGACCGCGACCGGGAGCCTGCTGAAGGGCTTTCACGACGAGCATCCGGACATCGAGCTAGACGTCGTGACCCTGCCGGGATCGGAACAGGCGATGGCCGCGGTGCACGACCAGGCGGTGGACGCCGCGTTCTGCATGCTGCGGTGGCCGTTGCCCGAGGGGGTCACGAGCATGCCCGCGGTGGAGGACATGCACGAACTGCTGGTGGGTCCAGAGCACCCGTTCGCCAACACCCGTTCGGTCGCGCCGCGGGAACTCGTGGGGCATCGGATCTGGGTGCCGGGAATCTCCGTCTCGCCGGACGCCGCCGCATACTATGCCGAGCTGGCCGCGTCGTTTTGGCTAAAAATTGATGCTGCCGGACCGAGCTTTGGTATGGAACATATGCTGGATATGGTCAGTGAATCCGCGTCGCTGGCGACTTTCACTTCCCCGGGTATGCGGCTGATGTGGACACTCCAGCACGACCTGCGGCGCATCCCGGTGCGCGACCCGGAGCTGCTGGTCCCATTCTCGCTTATCTGGCGACCGGACAATCCGCATCCGGCGCTCGCCGCGCTACGCCAATACCTTGAGCGATTGCCGCGACGCGAGCGCCACGCCAATGCGTGGCTGCCAAGCTGGGCGGTTACCGGGCCGCTACGATCGGATCATGCCGACGATTCCAGAGTCGCACCGTGACCTGCTAAATACCGATTTCGCCACATTCGCGACGGTTGGGGCGGACGGTCGACCGCAACTCACCGAGGTCTGGTTCCTCGCCGACGGAGATACCCTTCAGCTCTCGCTCAACACCGCACGGCAGAAGGCTAAGAACCTGACCGCCAATCCTGGCGTATCGCTGTTCCTGCTGGATCTGACCAACCCGTATAGGTACCTGGAAATCCGGGGGGACGCCGAGATCGCGCCGGACGACGATTACGCGTTCGCCGATCGGGTTGCCGGCAAATACGGCACCGATCTTCGCAATATGGATAATCCCGGCGATAAGCGCGCGGTCGTCACGATCAAACCCGCACGGATCCACGCGAACGGCTGACGTTTCGCCCCTCACCGAAGTGTCGCGGGACCAAGATGGGTACATGCCGAGAAACAACCGGGTCACCCCGTACGGCCAGCTCATCGCGGTCCCCGACCGCGGCATGTTCCTGGGCTTCCGGGGCGTCCTGCACGACGACCAGGGAAACGTTGTGCGTTTCGCCGCCGGTAAGGCCTGGGCCATCTGCGCGCTCGAGTTCAAGGGCCGCCGCCGTCCGCTGTGGGCACCGGGACGGCTGACCGAACTGTTCTTCCTTGACGAGGCGACCGGGCTCGCGGCCGGACACCGCCCCTGCGGCGAATGCCGCTACCACGCGTATGCCTCCTTCAAGCGCGCGTGGGCCGCGACGCATCCGGACCAGCGTGCCAGCGCGCCGGCGATCGACGCGGGCCTGCACGCGGACCGGCTGTCCGGACCCGGCGTCCGGCGGACGTTCACCGCGGAGGCGGGCGATCTGCCCGATGGCGCGATGGCCGAACTGGACGGCAGGTACTGGCTCGTGCGAGGCGGGACGCTGCTGGCCTGGAGCCCCGGCGGATACGGCGAGCGGCGGCCGGCTCGCGGACGGGTTACCGTCATCACCCCGCGCTCGACGGTCGCGGTGCTCGCCGCCGGATACCAGCCCGCGCTCCATTCGAGTGCCGCGATATATCTTGACACTGACGGTTTGCGTAATATCTTGTTATTTGTGACTGAGGCACCTGTTCAGCGCCGCACCGTAGGCGGGACCTTCAGGACGGGCGGTGCGGTAACCGACATTGACCAGATAACCCCACGCATGCGGCAGATACGGGTCGAAGGCCCGGATGTGGCGCGGCTGACCAGTGTTCCCGGCCAGCAGGTGCGGGTGTTCGTCAGCGAGCTGCGAGAGCCTCGTAACTGGCTGCGGCCAAAGGATTTCCTGCGGACCTACTCGATCTGGCGGCACGACGAAGGACTCGAGTTGTGCGCGCTCGACCATGGTGGCGACGGGCCGGGCGAACGGTGGACGCGGGCGCTGAGCGTTGGTGACACGGTCAGCTTCACGCGACCGGAAGGCTCGTTCACGCTGAGCGGCGAGGACACGTATCACGTGTTCGCTGGCGAGGAGACCGCGGCGGTCGCCTTCGGCGCGATGCTTCGCGTGCTGCCGGCGGACGTCCCGGCCTACGGGGTGATCGAGGTTGACGAGCCTGAGGACCAGTTGCCACTGGATCGCGAGCTCAGCTGGCTATACCGGCACGGCCGGCCCGCCGCGTCGTCGGAGACGCTCGTCAACGCGCTGGCCGAGCTTCCGCTGCCGTCAAGCCCCGGGATCGCTTACCTCGCTGGCGAGGCGCGGACCATCCAGATGCTGCGCCGTCATCTCGTATCAGAACGAGGATGGCCGCGTCAGTCCGTCCACACCAAGCCCTTCTGGACCCCCGGCAAACGCGGCCTCGACTGATCGGCCGGCCCGGGCCCATCGATGGGACATTGATGGGCCCGGAGCGCCACCGGTGGGCCATCCATGGGATCGGCGAACTACTGTAGTGCCGTGACGACCTTGCATGACCGCCCAAACACAGCGCTGCTCGTTATCGATGTCCAGAACGCCGTGATGGAAGGCACCGCCCGCCGCGACGAGGTGATCGCGAACATCAACACCCTGGTGGGCAAGGCACGCGCTGAAGGCGTGCCGGTGATCTGGGTGCAGGACTTCGAGGAGGACCATCACCCGCGCGGCAGCGAGGCCTGGCAGGTTGTGCCGGAACTCACCCAGAACGCTGACGAGCCGGTCGTGGACAAGACCTTCCCCGACTCGTTCGAGGCCACCAACCTAGAGGACGTGCTGGAGGAACGCGGGGTGGGACGGCTCATCGTGGCCGGCGCCCAGACGGATGAGTGCATCCGCGCGACCCTGCACGGAGGGTTCACCCGCGGCTACGACGTGACGCTGGCCGAGGACGCGCACACCACCGAGGACTCGTCTCAGTACGGCGCACCGCCGCCGGAACAGGTGATCACGCATACCAACATGTACTGGGAATATCATGCCGGACCCGGCCGCCAAGCCGGCACCGTAACCACCGCCGACGCCAGCTTCACGTAGGCTCGCCCGCGGTCGATGTGACATCGACCGCGCTCTATGCCGGTCGATGTCACATCGACCGGGGGGCTGCGGACCTCAGCGGGCGGCGGCGCGGGCGGCTGGGGAGGTGCCTAGGTAGGCGACGGCCTGGTGGGTGGAGGCCTCCTGAACCGGGTGGTAGCCGGGGCGGAAGTAGCGGACCGCGGAGCGGAGCTCGGCGCCCGGGCTGGGCAGCAGGCCGCGGCGCAAGGCGGCCCGGTACGCGCCGAGGGTGAGGCGCTCGTTGTCGGCGCGGAGCAAGAAGCGAGCGCCGCGGAGCCACAGCCAGATCACCAGCGGCGCGGCGATGAGGAAGGCGCGGACCCGCCGGGTGTAGGACGGATCGAGGTGCCGCGCCAGCTCGAACGCGACGCTGCGGTGCTCGACCTCCTCGGCGCCATGCCAGCGCAGCAGGTCGAGCATGACCGGGTGCGCGCGGGCGGCGTCCAGTTCCGGTGAGTTGAGTATCCAGTGGCCGACGAACGAGGTGAGGTGCTCGATCGCGGCCGCCGTCGCCACGTGCTCGGCCAGTTCGCCGCGCGTCTGCGCCTCGCCGAGGACGCGGCGGAAGACCCACTCCGCGTGCCTGATGTAAGCCGAAGTGTCGAGACCATGGGAGTTCAGGTAGTCGAGGACTGACTGGTGGGCCTCGGCGTGAATGGCCTCCTGGGCGATGAAGCCAGTTACGTCTTCACGGAGCCGTTCGTCGGTGATGTACGGGAGGGCTTGCGTGAAGGTCTTCACGAGCCAGCGTTCGAGTTCGGGAAGCAGCATATGGAGCACGTTGAGGATGTGGCTCGCGTGCGGCTGGCCGGGGATCCAGCGCGGCGGCAGCCCGGTCCAGTCGAAGTGCACATCGCGCGGCTCAAGTACCAGCTGGCCCGGGATGAGGTTGTCGGTCATGTCCGACCCCCGGAAAGTCGTGAAAATTATGACCCCAGCATCTCAAGTCTTTCCGGGGAAGGCCAGCTGATCTTTACGCCAGGTCCCGCCGGATGATGAGCCGGCCAAGAGGCGGCGCGAAACGGGAGATGGCGAGGAGGACCTTCGACTCCGGGGTGACGGCCACCATTGGCTTGTCCCGCTCAACGGCGGTCACGATCGCCCGGGCGACCTTCTCTGGCGGGTAGTTGCGCATCGCGTACAGGCGTACCGCGCGGGCCCGCTTGGCCTCTTGCTGGGCCGGGGTGAGGCCAGAGTAAGTGAAGCTTCGCACGATGTTCGTGTTCACGAAACCAGGGCAGATCACGCTTACCCGGATGCCACGCCCGGCGAGTTCGCCGCGCAGCGACTGGGACAGCGCCAGCACCGCGGCCTTGCTGGCGGAGTACGCCGCCAGGTCCTTGGACGGAAGGTAGGCGGCGGCCGAGGCCACGTTCACGATGTGCCCGCTCGGCATTCGTGACGCGAACGACCGGCAGCCGTGGATCACGCCCCATAGGTTCACGTCGAGGACGCGGCGCCACTCGTCTTCGGTCGTGGCGAGGAACGTGCCCGCGTGGCCGATGCCCGCGTTGTTGACCACGATCCCCGGCGCGCCGTGATTTTCCACCACGTCGGCGGCGAACGCGTCCATGGCCTTCTCGTCGGATACATCTACCTGGTACGCGTGCGCCTCCGGGCCAATCAGCCCAGCCAGCTCAGCAGTCCGCCGCGCCCCCTCAATGTCAGTGTCACAAACAACCACGGCGGCCCCGCGCTCCGCAAAAGCCAGCGCGGTAGCCCGCCCGATCCCGCTCCCCGCGCCCGTAACCACCACCGGGCCGCGGGCTGTCGATGTCACATCGACCGGCATAGAGCCCGGTCGATGTGACATCGACGCGGGTGGGTCCGGGGCGGCGGGCGCGGCGGGGGCTGGGGTTCCGGCGGGGGCTCGGGTTCCGGCGGGGGCTGGGGCCGGATCGGCGGCGAAGGTGGCGATCATGCGGGCGGTCTCGGGGGCTTCGGCGTGCAGGGCGCCCCAGTGGCTGGTGTCTAGGGCGCGAAGCGTCAGGCCGGGGACCCAGCGGTGCACGTCGTCCGTTGCTAGCGACGGGCTCACGTAGCGGTCTCGCAGCAGGGCGATGACCTGGACCGGAACGGAGGTCCCGAACCGCGGGGGGCGGCGGGAACCGAAGTTGGCCCGGTACAGTTCCAGGCCGCGTACCGCGTCGGCGGAACGGGTCGGAAAGACTCGGCGCACCATCAGTTCCGCGACGCCAGGAAGCCGGAAAACGCCGATGTACCAGGATTTGCCCGCTTGCCGCGCGGCCAGCGCGACGCCACCCGGCGTGAGCCGGTGCCGGAACCAGGACGCCGCATGATCGAGCGACGGCCCGGAGATCGAGGTGAACGTGGCGATCCGGCCGGGCGCTCGCGGATCGGTCACCGCGTGCCATGACTGGATCGAGCCCCAGTCATGCCCGACCAGGTGCACCGGGCCGCCGCCGATGGCGTCGATCACCGTGAACAGGTCGTCAGCGAGCTGATCCAGCCGGTACCCGTCCCGGCCGGCCGGCGCTCCCGACGAACCCGCGCCCCGCACGTCGTACCGCACGACACGGAACCCGGCTGCCACCAGTTCCGACGCAACGTCGTCCCACACCCGGTGCGTGTCCGGATACCCGTGCACCAGCAGCACGGTCTGCTCGGCGGAGCCCTCGGAGAACACCGCGAGCGGGACGCCGTCGCTGGCGGTTACGGTCGTCACGCCGCGCTCCAGCGCCGCAGGTGCGGCACGTCGTCGTCGAGCCAGGACGCGCCCTCTTCTGTCACCACGAGCAACTCCTCGAACTTGACACCCACACCGGCCAGCCCGATGTGCGGCCCGACGGCCCACAGCCCCGGTGTAAGTGATCCGCCAGCCAGCGGGGACCGCCGCCCCAGCGTCTGCAGCTTCCGCACGCCGAACCCGAACATCGTCACTCCGCGACCCGGCGGCGGCAGCCGCTCGACCCGGTGCCCGATCACCCGCCCGGGGTATACCCGGTGCCGGCTGGCATACCCGTCCCGCGCGATCCGCGCGTCGATCTCGTCCAGCCGCCGCCCATCCCGCACCTGCTCCAGGATGAACCCCCGGTACCCGGCCAGATCGGCGTCCATCCTGGACCACAGCGGGTTCGAGCCCAGCACGCCGACGTACCCGACGCCAGCGACGTACCCATCCCGGACCGGCGCGCAGTCGAGTATGAACGGCATGCCCTCCGCCAGCGCCCGGCCGGTGGGAAACCACTGCAGCGGGGTGCGGAAGTTCCGGAACGCGGTCCGGTCACCGAACCACGCGAACGGAACCCGGAAGAAGTCGTCCGCCCCGGCGGCGAGCAGCGACCGGCGCAGCCGGGCGGCCGCCTGGCGTTCGGTGATCCCGGGCTGAAGCGAGCGCGCGACCAGGCTCGCGCACCGGTAGCCGAGCCGTTGCACGTCGCGGAACGCGTCCAGCTTCACAGGTCGAGCACCAGCCTCTCGCCCTCGGCCGCCCGCGACACGCACACCAGCATCTCGCCGTCCGCCGCGGGCAGCGAGCCGCGGTGCTCGACCGTGCCGCTCAGCACCCGCTGCGCGCACGTCCCGCAGAACCCCTGCCGGCATCCATACGCCGCGCCGTACCCACCAATCTCATCTAGGACAGAACGGTGAGGCGGAATCTCCAGCACCACCCCCGATCTCGCGAGTTCGACCTCGAACCGGTGGCCATCCACGATCGGCGCAGCGGTGAACCGCTCATAGCGGAACGCGGTGATCCGCGGGTCGGTGTCCGCCGCCGCTCGCACGGCGTCGATCATTCCGGCCGGTCCGCAGCAATAGACGGCGGCGCCATCGGGCGCGTTCTCCAGCAGATCGCCGCGCTCCAGCCTTATCTCGGTGCGCGAGGAGTCGAGCTGGTCGAGGAACGGCATCCGGTCCCGGTCGGTGCCGCGGTACACCAGCCGCCAGTCCAGGCTCCGCTGCTGTGCGGCCCGGATCATCGGCAGCAGTGGGGTGATCCCGATCCCGCCCGCCACGAAGTACGGCCGTGGTTCGCCGGCGAACGGGAAACCGTTGCGCGGATCACGGACTCGCAGCATGGTGCCGGGATGGACTGAGTCGTGGATCTCGGTGGATCCGCCACCGCCGTTATGGACAAGGCGGATGGCTATTGTGTACGGCCCGCACATCGAATAGTGCCGGATGCGTCCGGACGGAAGCTCGAGGCGCAGGTGCGCGCCCGGGTCCCACGGCGGGAGCGGCGCGCCGCCGGTGCCGGCGAGTTCGAGCGTGACCACGTCGCGGCAGACGGCGGTGCGGCGGGTGACGACGAGCGTGCGCCACGCGGACGTGGGCTCGGACGCGCGCGCTGGAACGGAGTCGTAGGTGGGACGGAGCGCGGCCGATAGGGCGGTGAGGCCGCGCAGGAACCTGTCGGTGCGCGGCTGGCCGAACAGGTCCGGCGGCATGGTCTCCGGGCGGGCGGGCACGCGTTACCTCGCCGCTGCCCGGGCGGCCGCGGAGGTGCCGAGGTAGGCGATGGCCTGGCGGGTGTCGGCCTCCTGCACCGGGTGGTACCCCGGGCGGAAGTAACGCAGCGTCGAGCGCAGCACGGTGCGCGGGCTGGGTAGCAGGCCGCGGCGGGTCGCCTGGACGTAGGCGCCCACCGTGAGCCGCTCGTTGTCGGCGCGGAGCAGGAAGCTGGCGCCGCGCACCCACAGCCAGGCCAGCAGCGGGCCGGTGACAATGAAGGCGCGGACCCGCCGGGTGTAAGACGGATCCAGGTGGCGCATCAGATCGTAGGCGACGCTGCGGTGCTCGACCTCCTCGGCGCCGTGCCAGCGCAGCAAGTCGAGCATGACCGGGTGCGCGCCGGCCGCGTCCAGCTCCGGCGTGTTGAGTATCCAGTGGCCGAGGAACGCGGTGAAGTGCTCGATCGCGGCCACCGTGGCCACGTGTTCGGCTAGCTGGCCACGGCTCGCGGTCTCGCCGAGGACGCGGCGGAAGATCCACTCCAGGTGCTTGATGTACGCGGTGGTGTCGAGACCGTGTTCGGCGAAGTAGTCGAGTACTCCCTGGTGGGCCTCGGCGTGGATGGCTTCCTGGCCGACGAAGCCGATCACGTCATCGCGCAGCCGCTCATCGGTTATGTACGGGAGAGCCTGCGAGAACGTCTTCGCGAACCAGCGCTCCCCCTCGGGAAGGAGCAAGTGGAGCACGTTGATGATGTGGCTCGCGTGCGGTTCGCCCGGGATCCAGCGCAGCGGCAGGCCGGCCCAGTCGAAGTGGACGTCGCGCGGCTCGAGCACGAGCTGGCCCGGAATCAGGTTGTCAGTCATGGGCACCTCGCTTGTTGACTAATACTCAACAGTAGACTGGGACTCATGCCATCGCAAGCGCGCTTGTCGCCCGCCGCGCGGCGGGAACAGCTGCTGTCCGTCGCGCGCGAACTGCTGCGGTCGCGCCCGGCGGGCGACGTGACAGTCGAGGCGGTGGCCGCGGCGGCGGGAGTCTCGGCGGGGCTTGTGTTTCACTACTTCGGGTCTCAGCGGGAGCTTCGCCGCGCGGTGATCGAGGTGGCGGTGGCGGAACTGCTGTCGGCGCTGCGGCCGACGCCGGGACTGTCGCCGGCGCAGCAGCTACGCGCCGGTCTTGACACGTTCACGCAGGCCGTGGCGGACTCCCCCGAGTTGTTCCTCGCGGTGGTCCGTCCGGGCGGCGTGCTCGCCGACGTGCATTCCGGGTTCCGGTCGGTCGTCGGTGAGTGGCTGCGTGCGGGCCTTGTGAAGGCTGGGGTCATAGTGACACCGGTGCTTGAAATGGCGCTGGGCGGATGGCTGGCGTTCGCCGAGGATGTCATCCTGCGCTGGGTGACCTCGGATGCGGTGACCCGGGAAGAGGTGGTGGAGCTGTGCTGGCGCACCTGCCTGGGAATGCTCGGTGACGCCGCGGCTCGGCTCGCCGCCTCAGCCCATGTTCTGCCAGACGGTGGATGACAGCTGGTCGATGAGGTCGATGCCGTCCTGTTCCGTCGCGTTGCCGGTGCTCAGCACGGCCATCAGGTAATCCCGGCCGTCTCCGTTGATCCAGCCGACGCTGTTGATCTGCCAGTCGTCGTCGGCCGCGTCCAGCGGGAGCCACCCGTTCTTCAGCGCCACCGTCACCCCGGAGGGGACCCCGCCGGAGACACCCCAGCGCTGATCGGACGTGACGTTCTCCATCAGGCCCAGCACATATTGCCGTTGCTGCGCCGACAGCAGCGACCGCGACGAGATGAGCTGGCGGAGCAGCACGAGCTGGTCCGCGGGTGTCGTCGTGGTCAGGCCCCATCCGGGCCATGCGAAGCCCGCGCACTCCACGCAGCTGGACATGGTGGTGCCGTGCAGCCCGGCCGCCGCGTTGTAGGACCCGATACCGGTCGGGCCGTTGGACGCGTACCACAGGGAGGTCGCCGCGTCGTTGTCGCTGTCCTCCATCATCAGCTGGGCCACCGGCAGGTCAGCGGACGGCAGGCTCCCGCCGTGATAACTGGCCAGCAACGACTCAAGGATGTCGAGCTTGACGATGCTCGCCTCATCCTGCGGCTTGCCCGTCCCCAGGGTCCACTCCTGGCCGGTGGTGACGTCGTAGACGGCAGCCAGCAGCGTCCCCGGGTCGCCGGAAGTGAGCGTCTGCGCGGTGGATCCGAACGGGTCGTTTTGGCTGGCGGGGGTGGCCGAAGGCTTGGGTGAGGCAGCCGACGGAGCCGCTGGCGGCGTCGAGCCGGCCGCCGCCTGGATGCCCCTGCTGGATCCAGGCGATCGCGGCGTCGGCGCGGCGGCACAGGCCGAGATGGCCGCGAGCACCGCCGCGACGGCAAACGCGGCCACGGCGCGGCGCCTAGCCAAGCAGGCCGCGCGACTGCTCGCCGGTGCGCCCGAAGAGCCGGACCCAGCCGGTCGCCTCGAAGCCCTTCTCGGGAATGGAGACCGGCGCGATAGCCCAGTCGCCGGGGTCGAGATCAGCCCGGAACCGCTGCCGCACGCATTGCTCGTACAGGTAGCTGTCGATGATCACACCGCACCGCACCTCTTCTGCCTTCCTCATCACACAACGAAGTATGTCGGAATTCACTAGCCGCGCGACGGCGATTGGCGCCTGTCCGACCCGGCCCGCCGCGCCCGGCGCGCTGGCCCCCATCGAGAATGCCATCCGCACTCGCAGCTGGGCGTGCGCGGCCATGTCCCGGTTACGCGCCGCGAGCTGGTGGTCCATGCGGCGCGGCAGTTTCGCGAGGACCTCGGCGGGATCGGTTCCCGCTGGGAAGGTGAGAAACCGGGCGTCGCCCTGGTCCTGCACCTCCACCTGGTCCGGGTCGATACTGGCCTCGACCATGCCAAGCTCGAGGAAGTCCACGAGATCACCCGTGCTCTGTGCCTGCAGCCTGGCGTTCAGCTTGCTCCAGCCGATGATGTCCGCGAATCCGTAGAGCAGGTGTACCGGTCCGTCGCTCGATGGCCGCGCATTCCGCTGGCCGGTCTCGGCGGGTGCTATCCCGTATTGGGTGTTCCCGCCGCTTCCGATCTGGTTCCCCGAGCCATTAAAGCTTCCGATGCTTATGTTATCGCCAGTGCTCATGTCGATACCTCTCGAGTACCGTCAGGAAGGGGAATAGACTTGACCCGACGGGCCATACGCGTTGCCGCCGCTGCCCAAGTTGTTGTTGTCACCGGCGAAGGATCCGATGCTGATGAAGTCGCCGTTGATGATGCTGTTCGCGCTGTTAGAGAACGCATCCACACTCACGTGGTTTTCAGCGAGGAAATCTTGCACCGCCTCGAGGAGGACCCGGACTATGATCTTGTCGTACTTCTCTACGTCGAGTTCCTCTATGTAGCTGTCGAAGTCGCTCTCGGCGCCCCATTCCCGGAGGCTGAACTCCGCTCCCAGCTCTCCCGCGACGGAGCCATCCGGCGTCACGGAGTCCTTTTCGACACGACGCTGCGTCCGTCGCACTCGAAGTTCCTGAACGATCTCGGAAGGTGCGTACGCGACGTCTTTAAAGAAGGACCTCAGCGCCGTTTTGAGGATCACGCTCCGGAATTTCGCGTTCGACACGCTCGGCATGAGGTCGATGCTGCGGTAAGCGGCCTTGACTGGCGGAAGGGCCGTTCTCACGTACTGCAGGTAGAACATGTGCCCCTCGACCGCGGCGTAGACGAACGCTGATACGGCGATCCCCTGGTCGGTGCCTTCCAGCACCTCACGGCCGTCGCGGGTAGTCACCCAGGGGCCCTCATCGCTCACCGCCACCTGCTGGTAGTAGCGCAGCCCAGCCTGCGGGTGGCGGATCAGCGCCTCAACCGCCTCCGGTGACGCGTAGGAGTACGGCGTCCTCAGTCGCTCGTCAACCAGCGGGCTGGCCCACGGCAAGAACCCCGATCCCACCAGCCGGTCGGACACCGCGAGGGCGGAAACCCGCTCATTAACCGGCAAGTTCGGGTCGTCGAGACTGAGCAACCGCTCACGGATGTGCTTGTGCAATTTGACCGGATCGATGATCACCTGGCCGCCATCGCGAGAAGCGGCCAGCGGGGACCGCCTACTGGAATGCGCGGGCTCGAGCTTGATCGCGATCGACCAGTGTTCATCGAGTTGATGCCCGGAGCCGATGAACGGGTCCTCGCCTCCGTAAAAGGTGATGTTGCCCCACTGCGCGCTATCAACGATGCCGATCCGGGCCTGCATCGCCTGCGATGCCTGCACCGACGGCGGGGAACCAAGCCTCAGATGCTCGATCAGGGTGCGGAACGTCACGTGCAGGTAGACGTACTCCGTAGTCAGGGTGGCCACGATCAGCGCGGCGACCGCGACAAGCGCTCCGGCCACGTTCAGCGCGACGGACACGACCGATCCGGCAAGCAGCCCCACCACGGCGATCGAGGCGACGGCACCGAACACCAGCAAGACCGGCAGCAGCCCGAGGAGCACGAGCCCGAAGAGGATGAGGAAGACGTTGAACGCCTTCCGCACTGCTTTGCCGGGCAGCCTGCGGGCAGCGGGCACCAGAGTGCCGAACACGAAGATCAGGCAGAGAAAGTCAATGGTCATCAGCGGGCTAGTGAACAATCCCACCAGTACGCAGACGACGAACACGACATTGCGGATCAGCAGCAGCTTTCGCGCCCGCAGGCAATGCCGGATGATCGGCCCGAGGTCGAAGTGAACCGACGGCGCCACGGCCTTGCGCGTGGCCAGCAGATTCGTGATGACGTGGTTCGCGAATCCGGTTTCCAGATAGGCGGCCGCGCACAGATAGCGGGTGGCGTTGTTGAGCGGCGGGGACGTCCGCGGCGGCGCGTGCTCGAAGAACGGCTCACCCGCATTCTCCGCAACGAGTTCCGTGTCGGGCTCCGTGAGTTCCGTACCCGGCCAGCGCGTGGGGTGCTGGGCCACCGGCACCGGGTACCCGCACTCGCCGCAAAATTTCTCGCCAGCCAGTATCTCGCCGTTGCAAAGACTGTTGGCGCAGTCCGTAGCCGCCATGAGAGCCTCCCTTCAGATAGTTCTGCCGCGGCGGGTGTCAGAGGGCCAGCGCCGCGGACGCGGTGATGATGGTGATACCGGCGAGGGACAGGACAAGCGATGCCTGGACCCAGCGGTGCTTTACCCAGTTGAGCGCGGACACTTCGGTGATCTGCTGACAAAGCACCCCGAGTTGCTCGTCAGCGGTAAGACCGCCGATGTACGCGCTTAGTTGCTGCGCCTTCCAATGGCGAAGGTCGCCGAAGTAGATGACTTGCCGCTGGGCCTCCGGGTCCTTATCCCGTCGGCGCAGCCGGGGAAATATCGCGATCGTCCCGGCCGCTATCGCCAGCAGCAGCGCGATGATCCCAGCCGCGGCGACGACGCGGTATTCCCGGCCGTCGAATAGTCTTCCCGCGCTGAGCGCCGCGATGGTCGCGTACATGACGCCACCCTCCAGCGCCAGCAGAACCGACGCCTTCACGTCGGCGTTGCCGCCCCACAAACCCTGCGCCGTGTGGACCCGCCAAGCGAATTCCAGCGGGCGCCCCGCATCCGGCCCGGCCGGCGGTTCATACGGCAACGGATCACGTCCGTACCGCATTCTGCGTTTGGCCGCGCGCCGTCGCGTCGGCGCGCTCATAGGTCACCCTGGTTATAGGTGGCCAGGTCATATTGCTGCGCCAACGGGTTCCAGAGGTTGACGAAGGCCGTCTTGCTCGCGGTCGCTTGCAGGTTGGGATCCTCCGCGGCCTCGTAGTTCGGGTCCGATGTCCCCGTCGAGCAGCCGTTCCCCGCTTCATCCTGGGCCCACTTGACGTAGTCCTCGTCGACCGTCGCCGATACCTGCCACGCGGTGGTCAAGTCGGTCACCATCCCCGTCGGCAGCGTCGGCAGTCCCGCGATCTGGGCCAGTTGCTGAAGAAGCTGGTGGCGTGACGCGGCGGCCGCGGTGAACGTCTGGGCGTCGGTCGCCAGACTGGAGCCGCACGAGCCCACGTCGTTGTAGGCGTCGGACACCGACTGCCGATCGCTTCCGCTCTGCGCAAGCAGTGCGGCGAGACTCGTCGCCGCCTGCTGCTCGGTAACTGTCGGCGTCGCTGATGGTGTCGGCGAAGGTGAATCTCCTGGCGAGGGAGATTGCGACGGTGCGACGGACTTCGGGGCTACTGCGCGCCGCGACGAGGCGGAGTTCGCAGCGGTCAGCACCGTGTGGCGGAACGGGTGAGCCAGCAGGACAACCGCCGCGATTACTCCGGCGGTCGCTAGCACGGCCGCCGCAATGATCACGAGGCGGCCGCCCGGCCGGCGGCTGGGCGGCCGCGGATCGTTCCCCCCGGCCGGCCGCAGATCCGGCCGGGGGGACGACGGGCCTGGCCGGTGCGAAGATCTCCGCTGAGCGGGCAAGTCCATTCCCAGGTCAGGGCTTGTCCGCTCAGGCGGCCTGGTCGCCGGGGACGATCCGGTCGGAGCGGCGGCACCCGCCCCGCCCTCTGGCACCACCGTCTGCCCGCACTCCGGGCAGAACCGGACCTCCGGCCGTAGCTGACCGCCGCATGAGCGGCAGTATCTCGTGCTGCCCTGCCCAGTTCCGTCGGTCATGGCATCCTCCCCCAGGCGCATCCGGCCTTGCCTGGTGCCAGTAGACCCCCGGGGCTCTCGCGAAACCTCATCACAGTACGGATTTCGGGTCACATTTCTGCAGACTCGACCGTTTGCCCCGACAACCGGCACATGACGCGAGACGTCCAACAGGTGACAATTTAAAACAGTTACGATCTATTGCATCGGCGCGCGGCACATGCGCCACCTGGGGTGGGATAAAATGGATCAAACGGGCATCGGGCGACTCCCGTCACGGCCAGTACGCTGGCCACCGCAGACATTTCTCGGCATGCTGAGCGAGCACACCCGCGAGGAATTGCTGGCCCTCGGGATAATCAAGGAATATCTTCCGGACAGCAGCCTGATGCTGGAGGGAGACAAGACCACTGATGTTGTGGCACTGATCGACGGGTGGGTCAAGGTCGTCGGCTCGACCCAAGACGGCGGGCAAGCTCTGCTGTCGCTGCGGGTGGGCGGCGACCTGGTTGGCGAGCAGTCGGCGCTGGACGATGTTCCCCGGTCGGCCGCCGTGATCAGCGCGGGCATCACGGTAGCGCGGGTAATCGGCCAGCAGGAGTTCTTGCGGTTCCTTCAGGCCCGGCCGGATGCCGCCATAGCGGTGGGCCGGGCCCTGTCTAGCGAACTACGCTGGGCGACCCGCCGCCGGATCGATTTCAGCGGCCTGTCCGTGGTGGTGCGCTTGGCGCGGATACTCCTTGAACTCGCCCGGCTGTACGGACAGCAAAACGCGGTCGGCAACGTCGAGCTCCAGTACACGCTCACCCAGCCCGAGTTCGCGGCCATGGTGGGCGCGTCAGAACCCGCGGTCCACAAATCACTGCGGCAACTGCGCGACAGCAAAATCGTGGAGACCGGATACCGGCGGGTGACTATCACCGATGTCGCGGCGCTGGAGACGATCGCCGACAGCGGTTCTGGCTAGTAGGCGCCGCCGCGGCATCCAATCCGGCGAACTGTGGCATTGTGGGACGGATGACTGCGGCGAAGCCGGGATTGGCGGGGGCGATTGTCTCCCAGCTCGGGATCCTGGACACGGTGTCCACGCCGTGGCAGGCCGAGATGGCGACGAGCGTCGTGCTCGGCGGCGCACTCGAGGCCGACATTAAGGCCGGGGCCTCGCCGCAGGCGCTCGCGGAGGCGCTGACCGATGCCGCCGCCGAGGTGGCGGACCGGCTCGCGGACACCGATCCGCCGCATGGTTACGCGGCGCTGCGGGCGCTCGCTGTTGTCGGCCCGCCGGAGATCGCTCGCCGCGCCAGCGAGGCCGCGGCCACGCTCGACTCGGAGGCCGCCCCTGCCTGGGTCGCCGGTCTCGGACGGGTGAGCGAGGGGCCGTGTTATGTCGCGACGGACGAGTTCGGCGAAACGCGGACGGTGCTGTGCCAGTTCAGCTCCTGCGGCGAGGCGAAGCCGCGCGGAGTGCTCGGCGTGCTCGACGAGGCCTGGCACGGCGCCATCGGCACGCTGGTGATCAGCGGCGACCGCGGCCGCCGTCGGATGGAGAAGCAGGCTAAGCGCAAGGGCGGCGAGTTCCGCGAGGTCAGCCCGGCGGAGGCTGGGGCGCTGCTGAGGGATGGGATCGCGGCGTTCTGGCACAATGGTCTTCCTCCTGACGCGAAGGTTGACGGGGTGACGTGCTCCACCCTGCACCTGGCGGCCGCGCGGGCGGCGGAGCTGGCGGCGAGGGCGGCGCCCGCGGTCACGGCGCGGGACCGGTGGCCGGACGAGGCGCTAGACGGGCTGGTCCAGGAGTTCCTGGCCTCGCCGTGTGGACACGGGTTCTCGCCGGCCTTGCCCCGGCTGGTGGCGGAGTCGTGTGTGGTGCACCTCGGCTGTGATCCGACGCTGATCGGGCCCGCCGTACTGGACCGGCTACTGCTCGGCGTGCTGCCCGCGGTCGCGCTCGGGCCTGACCGGTTCGGGCAGTATGTCCAGCCGGTGGTGCGGGCGTGGGCCGAGTGGCTGGCCGAACGCAACGACCTGCCGCAACGCGCCCGGCGGCGGCTGATGACGGCCGAGCGACTGAGCCGGGTCCGGTTCGGCCGGGCCTGGTACGGACCCGATGCCTCGCCGTTGCGCCGCTATCTGGAGGACCTCAGCGACGCCGTTGGCGACGAGTTCGTCACGGCGGTCATCGAGCGGCGGACGTTCGCCGTCCCCGCCCCGGCGGACCGAACCGGCGAGGTAGCGCCCGGTCGGTCGGCGGCCGAACTCGACGCGGCCGACGAGGCCGACCGAGCGCTGATCACGGCGCTGGAGGGCGCGGCGCAGAGCGTGCCGCAACAGCGGCTCCCGGCCTACCTCGCGGTGGTGCGGCAGCTGTGGGATGACGACCCGCCCGAGGTGTGGGAGGCGGCGCGGCGGATGCTGGCCGCCGGGTCGTCGCGGGAGGCGGCGCTGGACGAGCTGGCGCGGACCTGGGAACTTTCCGGATCCGACAGCGAGCAGTACGCGGCGGCGCTGGGTAAGTTGCCGGCGTTACGCGGATCTCGCGGGGGCGATCTCGCCTTGGTGGTCGTGTTCGGTGCGGCTGGTGAGGTGGATGCGCAGGTGGGCTGTCAGGTCGGGCTGGCCGAGCGCGGTACGCAGGCTGGGCAATAGCTCGCTGGTGAGGTGGCCGCGCAACCGGGCCGGGTCGACATCGGCGGCGGCGGTGACGGCCAGCCACAGCTCGGGCTGGTCGGGGCGGCCGCTGAGGGCGGCGGAGGCGCGTCGCACGCCGGGCTGGTCGGCTAGGTCGCTGCGGACGAGGTCGGTGATGGCGTCAGCGGGCAGGATGGTCCGCCCGGCGCCGGGCTGGTCTCGGCGGTCGCCGTCGAGCCGGATGCGGCGCAGCAGATCGCGGCGTGGCTGGACGAGCAGCCAGCGCAGGCAGATCAGCCCGATGATGATGGCCGCGGCCGCGGCGGCGGGCCAGATCCAGCCATGCTCGTGGATGTACCGCTGCGCCGCGGGCGGGTAGAGCGGCGTGCTGGTCGAGCCGCCGTACCGGCCGGTCGACCGGGCAATCACGGCGGCACCGGCGAGCAGCAGCGGCAGGCCGAGCAGGGTGAGCCCGGTCCGGTTGCCACGGGCGGCACGGCGGCGCATCAGGCTTCCTTTCGCTTCAGCCGCACCCGCACGGTATGCGGACGATGCGGGGCGAGCGCGGCCAGTTGCCGGTCGGCGGTGGCCTGGACGGTCTCGGCCAAGCCGGTGCTGTCGCGCAGCGTGCTGGTGGCGCTGATGGTCAGCCGACGACGGCCGCGCAGCCGGGCGGTGCTGACGCCATCGATGTCGGCGATGGCCGCGCGCAGCGAGCGGCGCAGGCTGGAATGGGACAGGCCGGCCGCCAGGCTGGAGTCGTCAGCGGTGAGCTCGACGACGCGGCGGCGCGGCGGCAGCAGGCCGGCCAGCAGCAGGCCAAGCCCGATCACCGCGGCGGCGATCCCGGTGGCTAGGACCACACCGGCATTCCAGTGGGTGGTGCGGCCGAAGTGGGTGACGGCGTGCACGCTGAACCCGAGGGTGCGCTGGTGAGCGGCCAGCGAGATGGCCTGCACGGCCGCGAACGCGCACGCGCAGATGGCCAGCAAGGCGGCGACGAAGGCGGTGACCGGACGGCTGCCGCGGGGCATCCGGGTCATTGCACTCTCCGGTTGCTGGCGCCACCGCGCAGCGCCACGACCGTGATGTCGATGTGATCCACCCGGAGATCGCACAGCGTCTGGATCTGCGCGGTGACGTGCTGGCGCACCTGACGGGTCAGCTCGAGCAGCGGGACGGGAAACGCGGCGGCCAGCTGCAGTCGTACCCCGACGACCTGGCCGTCCAGGTCAGCCTCGGCGCGCACCTGCTCGTCGCCCACCGCCCGGCCTGCGATGTGGCGTCGCAATCCGGATATGCCGCCTATTTCGGTGGCGGCCTGGGCGGCGATCTTCTCCACCACCAGGGGCGCGAGCACCGTGCGGCCACGCTCGGCCGGCGTTATGGTGCGACTGCTGGATGACGGTGCGGGCGCGGGCGGAGCGATGGTCATCGGTAGTCGCGATCCCGCCGGCTGCCGAGGTAAGCGGTCAGATCCAGCTGGCCGTCGATTACCCGGCCCGCCACCAGCCCGATCGCGCCCAGCACCAGCACGATCACGAACGCGCTCCAGCCGCCAAACGCCCCGGCGAAGCCGAGCGCGAGCCCGGCGATCAGCCCGATCATGGTCGCGGTGTTTCCTGCCATGTCAGCCTTCCCCGTCTGTCGTGTTTTGCGGGTCGCCGGGAAGCATGATGTCCTCGATGACGATCCGCAGCGCCCGGCCAGGCAGCAGCGGGGCGACGGCGCGGTCGATCTGCTCGGCGACCGCGGGCAGTGGCGGCCCGTAGCGAGCGACTACGTGCACCTCGACCGCCTCGTCGCCGAGCCTGATGCCGGGCACGGTGCGCCCGGGCAGGTAGGAACGGATCTCGGCGGACATGCTTGCCACGTCGGGGCAGGCCAGCACCGCCGCGCTGATCTGGTCGGCCTCGGTCGGTTCGGGGCTCATTCGACCCGGGCCTCGGCGTCGCTGTCATCGTCCTCGCCCGGCAGGTGGACGTCGTCGACGGAGATGTTCACCTCGGTGACTTCCAGGCCGGTCATCCGCTCGATCGAGCCGATCACGTTACGGCGGACCGCCTTGGCCAGCTCGCCGATCTCGACCCCGTACGCCACGATCAGGTTCAGGTCCACGGCCGCCTGCCGCTCGCCGACCTCGACGTTGACACCCGGCGACAGCGATGAGGTGGCGGTGCCGGGAACCCGGTCCATAACGGCGCCGAAAGCCCGCGCGACCCCGCCGCCGAGGCTGTACACGCCGTTGATCTCGCGGGCGGCCAGCCCGGCGATCTTCTGCACCACCACGTCGGCGATGACGGTCTTGCCGTGCTCGGTGTCCATCCCCGGCTCCTGCCTCGGCCGTGGCGGGGTGGCTTTTGTGTCTTCGGTGGTCGTTCGCCCGTTTGTAGCTGTCATCACATGCACCCTTCGGTACGCCCCCGCCGGGCGCGAGGTCCCCCGGCCAGCTTCTGCGCCTTGTTCTTCCCCTTCTCCAGTTCCCTTATCGCCGCCGTCCTTTCCGATAGGCTGCGGCGACACGGAAATGGTCGTTACGCACCGTTTTAACCGCCACACAGACGACAATTCAGGCTTCACGACAGTCTTGGAGTGACACTGGTCACACCATCCCCGCCTAAGACCTTTCTTTTGCCATAACGCCGTGAGGAATCTGAACCGGTCATCTTCGCGTTCCGTTCTCACAAGTGCGCGGGGTGGCCGGTTGTCCGGCGCGACCGCAGTTACATTCAGTGCGTCATTCGCGCGGCGACCTGCCGAGCACTACGGCGGGCTCGGGTTGTCTCTCTTAAGGAGGAAATTC
>CAVUOU010000004.1:0-111250 GCA_963743085.1 uncultured Actinomycetota bacterium
CCGCGGCGGCGTCGCTGCGTTGGGCGTGGTTGGCGTGCGACACGAGCTGGGTGGTCGCGACCCCGACGACGACGAGCAGCACCACGGTCGAGCCCAGCGCTACCCACAACCTGCGCCGCTCCCTGGTCCGGACCGGGCGGGGTTCCTCCGGGTGCAGCCGACTTGGGCGAGGGCGCGGCTTTCTGGCTGGTGGCGGCGTGCCCGCATCCGCGGGGCGCGGGGTCGACGGGTCGGCGGGGACCCGCGGAATCCCGTTCGGTGGCGTCGCGGCTGGTGACGGCATGGTCACCGGTACGACCGGCGACGGCAGGTCGTCGGTTACCGCCTCGGGTTCCACGTACCCGAACAGGTCATCCAGGGTGGTCTCGGCGATCGGTATCTGGGCGGGCTCGGGCCCGAGGAACTCGGCTGGTTCCTGGGTGGGCTCGGGCTCCGGTTGGGTTTCCTGGTCCTGGGCGGGGTCGGGCTCCGGCTCCGGCTCCGGTTGGGTTTCCTGGGCGGGGTCGGGATCCGGCTCGCCGGGCTCGGCCTCGGGGATCGGCTCGGCCTCGGGAAACGGCTCTAGCTCGGGGACCGGCTCCGGGATCGGGATCGGTTGGGTCTCCGGGGCGGACGCCGTTTCTGGGGCGGACGGTGCTTCTGGGGCAGATACGGCCTCTGGGGCGGACGGTGCTTCTGGTCCGGGCGCTGCGGATGCCCGCTGGACGCTGGCGTACTCGGCGATCAGCGGCAGCGGGTCAACACCAATCGCCGCCGCGACCGCCCGGATGTAGCCGTTGACGTACACCGGCCCGCCGCAGGCCTCATAGTCGTCCCGCTCCATGGCAGCGACGACACTTTCTCTGATCAGGCTGCGCGCGCTGACCTCCTCAGTGGTCAGGCCTGCCCTGATGCGAGCTGCCACCAGCGCTTCGCCAACGCTCAAGCCGGCCCTCCTGTCCTCAGCTCCCCCCGAAGGGGAAACGCCCTGATGATGGACGCCCGTGCCTGTTCAGGTTAAATGTCGCTTCGAGGATAGTTGTAGAGTGCCGGCTGATCCAGATCTTCATGAACTTGACGAAACTCCGGCAGACCTGGACTCCCGGCCCTCCCGCCCCAAAGCCGCCGCAGAGACGTCCACCTACCCCACGGCGAAACCAGAGTGATCCGTGTGGCTGGCAGGACGAGGAAGCGCCTTCCGCAGGGCCATCGATGGCCCATCGGCGGCGTCTAGGCGCCAGCGATGGGCCATCGACAGCGGCGTAGAAGCACAATGCGGCGAGAACCCGCCCGGCAAAGCCCCGCAAAACGGACGCGGGGCGGGCCGGGGCGGGGCGGGGCGGGCCGGGGCGGGGGGGCGGGGCCTGCCCGCGCAGGCGTGGGGCGAGCCTGCGGGCATGGCAAGCCGCGGAACGGGGAGCCGGGGCGGGCTTGGGCGGGTACTGATGGCGGGCTGTCGGGTGATGCTGGCTGAGCTCGCGGCTAGTCGCCGTCTTCGTGGCCCCAGCGGAGGAAGCTGGCGGCGCGGCGGGCGCGGTCGCGGAGGGAGTCGGGATCGGAGCCCATCACGGTGACGTGGCCGATCTTGCGGCCAGGGCGGACCGGCTTGTCGTACATGTGGACCCGGACGCCGGGGTCTAGGGCCATCACGTGCACGTACCGGTCGTAGACGTTCGGATCCGTGCCACCGAGCACGTTCGCCATCACCGTGTAGGGGGCCACGGATTCCGGCGACCCCAGCGGGAGATCCAGCACGGCGCGCAGGTGCTGCTCGAACTGCGAGGTCACCGCGCCGTCGATGGTCCAGTGCCCCGAGTTGTGCGGGCGCATCGCCAGTTCGTTGATCAGCAGCCCGGTCTCGGTGACGAACAACTCGACCGCTAGCAATCCCACGACATCGAGAGATGCGGCGATCCGCAGCGCCATCGCGGACGCTTCCTCCCCGACGAATGACGGCAATCCGGGCGCCGGCGCGATCACCTCGCGGCAGATGCCGTCCTGCTGCACGGTCTGCACCACTGGGTACGCCGCGCCCTGCTTGTGCGGGGACCGCGCGACCAGGGCGGCGGTCTCCATGGTGAATGGCACGTACTCCTCGGCCAGCAGCGGCACACCGTAGCGGAGCACCTCGGCGGCCTCGTCTTCGGACGAGCAGACCCACACGCCCTTGCCGTCGTATCCGCCACTGACCGATTTGAGCACCACGGGCCACGGGCCGAAATCCCGCACATCGAACAGCGTCTTGACCGCGGCGTATCGCGGGCAGGGCAGGCCGAGTTCGGTAAGCCGGCCGCGCATCGCCAGTTTGTCCTGGGTATACCGCAGGGCACCGGGCCCTGGCCGGAGCTTGAATCCGGCCTGCTCGAGTGCGAGCAGCGACCCGGAGGGCACGTGCTCGTGGTCGAAGGTCAACACATCGCATTCGGCGGCGAAAGCCTGCAAATCGGCCAGCGACTGGTAGTCGCCGTACCGGGTCTGCGGGGTTACCAGGGCGGCGCTCTCGTCCTGGGATGCCGCAAGGACCTTGAACTGGATGGCGAGGGGTATCGCGGCCTGGGCGGTCATCCGGGCTAGCTGGCCTGCGCCCACCATGCCGACGGTGGGCTGGATCACGGTATCGGGCACGCGCTGTAGCCTACGCGCAGACAGGAGTCGATATACGTCTACCTGGGCATGATCACGGCGTGCAAACGGGGGAAGCACAACGTGAGGGAAACTATGGCACCCGCACGCTCGTCGTGGAGCCGGGGGGTGCTGAGTTCATCCCGCTCGGCGAGCGCCACGGCACGCCGATTCAGCTGCTGTGGACCTGGACGTCACCGAATATGGAGTTCGCGACCATCTTCGTGGGCGTGCTCGCCGTCGCCGGTTTCGGCCTCAGCTTCTGGGCCGCGGGCGTCGCCATCCTCGTCGGAACGCTGGCGGGCGGCATCGCGCACGCCGTCCTCTCCGCCCGGGGTCCGCTTTTCGGGGTGCACGTCTTCGAGCGGTGCACGTTCCCGGTGCTGACGGTCCTCTTCCTGATCGCGTCCGTGGTCATCCTGGCGAAGGGCCGCCCGGGTGCGTCGCACCACACGGTTCCTGGCGGTTTCTTGCTGGCGCTGGGCGCGACGTTCGGCTACGCGGTGGGGGTGGAATCCGTTCGCCTCGGACTACACCCGGTACTTCCGGCCGGATGTGAACCGGGTGGCCGTCGGCTGGTGGGCCGGACTTGGGCCGGCCGGAGATCTCACCTTCGAGGCCGGATTCGTCGTCACGGCGCTCATCTTTGTTTCATGGCGGATCGTCTTCGGGGAGCATAGCCGTGGCCGAACTGCCTTACCGTAGATTCATGACGCCACGCATAGCCGATGCGTTGAAACTCGTGCGTGACCTGATACCCGAGATCGCGAAATTCGGCGTCGTCGGTGGGATCGGCGCGATTGTCGACCTCGGCGGCTCGGGCGTGCTCTACGGCGTCTATCATTTCGGGCCGCTGAAAGCCAAGGCAATCGCTTTTGTGATCGCGACCGTCATCACCTACGTGGGCAACAGGTTCTGGACGTTCCGGCACCGGGTCAACCAGCATTGGCTGCGCGAAATCATCTTCTTCCTCGTGCTCAACGGGCTGGGCCTGCTCATCGCGGAGGCCGTGATCGGCTTCACCGCTTACGGCCTGGACAAGCACGGCAACCTCGCGTACAACGCGGCGAACATCGTCGGAACTGGGCTGGGCACGATCTTCCGGTACTTCACCTATAAGAAATGGGTGTGGCGCGCCCCGGCGCCGCCGGATTGATCTGGTTACGGAGCGCAACCAACGGGTAATACCAGGTGAGCCATGCGCACTACGAGGGGAAAGTGAACAATGGCCGCCACTACCAGCACCGCGCCCGATAAGCCCGGAGTCATCAGGTCGCTTATCCCGGCCCGGATCGACCGGCTTCCGTGGTCGAGGTTCCATACCCACCTGATTGTCGCGCTCGGCGTGGCCTGGGTACTGGACGGACTCGAGATCACGATCGCCAGCAACGTCGGCCCGGACCTGACTCAGCCCGGCGCGCTGGGCATGTCGGCGAGCGCGGTGGCGGACATCGCGACCTGGTACCTGATCGGCCAGGTGATCGGCGCGCTGTTCTTCGGGCGACTGTCGGACAAGCTCGGCCGCCGGAAGCTATTCATGATCACCCTCGGCGTCTACCTGATCGGCAGCGGGCTCACCGCCGCGACGCCGAAGGGCGGGTACTGGTTCATCTTCCTGTACGCGACCCGGGTGCTGGCCGGTTCCGGGATCGGCGGCGAGTACGCCGCGATCAACTCGGCGATCGACGAGATGATCCCGGCGAAGTACCGCGGCCACGTCGACCTGACGGTGAACGGGACCTACTGGGCAGGTGCCTTCCTCGGCACCTTGTTCACCATCCTGGTGCTGAACCACCTGTCGATCGGACTCGGCTGGCGCATCGCGTATCTGGCCGGGCCGGTGCTGGCGCTGGTCATCATCTACGTACGCAAGTCGCTGCCGGAATCACCGCGCTGGCAGATCATGCACGGATACGAGGCCGAGGCCGAGGTCTCTATCGCCGAGATCGAGCATGACGTCGAGAAGACCAAGGGCGCGATTCCTCCGGTGGATCAGAGCAAGGTGCTAGAGATCCGGCCGACCAAGCGCTACGGCTACCTCGCCCTGCTCCGTGTGCTCTTCCGGCATTACCCGGGACGGTCGGTCCTGGTGGCCGCGCTGATGATCACCCAGTCGTTCCTGTACAACGCGATCTTCTTTACCTACGGCCTGGTGCTCGAATTCTTCTTCCACGTGAAGTCATCCGACACCGGCTGGTACTTCCTGGCGTTCGCGGCCGGCAACCTGCTCGGCCCGCTCACTCTCGGGCGGCTGTTCGACACGATCGGCCGCAAGAAGATGATCGCGGGTACCTACCTCATCGCGGGCATCCTGCTGGTCATCAGCGCGCAGATGTTCAAGGACGGTCACCTCAACGCGACCACTCAGACGCTGTGCCTGGACGGTGATCTTCTTCTTCGCGAGCGCCGGCGCGTCGGCCGGATACCTCACCGCCAGCGAGGTGTTCCCGCTTGAGGTCCGGGCCCAAGCCATCGCGGTGTTCTTCGCCATCGCCCAATTGGCCGGGTCGGGAGGCTCGCACCTGTACGGGCACCTGATCGGCAATGGCAACGACCCCAACAAGCTGTACTGGGGCTACCTGCTGGGCGCCGGGTTGATGATCGTCGGCGGCGTCGTGGAGATCTTCCTGGGCGTCAACGCCGAGGGCAAGAGCCTGGAAGAAGTGGCCAAGCCGCTGTCGGTCATCGCGAAGCCCCCGGAGACGGCGTTCCGAGCCGGCGGCACCAGCGGCACGTTACCGGAAATGCGCTGCCCGTCCGCACCTGGTCCAGGTACGGACGGGCAGCGAAAGGGCCCTCAAGAACAGGACGACGTTACGTGATGGGGCCACCGGGACGCATCATTCCTTCCGGCGGCTTGGCCACCACCGAGAGCGGCCTGGCTATCTCCTCAAGGGACTTGCCTTCGGCGTCAACCGCGAAGAAGACCGCGACCAGCCCGCCGACGATCATCAACCCGGCGCCGAGTATGTAGCCCCAGTACAGCTTGTTGGGGTCGTTGCCGGTGCCGATCAGGTGCCCGTAGAGGTGCGAGCCTCCCGACCCGGCCAATTGGGCGATAGCGAAGAACACGGCGATCGACTGCGCGCGGACCTCGATGGGGAACACCTCGCTGGCGGTGAGGTACCCGGCCGACGCGCCCGCCGAAGCGAAGAAGAAGATCACCGTCCAGGCCAGCGTCTGGGTGGTCGCATTGAGGTCGCCGGCCTTGAAGAGCTGGGCCGAGATGATGAGCAGCACTCCGGCCAGCAGATAGGTGCTCGAGATCATCTTCCTCCGGCCGATCGTGTCAAACAGCCCCCCGAGGACCAGCGGGCCGAGCAAGTTGCCCGCGGCGAACGCGAAGAAGTAGACCGCGGTGTCGGTGGCCTTCACGTGGAAGAAGAATTCGAGTACCAGGCCGTAGGTGAAGAAGATCGCGTTGTACAGGAACGACTGGGTGATCATCAGCGCGGCCACCAGGACCGACCGTCCGGGGTAATGCCGGAAGAGCACGCGGAGCAGGGCGAGGTAGCCGATTCGTTCTGTCGGCGTTATCTCCAGTTCCTTGCTGGGGTCGACGGGCGGTATCTCGCCCTTGGTGCGCTCGACGTCGTGCTCGATCTCGGCGATCGACGCCTCGGCTGCTTCTTCTCGGCCGTGCATGATCTGCCAGCGCGGCGACTCGGGCAGGTTCCGGCGGACGAACAGGATGACCAGCGCGAGGACCGGGCCCACCACGTAGGCGACCCGCCAGCCAGCATCGGCCGAGACGTGGTTCAGGATGTATAGCGTGGCGGCCGTGCCGATGAGTGCTCCGGCCCAGTAGGTGCCGTTCACCGCGAGGTCGACGCGGCCGCGGTACTTCGCCGGGATCATCTCATCGATCGCCGAGTTGATCGCGGCGTACTCGCCGCCGATTCCGGAACCGGCCAGTACCCGGGTCGCGTACAGGAAGATGAACCAGTGCCCGCCCGCCTGGGTCGCGGCGGTCAGTCCGCTGCCGATCAGGTAGACGCCCAGCGTCACCATGAACAGGTTCCGGCGACCGAACCTGTCCGACAGCCTGCCGAACACCAGGGCCCCGATCACCTGGCCGATGAGGTACCAGGTCGCGATGTCGCCGACGGCGCCGGCCGAGAGGTTGAGCGTGGACTTCTGAGTGAGGTCCGACCCTACGTTGCTGGCGATGGTGATCTCGAGTCCGTCCAGGACCCAGGCGACGCCGAGAGCGATCACCAGGCGGGTGTGGAACCGTGACCACGGGAGCCGGTCAATCCGGGCCGGGATCAGACTTCGAATGGCTGGCGCACTAGCCGTTCCCGATGTCGTTGTCATATTCGCATCCCTTCGTTGGGCGCTTGTGATCGCCATGTACCCCTGACATATATGCATTAATCGCGATATAGTTAGCTCTGTGAACGATGTAGTGTCGGATACCCGCAGCTGGTCGGAGGAATTGCTCACCGCTCTTGGTGTAATTCGGCGAGTCGCCAGGCGCGCGGTGCGGCAGGCCGCCGACGCCGACCCGCTGCCTCCGGCGCGGTCGGAGCTGCTGCGACTGGCCAACCGCATCCCGGGGATCAGCGTCGCCGAGGCGGCACGAGAACTCGGACTCGCGCCGAACAGCGTGTCCACCCTGGTCGGCAAGCTCACCGCCGACGGACTGCTGAGGCGGGACCGTGGTGAGTCCGACGGCAGGTCCGCCGAGCTGAGGCTGACCCCGGCGGGCGCGGACCGTATCGCCCGCTGGCGCGATATCAGGGCGGAGATCACCGCCCAAGCCATGGCACGCATGGACGCCACTGACCGGCAGGCGATCGTCGACGCGCTGCCCGCGCTAAGCCGGCTCGCCACGCAGATGGAGGACGGGTGACGGCAGCGCCGCCGACGCCGCCGTCAATCGCGATCGGCACCGATGTGCGGGCATGGCAAAGCCGGACCGGGGCCGCCACTAAGTGTGTGGCGGCCCCGGCCCGGCTCGATCGGCTAGTTCAGCGGTGTGCCATCCGGTGCGCCCTCCGGTGGCCGGACGGCCCCGGCTGGTTACCCGGCGTGGGACTTGCGCCGGTCTCGGCGCATGATCTGCCGTAGCTGGGTGATGCGCGCGGTCCCCGCGGCGGCCATCACCAGCGCGCCCGCGATGGCGGCGAGCAGCAAAGCCACGGCCAGCGACAGGTGCAGGTGGGCCCCGAGGAAGTTGATGCTGACGGCGTTCGCGTTCTGGATGATGAAGATCAGCACCACCACGAGAATGACGATGCCCGCGATCAGCGCGGTGCGCATGCCGCTGATCCGGGTGCGCAGCCGGCGGCGGGGTTTCTGCGGGGCGGGCACCGGCGGGGCGGAGCCGTTGACTGACGGCGGCGGCAGAGTTCTGGTGGTGCCTGCTGGTGTCACTGGTTCGGACATGACCGGACTTCCTTAGCGGGGAACCCGAGCCGCTGTTGACCTGGCGTGATTCCCCTTGACGGCACCGGGTGGGCCGCCGACGGCGGCCAGTCCTAGGGCCTGCAATCAGTCTATATTGGAAATATAAGACTAGCAATATTTTTCTATAATCGTCACGGCCATAGCGCCGCACCGCCGACAGCTCAAGTCGAGCGGTGCAGGACCGGTTCCTGGTTGACGGCCCCGGTCGTTCTGACGATGTCCGCCAGATCCGTCCCGTCGATCGTCTCGCGCTCAAGCAGCAGGCCGATGACCCGGTTGAGAGTTTCACGATGCCCGCGGAGCAGTCTGGTAGCCGTGTCCTCGGCCTCCCGTAGCAGCCTGGCCACTTCCTGGTCGATGGAACGCTGTGTTTCCTCGGCATAAGGACGGCCCGCAAAGGGATTGTCGCGGCTCGGTCCCTCCGGCCCGTAGCTGATGGGCCCGACCTTTGCGGAAAACCCCCACTCCCGCACCATGTGTGTCGCGAGGTCGGTCGCGCCGACAAGGTCGCTGGAAGCACCCGTCGACGGCTCATCCAAGACGACAATCTCAGCGGCACGACCGCCGAGGCGCACGGCCAGTGAGGCAGTCAGATGGCTCACGGGATACAGATGACGTTCGAACACGGGCAGCTGCTCGGTCACGCCAAGGGCGGCGCCACGGGAAAGGATCGTGACCTTCGCGACGGGATCGGCATGCTCAGAGAGCGCGGCCACCACCGCGTGCCCGGCTTCATGCACGGCCACGGCATGTTTCTCCTCGGGCAGCAACGCGTTCGACGCGTCACGGCGGCCGATCAGGAGGCGGTCCCTGGCGGCACCGAAGTCGGCGGCACTGAGCACGCCACGACCATCGCGCACCGCGTTGATCGCCGCTTCGTTCACGAGATTGGCGAGATCAGCGCCGGAGAATCCGGGCGTGCCCCGCGCCACGACGTCGAAATCCACGTCGGGCGCGAGTGTCTTACCCCGTCCGTGGATAGCCAGGATCGCGGTCCGCTCCACGTGGTTGGGCAGCGGAATCTCCACCGTCCGGTCAAAGCGCCCGGGCCGCAGCAGCGCCGCATCGAGGATCTCGGCTCGGTTGGTCGCCGCCATGACGATCACCCGGGCTCCTGGCTCGAAGCCGTCCATTTCCGACAGCAGCTGGTTGAGCGTCTGCTCGCGCTCGTCATTCGAGCCAAACCCGCCGGGGCCGCGCCTGCCGCCGATTGCGTCGATCTCGTCGATGAAGATGATGGACGGGGCGCGCTTCCTGGCGTCAACGAACAGGTCCCTGACCCTCGATGCGCCGACGCCGACGAACATCTCGACGAAACTTGAGCCGCTGAGGGAGAAGAACGGCACTCCGGCCTCGCCAGCGACGGCCCTGGCCAGCAGGGTCTTGCCGGTCCCGGGAGGCCCGACCATCAGCACGCCCTTCGGTATGACGGCACCGGCACTGTCGTACCGAGCCGGGTGTTTCAGGAAGTCCACCACTTCCATGACCTCGGCCTTGGAACCCTCATAGCCGGCGATGTCCGCGAAGCGCGTGGTTGGCTTGTCCTCGTCGTAGACCTTGGCCTTCGACTTGCCGAAGCTCATAATCCCGCCGAGCCGTCCGCTGAGCTGATTGCTGCTACGGCGGCCCATCCAGACGATGAGCCAGACGAAGAGGAGAAGGGGCACGATCCAGATAAGCAGTTCCAGTACCGGGCTCGTGCTCGAGCTGGCTCCTGTCACCTGAACCTTGTGCCCTAGCAGGAGGGCGGACAGAGCATTGTCGTTCAGCGCGGCCGGGATCTGGGAGGTGTAGGCGCCGCCGCCGTGGAGCTGCCCGCTCACCGACCCGGCCGAGGTGATCACCGCCGTCGACACCTTGTTGGCGGTCACGTCGTTGATGAAGCCGGTGTAATTCAGCGCCTGAGCCGATGTTCCGCTCGATCGGAACAGCACAAACGCCACGAGCAGGATCCCGATGCCGGCTGGCCACAGCCATCTCCACCGGGGCAGAGAGGGCGGGGCCGGGAGGACGGGTTTCTTAGCCGACGGGACGGGTTTCTTCGGCCGTCCCGGGCGCGCTGAGGGCGTGCGGGGCCGGGTGCTCACCGACGGGATCCGCTTGCCGGGGTTCTCGGATTGGTTATCAGCAGGCCACACCGTCATCGGGGGCGCGGGACGGATGACACGACCGGAACACACATGCAGCCCCGGTGCAAAGCACCCTGAGCAGTCGCTAGGCAGTAGCGGGAAGCGACGGAATCATGCTCCTCAGCGGTGTGCCCGCACGGGCACGGCGTGTCTGGCGGCGCCTCACCGCGCGATGGTGTCGTCAAGAGGTTGCCTTCCCACAGAGTCCAGCGCGGCCACGCTAGTTCACTCGCCAGTCAACCGCGCCTGGGCCGGATGGGAAATGACCGATCCCGCATAAGCTCATCACCACAGCCGATGGCCAGCACCGAATTCAACGCGGTACGCGCGGAGCAGTTGTGGCCGCGAGGCCTGCTCACCCCGTTCACCGACAACGCGGATCTCACGCCCGCGGATCAGCGTGCCTACACCTCCTACGCCAAGACCGGGCGGCATAAGAGCTTCGAGAACATCGACGTCAGCTTCGGCGAGCCCCCACAGCCGGACAACCGAAACCACAGTTCCGAACCAGGGCCATCCGACCGGTGACGAGCGGGTCGTTGGGCGCTGGCCGACTGATCGGTTGCGGTGATAAGTCCTTCCCGGATTGGCCGTTTCCGACATGACGCGGGCACGGTTGACTCGGAGATGAACGGGTGTCAGGCATCGACGCCTGCGCTCATGCGGCCTGTCGGTCAGGCCAACTTAGGGTGCCTCGATTGGGAGCGCGTCATGATTGTCATTCTCGGGCTCGTCATTCTGATCGCCGCGGTGATCATAGGCGTGGCCGTTGCACCCGTCGCCGATCAGGAGAGCACATCCCCCGCCTCCTCCCACCCCTCATGACCGACTTCCGGGCATCTCGCCCGGTGAATGACTGAGGACACAGTTATGAGCAGTATCGTCGCGACCTGTCCGCCTCCCACTTACTGGCCGAAGATCGGGGCCGACGTGCGCCCCGCCGAGACGATCTCGGGATACCCAGGCTGGCCTGCCGCGGGCAGGCCGCTGACGCCGGTTGATGAACCCAGGCACGTCCCGCCCGGCCTGACGCCGCGGGAACTGACCGGGCTCGAAGACCGGGAACTGCTGCGAATCGTCCGGTCGCTGCCACGGGGCAGCGAACAGCGTTCCTCGGCGTGCGATCTGCTGGTCAGCCGCTACCGCGATCTGGTGCGGTCATGTGTCCGTCGCTACCGGTACAGTCCCGAGCTGGCCGAGGACCTGATGCAGGTGGGATACGTCGGCCTGATCAACGCGATAAACAACTTCAATCCCGCCGCCGGCCGCAGTCTGGCCGCCTACGCGCAACCTTGCGTAAGCGGCGAGATCAAGCGGCACTTCCGGGACAAACGCTGGCCGATCCATGTCCAGCGGCCCGTGCAGGATCTACTGCTCGAAATCCGGGGGGCGAGCGGGAAGCTGACGCAGGACCTGGGCCGTGTTCCGACCGAGTCCGATTTCGCCCGGCACCTAGGGGTCAGCGGTGATGCGGTCCGCGCGGCCCGGGGGGCAGAGCTGGCCTTCCAGCCAGGATCCCTCGACGCGCCAGTGGATGGGCCAGGGACGGCAAGTCTGGCCGATCTCCTCGGTGAAGACGATGCGCGGCTGGAACACATGCTGGGCATGCAGGCCGTCGCCGCGCACTGGCGCGAGCTGCCTTCGCGTGAGCAGGGGATCCTGGTGATGCGCTTCTACGACGACATGACGCAGGCGCAGATCGGCCTGCATCTCGGCATCTCCCAGATGCAAGTCTCCCGGCTGATCGCCCACGCGCTCGGCTACCTCCGCATACGCCTGGTCGGCGAGCCGGACCAGCTGGCCACCTGCAAGTTACCTGCCTGACGGCCAGCCGCCGGGAGCCCGAGGTTCGCCCTTCGTGCGCTAACCGGCCACGAATCAGCTGGACGCTGGTGTCTTCTGAGCGTGGTTGAGGGGGGCGGTCAGCGCGACATCGGCAGGCGCCGTGAGGGCAGGAATCTCAGGAACGCTGAGCGAATCGCTGGTATCGGGGACGTCCTCGGCCGCGGGCTGAGCTTGGCCGCCGGCCGGTGCCGTGCGGTCGAAGAAGCGCAGCAGTTCGACCGGAACGGGCATGACGAGGGTGCTGTTCTTCTCGGCGGCGACCTCGACGACGGTCTGCAGAAGCCGCAGTTGCAACGCGGCCGGGTCAGCTGCCATCACGGCGGCGGCCTGGGCCAGCTTCTTGGAGGCCTGGTACTCGCCGTCAGCGGAGATGATCCGCGCCCGGCGCTCCCGCTCGGCTTCCGCCTGCCGCGACATCGACCGTTTCATCGACTCCGGCAGGGAGACGTCCTTGACCTCAACTCGTTCTACCCGGATGCCCCACGGCTCCTCGGTAGGTGCGTCGATGACCTGCTTGAGGTGGGCGTTGACCTTATCCCGCTCGGACAGCAGTTGGTCCATGTCGCTCTGGCCGATCACAGACCGCAAGGAGGTCTGGGCTACCTGGGACACGGCGAAGGCGTAATTCTGTACGTTGATGATCGCCTTGACCGGATCGATGACGCGATAGTAAACGACCGCGTTTACCGTCAGCGTGACATTGTCGTGGGTGATGGCCTCCTGGCCGGGCACCGCCGCCACGACGATTTGCATGTTCACCTTGCGGAGCCGGTCGGTGAACGGGTTGACCCAGGTCAACCCGGGCTGACGGATGCCGGGCAGCACCCGCCCGAAGCGGAAGACGATACCCTGCTCGTACTGCGTGATGATCTTGAAGCCGAACATCTCGGCCATCCCAACCCCGGGCGCACGGCGCGCCGAGCTACCAGGACCGCAGACGACGCCAGCTTGACCGCTGACACTCGAAATGCCTACGATCCACTTTTATTATTGTACATCAGCAACCATAGACCAGCAGCCTGCCGAGCCGGTGGCCCGGATCAGTGGCCGAATACTTAAAGATCAAATAGTAATATGCAGAACGAAGCTTGGTGACATCCTTCCTGGCAGATTTCAAGTGTCAGAGAATCCGCGCCCGACGGCAAGAGTCCGCATAGGCGACTGTAATCGTTTTGGATGATGACGTTTACTGTTTCCGGCTCTTTCCGTCATCACAATTATCCGCTTAACTGGAATTGACAAGTTAGACGGCAAGGTATCGCGATGCCACGGCGGGGCTAGTCCCCCCGGCCGCGATCCGGCACCAAACCGGCCATCAGCTCATCGCAGTATTAGGAGTCGGTTATGGGCATCCTCGCATGGATCATCCTCGGCCTGGGAGCAGGCTTGATCGCCAATATGCTGATCCCCGGCAGGAGATCGCAGGGCCTCATCATCACGTGCGTGATCGGGATCATCGGAGCGCTGCTGGGCGGCTGGCTGGCCACGAAGCTGTTCCACGTGGTCACCCTGCACGGGTTCTTCAACCTCTCCACCTGGATCACCGCCATCGTTGGCGCGGCCATCCTCCTCATGATCTACCACCTAGCCACTAGCCGGAGCAGCACCCGCACCCGCAGCCGCAGCCGGTCAAACCGGTGGGCGCGCCGGTGACCGGACAGGTCCCGCACGGCTGTGAGGTCATTTAACCGGTGCGGCGCGGACCGGCTACGCGGGTGAGTGGGCGAATCTCACAGGAGCGGTTCGTTGACGCTCCGGCGGAGGCCGTCTCTGGAGCGCAGTTGCTGGTAACCGCCGTGCTGACCGAACGCGGCTACCCGGTCGAAGGCGATGATCAGGTCCTTGCCGATCTGTCCGTCGAGTATCGCCTCACGGATTTCAAGGAAGGCCACGCATAACACGGAACTAAGGCTCCGTTACTTCGACGGCCGGGCAGGTAACTGGTCCCCAGCCCACCACATGGGTGCGCCAAGACCACGATCAGCCCGGCCGCGATGAGCGGGACGGCCGCTTAATTTGCTGAGGCCCTGACATATTTGATTAAGGAATAGCGGCGGCGCTGGACGTTTACCGGTATACGAATACCCCGTGCCGATATCGGAATTAACGGGATTGCGGCGGGACTCCACCCAAGCAAATATGCCGTCGGAGGCAAGTCATGCGTATCGGCTCGGTACTACTACTCGTCTGGCTGGTAATCGGCGGCATCGCCGGCGGCCAGCGCCACTACTACAGCAGTTCTAACCCTAACTGCGCCCAAACGGGCACGATCATCGTGACAGTTCTCGCGGGTCCGCTCAACTACGCCGGCGCGAACCCGAAGGTTTCCTGCAAAGCCTGATGCCGCGACGTTCCGCGCCGCCAGGACACGGCACCAGCCCCAGCGATGGGCCATTGATAGCGGAATAGCACCATCGATGACCCATCGCTGGGGTCGTCGAGTGCGCCGGGCGGAGAACATCAGCCTCGCGTGGACCTTGCGTCGCATGAGCCTCAAATACCCCAGCCGGACGAGCGCGTGCTGCGTGGCGCCGCAAGCTCGCGGCGAAAGCGAATCCGCCGAGGAGGATGACCACGAACGAGCCGCTGACCCCCGGATGGACCAGGCTTTCCTGCTACTCACCGGGAACGATGGGCGCCGTGCCGCGGATGACGTCACCGGACAGCTCGGTGAGCCGGTGATTGTGATCGCGCGCGTAGCGGCGCAGCAGGACGAATGCCTCGTCGGGCGTCACCCGGAGCCGCTCGGCCAGGACTCCCTTGGCCTGCTCGATGATGACGCGGCTGTTCAGCGCCAGTTGCAGCTGCCCGGCCACGACCTCCTGCTCGCGAACCGCCCGCTCCTGCAAGATGCCGATGGTCGCCACGTCCACGAGTGCCGTGGCCGCCACCACCACCGCCGGGTCCAGCGCGCCCGGCGCGGCCCTGAACAGGTTCAGCGTCCCGATGACCTGGTCCCGCAGCCGCATCGGGATGGCATGCACCCCGGCATAGCCCATCTCCAGCACGGCGGCGGCGAACCGCGGCCACCGCTCGGCGGCGCGGTCTGTGCTCATGTCGCTGACGATGACGGCCTGCCCGGTGCGATAGCAGTCCAGGCACGGGCCCTCATCGTTCTGGATCTGGAACAGCTCCACGACCCGGGCCTGCTCCGTCGAGGCCGCCACCACCCGCAGCGCTCTGCGGCTGTCGGCCAGCAGCAGCCCGGCCGCGTCCACCTCCAGCAGGTCTACGCACCGGTCGGTGAGTGTCTGCAGGAACTCCATCAGGTCATATCCGGCGACGAGCGTGTCCGCCAGCTCCACGAACGTCTGCGCCAAGCGCTCGTCCACCGTTGCTGCCATAACTGCCAGGTTAGCCCCACGTTCGATGGGCCGCGCAGGCAACGGCTTGCGGATCAGGTTCGTGTCCCGGGGCCGGTCTCGGGATCAAACCGCAGCACGCGGCCGACCACGTCGCCGGCGATATCGTCCAGCGGCGTGCCAGCCGCGAACGCGTGCGCGCGCAGCCGAATGAACGCCTCCTCCAGGCTCACACCCATCTGCACCGAGATCATCCCGGTCGCCTGATACACCTCGGCTCGGCTGTCTGACATGCCGTCCAGCGGCCGGTAGCCGGACAAGCCGGTGATGCCCGAGACCGAGTCCAGCAGCAGTTGCAGCGCGATATCGGCGAACACCTGCGCGTCCGCCAGCTGGCGCGGCATCAAGGGGCCTGGCAGCGCCCGGTACAGCGACAGCACCCCAACCCGGATCGCCCCGGCTTGCAGCGGAAACGCGAACAGGGCTCGTGCGCCGGCCTCCAGCGCCGCCGGAGCAAAACCCGGCCACCGGGCCGTCACCGATTCCAGGTCCGGGATCAGCATCGGCGACCCAAACCTGAAATCCTCCGCTCCGGGCCCCTCTCCGGTCGTGAGCAGCAACTCATCCAGCCGGCCACTCAGCTCACCGGTCGCGGACAGCGGCTCGCGCACCGCCGGGCCGTTCACCGCGGACACGCTCGCGCCATTCACCCCGAGCCTGCGCACCGCCGCCCGGCACAGCGCGGCGAGCAACTCGGGCGCATCACCTTCACGGGACGCGGCAATCCACGCCCACACCCGCGCCGTCCGCTCGCCTGCCATGTCACCTTCCTCGCCCCCCACACCCCCGCGCTAGGCGGCGTGCCCCATCAACCCCTCGCTGACATGCCAGTCGGGTGGGCGGTACTTTACAGGTCCGCCAACGATGAGGCGGCTAACCCCGGCTTGGCCAGCCCGGCGGCAAGCCCGGCGACCGGTTCAGACGAGACGCTGGTGGACGTAGCACCATCTCCAGCGCGGTCCCGGCTGCAGCCTAGCGGCGACCGGATGGTCGGTCTCCTGGTAGTGCGCCTTGGCGTGGTGGTTCGGCGAGTCGTCGGAGCAAGCCACCCAGCCGCAGGTCAAACAGACCACAAGGGCCGCAGGGGCCATCTGCCGGTCCGCACGGTCCTGACAGTCCCGGCAGTGATCTGACTGAGGCATGGCCGACGCCAGGCCGTCGAGGTGCTGACATCGCGGCGCGGTCCCGTTCAGGCTGATGGGCGGTGCCCCCAGAGCCATGCTCTGGCTAGGGATCATGGCAAGCCCCTTTACCGTGATTGAAGTGCCGGGCCAAGCCCAGCCGGTCATTCTTGAGTCAACCCCGATAACACGCGGGCGGAAACAGGCAACCCGTGCACGCCCCATCACCAGAACCGATTACCTGCCGATTACCCCGGGCATAACCGCCCCGGCATGTTCCTGCGGCCGGGGCGCAGACGTAGAATTACCGCGAGGATCTCGTTTCTTAGCCCAGTCCCCGCCTCGGTGATCCGGTCTCTGGACGACCCCGGTGATCTCATCCGGGATCAGCGAGCTAGAGCTGTTCCAGCAAGGAGCGAGAAATGGACTGGGCAAAGACCTGGCGGCAGGTATGGAGCTACGGCAGCTTCGCTACTTTGTGACGCTGGCGGAGGAGCTGCACTTCGGCCGGGCGGCTGAGCGGGAGCACATCGTGCAGTCGGCGCTGAGCCAGCAGGTCCAGCGGCTGGAGCGCGAGCTGGGCGTCCGGCTGCTCGAACGAAGCACGCATCACGTTTCGCTGACCGCTGCCGGAGTGGTATTCCTGGTCGAGGCGAGGCAGATCCTGGCGCACGTGGACCGCGCCGCGGTGGTCGCCCGCAGTGCGGTCGGCGCTTCCGCGACCCTGCGGGTCGGCATCATCGACTCCAGCTATGACTCGATGCCGCAGATCCTGCACGAGGTTCAGGCTCGCTATCCCGGCCTGGTGATCCACCAGGTCGAGGCCAGCGTGCCCGAGCAGTACCAGCAGATCATCGACGGCCGCCTGGACGTGGGAGTCGGCCGCGCCGCGCTCGCCCCGCCGCAGATCGCATCGTTGCTGTTCCGCCAGGACCCGCTTGGGGTCCTGGTTCCAGCCGACCACCCGTTCGCCGAGCTCGAAGGCGTCCCCGTCGCCGTACTGGCCGAGGAACCACTGCTGCTCGCCGAGGACGCGCGGGCCCCGGAATTCAACCAGTTCACCGTGGAGATGTGCCGGGCGGCCGGCTTCACCCCTACCGTCTACGGCGGGACCGTGGAGAGCATCCGGGCCGCCGCCGACCTCGTCGCCCAGGGACGCTGCCTGTACTGCGTGCCGTCCTCCTGCATCACCGCGCTCCCCGGAACCATCTGGCGGCCGCTCAGCGAACCCGCGTCCCGCTATCCGTGGTCAGTACTGTGGCGCGCCACCGACGACTCCGGCCACGTACAGGCCGTCGTCAGCTGCGCGCAGGCGATGTCGAAGCAGCTCGGCTGGCTGGCCGGGACCAGCCAGGCCGCACACTGAACAATCGACGCGTCGCCACTGCGATCGGTCTGGGTGATGAGGTTTGCGGTTTCCGGCTGTTTCCCCGGCGGTGCGGGCGGGCTTAGCTGAACAGTGACAAGCCAGCTAGGTATCGCGATGCTGCCGCCGGGGCCAGCCCCAGCCACGATCGGGCACCAGACCGGCCATCAGCTCATCGCAATACAGGAGTTGGTTATGAGTATCATCGCCTGGATCGTTCTCGGCCTAGGCGCAGGCCTGCTCGCCCGTGAGGGCTCCGTTCACCAGGACCAGCAGCCGTCATGAGATCAGTAGCTGACTATGACGGGACGACCGCGTTCGCGAACGAAGGTCAACCGGTCTGCACATTCCACGACCGGGCCCGGGCGACGGTGACGGCCGCGTTCGTGCTCGTGCCATTCACCGGGCTGGGAGTGGCGGTGTGGCTGGCATGGGGTCATGGGCTGAATCTCGCCGATGTCCTGCTGGCCGCGGTCTTTTACGTGATCACCGGTCTTGGCGTAACCATCGGCTTCCACCGGCTGCTGACCCACCGTAGCTTCACCGCGGCCCCGGCCCTGCGGGTCACGCTCGCGGTCGCGGGGTCAATGAGCTTCGAGGGCGAGGTCATCGGCTGGGTCGCCACCCATCGCCGCCACCACGCCTTCACCGACCGGCCCGGCGACCCGCACTCCCCCTACCGGTACGGCACCAGCGTGGCCGGGCAGCTTCGCGGCCTCGCCCACGCCCACGCGGGCTGGCTGCTGCGCGACGATCCCACCCCGCCGACCCGGTATGCGCCCGATATGGTGGCCGATCCTGCCATGCGAGCGGTCTCAGCCGCGTTCCCTGCCTTGTGCGCCCTGTCACTCGCGCTGCCGTTCGGTGCCGGGTGGCTGATCGGGGGTACCTGGCGGACCGCTCTCGTCTGCCTGCTGTGGGCGGGGCTGGTGCGCATCACAGTGCTGCAGCACGTCACCTGGAGTGTCAACTCACTGTGCCATGTGTTCGGCAGCCGTCCCTTCGCCACCCGGCGCTACGACCGGGCCACGAACCTGTGGCCGCTCGCCCTGGTGTCGTTCGGGGAGAGCTGGCACAACATGCATCACTCCGATCCCTGCTGTGCACGACACGGCGCCGAACCCGGCCAGATTGACATCTCGGCCGCCGTGATCCGCATCTTCGAGCGCTTCGGCTGGGCCACCGGAGTGCACTGGCCCGTCCCCGCCCGCCTGGCCGGGCTACGCCGCAGCCCCAGCCCGGCCCAGAAGGCGTGCTGATTCCTGGCGGTTAGTGACTCACGCCGCTTCGGCGGGGAGCGTGGCGCAGATGGTGAAGCTGCTGTCCAGGCCGGTGCTGCGCAACAGCTCTGTCAGCTGCGGGCGGGGAGCGGCTAGCCGAACGGCGATCTGGCGCACTCTGGCGCGGCGTTGCATGCCGATCAGCATGGCCAGCCCTGACGTGTCACAAAACGGGACCCCGGACAGGTCGACGATGAGCAGCCGCACACCGCGGCCGAGCACGCCGAACAGACGCTCCCGCAGCGCCGGGACGGTGGCGAGATCAAGGTCACCCTCCAGCCTGGCGATGGTGAAGCCGGATTGGTGCACGACAGACAGGCCCGCCGGTGTCAGGCCGGATACCGGGCCGACATAAGCGGCATCTCGCATCGCCCCGCTCATCGGTCTGCTCTGCACTGCTGATCCATGTATCCAGCAAACTCCGTCCGCGGGCGGGCGGACACCGGCAATCCGCCCAAGGCTCATCACCGGAACCGATCACGCCCCCGCGGTGCGATCCTGGACCTGGAAGGGGGACCGCGCGTGTGCTTCTCGCCACAGGCTGACGTAGTTGGCGGTCTGGTGATCTGCGCGATCGGTGTCGATGCCGTCCGCCACGTCCGCCAGCGCCGCGAGTTCCTCGCCTTGGCGTGGCTCCCGCTGCTGCTCGGCGCCCACCAGTTCATCGAGTCGCTCGTCTGGCTGTGGCTACAGGGCCATGTGCCGCGCGGCATCGGCCACGTCGCGCTGTGGGCTTACCTGCTGATCGCCTTCGTCGTGCTGCCGGTGTTCGTCCCGCTGGCTGTCATCGCGATCGAGCCGACGGTGCGCCGCAAATGGATGATGGTGCCCTTCGCGTCGATCGGGACAGTGATCGCCGTGATCCTGTTCACGGCGATGGTCCGTGGCCCGGTCAGCGTGAAGCTGGCGCCGTACCACCTCTCCTACGGCATCCGCGTAACCGACGGCTTGCTGATCATCGCTCTCTACGTCGTCGCCGTGTGCGGGCCGCTGCTGTTGTCGGGATACCGCAACGTCGTTGTCTTCGGCGTCGCCAATCTCGTTGCCGTTATCGTCATTGCCCGGCTCACGGTTGACGGGTTCGCTTCCGTGTGGTGCGGGTGGGCGGCGGTCTCCAGCGCCGCGATCGCGCTGCACTGCCGGTTCACCAAGCCCGGTCCGCGGCGCGTCGAGACGGGATTGGCGGGCCAGCGTTATGCGGACTGATGCGGATCAGCGCGGGTGCGTGCCGCCACATCAGGCAGGCGATAGCGCCGAGAGGGATGGAAGGAAGGTAGGTGACGGCCCGGTACAGCAGCACGGCGGCGGTCACCTGCGCGCTGGCCCGGTGGCCGGCGCTGGCGGCCAGCACGGTCACCAGGCCGAGTTCGGTGATGCCGAGGCCGCCGGGAGTGACGGGCAGCGCGGTTAGCAGCCGGACGAACGCGAAGGCCGCCAGTGAGGTCTGCCAGGGCACCTGGGCCTGGGACAGGCCGGTGCAACGCAGGCAGGCCAGCAGGACCAGCCACAAGGTGAGGTTGCCCGCCGCCGTGGCGGCAGTGATCCGCCAGCCACGGGCGGCCAGCAGAGCGGCGGCGCGGTCACGGAAGCCGGGCAGCCATCCGGCGGCACCGGCGGGCGGCGGCCGGCGTGCTAGCCGGCAGGTGCTGGCTAGCACGTGCTGCAGCGCCCAGCCGGCCCAGAGCGCGAATGGCTCGCTGCGCAGCAGCAGAGCGAAACCGAGCGTCGCAGTAACGAGCAGGACCAGGCCGACAGCCGCGGCGGCGGCCAGGCCGGCACCGGGCCGGGCTGGCCGTCACCATCACCAGCAGGGCGAGGACTGGCAGGCCGAGGCGGGCGAAGACATTCCAGACTCCCGACACCAGGGTGTAGAGCACGTAGTCCGCCGTGCTGACGCCCCAGCCGGACAGCATGGCCCAGCTAACCCCCATCGCGAGGGCGCCGCCGGCGGGCATGGTGTTCGCCACCGCGTTAGAGCCGAGGTTGACCACCGCCGCCTCACGCAGCCGTATCGACGGCAGCACCGAACAGATCACGAACCAGGAAGAGACCATGCTGCCGGCGGCCGCGGCGGCGATGAGCAGGACCTGCGGCCACGTCATCGCGCCGATGCTGGCCCACACGCTTCGATAAGACGCGAAATGCGGGAGGGCGAACACGAAGATCACGGCGACGAGGGCAGCCGGCAACGCGCCGCGGAGAATCCTCCGGCCGGAGCCCCGCCGGGTGGTCTTGGTAGTCGAGACGGAGCCGGTTTCAGGGGCGGCGAGCGGCCCCAGAGACGTCGCACCGGCAGCTGGCGGCTCGGCAACGGCCTTCATCCGGTCATAACCGGGCCCTTCTCGCGGCCGCGCGGTCGTGGAAGCCAGGCAGCCTTCTCACTGCTCAGCCAACCCCACTCGCCGCCGCGCGGAAACCGGCGGAAACCGCAAACCTCATCACCCAGACCGATCGCCGCAACGGCGGGTTCAGGGGAACAGCGGATGGGCTGGGGGACCTGCCTACGCTCTGACCAGGTCTTTCCGGGGGTAGAGAGGACCCACCCCCGGATAGTGCGACGGCGCCGCTGCTCAGTCTCCGCGGACGGGGGCACCGCGTGACGAGCTGACCACTCGCGGACGGGGGCACCGCATGGCGCGGCGCCGCCGCATAGCGTCACAATACAAGCTGGATTAAACGTGTACAAGTCGTGACCATCAAGACACGAAATTTTACCTTCCCTTGACGATTCATAGGTCTCACTATGTGGACCGGCTGGATGGGTGGCCGGAATCACGTTGGGCAGCCCGGTTCTCGCGAGAGCGGCGAGGCGGCTGCGGCCTAAGCTTGGGAGCGCGCTCTCAAAGACTGCGAGCTAAGACTGCGAGGATGGCGAGGATGCCGGAGTTTTCCTTCACCGAACTACTTCCACTCGGGCCAGACGAGACGACATACCGGCAGATAGCGTCGGGCGGAGCGACCAGCCACGCGGCGTTCGGCCGAAAATTCCTTGAAGTGGACCCGCAGGCACTCACTCAGCTCACCTCGACGGCGATGCGCGACATCGCCCACCTGCTGCGGCCCGCGCACCTGCGCCAGCTACGGTCGATACTTGACGACCCTCAAGGCTCGCCGAACGATCGCTACGTGGCGCGGGACCTGCTGCGGAACGCGTGCATCGCGGCCGGCGGGATCCTGCCGATGTGCCAGGACACCGGCACCGCGATCGTGATGGGCAAGCGTGGTCAGCAGGTACTCACCGACGGCCGCGACGAAGAGCACATCGCGCGCGGGATTTTCGACGCGTACACCACACTGAATCTGCGCTACTCTCAGCTCGCGCCGATCTCGATGTGGGACGAGAAAAATACCGGCTCCAACCTCCCGGCGCAGATCGAGCTGTACGCCACGTCCGGGGAAGAGTACAAGTTCCTGTTCATGGCCAAGGGCGGCGGCTCGGCCAACAAGTCCTTCCTGTTCCAGGAGACCAAGGCGCTGCTCAACCCGACCCGGATGCGGTCGTTCCTCGAAGAAAAGATCCGGGCGATCGGGACGTCCGCCTGTCCCCCGTACCACCTGGCGATCGTCATCGGCGGGACGTCCGCCGAGTTCGCGCTGAAGACCGCGAAGTACGCGTCGGCTCATTACCTGGATTCGATGCCGGCTTCCGGATCGCCGGCCGGACACGGATTCCGTGACGTGGAGCTCGAGGCCCAGGTGCTCGAGCTGACCCGCCAGATCGGGATCGGCGCGCAGTTCGGCGGGAAGTACTTCTGCCACGACGTACGGGTGATCCGGCTGCCCCGGCACGGAGCCTCGTGCCCGGTGGCCATCGCCGTATCGTGTTCGGCCGACCGGCAGGCGCTGGGCAAGATCACCGCGGACGGAGTGTTCCTCGAGGCGCTGGAAACCGACCCGGCCCAGTACCTCCCTGACCCGGTGGTCGAAGACACCGCCGAGGTTGTCAGCATCGACCTGAACCGGCCGATGGACGAGATACGAGCGCAGCTGTCCAACTACCCGGTGAAGACGCGGCTGTCGCTGACCGGGCCGATGGTGGTGGCGCGAGACATCGCGCACGCCAAGATCGCCGAACGGCTGGACGCGGGCGAGCCGCTCCCCGAGTACCTGCGGGACCATCCGGTGTACTACGCGGGGCCAGCGAAAACGCCCGAGGGGTACGCGTCCGGGTCGTTCGGGCCGACGACGGCGGGGCGGATGGATTCCTACGTGGACCGCTTCCAGGCGGCCGGCGGATCGTTCGTGATGCTGGCCAAGGGAAACCGGTCGAGGGCCGTTACCGACGCCTGCAAGAAATACGGCGGTTTCTACCTAGGCTCCATCGGCGGAGCGGCCGCACGGCTAGCCTCTGAGTGCATCAAGCATGTCGAGGTTCTTGAGTACCCCGAGCTCGGCATGGAAGCCGTGTGGAAGATTGAGGTCAGTGATTTCCCCGCGTTCATCATCACCGACGACAAAGGCAATGATTTTTACGGGGGGTTCCGGGGGGCCGCTCCCCCGGGCGGACAGAGCTATTCGGAGGCCACCGGACCGGTGCTGTCGATCGGGCGGAACCATCCGTAACCTTCATCACACTCGTCACTCAGAGCTCACGAGATGACAGCAACTATCCACTCACCGATACCTCTAGTTCACGGTCTGATGACACTTAGCCTTTTCGTACCAGTCAGACAGAGACCTTGTAGCTGTCGCCGTGTATCTTCCGGCTTATGCACCCAATGAGCGGGCGCGTGATCGCGGGGAGGTACAGGCTCGACGAGCCCATCGGCCGAGGGGCCATGGGCGTTGTCTGGCGCGCGCGGGATGAGCTGCTTGATCGCGATGTCGCGGTCAAGGAAGTCCTGATCAGCGAGGCACTCAGCGACGAGGAACGAGACAACGCCTACCAGCGGACGCTGCGCGAGGCGCGGACGGCGGCGCGGCTGAGTCACCGTGGCGTGGTCGCGGTCTACGACGTAGCTGAGGACGACGGCAGGCCCTGGATCGTCATGGAGCTGGTGCCCTCGAAATCGCTGGAGCAGATCCTCACCGAATCGGGACCGATATCGCCACGCCGCGCCGGAAGGATGGCCCAGCAGCTGCTCGCCGCGCTGGCGACAGCGCACGCGGCCGGAGTGCTGCACCGGGACGTCAAGCCGAGCAACGTACTGCTCGCCGCGGAGGGACGAGCGGTACTCACCGACTTCGGAATCGCGACCTTTCAGGGAGATCCCCGGCTGACCCAGACCGGCATGGTCATGGGCTCGCCCGGCTACACCGCGCCGGAACGGATCCGCGGCGGCCCCGCGACCCCGGCGTCGGACCTGTGGTCCCTCGGGGCGACGCTGTACACCGCTGTCGAGGGCCACGGGCCGTTCGAGAAACGCGGTGGCGCCATCACCACGATGTCCGCGATCATTCATGAGGATCCGCCGCCGTGTTCGGCCGCCGGACCGCTGGCCGGGATCATCCTGGCGTTGCTGCGCCGGGATCCCGCCAGACGGCCGGACGCCCAGACGGCGGCCCGGCTGATCGTGAACCTGCTGCCGGCGCTGCCTGATGAGCGGGTCACCGACACCGTGACACCCGCCGCCATGACATCTCCCCCGGCTGACGTGAGTGTCGCGTCCGCGGCTCCCTCGGAAGCACCGCCCGCGACCGCGCCGAACGGTGCCCGCGCCGGCGGGGCGGCGGCCCGTCTGAGCGGGCTCGCCGGCGCGGTGAGCGGGGCCGCGAGAGGCCTCAGCAACAGCGTGAGCGGTCTGGCGAGCGGCACGGCGGCCCCGGTCCGCGAGGACCCGGCGCCGAGTGAGGATCCCGCCGCCGTCGACGGTTCGGCCGCGCCGGAATCCGAGGCGGCGGACTCCCCGGCGCATTCGGACCCCCCGACCAAGCCGCAGGCGTCCCCGTTGTTCAGCCCGCGGGCGGGTGGCCCTCCGCCCAGCACGTGGGCACAGCAGCAGCCTGCCGAGACCGACGCGCAGAACGGGGCGGTGCCGGCGACCCGCCGGAAACGCTGGGGCACCACCCTGGTGGCGACGGCGATCGTACTAGCAGTGGTCATCGGCACCACCGTCGCGTTCACCCTCCACCACAACACGACGACTCCGCCGCACACGACGTCCCAGCAGGCCCCGCCGAACCCGCCAAACGGCGCGCTCGCCGCACTGGAAAGTGGCCCCACCGCGCCACCCGCGGGGTACTCACCGGTCTCGGTGAAGCCCTCGGCGGCGGGCACCGCGGCCGGCTTCTCCATCGGAGTGCCCCCCGGCTGGTTCGCCAAGAATTCCGGGCTGGTCTGGTGGCTGTACGGCCCGGACAAGACCTCGTTTATGCGAATCGAGCTGACCTCGCACACGTTCCCGGACATGTTCGCGGAGGCCAGCTACATCAGCAAGCATGATCTCCAGCAGGGCACCCTGCCGGACTACCAGCAGATCATGCTGCGCCGTGCGGTCATCCGCGGCACTAGGGGCGCGATCTGGGAGTTCAGCTGGCTCAACGACGGGGTCCGTATCCAGGGCGAGGACCTGCTGTTCGACAAGGATGGCCAGTCCTACGCGCTGTACCTCGTCGCCCAGCAAGCGGCGTGGCCGAAGGTGCTGCCCATGTTCGAGCAAGAGCTAACTACTTTTCAGGTCATAACGACGGGTTAGCAGCCACCGGTGACACCAGGAAGGCCCGGGTCCCCCAACTTGGGCCCGGGCCTTTCCTGTCTGGTCGGCTAGCCGATTAGTACCAGTCGGCGCTCTCCTCGTGGTCCCAGGCGGCGCACGGTGAGCCGTAGGTGCTCTGGATGTACTCCAGACCCCACGTGATCTGGGTCGCGGCGCTGGTCTCCCAGTTGGATCCGGCGCTGGCCATCTTCGACCCCGGCAGCGCTTGCGCGATGCCGTACGCACCTGAGCTGGCGTTTTCCGCCGTGACGCTCCAGTTGCTCTCCCGCTCCCACAGGTCGTCCAGGCAGGACCACTGGCTGGACCATCCGTAGGAGGACAGCATCTCCTGCGCGATCGCCTGCGGCGAGCCAGAGTAGCTCGACGTCGAGCTTGAAGCCGTGCTCGAGGAACTCGAACTCGAGGAGTTGCTCGACGAACTCGACGCGCTGGCTGTCGCCTGGGCCGCCTTTGCCGCCTGAGCGGTCGCTGCTGCCTGAGCCTGCCGGTTCTCGTAGATGAGGTGCGCACGGCGCCCGGCGGCCTGCTGAGCGGCTGCCTTCGCGGCCGCGGCGGCCTTGGCCCGCGCGGCGGCGATCTTCGCCTGCTGCGCCCGCTGGATGGCCGCGGCCCGCGCCTTCTCGAGATCGAGGTCGGTCTGTGAGACGCTCATTGCCATCGCGTTGGTCACTGCGGACGCTTCCACCGCGTGGGTCGTGGTGGCGGATGCCGTGGCGGCGGTGCTCGGTATTGTCGCCGCGGCCGCGGCCACCGCGGTGGTGATCGTGAGCGCGCCAGCGCCCACGAGAATCGCTATACGGCGTCTTCCGGACATGAATTCTGGCATGTGCAATTGCCGTGCCAAAGTGAACCCTAACTTGCTCGCGACTCGCGCGATTTCGTTTCCCACCCCTGATAGCCACTTTCCGCGTCTCGCGGCAGGCATCGGCCACGAGGACTTGGCGCGGGTCAAGGCGCCGGGCTACCCAAGGAAGCCATCACACGGGCGAGGTGCTGTCAGCAATCAACAATGCCTGACAACAAGCACTGAAATGAGCAAATTTAGGGTGACGTAAGTCACAGCAATCGACTGCAGACTCGGCAAACTATTGCCAAAGGCGCTGCTCATCAGCGATTCCAGCTAGCCAAGCCATCCCCTATGAGGAAACTCACACTAGGCCACCAAAGGTGCAAAACGTGCTATAAACCACCCGTTCTCATAGCGCTCCGTATACCACCCACCCCGCCGCACACGTGTGCCAGTCACACACTGTAGCGGATATCCGACCCGGAGCAATATCAACCGTCACCAAGAGAACACTTTAGGTAAGGCATGATCGGCGTTGGGTGAAGGGTCATAACCGGAGTGTTTACCCACAAGTAACTTCCAAATCACCCCCAGTGACCACTAGCGGCTGTACCGCCTCCCATTCGAGCCGGCATTCCCCCGGCCCCGCGCTCATTACCCGCCCATGGATGGCCCATCGATAGCGTTATTCGCCCACCGATGGGCCATCCATGGGCTGCCGATCTGGTGATATGGCACACGGGCACACGGGCACACGGGCACACGGGCACACGGGCACACGGGGATTCGGCGCACCGCGATTCGGCGCATCAGCGCACCGGAGCACCGGCGGGCACCGGAGCTTTTATGGGTAGTGCGGCCCTACCCATAAAAGAGTGCGGGTAGTGTCACACCAACCAGAAACGGCCCACCCCGGGGACGGCTCCACCACACTCATGAGCACCACCAGTACCAGCAGCAGCACCCGTGTCGAGCTTCCGGGTGGGGCAGGCGTTGCCGGAGGCCAGAGGCGCGAGGCGTTGCCGGGGCGCGAAGCGTTGCCGGGGCGCGAAGCGTTGCCGGAGGCCAGAGCCGAGGGGCGCGAGGCGTCGCCGGGGGCCGGGGGGCTTTGCGCGGGCGGTTAGTAGTAGCCGTTGGCTAGTTCGAAGTTCCATGCGGCACATGGGGTGCCGTAGGTGTCCTGGATATAGCCGAGGCCCCAGATGATCTGTGTTTTGGGATCGGTCAGGTAGTCCGAGCCCGCGCTTGCCATCTTGCTCGCTGGCAGCGCCTGCGGGATTCCGTAGGCACCACTCGCGTTCTCCGCGTCGTAGACCCAGCCGCTCTCACGTTCCCAGATGTTGTACAGGCAGCCCCACTGAGTGCTTTGGCTGAACCCGTACGACGGCAGTAGCGCGTAGGCGATGGCTTCCGCGGAGCCCGGGTCGGGCGTCGGGCCGGTCGGCTCGTCGGAAGTCGCGGTCGACGACGATGAGGAGGAGGAGGAAGACGACGAAGATGACGAGGCATTGGCCGCCGCCTGCGCCGAGGCAACTACCTGAGACGGCGAAACCACCTTGGGCTTACCGCTGAAGCTGTAGGTTTCAGCGGCCGCGTTCATGTCAATGAGCGTCTGGCGTTCGGCTTCTAGCCCCGCTAGCGCCTTGCTGTTGGTAATCGCCTCGAAAGCTGCTGCTCCGCCTGAACCGCTCAAATTCGGTGACACAAGGTACGCGGCTATCAGCACGCCCCCGACGATAACCACCGCTATCGCGGCAATGGGATAAACCAATCCCAGCCGTTCGAGCAATGACCGGTGTTTACGTACGCCCCGGCGGACAAGTGCGGCGCCGTCTAGGGCCTTGGGGCGCGCCGCGGGTCCGGCCGCCGACGGTGCCTGACGCCGGCCGGGCTTCTGCTGGCGGTGCCCGCGCTTCGACGGAACCCGTGCCGGCTCGAGGGCGGCGGGCTGGCGCGTGGTCAGCCCTACCGCGGCCTGGCCGCCTGCAGGCTGACCGACCGCGGGCTGACCGGCAAAGGGCTGAGCGACCGCAGGCTGAACTACCGGGGGCTGAGCGACCGCGGTGGACTGGGCCGACGCCGGGAGTACGGGCTGCGGGGTCGTTACCGGCGGGAACGAGTAGCCGCCCTGGTCATACGGATCAGCCGACGGATATCCCCCCGTGGGACCTTGGTCATACCTCTCACCGAGCTCCCGCACGTAGCTGGACGCGGGATCCAAATCGAGCATCGACGGTCCTGGACGGCGTCGTGACACGATGGTCCTTTCCTGTCGGCCAAGCCCGCCGCTTCCCGCAATCTATCGTGCGGCGAAACACGATCGCGCCGGGCAACGGATTCATGACTGAGCGCTGACGCCCAGACAGGTACCGCTGGCGCTCTAGGATGCCAGAAACGATCTTCGGATGCGCGCATCTTCAACAAGAACGTTTCTCGGCAACACGCACTGCAGATCACGGACGTATAACACACACCATGACAATCGCCCGCTTGCTGACCAGCCACAACAGCGAGAGGATCTCGGCCATGAATCCCTACGCTCAAGCCGAGGCGAGCGCCCGTGCGCTGCTCGACCTGACCGGCTCGCCGAGTTTCGATGCCGCTGTGATCCTCGGTTCCGGTTGGTCCGCGGCAGCCGAGGCGATCGGTCCCGCCGTGGCCGAGTTCCCGCTCGATGACCTCGGCGGGTTCGCCGCGCCGGCCGTTCCCGGGCACTCGCGCACCGTCCGCTATGTCCGCTCCGGCGGCAAGCACGTGCTCGTGTTCACCGGCCGGGTGCATCTGTACGAGGGCCACGAGCCGGCGGCGATCGTGCATCCTGTCCGGACGGCGATCTCCGGTGGATGCGGCACCATCGTTTTGACCAATGCGGCGGGCGGGATACGCGAAGGTCTCGCGGCCGGGCAGCCGGTGCTGGTGCGAGACCACCTCAATCTCACCGGTCGCTCTCCCCTCACCGGCCCCCGGTTCACCGACCTCACCGACCTGTACACGCCGCGGCTGCGGGCCCTGGCGCACGAGGCCGACCCCGGGCTGGCCGAGGGCGTCTACGCGGCGCTGCCTGGCCCGCATTACGAGACGCCGGCCGAGATCGCGATGCTGCGCGTGCTCGGTGCCGACCTCGTCGGAATGTCCACCGTGCTCGAGGCGATCGCGGCCCGCGAGCTGGGTGCCGAGGTCCTCGGGATCTCGCTGGTCACCAACCTCGCGGCGGGCCTGTCCGGCCGGCCGCTGAGCCATGACGAGGTCACCGAGACGGCGCGGGCCGCCGCCGCGCGAGTCGGCGAGTTGCTGGCCTGGATCCTGCCCCGGACCTAATTATCACTCATCGTTATCAATCCGATACTCTGGGTTCATGCATGGGAGGAGGATCCGTCGATGGACCGGCCTGCTGCTCACGACCACTGCCCTCGCGGCCGTCTCCGGCGCGCCGGCCGAGGCTGACACGGCACCGAGCGCCCAGCCGTTCAGCGGCGTCGGAGCGGTAGGAGCGCTGTTTTCTCGTGGCGCCCATGGCGGACTCGGCAAGCACTTCTGCTCGGCGGCCGTGGTGAACAGCCCGAGCGGCGACATGGTCATTACCGCCGCGCACTGCCTGGACGGCCGGGTGCCGTCGAGGATCGTGTTCATCCCCGGTTACAACGGCGGGCACGAGCCGTACGGCATGTGGCAGGTGCAGCAGGTGATACGTGACGGGAAGTGGGTGTCGCATTCCGCCCCAGATCACGACATCGCGTTCCTGCTGGTCACGCGGCCCGGCAGCACCCAGACCCTGCAGTCGCTGACCGGTGGTGACGGGCTCGGCAGTCCCGCCGATGGTCAGCGCGTGCTGACCATCGGCTATCCCGACGGCCTCGCCCGCCCGGTGGGGTGCGTGAACGTGATCAGGGACGTCGCCGCCGCCCCGGTGGAGTTCGACTGCTCGGGTTACACCATGGGGACCAGTGGCGGCCCGCTGATCGCCGCCTTCAACCAGGTCACCGGCCTCGGCGTGATCATCGGCGTCATCGGCGGGTACGAGCAGGGCGGGTACAGCGACGCGGTGTCGTATACGGCGCGGTTCGGACAGCAGGTGGCCGCGCTGTACGACAAGGCGGTGCGGACCGACGAGACGCTGACCACGGTGACCACTGCGAAACGGGCTCCGGCGGGCCGGAAGCGCCGACACAAGCGGTACCACCATCACGGGCACCAGCGCCGGTAGATTGAGATCCTCATGGAGGATCTCGTCACCAGGTTGCGGGGCGCTGGCTGCGTGTTCGCGGAAGAGGAAGCCGAGCTGCTGGCCAAGGCCGCGGCCTCACCGGCTGAACTCGAGTCGCTGGTCCGCCGGCGCGTCAACGGCGAGCCGCTGGAGTACGTCGTCGGGTACGCGGAATTCCTCGGGATCCGGGTGGCCGTCACTCCCGGGGTGTTCATCCCCCGGCGCAGGACCGAGTTTCTCGCCCGATCGGCCATCCGCCGTTCTGGTACAGGAAATATTGTCGTGGACCTGTGCTGCGGGTCGGGGGCGATCGGTGCGGCCATCGCCGCCGCCGTACCGCTGGGGGAACTGCACGCGACCGATATCGACCCGGTGGCGACGCGGTGCGCGACGGCGAACGTGCCGGGCTTCGTGCATACCGGAGACCTGTTCGACCCGCTGCCGGACCGGCTGCGCGGGCGGGTGGACGTGCTCGTGGTGAATCCGCCCTATGTTCCGTCGGCTGAGGTGCCGCTGCTGCCGGCCGAGGCGCGTGAGCACGAACCGCTGGTCACGCTGGATGGCGGCGCCGACGGGCTCGACGTGCTGCGCCGGGTGGCGCGCGAGGCGCCGCGATGGCTCGCGCCGGGCGGTTGCCTGCTCGCCGAGACGAGCGATCTGCAGGCGGACCGCGCCGTCGCGGCCATCACGGGCGCTGGGCTCACGTCGGAAACGCTCAGCGACGACGAGCTGGACGCGACGGTGCTGCTAGCCCACCGTGCAGGGTGAGCTGTACGGGTCGTCCCGCTCGCAGACCGCGGCCGGGTTCTGGAACATGTTTATCGACGGCAGCGCGGCTCCCTCGAAGTTGAACAGGGTCATGTTGACGTTCGGCGAGCCGATCCCCGTCCCTGGCTCCCACGGCACGCCGGGAATCCAGTCGGGTGCCCAGTAAAACAGTCCGGCTCCCAGCCCGCCTGGGGCCAGGGCCAGGATGGACAGCTCGTCCGTCACGAACGAGAGCTGGCCGCCCGGGGACGCTGGGTAGCCACCCTCGAGCTGGCTGCTCTCCCACGCGAAGTCGCCGGTGCTGTCGTTGAGCGGGGAGTTGCCGTTGGCCAGGGTCCACGGGTACTGGGTCTCGGCGATGACGATCGGCTTGTGGAACTCGGTGGCGAGCCCGTCCACGTTGGCCTTCAGCCCGGAAAGCGCCGGCTCATCGAGCACCGGGTAGTAGGACAGCCCGATCACGTCGAACGGCACGTTGTAGGACTCAAGCTCGGAGTAGAAAGCCGAGCTCAGCGAGAAGCTGCCGCCCTGGTCGTAGTGCATCATGATCAGCAGCTTGTGACCGGCTGGGTTGGCCGCGCGGGCACCGGCGACGCCGGCCTTCAGCAGCTGGGCGAGCGCCGGCCAGCCGCCGCAGGTGGTGCCGGCCGCGCAGTTCAGCTCACCGTAGGGCCAGAGGATTCCATCGCGGATCTCGTTGCCGATGGAGACCAGGTCGACGGGAGTGCCCTGGCCAGCGAACGTGCCGATTACCTGCTTGGTGTAGCTCTCCACGGTCGACGTCAGCTGGTCGAGATCCTGTCCGGCCCAGGCGGCCGGGACGTTCTGCTTGGTCGGATCGGCCCAGAAATCGGAGTACATGATGTCCAGGTAGATCTTCATGCCGCTGCGCTGTACTTCCTTGGCGAGAGCGAGGTCGGTAGCCAGGTCGCTGTAACCCGCTGGCGGGTCGACCCACAGCCGCATCCGCACGTAGTTCGCGCCGGCCTCGTGCATGATCGTCACCGGGCTGCCAACCTTGCCGTCGTAGCTGAACTTCGCGCCAGCCGCGAGTTCCTGCGGAGTGAACGACAGGTCCGCGCCGAAGTCCAACCCGGACGCGGCAGGGTCGGGTCCGTAAGCGCGGAACTCCCCCACACAGACGTCGCCGCCGGTGTCGGAGTAAACGGTCAGCTCGAGATACCTGGCGGTGACGTGGTTCGGCGCCGGGAAGTACATCGGGTTGCCTGCGTCGAGTGCCACGTCCTTTAGCGCGCTTCCATCCGCACCCCGTGCAGGCTGCCAATCACCTGCGGTGTCCGCGTACTCCATGGTCGCGGAGGCCGAGGGGCTGGAGTTGTCCAGGGTGATCCCCAGGTCGGTGAGGTCACGAGCCTGTCCGAGGTCGACGGTCAGCGTTCCGGTCCAGCCGTCGGTGCACCAGTCGGTGCTGGCGTCCCCGTCAATGGCGTTCTGCGCGGGATACCCGCTCTCCGCGGTCGTGGCGGTCGCGGTGCCGTCGAGCGCCCAGTTAACGGTGGGGGCCGTGGCAGCCTTCGTCGTGACAGCCGTGGTGGTGGCGTGCGCGGCGCCCACTCCAGAAAGCGGCAAGGCGACGAGCAACGCTCCCGCCGCCGCGAACAGCGTGAAATATCTCTTACGCATCAGAGTTCTCCTTTGAGCCTGATCGCTGCTGAACAGCGATGGACTCAAGTGGACATCTCTGTGCGCTTTCACACAAGATGTCGGCCGACCGCCCACCGATCCGTTACGGAACCGCCGTCAGTTATGACCAGCTCGCGGCCAAGGTTCACCACCGGGCACACATGGTTGGGGATGACCTGCACCAGATCGCCCACGTTCGCTGGGATGCTCTGCTTCCCCGACCACCCGCGGACCACGGCGTGTTCCTCACTGAGCTCGTCGATCACCGCCTCCGGTGCCTCCAGCACTAGGCCGTGCCCCTCCAGCCAGGACGGCCGGTCCTTGGACAGCGTCTTCGAGCCGCAGTCGAGCACCGCTTCGCCCGCCCGCGGCACGGACACCACGCGAGCCACAACGACGAGCGCGATGTCCTCCGCGGTAAGCCCGGCGAGCCGCATCTGCTGCCGGTCGCCGAACACGTATGTACCGGGCCGCACCTCAGTAAGCGGCGCGGCGACCCCGTCGTAGGCGGTCGGTGTCGATCCGCCGCTGAGCACGGGCTCACGGCCGATAATCGTCTTCAGCGCCTCGCCCGCCGTGGTAAGCGCCGCGCGCTCATCCGCCGCCGCGCCAGCCGCGCCGTCCGGAGCGTCGTACGCGTGGCCCGGATGGGTGAACGCGCCGACCACGTTGAGTCCGAGCCGCAGGCACTCGGTGGCGAGCGCGGCTACATCGCCGGGGAGCACACCGGAACGGTGCTGCCCGCAGTCCACCTCGATGAGCACTCGCTGGCCGCGTTCGAACTGCTCGGCGGCGGCCACGCTGTCCACGCCCACCCGCAGGTCGACGCGCTCGCGCAGGCTGGCGATCCTTGACCGCCGGACGCCTCCCGCCCAGACCGGATAAGCGATGAACACGCTGCGAACGCCCGCGTCGGCGAACAGTTCCGCCTCAGCGATCGTGGCGACGGTCAGCCCGATGGCGCCGTGTTCCAGCTGCCGCCTGCCGATCTGCGGGCACTTGTGGGTTTTGGCGTGCGGCCGCAACGAGATGCCCGCCGCGGCCGCGGCGTCAGCCATCCGGGTGATGTTCCGCGTCAGCCGCCGGTTGTCCACGACCAGCGCGGGCGTGTCGAGATCCTCGGGTATCAGCACCCTGCCATTATCTCGCGCGGCATTGTCTCGCTTGCTACTGCTGGTCAGGCGACCGGTAGTACGGCCGGGTAGGCGCGGAGTCCGCCGGGTAACCGTTCCGGTCCGGCGGGTAGGCTTCGCGCTCCGGTGGGTAGGCGGGGCGGTCGTTGTAGCCTTGCGGCGGAACGCGGCGCCGCGGGGCGCCGGTCCGGTAGCCACGAGCGGCCACTCCGGTGAGCAGCGACATGATCGCGATGCCGATCACCAGGTCCACGACCGCTGTCGCGAACTTCTGCTCCATCGGGGCGCCAGTGCTGAACGGGTACACGACCGCCACGACCGTGACCAGTCCCAGGATCCAATTCAGGAACCTGGTCGGCTCGGGCGTCCCGAGCATCAGCAGGTGCAGCAGGGCGGTCGCCGCCAAGGCGACACAGGCCGCCGCGAGGGCGTAGTACGCCGTGTTCGCATTACCCCAGGCACCCTCGTTGCTCGGAGCGAGGATCGGAACGTGGAACAGCCAGCGGGAGATCAGGATGCCAACCACCGCGATCAGCGCGGCAACGATCGCCGTCGCCAGGCCGGCCGTCCATACCTGTCCGGCGTTGACCCGTGACCTCCGCGGCTCGTTGTAGTCGTCAGGCGGTGCGGGAACCGACATATTCACCTGCCACGAGTTGTCCGGTTATCGGTCGTCCACCAGCTACCCATATCCCCTCCCCGAAACCGGTAAACATACGCTGAAAACTTCCGGATCACGGACAGATGACAATAAAGCCGACGTAACGCATAATCGGCAGTGAGGAGAGAGGACGGCGAACCTAACCCCGACCAAGTCCTAAAGTCGCGGGTTCGCTGTTCCGCAGGCCGAATCTGGAGGTGCCGTGGCTAAGCACCACTCACGTCCGTCCGCTATGTACAGGTACGAACACTACGACCCCGTCCCTGGAGGCGAGGCGTAACGTTCACACCCGCCCGGCAGCGGCCCGATCAGTTTGCGAAATGGTGCCGCTGCCGAGCACGGTGTCACCGTCATACAGCACGGCTGCCTGACCTGCGGCGACGGCACGAGCGGGCCGGTGCAGACTGATCCGCAGTTCGTCATCCTCCAGCCATGCGACGCACGGGTAGATCTCGCCGTGGGCGCGAAGCTGCACCTCGCACTCGATCCGCTCGCCAGCCGACGGGGCGTCCCGGGAGATCCAGACCGGACGCTGCGCCGAAATGTCATGCACGGCGAGTTCGTCGGCCGAGCCCACGGTCACCGTCCGGCTGACCGGCGAGATGTCCAGCACGTACCGCGGAGCGCCGTCCGGCGCGGGACGGTCGATGCGCAGGCCCTTGCGCTGGCCCACGGTGAAACCGAACGCGCCGTCGTGGCTGCCGAGCTCGGTGCCGGAAGAGTCCACGATCTTGCCCGGCGCCGCACCGAGGCGTTTGCCGAGGAAACCCTGCGTGTCGCCATCGGCGATAAAGCAGATGTCGTGGCTGTCCGGCTTGTCGGCCACCGCGAGACCGCGGCGGGCGGCCTCCTCGCGGACCTGCGCCTTCGGCGTGTCCCCGAGCGGAAACATGGCGCGGGAGACCTGCCGGGAGTTAAGCACCGCGAGGACGTAGGACTGGTCCTTGCCCATGTCAACGGCACGCAGCAGTCGCCCGTCGGCGATCCGCGCGTAGTGGCCCGTGCACACCGCGTCGAAACCGAGGGCTAGCGCGCGATCGAGCACCGCGGCGAACTTGATCTTCTCGTTGCAGCGCAGGCAGGGATTGGGCGTACGGCCCGCCGCGTACTCGGAGACGAAATCCTCAACCACGTCGGCGTGGAACCGCTCGGCCATGTCCCACACGTAGAACGGGATACCGATCACGTCCGCGGCCCGGCGCGCGTCCCGCGCGTCCTCGATCGTGCAGCAGCCACGGGCCCCGGTGCGGTAGGAAGCCGGGTTTTTCGACAGCGCGAGATGGACGCCGGTCACCTCGTGACCGGCTTCGACCGCCCTAGCGGCGGCCGTGGCCGAATCCACGCCACCGGACATAGCAGCAAGCACGCGCATTCTTCCCAGCGTACCCGGACCTCAGCTGGCGGCGGCGCGGCGGGCGCGGGTGACCGCTTCGCCGATGGCGGCGCCGACCGCGTCGACGTCGGCTTGGGTGGACGACCAGCCTAGGGAGAATCGCAAAGAGCCGCGGGCGCGGGACTCGTCGGCGCCCATGGCCAGCAGCACGTGGCTCGGCTCGGCCACCCCGGCGGTGCAGGCGGAGCCGGTCGAGCAGGCGATCCCGCGAGCGTCGAGCAGCAACAGCATCGCGTCGCCCTCGGCACCGGGGAAGGAGAAGTGCGCGTTCCCCGGCAGCCGGTCCGGCCCCGGTGGCGGGCCGTTCAGCACCGCGTCCGGCACCGCGGCGAGCACCTGGCGGATCAGGTCGTCGCGCAGCGCCGCCAGCCGCGCCGCCTCCGCGGACCAGCGGGCCGCGGAAACCGACGCGGCGACGGCGAAAGCACGGATCGAGGCGACATCCAGGGTGCCGGAGCGGATGTCCCGCTCCTGCCCGCCGCCATGCAGCACCGGCACCGGCTCCACGCCGCGGGCTAGTATCAGCGCGCCCGCCCCCACCGGGCCGCCAAACTTGTGCCCGGTCACCGTCATCGCGGATACCCCGGAACCGGCGAAGGACACCGGGATCTGGCCGGCCGCCTGCACCGCGTCCGTGTGGAACGGAATCCCGTAAGAAGCCGCGACCGAGGCCAGCCCGGCGATCGGCTGCACGGCACCGACCTCGTTGTTGGCCCACATGATCGAGACCAGCGCCACATCCTCCGGCGCGGATTCAATCGCGGCCCGCAGCGCCTCCGGCACGACCGCACCGGAATCATTCACCGGCAGCCAGTCCAGGACCGCCCCCTGGTACTCCGACAGCCAGATGGCCGAATCCAGCACCGCGTGATGCTCGACCGGTGTCGTGAGCACCCGGGGACGACCCTGGCGCATCCAGTACAGGCCCTTGATCGCGAGGTTGTCGGCTTCCGTCCCGCCGCTGGTGAAGATCACCTCGCTCGGCCGGGCACCAAACACCTCGGCGATCTGTTCCCGTGACTCCTCGACTACCCGGCGGGCCCGGCGACCGTCGTTATGCAGCGAAGAAGGGTTGCCAAGCTCAGCGAGCTCGACGGTCATCGCCTCGATGGCCTCCGGCAGCATGGGCGTCGTCGCCGCGTGATCCAGGTAGAAAGTGTCAGTCCTAGACATGGCGACACATAGCTTAGGCGCTGCCTAGACGCTCTTGCTCTTGCCGATCTCCTCGACCAGCTGCGGCACGACCTGGAACAGGTCCCCGACGATCCCGAAGTCCGCCAGCTCGAAGATCGGCGCCTCTGGGTCCTTGTTGACCGCGACGATCGTCTTGGACGTCTGCATGCCCGCCCGGTGCTGGATCGCGCCGGAGATGCCGATCGCCAGGTAGAGCTGCGGAGAGACGGTCTTGCCGGTCTGCCCGACCTGGAACTGATGCGGGTACCAGCCCGCGTCGGTCACCGCGCGGGACGCGCCGACGGCCGCGCCGAGCGAGTCCGCGAGCTGCTCGATGATCTTGAAGCCCTCTTCGCTTCCGGTGCCGCGCCCGCCGGAGACGACGATGGACGCCTCGGTCAGGTCCGGGCGCTCGCTGCGCTCGGCGGCGACCCGCTCGCTGATCTTCGCCGCCAGCGAGCTCTCCCGGAACGCGACGGTGACATTCTCGATCGAGGCGGCGGCCTGCGACGGCTCCGGCGCGATCGAGTTCGCGCGAACCGTGATGATCGGCGTGCCCGTCTTGACCTTGGCATGCACGATGACCGACCCGCCGAAGTTGAGCTGCTCGGCGGTCAGGTCGTCACCGACGCCCACGGCGTCGGTCAGCACGCCGGATCCGGTGCGCACCGCGAGCCGGCCGGCGACCTCCTTGCCTTCCGCTGTCGAGGCGACCAAAACGGCGGTTGGCGTGATGTCTCCGCTCAGCTGCTCCAGGAAGTCGGTGACGGGTGCCACCGCGTACTCGGTCAGTTCCGGCTGCTCGGAAGAGTAGACCGTGACCGCGCCGAACTCAGCCAGCCTGGGCTGCGCCTCGGCAGCGCCTGGGCCGGCCCAGGCGAGGACCGGCTCGCCGAGCCTGCGGGCCAGGGTGAGCAGCTCGAAGGTGACCTTCTTGACGTCGGAGCCGTCGTGCTCCGCAAGGACCAGAATCTCTGCCATCGCGTGCGCCCCTTAGATGAACTTCTGCTCGGTGAGGAACCCGGCGAGCTTGGCCCCGCCGTCGCCCTCGTCCTTGACGATCTGGCCGGCTTCCCGAGGCGGCTTGGCCGCGAAGTCCGTCACCTCGGTCGCGGCGCCCGTGAGGCCGACCTTGTCCGCCTCGATGCCCGCGTCGGCGATGCTCAGGGTCTGCACCGGCTTCTTCTTCGCGGCCATGATGCCCTTGAAGGACGGGTAACGCGGCTCGTTGATCTTCTCCACGACGCTGATCACCGCGGGCAGCGAGCCGGTGACGACCGCGTAGCCGTCGTCGGTCTGCCGGTTGATCGTGACCGTGCCGTCGCCGACCTCGACCTTGTTAGCCAGGCTGAGCTGCGGAACGTTCAGCCGCTCGGAGAGCATCGCGGCGAGTACGCCGGTGCGTGCGTCGGTGGACTCCGAGCCCAGGATCACCAGGTCGAACCCGTTGGTCTCAAGCACCTTGGCCAGGGCGTAACTGGTGCCGAGCGCGTCGGTGCCGACCAGCGCGTCGTCCAGCAGGTGAATGGCCTTGTCGGCGCCCATGGACAGCGCCTTGCGGATGGAGTCCGTGGCCTTGTCCGGGCCCATGGTGAGGATCGTCACCTCGCCCCCGTGCGCCTCAGCAATCCGGAGCCCTTCCTCGATGGCGTACTCATCGAGTTCGTTGATCAGGCCATCGGGGGTTTGTCTGTCAAGGATGCCCGTGCCTGCGGTGAGCGTTCGTTCAGTAGCGGTATCTGGAACCTGCTTCATGCAGACGACGATGTTAAGTGGCAACGCCGGCCTCCCTGCTGGCTGATCTTCCTCTGGCGTCAGGCTACATCGAGGGTGGAGGCCGCTTGACAGCGGCATCCATATGTTACTAACGAGTAGCTTACCAGGCCGCCTGACGGCGTTCAGCCAGGGTTCGCGCCGGTGTAGTGCCGGTTGGCTACACCAGTGAATATGACGCGAATCACCGTGATCGGGACAGGGTACCTCGGGCTTACCCACGCTGTCTGCCTGGCGGATCTCGGGCATGATGTGCTCGCGATCGACGCCGATGAGCGCAAGCTCGCCATGGCGGCCTCCGGCCAGGTGCCGTTCTTCGAGCCCGGGCTCGAGCCGATGCTACGGAAGAACCTGGACTCCGGCAGGCTCCGCTTCACCAGCTCGTTCGCCGAGATCGGCGCGTTCGGCGACGTGCATTTCCTCTGCGTCGGCACGCCGCAGGGACCGGACGGATCCGCCAACCTCAGTTTCCTGCGGGCGGCGACCGATTCGCTGGCGCCGCACCTGTCAGGTGACGGCCTGGTCGTCGGGAAGTCCACCGTCCCGGCCGGTACCGCGCGACGGCTCAGGTCACAGCTGCAAGCGATGGCTCCCGGAGCCGAACTCGCCTGGAATCCCGAGTTCCTCCGCGAGGGGCACGCGGTGCGCGACAGCCTGGCTCCCGATCGTTTCGTCTTCGGCGTGTGCGGCCCGCGGGCGGTCACGACGCTGCGGGAGGTGTACGCGGAGCCGCTGTCGATGGGGATCCCTGGGCTGGTGATGGACCTGGAGACGGCCGAGCTCGTGAAGGTCGCGGCTAACGCGTTTCTCGCGACGAAGATCTCGTTCATCAACGTGATGGCCGAGATGTGCGAGGCGGCCGGCGGCGACGTGGCGCTGCTGGCGGAGGCGCTCGGGCACGACGAGCGAATCGGCCGCCGGTACCTGGGCCCCGGGCTCGGCTTTGGCGGCGGCTGCCTGCCCAAGGACATCCGCGCGCTCGCCTCAACCGCCGCCTCGCTCGGGGTCAGCTCGCTCGCTGATCTGCTCGCCGCGGTCGACACCATCAACCTCGGCCGCCGCGAACGCGTGGTCTCGATGGCACGGCAGGCGGCAGGCGGCAGCCTGCGCGGGGTCAGGGTGGCGGTGCTCGGCATCGCGTTCAAGCCGAACAGCGACGACATCCGCGACTCCCCCAGCCTGGCCGTCTGCCAGCGGCTAGCCGCCGAGGGCGCCATCGTCAGCGTGCACAACCCGGTCGCGATGCCGAACGCGGAGCGCGCGCACCCGGAATTCCAGTACGCGGACTCGGTGTCGGCGGCCGCCGCGGGCGCCGACCTGGTGCTGCACCTCACCGAGTGGGCCGACTACCGCGCGATCGACCCCGCCGCCCTAGCCGAGGTCGTCGCGCAGCGCATCCTGATCGACGCCCGCCGCACCCTAGACGGGCCCGCCTGGCACGCGGCCGGCTGGCGCGTCCACGTCCCCGGCCGCGCCGATGCGGCGGAGCGTCCGTAGGAAGTGCTGTCATAGTGACACTCCCTACGGACGCAACCCCGGGCGCCACAGGGCGGAGCCGGAGACTTAGTGGTAGAAGTGGCGGACGCCGGTTAGGTAGAGGGTTACGCCTGCTGATTCGGCGGCGGCTACTACTTCCTCGTCGCGGACGGAACCGCCCGGCTCGACCACGGCGCGGATGCCGGCCGCCAGCAGGATCTCCAGGCCGTCGGGGAACGGGAAGAACGCGTCTGAGGCGGCCACCGAGCCCGCCGCGCGATCCCCGGCACGAGACACCGCGAGGCGGGCCGAGTCAACCCGGTTCACCTGGCCCATGCCGATGCCAACCGAAGCACCGGACCGCGCCAGCAGGATCGCGTTCGACTTCACCGACCGGCACGCCCGCCAGGCGAACTCAAGGTCCACCAGATCCTCAGCCGACGCCGCCGGGCCGGCCGCCAGCGTCCAGGACGCCGGGTCGTCGCCGGGGGCGTCGATCAGGTCCGCGGACTGCACGAGCATGCCGCCGCTGACCGGGCGCAGTTCGGAAACCGCCGCGCCGCCGGGCGCGACGCAGCGCAGCAGCCGGATGTTCTTCTTCTTGGTGAGGATCTCGAGGGCCGAATCAGAAAACTCCGGCGCGATCACCACCTCGGTGAACACGTCGGCGATCTGAGCCGCCATCTCACCGGTGACCGTACCGTTGGCCGCGATAACGCCGCCGAACGCGGAAACCGGGTCACAGGCGTGCGCCTTCGCGTGCGCCTCGGCCAGCGAAGATCCCACCGCGATCCCGCACGGGTTGGTGTGCTTGATGATCGCCACGCAGGGCGCGTCGAAGTCAAAGCAGGCCCGGCGGGCCGCGTCGGCGTCCACGTAGTTGTTGTAGGACATCGCCTTGCCGTGCAGCAGTTCGGCCGAGGCGATGCCGTCCGCCGCCGGCCCCGCGTACAGCGCGGCTCGCTGGTGCGGGTTCTCCCCGTAGCGCAGCACGTCCTGACGCCGCCAGACCGCGCCGGTGACATCCGGCCACCCGGTCGATGTCGCGGTCTCATCCGGTGCGTATACCGCGGCGAACCAGGACGCGACCGCGATGTCGTACGACGCGGTGTGCGCGTAGGCCGCCGCCGCCAGCCGCTTGCGCTGCTCCAGGGTGAACCCCTCGGAGCCCAGCGCGGCGATCACGTCCGGGTACCGGTCGGGCGAGGTGACCACGGCGACCGAGGCGTGGTTCTTCGCCGCCGCGCGCACCATCGCCGGTCCGCCGATGTCGATCTGCTCCACGCACTCTTCCGGGGTGGCACCCGAGGCGACAGTCGCGGAGAACGGGTACAGGTTCGAGACCAGCAGCTCGAACGGCTCGATGGTCAGCTCGGCGAGCTGCGACCGGTGCGCCTCGGAAGAACGGACCGCGAGCAGCCCAGCGTGGATCCGCGGGTGCAGCGTCTTGACCCGCCCGTCCAGGCACTCCGGGAACCCGGTGACCTCCTCGACCCTGGTCACCGGCACTCCGGCGGCCTGGATGTGGTCCGCCGTCGAGCCGGTCGAGACGATCTCCACGCCAGCGTCCGACAGCGCACGGGCCAGATCCGACAATCCCGTCTTGTCCCACACGCTGACCAGAGCGCGCTTAATAGCGACGCGGCCTTCTGTGCTCATTGTGCTCCCTCGCTCCGCTTACTTGTTCGCTCACCTTCGGGCGCTTTAGCCGGCACCTTCCCTCGTCGCTCGTTCCTCGCTCCTCAGTCCAGGTGCCGGCGCGCCCTTCGGCTCGCTCACGACGACCCGAACCTCACCTTCCGTCCCGAGACGGTCCATCCGTCGCGGACCATCTTCCCGACTGTTTCCACGAGGAGTGCGCGCTCGGCGACCTTGATCCGTTCGTGCAGCGTCGCCTCGTCGTCGTCATCGAGCACCGGCACGCAGGCCTGTCCCACGATCGGCCCGGCGTCCACGCCCTCGTCCACCACGAAAACCGTGCAGCCGGAGACCTTGACGCCGTACTCCAGCGCATCACGCGGGCCGTGCATCCCCGGGAATGAAGGTAGCAGCGCGGGGTGCGTGTTCACACACCGGCCACCGAACCTGCCCAGGAATGACTTGCCGACCAGTTTCATGAACCCGGCCAGCACGATCAGGTCGGGCTCATGGGCCGCCACCTGCGCCGTTATGGCCGAATCCCAGGAATCACGGTCGGGAAAGTCCCGTACCCGCAGCGCGAAAGCGGGGATGTCGCGGCGGGCGGCGCGGTCAAGCGCGCCGATCGCCGGCCTGTCGGCGCCGACGGCCACCACGGACGCCCCATATGCCGGATCCGCGCACGCGTCGATCAGCGCCTGCAAGTTGGTTCCCTCACCGGAGACGAGCACGACGATCCGAGCGGTCATGCCGATACCCTAGAGGACGTCATGGCTAGTCCTGCTAACCCGGCTCCGGAGAACCAGCAGCGCGCGTGGGCCGCGCTCATGCTTGGCGTACTCAGCTTGCTCGGGATATCGCTGATCGGTAATCTTTCCCGCGCCGTTTATGTGCTGGCCATGACGTTCCTGTTCGGCGGTGTCGCGCTGTGGCTTGGCGTGACCGCGCTGCGCCGGGCTCGACGTGGCGGTTCCCGGCGGCCGCGGGGCGCGGTCGGCGGCGTCGTGCTGGGCGTGCTCGGGGTGGGGTTCAGCGGGCTGATGCTGATCGCGTTCGGCGTGTTCGGGTCGCAGTTGACGGCGTACGGGCACTGCCTTGACGGGGCGAACACGGTGACCGCGCGGCAGGCGTGCCAGACCCAGTTCAGTAACTCGGTCAACGACCTCATCACCGGTGTGAGCCGGTAACTCGTCGTCTTCTGCCCACGGGTCCATGTAGATGACGTGGCCCTCTGGCTCGGCGCTTTCGTAGTGCTGCGGCTCGAGGGGCTTGCGTTCGCGTAGCACCAGCCAGTTCGCGGCGCCCGCCGTCACCGACGCGGACACGCCGATCTCGAGTACGGCGACGATGGCGGTCTGCAGGCCGCTGGGTCCGGTGACCTGCAGCCGGCCGGAGCCGAGCGGGCCGCCGGAGAACGCCGCGGCGGCGCCGACGATGATCCCGGTCAGCGCGCCGGTCGCGAACCCCCACATCGGGCCGGCCTCGAGGCTGTACGTTGGCGCGACCCGGATCGTGACCAGGCCGCCGAGCACACCCGCCGCGTACGGTGCGGCGAGCACCGCCAGCGCGAGCGGCACCGGTGCACCCTGGTGCAGCCCAGACGGCAGCGCGGCGAGCATCGGGAACGACGGCAGCACACCGAGCGCGGAGCCGGTCGGCGCGACCATGGTGCCCGCCCCGAACGCGAAACCGGGGCCGAGCATGTACGCGATGGACCAGATAATCGCGTTCGGCGCGTAGCACAGTCCGGCGAGGAGCAGCAGGAACGCGCCACCCGGGCCGGGGTCGAGCGCGTCGGTCGCTTTCTTGTACTCGTCTAGGTGGGCGATCATGCTGCCGCCTGCCAGCAGCGCGCCGCACGCGGTGAGCACCGCCGCGGTGGCGACAATGCCCAATAGGACAGAACGAGGGCGGGCTGGTATGAGCTTCGTCAGCCTTGTCCCCTGGTTTCTGACCAGGCCGCGGGCGATCCCCAGGCCACCGGCGGCGGCGGCGATCAGGAAGCCAGCCAGCACGGCCTGCCACAGTTCCGGCGTGACCTTTTCCGACCCGCTGCCGAGCGCGACGGCGCCGGTAAGCGTGGCGTACGGGCCCGCGATGGCGGCGGTGGCCTTCGCCGCGCGGCGCAGCGTGGTGACCTTGGCGGCCTGCGCCAGCCAGCGGCCGGCTTTGATCAGCAGCAGGCCGGGCAGCAGCACAAGCCCGAGCGGCAGCAGCCCGATCCGGCCGAAGCCCTCGACGGTGACCCCGACATGGTGCGCGACCAGCCACAGCACACCGGCGGTCCGCAGCACGCCCGGCAACCCGGCCCCGAGCCCGACGTGTGGCGCGGTGATCCACCCGATTGCGGCAACTGTCGTGAGCGTGGCCAGCCCGGCCGCCGCGGCCGCCGAAGCCGCGATCGCCCCCTGCACCGCCAACGGCCGCTGCTGCGCCCCCGCCGGTGGCGCGGTCGCTCGCGGGGGCGCGGCGGAAACACTCACAAGTGTCATCTTGCCGCAGATGCCGCGCGGAAGGCCGCCGACGCGCCGTATTGTCGGCGGCCCTCCGCGCGGCATCTGCCGAGTAGACCTTGTTATTCAGGGCCGTGCGGCCGTGCTCCGGCTCTTTGATGGGCAGGGCCACACAGCACAGAATCGTGGGTTGACGGAGCCAGTCAGAATGTCAGACCCCGGTGACATAGTGTCGTCATGCCAACCCTCCGCGAATACGACCAGGCCCAGTTTCACCGAATCACCGGGGCGCAGTTCGGCGTAATCTCCCGTGAACAGGCACTCGCATGCGGCATCACCCCAGCGATGATCGATTACCGGCTCCGTCTCGACGGACCGTGGCGACGCCTGCTGACGGGGGTCTATATCGTCACCACGGGTACGCCCACGACCATGCAGCGGGCCATGGCGGCACTGCTGTACGCGGGGCCCCTGAGCATGATCACGGGTCCGGCCGCGCTCGAGGTCTACGGCCTCGATTCCGGAGATCCGGACATCATCGATGTCCTCATACCGGCCAACCATGAGCGAACGAGCATGGGATTCGTCAGGATCACCCGGACCCGCCGGATGCCGGCCAGCCATTCCCGCGTCGGCCCGCTGCGGTACGTTCCCGCTGCGCGCGCCGTCGGGGACGCCGCGCGGAGCGGGAAGCAGTTCGGTGACGTCCAGGCGCTGGTCTGCCGAGCGGTGCAGAAGAAGAAGTGCACGCCAGATGAACTGTCCGCCGAAGCCCACGAGGGCCCGGCCAAGGGATCACGCTTGTTCCGTGAGGCGGTCGGTGAGGTGACTTCGGGGATATGGTCGAGTCCCGAAGCGGACCTCATGAAGCTCGTCCGCCAGTCGGGGATAGAGGAACCGGTCTATAACCCGATGCTTTACGCCGCCGATGGCACCTTCCTCGGCTGCCCCGACGCGTGGTGGTCACGCGCGGGCGTCGCCGCCGAGGTCGATTCGCGGCAGTATCACCTAGAGGCGGCGGACCAAGAGCGGACTTCGAAGAAGCACAACAAGATGACTGCCGCCGGGATCAATGTCCTGCACTGGCAGCCCAAGACCATCCGGACTGAGCCCCGCACGGTCGTCTCGGACCTAAAGGACGCTCTCAAGGTGGGCGTGAGCCGCCCCAAGCTCCCCATCCGTACCGTACGTACCACAGCGGCCGCCGCCTGATGGGCACCGATGCTGGGCGGTGCGGCGCTGCCCAGCAAAGAGGCTGGGCAGCGCCGCACCGCGCAGAAACCGGTACGCGCTAGCGGAGGTCGCGCGCTAGCGGAGGTCGCGCTAGCCGCGGGGGCCGCGGGTTAGCGGAGGAGGTCGCGGACTAGGGTTGCGGTTTCTGAGGGGGTTTTGCCTACTCGGACGCCGGCCTTTTCTAGGGCTTCCTTCTTGGCTTGGGCGGTGCCGGAGGAGCCGGAGATGATGGCGCCGGCGTGGCCCATGGTCTTGCCTTCGGGAGCGGTGAAGCCGGCGACGTAGCCGACGACCGGCTTGGTCACGTTCTTCTCGATGAACGCCGCGGCCCGTTCTTCGGCGTCGCCGCCGATCTCGCCGATCATCACGATCGCCTCGGTTTCCGGGTCGTCCTGGAACGCGGCGAGAGCGTCGATGTGCGTCGTGCCGATGATCGGGTCACCGCCGATGCCGACCGCGGTGGAGAATCCGATGTCCCGCAACTCGTACATCATCTGGTAGGTCAGCGTGCCGGACTTCGACACCAGCCCGATCTTGCCCTCGGTGGTGATGTCGGCGGGAATGATGCCCGCGTTCGACTTGCCGGGGGACGCGATGCCGGGGCAGTTCGGGCCGACGATGCGGGTCACGTTGCCGTTCTGGACCGCGTACGCCCAGAAGTCGGCGGTGTCATGCACCGGGATGTTCTCGGTGATGATGATGCACAGCGGGATCCGTGCGTCGATCGCCTCGATGACGGCGGCCTTCGTGCCGGCCGCCGGAACGAAGATAACCGAGACGTCCGCGCCGGTCTGCGCCATCGTGTCAGCCACGGTGCCGAAGACGGGAACGTCGACGCCGTTCAGCTCGATGGTCTGCCCGGCCTTCTTCGGGTTGGTCCCGCCTACCACCGTCGCGCCGGAGGCGAGCATCCTGGCCCCGTGCTTGCGGCCCTCGGAGCCGGTGATCCCCTGGACCATGATCCGGCTGTCGCGGTTGAGGAAGATAGCCACCGTTATGCTCCCTTCGCGGCCAGCTCGGCCGCCCGGCGCGCTGCGCCGTCCATCGTGTCGACCTGCTCAACGCCGGGGAGCGCCGCCTCGGTGAGGATGCGGCGGCCCTCGGTCGCGTTGTTACCGTCCAGCCGCACCACGATCGGGCGGCTCACCGGCTCACCACGACTGGCCAGCAGTTCGAAGGCCGAGACGATTCCATTGGCCACCGCGTCGCAGGCGGTGATGCCGCCGAAGACATTGACGAACACCGACTTGACGCTCGGGTCCGATAGCACGACGTCCAGGCCGTTGGCCATCACCTCCGCGGAGGCGCCGCCGCCGATGTCGAGGAAGTTGGCCGGCTTCTTTCCGCCGAACGCCTCGCCCGCGTAGGCCACCACGTCCAGGGTGGACATGACCAGGCCCGCGCCGTTGCCGATGATGCCAACCTCACCGTCAAGCTTGACGTAATTGAGGTGCATCTCCTTGGCCTTGGTCTCCAGCGGGTCGGAGGAAGCCAGGTCGGCGAACTTCTCGTGGTCCTGACGGAAGGCCGCGTTGTCGTCCAGGGTGACCTTGCCGTCGAGCGCCAGCACCCGGCCGTCCGGGGTGAGCACCATCGGGTTCACCTCGGCGAGGGTCGCGTCCTCGTCATCGAACATGGCCCACAGCCGCTCCGCGAGGACGGCGGCCTGCTCGGCCGCGGCGTCCGGGATGCGCCCGGCCTCGATGATCTCCAGCGCCTTGGCGTGGTCCACGCCGACCAGCGGGTCGATCGGGATGCGCGCGATCGCGTCCGGGTTGGTGTGCGCGACCTCCTCGATCTCCACGCCGCCCTCGACCGAGCAGATGGAAATGAAGGTGCGGTTGGCCCGGTCCAGCAGGAAGCTCAGGTAATACTCCTGCGCGATATCGCTAGCCTCGGCGATGAGGACCCTGTGGACCGTGTGGCCCTTGATGTCCATGCCGAGGATGTTGCTGGCCTTGTCATAGGCGTCGTCGGCGTCGTCCGCCAGCTTGACGCCGCCAGCCTTACCACGGCCGCCGACCTTCACCTGGGCCTTGACCACTACCTGCGGGTGGCCCTGGTTCGCGAATTCGGTGGCAATCGCCTTGGCCTCGTCGGCCGTACTGGCGACTTTATCCTTAGGCACCGGAACGCCGTATTCGGCGAACAGTTCCTTAGCCTGATACTCAAACAGGTCCACTGGGGGTCCGTTCTCGCTACTCGCCGTTGCTTGCGCTTAGCAGCCTAGTCGTGCCGAGGCCCTCATGTCGGCTCGGGGCGGGCAGCAGAGGTGTGAAGTCACTCTCAGCGGTAGTGCGCCAACCTTAGGAATTCGGCATCTCACACGGATTCGGCCGGTTCGCGGCCTAGGTTGGCCTTAACCCACTCGACGATCTCTGAGGTGGGAGCGCCGGGGGTAAAGATCCTGGCGACGCCCATCTCCGTGAGCTTGGCGATGTCGTCATCCGGGATGATGCCGCCACCAAATACCACGATGTCCTCCGCGTGCTGTTCCTTGAGCAGCTCAAGAACCTTGGAGAACTGGGTCATGTGCGCGCCGGACAAGATGGACAACCCGATCGCATCGGCGTCCTCCTGAATGGCGGCGGAGACCACCTGCTCGGGAGTCTGGTGCAGGCCGGTATAGATCACCTCGATACCACCGTCCCGCAACGCCCGGGCGACGACCTTGGCGCCACGGTCGTGCCCGTCGAGTCCCGCCTTTGCCACTACGACGCGGATCATGTCCCCCAGCCTAACCCGGCCGGCCCGCTGCGTGCGGGCACCGGCCAACTCAGTAGACGCAAGCTCAGTAGACGCAAGGGATGCCGTACGGCGAGTTGTTGGACACCGAGACGGTGCCGCCGGAGGCGCCGTTGTTGGTCGCGGAGTTACTGGAAGCGGAGTTGCTGGAACTCGAAGCGCTGGGGGAAGTTGAGGGGCTGCCGGAGCTGGAACCGGCCAGCGAACTGAAGCTCGGCAGCGTCGCGCTGGTACCAAGGATGACCTCGACGTAGCCAGCGGTCACCGAGCCACTGGCCTGCGCGGTCACGCCGAACACCGATGCGATCTTGGCCGCGTTGGCCGCTGCCGCCGCCCCGGAACCGTAGAGCACCTCGGTGCTGGACTGCGTGGACAGGTCACCGACCTCGCCTTGGCTGAAGCCCGCGTTGACCAGCCCGGACTCGACCTCGCTGGCCAGGCCTGCGGTGTAGCCGGCGTTGTAGACGTTCACCACCGTGTCCGACAGCGGATAGCTCACCGGCGTCGACGCCTTCGGAGTGGCCTGCGTGCCGCTGGTGCTGGAGGGAGAGGGTGAGGACGAGGCGACGGGCGGGGTGAACGCCGAGCTGACCTCGGCCTGAATCGCCGGGATGTCGATCTCGTTGGCGTCCTGACCGTCGATGGTCTCGTATCCCTCGATGGGCAGCGTTTCGAAGCTCAGGTTATTGCCGCTGAGTGCCTTCATCTCGCTGGCGAAATCGAGGATGTTCCAGCCGGGGTCGGTGATCACGTAGTCGCTCGCCGACTGCAGCAAGCTGCTGAGCTGGTCGAGACTGTCCAGGATCCCCTGATGCTCGAGCTTCCAGATCACGTAGTCGATGACCGCCTGCTGCCGGTGAGTGCGATCCAGGTCACCATTGGGCAAATTGTCCCGTTCCCGGACAAAGGCCAACGCCATCGCCGCCGGCAGATGCACGTAGCCCGCGTGCGCCACGTGGAAGCCGGAGTTGGCGTCGTCCAGATTCTCTCCGCCGTTCCACGACTTCAGGCAGGCCTCGATGCCCCCGAACGCCTTGGCCAGCTCGTAGAAACCCTCCAGGTTCACCTCGGCGAAGTGATCGATCTGCTGCCCGGTCACCGATTCAACCGTGTCGATCTCGGCCTGCTGGCCGGCCTGATTGGCCTCGCTGTACCGCTGCTGCTTGCTCATGCTGGAGTTAACCGTCGAGCCCAGGCTCTGCGCGTAGGCATCACCGTAGGCCTGGTCGATCTTTCCCTCGGTCTGCCCGTCGTAGGTCTGGGGGTAGGTGACCCAGTCATCGCGCGGGATGGAGAAACCGACCGCCTTCGTCCCGCCGGCGAAGATGTGGATCAGGATCAGCGTGTTCGTGTCCTGACCGCCGACACCATCCTGGACACCCTCCACGCTCCCGGCGTGCATCGCCGCGAGCAGGTCAGCCGGGAGAATGTTGCCCTCATAGTCGGTCCTGCTCTCCAGCCCCATCAGCAGGATGTTCATCGCGCCGACAGAGGGAGAGTCCCCGATCGCGACCCCGTGGCCGATATCGTCGACCGCGTTCACCGTGGACCGCGCATAATTGCTGACTACTAGAAGCGATGCCGCCGCGATACAGGCCACCCCGTATCCGGCCTTCACCAGCACGCCCCGGAAGATCATCGTTCGAGTACCTTCGGCACCTTGTCCCCTCTAGGATGATTTGCCCCTATCTTGCCGAAGGCTACCCGCAGACCAGGACATTCACTCCTGCCAGCAGCGGATTCAGAGCAACCCCCAAGCCGTAATACCCATTGCGATCAGCTGAATGCGACTAGTACACGCACGGAATGCCGTAGGGAGAGTTGGAACTGACGGAGACAGTTCCGCCGGAGGCGCCGTTGCTGGCCTCAGCGGATGAAGAGCCACTGCTCGACGAGGAACTAGAACTGGAGCCGCCCAGTGAGCTGAAGCTCGGCAACGTCGCTGACGTGCCCAGAACGACCTCCACGTAGCCGGAAGTCACCGAAGCACTGGCCTGCGCGGTCACGCCGAACACCGATGCGATCTTGGCCGCGTTGGCCGCTGCCGCCACTCCGGTGCCGTACAGCACCTGGGTCTCGGTCTGGGTGGCCGAGGCGTTGCCGGCCTCGCCTTGCTTGAAGCCCGCGTCGACCAGCCCGGACTCGACCTCGGTGGCCAGGCCCGCGGTCTCACCGGCGTTGTACACGTCGACCACCGTGTCCGACAGCGGATAGCTCACCGACGTCGACTTCTTCGCCGGAGTCTTCGTGCCGCTCGCGGGGGACGGCGTGACGGGCGGCGTGAACGCGGCCTCGACCTCCGCCTGGATCGCCGGGATGTCGATCGTGTTGTCGTCTTCGCCGTCGATAGTCGCGTACCCGGTGATGGGCAGCGTCTCGAAGGTCAGGTTCGGTCCGCTGAGCGCCTTCATCTCGCTCGCGAAGTCGAGAATGTTCCAGCCGGCATCGGTGATCACGTAGCTGCTGGCCGTCTGCAGCAAGCTGGTGAGCTGGCTGAGGCTGTCCAGGATCCCCTGATGCTTGAGCTTCCAGATCACATAGTCGATGACCGCCTGCTGCCGGTGAGTGCGATCCAGGTCACCATTGGGCAAATTGTCCCGCTCGCGGACAAAGGCCAACGCCATCGCCGCCGCCAGATGCTGGTAGCCCGCCTGCGCCACGTGGAAGCCGGAGTTGGCGTCGTCCAGGTTCTCGCCCCCGTTCCACGACTTCAGGCAGACCTCGATGCCCCCGAACGCCTTGGCCAGCTCATAGAAACCCTCCAGGTTCACCTCGGCGAAGTGGTCAACGTGCTGCCCGGTCACCGACTCGACGGTGGCGATCTCAGCCGCCTGACCTGCCTGGTTGGCCTCGAGATACCGCTGGGTGCTGCTCATGCTGGAGTTGACGGTCGAGTCCAGGCTCTGCGCATAGGCGAGCCCGTAGGCCTGGTCGATCTTGCCCGAGCTCTGGCCGTCATAGGCCTGCGGGTAGGTCACGTAGTCGTCGCGCGGGATGGAGAAGCCGACTGCTTTCTTTCCGCCGGCGAAGATGTGGATCAGGATCAGCGTGTTCGTGTCCTGACCGCCGACTCCGTCTTCCACCCCCTCCACGCTCCCGGCGTGCATCGCGGCCAGCAGGTCCGCGGGCAGGATTTGGCCTTCGAAGTTAGTCCTGCTCTCCAGGCCCATCAGCAGGATGTTCATCGCGCCGACGGAAGGCGAGTCGCTGATCATCACGCCCTTGTCAAGGTTGTTCACCTCGCCGATCGTCGAGCGAGCGTAGTTGCTGACCACCAGGGCCGATGCCGCCGCGACGCAGCACGCGCCATATCCGGCCTTGAACAGGACACTACGGAGGATCATTACTCGACCGCTTTCGGCGCTTGTCGGTCAGAGGGGTATTTGTCTTATGACCTCGAAGGCTACCTGGGGTTTTCCGCCTCTCCCTGGCGGCTGAGCGGATTCAAAGCAACTCGCAAGGGAGTCGTCATAAACGTTACGACTAGCTAAGTAAAGTCAGTACACACACGGAATTCCATATCGCGCATTGTCCGGCACAGTGACCGGACCCCCGGATCCGCCGTTGCCCGTCCCGGCGGAACCGGAGGGACTAGGGCTAAGGCTGGGACTGGGACTCGGGCTGGACTCGGGTGTGGCAGCGGTCGACGAGGCACTAGCCGATGGCTGAGCGGACGGGTAGAACGTCTGCTGCACGACCTCCTGGATCGCGGCCGGGTCGATGATGTTGACGTCCTGGCCATTGATCCGGCCAGCGGTGGTGACGACCGGCAAGGTGCGGAAGGTCAGGTTCTTCCCGGTGAGCGTCCGCAGCTGGCTCGCGAAGTCGAGCAACTGCCAGCCGGAATCGGTGATCACGTACTTCTTCGCCACGTTAAGCAGGGCGTTCAGCTGACTGAAGCTCGACAGGATCCCCTCGTTCCTCAGCTGCCAGATCACGTAGTCGATGACCGCCTGCTGCCGGTGAGTACGGTCCAGGTCACCGTTGGGCAGGTTGTCCCGTTCCCGGACGAACGCCAGCGCCTGGTCGGCCCACAGGTGGTGGTAGCCGGGCGATGAGAGCCGGAAACCGGAGTTGGCGTCGTGCAGGTTCTGGCCGCCGTTCCAGGACTTGACACACACCCAGATGCCGCCGAATGCCTTGGCCAGCTCGTAGAAGCCCGCCAGGTTCACCTCGGCGAAGTGATCGACCTGAACGCCGGTAAGTGCCTGCACGGTTTGGATCGTGGCGCTCTGACCGACCTCGTTCGCCTGGAAGTAGCGCTGGGCATGGTTCAGGCCTTGCCAGCCGGTCATACCCCCGAGCCCCCCGGTACAGCCTTTCCACCATGGGGCCGGGCAAAACTACAGCTTCTCTAGCGGTGCGTAGCGCAAAACCAGGTGCTTGACGCCGTAGTCCCCACCGAAATCGATCTTGGCCTCGGCGTCGTCCCCGTGCCCGTCGGAGGACAGCACCGTGCCCAGGCCGAACTTCTGGTGGTTCACCATGTCGCCAGCCCGCAGCGCGGGCACCGGCCGGTTGCCCGGTGACCGGGTGCCGGACCGCTGCGCGAGCCGCTCGGACGCCGGGGCGGATGAAACGGTGACCGCGGAGGTGCCGTAGCTCGCGGCGGCGGCATCGCGGCGCCATTCGATGAGCTCGGCCGGGATCTCGGACAGGAACCGGGACGGTGTGTGGTACTCGGGCCGTCCCCACCACATCCGCGAGACCGCCCGGGTCAGGTAGAGCCGCTGCTCGGCCCGGGTGATCCCCACGTAAGCGAGCCGCCGCTCCTCCTCCAGTTCCTTCTTATTAGTGAGCGACCGCTGATGCGGGAAGACCTCTTCCTCCATCCCGGTCAGGAACACGACCGGGAACTCAAGCCCCTTGGCGGTGTGCAGCGTCATCAGCGTGACCTGGCCGCCGTGGTCAGCGCCCTCGGGGATCTCGTCGGCGTCGGCGACCAGCGAGACCCGCTCGAGGAACCCGTCCAGCGAACTCTCTTCTACGGAGTTGTCGTACTCACGAGCCACCGAGACGAGTTCCTGGAGGTTCTCCACCCTGGTCGCGTCCTGCAGATCCTTGGACGCCTCGAGCGCCAGGGCGTAGCCGGTGCGGTCAATCACCGCTTCGACCAGCTCGGAGACCGGCCCGCCAGAGGTGGCCTGGTCACGGAGCTCGTCGATCATGTCGTTGAACGCCACCACCGACGAGATCGCACGCGCTGCCAGCCCCGGCACGTCCCTGGGTGACCGCAGCGCCTCGGCGAAGGTCGTCTTCTCCCTGGCCGCGTAACCAGCGATGTAGTCCTCGGCGCGATCGCCGATCCCCCGCTTGGGCACGTTCAGTATCCGGCGCAGCGAGACCTCATCCCTGGGGTTGGCGATCAGCCGCAGGTAGGCCAGCAGATCGCGCACTTCGCGCCGCTCGTAGAACCGGACTCCCCCGACCACCCGGTAAGGCAGCCCGGCGCGGATGAAGATTTCCTCGAAGACACGGGACTGCGCGTTCGTCCGGTAGAAGACCGCCACCTGGCCGGGGGTGGCCTCGCCGGAGTCGCTCAGCCGGTCCACTTCCTCGGCCACGAACGCCGCCTCGTCGTGCTCGTTGTCGGCCACATACCCCACCAGAGGCGGACCCGCGCCCGCGTCGGACCAGAGGTTCTTCGGCTTGCGGCCGGAGTTGCGCGACACTACCGCGTTGGCCGCGGCCAGGATGTTCTGCGTGGATCGGTAGTTCTGTTCGAGCAGGATGACCGTGGCTTGCGGGTAGTCCTCCTCGAACTCGGTGATGTTCCTGATCGTCGCGCCGCGGAACGCGTAGATGGACTGGTCGGCGTCGCCCACGACGCAGAGTTCCGAGGGCGGAGTGGACTCTGAGTCCGCCGTTTTGGAAGAAAAAAGAACAGAACCGCCCGATACCAGCTCCCGGATGAGGACGTACTGTGCGTGGTTGGTGTCTTGGTACTCATCCACCATCACGTGGCGGAAGCGGCGCCGGTACACCTCTGCGACCTGGGGAAATGCCTGGAACATGTTCACGGTGACCATGATCAGGTCGTCGAAGTCCATCGCCCCGGCGGCGACGAGCCGCCGTTGATACTCCGAGTAAGCCTCGGCCAGCACGTAGTCACGGGCGCCCTCGGCCCGGTGCGCGAAGGTCTCGTAGTCGATCAGTTCGTTCTTCAGGTTGGAGACCTGGCCAGCGAGCTGCTTGGGCGGGAACTGCTTGGCGTCGATGTCCAGCTCGCGGACCACCAGTGCCATCAGCCGCTGCGAGTCGGCCTGATCATAGATGGAAAAGCCCGACGGGTAGCCGAACCTGGCGACCTCGCGGCGCAGGATCCGCACGCAGGCGGAGTGAAAAGTCATCACCCACATCGCGCGGGCGGCCGGTCCTACCAGGTCCGCGACCCGGGCGGACATCTCGCCCGCCGCCTTGTTGGTGAACGTGATCGCGAGGATCTCCGACGGCGAGACGTTCCGCTCGGCCAGCAGATAGGCGATCCGGTGGGTGAGGACCCGGGTCTTGCCCGAGCCCGCACCGGCCACGATGAGCAGCGGGCTGCCCTCGTGAATCACGGCGGCGCGCTGCTGCGGATTGAGGCCATCGAGGAGAGTCACGCTGTCTAGCGTAGAGCCTGCTACTGACATTTCTGGGCGCGCTGGAGCGACCTGTCCCGGTTACCCCTAATGACCCATTAGTGGGCGTAGGCCGCAGCATGGCCAACCGTCGCGGAAACAGAATGTGACCAGGGGCAACGCGTGCGCATTTATCAACATATGGCGGTCAACCTGGTTGTTTTCGCGCTAGGCTGTGGCTCCGATCTATTACTCGACGCATGCTGCCCGGTCCCGTAGCTTGCACTTTTACGCCCAAAGCCCGCTGGGGGGTCACATGGGGTCGCGTGGACGATCCACCATCCGGCTGAGCATCTATGCGATGGTCGCGATTCCGCTGATCACGATGCTCGGTCTCTTCGGTGTCGTCGCATACAAGACCGTCAACAACGCCGTCAACCTGGACCGCGCGCCCACGCTGATCAGGGTGACGTCGGAACCGCTGGCGACCTTCGTTATCGGCCTGCAGTTCGAGCGGCGCGCCGCCATCGTGTACCTCTCGGCCCCGACGGCCGCGAACCTGACCACTTTCAAGACGGCGGTTGCGGCCGACCAGGCCGCGGTGCCCGGTCTGGTCGCGAAGATGGATTCGTCCGCGACCCAGAGTGCGACCGATGCCAACGAGACCGCCGCCATCAACAAGATGATCAGCACGGTTGAGAACATGCAGAGCCTGCGCAACGGGGTGCTCGGCCGCGCCGTCACGCCACTGCAGGCACTGGCGGCGTACAGCGAGGTCATCACGGAGGAGCCTAAGGTCTTCTTCGCCGAGTCTGACAGCCTCACCGACGCCACCGCTTCTGAGCAGTCTCTCGGGCTGATCGGGTCCGTCGAGGCCCATGAGAACCTCGAGCAAGAGGATGCGGTGCTGGCCGGGGCCCTGGCCTCCGGGACGTTGACCGTCGCGGACCGCGCGGCCTTCGACGAGATCGCGGCCGAGCGGCAGGCCAACTTCCTCGACACCACGACGATCTTCAACGGCTCGAGTCTGGCCGCGTTCAACGCGGGGCTGAACAAGTACGCGTCCCCCGCCCTGTCGGACGACCTAACCAAGGTGGAGGGCGCCATCATCGGCGGCGCCACCCTCAAGCAGCTCCCCATCACCAGCGCCGAGTGGCAACAGCTCACCCAGGCGCTTGAGACCGGGTACTTCGTCGGCGGGGAAGACGCGGCCGCCGCACAGCTGGAAGCCGACAGCGGGATCAGCGCCCGCGCCTGGGACCAGGTGACGATCACCGCCATCGCTGGTGGCGTCGGGCTGATCCTGACCGTGATCGTCACGATCCTGGTCGGCCGCTCGATCATCCGCCGTCTGGGACGACTGCGCGGCAGCGCCCTGGCCCTGGCGAACGAGCAGTTGCCGTCGGTCGTTTCGCGGCTGCGCCGCGGTGAGCCAGTCGACGTCGGTGCCGAGGCTCCATCGCTGGATATGGGCGCCGACGAGATCGGCCAGGTGGGCCACGCCTTCAACACTGTCCGGCAGACCGCTATCCGGGCCGCCATCGAGGAGTCGCGGCTACGGCAGGGAATCAGCGACGTGTTCCGCAACCTGGCGCGTCGTAACCAGTCCCTGCTGCACCGCCAGCTCACGGTGCTGGACGCGATGGAGCGCCGGGCCACCGATCCCGAGGCGCTGGACGACCTGTTCCGCCTCGACCACCTGACCACCCGCATGCGCCGTCACGCCGAGGGCCTGATCATTCTGTCCGGAGCGCCACCCGGCCGGTCCTGGTCCTCGCCGGTCAAGATGATCGACGTCATGCGCGGCGCTGCCGCCGAGGTGGAGGACTACGCCCGGGTCAACGTCGCCACCCAGACGAAGGCCGCGGTGTCCGGCGCCGCCGTCACCGACCTGATCCACCTGCTGGCCGAGCTGATCGAGAACGCGACCACGCTGTCCCCGCCGTACACGACGGTGCGGGTGTCCGGTGAGGTCGTACCCCATGGTTTCGCGATCGAGATCGAGGACCGCGGCCTCGGGATGTCCCCGCAGCGGCTGGCCGAGCTGAACGAGCGGCTGGCCCACACGCCAGACTTCAACCCGTCCAACACCGAACAGCTCGGCCTGTTCGTGGTCAGCCAGCTGGCCCACCGGCACGGCGTGCACGTGATACTGCGGCCATCACCGTACGGCGGGACGACGGCGATCGTGCTGGTCCCGCAGAACCTGGTCGTGGCGGAGGAAGCCATCACGGCCGGGCCTGGGCAGTTCGTTCCTGGCGCACCCGGACCGTGGGGTCCCGGCGGGCCAGGGCCGGGGCCGTGGGGTCCCGGGCCAGGCGGGCCGGGTCCGATGCCGGGTGCACCGGCGGGCGTCGGCCCGAACGGCTTCGTTCCTAACGGCTTCGTCCCCAATGGCGCCGTCCCCAATGGCCCCGTGCCGAACGGTGCCGTGCCGAACGGCTCCGCCAGGAACGGCTTTCCGCCGTACGCGCCGACAAACGGCCAGCCGCCGTTCCCCGGAGCGCCGTACGGCAACACCCCTAACCGCCAGGTTCCCTCCTTCAGCCCGCAAAACGGCGGTGCCCAGTCCCCCACGCCCTTGCCACCCTCCGACGAGCCGAACGCCGCGTCGGACAACTCCTATGGTCCCGGAATCCGGATCTCGGGCGCCGTGCGGCGGCTGCCGGGCGGCGGAACGAACCAGCCGCAAGCCCCCGGCGCGGGAAAGATCGTGCCGGGAATGACCGAACCGCCGGCACCGGAGTTCAACGCGTTCGCGCCGGCCAACCACGACGGCCAGGCCAACAGCGGCGGCGACGTTTCTGACAATGGCGACGGCGCGGGCGGGGCGAACGGTGGCCTCCCGACGAGAAAGAATGGCTCGCCGCGCAGCGGCCCCGCGGAGCTGCCGCCGGGCCCGACCACTATTCAGACGGCTGGTGGTGACGAATTGCCGCGCCGGGTCCGCCAGGCCAGCATCGCGCCTCAGCTCCGCAAGGACAACGCGCCGGTCGGCGCGCCATCAGCTCAGGCCAGCCCTCCACCGGCTCCGGAACCATCGCCGATGTCGCTGACAGAGATCCGGTCCACGATGTCAGCCATGCAGCGCGGCTGGCAGCAGGGCCGGGCGGAAGCAGCGCAGCAGAACGACGGGGAACCCCAGGAAGGTCAGGAATCTTAATGGAGGCATACCGCCAAGAGGCCTACCGGCCACAGCCATTCCACTCGGGACCCATGCCGAGTGCCGGACCCATGCCAGGCGGCCCGTACCAGGGTGGCCCGTACCAAGGCGGCCCGTACCAAGGCGGCCAGCTGGCCGGCGGTCAGATGCCTGGCGGCCAAATGCCCGGGGGCGGTCAGATGCCCGGTGGTCACATGCCGGGCGGCCAAATGCCCGGGGGCCAAATGCCGGGCGGTGGCCAGGGCCAGGGGGGTCTTAACCCGACGAGCGGGCTGGACTGGTTGCTCGACGACCTGGTGAACCGGGTGGCGCACATCCAGAAGGCCGTAATCCTCTCGCAGGACGGAATCGCGCTTGGTGCCTCGCGGGGGCTGGCCCAAGCCGACGCCGACCACCTCGCGGCGCTCGCGGCTGGATTCCAGTCGCTGGCCCGCGGCGCCAGCGGCCACTTCGGCGGCGGTACGGTCCGCCAGACGATCATCGAGATGGACGCGGGTTTCCTGTTCGTCACCGCCGCCGGACACGGAACCTGCATGGCCGTCCTCACTGAAGCGGGCGCGGACATCGGTCTCGTCGCGTACGAGATGGCGGTCCTCGTGCAACGCACCAGCGAGCACTTGCAGACGGGCCTGCGGGGGGTTCCCGCGGGGACTTTGGATACATGACGGGATAGGTAACCTCAGGCGATGCCATCCAACGAAGACCGGTGGCTCGACGCCGACGCAGGCCCCGTGGTCCGGCCCTACGCCCTGACCCGGGGCCGGACGAGACACGGCGGCGAGGCATTCGACTTGGTGGCCACGGTCACCGCGACCTCTGCGCCGGTCATGGATCCAGAGGCGCTCGCACCCGAGCACGTCAGCGTGCTGTATCTCACGCGTTTCCCCACCACGGTGGTGGACATCGCGTCCGACGTGGACCTGCCGCTCGGCGTGGTCCGTATTCTCCTCGCGGACTTGCGTGAACTCGGTTTGGTCGCGATCCGCCAGCCCGCCCCGACCAAGGCACAGCGGGTTGACAAGAACACTCTCAGGGAGGTCCTCAATGGCCTACGGGGCCTCTGACGGTTTCGGCGTTCAGGCTCGCGGCCATCGCGCCATCAAGATCCTGCTCGCCGGCGGCTTCGGTGTTGGCAAGACGACGCTCGTCGGCGCGGTCAGCGAGATCAAGCCGCTGCGCACGGAGGAGCCGCTCACGCAGTCCAGCGTGAAGGTGGACAACACGTCCGGAGTCGAGCGCAAGACCACGACGACCGTCGCGATGGACTTCGGGCGGATCAGCCTCCGGGCCGACCTGGTGCTGTACTTGTTCGGCACTCCGGGCCAGGAGCGGTTCTGGTTCATGTGGGACGAGCTGGCGATCGGCGCGCTGGGCGCCGTCGTTCTGGCCGACACCCGGCGGCTGGCGGACTGTTTCCCTGCGGTGGACTACTTCGAGCGCCGCGACATCCCGTTCATCATCGGGCTGAACTGTTTCGACGGAGCCAAGCGGTACGACCCGCAGGACGTGCGGAACGCTCTGGACCTGGACAAGGACATCCCGATCGTGATCTGCGACGCCCGGTCACGCGAATCGGCCAAGCAGGTGCTGATCGCCCTGGTGGAATACGTCCTGTCGATGGTCGACGAACCCGTCGCGAGGTAAGCGGTCCCCGTTCGCGGGGCGCCGGGGCGCCGGGGTGCTGAGCGCCCGCCCGACCGCGCGGCGAGCGATGGCCCATCGGTAGCCGAATAGCACCCGCGATGGGCCATCCATGGGGCCGGTGTCGTACGCAGGTGGGTAGGTATGTGGCATTTGTCGCAGCGGACGGTTCGTGCTCCGGGCTGGCGGCGGTGCAGGTTGGCGGCGGTGCGGGCTCGGCGCCGCGGAATGCCGCTCTTAAGCTCTTCAGGACGGCCCAGACGGCCTTGCCGTTGCCCTCCAGGGGCGACCAGCCCCACACGTGCGAGAGCGCGCCCACGATCTGCAGACCCCGGCCGGACTCACCCGTCCAGTCGGACTGCCGTGGCTGCGGCGCCTCGTTGCTGGGGTCGACAACCGCCATCATGATCTCGTGCTGCCTGCGCAGCATGCAGAGCCGCAGCGCGTTCTCGGCGCGTCCCGTGCGGGCAGTCGTACGAGAAGCCGTGCTCAACCCGTGCCGTACCGCGTTGACGACAAGCTCGCCGATGATCATCTCCGCGTCATCCGACAAGTCGGGAAATCCCCAGCAAGTGAGCATCTCCCTGACAAACTGCCTGGCACTGCGGATATCCTCCGGCTGAGGGGACAGCGACCTGCTGGTGACGGCCGGGGTCTCCCACCAAGCCGAAGGGACAGGGAAGACCTTGGGTGCATTGGCATGCTCGACTGGAAGCCGGATGACTTCGAAGTCGTCATCGTCTCCGGCCTCATAAGCGAGCCCTAGCTGAGCCAACGCAACCGCTTTCTGCCTCGTCGCGGACCCGGAGCGGTTGCCCCGGGAAGCCTTGCCTGTCGCAGTATGTGGCTTGTGCCCTATAGGTATCGTGCCTGATATATTGTGCAAATGCAAGACCGGATGCACGTTCATCCGATCTTGCCGCAAGGTTCTCGGCTGGCACGTTCACCCCTTAGCTATCCATATGTAACGGTGTGTGAACGAATCCGGCGCCGTTTCCGTTTTAGCTCACATGGAAGCGCACTACGGGAGGCACGATGACTGAGGCCTACAACGGCATGCCCGCCTATGAGCTGGGCGGTCTAGCGTGGCTCAAGAGTCAGTACAGCAACGCGACGGGTGAATGCGTAGAGCTCGCGACCCTCCACAACGGGGAGATCGCCATGCGGAACTCACGCTTCCCAGAGGGCCCCGTGCTCATCTACACGCCCGCTGAGATCGCAGCCTTCGTGGCAGGGGCCAAAGACGGAGAGTTTGATCACTTGCTCAACTAAGCGCTCTGTAACCTCAACTGTGCGCTCAGCAGAGATTGAATTGTCATATACCACACTTTCGCAACCCCACCTTCCTGTGGGAGACTGGTCCGCATCCCGCATCAGAACAGGGTCACGCGTATTGCGAGGAGTGGCAATGCTGTCATCGGAAGAGTCCCTCTGGGAGGTCCCCGGCGCCTCGTTCGGCGGCCGGTCACCAGGGCCTACCGTGCAGAGGCTCGTGCTCGGCGGCCAGCTACGCCGTATGCGCGAAGACCGCGGTGTCACTCTTGAGCAGGCAGCCGACATCATCCGCGGCTCACACTCCAAACTCAGCCGCATGGAGCATGGCCGGGTTGGTTTCAAAGAGCGCGATGTCTCTGACTTGCTCACCTTCTATGGCATGGGTGACGGCGAACAGCGCGCGGCGCTGCTGAGCCTCGCGCGGGAGTCCGCCACACCGGGCTGGTGGCACGACTACGCGGACATCCTCCCGAACTGGGTTGAGCCTTACGTAGGCCTTGAGGCCGCCGCGTCGGTCATCCGTACCTATCAGGTGCAATTCGTGCCTGGCCTCTTGCAGACCGAAGCGTATGCCAGCGCGCTGCTGCAGACGGGATACCCGGAAGCCGAGCGTGATGAGGTCTCCCGCCGGGCGGAGCTGCGGGTTAGCCGTCAGGACGTTCTCAACAAGCCGAGCGCGCCCAGGTTGTGGGCGGTAATCGACGAAGGTGCTCTGCGGCGTCCGATCGGCGGATCCGACGTTATGCGTGAACAGCTCCGGCATCTCATCGATATGGCAGATCACCCCGCTGTGACGCTGCAAGTGCTTCGTTTCGGCTCAGGTGCGCATGCTGCCGGTGGCGGCCCGTTCGTGCTGCTCCGCTTCGCGGAGCCTGATCTTCAGGACGTTGTTCTACCTGGAGCAGCTCACCAGCGCGCTTTACCTTGAGAAGGTGCCGGACCTGGACCGGTACTCAGAGGTCATGGAGCAGCTCTGCCTCCAGGCGGGGCCGACCGAGGAAACCCCGAAGATCCTGGCGGAGATTCTCGCCGACCTGTAGCCAACTTCGTTCCTCGTTGGTGTTGCACTGACCAGCCTCTTGGACGCGGCGGAAATTTAGTTGTGGTTCGGCGAGTGGCACCCAGCCTGAATGCCGGGCAGCACAGTGCTGCGGCTGGTGCACGCCCACCTACTGGCCGCCTCCCGGATATAGCGGAGTCCTAGCACGTCAGCGCTTGCCGTTACCTCTGATTGCTCACGAGATGCTGGCGGCGAGGTCGGGTCACCTGCACTGGTGGCTGCGAGTTCCGGATCAAGGTTTTCCCGGTGCTGGTCATCCAGCCTGGTGTGGCCTCAGGTGACGAGTCGGGATGGTGGTAACTAGCCGTTTCCCCGCGATAGCTGGTTTCCACTGTCTTGGCAGACGCGGCCGGATCCCTCGCCGCGACACCCCGGGCACCTCCAGCGCCACGCGCAGATGCGGCACACCCGAAATCACAACTAAATCCCCGACGCGCCTCTTTGCTGGTCAACGCCACACCAACCAGGAACGATTGCGCTTAGGCGGGCTTGCTGTCCTCGTCCGTGCCCGCGTCCGTGTCGCCGGTGATGGCTCCCGGCGTCGCGCGGGTGAGCGTCTCGCGGCGGAAGAACGCGGGTCCCCGCTGCCAGCAGTAAATCCCGAATAGCAGGCCTGCCACCGCGGATCCCGCCGCGATCACGAAGGTCCCGCCGACCTCCCACTTCAGGCCGGGCACGGTCCACATGGTGTAGCTGTTACCGCTGGCCACGTCGTAGTCGGCCCACAGCGCCCACCCGCCGCAGAAGTACATCATCAGCCCGCCGGCGAGTGGCAGTATTCCCCGCATCCACAGGTTCCGCGCGGATGATGTCAGGGTCTTCCGGTAGTACCACACGCAGGAGAAAGCCGTGAGCCCGTAGTAGAAGGCGATGTACAGCCCGATCGCGGTCACCGCGTCCGCGATGACGTTGCCATGCGACATGTAGTTGAACGGGATGTACAGCACGATCGAGACGGCGACCATCATGATCGTGGACACCGTTGGCGTGAGGTACTTCGGGTGCACCCGCGCGAAGGACTTCGGCAGCGCCTTCCAGGCCGCCATCGACAGCGTGGTCCGCGCGGTCGGCAGGATCGTCGTCTGCGTCGAGGCGGCCGCTGAGCTGAGCACCATCAGCACCAGCAGCTTCGACAGCACCGACCCGATCCCGCTGGTGCCGAACACGGACCCTCCGAGCACCGACAGCACGTCACCCGAGTCAGCGGTGTTTCCCAGCCCGATCCCCTTGCCGCCGACACCGGCGAACGACTGGGCCGCGAAGATCACGACCACGTAGGTGACCAGCAGGATGAACGTCGAGATGACCGCCGCCCGCCCCGGCGTCTTGCTCTTGTCCTTGGTCTCCTCGTTGACCGAGACCGAGGTGTCCCATCCCCAGTAGATGAACAGCATCAGGATGAGCCCGGAGACGAAGGACGAGAAGCTGGACACCTTGAACGGGTTCAGCCAGGTCAGCGACGGGGTGATCGACACCGCCGGGTGGTGACCGTTCCCGACCCGAACCAGTGCGACGACCGACAGCACCAGCAGCATCACGATCTCGATGCTGAGCAGCGCTTGCTGCATCCGCGCCGACACCTCGATGCCGCGGTAACAGATGTAGCCCATCAGGATCATCCAGACGATCCCGCCGAGCAGGACCAGCCCGCCCGTCGGGTTACTCGCGATCCCGTGCGCCCCGATGAACGAGAAGAAGTATTCCGAAGCGACCTGCGCCAGGCTGGACATGCACAGGATGTCCGCGGCGACGATCGCCCAGCCGCCGGCCCATCCGAGGCGCGGACCGAATGCCCGGGAAGCCCAGGTAAACGTCGTTCCGCAGTCGGGGTCCGCCTTGTTGATCTCGCTGTAGCCGATCGAGGTCAGCAAGATCGGGACAAAGGCCAGCACCGCGACGATCGGCGCCTGCAACCCGACGGCGAGCACGATGAACCCCAGCGTCGCCGCGAGGCTATACGCGGGCGCGGTCGACGCCACCCCCATGACGATCGTGGAGACCAGTCCGAGAGCCCCGGACTTCAAGCCTTTGTCGACCTGCTGCTCAGCCAGACCGAGCCCTGCATCTTGAGTCGTGGCCATGCGCAAATCCCCTCCTAGAACGGCATGTGTCCCACGGTTTTAGCACATTAATCGTAACAAAGATAGGTTTTCAGTGGTTTCTAGCGTGTTACACATTCAATTCCGTAGGTGGCATGCCTCATCACCATATGTAACGATGTACCCATCCCCCGCGCCGCTGATGCTTGTGGTTCTACCGATACTCACGATGCTGGAGCGGTTCTGGCTCCTGTGGCCCTTTTGCCGGTTGGTGCTGCACTTACCAGGCAAGAGTCCTGTTACCGCAGCACCAACCAGGAACGGCCCGGCGCCCGGACAGACGGGCGACCGCTGCCGCGGAGCGCGCCGATGGGGCACGGCGGGTTAAGTGCGGTGGTGCATCCCAGGAAGCGTTCCAGCGTGCGGTGCACCGGACCCGCGAGGCGCATCCCAGGCATAAGCCGCATGTCGGCCAGTCGGTTCGCGGTACCGGTTGCCAGCGATGGCCCATCGCTGGTGCTATCGCGCTATCGATGGGCCATCGCTAGCGGTCGCCGGGCACCCTGAGCGGGAAACATCAGCCTCAGATTCAGCTCTGCACCGCAGGAACCCCAGGAGCGTCGGCCAGGAGAGCACTGAAGGCACAGCGGCGCGTCCCTCAGCACGCCAGCCACCGGTGACAGGCCAGAACATTACCCGGAGGCCCTCAGGGCGGGAAGCCTCCCGGAGACCGCGGAGTCCCGCCACCTCGCGCCGGTCCCAGGACTCCATCCTCCCGGTCCGCAGCTCTCACGACGGCACAACACCAACTAAATGAACGACGAGCCCCTTCGCTGGGTAGTGCAGCACCCACCACAATCCCCTGGACCCAGGGACGGCAGCAACGACCGCCGCAACCGGGTGATATCCCGCCAGACCGGCCGACCGGCCGGCCGCGGCGGCACGCGCGTCACTGACGTTGCCCAGGAACTCCTGCTGACGCATCTGTTACGGTCAGGCGGCCTGCCCGCAGCGCGCACCAACGACACCGACGCCGCATCCATGCCGCCGGGACAGCCTCAACCCCACATCGATGCCGTTGAGGCCAGCCCCCAGAAGCCGCCTTCCAGGCATAACGTACGCCCGTAGGCGCCCCGTGCCACCCCAAGCTAAACGGCACTGGGCTATGACCCCAGGAAGTCAACACTTTCCGGGAGGGGCGGGTCGGGGAGGGGCGGGTCGCGGCGGAGGGGAGGGAGGGGCTTGTCGGATAGGAGGGGCTTGTCGCGGCGGAGGCCTAGGGCTAGGCCGGTTGCTACTACTGCCATGCCGGCCCAGACGGCGGGGCCGGGGACTGGTTTGCCGAGCAGCGTGCCGGTGATCGCCGCTGAGACCGGCGTGACTCCGGCCAGCAGGCCCGCGCGGGCCGGACCGAGATGGCCGACCCCGGTGAACCAGAGCACGAACGCGACCGCCGTCACCCCCACGGCCAGGTACGCGACCGCTGCCCACTGCTCGCCGGTGATGCTGGTCACCGCTCGCGGCCCTTCCCTGGTCAGCCAGAGCACCGCGAACAGCAGTGACCCCATCCACGCGGTGTGCACTGACACGCCGACGGGGCCAAGCCGCCCGAGCACCGGCACCGCCAGCAACGTGAACGCCGCCTCGCAGCAGAACACGATAAGCGCGTATCCGATGCCGAGCGCATCGCTGCGCCCCAGCCCGTCTACGAGCGCCGCACCGCAGCTCACCACGACCGCCGCCAGGATTACAGAACGACGCGGCCGCATCCCCTGCATCGCCGGTCCGACGACGGCCAGTACCGGCGGGACACTGGCGACCGCGACGCCTAGTACGGCGGGTTCGGCGTGTCGCGAGCCATCCACCAGCGCGACGTTGAACAGGACGAGTCCGGCACCGGCGATCCCGGCCAGCCACAGCCATTCCGTGCCGCGGGGCCGGACCAGCCGCCGTCCGGTCAACCAGGCATACGCGATCAGCAGCAGGCAGGCGGCCGCGTAGCGGATGGCGCCCGTCACGAACATGACATCGGGCGCCACGACACCGGACACGGCAACGCTCCCGCCGACCAGTGCCATCCCCGACGCCGCCGGCAGTACTCCGCTCCGCACCGGCGCTCGCGTCTCATCCGCTCGCGGGGCTGGAGCCGCGATCACCTCTTCCGTCATGAGCGTCACGCTAACGGGCGATTGGTCCTGCGGACAGGACCAATCAAGCGCGCTTATAGTGGTCCAATGCCCGGTGGATCCGACTTCCTCTCGCTCGACCCGGCCGCCGCGCCTGCCCGTGGGCTGACCAGCTGGCTGACGACTGCCCTGCGGACCGCGATCGCGGACGGCTCGCTCCAGCCGGGTGCCAGCCTGCCATCCACCCGCGTGCTCGCCCGTGACCTGGGCGTCTCCCGCGGTGTCGTCACGGAGGCGTACCAGCGGCTCACCGACGCGGGACTGATCGGCGGCCGGCCCGGCGCGGGAACCAGGGTGCTCGTGCGCGCGGGTCTGCCAGGCACACGCACAGCCGGTCCAGCGATGACCGGGCCCACGGGTGTGCCCGCGCGGCGGGACGACGAGCCCGTTCCTGGACATGTGCCCGCGGTGGTTCCGCTGGGCTGGAGAGGAAGCGCCGAGATAGATATGTCACCCGGCGTTCCGGATCTAGCTGGATTTCCGCGAACGGCATGGTCGCGGGCGGAACGGGCGGTGCTGTCCACGGCGAGCGCCGCCGAGTTTGGCTACGGCGACCCGCGCGGCGCCCCGGCGCTAAGGTGGGCGCTGGCCGGGTGGCTGGCGCGGACGCGCGGGGTTCGCGCCGAGCCTGACGACATCATCGTCGTGTCCGGGGTGGCGCAGGCGCTGGCGTTGCTGGCCCAGCGGCTGCACGGCGCCGCGATCGCCGTCGAGGATCCTGGATCGCGCGGTACCCGCGACGAACTCGCGTACTGGGGGCTCACACCGGTCCCGGCGCCGACCGATGACCAGGGAATCCGCGACGTTCCCGATGGCATCCGGGCAGTCGCGGTCACGCCCGCGCACCAGTTTCCCACCGGAGTCGTGCTGTCGCCGTCCCGCCGCCGCGCGCTGCTGCACTGGGCGTCAGCCTCCGACGGACTGATCATCGAGGACGACTATGACGCCGAATACCGGTACGACCGCGCTCCCGTCCCGGTGCTGCAGGGGTCGGCGCCGGAGCGTGTCGCGTACGCGGGCAGCGTGTCCAAGACGCTCGCGCCGGGCATGCGGATCGGCTGGCTGATCCCGCCGCGTTCGCTGCACGCGGACCTGGTGCGGGCCAAGCATTTCAGTGATCTCGGCTGTCCGGTCCTGCCGCAGCTCGTACTGGCACGGCTGCTCACCGACGGGGCGCTCGAGCGGCACGTCCGGCAGGTGCGGACCCGGCTGCGGGAACGGCGCGACGCGCTGCTCGACGCGCTACGGGATTTCCTGCCCGGTGCTCGGGTCGCGGGCATTGCCGCCGGGCTCCACTTGCTCGTCACGTTCCCGTCGGCCGCCTTCGACGACACGGAGGCCGCGGCTCGCATCCTGCGGTCGGGCGTCCTCATCCAGCCGCTGTCCCTGCACCGGTACCGGCCGGGGCCGCCCGGTTTCGTACTCGGGTACGCCGCCTGCACCCCTGACCGTCTCCGCGAAGGCGCCCGCCGCATCGCGGAAGCGCTGCTGCCAGCGGAAAGTGTGGACTTCCCGGGGTAATAGCCCCGGGAAGTCCACACTTTTGAGGGGGTAAGGCTAGGCGGCGGGCGTTGGCCCAGCGGGATAGCTCGCGGGAGCTGGACAGCTGCAGCTTGCGCAGTACCGACGACACGTGGGACTCGACCGTCTTGATGGAGATCGTCAGCTCGCGGGCGATCTCCTTGTAGGCGTAACCGCGGGCGATGAGCCGCAGCACCTGGCGCTCGCGGGCGGTCAGCGAGTCCAGCTCGGCGTCGGGAGCGCCTCCGGTGAAGGCATCGAGCACGAAGCCGGCCAGTCGCGGCGAGAACACAGCGTCTCCGGCGGCGACCCGGGTGATCGCGGCGGCGAGTTCGTGACCGGAGATGGTCTTGGTGACGTAGCCCCTGGCCCCGGCGCGGACCACGCCGATCACGTCCTCGGCGGCGTCCGACACCGACAGCGCGAGGAACCTCGTGCCGGGAGCCGACACTCGCCGTAGCACCTCGGTCCCGCCGCCCGCCTCCGCCTCGCCGCCCGGCAAATGCACATCGAGCAAAACGACGTCGGGCGTCGTCGCCTCGATGACCGCGACGGCCGTGGAAACGTCTCCCGCCTCGCCAACCACGTCCACGGCGGTACCGAGTTCGGCTCGCACTCCGGAGCGGAACATCTGATGGTCGTCGACGATGACGACCCGGACTGGACCACGCGGGACGGGATCAGGCGGGACGGGATCAGGCATGGCGCATCAGCTCGAGTTCCACCTCGGTGCCCTCGCCCGGTGCGGTGCGGATCCTGGCCTGGCCGCCAATCCGGTCCATCCGGCCGACGATGGACTGCCGCACGCCGAGCCGGTGCTTCGGGATGTCGTCAAGGGCGAAGCCGCATCCACGGTCCCTGACGAAGATCGTCAGCCGGTCGGCCTCGGCCTCGGCGTACACCGAGATCTGTGGCGCTCCGGAGTACTTCGCCGCGTTCAGCATGGCCTCGCGAGCCGCGTTCAGCGCGGCCCGGGTCCGGTCGCCGAGTTCCAGGTCGCCGACCCGGACCACGTCGATCGGCACCCCGTAGGTGTCCTCGATCTCCCCCGCGATCTTGTCGAGCTGCGCGGACAGCAGGTCGGATGCCTCGGCCGATGTACCCGGCTGGTAAAGCCAGGCACGGAGCTCACGTTCCTGGGATCTGGCGAGCCGCTGAACCAAGCGCGGGTCCTCGGAGCCGCGCTGGATCATGGTGAGCGTGTGCAGTACGGAGTCGTGAATCCTGGCCGCCAGTTCTTCGCGCTCGGTCGCCCGCGCCCGAGCCTGCCGCTCGGTGTCCAGCTCGCGGGCCATCCGCAGCAGCCACGGCGCGACGATCACCGCCACGCCAGCGATGATCACCCCGGCCGCGGCCAGCCCGGGCCGTGCGGCACTCAGCTGGTCCCGCGTCGCGAGGAAGCCGAAGAGCCCGCTGAGCACGAGAAGCACGCCGAAGATCGTGCGCAGCCCGGCGGGCTGGGACAGCGATTTACCGGTCCTGGTGGCCATGAAACGGTGCCACAGTTCCGGGTCGGCCTGCCGCCAGATGATGATCGCTCCGATCACCGCGACGGCCAGCGGCCAGATCAGCGCGCCCGGAGTCGGCCCCGCCAGGCAGGCCAGCCCGGCGAGCGCGAGCACCAGCCCGCCGTAGATGGCGAACGGCAGCCACCGCGGCACGGTCCTGCCGCTGACCCGGGTGTCCGAGGGCGGCGCGTCTTTGTCCGCGAGCAGGGTCGAATCCCGGAGCGCGTTCCTGCCCGGGCGCTCCGCCGAGCTCGCTGCCTCCGGCGACATGCCAGTGTCCTGGCTCATACATCTGATCGTTACATACTGGACAGTCGCCCGCATCAGGGATCAACCCGGATCAGGGCCTTAGATGAGACCCCGAATCAGGGTCCGGCGGCGGTCTGCGGCTTGGGCTCGGGCAGCAGCAGTGACAGCGCGACCGCGGGTACCGGCAGCAGGCACAGCAGCGTGAACACCGCTGGCGTGCCATGAGCCGCGGCGACCAAGCCGAACACGGGGGCGGCGAGCCCGCCGGCGCTGACAGCGAGGCCGAGCGTGACGCCCGAGGCCGTGCCCGGGCGGCTGGGGAGGTAATCCTGACCAAGCTTGACCAGAACGGAGAACGGAATCCGTACCGTGACACCCGACGCCAGCGCCGCCACCAGGGCGATTCCGGCGCTGGGGCACACTCGCAGCGCGATCAGGGCGGGGATGGCCGCGGCATTACCCACCAGGATCGTCCTGGTAAGCCCGAACCGGTCGGCGATCCTGCCGCCGAGGAGGGTGCCACTGACACCTCCAAGCAGGAAGCAAGTCAGCGCCAGCCCGGCCACGGGACGGCTGGAGTGCAGGTGGGAGATCCAGTAGAGCTCGATGAACGTACTCGTGCCGAAGAAATTCACCGAACGCGTGATCTCGACGGCGGTCAGCAGCAGGAACGGCCCCCACCGGTCGTCGCCGGCGGCCGACGCGGAGCGCGGCGCGGGCACGACGCGCTGCTGGTGGCGAAGCAGCACGAACCCGGTCAGCACCGCGGGTGGAATGAACAGCGCGGTGGCGCCCAGGCCCATCGCGTCAAGCGCCGGTGTCGCGAGCACGGGGGCCAGGAAGAACCCCACGTTGCCTCCGGTAGCGAACAGGCTCATCGCCGAGGCGGTGTCCCCGGCCGCGCGCCGGGCTGCCTTGCCCGCGGCCGGATGGAACATCGCCACACCCAGCCCGGACGCGAACAGCAGCCCCCAGATGACCGCGTACCCGGGCAAGACGCCTGACAGGCCCAGTCCGATGCCGGCCAGGCTCACCCCGGCTCCGGCCATCCAGCTCAGGGAGTACCGGTCCACCAGGAACCCCACGACAAGCTGCGGCAAGGCGGCGCCGAGGGTGGCCGCCAGGCTGAGCCCGGAAGCCGCCACATACCCGTAGTGCCGGTCGAGCACGAAGTACGGCACGCAGGCCGGCACCAGCCCCTGGTAAATGTCGTCGATGGCGTGCGCCACGCTCCACAGGCGCATCCGCCGCCACGCCGAGACCGGCGGGCTAGCCGTGGAAACCTCAATCACCCTGTAAGGATCGCCCGTCAACGACCTGGCGGCCTACCTGTAAACCGACTCATGATGTCGCTAACCCGCCAGCCGAGGATCATGGTGGGTGCTGCACGGGTTCAGGGGGTCGTCGTTTATTTAGCTGGTGTTTCGCCGTCGCGAGAGCCGTGGACCGAGATGGTGGAGTCCTGGCACTGGCCTGACGTGCCACGACTCCGCTGTCTCCGGGAGGCGCGCCATGTCACCGGTGGCTTGCGTGCTGCGGGAGGCGCCGCCGAGCATCCAGCGTTCTCCCGGCCGCGGCACCTGGGGCTCCTGCGGTGCAGGGTGCATCTGAGGCTGATGTTGTCCGCTCCGGGGGCCGGCGACCGCTATCGATGGCCCATCGATAGCGCGACAGCACCATCGATGGGCCATCGATAGCAGCCGGTACCGGGGAGCGCGGGTGCCGGCCATCCGGACGACGGTCAGTTAAGCGCAGATCCAGAAATGACCCGAGGTGTAGCTGGTGCCGTCGTTGGAGGGGCCGGTGAGCAGCAGAAGGTAATCCCCGCTGGATGTGGTGATTTCGGTGTTGCCGAGCACTTCGTCCCACACGTCGTTGGCTGAAGAACTCGTGCAATTCGCCGTCGAGTAGTCAAACGTCGTGATGGGAAGGACCACACGGCCCGCCGGACAGCCGCCGTCATTGCATACGTACTCGTTGTCAACTGCCCCGGAGCTCGCATTGGCGTAAACGCCGTCGAGAGACATGTCCTGGCACGCGAGCGCGACGCCGGTGTTTTTGTTTTGGCAGTAGCCCTCGACTTCTCCGGTGGCCTGGTACCCCTCGGCCGTCACGTGGGTGTCGATGTCGACGCATATGACCGCCTGCTGATCGTCGTCCGCGTCCGTGCCGATGACCTCGCAGTGGTGCACGAGGTTGCCGGAGTCCGCGTAGAGAATGGTGAACCCGTCGGGGCCGGTTGCCGCGCTGGCCGGCATGACGCTGCCCAGCAGCGCCGCCAGCGCCAGGACCGGAACCGCGAGCAGGCTCATCCCACGTAGTTTTCTCATCATGCCTACAGCAGTACCGGGAGCCGCTGCCGTAACGCTGCCGCACCACTGTCACACGCCTCCCAGCGCCGGCGAGGTCGCCACGTGGAGCACCGCTGTCACGCCGCCGCGGCGATCGCCGTCCCCTCTACGGCAAGGCCCTAAGCCGCTCTATGGCATAGCGCCTTCAGGGCCATCGGTGGCCCATCGCTGGGGCTATGTCGCCAGCGCTGGCCCATCGCTGGGGTCACGGGTGCGCGCCGCGCAGTGGGGTTAGGCGGCTCCCAGCGCCCGGACCATCGCCACTACTACCGGGCCCAGGATGGGGAGCGCGATGTTGGAGAGGGCGTACACGATCGTGTAGGAGATCAGCGGGGTGGAGTTGCCCGCGGCCTGCTGGATCGCGGTGATCGCGGGCGTGGAGCACTGCTGGCCGGCTACCGAGCCTAGGCCTAGCGGCGCGGGCAGCTTCAGCAGCTTGAACGCGACGAATAGCGAGATGCACGCCGGGATCAGCGTCATCAGCACGCCGGCGATCGGCAGCGAGGCGCCGTACTTCTCCACCAGGCGGACCGCCTCGGGGCCAGACGACAGCCCGACCGCGCAGATGAACACGGACAGGCCCAGGTCCTTGATCACCGAGGCCGCCGCCGGGTCGTACTGGCCTATCCTCGGCTGCTTGGCGCGGAACCAGCCGAACAGCAACCCGGCGAGCAGGCAGCCACCGCCGGTGCCGAGCGATAGCGACACCGACCCGAAACGAACCGACAGCTTGCCGATCAGGAAACCGAGCACGATGCCGATGGAGATGTAGACGAAGTCCATTTTGACCGCGTGATTGAGCTTGAATCCGACCCGGGAGGCGAACGCGTCGACGTCCCGGGCCGCGCCGGTCAGCTTGATCGTGTCTCCGCGGTGGACCTGGGTCCCCGGCTGCACCGGCAGGTCCTTGTCCATCCGGCTCAGTCCGGTGATGAACACGCCGTGCTGGGTCTGCCGCGGGATCTTGTCCTGCAGGTGCTCGATCGTGTCCGGCAGGTACTGGCCATTGGTGAGGAATACGTCAGAGGCCTCAAGCTCCATGTTGAGCCCGTCCGAGGCGGCCAGCTCCGGGCCAACCACGTCGTCCGCGTGCACGAGTTCGCCGCGCGGCCCGACCATCACCACCACATCACCGGCCTGGACCATGGTGTCGGAGTCGAACGCCGACCGAGGAGCCGCCACGACGGACCCGCTCCACGATGGCCCGCCCGCCCATCGCGGTCTCGACCTGAGCGACCGTCCGCCCGGCCGCGTCAGAGGACACCTGCTGCACCCGCCCGACGATCGCGGGCAGCGCCGCGCGCGCGGCGGCGTCCGTCGTCGTCCCGCCGAGCTTGTCCCACAGCTTTGCCGCCTCGTCACGCAGGTCGATCTTCAGAGGGCAGGCGCGATCTGGCTGGTCAGCAGCACGATGGTGATCAGGCCGCAGATGTAGGAGATCGAGTAGGCGGTACCGACGTTGGCTTGCAGCGTCGAGATTGTCGACGACGGCAGCGTCAGCTTGCCGATCGCGTCGGTCGCGGTACCGACCACCGCGGACTCGGTGGCGCCACCGGCCATCAGGCCGGCCGCGGTGCCGGCGTCCAGGTTGAGCATCTTGGTGGCGACGGCGGTGATCGCCAGCACCGACACCACCTCGATGCCGGTGAACGTGAAGTACTTGAGCGACGTGCGGTTCAGGCGACGCGAAGAACGACGGCCCGCTGATGTAGCCGAGGGTGAAGATGAACATGCGCGAACGCGATGTTCTTCACCTCGTCGTTCAGCGAGACCTTGCCGATCATGCCGACGAAGATCGCCACGATCAGCGTGCCCGCGATACCGCCGAGGGATAGCTTCCAGACCGTGACCCGCCGACGGCGTAACCGATCGCCAGGCAGGCGAAGAGCGCGATTTCCGGAGTTCCCTCGAGCAGAGTCTTAACGCTGTGCGATCGAACTCGGCCTTGTAGTCCCCGACCTCCTCGGCTAGCCAGGAGCCGATCTGCTCGTAGTCGGCCATCATCAGGTTCGCCATCGAGATCCGGACCGACCATTGCGGACCGTCGAAGCCGCCGCCGTTGAGCAGCACGATGGAGTTGTTCTCCGCGAGCCGGAACAGCACGTCGATCGGCTCGTAGTTGGCCACCATGAAGTCGGCGAAGCTCCTTGCCCGTACTCGCGCTCTCCAGGAACAGCAGGGTCGAGCTCGACGTAGTAGTGCGCGGCGTTCGGGTCCCGCGGCATCGGCACCTTCAGGCCCTTGGTGAGCGGCGTGCAGCCGCCGGGCGATGATCGCCCTGGCAGACCTGCTTGTACTGGTCCTCGGGGTCAGTCAGGGCGAACAGCGCGAACAGCGCCATCTGGGTCTGCTGCGGCAGCGACAGGCCCGCGGTGTGGTTGAGCGCCACCTGCACGCGAGTCGGCGACCATCCGGTCGATGAACTTGAGCTTCTCCGGCTCCAGCGTGATCGAGGCAGTACCGCTCGTTCAGCGTTCTTCTTCGTCCGCGGCGGGCAGGTGCCGCGATGGCTTCTCGTCGAAGATGTTGTCCTGGTTGACGGCGATCACGCCGAGCCGCCAGCCGGTGCAGCCGAAGTACTTGGAGAAGGAGTAGACGCCGATCGTGTTGCGCGGCAGCACCGACATCAGCGACGCGAACCCGTTGACGAACGTGCCGTACACGTCGTCGGTAATGATCACCAGGCCCGGGTTCTTCTTCTCGACGATGCGCACCAGGCGTCTTCATCGACTCGTTCGACATCATCACCGACGGCGGGTTGGACGGGTTCACCAGGAACAGCGCCTTGACCGACGGGTCGGCCAGCTTCTCCAGCTCCGCTGTCCGGGTACTGCCAGCTGTGGATCCCGTCCTCGTCGGTCTGCGTCGGCCCGGATCTCCACCACGTCGAAGGCGTACCGATCGAGCTTCGGGATCTCCAGGTACGGGGTGAAGATCGGCACCATGATCGCGATCTTGTCACCCGTGCTGAGGATGCTCGTTGATCTGCAGCGAGTCGAAGAGGTAGCACATCGCGGCGGTGCCGCCCTCGGTCGCGAACAGGTCGAACGGCTTGGCCGGCGCCTTGCCCGCGCACATCTCCTGACCAGGTAGGCGTGCACGATCTTCTCGAAGCAGGCGCAGCATCCGGTCCGGCACCGGATAGTTGTCACCGATGATCGCTGTCGGTCAGCTCGTAGACGAACGCGTCCGCACCAGTCCGAGGGTTCCAGATACATATTCCACCGAACGGCGGAGCAGACCGGCCCCACGTTCATGCGAGTTCTTCCCGAGGAATTCGCCACAAGCCGTTGGCGATGCCGTCCTTGACCGGCATCCCGCCGAGGCCCTGCCATTCGTCCCAGGTCCGTAGCGATTCGGAGAGGGCGAACTTGCCGAGCAGGAAGAAGGCCTCCCGCGCCTCGGTGGCGACCCAGTTCGGGTTGCCGCGGCCCGCGTTCAGCATGATCGCGTCCGAGCGCTTGCGGTTCTCGTCCGCGAGCGCGATGAGCTGGTTCTTCAGCTCGAACGGGCTTAGCTCTTCAAGCTGTTTCTGCCGCGGCCGAGGGACGCTGTCGCGCACGTTCGGCTGATTGGTCTTGGTGCTCATGATCCTGATTCCCCCGTTATGCCAGCCGTCACGCAAGCAACGCCATGCACACCGGGTGTACCCGTTTGAATGCTCTAGGTAACTAAACGGCAACCGAGTCTTCGCCCGTCAGGCCTTGCCGTTTAACCTCTGATTGCTCACGAGGCGCCAGCGCCGAGGGCAGGTCACCTGCACCGATGGCTGCGTGTACCCGATCAAGGTTCTCCCGGTGCTGGTCATCCAGCCTGGCCAGGTAACGAGACAGGATGATGGTAACTAGCCGTCTTCCCGCGATAGCTGGTTTCCACCATCTTGCCGGGGCAAGCCTGCCCCGGCAGGCGGGCACCCCGCAGGCTAGGACATATCGGGCAAGTTGCCGACCGGGCGTAGAGAGATTCCCGAAGATTAAACGGCAAGCAGGCCGGTGGGGGCTCCGTTATCTCGGGCCGTTATCTCGGGGCCGCTGGGTTGTCTTGGGGCGCTGGGTTGTCTTGGGGCGCTGGGTGCTGGTGTGCTGAGAGTCACAGCCAGCCGACGACTGGCAGCGCGAAGGCGACCGAAAATTCCGGCGGTGGCGCGGATGTCAGCGCACCCCGGCACCCGTCGACTGGGCCGATTCCGGGCGTGCTATAGCCCGTGACGTGACTAAAAGTAATCGGAATTATTCACATCGTCGCAGGGGTAGAACCCGGCCAGCCCAACTAGAGCGGGGCGTCCGGCGCATAGCGGCGGACCACACAAGGGGGACCAGAATCATGATCAACATCAGGAAGGCTGCGGCCGCGTTGTGCCTGTCCGGGTTCGTCATAGGCGGCACGGCCACCACGGCCTTTGCCGCCACGGCTTCCACCTCACAAGCCACTGTCACTTCAGAGGCCAGTATCAGCTCAACTGCCACCACCATCGCGCAGGACACTCAGGTCGTCGGGTCCTGGTGCGGTTACCAGGTTGTCCGCGCGCCCAACGGGCTGTACGTACGCACCGGTCCCGGCCGGGGCTACCGGGTCATAGGGTCGCTGCGCAACGGCGCGTGGACCACCGGCTCGTGCGCCAAGGTGCGCGGCTGGGTCAACCTGTCGGACAAGTTCAACCACTGGACTGCGCCTAAGACCGCGCGAGGCTGGTCCGACGGGTACTACCTCCAGCAGAAGCCGGCGACCGTGACGTACTGGTGCGGTTACCGGGTCACCAGCGCGCCCAACGGACTGTACGTGCGCAGCGGTCCTGGCAAGGGCTACTGGGTTATCGGCGGCCTGGCCAACGGCCAGCGGACCACCGGCGATTGCGGAACGGTCCGCGGCTGGGTCCACCTGTCCGACAAGTACAACCACTACCGGTCGCCGTGGAACGCGCGCGGCTGGTCTTACCGGCACTACCTGCGCAAGTAACCAACGGATCAGTGGGCCCGCCACCGCGGTGGCGGGCCACTACCGTCAGCGGACCACTACCTCCGTCACCGGCAGCGATGGATTCGCCGGGATGCCAAACGATGAGGGCTCGATCCCCCTGGCCACGATCTCCGAGCCGAGCGCGGCGACCATCGCGCCGTTATCGGTGCACAGGCCCGGCCGCGGAACGCGGAGCCGGATACCCGCCTTCTCGGCACGCTCGGCGGCGAGTCCCCGGAGCCGGGAATTCGCCGCGACGCCGCCGCCGATGAGCAGGTCGGTGACACCGTTGCGCTGGCAGGCCTGGATGGCCTTGCGGGTCAGTACGTCGGCGACGGCCTCCTGGAAGGAGGCGGCCACGTCGTTGACCGGGACCGGCTCACCGTTCTTCTCCCGGGTCTCCACCCAGCGCGCCACCGCGGTCTTCAGGCCGGCGAAGGAGAAGTCGAGCGTGCCGTCGTGGTACTTGGCCCGCGGGAAGGCGATGGCGTCGGGGGCGCCGTCCTGCGCCGCCTGGTCGATGGGCGGTCCGCCGGGGAAGGGCATGCCGAGAACGCGGGCCACCTTGTCGTAGGCCTCGCCCGCCGCGTCGTCGATGGTGGCCCCAAGCGAGGTGACATCGCCGGTGACGTCGGGGACCAGCAGCAGGCTGGAGTGCCCGCCGGACACCAGCAGGGCGATGCTGGGCTCGGGGAGCGGCCCGTGCTCAAGCTGGTCCACCGCGATATGCGCGGCCAGGTGGTTCACCCCGTACAGCGGCTTACCGAGCGCGTAGGCGAAGGCCTTGGCCGCCGCCACCCCGACCAGCAGGGCGCCCGCCAGTCCGGGACCCGCCGTCACGGCTACCGCGTCGATACTCGCGGGCTTGACGTCCGCCTTCGCTAGCGCCCGCTCGATGGCCGGGACCATCGCCTCCAGGTGCGCGCGGGACGCCACCTCCGGCACCACGCCGCCGAACCTGGCGTGCTCCGCCATGCTGGAGGCGACCTCGTTCGCGAGCAGTTCGGTGCCGCGGACGATGCCGACGCCGGTCTCGTCGCAGGAGGTCTCGATGCCCAGCACTAGGGGGGCGGTCACCGCAGTTCCTTTCGCATCACGATGGCGTCGGTTCCTGACGGCTGGTAATAGCCCCGGCGGACGCCGATCTCCTCAAATCCCCGATTCCTGTACAGCGTCCTGGCCCTCGGGTTATCTTCCCTGACCTCGAGCAGCACCGAGGAACCGCCGCGCCGCGCGGCCGCGTCGATCAGGGTCCCGAGCAGCGCCGAGCCGACCCCCTGGCCCCAGCGCTCGGGCCGGACCGCGATGGTCAGCACGTCCGCCGTGCTGTCGGGTGAGAACAGCATCCCGGCATAGCCGATGAGCTGCCCGAACCCGTCCTCGGCGGCCAGGTACAGCCGGGTTCCCGGCGGCTGCCTGAACTCCTCACGGAACATCTCCGGCGTCCAGGCGTCATCGGGGAACAGATCGCGCTCCAGCGCCAGCACGGCCTGCAGGTCATCACGAGAGAGCGGCCGCAGCCGGAATTCCGACGCGTTACCCACCGGGCCCCTGCTCCCTTTCCGCCATGGCGCCTTCATAACCGCAGCACGCTCTTGCGCGCGCCAGGCTCGCGGGCATCCGGTCGCCGCAGGTAGAGCGGCTCCAACGGCAACAGCTCGGTCGCGCTGGCCGCCCCGACCGCGGCGGCCAGCCCGCCGGCGATCCCAGCGGTCTCGATGGTGCTCAGCTGTCCGACGACCAGTGCGGCCAGCACGCCGGCGTCGGGGTATTCGGGAGATATGGCGTTCGGGAAGGCGTCCGGGTAGAGCGTGGCGCCGATGCCCGCTACCGGTAGGTCACCGGCGGGCACGTCGGCCGGTTTGCCGACGTCCGGGCCTGATTCGCGGCGCCGCCCGGAGTAGCGGGCCCAGTAGACCTCGCGGCGACGGGCATCGGTGGCGACCAGGTAGTCGCCGTCCTGAGCGGCCGCGGCGGCGATCACGTCCAGCGTGCAGACACCGTATCCCGGAACCCCCAGGGTGGCGGCCAGTACCCTGGCCGTCACCAAACCGACTCGAAGGCCCGTGTAGGGTCCGGGACCGACACCCGCCGCCACCGCCGTTATGGCCTCCTTGGTGGTGCCTGCCTGGGTGAGGACCTCCGCGATCGCCGGCGTGAGAAGCTCGGCCTGCCGGTGTGCGTCGACCGTTGTCGACGAAGCGAGCACTCGCGACCCGTCGTGAACGGCCACGGTAACGGCGGGCGTCGCGGTATCGAAGGCGAGCAGCAGCACGGATGCTGAGCTTAACCCATCACCTTGGCGGTCGCGCCCTGCGCGGCGGCCTGGCTCTCAGCCGTGAGGTCGGATTCTGAGACCGGACCGTAGTGCTTGCTTCCGGTGGACTCCTGTAGTCCGTCGACGATCGTCGTGATCAGGACGTTCCGGTACCGAACCACCTCGGTGACCACGTACATGGTCGTATTTTTCGACGGGTACACCTGGATCGCCTGGAAAGCGTTGTTGCCGCCGACCTGGAGCGTGGTCACGTTGGCGTCCGGTTCACCGCTGTTCTTACCGGGGTCCTGCTTGGCCGTCTGGGCTTCCTCGAACGCATCGATCGCGGCGAAGGTGGCGCTGCCGTCGCCGCTGGCCAGCCCGCTCGGCGAGTAGGCCTGCAGGTCGACCTCAAGAACCCGGTAGGTGGGCGAGTTGTCCAGGGTCCAGGTGCACTGGCTCTCCAGCCCGCTGTTCAGCGGCGGCGCCGCCGACTTGAGCTGGCCGGGCATGTACTGCGACATGGTGGCCGAGGGCACGGCGTTACACGCGTTCGGCACCTGCTGGAGTTCGCCGGGCAGGAACGTGGTGATCAGGTCGTTCGAGACCACGTTGGCCGGGCCGGCGTTCCCGCTGAAGGCCAGGTACCCGCCGACGGCGCCCGCGACCACCACGACGGCCGTGCCGATCGTGATCAGCCGCCGCTTCTTGCGCCGCGCCGCGGACATGTCGCCGCGGGATGGCGGGCTGCCTTCTGGGCCAAGTCCAGCCCAGGCCGGACCTCTTCTTCGTCTACCGCGCGGTGTCCACCACGGGGCGCGGCCTGCGGGCCGTCCGGGGGCAGCGGGCGGTCCGTGGGCTGCTCGGCGTAGCCCGGCCCCTGGCTTGCCGCTCTGTCGGCATAGCCAGTTCCCCGGCGGTCGCCGCTCGCGGGCGTGAACGAAGGCTGCTCGGGCGGCTGCCGGTAGCTGTCGTCATATGGTGACCGTCGTGGCGGCTGAGTCACACGTGCCTCCGGGGTAGGGCAGGGCGGGAAGGGACGCTAGGAGCGCGAAACGCACCAGACTGCGTACAAACCGGAGCTGTACAGGCCGAACTATAGACGATCTTCTACCCCCGCGGTGGGCCATCGCTGGTGCTGGGGCACCAGTAATGTCCCATCGATGGGATCAGGGAGCGAAGCCCGCCCAGCGGGTGCCTACGGGGGTGAACCGTACCTCGCGTGGGGAGTCGGGGGTGATGGCGATGTCCAGGTGATCGTCGGCTAGGCCCTCGGCGAGGCCGGTGCCCCATTCAATGACCGTGACGCTGGTGTCGAGGTCGAAGTCCAGGTCGTCGAGTTCGGCGAAGCCGTCGAGCCGGTAAGCGTCGGCGTGGATCAGCCCCGGGCCCCCGGCCAGCGACGGGTGCATACGCGCGATGACGAACGTCGGGGACGTGACCGGCCCGCGCACGCCAAGGCCCTCGGCGATGCCCTGGACCAGCGTGGTCTTGCCCGCGCCGAGCGGGCCCGACAGGATCAGCAAATCCCCGGCGCGCAACTGCCCACCGAGTCGTTTGCCCAGCTCCCGCATTTCTTCGGCTGTCTCAACCGTGATCATCCGTACACCCTTGGTACCCGACGTCCGAGCCCGGTGGCGATCTCGTAGGAGATCGTGCCGAGCCGTTCGCCCCATTCTTGCGCGGTCGGCTCCCCGTCGTCCCCGGGACCGAAGAGCACGACCTCGTCCCCGGCCTGCACCGGTTCGTCGCCGAAATCGACGACGAACTGATCCATGCACACCGTCCCGGCTATCTTCCAGCGCTTCCCCCGCGCCCAGACCAGCGGCTGGCCGATCGCTGGCCGCGGCACGCCGTCCGCGTACCCGAGCGGCACCAGCCCGAGCGTGGTCTCCGACGAGGTCACGTACCGGTGGTTATACGAAACGCCGCTTCCCGCGGGCACCCGTTTCACCTGAATGAGCCGCGCGGTCAGCGTCATCGCGGGCCGGAGCCAGCCGGGAGCGCCGCCGGGCAGCGTGGACAGGCCATAGACACCGCCGCCGAACCGCACGAGGTCGAACCGGGATTCCGGCACCGTGATCCCCGCGGCGGTGTTCGCCAGGTGCCGGGTGACGGTCCGGTCGACGCCGAGGTCATAGGCCGCCTCGCTCACCTCCTCGAACACGGCGAGCTGAGCCATGATGGACGGGTTGCCCGGATCGTCGGACGAGGCGAAGTGCGACCACAGGGCCGCGATCTCCACGTGCTCACTGGCCAGCGCCGTCTTCACCAGGGCCGGCCATTCCGGCGGCGACGCCCCGCCGCGGCTCATGCCGGTATCGGCCTTGAGGTGGACGCGGACCGTCTTCCCTTGCCGTCCGGCGGCGGTTGCCAGCGCGGTAACCATCTCGGGCGTGCTCGCGGACAGCTCCACGTCCAACGCGATGGCTTCCTCGTGCGCGTCGGTGGGCAGCGACATCAGGCACAGCAACGGGGCGGTGATGCCCGCTGCCCGCAGTTCCAGGGCCTCGGCGACATGCACCACGGCCAGCCGGTCCGCACCGCCCTCGAGGGCCGCCCGGGCCGCCGCGACCGAGCCGTGGCCGTAACCGTCCGCCTTCACCACGGCCACCACACCGGCGGGCGCGACGCGCTCACGGAGCGTCGCCACGTTGCCCGCGATCACCCCCAGGTCAACTCGGGCCTCCGCATGCCTGTCCACGCGCTCCATTCTGCCAGCCTGCGTTTGATGGCGGTCGATGACTCATCGACCGCCATAGAGGGCTGTCGATGAGTCATCGACGGCCTTCGAGACCTTTAGGGGTGTATGAGAGGAGCTGTCAGCTTGTAAGGATGCGGTGGGCATCCTGGAGCGCCCGGACTAGGTCTGAGGCGCCGATCGGGGCTGCGGCGAGCGACCCATCGTCGGAGGGTCCCCCGCCATCGCCGTAGGCAGCGATCCTGGCCGCCAGGCCGTGCAGGTAGGCCGCGGCGATGGCCGCCTGCGGCGGCAGCAGGCCCTGAGCGAGCAGCGAGCCCGCCAGCCCGGACAAGACGTCGCCGGTGCCCGCGGTCGCCAGCCACGAGGTCCCGGTGGGGTTCACCAGCACCGGGTCGACCTCATCCGGCGGCGCGATCACCGTCGTCGAGCCCTTGAGCAGCACGCACGCGCCGAACCTGGTGGCCGCTTCGCGCGCGAACTCCAGCCGTCGCTCAGCCACGTCCGACGCCGACGCGCCAAGCAGCCGGGCGAGCTCGCCAGCGTGCGGGGTGAGCAGCGTCGGTGCGGCCCGCGGCAGCAGGTCGGGCTGCTTGGCCAGCAGGCCCAGCCCGTCGGCGTCGATCAGCAACGGCAGGCTAGTGGCGATGACCGCGGACAGCCGCTCCATGGATTGCGGCGTCACGCCCATGCCGGGCCCGGCGGCCCAGGCCTGGACCCGGCCCACCCCGCCGGGGAAGTCATCGACGGGCAATTCAGTGATCACGATCTCGGGCCACAGTTCCCGCACGGGTGCGGCGGCCTGCGCCGCGGTGACTAGCCGGATCATGCCCGCGCCGCCGCGGACCGCGCCGCCGGTGGCCAGCAGGGCCGCACCGGTGAAGCGCTCGCTGCCCGCCAGCAGCCCGAGCACGCCACGACGGTACTTGTCGGACTCGGCCGTCGGGACGGGCAGCAGCGCGGCGATGTCGGCGGCGCTCGGGGATACCGCGTACGGCGGGTCAAGCAGGTACGGGCCCAGCCCGATATCCACCAGTTCGACGACGCCCGCGAACGAGGCACCAGGATCAACGAACAACCCGGGCTTGTGGGTGCCGAACGTGACGGTCACGTCGGCCCGCACCGCGGGCCCGTCGACCGTTCCGGTGTCGGGGTCGATGCCGCTTGGCAGGTCGACCGCCACGGTCAGCCCGGCGGACTGCCCAGCCAGTGAGGCGAGTGTCGCGTAAGGCTCGCGCAGGCCGCCCTTGCCCCCGATGCCGAGCATCCCGTCGATGATGAGCGCGGCGCGGCCGATCGCCCGCTGTATTTCCCCAACCAACCAGCCCCGACCGACCTCCCGGCATTCATGATCGCCGCCGTCTGTGACCCGGATCACCCGGCCGCCTGCCGCTCGCAGCGCCGCCGCGCCCGCCTCGTGCAGCCGGGAGCCCGCCGCGATCGCGGTGACCGCCGCGCCGCGTCTGGCCAGCAGGGCGCCCGCGAAGAGCGCGTCGCCGCCGTTGTCACCACTGCCCGCCAGCACGACCACGCGGGCGCCGTAGGCCCTGGGCAGCAGCGAAGCGCAGACGGTGGCGAGGCCCGCCGCCGCACGCTGCATAAGGGTCCCGTCAGGGACCAGTGACATGAGTTCACGTTCCGCTTCGCGGACCTTGCCGACCTGGTATGCCTCTCGCATGGAAGCGGTTATACCCGCTTAGCTCATGGCGGCGCGCACCGCGTCGGCTAGTTCGGCCGCGACCCGCTCGGCTTGACCCTCGTCGGCGGCCTCGACCATGACCCTGATCGCTGGCTCCGTGCCGCTTGGCCGCAGCAGCACCCGGCCGGTGTCGCTGAGCTCGTCCTGGGCGACGGTGACAGCGGCGGCCAGTTCCGGCGCCGCCATGGCGCGGGACTTGTCGCCACGGACATTGACCAGGACCTGCGGGTACTTGGTCATCATCTTCGCGGCCGTGGCCATCGGCACACCGCGCCGGTTGACCGCGGCCAGCAGGTGCAGCCCGGTGAGCAGGCCATCTCCCGTGGTCGCGTGCCGCATCTGGATGATGTGCCCGGACTGCTCGCCGCCGAGCACGTACCCACCGTCCCGCATGGCCGCGTAGACGTGCTTGTCGCCGACCGGGGTCTCCACCACGCCGATGCCAGACTCGCGCATCGCCATCCGGAACCCGAGGTTGGACATGACGGTCACGACGACGGTGTCGAAGTCGAGCTGACCGGCGTCCTTCAGGTCGGTGGCCAGCAGGGTGAGGATCTGGTCGCCGTCCATCGGGTTGCCGTCGGCGTCCACGGCCAGGCAGCGATCGGCGTCGCCGTCGAAGGCCAGGCCCGCGTCCGCGCCGTGCTCGATGACAGTCGAGGTGAGCGCGCCCAGTGCGGTCGAGCCGCAGCCAGAGTTGATGTTGTCGCCGTCCGGCGCGGCACCGATCGTGATCACCTCGGCGCCCGCCCGGCGCAGCGCCCGCGGCGCGATGCTGTACGCGGCGCCGTGGGCGCAGTCCACCACCACACGCAGGCCCGCCAGCGGACTCGCGTCCCGCAGCGAGGCGAGCAGGTGGTCGAGGTAGAGCTCCTGCTTAGGCTGCGCGTCGGTGACCCGGCCGAAGCTCGTCGTCGCGCTTGAGTCAGCCACACCCAGCCGGGCCGCGATCTCGTCCTCGGTCTCGTCGGGCAGCTTGACGCCGCCCCGGCCGAAGAACTTGATCCCGTTATCCTGCGCTGGGTTGTGGCTGGCTGACAGGACCACACCGAAGTCCGCGTTCAGCGCTTGCGTAAGGTAGGCCACGCCGGGCGTCGGGATGATCCCGAGCCGAAGCACGTCCACACCACTGCTCGCCAAGCCCGCGACCACCGCGGCCTCGAGGAAATCCCCCGAAGCCCGCGGGTCACGACCGATGACCGCGACCGGACGAGTCCCGTCGTGGCTGGCGAGGATACCCGCCGCCGCCGTGGCCAGATCCAAGGCAAGTTGCGCCGTCAGATCCTTCCCGGCTACGCCACGGACACCGTCGGTACCGAAAAGCCGCCCCATTGACCGCTTGGATCTACCGCTTGGAGTACTGCGGCGCCTTGCGGGCCTTCTTGAGACCGTACTTCTTCCGCTCCTTGACCCGCGGGTCCCGGGTAAGGAAGCCGGCCTTCTTCAGCATCGGGCGGTTCTCCGGGTCGACCAGGATCAGCGAGCGCGCCACTCCGAGCCGGAGCGCGCCGGCCTGGCCGGTGACGCCGCCGCCCGCGATCCGCGCGATCACGTCGAACTTGCCCTCGCCGCCGAGCGTCACGAACGGCTCGTTCACGACCTGCTGGTGCACCTTGTTCGGGAAGTAGGCGTCAAGCGTGCGGCCGTTGATCGTCCACTGGCCGGTGCCGGGGACGATGCGAACACGCGCAATGGCTTCCTTACGCCGCCCGGTGCCGGAGGCGTGCCCGGTTACGACCGGACGTCGGGGAGCCGCGGCCCGCCCGGCGCTGCCAGTCTCGGACGTCTCGGTGGTGTACTCCGACGGGAACTCTTCTGGTGCTCCCTCGGAGGACTCGGCGTCAACAATCTCGTCGTCCGCCTGCGGCGTCGAGTCGGCGGTAAGTTCGGACACGTCTAATGTTCCTTCTACTGGGCGATCTGCCGGATTTCGTACGGCTGCGGCTGCTGGGCCTGGTGCGGGTGGTCAGGGCCTGCGTAAACCTTGAGCTTGCGCAGTGTCTGCCGGCCAAGCGAGTTCTTCGGCAGCATCCCCTTGACCGCCTTTTCCACCACGCGCTCCGGATGGGATTCCATCAGGTCCGCGTAACGTACCTCGCGCAGACCGCCGGGGTAGCCGGAGTGGCTGTAGGCGCGCTTGTCCTGCAGCTTGGAGCCGCTCAGCGCGATCTTGTCCGCGTTCACCACGATTACGAAATCGCCGGTGTCCACGTGTGGCGCGAAGATCGGCTTGTGCTTGCCGCGCAGCAGGACAGCCACATGGCTGGCCAGACGGCCGAGCACCACATCGGTGGCGTCGACGACATGCCACTGACGGGTGATGTCACTGTCCTTGGGGCTGAATGTGCGCACAGTCGTAAGCCTTCGCGTATGGTTCCTGATGCTCTATCGCATGTACCGCTATCCGGTACGAGGGAGCGTTTCCGTCAGCGCCCGCTCATCGCGAATGGCGCCAAAGCAGCATACCCCTTCGAGTCCCTCACCGCCAAAGCGGGGACTCTTGCTCGCGCCTAGTCTACCGGCTTTTCTGGGCCCGATGGGCCGTCCCGGCGACTAGGGCATTGTCAATCGCTGGCGAGCCGGCGATCGGGTGCATTACAGTCAATGGCATGGGTTACAGGAGCGAGGATGGCTCGCGCTCACGGCCCGGTGGTTCGCGGCGCCAGCCTGCTTGGCCATCGCAAGCGGGGTATGGCGAGCCAGACGGCAGGGATCAGTACAGCCAGGAGCAGTACGGCCAGCAGGGACAACAGCCGCTGGGTGCTCCCCACTATCCAGATACTAACGCTGGCAACGACTGGTACGGCGCCGACCCCGACTCTGGCAACATGACCGACCCCTATGGGATGCCCGGCTCGCAGGTCAACCGGGACCCGGTCCGCGGATATCCCCCGGCGCCGGAACTGTACCCAGGCGACGGACACCAGCGTTTCGAGGGCGACGAGTACGGGTCCTACGCTCCGGCGAGCCCGGGAACGGGCCCAGGGGCGGGGGCGGGCGCTGAGCAGCGCTTTCATGACGCGCCCACCTACGACGACGGCGTGTACCGCGACCCGGGCGGCTACGACCAGCCCGCAGGCTACGACCAGTCCGGTGGGTACCAGCAGCCGGGTGGCTACAGCCAGACCGGCGCTTACCAGCAGACGGGCGGGTATAACCAGACCGCTGGTTACGAGCAGAGCGGCGGCTACGAGCAGAGCGGCGGCTACGAACAGCCAGGCGGTTACGAACAGCCGGGTGGCTACGGCGACCTCGGCCCCGGTTACCGGGGCGGGTTCGACGACGACGCGTACGAGCGGGCGTTCTCCGGCGGAGGTCACGCCGACGCCGCGCATCTGGATGAGGGGTACCCGGGCGAGGGACACCCCAGCGGCCCGTATCCGGGCCAGGGCTACCCAGGCGAGTGGGCCGGCGATGAAGAGGACTCGCTCGACTCACGAGCGCCCAGGGGCCCGCGTAACGGTGGCGGTGGCGGTCGCCGCAAGACGGGCTCCAGGCGTCCCGGTAACGGGAAGCCATCCTGGCGGCCCAAGCGGCTGCTGTCCAAGACCACGCTGCTGTCGGTCACAGCCGGCATTGTCGCGCTCGCGGTCGGCGGGACCGCCTACGTGCTGCTGACCCAGCCGAGCGCCACGAACAACGCGGCGGTGGATCCCATCCCGAGCACGCAGGCCTCGGCGGGCGCGACGGCTAACTCAACCGCGACGTCCTCTTGCGCCGCGAAGCTCGGCAAGTACTGCCACATCGAGACCCGTACCCTCGACCCGACCCCGTTGACCCTGGCCGAGGTCTTCCCTGCGGAGTTCGAGAACACCAGCGACCACAGTTCGTTCGTCGAGGCTGGTCAGCGGCTAGACAAGAGCTGTTCCAACGCGCTGATCGGCAGCAATCTGCAGAGCGCCGTCAGTAACGGCAAGTGCACCGAGGTGCTCCGGGCCAGCTACACGTCATCCAACGGCCAGATCATGGGCACCATCGGCGTGGTCAACCTGGACACCACCACAGAGGCGGCCAAGGCGGGCGGGGCAGTCGACGCCAACGACTTCATCAGTCCGCTGAGCACGTCGAGCGGTGTGACCAAGAAGCTTGGCCAGGGCACCGGCGTGGTCGAGGCTGAGTACAAGGGCCACTACCTGATCCTGATGTGGGCCGAGTACTCGGATCTCAAGTCCCCCTCGGGCTCCACCCAGGACCAGCAGCTTGAGACGTTCGAGCAGAATCTGGTGGCCGGCACGATCAACATCGCGCTCAGCACCCGGATGGTCACCGGCCAGCCGGCCGCTGGCAGCTAAGGCCCGTACCCGCCGCGTTTGCCGAGCTCGGTTCGCGAGCTGGTCATCCGGCGGGTACCTGACCTCTTCCAGGCACAGTCCGTGCGGCGCCACGACCCGCACCCGCGGGTCACGCACCCCCGCGGACAGCACTTCCGCCGCCCATTCCGGCGGGCGAGTCCCGTCCCCGACCGCGAGCAGTGCGCCCATCAGCGCGCGGACCATGTTGTGGCAGAACGCGTCCGCGCGAACAGTAGCCACCGCCGTTTTGGTCAAATCTCTAGTCCACGTGAGTTCGCGCAGGGTCCGTACGGTGGTGGCGCCCTCACGGCGCTTGCAGAACGCGGCGAAGTCATGTTCCCCGGCCAGTGCCACCGCGGCGGCGTTCATGGCGTCGATATCGAGCGGCCGGAAGTACCACAGCGTGTCGTGGCGGCGCAGCGGGTCGGCGGCGGCCGGGTCGTCGCAGACCCGGTAGGAGTACCGGCGCCATAGGGCGGAGAACCGCGCGTCAAATCCCGCTGGCGCGGTTGTGATCGCGGTGACCCGCACGTCCCGCGGCAGCACGCCGTTCACCCGGCGGACCGTGGGCTGGTCGGGCAGGTCGACGTGCACCACCTGGCCGCGGGCGTGCACGCCGGCGTCAGTGCGGCCAGCCACCGTCAGCCGCGGGAGTTCGGCGAGCCGCAGCGCCGTACGAAGGCTGCCCCCGAGCGTCTCCTCGACCGTGCGCCTGCCCGGCTGGGCCGCCCACCCGGAGAAGTCTGTCCCGTCATAAGCCAGGTTAATTTTGATCAAAACGATGGCCGGCACCTCCCTCCGGAACGCCGATGACCCCCTGGAGCCAACGGCTTCAGGGGGTCATCACTGCCTGATGAGGATTTACGCCTCGACGGCTTCATCCTCGGTGTCGGTGTCCTCAGCGTCGGTCTCTTCCTCGGCTGCGGTCTCCTCGTCGGCGGCTTCGGTCTCCTCAGCCTCGACCGGAGCGGCGGTCTCCGTGGTCGTGTCGGCGGCCCGCCGGGCACGACGACGCGGCTTCGCCTCGACCGGCTCGGAGACCAGCTCGATCACGGCCATCGGGGCCGCGTCGCCCTTGCGGGGACCGATCTTGGTGATCCGGGTGTAGCCGCCGGCGCGCTCGGAGAAGCCAGGACCGATCTCCGTGAAGAGGGTGTGCACGACGCCCTTGTCCGGCACCACGGTAAGCACCTGACGGCGGGCATGCAGGTCACCTCGCTTCGCGAAGGTGATCAGCTTCTCCGCCACCGGACGCAGCCGGCGCGCGCGAGCCTCGGTTGTGGTGATCCGGCCGTGCTCGAAGAGCGCGGCGGCCAGGTTCGCCAGGATGTGCTTCTGATGGGCGGCGCTGCCGCCCATGCGGGCACCCTTGGTGGGCGTGGGCATTGTGTTCGGCCTCTCAGTACTGCTCGGTCTCGACGAAGCTGTCGTCGTCTTCGCCGGAGTAGTTGTCTACCGCGCTGCTCGGGTCGAACCCGGGCGGGGAATCCTTGAGCGCAAGGCCCATGTCAGCGAGCTTCTGCTTGACTTCCTCGATGGACTTCGCACCGAAGTTCCGGATGTCGAGCAGGTCCTGCTCGCTGCGCGAGACTAGTTCCCCGACGGTGTGAATGCCTTCGCGCTTCAGGCAGTTGTAGGACCGGACCGTGAGGTTCAGGTCCTCGATCGGCAGCGCCAGGTCCGCCGCGAGCGCGGCGTCCGTCGGCGACGGGCCGATGTCGATGCCCTCGGCGTCGACGTTCAGCTCCCGCGCCAGCCCGAACAGCTCGGTCAGCGTCTTGCCGGCGCTGGCCACCGCGTCACGCGGGCGCATGCACAACTTGGTCTCGACGTCCAGAATCAGCCGGTCGAAGTCCGTCCGCTGCTCAACACGGGTGGCCTCGACCTTGTAGGTGACCCGCAGCACCGGGGAGTAGATGGAGTCCACCGGGATCCGGCCGATCTCCTGACCAGGCTGCTTGTTCTGGTTGGCCGAGACGTAGCCACGGCCGCGCTCGACGGTCAGCTCCATCTCGAGCTTGCCCTTGGCGTTCAGCGTCGCGACGTGCAGGTCCGGGTTGTGTACCTCGACGCCCGCCGGCGGCGCGATGTCCGCCGCGGTGACGTCGCCCGGCCCCTGCTTGCGCAGGTACATAACGACGGGCTCGTCGTGCTCCGAGGAGACGACGAGCTGCTTGAGGTTCAGGATGATGTCGGTGACATCCTCCTTGACCCCGGGGACGGTGGAGAACTCGTGAAGCACGCCCTCGATGCGGATCGAGGTGACGGCCGCGCCCGGGATGGAGGACAGCAGCGTACGCCGCAGCGAGTTACCGATCGTGTAGCCGAAGCCTGGCTCCAGCGGTTCGATGGTGAACTTCGAGCGGTAGTCGCCTACCTGCTCCTCACCGAGCGAGGGACGTTGTGCGATGAGCATAGTTTTCTTTCCTTTCCGCGATGCCCGCTATATGACGATCGTGGATTGATACTGGCTTACTTCGAGTAATACTCGACGATCAGCTGTTCTTGAACCTGGGTGTCGATCTGTGCCCGCGAGGGAAGCGCGTGCACCAGGATCCTCATCTGGTCGGGCATGACCTCCAGCCAGGCCGGAACGATCTTCTCGCCGACCTCGGCCCGCGCCACGATGAACGGGGTCATCTCGAGTGACTTCTTCGCCACCTCGACGACGTTGTTTTCGGTGACCCGGTAGGACGGGATGTCCACCCGGTGGCCGTTGACGAGGATGTGGCCGTGCCTGACCAGCTGGCGTGCCATGTCGCGGCTCTTGGCGAAGCCCCCGCGGTACACCACGTTGTCCAGGCGGCTCTCCAGGATCTGCAGCATCACCTCGCCGGTCATGCCCTTCTTGCGGGCAGCTTCGACGTAGTAACCGCTGAACTGCTTCTCCAGCACGCCGTAAATGCGACGGGCCTTCTGCTTCTCGCGAAGCTGCAGCAGGTACTCGCTGTCCTTCGGCCGGTTGCGGCCGTGCTCACCCGGCGGGTAGGGCCGGATCTCGATCGGGCACTTGGGCCCGTCGCACTTGGAGCCCTTGAGGAACAGCTTGACCTTCTCGCGACGGCAGAGCTTGCAGTCTGCGCCGGTGTAACGAGCCATGTGTACGCTTCTCCTCAGACCCTGCGCCGCTTCGGCGGACGGCAGCCATTGTGCGGAACCGGGGTGACGTCCTGGATGGACCCGACCTCGAGGCCGGTCGCCTGCAGGGACCTGATCGCGGTCTCGCGACCGCTACCCGGGCCCTTGACGAAGACGTCGACTTTGCGCATCCCGTGCTCCATGGCACGGCGCGCCGCGGCCTCGGCGGCCTGCTGCGCGGCGTAGGGCGTGGACTTGCGTGATCCCTTGAACCCGACCTGGCCAGAGGACGCCCACGCAATGACGTTGCCTGTCGGGTCGGTGATGCTCACGATGGTGTTGTTGAAGGTCGAGCGGATGTGAGCATGCCCGTGGGCTATGTTCTTCCGCTCCTTGCGGCGCACCTTCTTCGGCGCGCCCGCGCGGCTCTTCGGCGGCATATGCTGATCTACTCCTGGAGGTGATCGGTCCGTCCGGTTTAGTTCGTCCGGACCGGACGGACTACTTCTTGCCGACCTTCTTCTTGCCGGCCACTGTCTTCTTCTTGCCCTTGCGGGTGCGTGCGTTGGTCTGCGTGCGCTGACCGTGCACGGGGAGACCGCGGCGGTGCCGGATGCCCTGGTAGCAACCGATCTCGATCTTGCGGCGGATGTCGGCCTGCACCTCACGGCGCAGGTCACCTTCGACCTGGTAGCTCGCGTCGATGTAGTCGCGGAGCTTCAGCAGGTCGTCCTCGGAGAGATCCTTGACGCGAAGGTCGCCGCTGACCCCGGTCGCCGCGAGGGTCGCCAGCGCGCGGGTACGGCCGATGCCGTAAATGTAGGTGAGCGCCACCTCAAGCCGCTTATCGCGGGGGAGGTCGACGCCGGAAAGACGTGCCATCTGCGGGCAGTTCTCCTTAGTTTCCTGGAGGTCCTTCGCGCCGCTCCGAAAGGTCCCTGCCCGGACCCGGCCCCGGCCTCCAACCGGGGGTCGCGGCGGCTCATGATCTGGGCCGCCGCCTCGCGGTACGCGTATTTAAATTGTTCGCCTTGCCTGGCCTAGCTGGCTCAGCCCTGGCGCTGCTTGTGCCGGGGGTCCGAGCAGATGACCATGACGCGGCCGTGCCGGCGAATGATCCGGCACTTGCTGCAGATCTTCTTGACGCTCGGCTTGACCTTCACGGTGATGTCTCCTATTTGTACCGGTACACGATTCGCCCGCGGCTAAGGTCGTAGGGACTAAGCTCCACCACGACCCGATCATCGGGCAGAATCCGGATGTAGTGCATCCGCATCTTTCCGCTGATATGGGCGAGCACTTTGTGCCCGTTGTCCAGCTCCACTCGGAAGAAGGCGTTCGGCAACGTCTCAACGACCGTGCCTTCGATCTCGATGGCGCCGTCTTTCTTGGGCATATCCTCCGCGCTTCGTTTTGCTTGCTTGATTCCTGGCTGGTCCGCTGTCGGCCAGTCCCCGCTGGAAACCTAGTCCCCCGCTGGAAACACAGACGACTGCCACGCGCGACTGCCACACACATTCTGTCTCTTGGTCGTACGACATGGGACCTAGAGTCACAATGACCTGGAGTCACAGCGAAAGGGCCAGCCAATGGGCCGCAGCAGAGTCTACCCCGCTGGTGCCCGTAATGCGAACCGCTCAGGTTAACGCCCGGCGCCGGCTGGGTATTCCATCAGGCTTGACGCTACTTCCTGGCCTGGGCATCCATGACGGACTCCCAGACACGGTGCCAGTGTACCTCCACTTAAGTTCGGGCGCGAGGTACGGCGAGTGAGGGCGATCGCCCACGGGACGGCCACGAAAAGGAACCAGGGGAACCAGCTTCCGCCCCCGGTCGCCACCCCCGCGGCCAGCCAGATCACGAAGAACGCGGCGTTGACCGCGGCCCAGGTCCCCCAGGCGGCCGCGCCCGGCGGGACCGGTGGACCGCCACGGCGGTTCGGCGCGGGCAGCCGCCCGCTCGACGGGGCGCGGCGGAGCGAGGCGTCGGGCAGCCGGTACAGGTCGATGGACGGCAGGTCCGCCATCAGTTCGTCGAGTTCTCCGAGGGTCTTGGCCGCCAGGGCCTTGTCCACCCGCTCGTCGAATTCTTCCGCGGTGAGCCGGCCGGCCGCGTGGTGCTCGCGCAGCAGTGCCGCGGCCCGGTCCCGGTCCGCGTCGGACGCGCGGACCCTCGGGTCACCCGGCACCGGAACCCTCCAGGACGAGTTCTTCCTCGGCGGTGAGTATCCAGGGGCCATCCGGTGTGACGGCCACGGTGTGCTCGAAGTGGGCGGCCCAGGAGCCATCCACCGTGACGGCGGTCCAGCCATCGTCGAGTTCGGCGGCGTGCCGCTCGCCGAGGGTGATCATCGGCTCGATAGCCAGTGCCATACCCGGTTCCAGCATCGGTCCCTGGCCGACCGGCCCGTAGTTCGGCACCACGGGGTCCATGTGCATCTCGGTCCCGATCCCGTGACCGGTGTACTCGCGCACCAGGCCGTAGGGGCGCTTGGCGTTCCTGACCGACTGTTCGACGGCGTGCGATATGTCGCTGAGCCGGTGGCCCGAGCGGGCCATCCCGATCCCGGCCCACATCGCCGCCCGGCAGTCCTCGATAAGCTGCGCGTGCTCTTGCGTAATGTCACCAACACCAATTGTGATCGCCGCGTCACCGTGCCAGCCCTCGAGGATGGCACCGCAATCGATGGAGATGATGTCCCCGTCGTTCAGCCGACGCTGGCCGGGGATGGCGTGCACGATCTCCTCGTTCACCGAGGTGCAGATCGTCGCCGGGTAGCCGTAATAGCCCTTGAAAGACGGGACGGCCCCGGCGGCACGGATCTCTTTCTCCGCCAGTTCGTCGAGCTCTGCGGTGGTGACGCCCGGTTGCGCGGCCTCGGACACCACGTGCAGCGTCCGCGCCACCACCAGCCCCGCCGAGCGCATCAGCGCCAACTGGGCCGGGGTCTTGATGTCAATCTTGCGCCGCCGCATAACCCAACGGTACAGCGTCCCCCCGCCCGTCGGCCCCTGCCCCGGCTCCCCATTGCTGGTTGGTGCTGCATTACCCGCACTCTTTCCTGGGTAGTGCGGCACCGACGAGCAAAACTCGCGGGCGGGTTCGCGGGCTGGCGGGGCTAGCGGGGCTAGCGGGCGTAGGGGGCTAGCGCGGAGAGAGCGCGGCCGGTGACCTCTTCCACCGGGCCGGTGGCGTCGATCCCGACCAGAATGCCCTCGTCGGCGTAGAAAGACACCAGGGGCGCCGTCTGCTCCTCGTAGACCTCAAGGCGACGGCGGACCACTTCTTCCTTGTCGTCGTCGCGCTGGAAGAGTTCCCCGCCGCAGTCGTCGCAGACGTCAGCCTGGGAGGGCGGGTCATAGAGCACGTGCCAGACCCGCCCGCAACGATGGCAAGTGCGGCGGCCGGACAGGCGGCGGACCACCTCGTCGGTGTCCACGACCAGTTCGAGCACCACCGTCAGGCGGCTGTCCCACTCGGCGAGCATCTTCTTCAGCGTCTCGGCCTGCGGGACATTACGCGGGAAACCGTCGAGCAGGAAGCCGTCGGTCGCGTCGTCTTCGCCCAGCCGGTCGTGGACCATGGCCACGGTCACCTCGTCGGGGACGAGATCACCGCGGTCCATGTAGCCACGGGCAAGTTCACCTAGCTCGGTACGACGGCTGACATTGAAGCGGAAGATGTCCCCGGTCGAGATATGCGGGATGTTGAGCTGGGAAGAGATGTACTGGGCCTGTGTCCCCTTGCCCGCTCCGGGGGGCCCGACGAGGACGATACGCACTATCGGAGGAAACCCTCGTAATTGCGCTGCTGCAGCTGGCTCTCGATCTGTTTGACGGTGTCCAGGCCAACACCAACCATGATGAGCAAGCTGACACCGCTGAACGGGAAGTCGTTGGCGACGCCAATGAGCGCCAAGGCCACCAGCGGGAACATCGCTACCAGGCCGAGGTACAGCGAGCCGGGCGCGGTGAGCCGGTTGAGTACGTAGCCGAGGTACTCGGCGGTTGGCCGCCCCGGACGGATACCCGGGATAAAGCCGCCGTACTTCTTCATGTTGTCCGCGACCTCGACCGGGTTGAACGTGATCGAGACGTAGAAGTAGGTGAACGCGATGATCAGCACAAAGAACATCGCGATATACGCGTACCCGGTGCTGTTCTCGAAGTACTTCTGGACAAACGTGTCCCACGGCTGTGGCTTGCTGCTATTACCGAACAGGGAAACCGCCAGCTGCGGTATGTACAGCAGCGAGGAGGCGAAGATGACCGGGATAACACCCGCCTGGTTCACCTTCATCGGAATGTAGGTCGATGTGCCGCCGTACATTCTCCGGCCGACCATCCGTTTGGCATATTGCACCGGAATCCGGCGCTGGGCCTGTTCCATGAAGACCACGAAGCCGAAGATGACCATGATCACCACGACGGCCATCGCGGCGTAGAAGATGCCCTTGCTCTGGTAGATCGTGGAGATCTCGCCAGGGATGACCGCGACGACCTGAGTGAAGATCAGCACCGACATGCCGTTGCCGACGCCACGGTCGGTGATCAGCTCGCCCATCCACATGATGACCGCGGTGCCGGACACCATGATGATGACCATGGTCGCGATGCGGAACACCGAGGGGTCCGAGATCAGCGGGTAGCTGGAGGACGAGGACGCGCAGGTGGTACCGGCGAACAGCTCGCCAGAGCGAGCCAGCTCGATGTAGCCGGTGGACTGGAGCACGGCCAGCCCGACGGTGAGGTACCGGGTGTACTGGGTGATCTTGGCCTGGCCCGACTGGCCCTCGTTCTTGAGGGTCTCCAGGCGGGGAATCACCACGGTCAGCAGCTGCAAGATGATCGATGCCGTGATGTAGGGCATGATGCCCAGCGCGAACACCGTCATGTACTTCAACGAGTTCCCGCTGAGCAGGTCAATCAACTGCAGTGCGCTGTTCGAGGATGCGAGACCCGCACAGTACTGGACGTTCTTCTCGTCGATGCCCGGGGTCGGCAGCGAGGCGCCGAACCGGAACAGCACGAGCATGCCCAGCGTGAACAGCAGCTTCTTGCGTAGGTCGGGCGTACGGAACGCCCGGATGAACGCCATCAGCATGCGCGGTTCCCCTCTTCGACGGCTTCCGTATCCTACCGGCCCTCAGCGGGCCTTGCACCCCCCCGAGAGGGGTCTTGTACCCCCGGCGGAGCCGGGGGTTTCAGTCCCCGGCGGGGGTCAGCCCAGCAGGGTGACGGTTCCGCCCGCCGCTTCGATCTTCGCCCGGGCGGACGCGGACACCTTGTGCGCCGTCACCCGGACCGCCACGGTGAGATCGCCGTCGCCGAGGACCTTCACCGGCTCGCCACGGCGAACCGCGCCCTTGGACGCCAGGTTCTCCGGCGTGATGTCGCCGCCGTCGGGGAACAGCTCCGCCAGCCGGCCCGCGTTCACCACCTGGTAGGTGGTGCCGAACCCGGCGTTGGAGAAGCCCTTGAGCTTCGGCACCCGGCGGTACAGCGGCATCTGGCCGCCTTCGAAGCCCGGCTTGACCTGGTACCGGGCCTTGGTGCCCTTGGTGCCGCGCCCGGCGGTCTTGCCCTTGGACGCCTCGCCCCGGCCGACCCGGGTCTTACTGGTTTTAGCGCCCGGCGCCGGCCGCAGGTGATGCAGCTTCAGCATGCTCTTAATCCACTTCTTCCACGCGGACCAGGTGCCGGACCGCGAAAACCATCCCGCGGAACTCCGGCCGGTCCGGCTTGACGACCGTCTGGCCGATCCGGCGCAGGCCCAGGCTGCGCAGGCTGCTGCGCTGCGACTGGGTACCGCCGATCTCGGACTTGACCTGAGTCACCTTGAGGTTAGCCATAGCCGCTCCCCCCTTCTCACGAGCTCGCCGCGGCGGCAGCCGAAGCAGCCTCGTCGCGGGCCTTGAGCATCGCGCGCGGTGCCACGTCTTCGATCGGCAGGCCTCGCTTGGCCGCGATCTCCTCGGGCCGGCTCAGCTGCTTGAGCGCCGCCACCGTGGCGTGCACCACGTTGATGGCGTTAGACGAGCCGAGCGACCGTGACAGTACGTCGTGGATACCAGCGCATTCCAGAACGGCGCGCACCGGTCCGCCCGCGATGACACCGGTACCCGGGCTGGCCGGCTTCAGCAGCACGACACCCGCGGAGTCCTCGCCCTGCACAGTGTGCGGGATGGTGCCCGCGATCTTGGGCACCCGGAAGAAGTGCTTCTTGGCCTCCTCGACGCCCTTGGCGATCGCCGCGGGCACCTCCTTGGCCTTGCCGTAGCCGACACCCACGAGGCCATTGCCATCGCCGACGACGACCAAGGCGGTGAAGCTGAAGCGACGACCGCCCTTGACCACCTTGGCGACGCGGTTGATAGCGACCACACGCTCCAGGTAGACGTTCTGCTTCTCGGTCGAGCCCGAACGCCGGTCGTCACGGCGCTCCCGCCGCTCGCCACCGCCGCCGCGCCGCGGAGCTCCTGGCATTAGCTGTTCCTCTCAGTCATGATGCTCATAGCCCGAGCCCGCCTTCGCGCGCTCCGTCGGCTAGTGCCGCCACCCGGCCGTGGTACTGGTAGCCGCCGCGGTCGAACACGACGGCCTCGATACCGGCGGCCTTGGCGCGGTCGGCCAACAGCGCGCCGACCAGCTTGGCCTTGGCGCTCTTGTCGCCGGATTCGCCGCGGATGGAGGCGTCAAGCGTCGACGCCGACGCCAGCGTCTTGCCGACGGTGTCGTCCACGATCTGGGCAAATATATGCCGCGCGCTCCGGTTGACGACCAGTCGCGGCCGCTGGGTCGTGCCACTGATCTTCTTACGGACTCGCAGATGCCGCCGAACGCGGCTACGAGTGCTCGCCGACGTACGAGGCCGGACTCGGCCAGTGGCGAACTCGCGGGACCGAGTTTTCACTCCAGCCATAACTTACTTACCAGCCTTCCCGACCTTGCGGCGGATGTACTCACCCTGGTACCGCACGCCCTTGGCCTTGTACGGGTCGGGCTTGCGGAGCTTGCGGATGCGGGCCGCGGTCTCACCGACGAGTTGCTTGTCGATGCCCTCGACCACGAAACGCGTCGGCACCTCGACCCGGAAGGTGATGCCCTCCGGAGGCTCGACGACCACCGGGTGGCTGAAGCCGAGAGAGAACTCGAGATTCTTGCCCTTGGCCTGCACCCGGTAACCGACGCCGACGATCTCCAGCGTCTTGGAGTAGCCCGCGGTCACGCCGGTCACCATGTTGGCGATCAGCGTCCGTGACAGGCCATGCAGGGCCTTGTTCGGCCCGAGGTCGTCCGGCCGGGTGACGTGCAGAACGCCATCTTCGCGCTCGACCTTGATCGGCTCGGCGACGGTCAGCGCGAGCGAGCCCTTCGGCCCCTTCACCTGAACCGCCTGGCCATCGATGGCGACATCCACCCCGCTGGGCACGGCGATGGGAAGCCGTCCGATTCGCGACATATCAGCTTCCCTCCCTTACCAGACGTAGGCGAGGACTTCCCCGCCCACCCCGGTCCTCTTAGCCTGCTTGTCGGTCATCAAGCCGCCCGACGTCGAGATAATCGCGACGCCTAGGCCGCCGAGCACCCGCGGCAAGCTGTCCTTCTTCGCGTAAACCCGTAGTCCAGGCTTGGATACGCGCTTAATACCGGCGATCGAACGCTCACGGGAGTTCCCGTACTTGAGCTTCACCACCAGCGACTTGCCGACCTGTGCGTCTTCGACAGTCCACCCGGCGATGTAGCCCTCCTGCTCGAGGATCTCCGCGATGTGCGACTTGATCTTCGAGAACGGCATCACGACGGTGTCGTGGTACGCCGAGTTGGCGTTGCGCAGACGGGTCAGCATGTCCGCGATCGGATCGGTCATTGACATGGCCTAATGGCCTCCTTCATCGTGGTTTCCCTCCTCGGAGGGACCTACGATGTTCGTTACCAGCTGGACTTGGTGATGCCGGGCAGTTCGCCGCGGTGCGCCATCGCGCGGAAGCACACTCGGCACAGGCCGAACTTCCGGTAGACGGCGCGCGGGCGACCGCACCTCGTGCATCGGGTGTAGCCGCGCACCGCGAACTTCGGCTTGCGGTTGGCCTTGACGATCAGGGCCGTCTTCGCCATGTGATCAGGCCTCCTTGAACGGGAACCCGAGCCGCCGCAGCAGCGCCCGGCCCTGGTCATCGTTAGTTGCTGTGGTCACGATCGTGATGTCCATGCCACGCTGCCGGTCGACCCGGTCGGGGTCGATCTCGTGGAACATCACCTGCTCGGTCAGACCGAACGTGTAGTTACCCTGCCCGTCGAACTGCCGCGGGTTAAGCCCGCGGAAGTCACGGATGCGAGGCAGCGCGATCGACAGAAGCCGGTCGAGGAACTCCCACATCCGGTCGCCGCGCAGCGTGGTGTGCGCGCCGATCGGCATGCCCTCGCGCAGCTTGAACTGCGCGATGGACTTCCGTGCCTTGGCCACCGCGGGCCGCTGCCCGGTGATGGCCGTGAGGTCGCGTACCGCGCCCTCGATCAGCTTCGCGTCACGGGCGGCCTCGCCGACCCCCATGTTGACCACGATCTTGACCAGGCCGGGAGTCAGCATGACGTTGTCGATGCCGAATTCCTCGCGCAGTGCGGCACCGATCTCGGTCCCGTAGCGCTCCTTCAGCCGCGGCTTGGCTGGGGCCTCGGTTACTACCGTCATCAGACTTCCTTCCCGCTCGGCCGGGCGACGCGGACCTTCGTGCCGTCCTCGTCGGTCGAGTAACCAGCTCGAGCGGCCTTCTTGCTCTCTGGGTCCACCAAGGCCACGTTCGACACGTGGATCGGCGCCTCCTCGTGGGTGATGCCACCCTCCTTGGCGCCGCGTGAGCCCTGGTAGTTGACCTTCTTGTTCTTCTTGATCATGTTCACACCCTGGACAAGCACCTTCTGCCTGTCCGGGTAAACCGCGATGATGGTGCCGGACGAACCCCTGTCCTTGCCCGCGATGACCAGCACGTGGTCGCCCTTTTTGACCTTCATCTTTGGCAAACGCTGCATCACAGCACCTCCGGCGCCAGCGAGATGATCCGCATGAACCGCTTCTCCCGCAGCTCGCGGCCAACCGGGCCGAAGATGCGGGTTCCGCGTGGGTCGCCCCCATCACGGATCAGGACGGCCGCGTTCTCATCGAAGCGGATATAGGACCCGTCACCGCGACGGCGCTCCTTGCGGGTGCGCACCACGACCGCCTTGACGACATCGCCCTTCTTGACACCAGCCCCGGGCAGCGCGTCCTTCACGGTCCCCACGATGACGTCACCGATACCCGCGTATCGCCGGCCACTGCCGCCGAGCACGCGGATACACAGGATCTCCTTGGCACCCGTGTTGTCGGCGACTTTAAGCCGCGACTCCTGCTGGATCACGTCAACTCCTGGATCTTCACGCCGGCCGGCATTCGGCTGGCGGGGGTATTTCTTACTTAGCCTTCTCGAGGATCTCGGTCACTCGCCACCGCTTGGTGGCCGACTGCGGCCGGGTCTCCATGAGCAGCACGCGGTCGCCTACGCCACAAGCGTTCTGCTCGTCATGTGCCTTGTACTTCTTCGTGCGGCGCAGCACCTTGCCGTACTTGGGGTGCTTCACCCGGTCCTCGACCTCGACGACAACGGTCTTGTCCATCTTGTCGCTGACCACGTAGCCCTCGCGGACCTTACGGTAGCCGCGGATGACTGGCTCGCTCATTATTCAGCACCCCCTTCGGATTCGCCCGTGCTTGAGTCGGGCTGCTCGTCCACGAACGTGATGATGCCGAGCTCCCGCTCCCGCATCACCGTGTAGATGCGGGCGATCTCCTTGCGGACGGCCCGCAGGCGTCCGTGGTTCTCAAGCTGGCCAGTGGCACCCTGGAATCGCAGGTTGAACAGCTCTTCCTTGGCCTCAGTCAGCTTCGCGCTCAGCTCCTCAGGGGAGATGTTGCGTAGCTGCACGGCGGTCGTGGCGGACGCCATCACGCCTCACCGACCTCTCGCGTCACGATCTTGCACTTCATGGGGAGTTTGTGAATCGCGCGGCGGAGCGCCTCGCGAGCCACCGGCTCCGCGACACCCGACAGCTCGAACATCACACGGCCCGGCTTGACGTTGGCAACCCACCACTCCGGTGAGCCCTTACCTGAACCCATCCGGGTCTCGGCGGGCTTCTTGGTCAGCGGCCGGTCCGGGAAGATGTTGATCCACACCTTCCCGCCACGGCGGATGTGGCGGGTCATCGCGATACGCGCCGCCTCAATCTGCCGGTTGGTCACGTAGGCGTGCTCAAGCGCCTGGATACCGAACTCGCCGAAGGCCACGTGCGTACCACCCTTGGCGGCACCGTGCCGGTCAGGCCGGTGCTGCTTGCGGTGCGCAACCTTGCGCGGAATCAGCATGGTCAGCTCTCCCCACTGCTCGCAGGCGGCTGCTCGGCACTTGCCGACGCGCTCGCGCCCTGGGCATCCTGCCCGCGCCGTTCTGATCCACCAGCTCGGTCATTACGACGGCGGCCGGTCGGGCGTGAGGACGGGCGGCCATCACGGCGCTGCGATGCGGCGGCGCGCATCTGTGCCTGCTGTAGCTCGCGCGCGGCGCGGGTCGGCGCGGCGTCGCCGCGGTAGATCCACACCTTCACGCCGATGCGGCCGAACGTCGTCCGCGCCTCGTAGAAGCCGTAGTCGATGTCCGCGCGCAGCGTGTGCAGCGGCACCCGGCCCTCGCGGTAGAACTCCGAGCGGGACATCTCCGCACCGCCGAGGCGGCCAGAGCACTGCACCCTGATTCCCTTGGCGCCGCCCTTGATCGCGGACTGCATCGCCTTGCGCATCGCCCGGCGGAAGCTCACCCGGCTGGACAGCTGCTCGGCCACGCCCTGCGCGACGAGCTGCGCGTCCACCTCAGGGTTCTTGACCTCAAGGATGTTCAGCTGGATCTGCTTCTTGGTCAGCTTCTCCAAGTCGCCGCGGATCCGGTCAGCCTCAGCACCTCGCCGGCCGATCACGATCCCGGGCCGCGCGGTGTGAATGTCCACCCGCACCCGGTCCCTGGTCCGCTCGATCTCAACCTTGGAGATGCCGGCCCGCTCCATGCCGCGCTGCAGCATGCGGCGGATCGCCACATCTTCCTTGACGTAGTCCTTGTAAAGCTTGTCGGCGTACCACCGGCTCTTGAAGTCGGTCGTGATGCCGAGTCTGAACCCATGCGGGTTCACTTTCTGGCCCATTTAGCGGCCCCCTTCCTCGGCGGCGTCCGACACAATGACGGTGATGTGGCTGGTTCGCTTGTTGATCCGGTAGCCGCGGCCCTGGGCTCGCGGCCGGAACCGCTTGAGCGTCGGGCCCTCATCGACCCACGCCCGGCGCACCCACAGCATGCCCCGGTCCCGGCCGGAGATGTCGTCGGCGTTGGCGATCGCGCTGGCCAGCACCTTGCCAACTGGGTCGCTTGCGGCCTGCGGCGCGAACGCCAGCACCGCCTGCGCCTCCTCGGCGGGCAGCCCGCGGATCAGGTCCACCACACGGCGGGCCTTTCGCGGCGTGACGCGTACAAAGCGCGCCTTAGCCCTGGCTTCCATCGTTGATCTCCTCTATCGCCGGCTGCGCCGGTCTTCCTTGACATGGCTGCGGAAAGTCCGCGTGGGAGCGAACTCGCCAAGCTTGTGCCCGACCATCGACTCGGTGATGAACACCGGGACGTGCTTGCGGCCGTCGTGCACGGCAATGGTGTGGCCGAGCATCGCCGGAACGATCATGGACCGCCGTGACCACGTCTTGATGACGGCCTTGCTGCCCTTATCGTTCTGCGTATCCACCTTCTTGATCAGGTGGTCGTCGACGAAGGGGCCCTTCTTAAGGCTACGAGGCATCGTACGTTGCTCCTACCGCTTGTTCTTGCCGCGGCGACGGGTGATCAGCCGGTCACTCGGCTTGTGCGCATGCCGGGTGCGGCCCTCCGGCTTGCCCCACGGGGACACCGGATGACGGCCACCGGAACTCTTGCCCTCGCCACCGCCGAGCGGGTGGTCGACCGGGTTCATCGCCACACCACGGACGGAGGGGCGCTTGCCCTTCCACCGGTTCCTGCCTGCCTTGCCGAGCTTGATGTTGCCCTGCTCGGCGTTGCCGACCTCGCCGACCGTGGCCCGGCAGGCCACGTCGACCCGGCGGATCTCACCGGACGGCATCCGGAGGGCGGCGTAGCTGCCCTCCTTCGCCAGCAGCTGGACACCGCTTCCCGCGCTGCGGGCGATCTTGGCCCCGCCGCCCGGCCGCAGCTCGATCGCGTGCACGACCGTACCGGTCGGGATTGCGCGCAGCGGCAGCGAGTTGCCCGGCTTGATGTCGGCGCCCGTGCCATTCTCGATGCGGTCGCCCTGCTTCAGGCCGGCCGGCGCGAGGATGTAGCGCTTCTCGCCGTCGGCGTAGTGCAGCAACGCGATGCGCGCCGTACGGTTCGGGTCGTACTCGATGTGCGCGACCTTGGCCGGCACTCCGTCCTTGTCGTGACGGCGGAAGTCGATAATCCGGTAGGCACGCTTGTGCCCGCCGCCCTGGTGCCGAGTGGTGATCCGGCCGTGGACGTTCCGGCCGCCCTTGGAGTGCAACGGCGCGACCAGCGACTTCTCCGGCTCGCTCCGGGTGACCTCGGAGAAGTCGGAGCCGCTAGCGCCCCGGCGACCCGGGGTGGTCGGCTTGTACTTACGGATGGCCATCTCTCTACCTCACCGGTCCGCCGAAGATGTCGATCCTGTCGCCCTCTGCGAGGGTCACGATCGCGCGCTTGGTGTCGGGACGCTTGCCATACCCGAAACGGGTGCGGCGCCGCTTGCCAGGCCGGTTGATGGTGTTCACGCCAGTGACCTTGACCCGGAAGACCTCTTCCACCGCGATGCGGATCTCGGTCTTGTTGGCATCCGGAGCCACGATGAACGTGTACTTGCCCTCGTCGAGCAGGCCGTAGCTCTTCTCAGAAACGACCGGCTTGAGTATGACGTCCCGGGGGTTGTAGATCTTGCTCATTTGGCATCACCGGTGAAAGCATCGTAGGCGGCCTGAGTGAACACAATGTGGTCACTGTTCAACACGTCGTAGGTGTTGAGCTGGTCGGTCGCGATCAGGTGCACCGCCGTGGCATTGCGCAGCGACTTCCAGGTCAGCTCGTCATCGCGGTCCGCGACCACCAGGACCTTACGGGCGTCGCCCGCGGCCTTGCCCACGATGGCCATGGCGTCCTTGGTCTTCGGGGTCTCACCGCCGGTGAAGCTGGTCACGATGGTGATCGCGCCGTTGGCCGCCCGGTCAGAAAGCGCGCCCCGCAGGGCGGCGGCCTTCATCTTCTTGGGGGTCTTCTGCGAGTAGTCCCGCGGCTGCGGGCCATGGACGACACCGCCGCCGGCGAACTGCGGCGCGCGGGTCGAACCCTGGCGAGCCCGGCCGGTGCCCTTCTGCCGGTACGGCTTCCTGCCGCCGCCGCGCACCTCACCACGGGTCTTCGTGGAGTGCGTGCCCTGGCGGGCCGCGGCGAGTTGTGCCACCACGACCTGGTGGATCAGCGGGATGTTCACCTTGGCGGCGAAGATGTTGTCAGGAAGCTCTGTGCTCCCGGCCTGGTCGCCGTCGGCGCCGAGGATATTCGCGGTGCTCATCGGGTCCCCTCTCGTACCGCGTTGCGGACGACCACTAGGCCGCCGCGCGGACCCGGGATCGCGCCCTTGATCAGCAGCAGGTTCTTGTCACCGTCGACCGCGTGCACCGTCAGGCTCTGCGTGGTCGTCTTGGCGGCGCCCATGCGGCCGGCCATCCTGACGCCCTTGAACACCCGCCCGGGGGTGGCGCAGCCGCCAATCGAACCCGGGGAACGGTGCTTGCGCTGCGTACCATGGCTAGCGCTGAGGCCCTTGAAGCCGTGCCGCTTCATGACACCCGCGGTGCCCTTGCCCTTGGACCGGCCGGTCACGTCGACCTTCTGGCCCTTCTCGAACACAGCCGCCGTGAGCTCCTGCCCCAGCGTGTACTCGGACGCGTCGCTCGTGCGCAGTTCCGCTAGGTAGCGGCGCGGCGTCACCCCGGCAGTCGCGAACACCCCAGTCAGCGGGCTGTTCACCTTCTTGGGGTCGATCTCGCCGAAACCCAGCTGCACGGCGTCGTAGCCGTCCCTGTCCTTGGTCCGGACAGCGGTAACCACGTTCGGTCCCGCCTGTACGACCGTGACAGGTACCACCTGACCGGTCTCGTCGAAGACCTGGGTCATGCCGAGCTTGGTGCCCAGGATCCCTTTCATTGCCATCGTCGGTGCGTCCTCTACAGCTTGATCTCGATGTCGACACCAGCAGGCAGGTCGAGTCGCATAAGCGAGTCAACCGTCTTCGGCGTCGGGTCGATGATGTCGATCAGCCGCTTGTGCGTGCGCATCTCAAAGTGCTCACGCGAGTCCTTGTACTTGTGCGGAGAGCGGATGACGCAGTACACGTTCTTCTCGGTAGGCAGCGGCACGGGACCAGCGACACGCGCGCCGGTACGGGTCACCGTGTCGACGATCTTGCGCGCCGAACTGTCGATGACCTCGTGGTCATATGCCTTGAGCCGGATGCGGATCTTCTGTCCCGCCATTATGGCCTCGGTGTCCTTCTCGTTATCTTCGTGTGCCGCTGGTTGACCGGACCCGCTCCGTCGATGTCACATCGACTGGGATCTATCCCCTGTCGATGTCACATCGACGGAGCGAAACCTCTACGTGCGGGCGGCCCCGCCATCAGGCGGGGCCGCCGCAGCATTACTACTTGATGATCTTCGATACGACGCCGGAACCGACGGTGCGGCCGCCTTCGCGGATCGCGAACTTGAGACCTTCCTCCATGGCGATCGGCTGGATCAGCTCGATCTTCATGTCGGTACGGTCACCAGGCATGACCATCTCGGTGCCCTCCGGCAGCTGCACCACACCGGTCACGTCCGTGGTCCGGAAGTAGAACTGCGGCCGGTAGTTGTTGAAGAACGGCGTGTGCCGCCCACCCTCATCCTTGGACAGGATGTAGACCTGAGCCTCGAACTCGGTGTGCGGGGTGCTGGTGCCCGGCTTGATGACAACCTGGCCGCGCTCCACGTCCTCGCGCTTGATGCCGCGCAGCAGCAGGCCCACGTTGTCGCCCGCCTGGCCCTCGTCGAGGATCTTGCGGAACATCTCGACGCCGGTGACCGTGGTGGTCGTCGGCTTCTCCTTGATGCCGATGATGTCCACGGTCTCGCCGGTCTTGACGACACCGCGCTCGATCCGGCCGGTCACGACGGTGCCGCGGCCGGTGATCGAGAACACGTCCTCGACCGGCATCAGGAACGGCTTATCGATGTCGCGAACCGGCTGGGGGATCGAGTCGTCGCACGCGGTCATGAGCTCCAGGACCTTGCCGCCCCACTCCGCGTCGCCCTCGAGCGCCTTCAGCGCCGAGACGCGGATGACCGGAACGTCGTCGCCCGGGAACTCGTACTCGCTGAGCAGGTCGCGGACCTCAAGCTCGACGAGCTCGAGGAGCTCCTCATCGTCCACCATGTCGGACTTGTTCAGCGCCACGACGATGTACGGCACGCCGACCTGACGGGCCAGCAGCACGTGCTCGCGGGTCTGCGGCATCGGGCCGTCGGTCGCCGCGACCACCAGGATCGCACCGTCCATCTGCGCGGCACCCGTGATCATGTTCTTCACGTAGTCCGCGTGGCCGGGGCAGTCCACGTGCGCGTAGTGACGCTTCTCGGTCTGGTACTCGACGTGCGAGATCGCGATGGTGATACCGCGCTCCCGCTCTTCCTTCGCGTTGTCGATCTGGTCGAACGGCATGAAGGGGTTAACGTCCGGGTACTTGTCGTGCAGCACCCTGGTGATCGCCGCGGTCAGCGTCGTCTTCCCATGGTCGATGTGCCCGATGGTGCCGATGTTGACGTGCGGCTTAGTCCGCTCGAACTTTGCCTTCGCCACTGGTATCTCCTCGTTGCGATCTGCCCCACCGCAGTGGGATTTCAGGCGCTGGGCGCCATGCTTTCTGGTTGACTACTGCCTACGCCCGCGCTTACTCACCGCGTGCCTTGGCGATGATTTCCTTCGCGATACTCGGCGGGACTTCGGCATACGAATCGAACTGCATGCTGTAGTCCGCCCTCCCCTGTGTACGGCTGCGCAGGTCCCCCACGTAGCCAAACATCTCCGACAGCGGAACGAGAGCCTTGACCACGCGGATCCCGGATCGCTCCTCCATCGCCTGAATCTGCCCGCGCCGGCTGTTCAGGTCCCCGATGACCTCACCCATATAGTCCTCGGGAGTCCTGACCTCGACGCTCATCACCGGCTCAAGCAGCACAGGGGTGGCTTGCGCCGCCGCCTTCTTGAAGGCCATCGAACCAGCGATCTTGAAGGCGAGTTCTGAGGAGTCAACCTCGTGGTACTGCCCGTCGGTCAGCGTCACCTTGACGTCGACCATCGGGTATCCCGCGAGCACACCAAACTCGGCTGCCTCCTGGCATCCGGCGTCCACCGACGGGATGTACTCCCGCGGGATGCGACCGCCGGTCACCTTGTTCTCGAACTCGTACCCGCCGCCGTCGCCGCCGGTGGGGCCAAGGTTGATGATCACCCGCGCGTACTGACCGGAGCCACCGGTCTGCTTCTTGTGGGTGTACTCGACCTTGACGACTTCCTTGCGCACGGTCTCCCGGTAGGCGACCTGCGGACGGCCGATGTTGGCCTCGACCCGGTACTCGCGCTTCATCCGGTCGACCAGCACCTCAAGGTGCAGTTCGCCCATGCCCGAGATGATGGTCTGTCCGGTTTCCTCGTCGGTCCGTACCTGGAAGGTCGGGTCCTCCTCGGCGAGCCGCTGGATCGCGATACCCAGCCGCTCCTGGTCGCTCTTGGTCCTCGGCTCCACGGCCACGCTGATGACCGGCGCCGGGAACGTCATCGACTCCAGGATGACCGGCTTGGCCAGATCGCAAAGCGTGTCACCGGTCGTGGTGTCCTTCAGGCCCATCACGGCGACGATCTGGCCGGCTGACCGCGGTCGGGCGCTCCTCGCGCTTGTTCGCGTGCATCTGGTAGATCTTGCCGATCCGCTCCTTGCGGCCCTTGATGGAGTTCAGCACCTGAGTGCCGGTCTCCAGCGTGCCGGAGTAGATCCGGAGGTAGGTGAGCTTGCCGAGGTGCTGGTCCGCCATGATCTTGAAGGCCAGTGCGGAGAACGGCTCGGCCGGGTCGGCGTGCCGCTCGACCGCGATCTCCTCGTTCTTCACGTCGTGGCCCTGAATCGACGGGATGTCGGTCGGGGCCGGCAGGTAGTCGATGATCGCGTCCAGCATCGGCTGCACGCCCTTGTTCTTGAACGCGGTGCCGCACAGCACCGGGGTCAGCGCGCTGGCGATGGTCGCGCGACGGATCGCGGCGACGAGCTGCTCCTCGGTGGGCTCGATGCCCTCCAGGTACAGTTCGGTCATCTCCTCGTCGTTCTCGGCGATCGTCTCCAGCAGCTTGTCACGCCACTCACGGGCGGCGTCCGCATGGTCGGCGGGGATGTCGACGACGTCGTACTTGGCGTCCTTGTCGTCGCCCTGCCACTCCACGGCGTTCATCCGGACGAGGTCGATGATCCCGCGGAAGTCGGACTCAACACCCCACGGGAGCTGGACGACCAGCGGCGTAGCACCCAGCCGGTCGAGGATCATCTCCACGCAACGGTGGAACTCCGCACCGACCCGGTCCATCTTGTTCACGAAGCAGATCCGCGGCACGCCGTAACGGTCGGCCTGGCGCCACACCGTCTCCGACTGCGGCTCCACTCCGGCGACCGCGTCGAACACGGCCACCGCGCCGTCGAGCACTCGCAGCGAGCGCTCGACCTCGACGGTGAAGTCCACGTGTCCGGGCGTGTCGATGATGTTGATCGTGTGGTCACGCCAGCTGGTGGTAGTCGCGGCGGACGTGATCGTAATGCCGCGCTCCTGCTCCTGCTCCATCCAGTCCATGGTGGCGGCACCCTCATGGACCTCGCCGATCTTGTAATTGATGCCGGTGTAGAACAGGATGCGCTCGGTCGTCGTCGTTTTGCCCGCGTCGATATGCGCCATGATCCCGATGTTGCGGACCTTGGCGAGGTCTACGGCGGTCTGGGTGGCCACGTTAAGCGTCCTTGATCTCTGGTGTTACCAGCGGTAGTGGGCGAAGGCCTTGTTCGACTCCGCCATCTTGTGGGTGTCCTCGCGGCGCTTGACGCTCGCGCCAAGGCCGTTGCTCGCGTCGAGCAGCTCGTTCATCAGCCGCTCGGTCATGGTCTTCTCGCGGCGCTGCCGTGCGTAAAGCACGATCCAGCGCAGCGCGAGGGTGGTGGATCGCGAAGCGCGAACCTCAACGGGCACCTGGTAGGTGGCGCCACCGACACGGCGGCTGCGGACCTCCAGCGTGGGCTTCACGTTGTCCAGGGCGCGCTTGAGCGTCACGACCGGGTCGTTGCCGGTCTTCTCCCTGGCGCCCTCGAGCGCTCCGTACACGATCCGCTCGGCAAGACTGCGCTTGCCCTCGCGCAGCACCTTATTGGCGAGCGCGGTGACTAGCGGCGAGCCGTAGACCGGATCGGTGACAAGCTGCCGCCTGGCGGCGGGACCCTTGCGAGGCATCTCAGCTCTTCTCCTTCTTCGCGCCGTAGCGGCTGCGGGCCTGCTTACGGTTCCGCACACCCTGCGTGTCCAGCGAACCCCGGATGATCTTGTAGCGAACACCCGGCAGGTCGCGCACCCGACCACCGCGCACCAGCACGATGGAGTGCTCCTGGAGGTTGTGCCCGACGCCCGGGATGTAAGCGGTGACCTCGATCTGGCTGGTCAGCCGGACGCGCGCGACCTTGCGGAGTGCCGAATTCGGCTTCTTGGGCGTAGTCGTGTAGACACGCGTGCACACGCCCCGGCGCTGCGGGCTCTGCTTCAGCGCGGGCGTCTTGCTCTTCGACACCTTGTCCTGGCGGCCCTTACGGACCAGCTGCTGGATCGTGGGCAACCGAGTCTCCGTCTTTCCTATCGTTTTTCGTCATTCGCGCCTGGCCTGACCTGCGGTTTTCTCTTCCCCGCCGACCCCCGAGGTCGGGTGTGTCGCCCTGACTCCGAGTCAAATGCCCACCCGGGAGCCACCCAGCGTTAGCCGGGAAACGCGATTGGAAGGAACTCCACACGTCCAGCCGCGCAGCCTTCAGGCCGCATGCTGGCACGCAAGTGCCCGCACTCCGACGGGCACGAAAGTCAAAGGTACCACGCTCTGCCGAGCGCGCCAAATCACTATGGCGTCAGTTTCCCTTACGCCATCGACGGTTTCGCACGCCTGCGATATAGGGTAACCGACGCCGCCCGCGTTTTGTTCCATACCTCACAACCAGGCCCCCCGCCGACCTCCGAGTCGCGGCAGCCCCCCGGGGCCGGTTTGCTGGTCGGTGCCGCGCTACCCAGCAAAGAGCCTGGTTGGTGCAACACCAACCAGCAAAAACCCGCCGCCGACAGCCCGCAAATCGCCGGCCTCCAGGCTCCCCACTCCCCCAGCGCACCCCACTCTCCCAGCGCACCCCACTCTCCGAGCGCACCTCACTCCCCCAGCGCACCCCACTCCCCCAGCGCACCCTAAGACCGCGCGGCCCTTAATGCCCGTAATGCCGTTTTTCGATCCTGGGCCATGGGGCGGGGAGTGGATGCGGCGGCATTTCGATTTGCCGAAGGGACCGCCGAATTTTGCGTGGTGTTTCGATTGCGTGCCGGAAGAAAATAGTCTGCGGCTGGGATTTGGTTCGCGGTGGGTGGAGTTGCCGGCGTTGACGCTGGTACATCAACATCCAGAGGA
>CAVUOU010000005.1:0-24768 GCA_963743085.1 uncultured Actinomycetota bacterium
GCATGCCGGGAAGCGTTCCAGGCGCTGCAAGTGCGCGGTGCCCCGCACATCCTGAGGCAAAAGCGTCATACAGGACAGTCACGTGAACCCGGCTCGCGACATCGGCTGCTATCGATGGCCCATCGATGGCGTTATCCCGCTATCGATGGGCCATCGCTGGGGTCGTCAGACACCCCGAGCAGACAACATCAGCCCCAGGTGCCCCGGCCGGAAGAACGCCGGATACGCAGCGGCGCGTCCCCATGGCACGCAAGCCACCGGTGACGGGACGCCTCGCCCACCCCGCCTGGCCGCTCGGCGCCACCGCGACCATCCCAGGGGGACGACGCAGGCCTTGCCCGAATAGCGTACCCAGCAACATCTGCCGCATACCGGGCGTGGCGCCTCACCAGGCGGCGGCCCCCAGGTTCGCGATCCCCGGCAGCGGCTTGAACGTGTCGCCAGTGATCACCCCGACACGGTTCCCGCCGACCGGCCCGACTCCCCCGATGAGCGTCGTCCCGGTCGAGTTGACCCAGTACAGGGAGTTGTCGCCCCCCGGCCCCTGCTTGCTGGTCTGGAAGGTGCTGATGACCGTCTGCTTCCCGGTACGGGTCGAATACCAGAGGAACCCCGATAGCGTCGATCCCCCCGAGCCTGCCTCGTAATCGCAGACGGTCCCGGAACCATCCAGTGAGATGATCCAGTTCCATAGGCAGTTGTAGACGGTATCCCCATCTCTCGCCTGCCGGAAGGTGGAGATTGGCGAGGCCTGAGTGGCGGCGACCCGGCTGTCGGCGATCAGGTCGTCTCCGCTGGTCGCGGTGTCAAGCAGCCGCACGCCGCTGGCGCGGGACGCGTTCTCCCAGTCGAACGCGAGCGTCGTGGAGTCCGCCGCCCACGAGATGCTCTGAGCACCGCGGGCACCCGACCCGGTAAACCCGAACGGAGCCTGCGAGTCGAAGATCCCGGTCGCCGACCAGGTGCGGGACGCGCCGGTGGCCACCGTGTAGACGCTGATTTCCAGCCGGGCCGAGCTGCTGATAGTTCCCGAGTCCGCGGCTACGGCGAGTTGGCTGCCGTCCGGGGACAGCGCGAGGCCGGCCACGACGAAGCCCGCTGGCAACGCCGGGATGGAGAGCCTGGCGTAGGACTGTTCAGCACCGGACGCGGTCAGCCGCAGCAGGTAGAACGCCGGCTGCCCCACCCACTGCACCGTGCCTCCCACGATGCTGTTCTGCGCGTCAAGGACGAACGCCCGGTCGTCGGCGGCCCCGGCAACGCCGACGAACGGTGTACTAGTCGTGATCCTGGCGAGCGTGGCCCCGGTCTCGGTGACTCGTACGGCAGCCAGCGACGAACTCTCGACCGCCACGTAATACGGCGGGACGCTAGCGTATGAGACGGCCGATGCTGCCTGCCTGGAAACACTGGGCTTAGAGACACTTGGCTTGGAAACACTGGATTTAGAAACACCGGGCCTGGAAGCACCGGGATTGCCAGAATGGCCGTTTCCCGACCTGGCGGCGACCACGCTGCCCACGACGACGACGGCGACCGCAGCGACGGTGGCCAGTGGCGCGATCCACGGCCGCCGACGGGTCCGGCGTGCCCGCCTGTTGCGGGCGGGCGACTCCTCCAGCCGAAGTGGCGGCACCTTATCCGCCGTGATCACACCGGCCGCGCTTCGGGCGGCGGCGCGGACCTGGTCCGCTGAAACATTCATGAGTACTCCTGCATGCGTTGTCCGAGCGCCGCCAGTGCGCGGGAGGTGGCGGATTTGACGGTTCCCCGCCTGACGCCCATCGACCGGGCGGTCTCCTCCTCGTTCAAATCGAGGTAGTAGCGGAGCAGCAGCGCTTCGCGCTGCCGGGGCGGCAGCGCCCGGATGGCCAGCAGCAGATGCCGGTGCTCTTCGCCGACGAGTGCGGTCGCCTCCGCGGACTCCCAGGGCAATTCACTGGCAGTACGGCCGTCACGGCGGGCGCGGGACCGCAGCACCATCCGGCTGCCGTTTAGCACGCTCGTCCGCAGGTAACCAGGGGCACTGGCGGTGTCGCGCAACTTGTTCCACCGCTTGTACAGCCCGAGGAACGCTTCCTGGACGACGTCCTCGGCCGCCGGGCGGTCGCCGAGCATGACGTAGGCGAGCCTGGTAAGGGTCAGCGCATGCGTCTCATACAGCGCGGTCACTTCCCGGGCGGGTACCTGCGCGGCATCTGCGGATACCACCCCGCCCGTACCGGCGAAACGGATATCAGATTCGGCTTCCACATATATAGAGATGCATACGACGGCCAGAGGTTGCCCGCTACCCCAGATAATCTTCGCGAACCCGCGCTCCTCTGCCCAGCGATGGCCCATAGCTGGGGTTATACCGCTAGCGATGGCCCATCGCGGGGCGGCGCGGCGGGGGCGGCGGGGCGGCGCGGGGCGGCGGGGCGGGCGCGGGGCGGCGCGGGGCGGGGCGGCGCGGGGCGGCGGGGCGACGGGGCGGCGCGGCGCAGCAGGCGCAGCGGGGGCGGGGCGGGTTAGAGCGACGCGCCGATCAGGATGGGTTCGGGGGTGAGGGTGACGCCGAAGGCGGCTTCCACGCCCTCTCGGATGTCACGCGCCAGGGCCAGCAGGCCGGTGGTGGTCGCGAAGCCGGGGTTGGTGAGCGCGAGGGTGTGCTTGGTGGAGATGCGGGCACCGTGGGCCGCGTAGCCCTTCACGAAGCCCGCGTGCTCGATCAGCCAGGCGGCCGGCACCTTGACCAGGCCCTCCCCCGCGTCGTACCTGGGCACCGGAATGGCGCTCAGCCGGGACACCCGCTCGTACTCGGCTTGGGTGATCACCGGATTGGTGAAGAACGAGCCCGCGCTGCGGCTATCGGGATCGGCAAGGTCGACGACCATGCCCTTGCGGCGCCTGATGGCTATCACCGCGTCCCTGGCGTCGGCCGCGGCGACCAGCTCGCCGGACGGGACCCCTAGCTCGGCCGCCAGGTCGGCGTAGCCGATGGGCGCGGAGAGCTTGGACCTCGTCAGCCGGAACGTCACGCCGAGGACCACATACCGGCCGGGGGCGCGCTTGAAGATGCTGGTGCGGTAGGAGAATCCGCACGCGTCGTTATGGAGCAAAGCGTCGTTGGTCTGCACCGTGGTGATGAACTCGGCCACTTCAGTGCCGTAGGCGCCGACGTTCTGGATCGGGGTGGCGCCAGCGCTGCCCGGGATGCCGGACAGGGACTCCAGGCCCGCTAGGCCCTCGTCGACCGTGGCGGCCACGACGTCATCCCATGGCTCGCCGGCCGCGACCGTCACGTCCACCGCGTCGTCGGGCGCGTGGGAGAAGCGGACGCCGCGGGTGGCGACATGGACGACAGTGCCGGGGAAACCCTCATCGGCCACGACCAGGTTGGAGCCGCCGCCGAGGATAAGCGCGCCATCGCGGGCGGCCTCGACCAGTTCCTCGTCGGTGACGGCCGTCACGAACTGACCGACCGGACCGCCAAGACCAATCGTGGTGTAGTCGGAGAGCTGAGTCACTGCAGCCGGACGACGGCGCGGGCGCGGGTCAGGACCTTCTGATCGCCGCTGCGGGCGGTGACGTCGACGGCGACCCGGTTCCCGTCAAGCTTCTCCTTGACCGTGCCGCTGACCTGGAGAGTGGCGCCTTTGTCGTCATCGGGAACGACGACCGGGGCAGAAAACCGCACGCCGTAGGATTCCACGGCGGCCGGGTCGCCCGCCCACTCGGTCAGGAACTTGCCGGCCTGGGCCATCGTGTACATGCCGTGGGCGATGACGTTCGGCAGCCCGACGGACTTGGCGATCCGCTCGTTCCAGTGGATCACGTTAAAGTCGCCGGAGGCGCCACAGTACTTCACCAAGTCGAGGCGCGTGACCTGGTAGTCCCGGGTCGGAATCTCGCTGCCCGGCTCCAGTTCGTCATACGTCGGCATGTCAGGCTCCCCGCTCGACCAGGACCGACCGGGCGACGCAGACCAGCTCGCCATCGATGGTGCGGATGTCGGTGCGGGTGGTCATCATCGACAGGCTGCCGGTCTGCTTGATCGACTCGATGGTCGACTGGGTGATCACCGTGTCGCCCGGGCGCAGCGGCCGCTTGTGGTCGAAAGACTGCTCACCGTGCACGACCATCGCGTAGTTCAGCCCGAGCTCAGGATCGAACGTGACCTTCGCCGCGCCCTGCATCGAGATGACGATGGCGAACGTCGGCGGGGCGATCACATCCGGGTAACCGGCCGCCTGGGCCGCGGCTTTGTCGCGGCACAGCGGACTGGGCTCGCCGATCGCGTCCGCGAACTCGGCGATCTTTACCCGGCTGACCTCGTAGGCTGGCGTGGGCTCGAACGTGCGGCCCTCGAAATCCCGGTTGAGCGGCACGGCGCGAGGGTTATCGGGTCTCGCGGTGCGCCGTGTGGCAACGGCACCACGGGCAGAACTTCTTCAGTTCCATCCGGTCCGGGTCGTTACGCCGGTTCTTCTTGGTGATGTAGTTGCGGCGCTTGCACTCCTGGCAAGCCAGCGTGATCTTCGGCCGGACATCGGTGGCAGCCACAGTGGAGTGCCTTTCTCGTGCTTGCGTTACGGTGGATTCCGTCGGGTAGCGGAGGCGGGACTTGAACCCGCGACACAACGATTATGAGCCGTTTGCTCTGCCTGACTGAGCTACTCCGCCAAGGTTTGGGATACACGGTCACGCTAGCCTGTGGCCACGGCGACCGCTGATCAAGAATACCCGATCCGGTGGGCGGTGTGGCCACCCCCGGCTGCGTGCCTGGGTACCGCAGAATTTTACCCGCCAACGCCCGCAAAACGCCCCGGTTACCGGTTCCTTACGCGACGCGGAATGCTTGTTCGGTTACGCTGCGATAACGTACCGTCGTTTTGGGGAGCGGGAAGGCAGGTGCCATGAGCGTTGAAACGCGGGACGCGCGCCGGGACCGGCGTGAGGTGATGGTGCTGCTGGTCTTGTTTGCCGTGCCCGGGCTGGTGTTCTGGGCGGTCACCCTCGAGGCGTTCGTCACCCCATCCCGGCCGACGGTCTTCATCGCGGGCGCCGGAGCACTGGCCTGCACGCTGGGCTACATCTGCCTCGCTTGGCGGACCCGCGCTCGTCGCCGTTAGCTGTTTTCCCTCGTGGGTGCTGCATTACCCAGACTCTTACCTGGTGGGTGCAACACTCACCAGGAAAGGTCGAGGGTCCAGGTCAGGCGGCTACGGCCACGTCCGCGTCGCGGTTGACGAGCGCGGCGTAGTGACCGTCGAGGGCAAGAAGTTCGTCGTGGGTACCGCGCTCGACGATCTCGCCGTGGTCTAGGACGACGATCTCATCGGCATCCCTGACCGTCGACAGCCGGTGCGCGATCGTGATCGTGGTGCGGCCCGCGGACAGCGCGTCGATGGCGTCTTGCACGGCTTGCTCGGTCTGCGTGTCCAGCGCGCTGGTCGCCTCGTCGAGCACCAGGACCGGCGGGTCGCGGAGCACCGCGCGCGCGATCGCCAGCCGCTGCTTCTCACCGCCGGAGAAGCGGTAACCGCGTTCCCCCACCACGGTGTCATAGCCGTCGGGCAGCGACGCGAGGTGATCGTGGATCTGCGCGATCTTCGCGGCGGCGACCAGTTCTTCATCGGTCGCGTCGGGCTTGGCGAAACGCAGGTTGTCGGCGACTGAGGCATGGAAGAGATAGGTCTCCTGGGAGACGACGCCGACCGTGGCGGCCAGGTCGTCGAAGGACATGTCGCGCACGTCTACTCCGTCGATGGTGACCGAGCCGGATGTAACGTCGTACAGCCGCGGGATCAGGTAGGACAGCGTGGTCTTGCCCGAGCCGGTCTCGCCGACGATCGCCAGGCTGTGTCCGGCGGGGACCGTCACGTCGATGCCGTGCAGCGTCGGGCGCTCGGAACTGTGGTAAGAGAAGCCGACATCGTTCAGCTGGACTTGGCCCTCAACGCGGGCGAGGGTGACGGGATGCTCGGGCTCCTCGATGTCCACCGGCAGATCCAGGTACTCGAAGATCCGGCCGAACAGCTCGAGGTCGCTCTGCACGTCCACGCCGGTCTGCAGGAGCTGCACGCTGGGGCGGAACAGGGCCTGCTGCAGAGTGGTGAACGCGACCAGGGTGCCGATCGAGATGGCCATGTGATCGCCGTGGCCGGTCAGCCCGGTCACGAAGTAGATCACCGCGGGCATCGACGACATGACGATCTGGATCGTGGACTGCCGCCAGCGGCCCGCCATACTCGAGCTGATCTCAAGGTCGGAAAGCTTGTCTGACTCGGCCGAGAAGTCGTCGGCCAGCGAGCGGGACCGGCCCATCGTATGGCCGAGCAGGATGCCGCTCACCGACAGCGACTCCTGGACCATCGAGGAGATGGTGGACAGCTGGCGCTGCCGGTTGCGGGTGATGCGACGGCGCTCGGTACCGACCCGGCGGCTGACCCAGACGAACGCGGGCAGCATGATCAGCGACGCGATCGTCAGCCGCCAGTCGAGAACGGCCATCGCGACGATCGAGGCGACCACGGTGGTCAGGTTGGACACCAGCGTGGTGGCGGTGGTGGTGACGGTCGCCTGCATGCCGCCGATGTCGTTGGCGATGCGGGACTGCACCTCGCCGGTGCGGGTCCGGGTGAAGAAAGCAAGCGACATGCGCTGCAGGTGCGAGTAGACAGCGGTGCGCAGGTCATGCATGACCCGCTGGCCGACCTTGGTCGACACGTAGGTCTGTGACACGTTGAACGAGCTGTTCAGTACCGCGACGATGACCATGCCGATCGCCAGTATGAGCAGCAGTCCGACCCGGCCCTTGGGCAGGGCCTCGTCGATGATCGCCCGGATAAGGAACGGGTTGACGAGTGATACGAGTGAGGACGCGCCGACCAGCAGGCCGACGAACGCCAGGCTCCACCGGTAAGGGCGGAACAGCCGCACGATGCGTCGCAGCGGCACGCGAGGATTCTCTGCGGTACCCAAATAAGGCCTCCAGAAGTGATTAGTCTTTCTAGCTCAAACAGAGTATAGCTCACAATTATTCCTCGCTCAGTCAGAGTTGTACTCTTAAAGACATGGAGGACCCGGTTCAGCTCTCTGACCTGCTTCAAGGGCTGACGAGGCGGCTCCGCCGCGCGCAAGCGCAGCGGCTGGCCCCGCTCGGCCTCACCCCAGCCCAGGAGCGCGCGCTACGGACGATCACCCGCAGCCGCGAGCCGCTGCGGATGACGGAACTCGCTGATCATCTAGGGATCGTGCCGCGTTCTGTCACGACGGTGGTCGACTCGCTCGAGGAAGCCGGGCTGGTGCGGCGCGAAATCGACCCAGGCAACCGGCGGGCCATCCGGCTGCACCTGACCGATCGCGGGATGGCCGTCCGCAACGACATGCGGGAGGCCAGGCGGCAAGCCGCCGAGGACCTGTTCGCGCCGTTGCCTGACGCCGACCGCCGGGCCCTGGCCGGGTTGCTGACCAAGCTGAATGCCGGCGACGACCATCGGCACGGCAGGCCAGCGGACGACTCAGCGGAACAAGGCCTGCAGGCTGAGGCTGGTACCCGTGACCAGGATCCACAGGCACGCGCCTAGCAGCAGCGGCTTGGCCCCCGCCCGGCGCAGCGCCCGGACGTCGGCAGTCAGCCCGACCGCCGACAGCGCGACGGTGATCAGGTACACCGATACCTGGTCCAGGTCGCCGGTGACCCGGTGCGGGATCAGCCCGGCGCTCGCGACCCCGGCGGCGACGAGGAACCCGACCAGGAACCATGGCACCAGGCGGGTGGTACGGACGCGGGACGCGGCGGGGCGACTGCCGGACGCGGACAGGCCGAGGCAGATCGGGATGATCATCAGCGTCCTGGTGAGCTTTACGACCACCGCGTGTTTCGCCGCGACAGCGCCGTAGGCCGCCGACGCGGCCACCACCGAGGACATGTCGTTCACCGCGGTACCCGCGAACAACCCGAAGGACTGCTGGCTCAGCCCGAGCAGGTGACCGAGCAGCGGGAAGGTGAGCACCGCCGTCACGTTGAACAAGAAGATCGTCGGCACCGCGTACGCCAGGTCCGCTTCGGTCGCCCCGATCACCGGCGCGACGGCCGCGATGGCCGACGCGCCGCAGATGCCGGTGCCTACCCCGATCAGCGTCCGCAGCCGGGCGGGCACCCCGAGCCGGCGCCCGAGCAGCGCGGCCGCCGTCAGGCAGACGGCCAGCGTGCCGATCATCACCGGGAGCGACGCCACGCCGGTGCGCAGGATCTCGGTCAGGGACAGCTGGGTGCCAAGCACCACCACAGCCCCCTGCAGCACCCGGCTGCTCGCTATGGCCAGGCCGGGCCGCAGCGTCTCCGACGGCCGGCGCACCAGGGCGATCGCCGCGCCGAGCCCGATGCCGATGACCGGCGCCCCCACCACGGGCGCCAGCTTCCCCAGGGCGGTCGCCGCGACGGCCACTCCCGCCGCGAGAGCCAGTCCTGGCAGGGGAACTGGTCGCGCCGTTATGCGGAATGAAACGATCGTCACCGTTCCATGGTGGGTCGGCGAGCAGGCCCGCGGTGGCTATGGTTTTGTCATCAGGTCATACCCTTAAGCTATGACCCGATCCCCTGACCTGGACTCATTGCGGCTACTCACGCTGGTGGACGGTCTCGGGTCGCTGGGCGCGGCCGCGGCGGAGCTGGGGATCGCGCAGCCTTCGGCCAGCAAGCGGCTCGCCACGCTGGAACGGCGGCTGGGACTCGTCCTGGTCGACCGGACCAGGCACGGGTCCAGGCTCACCCCCGAGGGACAGGTGGTCGCCGGCTGGGCGCAGCGGGTGCTTACCGAGCTGGCCGGGCTCACCGCCGGCGCGGAGGCGCTGCGGGCCCGCCATGACGCGGAGCTGCGGGTCGCCGCGAGCCTGACCGTGGCCGAGTACCTGGCGCCGGGCTGGATCGCTGACCTGCGGCAGCGGCGGCCGGACCTTTACGTGGGGCTGCGGGTGACTAACAGCGAGCAGGTCGCCGAGCTGGTGCGGTCGGAGGCGGCCGAGGTCGGGTTCGTCGAATCGCCGAGCGCGCCGCGTGGCTGTGCCACCCGCCGGGTGGCCGCCGACCGGCTGGTCGTCGTGGTCGCCCCCGCCCACCCGTGGGCGCGGCGCCGGACAACACTGACCGTCACCGAACTGGCCGCCACCCCGCTGCTGGTCCGCGAGGAGGGCTCGGGAACCCGCGACACCCTCGATCGCGCGCTGTCCGGTGCCGGAGCACGGCCGGCGCACCCGCTGGCCGAGCTTGGCTCCACTTCGGCGGTGCTCGCGGCGGTGATGTCCGGCGCGGGCCCGGCGGTGATCAGCGAGCTCGCCGCCAGGACCGGCCTGGCCGACGGACGGCTCGTGATGGTGGAGCTGCCGGGACTTGAACTGCGCCGGACATTGCGCGCGGTGTGGCCCGCCGGGCGCAAGCTAGCGGGCGCGGCCGCCGAACTGGTCGCGATCGCCGACGTTTCCCGCCGCGAGCCGCGGAAATAACAGGTCCCGCATCAGAGGGGGCACAATGCAGCGGACTTTGCGGACTCGGCGGCTGCCCGCACGCGGCGCGCGGCGCGGCGAGGTGGCTCTGCTCACCGGGTTCGCCGACCCGGACTACGGCTGGGTCCGGTGCGGCGCGGCGTCGCTGCTGGGCGCGGACCTGGTGGCCCGTCAGGTGCCCGCCGCCGTCAGGACCGAGCCGCTGGGCGACGCTGCTGACGGGATCCTGCTCACCGTCTCCTATCTCGACCGCCGTGGGGTCGCGGGCGGGTTCGCGCTCTTGGTGCACCAGGACGACCCGGCCGGGATCGTGGCCGCGCAGCAAGCGATCACCCGGTGGCGGGCGCTGCTGCGGAGCAGGCGGTTGCTGGTGGCGGATGTCCCGGCGTTGTGCTGGGGTGGGCGGCGCGCGCTGCGGATGATCAGGGAGCAGGGGCCGGCAGTCAGCCTGGGCCGACCAGTCGGCGGGACGGACGTGTCGTCGGTCGGTGACCTGGACCGGGTGCCGGAAGACGCGACGCTCGTGCTGCCGGCGCACGGCGCGACGCTGGCTGAGCGGGCGGAGATCGCGGCGCGAGGCATCCGCGTGATCGACGCGACTTGCCCGCTGGTCGCCGCGGCGCAGACGGATGCCGCGGCCCGGGCCGCCGACAGCGACCTGGTCGTGGTGATCGGCGACGCCGAGCACGCGGCGACCCGGGTGCTGGCTGAGCACGCCGGCGATTCCACGGTGGTCATCGGGAGCCCGGAAGAGGTGACCGGGCTGGCCAGTCCGTGGAGCAGCCGGGTGTCCTTCGTCATCGAGCCCGGCCTGTCCGCCGAACGGGCGATGCCGGTACTCCGCGCGCTGCGCACTCGCTTCCCCCGGCTGCACGGCCATCATCTCGACGCGCTGTGCGATGCGACCTCGGACCGGGAGCAGACCATCGCCTCGGTCGCCGCCGCCAGCGAACTGGTGCTGGTACTGACCTCGGATGAGCAGGAAGCGCGCCGGATCACGGATCTCGCCGCCGCCCCGGTGCGGGTGGTCGCCCGGCTGAGCGACCTGGATCCCTCGGCACTTAACGATGTGACCGTCGTCGGCCTGGTCACCGGACTCTCCTGCGACCCGGCCCTGAGCCGCGAGGTGATCGCGGCGATCTCCGGCCTCGGGCCGCTGTCAGTAAGGCGCCGCGGCAGCCACACCCGCGGTTACCCGACAGACGAGCCCGCTCCGCAACCGGACACCGAGGCCCACTCCGGGCTCGGTTAGCTGATGCCGTCGAGGATGAGGGCCAGATGGCGTCGCCAATCGGAAGCGCCGCCGTCCTTGAAGTACATGGTGGCTATGACGCCGCGGGTGAGCACCCGGAAATCAGCGAACGTGAAGTCGGGGCGCAGCTGACCGGCGGCCACGGCCCGGCTGATGATGCGGGAGACGACCTCGACGAATTCGGCCTTCTCCTGCTCGACTCCTTCCCATCGCAGGTCACCAGAGCCCATCAGCGCTAGCTGGAAGGTGGCGTCGCCGTCGGCGGCCTCAAGGTAGTCGCGCAGCGCCGCCTCGAATGACTGGCCTGGATCGGCGATCCGTTCGGCGACGCGTGCGAGGTCGGCCATCCCCTTGAAGCGCTCGCCAATCATCGCGGTGAGCAGCGCCTGCTTGCTGGGGAAATGCCGGTACAGCGTGCCCATGCCCAGCCCGCTGCTCGCGGCGATCTCCTCCATCTGGGCATCGCGGCCCTGGCGGGCGAACAGTTCCCCCGCAGCGGCCATGATCCGCTCGCGGTTGCGGCGGGCGTCTGCCCGCAGCGGTCGTCCGGCCTCAGTCATCGCCCACCAAGTCTGCGCCATCGATTGACAACCGGAAGCTTAGTTCCGTAACGTGAGGTCCGCAAAGACGGAACCGTAATTCCCCTTCCTCTTCTTGGAGCATTGATGATCGTCGTCTGCACTCCGACCGGCCAGATCGGCCGCCAGGTCCTCGGTCACGTCCTAGACGCCGCCTCCAGTGCCGTGCGGGTGATCGCACGCGATCCCTTCCGGCTGCCGGCACGGGTACGCGAACGCACCGAGGTTGTCCAGGGGTCTTTGACCGACGCCAAGGTGCTTGGCCGCGCACTGGAGGGAGCTAGCTCCGTGTTCTGGCTGCTGCCGCCCGACCCGCACGCGAGCAGCGTCGATGGCCACCGGCTCGATTTCACCCGGCCGCTGCGGGCGGCCATTACCCGCGCCGGCCGGCTGGTCTACGTCACCGGCCTGGGCAATCGCCAGCTGGCCGGGCCGTCCACGGACCAGATGATCCGCGATACAGGCGTGAGCTTGCGGGCGCTGCCGTGCCCCGCCTTCATGGACAACCTGCTCCAGCAGATCGGGCCGATCACCGAACACGGCGTCTTCGGCTACCCGGCATCCGGAGAGCACAAGCTCCCGGCCTGCGCCATCCGGGACATCGCCACGGTGGCGGCGGAACTCCTGCTCGACCCGTCATGGACCGGGCAGGACCGCATCCCGATCCTCGGGCCCGAGGACATTTCTTATAACGACATGGCCCGGGTGCTCACCGAGGAACTTGGACGGCCGGTCCACTACCAGCAGGTCCCCGGGGACGTCTTTAAGGCCACGCTCACGGAACATGGAGTTACCGAGTCCATGGCGCAGTGGCTAGTGGACCGAATGGCCGCGGTCGACGAGGGGCTCTACGACGCCGAGCCGCGCACCCCGCGGTCCACCACTCCCACCAGTTTTCGCCAGTGGTGCCGGAACGTACTCAAGCCGGCGGTTGCTGCCCGCGCAGCTCGGTGATCTGGTCGGGAGGCAGCGCAGATGATGACCTTGTACCCGGTGTCTGCCGCCCACCTGGTCGTGGACAGGACGGTCCCTGCCCGCAGGCCAACCGCCTAGGGTGCGTGAGTTCTGGAAACAGGTCGAGTCTCTCCCCTGAATATCCTGCTTCTTATGCCTGACCGGCCGCCTGACGCTGCCTGGCCACACCTCGGCGGAGAGCCCGGGCTCTGCCGGACCTGCCAGCACGCCAAGCTCAACCAGACACGGCGGGGCACCGTCTATCTGCGGTGCACCCGCGCCGAGTGGGATCCAACGCTGCCCCGCTACCCGCGGCTGCCCGTCACCGAGTGCCCCGGATACGAGCAGCGCTAAAAGCCCGCGCTGGAACAACGCGAAGGAGTTTTCGCCCCCCGGAGGCTGTCGCGCGACTGCTGCCGTGTCAGCGTCAAGGATGCTCAATCAGGGTGATTCTCCGTATATCTCACATCTCACCGCCCCGCATGGCAAGGAATTCCCTCGTTCGCTGCAAGCGCCCGCAGGAAGCGCCGCCATAGACTCTCCAGAGGTCAGCAAACCGAACATAGGTGCTATTTCCTCCAGCCGCCAGGCCTGATGATTATGGTGGGTGCTGCATTACCAAGGCTCTTTGCCGAGCAGTGCAGCACCCACCACAATCCCCCGGACTTCGGGGCGCCAGCAACGGCCGGCGCAACCGGGTGATACCCCGTCAAACCGGCCAGCCGCGGCGGCACGGACGTTGGTCCGGGACATGCCCATCGATGGGGCTGTCGCACCATCGATGGGCCATCGAAGGGGTCGCTGAACGCCGCGCCCCCGTGGGCGGCGTCAGCTGCCGGCCAGGTCAGCTCGGCGGATGCGGATCATGGTGACCGCGACGACGAGGATGAGCAGGGAGAGCCCGGCGGCGACCAGGAAGGCCCGGTCGAAGCCGACGGCCAGCGCGTGCCGCTGGGCGGCCTGCAAGGCAGCGGCCGAGGCGGTCCGCCCAAGGGCGGCGTCCTGGGTGCGGGCGCTATTGTTCACCACCGTCCAGGCCACGGTGCCCAGCACCGCGAGGCCGATGGATCCGCCTACCTGGCGGCCGGCGTTGAGCAGGCTGGCGGCGGCCCCCGAGTCGGCGTCGGGGACGCGGGCCAGGCTGACCAGCGTCAGCGGGACGACCAGCAGCCCGAACCCGGCTCCGAGCACCAGGCCCGGGCCGAGCAGTCCGCCCAGGTACGTGCTGTGCTCGGTCACCCGGGACAGCCAGTACACGCCCCCGGTGATGCCGGCGCCGCCAGCCAGCAGCAGCGGACGGGCGCCGAACCGCTGCACGAGCGTGCTGGCGGCGGCCGCGCCGGCCAGCATCAGGACGGTCGTCGGCAGGAATGACATTCCGGTCCTGAGCGCGGAGTATCCCCACACCTCCTGCACGAACAGGCTGAGGAAGAAGAACATGCCGAAGATGGCGGTCCCCATGGTCAGCATGATGAGGTTCGCTCCCACCCGGTCCCGGCTGCGCAGCAACCGCACCGGCAGCAGCGCGTGGCGGCTGCGCGTCTCGATGACCGCGAAGGCGGCGAGCAGGACCGCGCTGGCGGCCAGCGAGGCCACCACCTTGGCGTCGCCCCAGTGCGACACCCCGTTCGAGCTGGTGGCGGCGTTGGTCAGGCCGTAGACGAGCGCGGTCACTCCCGCGGTACCGGTGATAGCGCCCGGAAGGTCGAACCGGCCGCCGGAACGCCGGGTCGCGGCGGGCAGCACGGCCGGAGCGGCGAACGCGACGGCGATGCCGATGGGCACGTTGACGAACATCACCCACCGCCAGTTGACATACGTGACGAGCAGCCCTCCGGCGATCAGCCCGATCACAGTGCCGGCCACGCTCATCGCGGAGTACACGCCCATCGCCCGGCTGCGCGCCCGCCCTTCCGGGAACGTCGTGGCGATCAGTGCCAGCGCGGTGGGCGCTACGATCGCGCCACCGGCGCCCTGCACGGCGCGGCAGGTCAGCAGCCACGCCTGCGAGGTGGCCAGCCCGCCGGCCAGCGAGGCGGCCGAGAACAGCAGCAGTCCGATGACGAACATCCGGCGCCGGCCGAGCAGGTCACCGGCGCGGCCGCCAAGCAGCAGCAGCCCGCCGAACGTCAAGGCGTACGCGTTGACGACCCACTCCAGGTTGCTGCCGGAGAATCCGAGTGCCCCCTGGATGCGCGGCAGCGCGACAGTCACGATGGTCACGTCCAGCACAACCATCAGTTGCGCGGCCGCGATGACGAGCAGCGCCGCGCCGGAGTGACGACCGCTGCTTCTGGTGGCGGTCTCACCGGTTTCGGAAATTATTGTTGCCATAACGACGATGCTGACGGCCCGACGGGCCCCTGTCGTCGTGCACCGGAGGCATCTTCTACCTGGTCAGGACGGATGCGTCGGGCCGCGCGGGTACTCCATAGGGAGTAGCCGGAAATGGGTCCGGCGGGCGGACGAGGGCTTGGAACCGTGGGCGTACGCTCGGAGGATGAGCACGAATCGGGGCCCTGGAAGGTTCTACGCGGCTGGATGGGTCATCTCGGCTGGCGTCATGGTGGTGACGGCCCGAATGTGGCAGCTGCACCTCCGCGAGGTCGAGCAGCGTGCCGACGAGGCGGAGCGGACGCGAGACGAAGTCGCGCAGCGCAAGGCGATGGAAGAGCGGCTGCGGATCGCACGTGACCTGCACGATTCCCTCACGCACAACATCTCGGTGATCTGCGTGCAGGCCGGCGTGGCGGTGCACCTGGCACGTAAGCGCGGCGAGGAAGTGCCGCCCGCGCTGCTGGCCATCCAGGAGGCGGGCACCGAAGCCTCACGGGAACTGCGCACGACGCTCAGCGTGCTGCGCAGTGAGGAAGACGGCGACAGCGGCCTCTGCCAGCTGGAAAGCCTGGTGGCACGCGCCCGGGCCGCCGGGCAATCCGTGACGGTGACCGTTACCGGCGCCGAGCGCGAGCTTCCGCCCGAAGTGGACCAGGCCGCCTACCGGATCGTGCAGGAAGCGCTCACCAACGTGGGCCGTCACGCCGATGGCGCCTGCGCATCGGTCCAGCTGCACTACACGCCGGACGCCCTTTCGGTCCGGGTCGACGACGACGGCAACGGCACGAGCGATGGCCACGCCAATGATCTGCGGCCAGCGGGCCACGGGCTTGGCCTCCTCGGCATGCGGGAACGGGTGACCGCGCTCGGCGGCAAGCTGCACGCCGGGCCACGGGACGGCGGCGGCTTCGGAGTGCACGCCGATCTCCCGGCGCGGACAGCGTCGTGATCAAGGTCCTGCTCGCCGACGACCAGGCCCTGATCCGCAGCGGCATCCGGACGTTGCTCGAAGCCGAAGATGACATCGAGGTGGTCGCCGAGGCCACCGACGGGCGGCAGGCGGTAGCACTGGCCGCGCAGCACCATCCGGACATCGCTCTGGTGGACATCCAGATGCCGGTGCTTGACGGCCTTGAGACCACCAGGCAGATCGTCGCGGACGAGCGGCTGGACAACGTTCGCGTCGTGATCCTCACCAACTTCGGGCTCGACGAGTACATCTTCCGCGCGCTGCGAGCCGGGGCGTACGGGTTCTTGCTGAAGGACACCGAGCCAGCCGAGCTGCTGCAGGCGCTGCGCGTCGTCGCCCACGGCGACGCGCTGCTCTCCCCCGCCGTCACTCGCCGCCTGATCAGTGAATTCGTCGCCCGGCCACCGGACGCGGTCTCCGCCGTCGGGATGGAACGCCTCACCAAGCGGGAACGCGAGGTCGTGGCGCTCGTCGCGCATGGCCTGTCCAACGACGAGATCGCCGAGGCGATGGTGCTCAGCCCCACCACGGCCAAGACCCACGTCAGCCGGGCCATGATCAAGCTCGGCGCCCGCGACCGGGCCCAGCTGGTGGTCTTCGCCTATCAGGCCGGCCTAGTCTCGCCGCGGGCCGCCGGGTGACCTGAACTCGACGTTATGGTCAAGGTCTGCGTCGGCTAGCAGGCGGGTCGTGTCTTCGGGGCCGGTCAGCAGGGCGGCGAGTAGGTGCCGGGCGTGCCATTGACCGGTGGCCCAGGCCAGCCCGCAGGCCAGGCCGGCCGGGCCGGTGGCGTGAATCTCCCCGTCGCGATAGCGCCAGTCCAGCTCAACCCCGTCCACGAGCAGCTTGTCGTGCAGGTAATACTCCGGCACCGTGGTTCGCACGGCGTCCGGGACGGGCTGGCGGCGCCCTTCGGTTTCGATGCGGCCCGCTATCTCCTCGGAAACCAGCGGCAGGCCAAGCAGGTCGGCGAGCCGGGCGGCCAGATCCGCGGGAGCCAGCACCAGGGGGTCGTCGGCTACCAGCGGCCACAGGTCGGGGGTGTCGAGGACCAGCGCATCGTCGGCACTGGCCACGATGACGTCTTGGCCGCGGACGGCGCGTACCCGGTCCGGCGGGCTGACATCGTTGGGGGTGACGCTCGCGAGCTGCACCCACAGTTCCCGCAACTGCGCGCGGGTCACCGGCCGGGCCGGGTCGGCCAGCCGGGTGAGCAGTTCGTCCGGGCCGCCCGGCTCGGCGAGCAGATCGGTGAGCGTGGTGCGCACGCCCACGGCGGCGGCGATGACCGGATCAGTTATCGGCAGATTTACCACGTCATACAGGCCCGCTAGCAGCGGGTCCGCGTCGGCGGCGCGGAGCTGCGACGGCCGCCGTCCGCCGAGGATCAGATGGCGGCGTAGCCACCAGGCGGTGTAGGACGGCACATCCGCGTACCGGCCGTCGGTAAGCATCACCCTGGTCGGCTCGGTCAGCGCGGCTCGCAACGGAGGCTGGGCGAGCAGTTCGAGTGCCTGCGGCCAGCGGTCGGGGTCGACCAGTTCCAGGTCACGGACGGCCGTCATTTCGGGCGCGTAGGGCGGTACGTCGGCCGGCCCTAGCCGGTCGCGGGTTGCGGCGGCCCAGTCGGCCAAGCCGTCTAGGTCCAGGGCGGGGTCGCCGAGATCGACGTCCTCCTCGGTCAGCAGGCCGAACGACGAGAGCACTCCCACCGCCTCGAGCGTCTGTGCCCCGTGGCGTTCGGCGAATTCCTCGCTGACCGTGCCGAACGGCGCGTCCGCCGACACCACCTGGGCTAGTGGCCCGCCGGGGAGCAGCAGTTCGTCGGCCGGGTACCACTCGTCATCGTCACCGGGGAGCGCCAGGCCGGCGAGCCACGGCAGCTCGCCGGGACGCAGGTTCACGGCGGCGACCAGGCTGAGCACCGTCTCGGTGACCGGCGCCGGATCTTCCTCGTCGTCGTAGGAGGCTTCCACCGCGGCCTGGGTCGACGGGTTCGCGAGGACGCCGCGTGGCGTCGCCTCTACCGCACCCAGCGTGGCCAGCAGAGGGTGCACGGCGTCCGGGTGCACGACGCGCAGGCCCAGCACCGCCAGCCGGTCCGGCTGCGCGAGGTCCCGGCCGGGCAGCAGCAGCCCGCGTGGTCCGCGCACCAGCCGACCGTCGGCGAGCGGCACGGGCAGAGCCCCCAGCTCGGCGCGCTGCCGGGGGTCCGCGGTCGCCAGCGCGTCGTACAAGCCGCGCCACCAGTCCGGTGGCTGGTTCAGCGCGGCGAGGGAGTCGGCTAGTTCGGCCAGCGGGAGGTGCCGGATGCCGAGTTGTGCGTAGGCCGGGTGCCGTGCTGGGCCGCCGATCAGGCCGGGGATCAGCGGGGCGAGGAACTCCGTGTTCAGCTCGAGCAGCACGGCGTCACGGGGCCGCACCCGGGTGGTTCCATTTACGGCGGGGAGGAACGGGACCTCGGGCAAGAGGGCCATGATCGCCTGCGCGAGCTGGTTGCCGAGTTCGCCCGGTGCGATCGGGCCCGGGACGAGATCGAGCAGACCGGCGCCGGGCGTCAGCTCCGGCAGCAGGCTGGAGTAAACGCGGGCGGCCTGCTGCGTCAGGAAGCCGGTGAGCGGGCCGGGCGCCACGTGCCGCCGGTCGGGGCTGAGCGGGAACGAGGCGAGGAGCAACGCGGGCAGGCCCAGTGGCTCGTCCGTTGGCGTGGGTGCGTGCACGACGGCCGGCACCCCTTTGGGCAGCCGGGTCGGGGCACCGTCGTGTACTGGTATGGCCCAGCGGACTGTCCAGGACGACCGTTCCTCGGCCGGGCGGTCCGCGAGCAGCTTGGGGTCGAGCTGGCCGCCGTCGGCCGCGGTGCGCCAGTGGGATGTCACGCCGCCGACGGTGGTGGTCGCACTGTGTTCGCCGTGCTGGGCGGTGAGCACGCGCGTGGTGGTGCCGGTGTCGATCACGATCTCGGCCAGGGCGGGCAGCGCCAGCAGCAGCGCCGGTCCGGTCTCGTCGAGCAGTTGCCTGGTCGCGTTTGCTGTTTCTTCGTCGCGCAGCGGCAGGATCACCGCGGTGGTGAACCCGTCGGGTGGCCCATCCCCCGGTGGCCCATCCCCCGGTGGCCCATCCCCCGGTGGCACAGTGTCGTCCGGGAACGGGAGGCGGAGCACTGGCACGTGCCATTCGCGTTCTGCGAGCTCGTCTTGCAGCGCGGTGATCTTGCCGGCGAGTTCGCGGGTGTCTTCCCGTGACCAGCGGACGGCGCCGGTGACCGAGCAGATCCGGGGCTCGTCGCTCACCGCCACGGCGGCGGCGAAACCCACACCGAAGCGGCCGGTGGTGTTCTCGTTGCGCTTGCTGGAGGCGCGCAGCGTTGACAGGGCCTCTACCCCGGCGGCGTCCAGCGGCGCGCCGGTGTTCGCCGCTGTCAGCACCTTGTTCTTCAGCGTCAGGTGGAGCCGGCCGGGGATGCCCGCGCGTTCCGCGGCGTCGGCGGCGTTCTGGGCCAGCTCGACCACGACCCGGTCCCGGTACCCGCCGAGGGCGTAGTCCTCCTCGGCATTGGCATCCTCGCGGAACCTCGCCGGGGACGCGGCCCAAGCATCAAGCACCCGGGCGCGCAACACCTCGGTACGAAACGGATCGTCAACCACAGCCTGACTCTAGTGGCCCATCCCGGGAGCATCGCGCGTCGGTCGTCAGCCCGCCTGCCCTGACGCGTCGCAGCGGCCCCCGGGCGCGTCGCAGCGGCAGCCCGCATATATCCCCCGCTTCGGGGATAACCCGAAGCATTTCCTACCCCCAGCTTGCCGTTTAACCTTCGGGAATCTCGCGGCGACCGGCCGGCAACTTGCCCGATATGCCCGAGCCTGCCGGGCCGCCCGATGGCCCGGGCAGGCCTGCGGGCAAGACAGTGGAAACCAGCTATCGCGGGGCGACGGCTAGTTACCACCATCCTGACTCGCCAGCACCTCGTGAGCAATCAGAGGTTAACCGGCAAGCCCAGCTGCAAAAACCCTCGCGTTATCCTAAGCACAGGGGGCGCGCATGCCGTCGAACATGATGGCCAGGGTGCTGGCCTGCAGCTGGGTGTCCCACTGGCTGTGCTCGGCGGCTAGGCAGGCGGCGGTCAGGATGGCCATCAGCTCCGGCATGCGCATGTCCGGCCGGACCGCGCCAGCCAGCTGGGCGCGTTCGAACAGCACCTCGATGGCGTGCCGCATGTCGCGGCCGGCCTCGGTCATGCCGGACTTGGGGTCGATCCCGGCCCGCGCGAGCAGATCGGCGATGGCCTTGGTGCGCATGGCGTGTTCCACCACGCCGGTGAAATAGTCGAAGAACGCCTGTCCGGGGTCCAGCCCGTCAGCTAGTTCCGCCGCCTCGGCGATCAGGGCTTCTGCGCGCCGGACGATGATGGCCTGATACAGCGCCTCCTGGGTGGGGAAGTTCCGGTAGATCGTGCCCAGCCCCACCCCCGCTTCCGCGGCGATCGCCCGCATGGACGCGGACAGGCCATCGCGGGCCAGGACCGTCTCGGCCGCCGCCAGCACCCGTTCCCGGTTACGCGCCGCGTCGGCGCGCTGCGGTCGGACCTCGCCGTTCATCGCCCTCCGAATCCGCGTTGACAACCGGAACAACTGTTCCGTATAGTGCCAACCGGAACACCTGTTCCGATTCTAGCTGACGGGCGCGGCGCGACCGCGGCCCCGGCCCGCTCGTGGAGGACGCCAGCATGGAGTACGTGCCGCTGGGCCGGTCAGGCCTGAAGATCTCCCGCGTATGCCTGGGGGCGATGAACTTCGGCGCTCCGGCCGGAACACCGGGCTGCGACGAGGCCGAGGCCGGGCGGATCATCGGGGCCTACCTGGACGCGGGCGGCAACATCATCGACACCGCCGACGGCTATTCCGGCGGCCAGTCCGAGGAGATCGTCGGCCGGGCGGTCAACGGCCGACGGGACTCGGTGGTGCTGGCCACCAAGGCGTTCCTGCCTCAGGGACCAGGCCCGAACGACCGGGGGCTGTCCCGGGTCCACCTGACCCGCGCGCTGGAGGCCAGCCTGCGCCGGCTCGGCACCGACTACATCGACCTCTACCAGTGCCACCAGTGGGATCCCGCCACTCCCGTCGAGGAGACCATGGCGACGCTGGATGCCTTCGTGCGCTCAGGCAAGGTTCGCTATCTCGGCTGCTCCAACTTCACCGCCGCCCAGATCGTCGAGTCCCAGTGGGCCGCGCAGCGGGCCGGCGGCACGCCCTTCATCAGCCTGCAACCTCAGTACTCGCTGTTGGCCCGCGCCATCGAGGCGGAGATCCTGCCGGTCTGCCAGCGGCACGGCCTGGGCACGCTGACCTGGTCTCCGCTGGGCGGCGGGGTCCTGGCCGGTCGCTACCGCCCCGGCCAGCCTCCCGGCGACGACACCCGGATCGGCCGGCTCAAGGCCTCGCCGATGCCAGCAGCCCGGTCCTGGGCCGAGGGCATGCTCAACGACCGCAACCTCAGCATCGCCGCCGAGACCTCCGCCATCGCGACAGGCCTCGGTGCCTCCCCGGCCAGCGTCGCCCTGGCCTGGGCCGCCCGCCAGCCCGGCATCACCGCTGTCATCATCGGCCCGCGCAGCGTGGACCAGCTGCATGACAACCTCATGGGATTCACCCTCAGCCTGCCGGACAGCGCGCTGGCCGGGCTCGCCGATATCTCCGAGCCCGGCAGCACGGGGCCGTTATCTCAGGACTACTTGGCGTTCCGCCGACGGAAGCCGAAGCCGTCCGAGCGGGTCCGGGTAGCGGTGAAGGTGTCGAACTCGACTGGGGTCGGGTATGGGGTCGAGGCCGTGGCGGCCGGGGTGTGGTAATAGGTGAAGGTCATTGTGGTCTTGTCGCCGGGGAAACGGCCCGGGTCCACGTCGAACACGCCGAGGCCCCACGGGTAGGTGGTGTTGGGGTCGGTGACCGCGGACCACGGCGCGTCCTCGGTCACGATCTCGGTTTCGGAGACGTTGATGCCCTCCTCGGGTTCATCGTCCGCGCTGTCCGTCAGGTACACGTCGTCGTGGCCCTTGGTGCCGCCGGTGCCGATCACCAAGTGGACGAGGCCCAGGTCGGAGTCCACGTTGTCCTTGTTGGTGCTGACGACGTGCGGCCGCAAGATGGTGCCGGAGTCGGTGCCCTTCACCACGTAGCTGCGCTCGTAGTCGTGGTCGTGGCCGGCCAGCACGAAGTCGACGCCGTACTTGTAGAACAGCGGCATCCAGCTCTGGCGGATGCCCAGGTCGGAGCCCTCCGCGTCCGACGTGGACATGGCCGGCTGGTGCATGACGACGACGATCCAGTCGACTGAGGTGTCGACCGATGCCTCGCGGAGCGTCTTCTCCAGCCATTTCTGCTGCGCGCCGCCTGAGTAGCCGGTCAGGATCTGGTTGTCGCCGGAGCTCAGGTAGGTGCCGGTGTCGACCTGGTAGCAGACATCGTTGTTGTCGAGCATGACGAACAGCACCGAGCCGACCTGGAACTTGTACCAGTTCCCGTCGAAGTCGGCGGAGCCGTTCTTCGGCATCACGTCGTCGTCCTCGACCCAAGTGAGCGTCTGGCGGCAGAAGCGGCACACGGCGGCCGAGGCCACCTCGTGGAGGCGGCTTACCTGGTCCCGGTCCTCATCGGCCACGGGGCCATGGAGCAGCTCGACGTCTTCGACGGTGGCGAGGGGCGAGTGCGCCGTTAGCACACGATGCCGTGCCCCGCTAGCGAATGTCGGCGTCCCGCGCCATAGCGTCGGCCAGCAGTTGGATCACCGGTTGAACATGATCGGCGAACCGCACGCGAGCGTTCTCATAGTCGGGGCTGGACCCAGCCGGTTCTTCTCTCTGAGAGCGTCCCTCATCTTGGCCAGGGCCGGGCGGATGTCATTTGCGAGCCCGCGTACCTCCGGCGGGGCGAACAGGCTGAGGTCCGCCCTAAGAAGGTCAAACCGGGCTCCCCAGTTACCAACGACCTTTTCTGCCTCCGCCGGCGTAAGCGTCGCTCCCTCTGTCATGAGGGCTGGCACGAGAACACCGCGCCCGCACACCTCGCTGTAAACCTCGGTCTTGGCCAGGCGCCGGGCGTTTTCCCGGTCGTGGGTGTGCTGGCTGGCCGAGACCCAGGCCTGAGCGCCGCCACCAATCAGGGCTCCGGCGACCACGGCCGCGGCTGCCACCACCGCCAACGTCAGGTTCGTTGTCATGCGCTAGTTGGCCTCCCGCCAACGATGGCGCGAAGGTCTCGACGCTCGATGGTGAGGCCGTGGGCCAGCCGGCGGGAGCGGATGGCTCGGGCGCTCTCGGCTGGCAGGCGTCACCCTTCCTTGTCGGGCTCCTCGGCCAGCTCCCACAACTTCAGGGCGTGCCGACGACCGTTGCGTTTACCGAAGATCACCACCTCGGGGCCGAGGTCGTCCGGGTCGCCTTCGTTGGCCAAGCTGTCGACAAAGCGGCGTGCCCCTCCGGCCGTGTAGAACCTCTCGTCAGGATCAGGGCTGGCGGCAACACTCACCTCGTACGCGGCGGGCTTCACGCCTGCGCCAACAGCTGCTCCATGGCGTCGGCGGCTGTGCGTTGCAGCTCGGGCCGGACCTTGGCGTAGATGTCCTTGGTGATGGCGAAGCCGGAGTGGCCAAGCGTCTCGGAGACGACCTCGAGGCGGACGCCGGCGTTCAGCATCAGCGTGGCGGCCGTGTGGCGAGTGGCGTGAAAGCGGCGCCGGCCCACCCCAGCTCGCACAGTCAACCGGTTCCACCAGTCCCAGGCGTTCTTCCCGTGGTAGCGGGTCCCGATGGGGGTGGCGAAGACCAGCTGGGGATCGGGGTCGGGCCACCGGTGCCGCCAGGTGCTCGACGGCCTGGCGCTTGCGGTGGTCGCGCAGGGCAGTGACCACAAAGGGCGCCAGGGCTATCTTGCGGTCGCTCGATCTGGACTTGGTGCCATGGATGGTGGCAATGCCGGCGTCGAGGTCCAGGTCGCCCCAGCGGAGGTCGAGCACTTCAGCCTGACGGGCGCCCGTGAACAGCACGAAGATGGCCAGGGCACCAAGCCGGTCACCCTTGGCTGCTTGGATGACCTGGGCGGCTTCCTCGGGCGACAGCGAGTCGTCCAGCTTGTGGCCGGAACGCTTGGGCGGGTCCGTGAGGGTAGCGACGTTCCGGGTCACCCGGCCGAAGCGCTCGGCGATGCCTGAGGGAGCGCCGCAGGATGGTCCGGGCTATGGCCTGGGTCGTGGGCGAGAGCCCTTGGCGCTCCAGGGCCCGCATCATGGCCACCACGTCCTCGGGGCGAGCTTGGCCAGCGGGACCTTGGCGATGATGGGGCTCCAGCCAGGTCCGCACCACCTGACGGTACTGCCGCTCGGTGCCGGCGTGACCGTGCCGGGCAGGATGTTGTCCGCCCACCAGTTCAACCACTCCCCGGTGGTCCAGTCCCGGCCGAGCGGTTGAGCTTGCCGTCCTCGCGGGTCGCGGCCGGAGCTGGCGCAGCTTCTCCCTCGCCTCGGCCTTGGTGGCCCCTCGACACCGTCTTGCGCAGGCGCTGGCCGTCGGGAGCGGTGCCCAGTTCCACCCGGCGTACGAACGGCCCATGGTCTTGTCCTCGTAAGAGTGGCGCCCTCGTCGCCCCTTGCGGGTAGCCATTCTCGCCTCCTTACCGTGATCAATCTGGGACCCATTTGGGGACCCATCCCCAGACCACGGTCGACTGCATCGAGGGGGACGGATACATACCCCTCGAGCTGGGAGAACGGCTACAGGTGGCTACGGTCTCCTACAGCATGAGGCAGACTGTAAATCTGCCGGCTGATGCCTACGGGGGTTCGAATCCTCCTGGGCCCACCTAGCCTGACCAGCGAAAATACCGGGACGAGCCGCTGACGCCCAGCGCCCGCGCGGGCGCCGGGACTCGCCGGCGCTCAGAGCTCCTGGAGGATGTCGCCTCGGAACCCGTGAGCGACCGAGATGGGTGCGCCAGGCCGACGGAACAGCGACCTTGCCGATCAGCTCGGGGTTGGCCTCAATGTGGCTGACGAACGCGACCCGGCCCCCGTCGGCCGCGAACCCACCCTCGCGGAGGCGCTCGTTGACAGCGCTCACCGCTTCGGCCACGTCGTCGGCCGGTGATCCCGGCGTGATCTGGCCCAGCTCGACGGTGATCCAGCCTTCCCCGACTCGGT
>CAVUOU010000006.1:0-67985 GCA_963743085.1 uncultured Actinomycetota bacterium
CCCGCCGGGGTACCGGTGCAGGTGCACGGGATGGACGCCGACCCGATTTTCACCGGTGAGGGCGACCTCGATGCGGCTCGCGAGCTGACCAGCCAGGCTACGGACGGAGAGCTGTTTCTCTACCCAGGCGACCAGCATTATTTCGCCGACAGCTCGCTGCCGTCCTACGACGCGGACGCCACCGCGCTCGCGACCGAGCGGCTGATCGGATTCCTCGGCAGGATTTAACATTCGGGATATGACGGTTAACGCGGTCATCTTCGACTGGGGCGGCACGCTGACCCCGTGGCACGCGGTCGATCACGATGCACTCTGGCTCGGGCTCTGCGAGCGGCACTTCCCCGCCGACCAGGCGGCCAGTGCCGCGGCTCGGCTGCGCGAAGCGGAAACGGCGCTATGGCTGCAGTCGGAGGACTCGCACACCAGCGCCACGCTCGCCGATATAGCTGGGCGGGCCGGGGTGACGATGCCACCCGGGTTCTGGGAGAGCTTTCACACCGAGTGGGACCCGCACACCTACACCGATCCGGACGCCGCGCCGCTACTGCGTGAGCTGCGGTCCTGCGGCATCAAGATCGGCGTGCTGTCTAACACGATGTGGCCGAGAACCGTTCACGAGAGCATCTTCGCCCGCGACGATCTCGCCGGCCTGATCGACGGCGCCGTCTACACCAGCGAGATCCCATGGACCAAACCGCACCCGGAGGCGTTCCGCGCCGCGATGGCCGCGATCGGTGTCGATGACCCCGCGTCGTGCGTGTTCGTCGGGGACCGGCCGTTCGACGACATCTATGGTGCCAAGCGAGCGGGCATGCGTGCGGTACTCATCACTAACAGTGATGTTCCCGCCTTCGGCGGTGCTCGTCCTGACGCCGTCATCACCCGGCTATCTGAGCTTGTCGCGGTGCTTATCAACCCCGAAACGGCGATCTGAGGGGTCCCGCGAACCTCGTAACAAAAAGTCACCGAAAAACCGTTGGCGACTTTCGGGCCCGCGACTCTTACTTAGGGAGCGGGGCACGGGGACAGCGGGGCAGCCGGGATCATCGCCAGAGGGGGGTGCGGGATCCCGGTTCCCCGTTGCCCCCCTGATCACTTATAACGATGCGATCCTTTTATGCCCAGATATGGTGTCGCGCCACTACCGTGGGGTCATGCGCGACAGTGAGGTCGTCGCTGCCATCGTGGCGGGCGACCCCGCGGGGCTCGCAGCTGCCTATGACAAGTACGCTGCTCCCCTCTATAACTACTGCCGGATCCTGCTCCGCGAACCCGCCGATGCAGCCGACGCCGTGCAGGACACCTTTGTCATCGCGGCTTCCAGGCTGTCCGCACTCAGAGACCCGGAGCGGCTCCGCTCGTGGCTATACGCCGTCGCCCGCAACGAATGCCATCGACGCCTGCGCGGCGGCAATGACTTCGCGCCGCTTGAAGAGGCGCCCGACGTGACCGACGAATCCGTGGACGTATCCGCCGACGCAGAACGGCGCGAGCTGAACGGCCTGATCAACGCCGCTCTCGGCGGGGTTGGACCGGCCGAGCGGGAAGTGCTCGAGCTGCAGCTCCGGCAGGGCCTCGACGGCGGCGAGGTGGCGGCGGTTCTCGGCGTCACCCGCAACCACGCGCACGCACTGCTGTCCCGGGCCAGGGAGCAGCTGCACACGTCGCTCGGCGTGCTGCTCGTCGCACAGAGCGGCCGGGAAGACTGTCTCGAGCTGGACCCGTTGCTCGCGGACTGGGATGGCAAGCTCACCGTGCTGCTGCGCAAGCGACTCAACCGGCACATCCAGCATTGCTCGGTGTGTTCCGATCGTCGGCGCCGGGAACTCGCCCCGTCGATGTTCCTTGGGCTCGCCCCGATCCTGGCTCTGCCCGCACTGACGGCGGCGTTGCCCGACGCGCTCCGCGAACAGGTACTGCACGCCGCGGGCGGCGCCACACCGCCTCCGCACCCGGTGGCGCTGACCCACAATGGTTTCCCGCGGGCGCTGGACTCACCCAAGCAGGCGTGGTGGCACTCCCGCACGGTTCACGTCACCGCCGCCGCGGCCAGTGCCGCCGGGATCGCCATCGCCGGCACCATGATCGCGACGCCGGCGCACCACGGTGCGCTGCAGGGCACTGGCGTCCCAGCCGCCGTTGGCACCGACGGCACTGGCGGGGCGTCGGCATCAGCCGGACGGGCGGGTGCTCACAGCGCCGGTGGTTCCCGGGGCGCGCACGGGGCCCGGGCGTCGGCCGGCACCGCGGCACACCAGCCGGGCGCGGCGACGACCGGGACACACCCGGCCATCGGCGCCTCATCCGGTGCAGCGACGGGCGGCGCGACCGCCCCCGCCACCACGCCGACCTCCGCGTCGGCTATGGCGACCGCGACGCCGCCCGCCGATAACGGCACGCTCAGCGTCTCGCCGACCTCGATCGTGCTCTCCCCGCTGCTAGGCGGAACGGTGACGCTGACCGCCTCCGGAGGGCCGGTTAACTGGTCCGTCTCAGAACCCGCCACCCTCCTCGGCGAGCTCACCGCGTCCCCGTCGTCCGGCACGCTCGCGGACGGAGAGTCGGTGACGGTAACCCTGACCGTCGTCGGGCTCGCCTCTCTCGACACCGAGCTCACGGTCAACCCGGGCGGCACCCCCGTGACGATCCTGCTAGGGCTGGGCTAACGACTTCAGCAGCTGGGAGACGCGCTGCGCCGTTATATCTAGTACCGCCGCGATCTCTCTGCCGGAAAGACCGGCGGACCGCAAATCCCGTGCTACCTGCCGGGACCGCGCGGCGGCCTCTCTCGTCATCCGGTCCGCTGCCGCGACCGCTTCCCGCGCGGCCCGTGCCTCCGCGTCGAGCCCATCCCCCACTTCCGGGCGGATGACTACCGTGGAGTCAGAGGTGTCCTGGCCGGTGAGCGACTCGATGTAGTCGCGGACCATGCCCTCGGCTTCACCCAGGCGACGTATCTGAGTGACCCCTACGCCATCGATGTGCAGTTCCCAGCCGCGCTTCCAGCGGCGGGCCACCACGTGATATGTCGTCATCGGAGCCATCCTTCCGGGAGACACACAAGCTTGGCGGCGATGTCGCTGACGACCCCCGGTGACACCACCCTGGCCTTGATAGCGACCGCGATATGAGCGCCGCAAGGGCAGTACCAGACCACGTGGTCTCCCTTGCCCGCACGCGATGTACAGCCTTGCGAGCGCAGCGCCTTCTCCAGTACCCGATAGTGCAGAGGCTTCCCCATCAGGGTACTCCATCCGGGATAGATGTAAACATCAAGCCGGACTAGATGCACACGCTAGGCGTTACATCCTGTACTTGGCGTCACCGCCAATAGTGATGAGGAGGTCTGACATTCTGGCGGGATCACACGCCGGTCGCCCGCTAGGGCGCGCCCGTTAGTTACCTGACACTGCGAGATTCCGCGGCCCGGACCGTGATACGGCAACGGCAGCGACTCACCAGATCACGCAAGTCCCGTCCGTCTCATTGGCGGGGTATTACCCGGTTGCGTCGGCTGTTGCTGCCGTCCCTGGGTCCGGGGGATTGCGGTGGGTGCTGCACTGCCCAGCGAAGAGTCTCGGTAATGCAGCATCCACCATAATCATCGGGCTTGGCGACGGAAAGAAATGGGCGCGTGTATCCCTAGCTATTCCTCCCGGCCCCAAGACGACCGCTGGGTCGCGGCCTCGGCGCGGGCGCGCAGCCCGCGGACCGCGGACCCGGGATCCTGAGCGTCGTAGACCGCGGAGCCCGCGACGAACACGTCGGCGCCGGCATCGGCGCACCGTTCGATCGTCTCGTCGCTCACTCCCCCGTCAACCTGCAGCCAGACGGCGGCGCCGTTGCGCTTGACCATGGCCCGGGCGCGGCGCAGCTTAGGCAGCACCATGTCGAGGAACGACTGCCCGCCGAAACCGGGCTCGACCGTCATCACCAGGATCATGTCGACCTCGGGCAGCAGGTCCTCATAGGGTTCCACGGCGGTACCGGGGTTCAGCGCCAGTCCGGCCCGGGCTCCCGCGGACCTGATCGCCCGTAGCGTCCGCACCGGGGCGTGAGTCGCCTCGGCGTGGATCGTGACGTTCCTGGCCCCTGCCTCGGCGTAGGACGGCGCCCACCGGTCTGGATCGTCGATCATCAGGTGGCAGTCCAGCGGGAGGCTCGCGTGCTTGAGCAGTGCCTGGACGACCGGGAGACCGAGCGTCAGGTTCGGCACGAAGTGGTAGTCCATGACGTCGACGTGCAGCCAGTCGGCGGCACCCGCTACCGCGGCCGCCTCGTCGGCGAGCCGGGCGAAGTCGGAGGACAGGATGCTGGGCGAGATCTGAACGGCCATATATCCGTGAAGTGTAGAGTGCGTCAGGCGGCCGCCTGCTCCTGCCCCCGCTGCTGCGCCGCCCAGAATGTCAGCCCACCGGGATAGCCTTCGGCTATAAATTCGATTCGCTCCTACAAGGAGGTAAACGGTGCAACCAGAACCACCGACCCCCCTGCTGGACCGAGTACGCAAGCTGCTCGCCAAAGCGGAGGCCGACGGGGTCACTCCCGCCGAGGCGGAGGCCCTGACCGCCAAGGCGGCCGAGCTGATGGCTCGCTACGGCATCGACCGGGCGCTGCTGGCGGCCACCCAGCCCGAAACCGACAAGCCCGCCGACCAGATCATCGACGTCGACAACCCCTGGGCTCAGGTCAAGGCCCACCTGCTCACCGGGATCGCCGCCGCGCTGCGCTGCCAGTGCGTGCTGCTCCCCCGCCGCGACCCCGGCGCCCGGGTGCACGTGTTCGGCTACTCCTCCGACCTGGAACGCGCCGAAATCCTCTACACCTCGCTGCTGGTCCAGATGGCGCGGGGACTAGCCGCCGTGGCGGTGCCCACCCGGTCACGCAGCCCGCGCGCCTGGCGGCGCTCGTGGATGCTCGGCTACGTCTCCGCCGTGGTCACCCGGGTCCAGGCCGCCGAGCAGCGAGCGGCCGACGGCGCCTCGGCCCCGGCCGACGGCCCGTCCACCGCGCTGGTGCTCGCCGACCGGGCCGTCACCGTCCGGCTCCAGGCGCAGCAGGCCTACCCGCGCACCCGCTCCACCCGGATCACCTACTCGGGCAGCGGTTACGGTGCCGGGTACCAGGAGGGTCAGAACGCCGATATCGGCGGGGCCAAGGTCGGTCGCGGGTCCGCTCCCGCGCTGACCAGGTAGCGCCCGCCCGCGGGCCTGGCCGCCCGGCTCGGCCGCCGGATCTGGCCGTCTGGCGGCCTTGGCGGCCAGGCCCGCATACGCTGAATGAATGCTCGCCCGCGATTCCGTCTACCGCCTGTACACCCGAAGGCTGCGCAAGCAGCTCGCCGGGGCCCCGCTGCCACGGCATGTCGGGATCATCATGGACGGCAACCGGCGGTGGGCCCGCGAGCGGGGCATGCCGAATCCCAGCATTGGCCACAAGTACGGGGCCGAGCACATCGAGAACGCCCTGGGCTGGTGCGAGAAGGCCGGGATCAAGCACGTCACCGTGTTCATCTGCTCGACCGAGAACCTCGCGAACCGGGGCGACACCGAGGTGGCGTACCTGATGCAGATGGTCGAGCAAGTCGTCGCGGACAAGCTCAGCCGCGACCCGGCGTGGCAGGTGCACATCGCCGGGAGCCTCGACATGATCCCGGATACGACCGCGCGGGCACTGAAGCGAGCCGTGGAGGCCAGCCGCGACTGCGACACCGGCGCGCACGTCACGCTGGCCATCGGTTACGGCGGCCGTCAGGAAGTAGTCGACGCGTTTCGCTCGCTGCTGTACGAGCGGGCTGAGCAAGGCGCGACCCTCGCTGAAATCGCCGAGACGGTCACCACGGAGGACATCGCCCGTCACCTCTACACCGCAGGCCAGCCCGACCCGGACCTGGTGATCCGCACCAGCGGAGAGTCCCGGCTCTCGAACTTCTTGCTGTGGCAGAGCGCGTATTCCGAGCTGTACTTCTGCGAGGTTTACTGGCCCGCGTTCCGCGAGATCGACTTCCTGCGTGCTCTCCGCAGCTACGCGGGCCGCCAGCGCCGCTACGGCGGCTGAGCTTCAGGGTGCCAGGCCTGCTGGTGCCATGGCCAGCCAGCCATCGGTGACGAGTTCGCGGAGCGTCTCGGAATCCGTCGCGTTGAGCTGGATCAGGACGGCCGCGTAACCGTCGAAGTGCGGGATCGTGAATACTCCCGGTCGTTTCGCCGCCAGCACCGCTTCCTTTTCGTGCAGGTCCTCGACCCGGACCGCGACGATGGGCCCGTCCGGTGGCGTGACGTCGCCGAATCGCTTGAGGTCGGCCTTGCTGAACGGCCGCTCCCAGGCAAAGGACTTACCCCGCACCTTCCAGGTCAGGGAGCCGCGGCTCTCGGCCTCGGTGACCTCGGGTAGGTCCCGCGCGAGCCGCGCCACGTCATCGACAGACAGCTGCATGCGCCCACAATAACCACGCCGCTTGCTGCTCGGCTCATACACTTCCGGTATGGACCTGCGGGACGCGGCGCTCATGTTTCTCGCCGAGACAGCCGGATACTCGGAGATCGCCCGGTCGGCTTACGACCAGCTGCGGCGCGACGGCGACATCGATTACGGCGTGCTCAGTGATCTCGTTGACGAAGCCAGTGGCAAGGGCGCGTTGCGAGCCATGCGGCAGAAGTACAGCCCGTCCGCCTTCGATGCCATCATCACGCCGGTCTTGCAGGAAGCCGTGCGGAAGCCGATCCGGTCAAACCGACCCGTCTGGGAGCCTGAGCCCGGTGAGGACCCACTCGCCGGGTAATGCCCTCTTGACGCGACCATGCGCAGCGCACAATAGTTACAAATGTGATGCGCGCGGTAGCAGAGAAGCGTAGGCGTCTAGGTTTCTTTCCAGCGGTCACTGGCCGCAGAACGCTCTCGGTGCTCGTGCTTCTAGCCGGGACTCTGGTGGCCGCGAGCGCGGGTGTGGCCGCTCAGGCCGCGCCCAGACCGGTCACCGCGGAAAAGCTCCCGTGCGACATCTACCGGTCCGTCGGCACACCGTGCGTCGCGGCGTACAGCACGGTCCGCGCGCTGTACGCGAACTACACGGGCCCGCTGTACAAGGTCACGCGTGCCTCCGACGACAGGTCGCTCAACATCCACCCGGTTCGGCGCGGCGGCTTCGCTGACGCGGCCGCGCAAGACGTGTTCTGTGCCGGCACGTCGTGCATAATCACCAAAATCTACGATCAGTCGCCCCGGCACAACAACCTGACCATCGAGGGCGCGGGCGCCGAGGCTCCCGCGGACATCGGCGCGGTTGCGGACGCACTCCCGGTGTACGTCGACCGCCACCAGGTGTACGGCGTCAAGATCACCGAGGGAACCGGCTACCGCGACGACACCACAGCGGGCGTGGCCGTGAACGGGCAGCCCGAGAGCATGTACATGGTGACGTCCGGCAGCTACGTCAACGCCGGATGCTGCTTCGACTTCGGTAACGCCGAGACGAACAACGCCGACAACGGCAACGGTCACATGGACGCGGTCAACTTCGGCACCAGGTGCGTCCGGTTCTCACCCTGTTACGGCGACGGCCCGTGGGTCCAGGCCGACCTGGAGAACGGCCTGTTCCAGTCGAACATGGGTTACAGCGAAGACCCGTCGGACACTGGCCTGACCGCGCCGTTCGTCACCGCGATGCTGAAGAACAACGGCCAGGACTTCTTCGCGCTCAAGGTGGGCAACGCGCAATCGGGCCGCCTGACCACGACCTACGCCGGAGCACTGCCCACCATCCAGGGCGGCGGCTACTCACCCATGCAGCAAGAAGGCGCCATCGTCCTCGGCACCGGCGGCGACAACAGCAACTCGGGCGAGGGCTACTTCTTCGAGGGCGTCATGACCGCGGGCGTCCCATCGAACCGGGCCGACAACGCCGTGCAAGCGAGCATCGTCGCCGCCCGCTACGGCAAGCCGTAACCGCGATCGTTCCTGGTGGCTGTGGCACCGACGAGGAAAGAGGCTGGTTAGTGCAGCACCAACGAGCAAAGGGAGCCCCCCGGCTCGCGGCGCCTTGAGATCACCGGCGCTTTGGTCATCTGCCCGCTACCGGCCCCGTGGATGTCCCATCGCGGGCGCTGTCCCGCCCGCGATGGGACATCGATGGGGTCGCAAGACGGTCCGATCACCGGCGGCGCAGCAGGGCGATGAAGATCGCGTCGGTGCCGTGCCGGTGCGGCCAGAACTGGGCGAACCGCGGGTCGGGGGCCGCTAGGTCTGGCACCTCGGACAGCACCGCGGGCGCGTCGAGTATCTCCACATCTCCCGCTACGCTCAGCACGACTTCGCTGGTCTCCGCGAGCACCGGCGAGCATGTTACGTACCCGATGACGCCGCCGGGCCTGGTCAGCTCGATCGCCGACCGGAGCAGGTCACGCTGCAGGACGGCCAGCCGGGCAACGTCATCCGGCGACTTGCGCCAGCGCGCCTCTGGCCGCCGGCGTAGCGCCCCGACCCCAGTACAGGGCGCGTCTACCAGCACCCGGTCAAACCCATTTGGGCAAAACGACGGTGCCCGGCCGTCCGCGGTAACCACGCTCCCCGCCGGGGCGGGGTCGCGGATGGCGTCGCGCACCAGGCGCGCGCGGTGTTCGTGGATGTCGCTGGCCGCCAGCCGGATGCCGCGTTCGGCCGCCAGCCCGTGCAGCAGCCTGGCCTTACCGCCTGGCCCCGCGCACAGATCAAGCCAGCGCGCCTCGTCTCCAGTAACCGGCACCCGGGACAGCGCTATCGCGGCGAGCTGGCTCGCCTCGTCCTGGACCGCCGTGTGCCCGGAAGCGATCAGCTCGCGCGGATCCCCGCTGGGCAGCGTGAAGCCGTACGGCGACCACAGGGTTGGCTTCGCGGCCTCCGGCATCACGTCCGCCCGCTCGGCCAGGCCAGGCACCACGGCCATAACGACGCGTGGCCGCTCGTTCCCGGACGCCAGCGCCGCCTCGAGTTCATCGTCTCCGACAGCTTCGCGAGTCGCCTCAACGATCCACTCCGGATAGCTGAACCGGATCGCGAGGTCATCCGGGGCCAGGATGGACAGCCATTTGTCCAGGTCACGGGTTGCCACCCGACGGAGCACCGCGTTCACGAAGCCGGAGGCTCGCGGCCCGGCGACGTCCTTGGCCAGATCCACCGAGGTGGATACCGCGGCGTGGCTCCCGGTCCGCATGCCAAGAAGCTGGTGGGTGCCGATCCGCAGCACATTGCGCACCGGAGGGTCGAGCCGGGCGAGCGGCCGGTCACTGCAGGCTCCGAGCACCGCGTCGTAGGTGCCCTGGCCGCGCAGCGTGCCGTAGGTCAGCTCGGTCGCCAGCGCGGCGTCCCGCCCGGTGATCCGGCGTTCGTCCAGCAGCTTGGGCAGCAGCAGGTTGGCGTAGGCGTGGCGTTCCTCGACCGCGCTCAGCACGTCGTAGGCTGCCCGCCGGACCGGATCGGCTCTGTGTTGGCTGGTCCTGGGCTGACCGGCTCTGGGCTGACCGGCTCTGGGCTGACCGCCCCGGCTAGCCATCTTTACCGAGGCGGGGCAGGTCGCCGCGCAGGCCGCGGGCCCAGTCGGCGGCGGGCATCCGCCGCTTGCCGGGGGGCTGAACATCACCGAGGCGGACGGCGGTGGTGCTGGTGCCGACGCTCACGACGTTATGGTCAATTTGAAGTTCACCGGGTGCGAGCGATGCGCTGTTGTCCAATGACACCGGCCACAACTTCAGCCGGCCGCCGTCCAGCGGGGTCCACGCGCCGGGGTCGGGGGTGCAGCCACGGATCAACCGGTCCACCGCGAACGCGGGCTTCATCCAGTCTACGCGCGCGTCGTCGACGGTGATCTTGGGGGCGATGCTCACGCCCTCATGCGGCTGCGGTACCGCCGTGAGCGTGCCATCCTCGATGCCGTCGAGAGTGGCCGCCAGCAGCTGCGAGCCCGAGTCGGCGAGCCGGGTGAGCAGGTCACCGCTGGTGTCGGCCGGCAGCACCGGCTCGGTCACCATCCCGTATACCGGGCCCGCGTCGAGCTCTTTCACGATCTGGAACGTGGTCGCGCCGGTGATCTCGTCGCCGTGCATGATCGCGTGCTGCACCGGGGCGGCACCGCGCCACGCGGGAAGCAGCGAGAAGTGCAGGTTCACCCAGCCGTGCGCCGGGATGTCCAGCGCGGACTGCGGCAGCAGCGCGCCATAGGCGGTCACCGGGCAGCAGTCGGGAGCTAGCTCGCTCAGGTGCCGCAGGAACTCGGGGTCGCGGACCTTGGCCGGCTTGAGCACCGCAAGGCCCGCCTGCTCCGCGCGCACGGCCACCGGGCTCGGTTCCACCCGCCGCCCCCGCCCCGCCGGAGCGTCCGGGCGGGTCACCACGGCGATCACCTCATGCCGCGACGCGAGCAGTGTCTCCAGCGTGGTCACCGCGACCGCTGGAGTTCCAGCGAAGACCAGCCGCACTACGAAATCCGCCCGGTCGGATGGGGGGACGCCTTCACCTCGGGGGTGGCCTGGCCGTTCCACTCGGCCTCGCGGATCGCAATCATCGCCAGCTTGCGCTGCTCCGGGTCGAGCCGGTCGATGAACAGGATGCCGTCCAGGTGGTCCGTCTCGTGCTGGACACACCGGGCGAGCAGTTCGGTGCCCTCGATCGTCACCGGCTCGCCGTGCATGTTGAAGCCCTTGGCGACGATGCCCCATGAGCGCGGCGTCGGGAAGGTCAGCCCAGGCAGCGACAGGCAGCCCTCATCGTCGGTGTCGGTGTCACCGGTCAGGTCAAGCGACGGGTTGATCAGGTGGCCAGGCTCATCCTCTTCGACACAGTAGGTGAACACCCGCAGGCTCACCCCGATCTGCGGCGCGGCGAGACCGACGCCTGGCGCGTCGAGCATCGTCTCTGTCAGGTCACTGACCAGGGTGCGCAGCTCTTTATCGAAGTCGCGCACCGGTTCCGCGGGAGTACGCAGCACGGGATCGCCGAACAAACGGATGGGCCTTAGCATGCTGCTGATTCTAGTAACTCCGTCACAGTTCCGGGTCCAGCTGGACACGGACCGCGCCGCTGTCCTTGCGGGTGGTGCGCGCGGCCTGCGCGGAGTGCAGTGCTTTGGCCAGGGCGAGGCCCGCCGTGCGTGGCGCGCGGACCAGCGCGCGGACCGTTTCATCAGGGGTTCCGGGACCCGGGGCTTCCTCTGCTGGCACCGGCCCGAGTATCTCGGCCCCGGCGGGCAGGCCCGCCAGCAGGCTGGACACCGCGTCCGGCGTACCGGTCACCGCGGCCATCCGGACCGTGGGAGGGAACCGGAGCTCGGCCCGATCAGCCAGCTCGCGTTCGGCAAAGGTGAGTGGATCCCACCGGATCAGTGCCTGCACGGCGGGCAGCGACGAATCGGCGTGTACCAGCACGGTTCCCGTCGGCCGCACCAGAGCGGCGGCGGCCAGCCACCGGCGGAGCGTCTCCTCGGCGGTCCGCAACCCCGGCCTGCCGAGCAGCGCCCAGCCGTCGAGCAGCAGCGCGGCCGCGTAGTTGGCGACCGGTTCCGCGCCCGGGGTGGAGATCACCAGGGCGGGCTCGTCGGGTACCGACGCCAGCACCGTCGCGCCGCCGGATGAACGCACCTTGACCGAGGGGAACGCGCGGCCTAGCTCCTCCGCGGTCCGCGCGGCCCCGGTCACGATCGCCCGCAGGCGGCGGTGATTGCACCGGGAGCAGGTCCACTCCCCCGCCAGCGCGCCGCACCACCGGCAGTCGGGTATCCGCTCCGCGCCGCCGATCCCGAGCGGGCCGCCGCACTGGGTGCATTGCGCTCGCGCCCGGCAATTCGCGCACCCGACCGCGGTCAGGTAGCCGCGCCGGGGCACCTGGACGAGCACCGGGCCGTGTTCAAGCGCCGTGCGGGCGGTACGCAGCGCCAGGCTGGGCAGCCGGGCGGACAGCGCCGCGGCGTCCTTGGCCAGCTCCGCGTCGTCGACTGCGGGGCGGACCATCGGCGCGGCGGAACGGATTCCGGTCGGCACCAGGTCACGTGCCCATTCGCTCGCGACCAGCTGGGTCATCTCCACGGTGCGGGAGAACCCGCCGATCAGCGCGGCCGCACCCTCGCGGTGCGCGCGGATGGCGAGCACCTCGCGGGCGTGCGGGTAGGGCGCGCGCGGCTCGGCGTGCAGGTCGTCACCGTCGTCCCAGAGCACCACCAGCCCGAGGTCGCGCACCGGCGCGAACATCGCGGACCTGGTGCCCGCGGCCACCTTGACGGCGCCGCGGCTGACCGCGAGCCAGCGGCGGTAGCGTTCGGCCGGGCCAAGGTCGGCGGTGATCGTGACGTGGCCGATCCCGAGCTCGGTGAGCGCGTCGCCGACGCGGACCAGGTTGCGCGCGTCGGGTACCACGATCACCACGCCACGGCCGCCGGACGCGGTGGTGGCCGCGGCGCGCGCGATCTCGGCCGGCCAGTGCGGGCCTGGCATCGCCTGCCAGGCGGCGCGCGCGGGTTTGCCCTCGGCGAGCGCGTCGAGGAACGCCTGGCCCTCTGGGTACCGTGTCCAGGTGCCCGGCTCGGGGCGCGCCGGCGTCGGCTGCTCAGGTGCTGGAGGCTCGGCCTCGGCGGCGGCGTGCCGTGGCGGTATCGCTAGCCGCAGCACGTCGGCGAGGGTCCCCGCGTACCGGTCGGCGACGGCGCGGGCGAAGTCTCGCAAGTCCTCGGTGAGCACCGGCTCCGACGACGTCACCCGGTCTATGAAGGCGAGCCGGCCCGTGAACTCCGTATGGTCGGAGCGCTCGATCAGGTAGCCGTCCACCAGCTGGCCAGCGAACCGGACCCTGACCCGTGCTCCCGGTTGCGCCTGCTCGTCGATCCTGGCGGGCACGAGATAGTCGAACGGCCGGTCGAGGTGCGGGAGCGGCATGTCCACCGCGATCCGCGCGATCGGGTCGGCGGCAGCAGCCGCCGGCGGTGGTTTGCGCTGGCGACGCCGTTTTGGCTGGTTTTTCGCCTGGGGCTCCGCCTGCGTCACCTACCCGTAATACCAGACGGAGGCGCTGGCGGACGCGAACGGCCGGGCACGGGCCGCAAAGCCGTCCGTGCCCGGCCGCCCGGATCCGGTATCCGGCTAGCCGACCAGATCGTCGTGACGTCCCGATCGCAGGCCGTCGATCATCTCGCGAACCCCGTTCACGTCGAAGATGAGGGCAGTGCCCTCGGGATCCCGTGAGTTCCGCACCGCGACGGTGCGGTCATCGAGCCGGGCGAGTTCGACGCACTGTCCCTGCGAGTTGCTGCGCTGGCTCTTGAGCCAGACAGCACCCTCAAGACGTGCGGCCGAGATGCCGTTGTAGGCCTCCTGCTGCATGATGTCCCTCCTCCTGCTCCCCGCCCGCTTGTGTGCTGGTTGAAGCCTGTGGTGCTAACTGAAGCCTAGTGTGATGCACGTGCATTCGCATGACACTTGGCACATTCATCGGCATGAGCATCGGCACGGGCGGATGAAAAGCCAAAAACTTGGGGCGCTACGGAGCGGAATGCCCTACTTACTTCGGAGTAAACCACGCTTTGGTCACGAAAGCACGCCAAAAGGACGCTCCCTGGTATTTGCCCAGAAGCGTTGCGTAAGGCCTAGCTCAGAAAATATCTAGACGTGTCCGGTTAGAAACCCGCGGCGGCGCGAAGCTGCTCCGCGCGGTTGGTCCGCTCCCAGGAGAAGTCGGGCTCGGTGCGGCCGAAGTGACCGTAGGCGGCGGTCTGCGCGTAAATGGGCCGTAGCAGGTCCAGGCTGGCGATGATCGCACGTGGCCGCAGGTCAAAGACCTGGGTGACCGCGTTCCTGGATCCGCTCGACGGGTACCTTCTCGGTGCCGAAGCACTCGACGAACAGTCCGACCGGAACCGCCTTGCCGATGGCGTAAGCGACCTGGGCCTCGCAACGGTCCGCGAGTCCCGCGGCCACCACGTTCTTGGCTACCCAGCGCATCGCGTAGGCGGCGGACCTGTCCACCTTGGACGGGTCCTTGCCGGAAAAGGCGCCGCCGCCATGCCGGGACATGCCGCCGTAGGTGTCGATGATGATCTTGCGTCCGGTCAGGCCGGCGTCGCCCATCGGGCCGCCGATCTCAAAACGGCCGGTTGGGTTCACCAGCAGCCGGTAGCCGGTCGTGTCGATGTCGAACTCCGGCAGCACCGTGTCGACCACGTAGTCCTTGATGTCCGGCGCGAGCAGTTCCTTGAGGTTGATGTCGGGCGCGTGCTGCGACGAGACCACGACGGTGTCCAGCCGGACCGGCCGGTCGCCGTCGTACTCGATGGTGACCTGGGTCTTGCCATCCGGCCGCAGGTACGGAACGGTGCCCGACCGCCGCACCTCGGACAGCCGCCGGGCCAGCCGGTGCGCCATCGTGATGGGCAGCGGCATCAGTTCCGGGGTCTCCTGGCAGGCGTAGCCGAACATCAGGCCCTGGTCACCAGCGCCCTGGCGGTCAAAGTCGTCAGCGCCCTCGCCCTCACGGTACTCAAACGCGTCATCGACGCCCTGGGCGATGTCGGGCGACTGCGAGCCGATCGAAACTGACACGCCGCACGAGGTGCCGTCGAAGCCCTTGGCGGAGGAGTCGTACCCGATCTCGAGGATCTTCTCCCTGATGATCCCGGGGATGTCCACGTAGGTCTGCGTGGTGACCTCACCAGCGACGTGCACCTGGCCCGTCGTGATCATCGTTTCGACGGCGACCCGGCTACCGGGATCATCCTTGATCATCGAGTCCAGGATGGCATCGCTGATCTGATCGGCCATCTTGTCTGGGTGACCCTCTGTGACAGACTCAGAGGTGAACAGCCGACGAGCCACGTTTCTTCTCCATCCGTGAAAGCAAGACAACTCGGCTGAGTTTATCCGCAATGACTCGGCCGAGGTGGGCCACCCTGCTCAGTTGAGCCGAGCAGTCACCAAATCCCACACAACCTGCGCGAGAGCGCTCTTTGTTCCCCTTGGAACCTCGGTTCTGCTTTGATCCGCGCCGAGGATCACTGCCTCGTTGTCCGGGGTGCCGAAGCCGAGGCCGCCGCCCACCTGGTTGAGTACCAGGAGGTCGCAGCCTTTGCGCTTGAGCTTGGCCCGCGCGGCCTCGATATCAGGGTCGGTCTCGGCGGCGAAGCCCACGATGACCTGCCCGTCGCGGGGTCGCCGCGCCGAGAGGTCCGCCAGGATGTCGGGATTCTCCACCAGCCCGATCGGCTCCGGCGGACCCGCGTCCTTCTTGATCTTTGAGTCACTGCGCGTGACTGGCCGGTAGTCGGCAACGGCCGCGGCCATCACCACGGCGTCGGCGCTGGCGGCCTCCGCGAGCATCGCCTCGTGCATCTCTTTCGCCGACACCACGCGCCGTACGGTGACACCGGCGGGATCAGGCAGCGTCACATTTGCCGAAACGACGGTGACCAGTGCGCCACGGGCGGCCGCGACCCGGGCGAGCGCGTAGCCCTGCATCCCGGTCGACGCGTTCCCGAGGAAACGAACCGGGTCGAGTTCCTCACGGGTGCCCCCGGCGGACACCACGACGCGCCGGCCTTTGAGGTCCCTTTCCGGGTGAGAGAGCACGCCCTCGGCGGCCGCGAAGATCTCAGCCGGCTCCGGCAGCCGCCCGACACCGCTATCGGCGCCGGTGAGCCGCCCGGACCCGGGCTCGAGCACGATCGAGCCGCGCTCGCGCAGCGTTTGCACATTGGCTCGCGTCGCCGGGTGCTCCCACATCTCGGTGTGCATCGCCGGGGCGAACAGCACCGGGCAGCGGGCGGTGAGCAGCGTCGCGGTCAGCAGATCGGACGCCAGGCCGGTGGCTGCTTTTGCCAGCAGGTCAGCCGTTGCCGGAGCGACCACGATCAGATCGGCGGTCTGCCCGATCCTGACATGCGGAACGTCCGGCACGTCGCTCCAGACGTCGGTAGTAACCGGTTCGCCGGACAATGCCTCCCAGGTGGGGGCGCCAACGAACCGCAACGCGTCGGGTGTCGGGACGACGCGAACCGCGTGCCCGGCCTCGCGCAGCTGCCGGAGCAACTCGCCCACCTTGTAAGCGGCGATGCCGGCACCGACGCCGAGAACGACCCGCGCCATGCTTCAGGCCCCCGACTCGGTCCTACTCTTCTGTCGGCTCGACGGTGAGCAGCCGGTTGCGGACCTCGCGCAGCCCAATCGACAGCGGCTTTTCCTGAACGCGGGTCTCGACAAGCGGGCCAACGTACTCCAGCAGGCCTTCGCCAAGCTGGGAGTAGTAGGCGTTGATCTGGCGCGCCCGCTTCGCGGCCATGATCACAAGCTGGTACTTGCTGTCGACGACGTCGAGCAGGTCGTCGATCGGCGGGTTGATGATGCCTTCAGCGGGCGGAGTCGTCCCTGCCACGTAGTGCCTTCCCTAGAGGTTAACCTTCGATCAAGGCTATCATCCGCCGCGAAACGTCCTCGACGGATGTGTTCACCAGCGTAACGTCGAACTCACTGCCCGCTGCCAGCTCGATCCTAGCCCGGGCGAGTCGCTCGGCGATCGCGTCCGTGTCCTCGCTCCCACGGCCGGTGAGGCGGCGGATGAGTTCCTCCCACGAGGGGGGCGAGAGGAACACCAGCAGCGCATCCGGCATGGACTTACGCACTTGCCGAGCGCCCGCGAGATCGATCTCGAGCAACGCCGGGAGTCCCGCCGCGATCCGTTCTTCGACCGGACCGCGCGGCGTTCCGTATTTGCGACCGAAGTGCGCGTCCCACTCTAGGAACTCGCCGTCGGCGATCATACGGTCGAACTCGCGCTCGTCGACAAAATGGTATTCCCTGCCGTTCACTTCACCGGGCCGTGGGCGCCGCGTCGTCACCGAAACTGAAATCCAGATGTCCGGATAGAGGCGGCGGAGTTCCGCGGTGACCGTGCCCTTACCGACCCCGGATGGGCCGGAGAGCACGGTCAGCCGTGAATGCCGCCGCGCCCCAGGGGCGCGGTCGGCTATCAGCACGGACGCGTCAGAGGTCAGCGCTGAACTCCTGCTCGAGCGCGGCACGCTGCTTGGCTCCAAGACCGCGGACCCGTCGGGATTCTGCGATTCCGAGCCTTTCCATGATCTGCTTTGCCCGAACTTTGCCCACGCCGGGAAGCGACTCAAGGAGAGCGGAGACCTTCATCTTGCCAATGACGTCATCGGTGGAACCTTCCTTGATGACTTCGGACAAGGTGGTCGCTCCGCGCTTGAGACGATTCTTGACCTCGGCGCGCTCCTTGCGTGCTCGGGCAGCCTTCGCAAGTGCTTCGGCGCGGTCTTCGGGACTGAGGGGAGGAAGAGCCACTCGGGGTCACCTCGGGTTTCGTCGGAAAAAGGTTGGTCGGGAGGGGAAACTAGCGAGTCAAGCACCTTTTTGGCAACGCGAACCCCCGTTTATGTCCTCACAAATTCAGATATATTACTCTTCGCGTATGAATAATTACTTAGAGTAGCCATTTCTATATGCCTTGGCCACTCACCCGGGGCTTGGGTGGCGGTCTTTGAAAAGGCCACTATCCCTACCCGGGCCGCGCAACCATGGCCGCGGCCAGCCCACATGGGAATGCAATTGCAATCCCACACGGTGTCGACCACTCGCCCAGAACCGCCGCCGCCTAGCGGGTCGGGACCGCACCAAGTACGCCCGCTCCGCCAGCCACCGTTTTCGCGCGCGCCGCCGTTTCGCGTGGGGCCACCGCCCCGCGAGCCACCGCCACGCGCATCGCGCCGACTGTCCCGCCGCCACGCGCGTTCCGGGCGCTCGAGGCGCTCGAAAACTTGCGTCACGGCATGGCTACTGTCCCACCATACACGCAGGACAAGGGGCGTGCGGGACAACCCCGACAGCGCTCCTCGGTACCGCTCGAGGGCCACCCGGGCCGGACAGCGCGCACGAGACACCCACCCCGCACGGCACGCGCCATCCACGCACAACGCCATACTTTGCGCGCTTCGTCCGGTTTGTACCCATTTGGGCATTCCCAGTGCGGCTCCTTTACGCCGACAAGCCAATGTCTTGATCGGACATTTTACCCAGTGCAGCGCGCCTGTCACAGTGTGATGCGTGCGGAAGTCGCCACCATCCGCCCCAACACCGGGCGCCAATCCCTCGTGCGCGTGAATAGCGGACGCGAATGTCTCATGTGCGCCATTCGCTTTGGCGCGAATGAGCATGCAAACTTCTTCCGCGCCCTCCAAGATGCACCCGCGAATCACTCACGAAACTCACACTCACCGTTCTCAGCCCCTGCCGCCCCGCCCAGTCCCGCCCCGTCACCGCCCCCTAACGCCCGCGGTGGCCCGGCTCCTAACCCCAGCGATGGCCCACCGCTGGGGTTATCGCGCCAGCGATGGGCCATAGCCGGGGCCCTTTCGGGACTCAGGCTCCCTTGGCCCCCTGGACTCGGGCTTCCTGGACCCCGGACTCGGGCTCCCTTGGCCCCCGGACGCGCGCTCCCTTGGCCCCCTGGACTCGGGCTCCCTTGGCCCCCGGACGCGCGCTCCCTTGGCCCCCTGGACTCACGCTCCCTGGACCCCGGGGACTCGCACTCTCCCGGGGTCCGCGACGCCACTCGCCCACCGAGTGGACGCGAGTGGCGGATGGGGCAGGTGTGACTAACGAGGCATCCCACTAAGGGGCCGGATGCTGGTTGGTGCTGCACTGACCAGCCTCTTTGCTTGGTAGTGCAGCACTCACCAGCAAAGGCGCCGCCACCGCTAGGCCTTCGGGGGTCCGCCGGGTGCGTTATGTCCGGTTAGTTGCGCTTCGCCGCAAGGGGCGCAAGGGGCATAAGGGGCACAGGGCGGCGGGGCCGGGAGCGGACCGGAGCGCGGGGCCGACGGAACGGGCGGGCAGACGGGGGCGGCGGAACGGGGGGTGGGGTCAGGTGGCGGATTGGGGGACGCGGCGGAGGGAGGCGGCTACGGCGGCTGCGGCGGCGCCTGGGTCGGCGGCTCGGGTGATGGGGCGGCCGATCACTAGGAGGTCCGCGCCGGCGCGGAGCGCCTGTTCTGGGGTGGCCACCCGGGCCTGATCGTTCGTAGCCGAGCCTGAGGGGCGCACTCCGGGGGTAATGATGGTGACATCGGGTCCAACCTCAGCCCGGACGGCCGCGGCCTCCTGGGGCGAGCAGACGATGCCGCAGGCGCCCGCGTCGACGGCGAGGACGGCCAGCCGGCGCACCTCGTCGAGCGCGGGGCCGGAGACGCCGAGCCGGGCTAGGTCTTGGTCGCCGAGCGACGTGAGGACGGTGACGGCCGCCACACAGGTCCCTGGGGCGGCCTCCACGGCCGCCTTGACCATCTCGGGGCCGCCGAGCGCGTGCACGGTGAGGATGTCGGGCCGCAGCCGCCAGACGGCGTGCGCGGCGCCGGCCACCGTGGCCGGGATGTCGTGCAGCTTCAGGTCAAGGAAGATCCGGACGCCGCTGGCACCCCGCACCGAGGCGACCACATCCGGCCCGTAGCGCAGGTAGAGCTCCAGGCCGATCTTGACGGTCGAGACGTGCGGCGTGACCATTCCCGCCCACCGGGCGGCGGTGTCCAGGTCGGGCGCGTCAAGCGCGACGGCAACTGGGGCAGGGGAAGGGTTACTCACGGCGACTCCAATCCAGCGAGCGATTATGTAGTCACGTTAAGCCATGAACCCTGGTGGGCGCGGCCCACTATGTCCGATGCACGGTCGACCCCCCGGGCCACCAGCTCTTCTTCCAGCTCCCGCTGGATCCGCGCACAGGCCGACGGATCGTGGAACAGCACGGTCCCGACGGCCACCATCGACGCGCCCGCCAGCATGAGTTCCAGCGCGTCCCGGCCGTGGGCCACCCCGCCGGCCGCGATGATGGGCACGTCGGGGAACGCCTCGTGGACCTGCCATACGCACTGCACCGCGACCGGCCGGATCGCCGGGCCTGACAGCCCGCCGTGCACGGTGAAGGAGATGGGCGAGCCCTGACGCCGCGGCGTGACGTCGATGACCATGCCTGGCATCGTGTTGATCATCGACAGCCCGTCACACCCGGCGGACACGCAGGCGTGAGCGACATCGATGATGTTGGCCATGTTCGGCGACAGCTTGGCGAAAACGGGGATGTCGTACCGCGCGTTCCCGCGGACCGCGGCCACCACCCGGGCCGATGCCGCCGGATCGATCGCGAAGTGACGGCCGGCGTTCTCCGAGTCCGGGCAGCCGAGGTTGATCTCGATCGCCGTCACACCCGCCGCGTCGGACAGCCGGGTGGCGAGCGACGCGTACGACCGGACATTGGACCCCGCGATCGACACCACGGCCCGCGCGCCGCGCGACAGCAGCCAGGGCAGGTCCCGCTGCAAGAACGCGTCGATACCCGGTCCCTGCAGCCCCACCGAACTCACGAAACCCGAAGGCGTCTCGGCCAGCCTCGGCGCCGGGTTGCCCGCCCGGGGTTCGGGCGTCACCGACTTGGTGGTCACCGCGCCGATCCGCGCCACATCCATGAACTGGGCCAGCTCGCGCCCGACCCCCGCGCAGCCCGCGGCGGTCAGCACCGGGCTCGGCAGCTCGGCGTTCCCGAGCCTGGTCCGCATGTCAGCCGGCACGATGATCGGCCTCCGGCGAGGCCGGGGCGGATGGCCGGGGCTTCCAGCCAGGCGCGCCGAGCGCGTCGAACGGGATCGTGCCCAGATCGTCCCAGCGCACTAGGTCACCACGAAACACTGGCCCCTCCACGCAAGAGCGCACCATGCGAGTGATCCCGTCGGTGCCGATGACCGGCAGCACGCAGCCCGAGCAGACCCCGGTCCCGCAGGTCATCGGCTCGGTCACCAGTGCCTGGACGGGAATGGCGTACCGCGACGCGAGCGCGCACACCGCGCGCAGCACCCCTGATGGAGCACACGCATAGATGACGTCCGTACGGGCCTGCTGGATGACCGTGCCGAGCGCGTCCACCACGGAGCCGCGCGCGCCCAGCGTCCCGTCCGTGGTGACGATCGTCGCGGACCGTCCGGCGCGGCGCGCGGTCAGCGCGCCGTACACCCGGTCCGCCGATGCGCCACCGAGCAGGAAGTCGGCCTGACAGCGGCGCTCGTTCAGCCGTGAGGCGAGCGCGAACAGCGGAGCGCTGCCTGGCCCAACCCCGAGCAGCAGGCAGACCGCCGGGTCCTTCGGCACCGGGAACGGCCGCCCGAGCGGTCCCACCACGTCCAGAACGTCGCGTGACCGGCAGCCCGCTAGCCAGGATGTCCCGGGGCCGTCCGCGGCGAACACGAACTCCACCGTGCCACCGTGGTCGGGCCGGACGTCGCGCACCGCGAAGGCGCGGCGGCCGAGCATCGAGCTCCGCTCGCCGCCCACGGCGACGGTGATGAACTGCCCGGGACGGAATTTAGTGGCGATCGCCGGGGCGACCACGGTCATCGCGACAAAGGCGTCGACCCGGCGCACGGTCAGTACGGTCCCGCGGACCTGCACCGCCGTCACGCCATCCTCCGTTTGCCTCGCCAGTTCGGCCCCCTAACCGGCAGCGCCGCGCAGCCGCGCCGCGTACTCCTGCAGCGTCCGGACGCCAATGTCGCCACGGATCACAGCCTCGATACCCTGTACCGCGGCGGCCAGCCCGGCGACCGTGGTAACGCAGGGAACGCCGCGCCGCACCGCCGCCGTCCGGATACCGTAACCGTCCAGCCGGACGGCCGCACCGGTGCCGAAGGGGGTGTTCACGATCAGGTCTACCTCACCGTCGAGGATGCGAGTGACAACCGTCGGCTCACCGCCGGCGCCAGGACCATCTGACTGCTTTCGAACGATCTTGGCATGAACGCCGTTTCTGCGCAGGACCTCGGCCGTTCCAGTTGTCGCCCAGATCTCGAAACCTAGGTCCGCTAGACGCTTCACCGGAAAGACCATGGCGCGTTTGTCACGGTTCGCCACCGAGACGAACACCCGTCCCTTGACCGGCAGTGACCCATAGACAGCGGCCTGCGACTTGGCGTACGCGGTGCCGAACATCTCGTCGATGCCCATCACCTCGCCGGTGGACCGCATCTCGGGACCGAGCACGGTGTCCACGCCCTGGCCGGCGGCATCCCTGAATCGCCCGAACGGCAGCACCGCCTCCTTCACCGCAACCGGCGCGTCCATCGGCAGCGAGCCGCCGTCCCCGGAGGCGGGCAGCAGTCCGGAGGACCGCAGCGAAGCGATCGAGGAACCGAGCATGACCAGCGCGCAGGCCTTGGCCAGCGGCACCGCGGTCGCCTTGGATACGAACGGCACTGTGCGGGACGCTCGCGGGTTGGCCTCCAGCACGTACAGCACTCCCCCGGCGACCGCGTACTGGACGTTCAGCAGGCCGCGTACGCCCGTGCCGCGGGCAATCGCGAGCGTCGCCTCCCTGATGTCAGCCACATCCGAATGCCCAAGCGTGATCGGCGGGATCGCGCACGCCGAGTCGCCGGAGTGGATGCCGGCCTCCTCGATGTGCTCCATGACGCCGCCGAGGTACAGCTCAGACCCGTCGTACAGCGCGTCCACGTCGACCTCGATCGCGTCGTCGAGGAACCGGTCGATCAGCACCGGGTAGCTTGCGGACACCTCGATGGCCCGAGCCCCATCGATCTCCCGCAACACTGCAGAACGCAGCGACGGCTCGTCGTAGACGATCTCCATGCCGCGCCCACCGAGCACGTACGACGGCCGGACCAGCACCGGGTAACCGATCTCGGTGGCCACCCCGACGGCTTCGTCAACGTCGAGCGCGGTGCCGCTGCGCGGCGCCACCAGGCCCGCCTCCGCCAGCACCGAGGCGAACTCGCCGCGGTCCTCGGCGGCGTGGATCGCCGACGGCGAGGTACCCACGATCGGCACCCCGGCCTGTTCAAGGCCGCGCGCGAGCCGCAGCGGGGTCTGCCCGCCGAGCTGCACGATCACGCCGACGACCTCACCGCTGCGCTGTTCGGCGTGCACCACCTCGAGCACGTCCTCGAGGGTCAGCGGCTCGAAGTACAGCCGCGAGGAGGTGTCGTAGTCGGTGGAGACCGTCTCCGGGTTGCAGTTGACCATCACGGTCTCGTAGCCCGCGTCGCGCAGCGCGAACGACGCGTGCACGCAGGCGTAGTCGAACTCGATTCCCTGGCCGATCCTGTTTGGCCCGCTGCCGAGGATGATGACCTTGGGCCGCTCCCCCGGCGGTACCTCATCGAACTCGTCATACGACGAGTACAGGTACGGCGTCCGGGCGGCGAACTCGGCGGCGCAGGTGTCCACCGCGTGGAACACCGGCCGTACGTCCAGGCTGTAGCGCAGCGCCCGCACCTGGTCCTCGCCGATCCCGCGCAGCCTGGCGAGCTCCGCGTCGGAGAAGCCGCGGCTCTTGGCCAGCCGGAGCAGATCGGCGTCGAGCTGGGGAGCCACCCGCACTCGTTCTGATATCTCAAAAATTATGGCGAGCTGCTGGACGAACCACGGATCGATCCGGGTGGCGGTCACCACCGCCTCGACGCTCGCGCCCGACGCGAGCGCGCACATCATCGTGTGCAGCCGCCCGTCGTGCGGGGTGCGGCACTGTTCCAGCAGTTCCGCCCGATCACCTTTTTTGTACCAGAACGGCGCGTGGTCGGTCTCCGTGGACCGCAGCGCCTTCTGCAGCGCCTCGGGGAAATCGCGGCCGATGGCCATCGCCTCGCCGACGGACTTCATGTGGGTGGTGAGCGTGGTGTCGGCGCCGGGGAACTTCTCGAAGGCGAAACGCGGCACCTTCACCACCACGTAGTCGAGCGACGGCTCGAAGGAGGCCGGGGTCTGGCCGGTGATGTCGTTCGGTATCTCGTCGAGCGTGTAGCCGATCGCGAGCTTGGTGGCGATCTTGGCGATCGGGAACCCGGTCGCCTTGGACGCCAGGGCGCTTGACCGGGACACCCGGGGGTTCATCTCGATGACGACCATCCGGCCGGTCTCCGGGTCGACCGCGAACTGGATGTTGCAGCCGCCGGTGTCCACGCCGACCGCGCGGATGATCTGGATCGCGACGTCCCGCATGTGCTGGTACTCGCGGTCGGTCAGCGTCATCGCCGGAGCGACGGTGACGCTGTCCCCGGTGTGCACGCCCATCGGGTCGACGTTCTCGATCGAGCAGACGATGACGACATTGTCGTTTTTGTCGCGCATCAGCTCGAGCTCGAACTCCTTCCATCCGATGATGGACTCCTCGAGTAGGACCTCGGTGGTCGGGCTCGCGTCCAGGCCGGTGCCCGCGATCCTCTTGAGGTCTTCCTCGTTGTATGCGATCCCGGATCCGAGCCCGCCGAGGGTGAAGCTCGGCCGGACGACGACCGGGTAGTGCAGCGCCGCGGCCGCGGCGAGGCAGTCGTCCATGCTCTGGCCGATCATGCTGCGCGGCACGTCGGCACCGAGCCCCGTCACGACCTGCTTGAAGCGCTCGCGGTCCTCACAGGCCTCGATCGCGTCCATGTCGGCGCCGATCAGCTGGACGTTGTACCGGTCGAGTACCCCTGTCTGGTGGAGTTCCACCGCGGCGTTCAGCGCCGTCTGGCCGCCCAGGGTGGGCAGCAGGGCGTCGGGCCTTTCGCGGGCGATCACCTTTTCCAGCACGGCGGCGGTGATCGGCTCCACGTAGGTCGCGTCGGCGAACTCCGGGTCGGTCATGATCGTCGCCGGGTTGGAGTTCACCAGCGCGACCCGGATCCCCTCTTCCTTGAGCACCCGGCAAGCCTGGGTCCCCGAGTAGTCGAACTCACACCCCTGCCCGATAACAATCGGCCCCGACCCAATAACCAGCACCGACTCAATGTCGTCGCGCCTAGGCATCCGCGTCCCCCTCCGCCGCCCCGCGGTCGTCCCGCGCCCCGCGGTCGATGTGGTCCCCGCGGTCGATGTGACATCGACCGCGCTCTATCCCCGTCGATGTGACATCGACCGTGCTCATGCTCTGGCAGAACTGGTCGAAGAGGTCAACCGCGTCGTGGGGGCCGGGGGCTGACTCGGGGTGGTACTGGACCGCGAAGACCGGGCGGTTCAGCAGCCGGATGCCCTCGACCACCCCGTCGTTGAGGTTGACGTGGGTGATCGCGCCTTCTCCGTAGGGGGTGGCGAACGGCTGGCGCGCGCCGCGTGGCACGTGCCGCCAGAGGCCAGTTTCTTCTGCTGTTTCCGCGGTCGGCAGTGCCGCCGCGAAGCCGTGGTTGTGGCTGGTGATGTAGACCTTGCCGGTCGACAGGTCCATCACCGGCTGGTTGACGCCGCGGTGACCGTACTTGAGCTTGTAGGTCTCCAGGCCGAGCGCCAGGGACAGGATCTGGCTGCCGAAGCAGATGCCGAACACCGGGAGCCCGGCGTCCAGCACGCCGCGCATCGTCTCGACGGCGTAGTCCGCCGCGGCCGGGTCGCCGGGGCCGTTGCTGAAAAACACCCCGTCCGGGTCCAGGTCCTGGATCTCGCGCGCGGTTGTCATCGCGGGGACCACGTGGACCTCGCAACCGCGTTCGGCCAGGTAGCGGGGGGTGGATGCCTTGATGCCGAGGTCCACCGCCACTACGCGGTACCGGGTCTTGGTCGCTGACTTGACGATGTACGGCTCCGGGGTGGTCACCTGGCGGGCCAGGTCGGCGCCGACCATGCCCGGGCTGGCCAGCACGCGGGCCAGCAGCCGGTCCGGATCGTCCTCGATCGTGCTCACCGCCGCGCGCATCGCGCCGTGCTCGCGGACCCGCATGGTGAGCGCCCGGGTCGCGGTGACCTCGATGCCGGGGATGCCCTGGTCCTTCAGTTCGGTGTCCAGGTCCCGCTGGGCACGCCAGCTGGAGGCGATCGGCGACAGGTCGCGGACCACGTAGCCGCTCACCCAGACCCGGCGCGATTCCGGGTCGGTGTCGTTGACACCGGTGTTGCCGATGTGCGGCGCGGTCATCGTGACGATCTGTCCCGCGTAGCTCGGGTCGGTAAGCGTCTCCTGGTATCCGGTCATTCCGGTGTTGAAGACGATCTCGCCGAACACCTCGCCGTCGGCCCCGAACCCGGTACCGCGGAACGTGGTGCCATCCTCGAGTACTAGCAGCGCCTGCTTTGTCATCGGACCGCCTTTCCGTCGAGGACTGTCGGCTCGCCGCGCAGGAACGTGGCGACGACCCGGCCCGGGAGCTCCATGCCGGCGAACGGCGTGTTACGGCTCTTGGAGGCCATCGCCTTCGGGTCAACTTCTTCCCGGACTCGCCGATCGTAGAGTGTGACGTTCGCCGGGTTGCCGTGTTCAAGCGGGTGGCCGTGGCCGCTGACCCGGCCGATCGCCGCCGGCCGGGTGGACATCCGGTCGGCGACGCCCACCCAGTCGAGCAGCCCGGTGTCCACCATCGCGAGCTGGACGACGCGCAGCGCTGTCTCCAGGCCGGTCATGCCCATCGCGGCGGCCGCCCACTCGGTCTCCTTGGCCTCCAGTGGGTGCGGCGCGTGGTCGGTGGCCACCACGTCGATGGTGCCGTCGGCGAGTGCCTCGCGCAGCGTGTCGACGTCGGCCTTGGTCCGCAGCGGCGGGTTCACCTTGTACCGCGGCTGGTAGCTCTCCGCGAGGGTGTCGGTGAGCAGCAGGTGATGCGGCGTGACCTCGGCGGTGACCTTCCAGCCCTTGGACTTGGCCCAGCGGATGATCTCCACCGAGCCGGCCGTGGACACGTGGCAGATGTGCAGGTTCGAGCCGGTGTGCGCGGCCAGCAGGCAGTCCCGGGCGATGATCGCCTCTTCCGCGGCCGCTGGCCAGCCGGTCAGGCCCAGCCTGCCGGATACCTCGCCCTCGTTCATCTGCGCGCCCTCGGTCAGCCTGGGCTCCTGCGCGTGCTGGGCGACCACGCCGTCGAACGCCTTCACGTACTCCAGTGCCCGTCGCATCATTAGCGGGTCGGCGACGCAGTGGCCGTCGTCGGAGAAGACCCGCACCTTGGCCGCCGAGTCGGCCATCGCGCCGAGCTCAGCGAGGTTGGTGCCGTGCAGGCCGACGGTGACGGCGCCTACCGGGCGCACGTCGGCGAACCCGGCCTCGGTGCCCAGCCGCCAGACCTGCTCGACCACGCCGGCCGTGTCCGCGACCGGCTCGGTGTTGGCCATCGCGTGTACCGCCGTGTAACCGCCGAGCGCGGCGGCGCGGGTGCCGGTCAGCACCGTCTCCGCGTCCTCACGGCCCGGCTCACGCAGGTGCGTATGCAGGTCGACCAGGCCCGGTAGCGCGATCAGTCCGGTGCCGTCGATGACCTGGTCCGCTGTTCCGGGTTCCGCGATCACGCCGTCTTTGATGTAGAGGTCGCCCGGCTCGCCGCCGGCGATGCTCACGTTCTTGATCAGCCAGCCGGTCATGCCGTTTCTCCTTGGTCCGATCCGCCGAGCAGCAGGTACAGCACGGCCATCCGGACGGACACGCCGTTCGCCACCTGCTCGGTCACCGTCGACCGCGGTGAGTCCGCGACCTCGGCGGCGATCTCCACCCCGCGGTTCATTGGACCTGGGTGCATCACGATCGCGTGCTCGGGCAGCGACGCCATCCGGCCCGAATCGAGTCCGTACCGCCGGCGGTACTCGCGGATCGACGGGAAGAACGCGTCGTTCATCCGCTCGTGCTGCACCCGCAGCATCATCACGGCGTCCGACTTCGGCAGCTCCGTGTCGAAGTCATAGCTGACCCGGCAGGGCCAGCCCTCGACCCCGTAGGGCAGCAGCGTCGGCGGGGCCACCAGGGTCACGTCGGCGCCGAGCGTGCGCAACAGGATCACGTTGGACCTGGCCACCCGGGAGTGCAGGATGTCGCCGACGATCGTCACCCGGAACCCGTCGAGCCCAGCCCCTCGTCTTGCTGTTATCAGACGGTCTCGCATGGTGTAAGCGTCGAGCAGCGCCTGGGTGGGGTGCTCGTGGGTGCCGTCACCGGCGTTGACCACGCTGCCGCGCACCCATTCCGCCAGCTGGTAGGCGGCGCCGGAGGCGCTGTGCCTGATCACCACCGCGTCGGCGCCCATCGCCTCGAGCGTCTGCGCGGTGTCCTTCAGCGACTCGCCCTTCGCGACGCTTGAGCCCTTGGCGGAGAAGTTGATCACGTCGGCGGACAGCCGCTTGGCCGCCGCCTCGAAGGAGATCCTGGTCCGGGTGGAGTCCTCGAAGAACAGGTTCACCACGGTACGGCCGCGCAGCGTCGGGAGCTTTTTGATCGGCCGGTCGGCGATCGCCGCTAGCTCGGCCGTGGTGTCCAGGATGGTGATCGCGTCGTCGCGGCTCAGGTCGGCCACTGAGATGAGGTGCCGCTTCACCGCTGTTCCCCTTCCTGGCTCAGCAGTACCACGTCTTGGTCGTCGGTCTCGCTGAGCAGCACCCGGACGACCTCGCGCTGCGCGGTCGGCAGGTTCTTACCCACGTAGTCGGCCCGGATGGGCAGTTCCCGGTGGCCCCGGTCGACCAGGACGGCGAGCTGGACCGAGGTCGGCCGGCCGAGATCGTTCAGCGCGTCGAGGGCCGCGCGGACCGTGCGGCCGGAGTACAGCACGTCATCCACGAGGACGACTGTTTTCCCGTCGATCCCGCCGGACGGCAGCTCGGTGCGCCCCAGCGCCCGCGCGGGTTTCAGCCGCAGGTCGTCGCGGTAAAGCGTGATGTCGAGAGATCCGTAGGGGACCTTGATGTCCTCGAACTCGCCGATCCGCTCGGCGAGCCGTTTCGCCAGCGGGACGCCGCGGGTCTGGATCCCGAGCAGGATCACCCCGCCCCCGCCATGGGTGCGTTCGAGGATCTCGTGGGAGATCCGGGTCAGAGCCCGCCGGATCTCGTCGGCTGACAGAACTGCCTTGCCGGTACGAGCCGCACTCGGTTGAGCCGCGTTGGGTTGAGCGCTGCTCCGTTGAGCGCTGCTTGCTTGAGCGTGCCGGGCTGGTTCAGGTGTCATCGCGCACACCAGCCTCGACCTCCTTCCCCGCCTCACAGGACGGTCCTTAAAGGATGCCTACGACATACAACGCTACCAGGCATGATTCCGTCCGTCGCGCTCTCCCCACCAGCCCCACCCGCCTTCCGGCGGTTGCCGCGGAACCCGCGACACCAAACTTCAAAATACGGTCGCGGCACTGTGATTTGCGTCACATTGGACAGACCGGAACATACCGTGTCGAGTCCCCTCAGCCAGCCCTCCGCCGCGATCGTGATGTCGAGGAAAGCCGATTACATAGGGGTTGCGGTCGTTGCACGGCGGGTACATAGCCATCCGGGAGGGCAAGACCAGTTACCTGACGAGTTCAACCAGTTTTTGCCATTCGGCTTGACCTTGTGACGCTCGCCGCCTACCGTCACTGTGCGTAACCGTTACCGTAAGCGACGACTGGCCGGGGAACCGAGGAAAAATGCCATCTGAGTACGCTAAGACACTGGGCGCGCGACTGCGCGCCATCCGCACCCAGCAGGGACTCTCGCTGCACGGCGTCGAGGAGAAGTCCCGTGGCCGCTGGAAGGCTGTCGTGGTCGGTTCATACGAGCGCGGCGACCGTTCGGTCACGGTACAGAAGCTCGCCGAGCTCGCCGAGTTCTACGGGGTACCCGTTTCCGAGCTGCTGCCCGGCGACGCCGCTCCGGCACCGCTGGCCACCGCGCCCAAGCTCGTGATCGACCTCGAGCGCATGAACCAGCTCCCGAAGGAGAAGGTCGGCCCGCTCGCCCGGTATGTCGCGACTATCCAGGCTCAGCGCGGCGACTACAACGGGCGGGTGCTGACCATCCGGCACGAGGACCTGCGGTCTCTCGCGGTCATCTATGACAAGTCTCCGGCTGACATCACCGAAGAGCTGATCAGCTGGGGCGTGCTGGACGCGGGCGCCCGCGACACCACAGAGTCGTTCTAACCCGGTCCCTGCCCGAGAAAGTTTGGGGTTCGTAACGGCCCCAAACTCTCTCGGGCAGTCGGTTCTCTGATCTCTGGCTGGAGTCTCTAGCTGGAGTCTTTAGCTGGCGGGGCGGAGCGGGAGGAGCGGCTGGGCTTCGATGCCCAGGGCTCGCTCGGCGATCGTGATGAAGGTCTCCGCGTCGCGCAGCAGGTCGTCGGCTTCGTGCGCGGAGGCGGCACGGGGCAACCCGGCCTCCGCGGCGGCCCGCTTAGCCGCGCTCGCCGCGAAGAACGCCGACCACTCGGTGAGCGTCGGCTCCACTTGCGGCAACAGTTCCCAGACGCTGCGCGGCCTGCGGCGGCGGGTGCCACTGCCCGGCTCGCCGCGCGCGGCGACGATCGCCGCCGCGGCCCGCAGCGCGGCCAGGTGCGCGCAGATGTACTTGGTGCTCGGCGACGATTCGGCCGCCGCTTCCGCTAGCCCGGTGCGCGCGGCCTGGATCAGGCTGAGCGCGGTTGACGCGACCCGCTGCCGTGGGGCGGAGGAGTCGCTGTCATGCCAAGCACTGGCCGGCGCGGCGCCGACTAGTGCGGCGCTGGCCGGCCTTGGCACCTGGGTGCCAGCCGGTATAAGCGTGCTGACCATGGTGTCACTCCTTAACTTCGCCGGTTCGGCTGCGAGGTTCGGCGGCCCGGGCGAGGCGCTTCCCCACGCCCCGCCCGGTCGGGATCCCAGCCACCGGGGGTCGCAGTGCCCGGGTCCCTTCGCCAAGACTAGTCGAACACAGATTCGTCGTGTTGTCCAGTCGAGTACGCAACCACATGCCAAGTTATCGAGGGGGTCTGACATTCCGGCCTCACGTCGCCGATGCGGGCGGTCCGGTCAGTGAGGCGATGCACGCAGTGAGCAGGCGCCGCATCTGATCTTGTTCGCTGGCATCCAGATTGGCCAGCATGTCTTGCTCGACGCGGCGGACCGCGGCGCTGGCCATCGTGAGCTGGCGGCGCCCGCGGACGGTCAGCTCGGTCGGCAGGGCCCTGCCGATGGGCGCCTGTGCTGGGCGGACAACGAGTCCCTGGCGTTCGAGGGCCTGCAGGAGCACATTCATCGACTGCCGGGTGACGAAGGCGCCGCGGGCAAGCTCGGAGTTCGACAGGCCCGGTCGCTGGGCCAGCAGTTCCAGGCAGGCGTAGTGGGTGATCGTCATGCCCAGCGGTCTCAGCACGGCCTCCATGGCAGAGTGCAGGGCGCTCGCGGCCGCCTTCAGCATGTACCCCAGCGATGTGTCCAGCTCGATTCCGGGCTCACCTTGACTCATGTCAGTAGTCTGACATACATTGTGGTGTGTCAGAAGACTGACATACATGAGGAGGCAAGAATCGTGGCCGTTACCGGACCCGACTTCATTTCACTGCAGGTGCGCGATCTGGAGCGTTCCGCCGCTTTCTACCAGCAGTACCTGGGGCTGAAGCGCTCCGACGCAGGACCGCCGCACGCCGTCGTGTTCGACACTAAGCCGATCGCGTTCGCCGTCCGCGACGTCGTCGCGGGCACCGACCTGGACGCGATCGCGCAGCCAGGCCAGGGAATGGCGCTGTGGCTGCACGCCCCCGACGCGCAGGACATCCACGACGCCCTCGCCGCCGCCGGCACGACGATCGTCTCAGCGCCCGTCGACGGGCCGTTCGGCCGCACTTTCACGTTCGCGGACCCCGACGGCTATCAGGTGACCCTCCACGACCGCGGCTAAGCCGGGCGCCCCGGGTTAGCACTGCGAGGGGATCCGGGGGTCCGGGGGGCGCAGGCCGTCGAGCGCGGCCTGGAGGATCGGCTCGGTGTAGCCGGTGTCGCCGTGAATCGTGCCGATGGCGACGATCATGTCGAGGATCTGTTCGAGGGTGAGGTCGTCGCGGACTTCGCGGGCGCGTTGCGCGGCGGCGAGGAGCGGCCGGCCTGCGGCGATCACCCGGCCGCGGTTGTTTTTGAATAGCGGGTTGCTGCGGTCCGTTTGCTTGAGCAGCTCGGCGGCGATGTGACGCTTGCTCGTGGTAAACGCGAAGAACCGGTGCAGCCAGGCCACCAGGGTCGCGCCGGGCGTCTCGCCGTCGCTGGTCTGGGCGGCCTCGCAGAACGGCGTCAACCTCGTCGGCGTAGAGGGCCTCGAGGAGTTCCTGCCGTCCGGGAAAGTTGCGGTACAGGGTCGCCATGCCGACGCCGGCGCGGCGCGAGATCTCCGCCATCGATACCTCAGCGGCAGGGTCGGCGAACGCGGCGCGGGCGGCGGCGAGGATCTTGTCGCGGTTGCGCTCGGCGTCGGCTCGTCTCGTGGCTGCCGGGATCTGCTCAGCGGGCATCGAGGCTCCAAGTGGACAGGCTATCCGTTTGTCGCTAAGGTGAAGTGGACAGGCTATCCGCCTGTCGATTTCGATCTTACCCACCTGGCGCGACTGACTCGCGGCAGCTTAAGGAGCTTCAGCATGGAATACCGGTCCCTGGGACGCACCGGCGTCTCGGTCAGCCAGCTGTGCCTGGGCGCGATGATGTTTGGCGCGTTCGGCAACTCCGATCACGACGACGCGGTCAAGATCATTCACAAGGCACTGGACGCCGGGATCAACTTCATCGACACCGCCGACGGCTACTCGGCCGGCGAGTCAGAAGAGATCCTGGGCCAGGCACTGGCCGGCGGACGGCGGGAGAGCGTGGTGCTCGCCGTCAAGTTCGGTCCGCCCTTCGACGCGGACCCCAACCATCGCGGAGCGTCGCGGCGGTGGATCACCGAGGGGGTCGAGGGATCGCTGCGACGGCTTCAGACCGACTGGATCGACGTCTACCAGGTGGGTGTGCCCGACCCGAACACCGATATCGACGAGACCCTCGGCGCCCTGTCTGATCTCGTGCGGGCCGGCAAGATCCGCTACTTCGGCACGTCGAAGGTTCCCGCCTCTGCGATCGCCGAGGCCCAGTGGACCGCCGACCGCCGCGGCCACGGGCGGTTCCGCACCGAGCAGCCGCCCTACTCCCTGCTGACCCGCGCCATCGAGTACGACGTGCTGCCGACCTGCCTGCGCCGCGGAATGGGCGTCATGGCCTACAGCCCACTGGCCCGGGGCTGGCTATCCGGCAAATACCGCAAGGGCCAGCAGGTCAGCGGCCCAGGCTCCGCCGCTCGCGCCCGGCGCGCCGGGGACTATGACGTCGCCAACCCGGCCAACGCCGCCAAGCTCGACGCCGCCGATGCCCTCGGCGCGCTCGCTGACGAGGCTGGGCTGACCCTCATCCAGATGGCGGTCGCGTTCGTCATCCGCCACCCCGCGGTCACCTCCGCGATCATCGGCCCGCGCACCATGGAGCACCTGGACGGCTACCTCGCCGCCGACGGGATCGAACTGTCCACCGACGTGCTTGACCGTATCGACGAGATTGTTCCTCCCGGAGTCACGATCAACGTTGCCGACAACATGTGGAATATCGGCACGACGGCGCTGGACGCCGCATTCCGCCGCCGCCCTGTTAGCGGGCCTCTTCCGGGCTAGTTCCGGGCTAACACTAAGGGATCTGAGAGTCACACTCTGGCAACGACCGCCGGGTTAGCGGTACGCCCGCCGGTATCGTGGGCGCGTGGCCTACCCCTCAGACCGCACTCCTAGTCGTCGTGCGCTGCTCAAAGCCGGACTGGTCGGAGGCGGGCTGATCGGGGGCGCGGGCGCCACCGCGGCAATTGCGGGATGCACCTCGCAGCCGCCCGCCGAAGCCATTACTGCCCGGCTACCAGGCGATGAAACCTATCCGCTAAACGATGGCTGGCTGTTCGGCGGCGAGTACCTGACCGGCTCGGAGCAGGCAGGCTTCGACGATCGCGGTTTCGAGCCGGTGACGTTGCCGCATACCGTCGTCCCGCTGTCCTGGCACGACTGGGACCCGTCAGCGTGGCAGGGAGTGTGGATCTACCGCCGGCATTTCAACTCGGGCGGGCTGCCCGCGCGCAGCCGGGTCATCGCCGAGTTCGACGGCGTGATGACCAACGCCACCGCGGTGCTGAACGACCAGGCGATCGCGTCCCACCAGGGCGGCTACCTGCCGTGGACGGCCGAGTTCACCGGCCGCATGTCCCGCGATGGCAACGTGCTCGCGCTCGTGGTGGACTCGAGTGAGCTGCCCGTCCCGCCGATCGCGAACGGCCTGCCCGCCGGGAGCATCGACTTCTTCCAGCCCGGCGGCATCTACCGGGATGTACGGCTGCAGGTGGTTCCGCGTGCCTACCTGGCTGACATGTTCGTGCTCCCCCGCGACGTGCTGACCAAGCCCCGGCTGGAGATCCAGTGCGTCGTCGACTCCACCGAGCGGCTCGCCGGGCCGGCGACGCTCGGCGTCGTTATCCGAGATGGGTCCCGCATCCTCGCCGAGACGTCGGCCACGGTCAAGGTAACTAAACCCGGGAGATTTCCGGTCCGGCTGAGCATCAGCGGGCTGGACGGCATCACGCGCTGGTCACCGGACAGTCCCAAGCTCTACTCGGTCGACGCGGAACTCACTTCGGAGGCCGGCGCGCACGTCCGCACCCGGCGGATCGGGTTCCGCGACGCGGCCTTCACGACCGACGGCTTCATGCTCAACGGCCAGCGGCTGAAGATCTTCGGCTTGGACCGTCATCAGCTCTACCCCTACGTGGGGATGGCGATGCCGGACCGCGTCCAGCGCCGGGACGCGGAGATACTCAAGTACGAGCTGAACTGCAACATGGTCCGCTGCTCGCACTATCCGCAGTCCCCGGCCTTCCTCGACGCCTGCGACGAGCTCGGGATCATGGTCTGGCAGGAGTCGCCCGGCTGGCATCACGTAGGCGACTCGGATTGGCAAGACCTTGTCGTGGAGAACGTGACCGACATGGTGTACCGGGACCGCAGCCGCCCGTCGGTAATCATCTGGGGCACCCGGCTGAACGAGACCGACAACCATCCCATCCTGTATCGCAGGACCCGGCAGGTGGCTCGTGAGCTCGACGGTTCCCGGCCATCAAGCGGCGCGATGAACATGTACTCGACCGATCAGTGGGACGAAGACGTCTTCGCCTACGACGACTACGACGATCCGAAAAATTCGGTCCGGCTGCTGCCTCCGCTGCCGGGCGTGCCCTACCTGATCACCGAATCGGTCGGCGTGCTGCATGTGCGCCCGCGGCACTTCCGCTGGACCGACCCGCCAAGCTGGCTCGCCAAGCAGGCCGTTCTGCACGCGCAGGCTCACGCACAGGCCGCCGCCAAGGACCAGTACTCCGGGCTGATCGGATGGTGCGCGTTCGACTACGCCTCACCGCAGGCACCCGGCCCTGGGGAACTGAAGACCCCGGGAGTCGCTGACGCCTTCCGGATAACGAAACCAGGCGCCGCCATCTACCAGTCGCAGGCCGACCCCGCGACCAGCCCGGTCATCGTGCCCGTGCTCAGCTGGGATTTCCACTCGGAGCCACCGCCACCCGGCCCCGGGCCGAACCTGATGATCGCGACCAACTGCGACAACGTGCAGATCAGTTCTCCCTCGGTCGCCAGCATGCTGGCGGACCGCAGCCCGGACAGTTCGGACGAGGCGTACGCGCATCTGGCCTACCCGCCGATGTTCGCCACCCTCACCTCGGACGAGCAAGAACCGATCGGCGAGTTGCGGATCACCGGGTTCGTCGACGGCCAGCAGGTCGCTGAGTTCCTGATGTCATCGGACGCCAGTTTGTTCCGGCTGGCGATGGCCGCCGACGATGACGAGATCACCGCCGACGGCTCGGACGCCACCCGCGTCGTGTTCCGCGCGGCCGACGCCTACGGTAACCAGGTCCGTTACCTCCGCGGCGACGTCACGCTGGCGCTGACCGGGCCGGGAACCCTGGTCGGTGACCCGACGTTCCCTTTCGGTTCCTACGGCGGGCTCGGCGCGGTCTGGATCCGGTCCCATTCCGGCGTCGAGGGCACCATCACGCTCACCGCCAAGCATCCCGAACTCGGCCGCGCCCGGGTGAGCGTTCGCAGCACGGGTTCTGGCTCGCGGTCGATCAGCCTGGCCTGAGCGCCGCGACCCCCAGCGATCCGCGACCCCCCAGCGAGTCACGCCCCGCCGCGCGATCCGCGACCCCAGCGATGGGCCATCGATAGCGCCATAGGCCCAGCGATGGGCCATCCACGGGCGTGTAGGTGGCCTGTAGGCGGCCGGTTTACGCGGCGGTGCGGTCGGCGGCGGGTCGGCGGCGGAGGTCCGGGTGCTGGATGGCCGGGGGCAGGTAGGCGGACTGGTCGGGCGCGCCGATGTCGGTGCCGGGCGGGACGATCTCGTCGATCCGGTCGAGGATCTCGTCGGTGAGCGTGACGTCGACGCTAGCGAGCAGGTCATCAAGCTGTTCCATCGTGCGCGGCCCAATGATCGCGCTGGTCACACCGGGGTGAGCGATCGCGAACGCCATCGCGAGGTGCGTCATCGGCAAGCCCGCCTTCTCGGCGACCGGGATGATCTGCTCGACGGCGTTCGAGCCGGCGTTCGTCACTGAAGCTCGTGAATATGGCGGCGCGGCGAAGGTCGGTCTGCTGGCCCTTGCGGATGCGGCCGGTAAGCATGCCCTTCGCGAGCGGGCTCCACACGAGCGTGCCCATCCCGTAGCGCTGGGCGACCGGCAGCACCTCGGCTTCGATGCCGCGGTTGAGGATCGAGTAGGTCGGCTGCTCGGTGCGGAACCGTTCCAGGCCGCGCCGCTCCGCCACCCACTGGGCTTCCACGATGTCAGAGGCGGGCATGGTAGAGGACCCGATCGCGCGGACCTTGCCGCTGTGGATCAGGTCCGACAGCGCCGAGAGCGTCTCCTCGATGTCGGTGTCCGGGTCCGGCCGGTGAATCTGGTAGAGGTCGATGTAGTCGGTCTGCAGGCGGCGCAGCGAGTTCTCGACCTCGGTCATGATCCAGCGCCTGGAGTTGCCTCGCTGATTGGGATCATCCCCCATCGGGCCATTTACCTTGGTCGCGAGGACGACGTTGTCGCGGCGCCCCTTGAGCGCCTTGCCGACGATCTCCTCGGACTCGCCGCCCGAGTACCTGTCCGCGGTGTCAACGAAGTTGATGCCGGCGTCGAGCGCCTTGTGGATGATCCGAATCGAGTCGTCGTGGTCGGGGTTGCCGAACGCGCCGAACATCATCGCGCCGAGCGCGTAGGGGCTGACCTTGATGCCGGTCCGGCCGAGAGTGCGGTATTTCATGCGGTTTCTCCTGAGGTCATGGCCGAGGCGTGGTCGGCGCTCCGCCGATGCCGTACCCTGACCTAAACGGAATACTATTCCAGAACTATACGGAAAGACTTTCCGGTTATGCAAACGCAGAGGTATCGTGACGGAGAACACGGCGTCGCGCCGACTGCGCGCCGACGCGCAGCGCAACATTGACTCACTGCTGGAGGCGGCCAAGGCCGTCTTCCGCACGTCAGGCGTGGACGCGCCCGCGAAGGAGATCGCGGATCTGGCCGGCGTCGGAGTCGGGACGCTGTACCGGCACTTCCCGCAGCGTTCGGACTTGGTCAGGGCCGTGTTTCAGCGCGGGGTGGATGCCTGCGCCGACGCGGGCCCGGCGCTGGCCGCGGCGCACGAGCCAGCAGCGGCACTCGCGAAGTGGCTGCACCGGTTTACCGAGTTTGTCGCGACCAAACGAGGATTCGCTACGGCACTTCACTCGGGCGATCCGGCGTTCGACGCTCTGCCCGGCTACTTCTACCAGCGGCTCGAACCCACTCTCGGGTCACTGCTCGAAGCCGCGGCGGCGGCCGGCGAGATCAGGTCCGGCATCAGCGCCAGGGACCTGCTGCACGCCGTCGCCAGCCTGTGCCTGCCCGCACCTGACGGGGGACCCGAGTACAGCCAGCGCATGGTCGCGCTCCTCATCGACGGCCTGCGCTACGGCGCCGATATTCGATTACGGTTTGATTCTCCAGCGGCTGGAGGAAGCAGACTAGCCGCCATGGGGAAAGACGACGGTCCGCTGCTGTCTATCGGGGAACTGGCCAAGCGCACCGGGCTGCCGGTGCGCACGATCCGGTTCTGGTCCGATGTCGGTGTCGTGCCGCCGGCGGGCCGCACCGAGAGCGGCCGCCGGCTTTACGACGCGGCGTGCGTGGCCAGGCTGGAGCTGGCCGCCACGTTGCGCGATCTGGGGCTGGGGCTGTCCGATGTGCGCCGGGTACTGAACGGCAAGACAACCGTCGCTGAGGTTGCCGCCGCGCATCTGGAAGCGCTGGACGCGCAGGCCCGGGTCATGCAACTGCGGTACGCGGTCTTGTCCGCGGTGGTGAAACGAGCAGCCGACGGCCAGCAGACAGCCATGATGAACAAGCTGGCCAGGCTGTCGGCGGCGCAGCGCAAGCAGATCATCGACGACTTCACCGCCGAGGTGTTTGACGGACTGGAGCCCAGGCTCAGGAAGGTCCGGCGCTGGAGCACCGGACACAACCTGCCTGATGATCCGTCGCCTGAGCAGCTCGATGCCTGGCTGGAACTCGCGGAACTGGCCACCGATCCGGGTTTCCGGCAGTGCCTGCGGCAGGTCGCTTGCCAGGGGATTCAGTGGCAGGCGGACAACGGGCTGCTGGGCCGGGCCCAGGAGAGCGCCGAGCAGGCCTTGGAGCAGGACATCGCGCCCGACTCCGCCGAAGCCGCGCGGATAGTGGACGCCATCCTGACCGGCACCGCGGCCGGCCAGCACCGCGGCGAGCTGCTCGCCCAGCTCGAGGACATCATCGACCCGCGGATCGAGCGGTACTGGAAGCTCACCGCCATCATCAACGGCTGGCCCTCGTTCGAGTCCCCGGTACCGGCCTTCGAATGGCTCATGGCGGCGTTGGAGTCGCGACACAGGAAGGGTCTTTCATGATCGAGGTTCGTCAGTTGAGCAAGCGTTACGGTGCGACACGCGCCGTCGACGGGCTCAGCTTCGATGTCCCCATGGATGTCCCACCGCAGGCGCGATAGCCCCAGCGATGGGACATCCATGGGCCAGCAGCGCTCGGCCGAGCGGGCGTAGCAGGGCCCGGTGGGACCGGCCGTGCGTCGTTATGCCCGGACGTAACTCGTGGCGTCACCCGCGACCGCACGGCTGGTGCGGCCGTCAGTGCCTACGGCGAGGTCTCCGGAGATCGTGACCCGGTGCATGACACGTGGCAGGTCGCCGTAGTCGTCGATGGCGTAGTGCTGGGTGGCGCGGTTGTCCCAGATCGCCAGGTCGCCGGGGGCCCAGCGCCAGCGGACGGTGTTCTCAAGCCGGGTCACGTGCTGCTGGAACAAGCTCGAACAGGTGGGCCGAGTCGCTCGGTGACACACCGAGGATCCGCTTGACGAACTGACCGAGCAGCAGCGCCCGCTCCCCCGTCTCCGGATGCACGCGCACCACCGGATGCTCGGTCTCGTAGACGGTGGACAGGAAGATCTCCCGGTGGTGCTGGTGATCCTTGTTGGACTTGCCGCCGACGCCGCCGCCATGGTGCTCCGCGTAGTCGTAGGCGTTGGTGTGCAGCGCCCACAGACTGTCGGCGAGCGTACGCAGTTCCGGTGACAGGGTGTTGTAGGCGGTCGCCGTGTTCGCCCAGGAGGTATCGCCACCGAACGGCGGCAGGGTGACCGCGCGCAGCATCGTGATGGCCGGCGAACGGTCGACGAACGTGACGTCGGTGTGCCACGCGTTCGCCTTGCCACCGCCGCGTTGCGCGTTCAGTTCCAGGACCCGTGCGTCGGCGTCGACACCGGGCACCGTCGGATGCGCCGTCGTGAGCTCGCCGAAGAGCCGGGCGAATCCCGCCTGCGCGGTGTCATCGAGGTGATGCTGGCCACGCAGGTAGATCACCTTGTTCTCGAGCAGCGCGTTCCGGATGAGACTGACATGATCAGCGGACAGGTCGGGTCCGGCCTGGATACCGGTGATCTCGGCACCGATGTGGCCGGCGATCTTGCGGACGTCGATGTCGGTCATGGCGGGTTTCCTCCTCATGCGTCGTATTTTCGATCCTCACGCGTCACATACCTCGATGTCAATAATTCCGATAGATTTAGTGATCTTGCATGGTGCCCTACGCTGGCTCATGTGGAGCAGGAGATCACCCTCACCGAGCTATCAGCGGCGACCTTCACGGCCTGGATCGGGCGGTTTCTGGACGTCTACACGGCCGCGATGAACCCGCCGGAACGTCAGCTCGCCGGCCGGGAACAGATCATGGAGCAGCACACCGCGAACCCCGCGTTTCGCGCGCTCACGGCGCTGGACGCCGACGGGGCGCCTGCCGGCTTCTCGTACGGGTTCCGAGGCGAGAGCGGGCAGTGGTGGCACGACATGGTCGCCGGGGCCCTCGCGTCGCGAAACGGCGCCGGTGACGGCATGGCGTGGCTCGCGGACTCGTTCGAGGTCGCCGAGCTGCACGTGCTGCCGAAGTGGCAGGGCCGCGGCATCGGCAGGTCGCTGCTGCTCGGGCTGACGGAAACCCGTCCGGAGCGGACCACGGTGCTGTCCACGCACGACTCGGAAACGGTGGCGCGGCGGCTGTACCGGTCGGCCGGGTTCACCGACCTGCTGACCGGGTTCCGGTTTTCCGGTGGCGACCCCGCCTACGCGGTGATGGGCGCTGTCCTGCCGCTGCGCGACCCGAGGGATCCTAGGTCAAGCGCGTCGTAGATCTCCCTGGTGGCGCGCGCGAAGTTCAGCGTGATGAAGTGCAGTCCCGGAGCGCCTTCGGCGAGCAGCCGCTCGCACAGTCCGATGGCGTAACGGACGCCGATCTCCCGCACGGCCGCGTTGTCGTCGCGGTGCGCGTCAAGCTCCGCGTACAGGTCCGTGGGCATCCGGCAACCGCTGAGCTCGATTGCCTTGTCGATGATCCCGAGATTGGTCACCGGCATGATGCCCGGCAGGATCGGAACGTCGACCTGCCGCGCCACCCGGTCGCGCAGCGCCAGGTAATCCTCGGCGTAGAAGAACATGTTGGTGATCGCGAAGTCCGCGCCCGCCCGGCACTTTTCCACGAAATAGCGCGTGTCGGTCTCCACGTCAGGCGAGCGAGGGTGCTTCTCGGGGAAGGCCGCGACGCCGACGCAGAAGTCGCCTGACGACTTGACCATCTCCACCAGCTCGGACGCGTAGGTGAGGCCGTCTTCGCGGGGTACCCACGCGCCGTTGGGGTCACCGGGGGGATCGCCGCGGACCACGAGGACGTTCCGCACGCCCACGTCGGCGTAGCCGCCGATGACGTTGCGCAGCTCGGCCCGTGAGTGGTTCACCGCGGTCAGGTGCCCCATCGGGAGCAGCGTGGTCTCGGTCGCGAGCTGACCGGTCACCCGGACCGTGCGGTCCCTGGTGGAACCGCCCGCGCCGTAGGTAACCGAGACGAACGTCGGCTTAAGCGGCTCGAGCTGACGGACCGCCCGCCACAGCCGCTGCTCTTGAACGTCGGTCTTCGGCGGGCTGAACTCCACCGAGAAGGTCGGCCGCTGCGCTACCAGCAAGTCAGAGATCAGCGGAGAATGCGCTGAGCGCGGCCCGGGGGCCCGAGGGCGTGGCGGTCGCGGCGGCATGCCGTAAAGAGTACCTCCCACGACGCCCAGCTTGTGATTACATTAAGCTACTTGATGGGTACTGTCAGAAGTGTGACCACCTCCAACCTGCGCACCGATCTAGCGGCCCTCACGGCCGCCGCAGATGACTTCGGGCACGTGGTCCACCGCGTACCAGCGGCGGTAGCCCGGCCGCGGAACGTGCTCGACGTCTGTGACCTGGTCCGGTACGCCAACTCGGCTGGTCTGGCCCTGCGGGCACGCGGCGGTGGAAATTCCGTGTCAGGTCAGGCCCAATGTGACGGCGGGATCGTGTGCGATCTCGCCGCCATGGACGACGCGTGGCAGGTCCAAGACAAGCGGTTCAAGATCCCCCGCGTCCAGGCCGGCCCAGGAGCACGCTGGAGCGCGGTGCTCGCCGCGGCCATGGAGCACGGGCTGACGCCACCGGTTCTGCCTGACTATCTCGAGCTCACCGTCGGCGGGACACTGTCAACCGGGGGCATCGGCGGCACCAGCCACCTTTACGGGCCGCAAGTCGACAACGTCCTCGGCCTCAAAGTCGTAATGGGTGACGCCCGGTGCTACTGCTACTGGCCCTCACCCGGATTTCCCGAGGCGCTCGCCGGGCAGGGTAACGCGGGCATCATTATCGAGGCCACCATCCCGCTTGTCCCCGCCCCCTCCCAGGTACGCGTGTACCAGGTCATCGCGCCGGACCTCGCGATGCTGATCGGGTGGCAGCGGCACCTCGCGCGGGACCGGCGGTTCGGCTACCTCGGAGGGCAGATCCTCACCGACGGATCCGGGCGGTGGCAGTACCGGCTGGAAGCCGCCTGGTACCGAACTGACTCCAGCCGGCCGCCGGACGCGGCGCTGCTCGAAGGCCTGGACCTCGGTCCGCGGGTGGTGGAGACCGAGGACATTGACTACCTGGCGTTCTGCCATCGCATGCAGCCCGCGGTACGGCAGCTGGCCATAACCGGTGACTGGTACCGGCCACATCCATGGCTCAGCGTGTTGCTGCCCGGTAACGCGGTCGAACGCTACGTCGCCAAGGCGCTGGACTGGATGATGCCGGAACTGATCGGGTCAATCCCTATGCTCCTGGGTCCGCTGCGACGCGGAGCCGTGCCCGCGCCGGGGCTCACGACGCCGGATGGTGACGCCGACGGGTTGTTCTGGTCGTTCGACATCGCGCGGACCGTGGCTGACGAGGCGGAGATGATCGCGGCGGCGCTCGCCGAGAATGCCGCCCTGACAAATACCGCGATCGCGGCGGGCGGCACTAGCTACCCGAACGCAGCCGCCGCCGAAGTTCCGCGGTCGCCGCGGCCGGGTCGGCCGCGTCGGTGATCGCGCGTACCACCACCACCCGGCGGGCGCCCGCTTCGAGCACCTGGTCCAGGTTCGAGGCGTCGATGCCGCCGATGGCGAACCATGGACGTTCGGTGCCCAGGCCAGCCGTGTACCGCACCAGCGGCAGCCCGGGCGCCGGACGTCCCGGCTTGGTCGGCGTCGGCCAGACCGGCCCGGTGCAGAAGTAGTCCACCCCTTCGGCGACGGCGGCTGCCGCCGTCTCCGAAACCGCGTGCGAGGACAGGCCGATCACCGGCTCCGGGCCGAGGATCCGCCTCGCCACCGGAACCGGCAGGTCACCCTGCCCAAGGTGCAGCACGTCGGCACCGGCCGCGTAGGCGACGTCGGCTCGGTCGTTAACCGCCAGCAGCGCGCCGTGCTTGTCGGCCGCCGCGCGGAAGACCGACAGCAGCGCGAGTTCCTCGCCCGCTTCCAGGCCCTTCTGCCGGAGCTGGACAATGTCCACTCCCGCGCCGAGCGCCGCGTCCAGGAATTCCGGCAAATCGCCGCGATCCTGGCGGGCGTCGGTGCACAGGTAGAGCCGGGCGTCAGCCAGCCGGTCGCGCGCGGTCAGAACGCGAGCGCCTGCGCCCGCCGGTTCACCTCGGTGCACCGGTGGCCGCAGATCGCCTCGATGGGCGTGCCGGGCAGGGTCTCGTCAGCGGTGAACAGCCAGCGCAGCGCCTCACCGTCGTCGAACCCGCAGTCGAACAGCACATTCAGGGTTCCGGGTAGCCCCTTCACCACCTGACTGCCGTCGAGGAACGCCGCGGGCACGCAACGCTTGCCATCTGGTCGGGTCACTGCCAGTAGCTTCCGGTCACGGAGCAGTTGCTTTACGCGTCCGCCCGGAATTGAGAGCCTTTCGGCTACTTCCTGAAGTGACAGCCACTCGCCAACGAGAGCGTCGGCCTGGGGGTCAATCTCGGTCACCCCTCCAATGTGCCACGTCGGAGGAGTTCTCAAACACGATATTCGGGGTCGGCGAGTCTGTCCGGGTCGACCGGGGAGCCCGACTCGATCGTCCGGCGGCCCCGGAGCATGTCCCGCGGCCGGTTCACGGTCAGTAGCGCGACCAGCCGGTCACCGCGCAGCCAGCAGGCGCCCCACTGCGGTTCGTCGGGCGAGCCGCGCCACACCAGCTGGTCGGCGTCGCCGTGGTATCCGACGTACTGCACCATTTGCCCGAATTGCTCGGACCAGAAGTACGGAACCGGGTCGAATACCGCCGCCTCCCCCATGATCCCGGCCGCGACCACCGACGGCGCGTGCAGCGCCAGGTCCCAGTGCTCGACCCGCAGCCGCCGACCGAACCGACGCGATTCGAAGGCCGCGCAGTCCCCCGCCGCGTACACGCCGGGCACCGAGGTGCGGAGCGAGGCGTCGACCTCGACGCCGTTGGAAACCGTCACCGCGGAGCCCGCCAGCCAGCCGACGGCGGGCCGCACCCCGACCGCGGTGACCACCTCGTCGGCAGGCAGCCATGACCCGTCGGAGAGCGCCAGCCCGCCCGCCTCCACCGACGAGACCGGCGCGTCGGTGCGCAGTTCCACCCCGGCTGCTGCGTACCAGCGGATCGTCTTCGCCCCGACCGACGCGCCGAGGGCGGTGGCCAGCGGAGCCGGCCCGGCCTCGACGACCGTTACCACGCAGCCGAGCGAGGCCGCTGCCGTGGCCAGTTCGGCACCGATCCAGCCCGCGCCCACAATCGCCAGCCGCAGCCCCGGACGCAGCCGCGCGCGCAGCGCCAGCGCGTCGTCATAGGTCCGCAGGAACCGCTGCGGCCCGGGCCCTGGGAGCGCCACCGGCGTCGCCCCGGTGGCCACGACAAGCGCGTCGAACGGGTATTTATCGCGGCTTGTCAGCAGAACGCCGGACTCGAGGGCCGTCGCTTCTTCCCCTGGCCGGAAGTCCACCTCTAGCGCGGCGAAGTCGGCCCGCAACGAGGGATCAACGTCCTCGGTCAGCACCTTCTTCGACAACGGTGGCCGATCGTAGGGCGGACGCGACTCTGCCCCCACCAGCACCACTGACCCCGAGAACCCCTTGGATCGCAGTTCTTCCGCGACCCGGAACCCAGCCAGCCCCGCGCCCGCTATCACTGTCCGCACGATGACTTAGGCTAGAGGAACAGACGCGCGGGAGTCCGGTAGAGACCGGGCTGAGAAGAAGGCTGCCGAGCCCGAAGACCGCCGAACCTGATCCGGATCATGCCGGCGAAGGGAGCGCAGTCCAGGTGCCAAATGTGGTGATCGCCGGCGGCGGCGTGATCGGCTTGTCGATCGCGTGGCGGGCCGCCCAGCAGGGATTTAACGTCACCATCGCCGACCCCGATCCTGGCGGCGGCGCGAGCCACGCGGCCGCCGGGATGCTCACCCCGGTCGCGGAGGCGGCCTACGCCGAGGAGCAGTTGCTGCGGCTCGGCCTTGAGTCGCTGCGCCGGTATCCCGCCTTCATCGAGGAACTGGGCCGGCCGACCGGCTTCAATCTGGCCGGCACGCTGCAGGTCGGCTACGACCCGGACGATCTCGCGGTCATCGAGGAAACGCACGCGCTGCAGGCGAAGTTCGGCGTCGCCTCGCAGCGGCTGACCGCCCGCGAATGCCGCGAGCTCGAACCGATGCTCGCCCCCGGGATCAGCGGCGGACTGCTCACCGACGGCGATGGCTCGGTCGACCCGCGGCTGCTCATCGCGGCGCTGCTCGCCGCGACCGCCGACGCTGGGGTCACGCTGATCCGCGAAGCGGTCACCGCGGTTGGCCCCCACGAGGTGAAGCTGGCTGACGGCAGGTCACTCACCGCCGACTGGATCGTGATCGCCGCCGGCTATGCCTCCGCCAGTCTCGCCGAGGTACCCCTGCGGCCGGTCAAGGGCCAGATCATCAGGCTGCGCGGCGAACCGCTGCTCACCCGGTGCGTGCGCGGCGTCGTCCGCGGCGCCCGCGTCTACCTGCTCCCCCGCGCCGACGGCGAGCTGGTGATAGGCGCCACCCAGGAGGAGATGGGCGCCGACACCCGCGTCACGGCGGGCGGCGTCTGGGAGCTACTGCGCGACGCCCGCGGCCTGGTCCCCGGGATCACCGAGCTGGAGTTCGCGGAGGCGACGGCCGGGCTACGCCCCGGCACGCCGGACAACGCGCCCGTCATCGGCCCCGCTGGCCCGGACGGGGTACTGCTCGCCACCGGCCATTTCCGCGGCGGGGTCCTGCTCGCCCCCGTCACCGCCGACCTCATGACCCTCTTTATGGTGTCAAAACGATGGTCGGATACTCTCTCGCACTTCACCCCGGAGCGTTTCTTATGACCATCGTGATCAACGGCGAATCTCACGAGCTGCCAGACGGCTCGACGGCGGCGGACGCGGCCGCGCTGATAACGGATCAGATCTCTGGAGTCGCGGTGGCAGTGAACGACGATGTGGTGCCGAGGTCCCAGTGGGCGGGAACGGCGCTGGCGGACGGGGACAGTGTGGAGATTCTCACAGCGGTTCAGGGAGGCTAGTGGTGGACGATCCGCTTGTGATCGCGGGCACCGAGTTCGGCTCGCGGCTGATCATGGGTACCGGCGGGGCGCCGAGCCTCGATGTTCTCGGCCGGGCGCTGGACGCCTCCGGCACCGAGATCACCACGGTGGCAATGCGCCGGATGGCGCCGGGAAGCGGCTCGGTGCTCGATCTCATCACGTCCCGTGGCATCCGCCTGCTGCCAAACACGGCGGGCTGCTTCACCGCGACCGACGCGATCCGCACCGCGAAGCTGGCCCGCGAGGCGCTCGGCACGTCCTGGCTGAAGCTGGAGGTCGTGGCCGACGAGCACACCCTGCTGCCGGACGCGATCGAGCTGCTGACGGCGGCGGACAAGCTCGTCGCGGACGGGTTCACCGTGCTGCCCTACACCAACGACGACCCGGTACTGGCGAGGCGGCTCGAGCAAGCGGGCTGCGCGGCGGTGATGCCGCTCGGCGCGCCGATCGGATCCGGTCTCGGGATCAGGAACCCGCACAACATCTCCCTGATCGTCGAGCAGGCCCGGGTGCCGGTGGTGCTGGACGCCGGGATCGGGACCGCGAGCGACGCCGCGCTGGCGATGGAACTCGGCTGTGACGCCGTGCTGCTGGCCACTTCCGTCACCAGAGCACATGATCCTGAGCTGATGGCCGAGGCGATGAAACTGGCGGTCGCCGCGGGCCGTCACGCCCGGCTGGCCGGCCGGGTGCCACGGCGTTACTACGCTCAGGCGTCAAGCCCCGACATCCAGGAAAAAGGACAAATCTCTTAACAACGTCTCCAGCCCGTTCTGAACGCATAAAATCACAGGCGATGGAATCTGCCCTCGCTGACCCGCTGGTCGGCCGAACCCTGGACGGGCGTTATCAGGTCCGCTCCAGGATCGCCCATGGCGGCATGGCGACCGTTTACCTGGCCAGCGACACCCGCCTGGACCGGCTGGTGGCGCTGAAGGTCATGCACGCCGACCTGGCCCGTGACTCGGACTTCGTGAACCGGTTCATCGGCGAGGCCAAGTCGGTGGCCAGGCTCTCGCACCCCAACATCGTCCAGGTCTTCGACCAGGGCAGCGACGGGCATTACCTGTACCTGGCGATGGAGTTCGTCCCCGGGCGCACGCTGCGCAGCCTGCTGAACGACCGCGGCTGGCTGCCGGCGCCCGAGGCGCTGGACCTCATGGTCCCGGTGCTGTCCGGGCTGGCGGGCGCGCACGCCGCGGGCATCATCCACCGGGATGTGAAGCCGGAGAACGTGCTGCTGACCCCCGACGGCCGGGTCAAGGTGGTGGACTTCGGCCTGGCGCGGGCGCAGGCGGCGTCCGCCCAGACCAGGACCGGCCTGATCATCGGGACGGTGGCCTACCTGGCACCCGAGCAGGTCACTGGCGGCGTCACCAGCACCAGGAGCGACGTTTACGCGGCCGGGGTGCTGTTCTTCGAGCTGCTGACCGGGCGCCAGCCGCACACCGGCGACACGCCGATGTCGGTGGCCTATCAGCACGTGAACTCGGACGTCCCGCTGCCGTCATCGGTGGTGGGCGGGCTACCCGAGCAGGTCGACCGGCTGGTGGCCGCCGCGACCAGCCGCGACCCCAACCGGCGTCCCCCGGACGCCGCCGCCTTCCTCGACGCGGTGCACCGCATCCGCGCGGAGAACGCGACCGGCCCGATGATGCACTCCTGGGACGCACAGCCTTGGGATGGACCGTCTGGGCTTCTGCAGCCTGGGGATGGCGGGGCGAACTCGACCTCGCTGCTGTCCGGTGGCGGTGGCGGACCGTCCTACGGCAACCACACCATGGTCGTGTCCGGCGACGGCATGGGCGGGTACGGCGGCTACGGCGAGGCGCGCGAGCCCTTCCTCGGCCGCTGGCTGTTCAGCCGCAGGCTGGCGTACCTCGCGGTCGCCGTGGTCGTGGTGGCCGGGGTGGCCGGCGGCGCCTGGTGGATGGCCTCCGGACGTTACGCGAGCGTACCGTCGGTGGCGGGTGACAGCCTGGCCCAGGCACGGTCCGTCCTGACGGCGGCCGGCTTCAAGGTCACCTCTGGCGACCAGCTGACATCCAACACGGTCGGCAAGGGTGACGTGCTTAGCGAGCAGCCGTCCGGCCGCGCGGTCAAGGGCGCGATGATCACGCTCACCCTGTCCGCCGGGCCGAAGATGATCTCCATTCCCTCGGTAGCGGGCAAGACGGTCAGCGGCGCCGAGGCCGCGCTGAGCAGCGCCGGTCTCACCGTCAGCACCACCGTGGACAAGGTTGGCTCGAGCACCGTCGCCGTCGGGACGGTCGTTGGCACCGACCCGGCGGCGGGAACCTCGTGGCCCGCGAACAAGCCGGTCATGGTCGAGGAGGCCGCGGGCATACCGCTGCCCACGCTGACCGGGCAGAACATCTCCGATGTCCAGCAGTGGGCGCAGCAGAACGGCGTGAACCTGCAGCAGGTCTCGGTTGCCAGTAACACCGCGGCGCAGGGCATCATCACCAAGCAGTCCCCCGTCGCCGGCACCCCGATCACTTCCGGGGAAACAGTGACCGTCGACGTTTCGTCGGGTCCGCAAGAGGTCGCCGTCCCCAACGTGAAGGGCATGACCACCGCGCAGGCCAGGCAGGCGCTGAGGGCCGCCGGCTTCCAGGTCAACGTCGACAGGTTCGGCCCCTTCGACAGCGTCTTCAGCGAGAGCCCCACCGGCCAAGCCCCCGCAGGCAGCACCATAACCATCGACGTCGGCTTCTAGCCCCCGCGCCCCTGCCCCCGCCCGCCCGCACCCCGCCGCCCTCTCCCCGCCCCTCTGCCCCTCTGCCCCTCTGCCCTCTGCCCTCTGCCCCTCTGCCCGAAATATCCCCCATGTCGGGCTTACACCCTCGGGCACCCCTCTCCCCGACCCCATGGATGGGTCATCGAGGGGGTTATAGCGCCAGCGGTGGGACATCCATGGGGTGGCTGGCGCGCCGCACATGGGGTGGCTGCAGCGTCCTGACCACCAGACGGCCGGGGCGGATGTCCGTTTTGCGGCGGGTAGTGCTCACATTTGAGTAGTCTCGGTATACTACTCATATGAATCCAACTCGGTTGTTTGTGCTTGGGGCGCTGGCCAAGCGCGGGCCGATGTATGGCCATCAGATCCGCCGGGATGCCCGGATGGATCGCGCCGACATGTGGTCGGATGTGCGGCCTGGATCGCTGTACGGCGCGCTGCACCGGCTGGCCGCCGAGGGGCTGATCGAGCCGGTGCGCACCGAGCAGTCCGGCAACCTGCCGGCCCGGACGGTGTACGCCATCACCGCCGAGGGCCAGCGGGAGCTGCGCGCACTGCGGGCCGAGGCGCTCGAGGATGTCGGGCTGCGGCCCGATCCAGTGGACCTGGCCCTGGTCATGAGCGGTGACCTGGACGCCGACGTGATGCGCGGCTACATCGAGGACCGGATCAGGGTGCTCGGTTCCCAGGCGGCCCAGCACGCGCACCATGGCGAGCGGATCTGGCCAGACCAGACGGTGGCCGACGACCTGGTCCTCGAGCACACCAGGCTGCGGGTGGAAGCGGAACTCGCCTGGCACCAGATCGTGCTGGACCGCCTCGGCAAGCTGAACGCGGAAAGCGAGGCGTCATGAGCGTCCGGCCGATCAGGATGTTCGGCGACCCGGTGTTGCGGACGCCGTGCGACCCGGTGACGCGGTTCGACGAGGCGCTGGCCAGGCTGGTGACCGACCTGCTCGATACCGTACGCGAACCGGGCCGGGCCGGCCTCGCCGCGAACCAGATCGGAGTAAGCCTCGCGGCCTTCTCCTACAACGTGGACGGCAAGCTGGGCTACGTGATCAACCCGGTGCTGGCGCAGACCAGCGGCGAGCAGGATGGCCCCGAGGCATGCCTGAGCCTGCCCGGCATCAGCGCGATCCGGTCGCGGGCCGCACACGCCGTGGTCACGGGGGTGGACCTGAACGGCGAGCCGGTCACCGTCCGCGGCACCGGCGAACTGGCCCGCTGCTTGCAGCACGAGACGGATCACCTGGGGGGCGAACTGTACATCGACGGGCTGACCGGCGATGAACGCGCCTACGTGATGCGCCGGCTCCGCGAACGGATTAGCTTGTGACGCGAGCCGGCGCCCACCGTCGTTATGGTATGGCTAGGCTTTGCTCGTGGTGAGGATCGGATCGCACGCGACGACCGCGGGCGGGCTGGCGACGGGCGCGCTGGCTTACGCGGCGGAGACAGGTGCCGAGGTCATTCAGGTGTTCGTGTCCAACCCGCGCGGGTGGGCGGCCAGCACGAGCGATCCCGCGCAGGACGCGCGGCTGCGTGACTCGGAGATTCCGGTGTACGTGCACGCCCCGTACCTGATCAACCTGGGCTCCGGAGACCGGTCGGTCGCGGAGAAGTCGGCGGAGGCTCTTGTCTACGCGCTGCGGCGCGGGCGGGAGATCGGGGCGCTCGGTGTGGTGGTGCACACTGGTTCTGCCGTCGGGTGGGACCGGGACTCCGCGCTGCGGCAAGTCGGGGAGCTGATCCTGCCGCTGCTGGACGACGACGGGCCGGACCTGCTGCTTGAGCCGATGGCCGGGCAGGGACAGATGCTCTGCGCCGCCGCGGCCGACCTGGATCCCTATCTGGAGGCGGTCGAGCGCCATCCGCAGGTGGGGATCTGCCTGGACACCTGCCACATGTTCGCCGCCGGTCACGACCTGAGCGTTCCCGGCGGTGCGGACGAACTGCTGCGGCAGATCGGCCCCGGGCTGGTCAGGCTGGTACACGCCAACGACTCGATGGGCCCGGTGGGCTCAAAGAAGGACCGGCACGCTCCCATTGGAGACGGCGCGATCGGCGCCAAGGCGTTCGCCGAGCTGCTCGCCCACCCGCTGCTCGCCGATGTGCCGTTCGTAGCCGAGACCCCCGGCGGCAAGGCCGGGCACGCGAAGGACATCGCCACCCTCAAGGACCTCAGGGATGCGGTATAGTCAGCGCTATGCGCGAGCAGTTCGTGTTTTGGTTTGGCTACCGGCCCGAGATTACGCCGGTCGCCTGCCGAGCCTTGCGCTGACAGAATCGACCTAGCGAACCCCGGGCCCACAGGGCCTGGGGTTTTTTGTGTTGTATGGAGGGTGATTCACATGGTGGTGGTCATGGAGCCAGGAGCGACCGACGCGGATATAACGGCCGTCGTCGACCGGGTGCGGGAAGCCGGCGGCGAGGCCTTCGTGAGCCGGGGCGTTTCCCGGACGATCATCGGGCTGGCTGGTGACATCGAGCACCTGGCGACCTTGAACCTGTCCAGCATGCCGGGGGTCAGCGACGCGGTGCGGATCTCCGTCCCGTACAAGCTGGTGAGCCGGGAGCATCGCAAGGAGCGTTCTGTCGTCTCGGTGGCCGGCGTGCCAATCGGGCCGGACACCCTCACCGTGATCGCCGGGCCATGTGCGGTGGAGACACCGGAGCAGACTCTCCAGTCGGCCTGGATGGCCAAGGCCGCCGGGGCCTCGTTGCTGCGAGGCGGCGCGTACAAGCCGCGGACCTCTCCGTACGCGTTCCAGGGTCTCGGCGAGGCCGGGCTCCGCATCCTGGCCGATGTCCGTGCGAAGACCGGTCTGCCCATCGTCACCGAGGTGGTCGACACCGCGGATGTCGATCTGGTCGCTTCCTACGCCGATATGCTCCAGGTCGGCGCGCGCAACATGCAGAACTTCCCGCTGCTGCAGGCCGTCGGCGCGGTCGGCAAGCCGGTGATGCTCAAGCGCGGGATGAACGCCACCATCGAGGAGTGGCTGATGGCCGCCGAGTACATCGCGCAGCGCGGGAACACCGACATCGTGCTGTGCGAGCGCGGCATCAGGACCTTCGAGAAGACGACACGGAATACCCTGGACATCTCCGCGGTCCCGGTCGCCCAGCGGCTGTCCCATCTGCCGGTGATCGTCGACCCGTCGCACTCCGGCGGGCGGCGCGACCTGGTCCTGCCGCTGTCTCGCGCGGCGATCGCGGTCGGCGCGGACGGGATCATCGTCGACGTGCACCCCTCGCCGGAGACCGCGCTATGTGACGGGCCGCAGGCGCTGATCGAGACCGACCTGCGCGAACTAGCCAGCGTCGCCGCCCACCTGTCACCGTTGGTGGGACGGACGCTGACACCCGCGCTCGAGCCGGTGCCCGCCTAATCCGGGCGGTACTCCTGGGCTTCGGCGGCGAGACGCTCGGCGATCTCGTCGGCATCCAGGCGGCCCTCGATCTTACGCAGGTCCTCAACCCGCGCCCGGGTCTCCACCCGGCGCGGGGTAAGCAGCGTGCAGCAGTCCTGGTCTGGCAGTTCGGAGATGCCCAGCGTGCGGATCCGGCGCGCCTCGGCCATGATCTCGGTCTTGTCCATCCCGATCAGCGGACGCATGATCGGCAGGTCCACCGCGTCGTCGAGGGCGGTGATGTTCTGCAGCGTCTGGCTGGAGACCTGACCGAGCGAGTCGCCGGTCACCAGGGCGCCCGCCTTGACGCGCCGGGCCAGGGCCTCGCCGGTCTTCAGCATCAGCCGCCGCTGGGCGACGATCTGCAGCCGTTCCGCACCGGACGCGACCAGCGTCTGCTGCGTTTTGCCGAACGGCACGACGAACAGCCGCGAGTTCCCCTGGTACCGGTCGACCGACTTGACCAGCGCGTATGCCTTGTAGATGGACTCGGGACCGGTCAGCGGGATGCCGGAGAAGTGCAGGAAGTAGCAGCGCAGGCCGCGGCGGATCATCCGGTAGGCGGCCACCGGTGAGTCGATCCCACCGGACATCAGCGCAACGGCGCGGCCGCTCATCCCGACCGGCAGCCCGCCGAGGCCGGACAGGCCCTCGGTGTAAACGAACACCTCGCGCTGGTCGACCTCGATGAACACCTCGTTATCCGGGATGGACAGGTTCACCGGCAGGTCGTGGGCGTCCTGGATCGCCTTGCCGACCTGGATCGCCAGCTCCCCCGAGGTGAGCGGGAACCGCTTGTCCCGCCGACGGGGCCGCACCGCGAAGCTTCCCTTGGCGTTCTCGGTGATCTGGATGGCCGCGGCGATCGTGGCTTCCGGGGTCTTGGGGACCCGCCACGCCTGGCAGACTCGGGATATACCGGGGATTTCGCGGGCGCGTTCCGTCACGTGGCCGATCGCCTCGGGGTGCTTGACCGAGCGCAGGACCACGACGCCCTCCCGGTGCCACACATCGACGCCGGCGCCGGTATCGCGCATCGCGTCCTTGATGTTGCTGAGCAGAATCTGCTCGAACCGGTTCCTGTTGCGGCCCTTGAGGAAGATCTCCCCCACCTTGAGCAGAACGCAGGGTTCGGGCGCGACAAGCTCCGGTGCGTCGGTTTCGGACATCCTTTTAGTTTGCCAGGCATTGCCGAGTCTACGTAACGCGATCTATCGCGAGTCCATGCTCGAGAGCTTCACCGACCGGGCCCGACGATGCTATGGATGGCCCATCGCTGGCGTGATAGCACCAGCGATGACCCATCGATGGTGCTGGTGCCACGAAGGGGAAGGCTAACGGACACCGCAGAGCAGGCGGCTGTCGCCGCGCTGCCAGAGGGTGCCGACCTCGGCGAAGCCAGCGGCTCGCAGTGCGTTCACGTGAGTGGCCAGCAAGACAGACTCCGGGCTGTCGTGACCGCCGGCCGGGAATCGCCGGGAGCGCTCCGCCACCAGCGACCCCAGGTCGTGGTCCTCGGCCGCCGCGTCCCACCAGTCAAGCCATTTCTCCGCGTGGCCGTCCGGGAACCGCCTGCGGTACTCGAGCTCCGGGATGGCCCGCTCAAGCCGGGCGAGCACCGGCGACTCGTCGCGGAAGTGGTCGCCGTTGAGGAAAAGCCCGCCGGGGCGGAGCAGCGCCGCGAGGTCGGCGTAGAGCGCGCCGAGCGCGGCCGGAGCGAGCCAGTGCAACGCGGTGGTGGAGACCACGGCGTCGGCTGGGCGGTCCAGCTTCAGGTCTGGCGCCCAGCCGGGGACCCGGAGGTCGGCGTCCGCGAAAGAGATCTGTTCCCCGTAGACCGCTTGTCCCAGGGCCAGCGTCACGGGGTCGGCGTCGACCCCGACGACCGTCGCCTCGGGGATGCGGTCGAGCAGCCTGACACCCAGCGAGCCAGGCCCGCAGCCGAGGTCCAGGACCAGCGGGTCGGGGCGCCCGGCCTCGGATTCCACCGCGTCGATGAGCGCGGTGAACCGCTCCTCGCGGTCCGGCATGTAGTACTCCTGCTGCCGGTCCCACCGCTTGATCCATTCTCCGGCGATCGTCGCGTCCACGGCTACCCTCCACCTGTAACTGGCTATGCTGACTTTGACAGTCACGACGTTATATCGATGGAACGTCACTGGTCAAGTGAAGTACAACAGTTACACCACCGTAGACCTCGCTGGCACGCGGGTGTGCGTCAGTTTCGTAGGGGTTCCTAGGCGGAACTGGAGCGCCGACGGGAGGATCTATACCGGGAACTGGGGCAAGTCGGGGATTTCCGCCGGGGGTCGCTGAACGAGGGGCGGCGCAAGTGCGGCAAGCCGAACTGCGCGTGCGCCGCCCCTGATCATCCCGGGCACGGGCCGCAGTGGAACCTGACGCGGACGGTGGCGGGCAGGACGCGGGGCGGTGCACCTGCGGCCGGGGCTTGAGCTGGGCAAGGCCCGGCGGGAGGTCGCGGAGTACGAGCGGTTCCGGGACCTGGCGGGTCAGGTGACAGAGGTGAACGAGGCGATCTGCCGGGCCCGCGCGGCGGTGCCAGGCGGGGCCGGCAGCGCTGCCCTTCCCGGGCGGGGAGGGGAACAAGGGGGCTCCGGGCGGCCCTCGCGCAGGAGAAGGCCGCCGAGCTAGCCCGGCCCGCCGCGGAAGCGGCCAGGGTCTGGGCTGCGACGATGGCGGGATGGAGTCCGCCGAGGCGGTGATCCGCGCCGGGCTGCTGCGGCTGGGCGGGAACATGCTGGAGCAGTTGCTGGCCGCCGACCGCGGTCACCGTGCCCCGTGCGGCCAAGGCCATGAGGCCGTGTTCACCGGTTACCGGGACAAGTCCTTCGACACGTCGCTCGGCCTGGTCACCGTGACGCGGGCCTGGTATCACTGCGCGGAATGCGGGCTGACGGTCACCCAGAATGTCAGATCCTCTGCGTAGCGTGACCGTCATGACAGAACGCACGTATCACCCGGACTGCCCGGACTGTTTCCTCGAGGTCGTCGGACTACCGCCTGAGGACATCGAGTCGACCATGCAGCGGGTCGACTCATGCGTCTCCGACCACGGCTGGGCGGTCCAGAGCGTACTCGGCGATAATCTGGCTCCGCCGTGGGCATACAGCATCGGAATCTGGCGTACCTTCCGGGCACCGGAGCTCGTCGTTTGCGGCGCGCAAACATCCGTCCTAACCTCACTGATCAACACGATCGGCTCGCGCATCGCCGACGGCGCCTTCTTCGGTCCCGGCGACGTGCTGGACGACGTGAGCCCGGCGCGGCTCTATCTCGGTCCCGTACATCCAAGCTGGCGGCTCACCACCATGTTCGCAGTGTCCGTCACCTATTACGGCTGCCCGTGGCCACCATACCTGCAGGTCGTGTGGTCGGATGAGGATGGCAGGTTCCCCTGGGAACCGGCCTCCCACGAGTGCTTCAACGACCTGCAACCCATGCTGTGGGTCCCTCGCGACGAACACCCGCCCGGCGCCTGGATCCACATCGATGAACCTTGACGCACTAATTATCGCCGGTACAAGAAATCAGGGTGACCCGGAAAGTCTTTGCACTGGTCATGATGCGGGGTTTCGTGCCGGTTCGCACCCTGGAGGAATCTTCACGGAATGTGACATCACGGTCCCAGCGGGCCTTGTTCTCGATCGTCCACCGCCCGCGCGAGGAGCCCCCGCAGATCAGCCCGGAATGATGTGCCAACGCCTGCGCCCAGCACTGTGAAGACCCGGACCACCGTGTCCGGGTGCGGCGCCGCGCATGCCCCCAGTGCGCTGCGCCTGTCCCCGGCCGCAGCCAGCACCTCTGGCGGCGCGGCGCGCACCAGGCGGTCACGTCCTCGATCGCGGTGTTCCCGCACAGCACAGCCGCGGTGCGCAAAGCCAGCACGCAGGGCAGGGAATGCCGGATACCTCGCGGATCAGGGTCCCCGGGGGTCGGGGGTCGGGGGCCCCGGGGGTCCCCGGGCTTCCTTTTGCCTGAGCGGGTTGGTTCAGGCGGGGTACTGGCGGGGCTGGCTGGTGTAGTGCCGTCCGCTGGGGACGGTCCATTGCCGGAAGCCGGGGGCGGTTTGCTTGACTTGCCAGCTGGGTTTCTGCTTGATCTGGTGGTCGTGTTCGTCGACCATTGCGCCGTTGCACATGCAGGTCCATCCGCCGGATTCGAACGGCTGGGCGTGTTCGTAATCGCAGTTGCGGGCGGGGCGGGCGCAGCCGGGCCTGGCGCAGGTGCCGTCCCTGACTTCGGTGAGGTGCCTGAGCAGGTCTCCGGGATCGTGCTGGTCGGTGCGGTAGGTGTGGTTGCAGTCGAAGATGGCGACCGGGTAGAGGGTGAACGTTCTGGCCCGGTCGTGCGGGAAGGTGATCCGGACGGTCCCGGCGTTGTCCGCTTTGGCCCGGTTGCTCCGCCCGTTCGCGGGCGGACATCCGTGCGAGGTGACCCAGCCCTGGTCGTTCACGAGGGAGAGATGCCATTCGGTCTGGTCCCCGGCGGCGGACGCGGCGGCGGCGAGCTGGCGGACCAGGGCGGGGTCGATGGCGCCGAGCCCGGCGGCTTCGCCGGGATTGTCCGCTAGGCCCAGCACGGTCAAAAGCGGCAGGATCCACTCCGGTGCGGTCAGGTGTACTCGCCTGGGTGCCGCTGTGCCTGTCCCGGTGTCGCCTGCAAGGGGGTTCCGGCCGGTGAGCTTGTCGGTGAAGGCCCGGGCGCGGAGTTTGTCCATGTCACCGGTCATTCCGGCTTTCTTGTAGGCTTCGGCGCGTTCCTGGACGGCGGCCCCGGCGTCCATCGCGTCGGCCGGGTTGAGGCCGGAGGCCTGGATCGCCATCGTGCCTTCCGGCTCCCGCCAGGACGCGACCTTCGCGTTCCGCTCCGATTCGATCCGGCGCTTTTCCGCGGCGTCCGGGTCGGCGGCGATGCTGGCCCGCTCGGTCAGCTTGCGCAGCTCGCCGGGGGTCTTGCCCTTGAACGAGCCCCCGGCCTGCATCAGGGCGAGTTTTTCGGCGTTCCACGCGGCCTCGTTGTCCAGCGGCCGGGTGACTTCCGCCATGATCGAGGCCTTCACGTAGTCGACGTCGCCGGTCTCCAGCGCGGCGGCGGTGGCGGTCAGCCGGGTGGCCAGCGTCACCGCCAGGCTCACCAGCTTGTCGGTCGCTGGCTTGGACATGCCCAGCGCCAGCGCCGCTTCCTCGCTGACGCTTTCGTCCCATCCGGCCGGTACCTCCGGTGCGATGTCGGCCGGTCCGGTGACGGTGCCGAGCGCCGGGATGCCCCGGCGCCGCACCAGCTCGGTCACCGCGGCCAGCTTCTGTGAGCAGGCCCAGGACTCGACCGCCGCCCACCGGCCCACCGCTCCGGTGAGCTGGTCATCGTCCAGCCCCCGGTACCGGCGGTCCTGGCCCGCCACTTGCTCCAGGACCCCCGCCAGCGTCGCTGACGGGCGGGCCGTGTCCAAGGTCTCGCCCTGGGAGAACCCGCCGTAGTCTGCCATGTTCCCGCTCACCCCGTTCCCGGTCGGGGGTACCCGGCATCGTGTCCTGCCGGACCCCGGTAGTCGATTATATATTCGAATACTATCACGGATCCCCCTGATATCGAACATCAAATTGATTGCGATGACGCGGGGAAGAATCCGGATATTGCGTCACGGTCCAGGTAGGCGAAAATAGGGCAAAAGCTAATAAAGGGCTGATGTCGTGAACCTGGAGCCCGAAGGCATCCAGAATTCACCCGCCGACCGGGCGCATCCGGGCGAGCTGTCCATGGCGGGGCACGACTGGACTCAACTACTGTCGAGCTGTCGCTGAATGTGGTGGATCTCCTGAGGCGCCGTATCTGATCGACTCCCGCACCAAGTAACGTCTCGTCGGCGCCGAGCGCGAGCAGCACCTCCTGAATCTGCGTCGCGACGTGTACGCAACATTCCTGGCGGCCGGTGACCAGTCACGTGCACAAAAGGGCCGGTCTGTGCACCCCGGCCAGATGCCCGAGCTGGTCACGCCGGACTGCTGCAAGCGATCGTGTCATTGTTCGCGCGCATCGATGGAAACCTGACGCCAATCGTGACCGACGGGACGATTCGGTTCATAACTAGGGCCGAGGCGCAGGGGATTGCGCGAGTACTTCGCCCTCCGCGAAGACACCCCGTCTGAGTATCCACTCGGGCGGATCCGCTCGTGCCCGGAACCGGACATTCTGGAAAACTGGCTCACCCAGGCTTTCGCTGGGGAGAAGTCTGCGGCCATCTTCCCCGAGCCCACGCCCTAAGGTCCGAATATCTACTCTTCGACGACTGCCGCACCCACGCGCACCCTCCACTTGTAACTGGTTACACTGTCTTTGACAGTCACGACGCTACATCGATGGGACGTAACTGGTCAAGTGGAGTTCAACAGTCACACGGATCGGGTGCTGGGGGTCACGGTCGACCTGGTGAACCTGCTCACGCCCGGCGAGGCGCACGGCCACCCGTACCAGCCGCCGGCCGGCGCCGAGCTCGCCCGCGAGGTGACGCGGGTGCTGCAAGCCGGCGGCGGCACCGTGGACGCCACCGAGGACGAGGCGGTGGAACTGGCGAGCTATGCCGCCGTGTTCCGCGACGTCTTCGTCGCCACTGACATGGACGATCTGGACACCGCGGCGACCCGGGTCAACGAACTGCTGCGCTGGACGGGCGCGCGCCCGGAACTGGAACGGCACGACGGCTCGCACTGGCACCTGCATTTCCACTCCGCGGACCGCAAGCTCCCTGGCGGCTGGGCCGCGGGCTGCGCCGCCGGTCTCGCGACCGTCGTCGGCGGTCCGATGCACAACCGGCTCGGGGTCTGCACGGCGCCGCACTGCGACCGGGTGTATGTGGATGTCTCGCGGAACGGGACCCGCCGGTTCTGCTCGACCGCCTGCCAGAACCGGGTGAAGACCGCCGCCTTCCGTGCTCGGCAGGCCGGAAATTAGCTTGCCCTGCCCGTTGCCAGGCCAATAGCTTGGACCGATGCGCACGCTTGTAGCACGTTTTCCCGTTCTCGGCGTGCGTGACTTCCGGATACTGCTGGCGGACCGGCTGATCGCGCCCGCGTCGTTCGGGTTCTCGATGGTGGGGGTCTCGTTCGCCGTCCTGAACCTCACGGGCTCGTCCGTTGACCTGTCCTACGTGCTCGCGGCGCAGATCGCACCGTCGCTGGTGTTCGCGCTGCTCGGCGGGGTCGCCGCCGACCGGTTCCCGCCGCAGCGGGTCATCATCGCCGCCAACCTGCTGATGACCGTTGGCGAGGGCACGTTCGGACTGCTCGTGCTGACGGGCAGGCCGCCGCTGGCCGCGATGATCGCGCTGGAAGCGGTCACCGGCTCCGGGATGGCGATCTTCTACCCAGCGTCCCAGGCGCTGCTCCCCCGGCTGGTCTCCGACCCGATGCTGGAGCACGCCAGCGCGATCAGCCGGGTAGCGATGAACGGCGGGACGATGGCCGGCTCGGCGGTCGGCGGAGTCATGGTCGCCGCGGTGGGCCCGGGGTGGGCTCTGGTGACATGCTCGCTCGGCATGGTCGGCACGGTACCGGTCCTGCTGTCACTGCGACCCCGTTCGCTCAGTGCGCCTGCGTCCGCCGAGAACCTGCTCGGGCAGCTCAAGGAGGGCTGGTCGGAGTTCTGGTCGCACACCTGGCTGTGGGTCATCGTGCTGCAGGCCGGCGTGGTGATGATGTGCTGGTACGGGGCGTTCTCCGTGCTCGGCCCGGTGGTGGCGCGGGCTCATCTCGGCGGCGCGGCGGCCTGGGGCGCGATCACCGCCGCGGACTCGTTCGGCCTGATCGCCGGGGGCCTGATCTCGCTGCGCCTGACCCCGCGGCGTCCGATGCTGTTCGTGGTGCTGGCACTCGGCGCCGTCGCGATCTCCCCGATCTCGCTCGCCCTCGTGCTGCCACTGCCACTGATCTGTCTCACGTCGTTCCTGATCGGCGTGCTGCTCGAGGTCATGATGGTGCAGTGGACGGTCGCGCTTACCCGCAACATCCCGCAGGACCGGCTGGCCCGGGTGTCTTCCTACGACATTCTCGGCTCGGTGATGGCAATGCCGCTGGGGGCGCTGATCGCCGGCCCGCTGGGCGCGGCCATCGGCATCTCGCGTACCCAGTTCCTGGCCGCCGGGGCGATCGGCGTCGCGACCGTGCTGGCGTTGATTCCGCGCGACATCCGATCCATCATGAGCAACGTTGATCAACCTGCACGCGAGGTTGAGACAGCGGCGTTAACCAGCGTCAGGCGGCACGACTGGTCGCGCTGCCGGTGGCTGGTCCGCTGGCGTCCGCGCTCCCGGCAAACAACCTATCGATGAACATGTCGGCCCTCTTCGGATCCCGGCCCGAGGCCCAGGGGACCCCGACGTATCCGAAGGCAGTCATCCAGAGACCCCCAGGCCCCGCGCGACGTTCCCCGTCGAGCAGCGTCAGCAGCGATCTCGCAGTGTCGGCACTGAGCTTTGCGGTCGCGACCTTTACCCCCATCTCACTTTGGAAATAGGCTCGCTTCTTATCCTTGTTGTTAATAATCTCCTCAGGCATTCCAGTGAACACCTTATGGACGAGTCCTTCCACCGCGTCAACTCTGGCCTTCTTTTTCCTATCCGCGTCGATCTTCCGATGCCGGTTCTTGGCCGCTTCCAAGGGCCCGGCGTCGCTGGCTCTGAGGTTCATGGGCTCCAGCGTGCGATACGTAAACTCGGCCACATACGGCAGCGTTCTCCACTGGGAGCCAACCTTCCGATCGATGTGACCCAAGCTCTTGGACGAGGTGATGTCGAACCAACCGATGGCTGTACCCGCCCCGTCGGATACCACGATGTCAGGCCGGGTAGCCCCCGCATTCACCTGGAAGTCAATCCGGTAACCCGCTGGCAGGTATTGCTGGAGGTTTCTCTCCCCGACCCAGTGCTGTACGAGGGACTCGACGGCATAGCCGAAGCGGGCGTGCAGAAGTCCAGTGCCCCCGTCATTCGGGTTCAAAAAACGTCGGTATGCGTCGTACCACAGCTCAATGTACCCACCCCCGGGATGCGGAATTGTATCGGCGTTCTGCGTAATCAGATCCGCCGCCTCCTGCGTCAGATCACCCAATTTAGCCCCGAATCGCATCAGCGCGGGGTCTCTCGGAGCCAGCTTGTGCCAGGTAACGGCCCGTTGGATCGGACTGTGCTCGGTTGCGGAGCGGGGCTGCGCATCACCTGGGTGGCGTCGGATCCGGCGGCGTGCCGGGGTGCTGGAGCAGACGTTACCTGGGTAGCGATCCGCTCAGCTTCGCGCTCGAAGCGGTCTGAGGGGTCGGAGACGCTGAGTCCTGATCCGTTGTCGGCGCCCGCCACTGGTCCCTGGCGCTGCTGGATGACATGGACCAGTTCGTGGGCGAGCGTAGTGGGGTTCTCGCCGCCTTCTCCGATGACCACGTGGGTGCCCGAGGTGAAGGCCCGCGCCTTGAGTTGCTTTGCTGAATCGCGGGCGGCCGCATCGGTGTGCACCCGGACGTCGGAGAAGTCGGCTCCGAGCTTGGTCTCCATCTCGGCCTGGACGGCCCCATCGAGCGGCCGCCCCGGGGAACGCAGTACCTCATGCACCGCCGACCGCTGGACAAGAGGCTGGCCACCGAGGGGATTCTCCCGCTCGGCGAGCATCCTGGCCACAGCGGCGTTGCCAACCTGACGCTGCAATGCCAGCACGCTGCCCGGCGACAGAAGTCCCGCGGGCAAGCTCGCGGGCATGTTTAGACGCCGCTGCGCGTGCCCGCCCTCGTGGTCCTGCTGTTCCGGCTTGTCGTGTGCGTGCATGATCGTCTTCCCCCGCGCAGGCTCGGCCGATGCGACAAAACCTGTGTAGCAGCGTGCCAGCACCGCGGACTAGGTCCCCAAGGGCAAACTCCAGGGCACTTCGGCTGCCCCCAGCCGACGAGCGCCAGACGCAACGTTGATCAACCCACTCCAGTGGCCCTTGGCATCATTCGTCACGATATCTTCGGGTTAGTGCCGTTTCGTGGGGGGACCATGCCGCTCTTCAGCCGTCGCAAGGAGCATCCGGATCTGCTGATAAGCACTCCGGGACCGGAAAAGCTGCCTGCTAACCAAGTGCCCGCCAAGCTGCGCGTGATCGCGGTGACTCCGGCCAGCGAGCCGCAGCCCGTCGAGGCGGCGCTGATCTCCGGGCTACTGCTCGGGTCGTTCCCGCTCCAGCTTGTTCAGCTGACCGCGGCACTGCCGCGGGAGTCCTGGCCCGCGGTGGGACAGGAACTCGCCGCGGTCGTGGACCCGAAGAACCCGCTGAACTTCGCCGTGGTGTGGGGAATCGGCCACGCCTCGGATGGTCAGCCGCCCGGATGGCAGCCAAGCCACGGCTGGGATGCCGGCCCTGGCGGGACGCACCAGCAAGCGGTCGCCGAATACCTGGCTGAGCAGGGCTTCTTTCCCAGCGACTTCGGGGGCGGCCTCGATCTGATCGCGCCGGGGCTGTCGGCTTCGATGCTCGCCGCGTGCGCCCCGCACGTGAAGGTGATCCCGGGAAAGATCGCGGTCTCGCTGGCCCGCACCGGTGAGCCCGCCCAGGGGGTGGTGGTCTCGGCGCGGAAGCTGCCGCTGCCGCCTCAGCTGTTCCCGAGTCCCGACGCGTCGATGGCGTGGCTGACGCTGCGGGTCACCCCGCCCGACGGGCCGCCCTACGAATCGACGATCAGGTTCGGGTTCCGCTCGGCGGAGCGATTCGCGGCGCTGGCGACGCCAGGAACCCAGCTGCCGCTGCGGTTCAATCCGGACGACCGGGCGCAGGTCACCATCGATCTGCCAGCACTCGGCATCACTCCGCTGTGAACGACCGGAAGATCCGCAAGATGGCCAGCCCCGCGACGGGCACGCTGCTGGTCAGCGGGATCAGCACGCCCGCCATGGGCAATGCCGTGTACTCGAACTTCCGGCTCGCCGGGGTGGTCTCGGCACCTGGCATGGAACCGACCGCCGTGCAGATCAAGGGGATCGCGCCGGAGGCCCGCTGGCCGACGCCGGGTCAGCGGCTTCCGGTCACCGTCGACCTGCGCCAGCCAGACAGCGTGGTCATCCACTGGGATCAGATCCCTAGTGCCATGGACCGCGCGAAGGCAGACGAACTCCGGCTCCGAACCGGGATCGATGCCGGTGTGCTCAACGACGCTATGAATCATGACCCGGCCGCCTGGCATGAGCCGGTCGAACCGCGGTGGTCCACTCCGGCACCGGCAGCGGTTGACTCGCAGACGGCGACGGTGACTAGCGTCCGCGACGTCAGCATGCCGGCCGGCTTCGGCCCGGCCGGCGGCGTCGCCGACCTGACCGTTGAGCTGGCCGGCGGCTCGAGCGCGGTGGCCCGAGCCGCCTTCAGCTCAGCGGAGCAGCGTGCCGCGATCGCACGCGTGGGCGCCACGATCAACGTGCTGATCGACTCCGCTAACGTCACCGTGGTGATGTCAGACGCTCCGGCTGTAAGACCGGAAGGTCAGGCCGGATAGCGCGACAAACCCGATCGCCAGCACCACCAGCCCGCCGCCGCGGATCCCGATCGATCCCCAGTCCGGCGACACCGACAGCGCGTCGCGTCCGATCTGGATTACCCAGTTCAGCGGGTTCCTGGACGCGATGGCCTGCATCCAGCCCGGCATCAGGCTGGTGGCGATGAACGCCGAGGACAGGAACATCAGCGGCAGCATGAAGAACGTGTACACGCCGATGATCGCCTCGCGCGACCGCAGCAGCATGCCCACCATGTTCGACAGCGCGCCGAACACGATGCCCACCAGCACGGACGCGATGATCAGCACCGCGACACCGCCGGCACCGCCTGGGTAGCGCGCGCCGCCCGCCAGGCCAAGCAGCACGATGATGAGCGACTGATAGACGGTCCCGACCGCCTGCTCGGCGACGGTGCCGTTCAGCAGCCCGACGCGCGAAGCCGGGCTGACCAGGAACCGGTCCAGGGTGCCGCGCTCGATCTCCTCGATCATCGACATACCCGCCCACATGTTGCCGGACATCGCGTTCATCGCGACGATCCCCGGGATGAGGTACTGCAGGTAAGAGCCTGACGCGCCGAATCCGGGCAGGTCGACGACCTTCTTGAACAGCTCGCCGAACAGGAACAGCCAGATAGCCGGCTGTACGACGCTGAACGACAGCACCCACGGGTTTCGCACCAGGGCGTGCAGCTTCCGGCCGGTGAAGTACCACGAATCGCGGATCATGCTGCCTCGAACCTCCGCCCCGTGTAACGCAGATACACGTCGTCGAGCGACGGCCGGGCGACCGCGACCGACGCGACGGGTATCCCGGCGCCGGACAGCGCCGCGAGCACGGACGGCACCGCCGCCGCGCCATCGTCGCTGCGCGCCGACACGTCACGGCCAGAGACGATGACGTCGCGCACTACTTCGGTACTGTCCAGCGCGCGGCGCACGTCCTCGGTGGGTGTTTTTTCGGCGAGCATAACGACGAGCTGGTCCCCCTTGAGTTCGCCCTTGAGCCCGTCCGGCGTCCCGGAGGTCACGACGCGGCCGTGGTCGACGATCGCGACAAGCGACGCCAGCCGGTCCGCCTCGTCCAGGTAGTGCGTCGTCAGCAGGACGGTGACTCCCTCGTCGCGGAGCCGCTCGATCTCCTGCCACATGGCGGTCCTGGCCTCGGGGTCGAGGCCGGTGGTCGGCTCGTCGAGGAACAGCACCTTCGGCTGGTGCATCAGCCCGAGCGCGACATCGAGCCGCCGCTGCATTCCCCCGGAGTAGGTCTTGACCAGCCGACTGCCCGCCTCGGTCAGCCCGAACCGCGCCAGCAGTTCGTCGGCGCGTGCCTTGACTTTTGCTACCCGGTAGAGCCGGCCTTGCAGGATCAGGTTCTCCCGGCCGGTGGCCATCGGATCCGCGCCGGAATGCTGGGCCACGACCCCGATGATCCGGCGCAGCCGCGCCGGATTTTTCAGGACATCGACGCCTTCGATGGTGGCGCTGCCCGCGTCGGGCCTGGCCAGTGAGGTGAGGATCTTGACAGTGGTGGATTTGCCCGCGCCGTTCGGCCCCAGCAGGCCAAACACGGTGCCGCGGGGCACCTCGATGTCCAGCCCGTCGAGCGCGCGGACGTCCTTGTAGGTTTTCACGAGGCCACGAGCCTCGATAGAGTTCATGATGATTACTCCTCTTGACGGTGAGTGATCGATGTGGTCCCCGGCCTGGTGTTGCCGCACCAGGCCGGGGCTTTTTCTTCTTTGTCAGTCGTACTTGCGTGCCTCCTGTTCGAAGAGTTCCGCGTACTCCGGCGGAATCTCCCCCGTCTCGTGGAACTGGCGCATCACCTCGAAGTCGGCCAGCGAACCGGTCTCGATCTCATTGAGGATGCCGCGGACCCACTCGGCCTGCGCCTTATCGAGCGCGAGGTGGTACTCCACCTCGAGCAGGAAGATCCTTGGCAGCGTCTGCCGGTACGTCTCGAGTTCGGTCTCTTGATGAGCGATCCCGGTGTCCATGACATCGAGCCGTCGGCGCAGCAGGCTGGTTACCTCGTCGGGGTGCAGGTGCATGAAGTCACTCAGCCCCGCCTCGAGCCGGGTGGCTTCGTCCTCTGGCTCCCCGATCAGCTCGCGGAGCCAGTCGAGCAGCTCCTCGTGACCCGCCTCGGTCAGCCGGTATACGGTGCGTTCCGGCTGCCGTCCCTCCCGGATGGTCTCGATGGCCTCGATGAAGCCGTTCTTCTCGAGGTTCTTGATGACCGTGTAGAAGGAGCCCCAGTTGGCCTTGACCGCCCGGTCCTTGCCCCGGTCCCTGAGCTGCATGGCGATCTGGTACGGGTACATCGGTTGCTGGGCCAACGCCGACATGACGGGCAGCGCCAGCAGGTTGGCCACCTTCCGCCGTTTTGCCATCGTTTGCCCCTCCCATGCACTCGCTGCCGATCACTCGCTTACTAGTACTCGTGCACGAGTATAGGCAGACATCGGGGCGACGCGCAACCGCTCGGCTGCTCGGCCTGTCTGTCGGCTGCTCGGCTGGTCAGCTGGTCGGTCGGCTGGTCAGCTGGTCGGTCGGCTGGTCAGCTGGTCGGTCGGCTGGCCGGCAGGTCGGTCGGCTGGCCAGCTGCGGCTGGTGGGCTGGCCGGCTGGTCGGTGGCTGGTCGGCTGGTCGGCTGGTCGGCTGGTCGGCTGGTCAGCTGGTCAGCTGGTCGGTCGGCTGGCCGGCATACCCGGCATACCCGGCGGCCCCGGCGGCCCCGGCGGCCCCGGCGGCCCCGGCGGCCTCGGCGGCCCTGGCTGCCCCGGCGCCCCGTCCCGCCGCGGGGCTTTCCTGGGCAGTGCGGCGCTGCCCACCCTCTTTTATGGGCAGCGCCGCACTGCTCAGGAACGGCGGGGGTTACGGGGCGGTCGGGTCGGTGCGCAAAATGGCATAAGTCACGCCATCTCGCCAGGCACCGTCGCGCCAGCCCGCGCCTCGGCAGACGCCTTCCCGGGTGAAGCCGGCCTTCTCCAGTGCCCGTTGCTCGGCCAGATTGCTGGTCTCGGTGAGCGCCTCGATCCGGTGCGCCGTCGTGTGCGCGAACAGGTAACCGACCAGTAGCCGCTGCGCCTGGGAGCCATATCCATGGCCCCTGGCGTCCGGCAGCAGCGCGATCCCGATTTCCCAGGCAGCGCCATCCGGAGTCCGGGCCGCGCGCCGCCAGTTCACGAAGCCGAGACGCTCCTCGTCGCGGACGATCAGCAGAGACCCGCCATCCGGCCCCAGCATCCCGTCCTCTGCCCACCTGCGCCGGTACTGCCGCGGATCGGCAGGCCACCCGAACCACGCGAACTCGCCGGTACTCGCCGGGTCTTGCGTCAGCCGCTCGACGATCCGCACGCCATCCTCGTCGACCGGCCGCAGTACTACCGAATTATCCATTCGGTCATTTTCCCTAGGAGCAGGGCGGCGCGGAGAAGATCTTCGACTTCGCCGCGATGCCGGTGAGGCCCGAGGTGAGGGAATGGCTGGTCCGCGTGTTCGCGCGCCGCATCACACGCCGGGGAGGGTGACCGGAAGCCCGGTATAGGCTGCGGACATCCAGTCGTTGGCCGCCGTGGTCGGCATGGCGGTGAGGTCTGGCATGCCGGACACGTAGCTCCGCTCGATGCCTTCAGCGTTTGGAATGACCTGGGCAGCGGCCTGGAGCCGGGCATCACTCCACCGGCGGAGAGCATCGTCCACGGCCGGCGCGCCGGCGAGGGCGTCCGCCAGTGAGGCGGCACTGGTCACCGCCCGCAGGACGCCGCTCCCCGCGAACGGAGGGACCAGCGTGCCGGAATCGCCGGTGCTGGTCATCCAGGCGTGGCATCAGGTAACAAGACAGGATGATGGTAACTTGCCGTCTTCCCGCGATGGCTGGTTTCCACTGTCTTGCCGGCAGGCCTTGCCCGGGCCGTCGGGCGGCCCGCGGGCTAGGGCAATGCGGGCCCGGGGCACGGCTACGGGGCCCGTCCGGGGTCATCGCTGGCAGCTATTCTCCAGGAGAGCAAGTCAACTATTACTCA
>CAVUOU010000007.1:0-185033 GCA_963743085.1 uncultured Actinomycetota bacterium
CGGGCGCCAATGGATTGGTGGGAGTTATTGCCGACGCCGGTAACGAGCAAAACGCTATCGAAGGCGCGTTGGCAGATTGCGGCAGGCGTGATCATGGCTGCCGCGTCATAGCGATCGGCCCGTTTTCGGTCGTGGCAGCGGGTACGGAAAAGGCACTTTAGCGGCGAGGCGACCCCCGGCGTTTGACGCCGCCTGCGTGGCACCGATTGACACAGTTCGCGCTAAGGATCGTAAAAGTCACTCCCCGTTGGCCGATTGATCGACGCCAGAAACCGGCTGATTCGCTATTCGAGCGTCCGGCTTCGGCACCACCTCTAAATCATTCGGATCGCCGGCCAACTTCATCGCGGTCAACCGCGCATGCCGATACGGTGCCACCATCGCAGCAAGAGCCGCGGCTGCTTATCCGCGTCAACTTCTTCCTTTTTGCGGCTGGCGTTCTTTCCCGTCTCGGCCCGAATGAAGAAATGTCGCATCGCCGTCTCGATCACGTAACGTGCTGCTCCACCTCTTTGAGGAGTTCAAATGCGCCAATTGTTATCGTCTGCGCGTCCCGGCTTTGATCAGGTGCCGTCGCCAGGATTTGTTGAGAAATATGTGTTCCTTGTTTGGCACCCCCTCCCATTCTTTGGCATCGGCCGGAGGTTCCTTCTTGAGCGTAATATTAGGCCATAGCTTCGCGTATTCCGTGTTGATGCTCAGCCACTTCTGAAGGCCCGGCTCGGTGTCCGGCTTGATCGCATCGACCGGACATTCTGGCTCGCAAACCCCGCAATCGATACATTCGTCGGGATGGATGACCAGGGCCATGGTTTCGCCCTCGTAGAAGCAATCCACGGGGCAGACTTCTACACAATCCATCAACTTGCATTTGATGCAACTCTCATTGACTACATAGGTCATTTGAGCTTCCTCCCGGATGGGCAGGTGTCTCGGTGGCCGACTCAACGACCGCGTTCACTGGGTGCGCCATTAACATCCCCACGGCTGTCTTTCTCTGCCGCCCGATTGCCAGTTCGTCCGTCACTTGTGCGCTGCCACTGCGATTAGCAGGCAGTGGCCGTTGGGCCGGGTCACGCGGCGATAGGTGGTCGTATCCCCGCTAGGCGTTCTCGCCGCTTAGTCGGCGCATGGGGTGACGGGTGTCGCCACGTTTATTTTGCTGGCGGACATAGGCAATCAACGCTTCTGGACGCTGCACTTTGACTTTGAGGGCGGCGATCAGCGCGTCTTCCGCGTCAACGACAACGTGTCCCGTTTTCCCCTGAATTTTAAAACCGACCGCAAACTGCACCTGCGTGCTCTCCTACTTTCAGCAAAATGTAGCACACTTCAATAGGCAGGTGTTTGGCTAAGCTTCTTAATCGGTGTCGCAAGATGCACTGCGTGGACCTCTTGTACCTTGCAACCGCTCTTACCGCCGGCGGTCATGACGGCAGGAAACCTTTGCGGCCCCGAGGGCCCTCAGCGGCAGTACGAAGCCCCGAAATCGTCCGGGATCAACGCAAGTCCTTCAGCCAAAGGTCCAAAAAATCCATGGTGACCCTCCCGCGCGCGGCGGCGGGTGTCGCGCCTTGCGTCTAGAGCCGCAACGCGAAAATCTCCGTCGGCTCCCGTACCCCGCGGAGGACGTGGGCACCAAGCGGTTCAAGCCGCTCTCCGTCGGCGACCGCCGCGGCGAGCGCGGCCGAAACCAGGACCTTGCGGCCGAGCGGTTCGCACAGCGTTTCGATGCGCGCCACCTCGTTGACCGCCGGGCCGATGACTGTGAAGTCAAGGCGATCGACCGCGCCGACATTGCCATAGAGAACCTCGCCGACGTGGAGCGCGAGGTCGACGATGGCAGTTGGCTTCCCTGTTCGTATTCGATCGGCGTTAAGTCGGTCGATGCTCAGCATCGCTTCGGCGGCGGCGTCGAGCGCGCGGGAACAGGTTTCACTGCACGTCGCGTCCACGAAGGCAAAGCTCGCGAGCATGCCATCGCCAAGGAACTTCAGCACCTGAGCCCCGCGTGGGCGCAACGCGGCCGTCAGCGCCTCGAAGACGTCATCGAGCATTTCAATAAGGACCGGCCCCGGCGTCGCGTCGGCTAAAGGAGTGAAGCCGCGGATGTCGGCATACCATAATACGGCGCGGATGCTTTCGACCGAACCCCGTTCGACCACACCGGCATGAACGCGACGACCCGCGTCGGCGCCGAGATAGGCGGCGAGCAGCTCGGCCGCAATAGTGTGCTCGGCATCCGACATGATCGCAAGTGCGACCGCGGGCAGCACGGCCTGGATCAGCTTGAGATCGTTCTCACCAAAGCCGTCGATTTGATCTGTCGCAAACGAGAAGCCAATCCCACTGTCCGGGAACGCCTCTGACACCATGCCAACAGGGATCAGTTCGGCGATATAATCCGTCGCTCCGGCGATCGCTAACTGCTCGACAACTGGAAAATCGCGCTGCGCGCCGTCACCGATTAATCTGCGCCGCAAACGTAGCGGCATGTCAGGCCCGGTGGCGGCATCGCGCAGATGCCAATAAGGGCTGTCTCGCAGGTCCTGATCATAGGTTTTGCCGCGTTCGCGCCGTTCCGGGTGCACCACGTCGCGGTCGCGCCACCAAGTGTAGGTGTATCCGGCCCATTGCGGATGTAACGTTCGCATCCCGGCGAAAGCGCGCCAAAGCGGCACGCCGAAAGCAACGAGCCGTCGGCAGAAATCATCGAACAACGGCGCGGCAGGAGCCCTGCGTAGCCCTTCGCGTACCGCCCAGAGATGCAGTTCCCTGATTTGCCCGTCCTTCGTCGGCGGAGCGATTGTTATCGGCGATCGAGCGCGCATCCGGGCAGCCTCGCAAGCTTTCGACTTCTATCCCTAAGCTATCTTTCACCGCTGCTTCCATGAACTCAACTCGCCTTGGAGATGTTCGCCATTCCTGTCGCTTCGGATCGACAAAGGAAGCCCCGCAAGCGCGCAGATATCGGAAGGACCGTCTCGCCAATGTCGTTCTCACCGAATGCCGCCTCGTACTTTCCGAGGCCCAAGCTCCGCGGCCAGCCCACGACGTCCATACGGTGCCTCTACGCTCGCGTCCGCGAGCCTTACCGATACCGCTCACTCTGCGATACGAGAAATCACACTACCACAGCAAAGTTTTTAGCGAGATTTGAAAACAAATTCGCCATTCATACCGGTGTGATACAAACCTGGAGCCTGGGCGCACAGGGGTCAGTGTCAGCGACCGAGGAGAGATCGTGCATATCTCAAATGAAAGTCTGCTGGTTATTTTAGTGGTCGGTCTTGTAGCTGGCTGGCTGGCTGGCAAAATCGTACAAGGGGCTGGTTTCGGACTTATAGGCGAATTGGCATTACACCCGGTCATAGCGTGCCAGCGATGGATAAACAGCGTGCTGATGGAAACGGCCGAGGTATCGGCCGCCGGACTTCTAATGCCGCCGAAGGTCGCGCTCACGGCGGTGGCTACTCTCATGCGCCACTCCATCGTCGCCAGCGATGGACTCATCAGCCGCCGCGTCGCGTACCTGGCGACGACGCCCGCGGCCAAGGGCATCTCACTGCCCGAGGTGGAGCCGGTCAAGTCCCCGACGAGCGCCTTCGCCGCCCTTGCCGACCATCCCGCGCTATTCGGAGTTGCAGCCGCCCTGGCGGTTGACGTCCTGACCGCTCCGTCCTTGTCGGCGGCGGCCGATCCAGCGGAGCGCATCCTGGCGAGCACAGAAGAGATGCCGTGGTCAGCGCGGAGGCGGGGCATCGCCGCAACCCGATCACCGCTCCTGGACGCGATCCTGCTCCGGCAGTCAGGCACCGACAATGAGCGCGGGCGACAGGCTGTCATACCGTACCGAGGGCACTGTTCCTCGCCGTCCCACCGCCAGGACAGGGGAATGGCCGTTCGTACCAGGTCAGCTGGGCTCCGTGCCCGCCCGACTCGTGCCCCAGGTCGCATGGAGGCCCGTGACGGACCTGCTGACCCGGCACGTTGCCCATGACACTGGCACGCCCGGCGCGGTCCTATCGATCGCGATCATACGATGCGGAACGTACGCCGAATGGAGCCACATCGCCGCCTGGCTCACGCTTCCCCCGCAGTCCAGCCGCACTGTCGCCGCCGTCTTCCGGCGGCTGGATGCTGCTGGCCACCTAGAGGAGGTGCTCGCGAGCCTCAACGCACTCGTCGAGGAACTGACAAAGCATCCCCCGCCCATCGACTACGCCCGGCGCCGACAGACGTTCCGCGACCTCAAGCTCGTGACGCCAACACGACTCCGCAAGGCGTGCCATCAAGCAGGCATAGTGCTCACCGAGCGCCGCATCCGGTACGTGACCATGATGCTCTGGGAGACGCTAACCGGCGGCGACATACGGTTCGCCAACAACCAACTGTGCTTCCGGGGCAGCAGTGAGCGTGAAAGCTATGCGTCTTTCCGGAAGGACCACGTGGGCGCACTCAAGGACTACCTGACGGTGGAGGCTGAGCGACTGCTACTCCGCCACCGTATCGACGAGCCGGTCACGTGGCAGCCAGAACCAGAAGACCCAGCCCGCCTGACATGGAGATCGCCTCCGGCCGACCTGACCCGTCGACTACCGGGCTGGACCAGCCCAAGCAGGCAGGGCACGCTGCGCCGCAGCGCACGTGACCACACCCCCCAGGCGCCGACTCCCCTCTAATTCAAGGAGACGGCCAATTGCGTCACTTCGGCATTCCCATCGCGACGCCCTTCGTTTCTCATCAATCTGGCCAATTGGCCATCGAGTGGCCAGATCGATGAGACGTTGGCCAAGTGAGATGAGAACCTACAGCTAATCGATCAGCTTGGCGCCATGTCGACGAAGCGGCTGTAGTGGCCCTGGAAGGCGACTGTCACGGTGGCGGTCGGGCCGTTCCTGTGCTTGGCGACGATCAGGTCTGCTTCGCCGGCACGCGGAGACTCTTTCTCATATGCGTCTTCACGGTGCAGAAGAATGACCACGTCCGCGTCCTGCTCAATACTGTTGTGTAGGTTGATCCCGTTCGCGATGAAGTTGTGAGTTCCCTTAACCGTGGCGTCGTAAACCGGCTGCGGCCCGAGAGGCTCGATCGCCACAACCTTGTCCCAGCAGACATCGCTGGTCGCGATCTCGCGCAACACGTCAGATCCCAGCGCGTCCGCGCAACGCAGCAGCCGTTCACGGGACGGGCAGCTCTTGTACAGCGTCGAACCGCAGTAGTTAGTGCGGATCGCCGCTTGGAACTGTCGCTCCGATAGCCCGGCACGTAGCCGTTCCGACTTGACAAGCTCCCAGACCTCAAGTGGAACGGTGTCGACGTTGGTGTTAGCGGTCTTTCCCTCGAGAGCCGCGGCCAACTGTGTCGCTGCGGCGCCGCGCCGACCATGCACACCAACCCGCGAGCAGAAGGTGCGCATCCCCGGCCCGTCAGCCACGATCACGTGATAGTTCGGCTGGTATCCAGCCTTCTGCACCTCACGGATGCGTGCCATGATTCCCAGGCGGGCGAGCAGGTGTGCCACGCCGTCAGCAAGCTCACGGCTAGCAGACGCGTAGTACACCTTTGGCGCCTGCTTCTCGCGCGGCGGCCACACACACCCATCGGTCGCCCAGAGGTGACGAAGGAAAACGCAGATCTCCTCATCGCTGGCGCCGTATAGCGCGGCTGGCAGCCGCTTCTCGGCCGCGCGGAGGTACTCGATGCCAAGTTCGCGGAACCAGTCGTGGATGGGATTCCCCCGGCCATGCGTGCAGTGTGCTGGAGCCGGCAAGTAGACATGCCACCTGGTCTTCTGCTCAACCCGCCGCGCTGTGATGCCGAACTCTGCCGCCGCGGCGTCCTCAACGAACGTCAGATTTTCTTCGTCGTTGGAGGTGTAGTGCACTGGCTGCTTCCGGATTACGCATCCGTCACCGATGAGATGGGCGAGCAGACCGAGACGATGCTCTGACCAGCCAAGCCCCGCACCGACAGGCACGGGAACCCGCCGCGCTATGCCCACTCGGTGTCCGATCTCAAGCTCATCGAGGCGGGTCCAGCCGTTAAAGGTAAGGAACGGGTGGTTGGCTGATGCCTTGACCTCGCGTCCTGACGCGAGCCGCACCCGGAAAACGTCCTTCGTCCCTGACTCAAAAACGTTCGTCAGTGGAGCGGAGACGAGCTGGTTCTGCTCATCAAGTGACCAGACGTCGATGCCATTCCAGCCTTCGCGGAGCAACTCATCGAAGCTCACTGGAGCGCCCGTGTCGGCTCGGACCAGCGTGGTGTCGGCAGTCACGCAGCCAGACTCTCGCAAATCGGACACCATGGGCTTCTTGTCCGTGCGCTGTTCGGGACCTCGGTTCAGCTGGGAGAGCGCGACGACGGGGACTTCGAGTTCCTTGGCTAGCAGCTTCAGCGACCGGGACATCTCGGAGACTTCCTGCTGCCGGTTCTCGACTCGCTTCGGCGAGGACATCAGCTGCAGATAGTCGATGATGACGAGCTTCAGGTCATGCCGCTGCTTGAGGCGCCGACACTTCAGCCCGGATCTCCATCAGCGACATGTTGGGCGAGTCGTCGATGAACAGCGGTGCGTCGGCGACCTCGCTCATCCGACGCGCCAGCCGGGCCCAGTCGTCGTCGCTCATCTGCCCCGACCGCATGACATGCATCGGCACCCGAGCCTCCGCGGCCAGCAGACGCATCGTGATCTCGTTCCGGCCCATCTCCAGGCTGAAGATCACGGTCGGAAGCTGGTGCTTGATAGTCGCGGCACGCGCGAAGTCGAGAGCCAGCGCGGAGTTGTGAGTGGGGAGCATGCCGCTCCCTGCTAGGTACAGGTGGTCATCCGCATCCACCTGAACACAGCGGACTGGGCGCGAAGGTATTCGGCGGACGTCAGTTATGAAACGCCAGCCGCTGGCTTGCGAGCCGACTGCGTGCCGTGGGCCAGAGGGAGCGCCGAGTGTCCGGGCAATCTCCTCCGTCGTCACCACGCGGTCTGACGTCCACCCAGTAAGCAGATCTGATGTGACCCACTGATGCGAGCCGTCGGCCACGATTACGGAGCCATCTGAAAACTCGACCTCGTAGCAGGGACGCCCGAGCATGACGTCCGTAACCTCAACAACGGCAATCGGGTCTCCGAAAGCTCCGAGAAGCTTGTCCCCAACGTCAACTGAACCCATCGTCGTCCAGCCCATCGGAGTGGGCAGCGGCGTGTCGAGCGCCAGGGCTTTACCCACAGCCGGGCGAGCCGCGATGACGATCATCTGGCCGCCGTGCAGGCCGTTCGTCAGGGCGTCGAGGTCGGTGAAGCCGGTGGGCACCCCGGTCATCGTGCCGCCGTGTGTGCTGATCGCCTCGATCTCGTCGAGCGCTCCGGGCATGATCTCCGACAGCGAGTGGTAGTCCTCGGCGATCCGGCGGTCGGTGACCGCGTACACCTCGGCCTGCGCCCGGTCGACGATTTCGTCGGCCTCGGCGTCACCGGTGAAGCCCATCTGGACAATCCTGGTCCCGGCCTCGACAAGCCGCCGGAGGATGGCCCGCTCACGGACGATGCGCGCGTAGTATCCGGCGTTCGCCGCGGTCGGGACGGAGGCGATCAGGGTGTGCAGGTACGGCCCGCCCCCGATCTTGGCCAGGTCCCCACGGCGCGCGAGCTCATTGCTGACCGTGATCGCGTCGGCGGGCTCACCGCGCGCGTACAAGTCGAGGATGGCCTCGTGGACAAGCTGGTGCGCGGGCCGGTAGTGGTCGGTCGGCCTGATGACCTCGATCACGTCGGAGATCGCGTCCTTGGACAGCAGCATGCCACCAAGCACGCACTGCTCAGCCGCTACGTCTTGCGGTGGGGTGCGCTCGAACTCGTCACCCCTGGATGCTGCCTCGCTGACGCTCACCCGGCCCACCTCCCGTCCCATCATGGCCCCAGCACATAGTTCTACCGGAGGCCACTGACATTCTCGCGGTGCCACGACCAACGAGCCAACACGAACAGTGGACAAGACTGTGGAGAACGTGTGCGGAAATGGCCTTCCTGCTGTGCGCACCCTGGGGATCAGGCTGTGGAATCAGCATGACTTCGCTCCGGCATTCCGTGTCCTGTCTGCGGAAACGCCGTCCACGCCCTGTGTAGAGAAAAATCTCGGGGCATCAGACACGGACCCACACCCATCCGATTTCCACAGCGTGTCCCCACAGCGCCAACGGGTGACCTGTGGATATCTCTGTGCGTATTCTCAGCCGACTGCACGCGGTGACTGTTTAGCGGCAAGGCAGGGGGCGATGATGCTACGCTTCGCCTGTGTGTTCGATGAGCGGGGGCCCGATCGATGAGATCGCGGAAGCGATAGACCAGCTAGCTGTGGATGCCCGGCAGGAAATACCTGCTCAGGAACTGACTGAGCGGCTGGCGGGCATCTGGTCGATGGTGAGCGACCTAGACCCGGAACTGGCTAGGCGCCAGCAGAAATACACCGGTCCCGCGGAGTGACCACTCAGTTAGGGCAGCACAAGCACCCCGCCCTTCTGGACGGGGTGCTTGTGGATCTTGCTGTGGAAAACCCTTAGCCGGGACTGTGGATTCTCAGGCGGCCTGGATGTCGATGTCCACGGTCGCGCTGACCTCCGGGTGCAGCCGCACCCGGACCTGGTGCTGGCCGAGAGTCTTGATCGGGTCAGTGACCTCGATCCGGCGCCGGTCAAGCTCTGGACCGCCAGCCGCTTTGACCGCATCGGCGATGTCGGACGGGCCAACCGAGCCGAAGAGCCGGCCGTTCTGCCCGGCGCGACGACGCAGCCGGACGGTGAGCGACCCGAGCTGCCCAGCGACCGACTTCGCGTCGTCCAGGCTGCGGATCTCGCGGACTGAACGCGCCCGCTTGATCAGGTCGATCTCCTTCTCCGCACCGCGGGTCCAGCGCATCGCGAAACCGCGCGGGATCAGGTAGTTCCGCCCGTATCCGGAGGCGACATCGACGACGTCACCGGGGGTACCGAGACCACTTACCTCGTGGGTAAGGATCAACTTCATCGGTGTGCGAGCCATCTGCGTGATCCCCTTCTCAGCGAGCCGTGCTCGTATACGGGAGCAGCGCCATCTCGCGGGCGTTCTTGATCGCGGTCGCGACATCCCGCTGGTGCCGGGTGCAGTTGCCCGTGACGCGACGCGCCCGGATCTTGCCCCGGTCGGAGATGTACTTCCGCAGCAGCCCCGTGTCCTTGTAGTCCACGTAGCTGATCCGCTCCTGGCAGAAAGTACAAACCTTCTTCTTCGGCTTGCGCAGTATTGGCTTAGCCATCATGGTGCTCCTTAACAGAGCCCCGCATTCGCGGGGATGGTAGTTCGTTCTTTAGAACGGCGGTTCGTCGGAGAACCCGCCGCCCGCGGCGTCCGAGGCCCACGGGTCGGACTCGGCTGGGCGACTGGACTGCGACGAGCCGCTGTTCTGGCTGCCGCCTCCGCTCCAGCTGTCGCCGCCACCCTGGCCGCCGCCGCCACTTTGGCCGCCGCCGCTGCCCTGGCCGCCACCGAAACCGCCGCCGCCCTGGCCACCGGAACGGCTGACCCGGTTCACCTTGGCGGACGCGTTCTTGAGGGAGGGGCCGACGTCGTTGACCTCGATCTCATAGACGGTCCGCTTCTCGCCCTCTTTGGTCTCGTAGTTCCGCTGCTTGAGGCGCCCGGAAACGATGACCCGCATGCCACGCTGGAGGCTCTCGGCGACGTTCTCCGCCGCCTGCCGCCAGACGTTGCACGTGAGGAAGAGGCTGTCGCCGTCCTTCCACTCGTTCGTGGTCCGGTCCATAAACCGCGGCGTCGATGCGATCCGGAACCGGGCCACTGGCTGCCCGGCCGGGGTGAATCGAAGCTCTGGGTCGTCGACGAGATTGCCGACGACTGTTATCTGGGTGTCACCTGCCGCCATTGGCCCAGCTCCCTCTACTTCGGGTAAATGCAGTGGCGAAGTGGATTGCTTAGCGGTGCTCCGGCCGCAGGACCTTGGTCCGCAGCACGGCTTCGTTCAGGTTGAGCTGCCGGTCGAGTTCCCGGACGGTATCCGGCTCAGCGGTCAGGTCGAGCACCGCGTAGATGCCTTCCGGCTTCTTGTCGATCTGGTACGCCAGACGGCGCTTACCCCAGATGTCGACCTTGGCGATCTTGCCGCCATCACCGGTCACGACAGTCAGGAACTGATCAAGCGACGGCTGAACGGAACGTTCCTCGAGGTTTGGGTCGAGGATGATCATGATCTCGTAATGGCGCATGAACGTCCGAAGCCTCCTCTGGACTCGTGCGGTCACGGTCTTTCCGTGACAGGAGGGACGCGGCCTTATCGCCGCAGGTGGTCAGCTTACCAGCGGCCGTGGCCCATCCGGGACGGTTCACCGCCGTGTCAGGGGGAACAACCGAGGAAACTGCCCTCTCTGGAGGTGAACGTGGCAGGCACCGTCCGTTCTGATAGCCACCGGCGCGTCCCGCACCTAACGCTGAACTCTGATGGCAACTCGCACCCGCTGCAAAACGTGCTGGCTATCAGCGTCCTGGTTATCGGGATCGTGTCCTTCGTCCTCGGACTGATCGACAGGAACGTCGCCACCGCGGGGACCGCGATAGCCATCGCGGCCACCGCCACCGGCTTGTACGCCCTGCTCGTGGGGCTGTACGCGCAGATGATATCCGCCACGCGCGAGGAGCGTGTGATCATCATGGCCGGCATCATCGCCGGCTTTGTCGGCCTCGCCTTGGGCATAGCGCACGGGGGACTCGGCTAAGCACCCGCGATGGGTCATCGCTAGCGTTCTAGCCCCAGCGATGGGCCATCGCTGGGGCTAGAACGGGCTCGCTGAGGCTAGAACGGGCTAGAACACGGGCTAGAACTCAACCCGGGTCGCGGAAGATTCTTGTCTCATAGGCTGTGCCCATGACTAAGGTTGGCGGCCACTTTCACGACGAGAATCCCCTCAACGACGCGCTGGCGCTGGGCGCGGACGCGGCTCAGTTCTTCCTCGGCGATCCGCAAGGCTGGAAGGCCCCGGTTATCCCGGACGGGATCGGCGCGTCGTTCGCCGCCAAGGGCGTCGACGTTTACATCCACGCCCCGTACATCATCAACGTCGCGACCAGCAATAACAGGATCCGTATCCCTAGCCGCAAGATCCTCACCCAGCAACTTGAGGCCGCTGCCGCGGTCGGCGCGAAGGCCCTCATCGTGCACGGCGGTCACGTAACACAGGGAACCGACCCGGGCGCCGGGATCGAGAACTGGGTGAAAGCGGTGGAGCGGATCGACCGGCCGCTGCCCATGCTGATCGAGAACACCGCCGGAGGTAACGGAGCCATGGCCCGCACCCTGGAGCAGATCTCCCGGCTATGGGAGGCGGTGGGCGGAGCCGAGAACGTGGGATTCTGCCTGGACACCTGTCACGCCAACTCCGCGGGCATCGAACTGGCCAGCGCGGTGGACTCGATCAAGGCCATCACCGGCCGGATCGACTTGGTGCACTGCAACAACTCGCGCGACGACTTCGGCTCAGGAGCCGACCGGCACGCCAACCTCGACTCCGGGACCATCGACCGCGGGCTGCTGCTTGAAGTCGTCCGCGCCGCCGGAGCCCCGGTCATCTGCGAGACGCCTGCCCCTGGCATCGGCGCGGACATCGAGTGGCTCAGGTCGTCCCTCGGGTAACCACCGCGGGAAAAGGTGCCAGCGTGAGCCGGAAGCGATCCGGCGCGCCATCGAGGATGCCGCCCGCCGGGTCGTCGGTGCCAGACCGCCGCACCACGTCGCGTTCTGGATGAAGGATGTCCAGTACGACGAACAACCCGACCAGTGCCACCGTCACCAGCCGGGCGGCCAGGGTAATGAAGTACCAGCCAGCCGTGATGCCTCCCGGCGGCGCGTACATGCCGGTGAAGTAGGCCCAGATCCCGAAGAAATAGACCAGCTCGGCTGCCTGCCACAGCAGGTAAGGCCACAGCCGGGGCCGGGCGAGTACGGCCAGCGGGACCAGCCAGATCACGTACTGCGGCGACCACACCTTATTGCTTATGAGGAACGCGGCGAGCAGCAGGAACGCAACCTGAGGCAGCCGGGGACGACGCGGGGCGATGAGGGTCAGCAGCGAGATGAGCAAGGCCAGGACCACGAAGGCAGCGCTGGAGATGATGTTCAGGCTAGACAGGCTGGTGGTACCGAAAACTGGCACGTTGTAGTGCTCGAGCAAGTACCAGATCGAACCCCAGTCGGCGCCGCGGTCACGGCTGAACGCGTAGAACCGCGCCCAGCCTGCGGGCGAGACGATCGCGATCGGCAGATTGACGACAAGCCACGCTACGAGCCCCGCGCCGAAACAGCGCGCGAAGTCCCTCAGCCGCCCAGCCCGCAGACAGACCAGGAACAACGCGGCGAAGATCAGCAGCGGGTAGAACTTCGCGGACACCGCCAGGGATAGCAGCACACCAGACAGGACCTCACGCCGCGCCGCCCAAGCCGCCATGCCGCAGGCGGCGAGCCCCATCGCCAGCAGGTCCCAGTTGATGAACGCGGCGAAGATCAGTGCTGGGGACAGCGCGACCAGCAACGCCGACCAGCGCAACCGCGGCCCGGCCACGTAGCCCGTCGCGAGCACTCCCACCACTAGGCAGATCGAGAGGATCCCAACCGTCACGTAGTAGAAATCCTGGCCACGAGCGTAGATGTCGCCAACGCCACTAACCAGCCAGGCCGCGGCTTCCATCGTCCAGCCGATCAGCACCGGGTACTCGACCGGGTGGTCGAGGTACGGGATCTTTCCGCTGGACAAACCCTCGCCGTAGTACAGCGGGTAGATGTCCGTGTAGCAATCGGCTCTGAACTGGCTGGCAAAGTTGTTCCACGCACCACCTGAACTGCAGGCGAGCTTCTGCGTGTAGCCGAGCAACGCCGCCAGCAGCGACGCGCTGACGAGGGTGGCGGTGGCACCGCCGGCCAGCGCGAGACGCTGGCCGGCGTTATGTGCTTCAGTCGTCACAGGCGGAGCATATCGGGCTAACCTCAGCCGCGAGCCTTGCGCTTACGTCGACGCCGTTTGGCCGCGGTATTCCACAGCAAGGAGCCCGGCAAGACGGCTAGCACACCACCGACGACAGCGCCGGCCGACGTGGTACTCACCGTTCCGTCATTGTTGCCGCCACCACCGCCACCGCCGCCGTTGCAGTCCCCGATACCGAAGTTCCCTTGGGTACAGGTCGCGCTCGCCGACGCACTGGGGCTGGCGGTAGCCGTCGCCGTCGAGGAAGTACCAGTGCTCGGCGTGGTCACCGGGTTGCCGTTGTTATTGCCGCCACCACCGTTGTGCTTCCTGGTGCCGGTGCCGTTGTTATTCGACGTCTTCTTAGGCGTCGACGGCAGCTGGTCCCAAGTGGAACCACTGAACTGCGGGCTCAGGAAACTCTCGATCGGAGAACTCGCGTACACGGACTCCATGAAGGAGTGCCAGATCCTGGCTGGCCAGTAACCACCGAAACCGGTCTGGCCGCTGGCACCGCCCAGGTCGGCAAGTGTCTCGGTGTTGGGCTTACAGTCCTTACCCGCCGCATTGCAGACCTGGTCGCCCTGCTCGTTGGTGAAGATACCGACGGTCAGCGCGGCCTGCGGGATGGCGCCAATGAAGAATGCCGACAGGTAATTGCTTGTGGTACCGGTCTTCCCGATGATCGTACGACCGTCGGTCATCGCGGCAGCGGTGCCCGTACCGTTCGTGGTAACGGTCTCCATCGCGTACTGGACTTGTGAATCCTGTGCCTGGGTTAGCACGGTACTGGTCGTGTACTTGGAAGGCGTCGTGCTGCCGAAGACCGTGACCGACTGGACCACGTGCCCCCGGTGGTAGGTACCGCCGTCGGCGATGGTGGACAGCATCTGGTCCTGCTCGTTGACGGTAAGCGAGTCGATGCCAAGGGCAGTACCGACCTCACCCACGGTGTACTGGAGGTTCGATCCGTCCTGAGACGACGGGCCGGTGTTGACGCCCATGTCCCCCGCCATATCTATGACCGGCTGGCCGCCAACGCGATGGTAAAGGTCGGTGAACGCCGTGTTGGAGGACTGGGCGAACGCGTTCTGGACGTTCATCGGACCGTACACAGAGTCGCCGTCGTTGTGGACCGGGTACCAGTTGTACTGCTCGTCGCTCTTGTTGGAGGTCGACAGCGTCGATTCCTCGGTGACCGGCGGTACGTAGGTGTAAATGGAGGTGCCGCCGTCGAGGGTGCTCGTCTGGACGTTCATACCTTGCTGCACCGCGGCCGCGAGCACGTACGGTTTGAACGACGAACCGACTTGCTCACGCGCGTAGGCCGCGGTGTTCAGGTCGCAGTCGTATTCCTCGCACGCCGAAGCCGACATGTCCTGGCCTCGGCCCGGGTACTCGGCGAGGATGGCGCCGTTGGACGGGTTCTGCAGCTCGGCGCCGATCAGCGCGTACGAGGGGAGCGGGCCGCCGTCCTCCTTCATCGCCTCGACGTTCTCGTTGACGGCGTCGTATAGCTGCTTCGTGTCGTTGTAGTTCAGCGTGGTGACGATCTTCAGTCCGTCGTCGTCGATCTGCTGCTCGCTCAGGCCGTAGTAGGACTCAAGCTCATCCTTCACCTGCTGCAGGACGTAGGGGTCCCACGGGTCCGAGCTTGCTGCCTGCGACGAGCCCGACGTGTTCATCGCGGGGAACTTCATGGTCGCCGCTTGCTGAGCGGTCAGGTCGCCCATCTTGACCATGCCGTCGAGCACGTAGTGCCAGCGAGCCTCAAGCTGCGGTTTGAACTGCGGCAGTGGATAGTTCGTCGGCTGCTGGATGATCGCGGCGATCACCGCGGCCTGCGCGATCGAGAGCTTCTCGGCGGGTACGCCAAAGTAGAGCTCTGATGCCGCGCCGGCCCCGTAGGCGCCGTCACCGAGATAGATGACGTTCAGGTAGTTGGTCAGGACCCACTGCTTGGACTTGGACTTGGACACCTTCATAGAGACGAAGATCTCTTTGATCTTCCGGCTCATGGTCTGCTGGGTGCCGATGCCTTGGTAGTACTGGCGGACGAACTCCTGGGTGATGGTCGATCCGCCCGACTCGTTGCCACCGCCGTGGAAGACGTCATCGTAGGCGGCGCGCATTATGCCGGTCGGCGAGATGGCGCCCTCGGTCCAGAACGACCGGTCCTCGGCCGACAGGGTCGCGTCCTGCAGCGGCTTGGAGATCTGGTTCCAGGTGAGGTCCTGCCGGTCGTAATCGCCGAACGTTCCCATCGCGGTCTTGCCGTCGCTGTAGTAGACGGTCGAGTCCTGGAAGGTGTTCGCCAGCAGTTCCTGACTCGGGATCTGGATCTGGTTGTAGGCGATAATCACGACGACGAACCCGAGCACCGTGAACCCGCCGATAAGCGCGGCGGCCACGCCGATCGCCTTACGGAGCGTCCAGACCCGCCACCAGCTGCCCTTGACCTTCGGCCTCGGCCCACGGGGGCCACGCGGCCCGCCAGGACCGTTCGGGCCGCCGGGACCCCGGCGTCCGGGAGGCGCCCCGCGACGGCCAGGACCACCAGGACCGTTAGGCCCACCAGGACCGTCGGGACGCTCGAAACCACCAGGACGCTGCGGTGCGGCGTGCCGGGATGGAACGCGCCGTTCTGGCATAACGGTTGTTTGCTGTCCCGGACCACCGGTGCCGTAGCCGCCGTACCCGGGAGGCGGTGCACCGTGGCGGCCGCCGGCCGCCTGGCCGCGCGGGCCTGCGGCGCGAGGGTCTCCGGCCCGGGGGTCGACCGCACGAGGATCCACCGCACGAGGGTCGGCGGCCTGCGGATTGCCGCTATGACGGCCGCCCATGCTGGCCGCGGCGCGGAACGCCCCGCTGTTCCGGATTCTGTCCCCGACACGCGTGACGCCGCCGTCGCGGACCGCACGGAACGCCCCGCTGTTGCGGATGGCATCGCCGAAGCGGCTGGCGCGACCGGACGGACGCTGGGGCTCGGCCCAGAAACCGTCGTCACCCCAGCCCGGCGAGTTACCTCCGCCGGACGCGGGCCGTTGTGGCCCGCCCGCGGACTGATAGGGCCCCGTGAAGTCTCTGCTACTCACGCATCCTCGCAGTGGCTGTGTACGACAATCAATGAGGCGCATCGCGCCTCACCGAACCCACACGTTACATGCTGGCGTGTCTCGCCCTAGGCCTGTTCCCGGTGCCTCCTCGCAACCTAAGCGGCAGCCACCGGCGCGCATCATTGCGTGTTTCGTGCCTTGCGACCGCGCCGTGTGGGCGGTTCACCAGTGCCGAGAACGTACGACGTGGCTAGGTGGTTCCAGCCACAACTTTGGCAGACCTCGACCACATATACCCGGAATTCGCCGTATTCCGAGGCCATTTCCGCCAGTTCGCGCTCCTGCTTGACCCGTCCCGCGTACTGTCCGAGTTCATCCCCGTACACATAGGTGACGTGCGTCAGCTTAGTCTTTCGGCAGATCGGGCAGCCCGTCTCGGTGGCCTCGCCATGGAATTTCGCCGCGCGCAACAGGTAGGGATGCGCGTCGCACACGTCGGAGACCGTCGTGTTGCCCGCGAAGACAGACGCGAGTGTCGCTCGCCTGGCGAGCCCGTAATCCACCACCGATCGCCTCGAGACCATGTTTTCAAGGGTACGTCGGCGTCGCCAGCCAAGCCCGCTTGCCACGATCGGCAGCCTCACGTATGCTTTCGACCGGACAACTGGATATATCGAGCCGATATATCTAACCAAGGCATCGGGCCGATACTTAGAGTCTGTCCGGACAGACTCTGAGAGGGGGATGACATGGGCCGAAACCGATCGGGAGTACTGGAGCTCGCCGTACTCGGGATACTGCACCGCACGCCCATGCACGGCTACGAGCTGAGCCGCCAGCTGACCAACGTTCTGGGCCCGTTCCGTGCGGTCGCCTTTGGGACGTTGTATCCGTGCTTGCAGGATCTGACCGAGCGCGGCCTGATCGTCGCGGAGGCCGACGCGGAAACGCCGGCTACTCGCAGCGGCCGGGCGCGGCGCTCGCGGAAGGTCTACCGCCTCACCGCCGAGGGCAAGGAACGCCTGCAGGATCTGCTGACGGAGTTCGGGGCCGACGTCCTGGGAGGACGAGAGCTTCGGGGTGCACTTCGCGTTTTTCGGGCAGACCAGGGCGGACATCCGGCTCCGGATCCTCGAAGGCAGGCGCAGCCGCCTCGAGGAACGGCTCGAAGGTGTGCGGGCAGCATTCGCCCGCACCAGGGAACGCGTCGACAGCTACACCCTCGAACTGCACAAGCACGGCCTGGAGTCGGTGGAGCGCGAGGTCCGGTGGCTGAACGAGCTGATCGCTTCCGAACGTCAAGCAGAACGTATGTCGGAGAATCTCGACAACACCGAGAAGGAGACAACCTGATGGGTAAGGTGCGCCTCGCCATTGTGGGGGTGGGCAACTGCGCGAGTTCGCTCGTGCAGGGGCTGGAGTACTACAAGGATGCCGAGGACACCGCTCGAGTCCCCGGTCTCATGCACGTCCGCTTCGGGCCCTACCACGTCAGGGACGTAGAGGTAGTAGCCGCGTTCGACGTCGATGCCAAGAAGGTCGGCAGTGATGTGGCCGACGCCATCCACGCGAGCGAGAACAACACGATCAAGTTCGCCGATGTCCCCCCGACCGGCGTGACCGTGCAGCGCGGCCCGACGCTTGACGGCCTCGGCGAGTACTACACCGACATCGTCACCGAGTCCGACCAGCCGGTCGCCGATGTCGTGCAGGTGCTGCGTGACACCCGGGCCGACGTCGTGGTGTGCTACCTGCCGGTCGGCTCTGAAGAGGCTGACAAGTTCTACGCCCAGTGCGCGATCGACGCCCAGGTGGCCTTCGTGAACGCGCTCCCCGTCTTCATCGCCTCCGACCCGAAGTGGGCCGCGAAGTTCACCGAGGCCGGGGTCCCGATCGTCGGTGACGACATCAAGTCGCAGGTCGGCGCCACCATCACGCACCGCGTGCTGGCGAAGCTGTTCGAGGACCGCGGGGTCGAGTTGCTCCGCACCTACCAGCTGAACGTCGGCGGCAACATGGACTTTATGAACATGCTGGAGCGCTCCCGGCTGCACTCCAAGAAGATCTCCAAGACCCAGTCGGTGACCTCGCAGATCCCGCACGAGATGGCCAAGGCCGACGTGCACATCGGCCCGTCCGACTACGTGCCGTGGCTGACCGACCAGAAGTTCGCGTTCGTCCGGCTCGAGGGCCGCTCGTTCGGCGACGTGCCGCTGAACCTGGAGTACAAGCTCGAGGTCTGGGACTCGCCGAACTCGGCGGGCGTCATCATCGACGCGATCCGTGCCGCGAAGATCGCCAAGGACCGCGGCATCGGCGGCCCGGTCACCTCCGCGAGCTCGTACTTCATGAAGTCCCCGCCCGAGCAGTTCGGCGATGATGTCTGCCGCGACCTAGTCCAGCAGTTCATCGCCGGCGAAGTAGACCGCTAACCCGGCATAACGCGAAGGATCGGTGTACCCAGGGGCACACCGATCCTTCGCGTTATTTCTAGGCACCGGGCACTAAGCTGAACGGGTGGCGGATGCGGGCCAGGAGGCAGGCGAACGACGCCGGACGTTCGTTAGCGATCTCCGCACTGTCTTGGCCGAGCACGGTTTCCGGCGGCTGTTCGCCACCCGGCTGGTGTCGCAGACCGGGGACGGGATCCTCACCGCCGGGGTCGGGACGTACGTGTTCTTCAACGCGAGCACGTTTCCCAGCCCGGCCGCGGGTGCTGCCGCGTTCGCGGTGCTCTACCTGCCGTACTCGTTGATCGGGCCGTTCGCCGGGGTGTTCATAGACCGCTGGTCGCGGCGCCAGATCCTGGTCTGGTCGGCGCTGATCCGCGCGGTATTCGTCGTGGCGACGGCCGCCCTGATGGCCGGGGGCAACCGCGGCGCGCCGCTATACATCGCGGTGCTCGCGGTGCTTGGGGTGAACAGGTTCTTCCTCTCCTCGCTCAGCGCCGCCCTCCCGCACGTGGTGGCCGAGGACACGCTGGTTATGGCCAACGCGGTGTCCCCGACGGTAGGCGGCGTCATGAGCTCGCTCGGCGGCATCGTCGCGCTGGGCCTGAACGCGGCCACCGGCGACACCGAGCGCGGCGCCGCGGTAACGGTTCTGGCAGCGGGCGGCTGCTACGTCGCCGCTGGCCTGGTCGCGGCCACCATGCGCCGAGACCTGCTCGGCCCGGACCGGGCGCTGTGGACCCGGACCCGGCTCGCGGACGAACTCGCCGCGGTCGCCGCCGGCATCTGGGCGGGCGCCCGTTATGTGCTCAGCCGCCGCGGGCCGCGGGCCGCGCTCGGCGCCACTGGCGGCTTCAGCCTCTTTTTCGGGCCGCTGTTCCTGATGTCGATCCTGCTGTACCGGAACTACTTCTATCCGTCGCACGTCACGCAGGCGGAAGGACACGTCGTCGTGCTGGCGACGGTCTCGGCTATCGGCTACTTCTGCGCGGCGCTGATCACGCCGCTCGCGACCAGGCGGCTGCCGAAGGAGACCTGGATCGCGCTCATGCTGGTCGTCGCCGCCGTGGCGGCGGCCACGCTGGGCGAGACGTTTATCCAGATCGCGTACCTGGCGATCGGGTTCTTCATGTACCTGACCAGGCAGGGCGTGGCGATCTGCGCGACCACCATCCTCCAAGAGGAGGTCGAGGACGTCTATCGCGGCCGGGTGTTCGCGTTCTACGACATGATGTTCAACGCCACCTACGTGGCGGGCGCCGCGCTGTTCGCCGCGTTCATGCCGGACGACGGCCGGTCCGCGGTGATCGTCGGGGTGGCCGCCGCCGGCTTCGCGGTCGTAGCGGCGCTCTACTGGCTGTCGGCCGGCCGGAAGCCCTGGCCCTCGGCCCAGCGGAGCAGCTCGGCAACCGCCCGGTCGTGACCCATCTCGCCTTCCTCGATGCGCAGCTCAAGCATGAACCGGTAGGCCTTGCCCACTATGGGACCCGGCGGCACCCCGAGCAGCTGCATGATCTCGTTGCCGTCCAATTCTGGACGGATCTTCGACAGCTCCTCCTGCTCGGATAGCTCGGCGATCCGCGCCTCAAGCGAGTCGTAGGACCGCGCCAGCCTGGCGGCCTTGGCCGCGTTCCGCGTCGTGCAGTCCGCCCTGGTCAGCACGTGCAGCCGGGTGAGCAGTCCGTCGGCGTCCCGCACGTACCGCCGCACCGCCGAATCCGTCCACTCATCGGACCCGTAGCCGTGGAACCGCAGGTGCAGCTCCACCAGCTTCGAGAACATCGTCGATGACGTGATTGGGGAACCGCAGCGCCGTCAGCCGCTTGCGGGTCATCTTGGCCCCCACCACCTCGTGGTGGTGGAACGCGACCTTGCCGCCGGGCAGGTTGGTCCGGGTCCGCGGCTTGCCGATGTCGTGCAGCAGCGCCGCTAGCCGCACCACTAGGTCGCTCTGCAGCCCGTAGCGCGGCTCCAGGTCGATCGCCTGCTTGAGCACGGTCAGTGAATGCACGTATACGTCCTTGTGCCGGTGGTGTTCGTCAACCTCCATCCGGAGCCTGGACACCTCGGGCAGCACGATGTCCGCGACACCCGACCGCACCAGCAGGTCCACGCCGTAAGCCGGGTCAACGGCCATCATGAGCTTGGTCAGCTCGTCGGTGATCCGCTCCACCGAGACGATCTCCAGCCGGGGAGCCATCGATCCCATCGCCTCGAGGACCCCGGGATCCACAGCGAATCCCAGCCTCGCACCGAATCGGGCCGCCCGCATGATCCGCAGCGGATCGTCACCGAAGGAATCCGCCGGCGACCCGGGGGTCCTGATCACCTTGCTAGCCAGATCGGTCAGCCCGCCGAACGGATCGACCAGCTCGTAATCCGGCAGCCGCGCGGCCATCGCGTTGATCGTGAAGTCACGGCGCCGCAGGTCTTCCTCGAGCGAGGTCCCGTACGCGACGGTCGGATTACGTGACCGCGGCCCATAGGACTCGCTGCGGTACGTGGTGATCTCGTAGATCTGCTGGCCCTTGCGGATACCGACGGTTCCGTACTCGATGCCGACGGTCCACGTCTTGTCCGCCCACGGCGCGGCGATCCGCAGCACCTCCTCCGGTGTCGCGTCCGTCGTCAGATCGAGATCCCCCGGCCGTTCCCCAAGAAACACATCCCGTACCGGGCCGCCCACCAGAGCCAGCTCATGCCCTTCGCGAGCGAACAGCCTTCCCAGCTCAGCGGCCTCAGGAGTCATGGACCGTAGGAGCGTTGCGGCGGCCTTCCGCTGTTCTTCTCGCACGGCCATCGAGGTTATCGGCTATTACCCAGCAAGAGGCAATACGATTGCCAAGCGTGCGCACCCGGCAATTTGCGTTGAGGGCAGCGGTGACCGCGGCGCTGGCCGCCGCCACCCTGCTATTCACCGTCCCCATGACGCTTGCCTCGGCCAAAACGACGGCGGTGAATCCCACCGGGTACACGATTTCCATCACGTCGATGACCCCGTCTTACGCCAAGGCCGACTCGACGATCAAGGTCTCAGGTACGCTGACCAACCGCTCTGGCAGCTCCGTTTCCGGGCTGGCCGTTCAGCTGTCCGTCACGCCCAGCGGCTTCTCGACGTCGTCGCAGATGGAGGAGTTCGGTTCAGATCCCGGCTCATTCTTCGTGAGCTCGCCCGTCGGCGACGGCTTCCAGGTCGCGGGCACCGTGGCCAACGGGGGCACCGTGAACTGGTCGGCGTCGTTCACCGCGGCCGACGCCGGGTTCTCCTCATTCGGCGTGTACGGGGTGCAGGCCGCGGTCACCTCCTCGGCCGGCACGCCGGTCGCTTATGAAGGGACCTACCTGCCGTACTGGCCGTCGTCGGGGGCCTCGGCCCGGATGAAGATCGCCTGGGCGTGGCCGCTGATCGACACGCCGCACCAGACGCCGTGCGGAGGCACGCTCACCGATGACTCGCTGGGCAGCTCACTGTCGGCCACCGGGCGGCTCGGCACGCTGCTGTCGGTGGGCGAGAGCTACGCCTCCACCGCGCACCTGACCTGGGCTGTGGATCCCGCGCTGCTCAGCGAAGCTCAGACGATGACCGGTACCTATTACACCGGCGGGCAGTCCGACTGCTCACAGACTGACCAGCACCCAGCCAGCGGCGCGGCGAAACAGTGGCTAGCCAAGCTGAGCGGCGGCACGGCGAGCGATCCGATGTTCGTCACGCCGTACGCCGACGTGGACGTATCCGCACTGAGCCACGCCGGGCTTGACTCCGACCTGCGTACCGCGTATTCGCTTGGCAACTCGGTCGCCGGGGGGCTACTGGACGGCCGGACCTTCGAGAGCATCGGGTGGCCGGCGGACGGCATCGCGGACATGAGCGTCCTGCAGAGCATGGCCGAGTACGGGCACATTGGCACCGTGCTCCTCGACAGTTCGCAGATGCCGGTGACCAGCGGCTACGACGATGCGGTGGCCAATATAACCACCGGCGTGGGCGACACGCTGCGCGTACTGCTTTCCAACGACACGATCACCGGCATCCTCAGCAACGCGTCGACTCGGTCCGCGGGCGAGTCGTTCAACGTGGAGCAGGACTACCTGGCCCAGACCGCGATGATCGCGGCCGAGGCACCATCACTGCAGCGCTCGATCGTCGTCGCGCCGCCAAGCCGGTGGGACCCGTCGAGCACCGTCGCCAGCCAGTTGCTGAGCGACACGGTCAACACGCCGTGGCTGGAGCCCGAGGCGCTGTCCGACGTGGCCGCAGGCGGGCCGGCCGCGGCGGAGTCCCACGCGCAGCCGAGCGACCGGGTGATCCCGTCAAACGAGCTGAGCACCGACTACCTGAACAAGGTTCAGCAGGCCAGTTCGTCGGTAGACCTGTTCCAGTCATTGCTGGCGAGCCCGGTGGCTTCTTACCTGCAGCGGCTCGAGGCGGTCCTCGTCGGCACCGAGTCGTCCGCCTGGCGCGGCAACACCAGCGGCGGAGAAAACCTGCTGGACCGGCTGACGTCCTATATCTCCGACGCGGAGAACAAGATAGCGCTGAGTGAGGTCAAGAGAGCAACGCTGGCCGGCAAATCCGGCACGCTCCCGGTGTCGGTGTACAACGGGATGGACCAGGCCATCGAGGTACGGGTGGTGGCCAGCGTCGTCGGCGCGCGGGTCACCATCAAGGGGGATATCGCCCCGGTCACCGTTCAGCCTAGACAGGTGGAGACGGTACATCTGTCGCTGAACTCGCTCCAGATCGGCACCACCCAGGTCAAGCTACAGTTGGTGACGAAGGACAATTCGCCGCTTCCTATTTCGGCTCAGTCGGTTAGCGTGGTGTCGACGCTGTACGGACGCACGGTGCTGGTGCTGATCATCGTGGCGCTGGCCATCGTCGTGCTGACGTCGGCGACCAGGTGGCTGCGTCAGTGGCTCGCCAACGGCCCCCCGGCCAGCGGTGACGGTACAGGCTCGTACGAGGACTGAAGGAGGGCGAGCGGTGAGCGAACGGTACGGCTCTGTCGCGGCTGCCCCTAGCCATGCTCTCGCCGGGCAATACGTCCCAATCCGCACCTTTTGCCCGCGTCTTTGCGGCCCCAGCGATGGGCCATCGCTGGCGTTCTCGCCCCAGCGATGGGCCATCGTCGGGCCACCATCAACGGGCAACGGCCTGCACCCATGAGCGATCCTTACGGCCGCCCGCCGGTCGACGACTCCGACGAGGACGAGCCGAGGCGTCCATCGTTCACTCCGCGTGACGATGACCGGCGACCGACGCCCCCAGGCGCCGGTCGTGAACCCGTCCCTCCCCGCGGCAGCACAACTCCCCGGGGAAACATGCCCCCACAGGGGAACCCGCCCCCGCCGGGAAACGCAGCTCCACGGGGCAACGTCGCTCCCCAGGGAAACGTTGCCCCCCGGCCCGGCACGCCACCTCAGGGCTACGCCGCTCCGCGGTCTGGCCCGCCACCTCGAAGCAACACGGCCCCACGGGAGGCGCAGCCTCACCGGGGTGGCGAAGCTCCGCCGTGGGAGCCGACCAGTCCCTCGCCGGGCGGCTCGCGTCCGCAACCGACGTTCACCCCACGCGGCGGCACGTCGGTCCCGCCCGCCAATCGTCGCCCGACCTCTCCAGGCGCCGGTCGCGAGCCCGCGTCCCCGGCTGGTCCCCCGCGGCCCAGCACGCCCGCTGAGGGCAACACCGCCCCGCGAGAGGCAAAGTCTCACCGGGGCCACCGAAGCCGGCCGTCGTTCACGCCTCGGGACCGATACCTGCCGCCGCCCGACCCGGCCGGCCGCCGGGCCTACCCGCCGCCAGCCGGCTATCCGGCGCCGCCCGGGTTCCCGCAGCCGAGCTACACGCCGGCTCCCGGGTACATCGAGACCCCGACCACACAACTGCGTGACCTGGCGCCACCGGACCCGACGGTCGTCATACCGCGGCAGCCGGCAGCGCCGCAGCAGCCGAGCCTCGCCAGGTCCAGCAAGGTCATGGCGCTGGGGACGCTGTTTTCCCGAGGCACCGGTTTCTTGCGCACCGTGGTGCTCGCCGCGGCGCTGGGCACCAGCTTCGTCGGGAACGCGTACAACCTCGCCAACAACCTGCCGAACACGATCTATTACCTGATGCTGGGCGGGGTCTTCACCAGCGTGGTCGTGCCGCTCCTGGTGCGGGCCGCGAAGAACGATCCGGACAAGGGCGAGGGTTACGCGGAGCGGATCTTCAGTCTCGGCGTGATATCGCTGCTGGTAGTGACGATCATCGGGACCGCACTGTCCGGGCCTATCGTCGCGCTTTACGCGTCGTCGGTACACGGCCCGGAGCGCACGCTCATGGTCACCTGGACGTACTTCTTCATGCCGCAGATCTTCTTCTACGGCATGGACTCACTGCTCGGCGCGATTCTGAACACGCGCGGCCGGTTCGGCGCCAACATGTGGACCCCGGCGATCAACAACGTCGTGGTGATCGCGGTCGCCGGGCTCTTCATGTTCACCTACCGGATCAGCCCGAACCAGCGGACCATCCCCACCGGCGCGATTCACCTGCTTGGCATCGGCACCACCGCCGGCATCCTGATCCAGTCGATCGCGCTCTTCCCCGTCCTGCGCCGAGCCGGCTTCAGCATGCGGGTACGGCTGGGCTTCCGCCGCTCCGAGGTCCAGGAGATCAGGCGAATGGCCGGCTGGATGCTCGGCTACGTGATCTCCCAGTGGGCGGGAACGGTCGTCGTGCAGAACCTGGCCAGCAGCGCGTCCAACACCGTGGCCACCGCGACCGCCGGATACGCCGCCTACAACTACGGCTGGTCGCTGTTCCAGCTGCCCTACGCGGTGGTCGGCATCTCGGTGATCAGCGCCCTGCTGCCCAGGATGAGCAGCCACGCCAGCGACCGGCGGTACTCCCTCGTCCGTGAGGACTTCTCCACCGGGGTCAGATACGCCTCGGTCATCGTCGTTCCCGCCGCCTTGTTCCTGGCCGTGCTCGGGCCGCCGATGTGTGAGTTCCTGTTCTCCTACGGGAGAACGTCGGTGGACGGAGCCCGCTACATCGGCGAGGTCTTCGGCATGTTCTCGCTCGGCCTGCTGCCGTTCATGTTCACCCAGCTCCAGCTCCGGGTCTTCTACTCGTTCCAGGACAACAGGACGCCCGCGGTGATCGGGCTGTTCATGTTCATCGTGGGTGTGATCGGCGACCTGATCGTCTATAACGTGCTGTCGAAGATTCACGTGGTCATCGGGCTGGCCGGCGTCTACGGGCTCGTCACACTGACCGGAGCGCTGCTCGCATGGCCGCTGCTGCTGCGCAAGGTGGGCAGCCTGGACGGCTGGCGGGTCACCCGCGCTCTGGTGCGGATGGTCATCGCCTGCATACCCGGAGTGATCTTCGCGTACGTCCTGATGCAGTTCCTCGGCTCGTTCATGACACCCGGACGGTTCTACGGGTTCGTCTGCACGGTGGTCGGGGGCGGCGGCGCGCTGCTGCTGTACGCGGCCTGCGCACGGGTGCTCGGGCTCGAGGAATTCCGCACCGTACTCGGTTCACTCACTAGCCGGCTGGGGCGATCTTGAGCCACACGGGAACTCATCTGCGTTTTTCCGCGTCTTGCCTACGGGGGGGTTCGCGGGACGGCAAGCTGTGTAGGTCACAGTCCGGAGACGGATCAGATAATAACGAACCACGGGCCGACAAACGAAGGGCACGCGAGTATGAGAGATTGGGGGTATTCGCGTATAACGGGGGGACGGACCAAATCGTGGTTGTGGAGATCCGGGGCTGGAAGGAGGCCGAGCGCCGCCCCCGCTCTTGGCGCTGATATCAAATGAGTACATACACCTCTGAACCCGGCACCAAACTGGCGGGGCGCTACCGTCTGGTCGACCAAATCTCAGCAGGTAATGGCTGGACGCTTTGGAAGGCCATCGACGAGACTCTCGCCCGCCCAGTCACCGTACTTACCTTCGCGCCGGGCTTTCCCCGGGTTCCCGAGGTGGTCACCGCGGCTCGAGCCGCGAGCAGGCTCACCGACCCCCGGCTGGCCCAGGTCTTCGACGTTGAGCATTCCGGTGAGACCGCGTACGTCGTTATGGAATGGCTTGCTGGTCAGACGCTGACCGAGCTGCTCGCCGAGGGACCGCTGGACTCCGGCCGCGCCGTTTCCCTTGTGGTCGAGGCCTCGCAGGCGCTAGCGGCGGCGCACGCCGCCGGGCAGGCGCACCTGCGGCTGTCCCCGCAGTGCTTGCGCTGGACCCGCAGCGGCGGCGTGAAGATCAGCGGGCTTGGCATCGACGCCGCGCTAGCAGGCATCCCGGTCACCGAGGATCCCGCGCTCACCGACACGGTGGGCCTGGGACGGCTGCTGTACGCGGCGCTCACCGGGTACTGGCCCAGCGAGGAGCCGGGGCCGTTGCCGCCCGCGCCGGTCTCCGACGGCCATGTCTGCACCCCGCGCCAGGTATCGGCCGAGGTTCCCGCGCCAGTTGACGAGGTGACGTGCCGAGCGCTGTTCCAGCGCGCGACGCGGCACGGACCGGCGCTCACCGCTCCTGCCGCGCTCGCGGAAGCGCTCGCGGTGGTGGCGCCGCCCGTCCCGCTGCCCGACCCGGCACCGCCGTCGTCGTATTCGCAGCCCGGCGGCAACGATGACTATGCTCGCTGGTCGCTGCCGCCGGACCGCCGAGGGGGCGGGACGGCGCCGTACCGGCCGCCGCGCTATCAGGCTCAGGAACGGAGCCCGGCCACCCGCGCGATGATCAGCGTGGTCGTCGTCCTGGTGCTGATCGCCGTCGGTGCTACCGCGTGGGTGATCAGTTCGAACCTGCACGGCAAGACGGGCAATCAACAGGCCAACAAGGCGACGAATTCCACCAGCAGCAGCCCATCCGCCGCGGCGTCCGTGGTGCTGACGCCGGCCAGCATCACGACCTTCGACCCGTACGGATCCGGCGACGAGAACACCCAGCTGGCCAAGCAGGCGCTGGCTGGGGACTCCAGCAGCCCCTGGCACACCAACTTCTACCTGGGCTACTCCAACTTCGGGCGACTCAAGCCGGGCACCGGCCTGATCCTGGACATGGGTAAGGACGTGAGCCTCAGCTCGGTGTCGGTTCAGTTCGGCACCAGCTGCTGCACGTCCTTCAAGGTCATGATCGGGAATGACAACACGCAGGCGACGTCCACCATGAGCACGTTCACCACGGTCGCCACCTCGACCAAGGGGGACGGCGTGACCACCGTGCCGATCAGCAGCACCGCTACCGGGCGATACGTGCTGATCTGGCTGACCAACCTGCCGCCGCTGGCTAGCTCCTCCAGCAAGTTCGAGGCGTTCGTCTCGCAGATCACGCTGCACGGCACCGCGGCGCGTTCCTCCGGATAGCACCGGAGTCCGAACGCGGATGATCATGGGGCGACGCGCCACCGGACAACGGGATGCCTCGCGCCCGGACGAGCCGACCGACGCCGAACTGCTCCGCCGTCACCTGCAGGGCGACACCGAGGCATTCGGGACGCTGTTCAGCCGGCACCGTGACCGGCTATGGGCAGTCGCGCTGCGGACCACCTGTGACCCCGAGGAAGCCGCCGACGCGCTGCAGGACGCGATGATCTCAGCGTTCCGCCGGGCGGGGGATTTCCGCGGCGACTCGGCCGTCACCACCTGGCTGCATCGCATCGTCGTCAACGCCTGCCTCGACCGGCTGCGCCGACGCGCCGTGCGCCCGGTAGTCGGCGACGAAGAAGCGCTTGAGTCGCTGAGCCCGCACACCGCCCCTGACCCAGCAGATATCTCCGGCCTGCGGCTAGACGTGGACAACGCGCTGCGTCTTCTTCCTGATCACCAGCGTGCGGCCTTGGTCCTGGTAGACATGCTTGGCTATCCGGTCGCCGACGCCGCCCAGATACTCGACACGACCGTCGGCACGGTGAAGAGCCGCTGCGCACGCGGCCGTGCGCGGCTGGCACCGCTGCTGATCCATCTCACAGGGAACCCGAACGCCCCCGGCGACGTCTCACCTGAGCGGGAATCATGAGAGAGCCACAGCGAGCGAGCCAAAGGCGCACCCGGACTGCCTGGACTGACGAGCGACGAGCGCCAGCGAGGAACGAGGAAGGAAGGCAGTCCATCAAGGGCGCGCCGGCGGCGAGCCGAGCGGGAAAGATATGAACCAGTTCCATCTGGACGCCGAGACAATCGCCGAGTACCAGGCTGGTGCTCTGGCTTTCTGGCATGTCGTCCGTCGCCGTCACATCGCGGCGCATCTTGCTCAATGTCCCGACTGCTCATCGCAGGCGCGGCGGCTCACTCAGGTCAGCGTGGTTCTCGCCGCCGCTCCCGTCCCGGCAATGCCCGCAGACGTCGCGGAGCGCCTCACAGCCGCGCTGTCGGCCGAGTCTTCGCCGGGTGCCATCACAGCGAAGCCTGGCCGCTCCAGGAGGCTCCTGGCGGCTTCCGGCGGACGCGGGCCGCGGCTGGTGCCTGCCATGACCGCCATGGTTGCCTTGGTGGTGTTGGGCGTCGGCGGCTACGCGCTGAGCCAGACGACTAGCCCGGGTGCCTCGTCCGGTCACGCGGCGAGCAACGCTGTCTCCGCCTCTAAGTCGTCGGCCGCCAACGGCAGGTTCGCCCCCGATCACGTGGGCGCCGGGAGCACCGTGGCCGGCGGCGTTCAGCTGTCATACCGGGTAGTGGCCACCGGGACCGATTACCTCCCGCAGACGCTGCGGGCGCAGGTCATACGGGAGATGAAGGCCAGCGTGCTGAGCGTGGCGTCTCCGCCAGCCGCGCTGGCTGCCTGCGTGGCACGGATCGGGGCTGGTTCCGTGGCGACGTTCATAGACCTCGCGCAGTACCAAGGTCGCAAGGCATGGATCGTGGCGTCCGCCGAGCGTGCCTGGGTCACCGGCACCTTGTGTTCGGCCTCCCGACCGGACCTGCTCACCTCGATCTCTCTCACCCTGTCACCCTGAGCTGGCCGGGCCTGAGCTGGCGTGGCCTGGACCACGCGGGAATCTTCGCGCCCTAGGATCGGTTGAGCGGGTTGCGAGTCTTCCAGAGAGGCGGCGTTCAGTGCCTGACGTTCGTGACGTCATCATCATCGGTTCCGGGCCTGCCGGATACACGGCTGCTGTGTACGCGGCGCGTGCCAAGCTACAGCCGCTGGTGTTCGAGGGGTCGGTGACCGCCGGAGGCGCACTCATGCAGACCACCGACGTGGAGAACTTCCCCGGTTTCCCCGACGGCGTCCTAGGGCCCGACCTGATGGACAACCTGCGCAAGCAGGCCGAGAGGTTCGGCGCTGAGCTGCTGCCCGACGATGTGACGTCGGTTGAGCTAAAGGCCCGTCCCAAGGTGGTGCGGACAGAGACCGAGACTTATTACGCGAAGTCGGTCATCATCGCGACTGGTTCCGCGTACCGCAATCTCGGTGTCCCTGGCGAGGTCGAGCTCTCCGGGCACGGCGTGTCCTGGTGCGCGACGTGCGACGGGTTCTTCTTCCGCGAGCAGGACATCGCGGTCGTCGGTGGGGGAGACTCCGCGCTGGAGGAGGCGACGTTCCTCACCAGGTTCGCGAGGTCTGTCACGCTCATCCACCGGCGAGGGGCGCTGCGAGCGTCCAAGATCATGCAGGAACGCGCCTTCGCGAACCCGAAGATCAACTTCCTGTGGGATAGCGTCGTCGAGGAGATGGTCGGAGACGGCAAGCTGACCGGAGTACGCGTACGGAACACCCGCACGGGCGACGAGAGCGTGGTGCCGGTAACCGGTGTCTTCATCGCTATCGGGCATGACCCGCGAAGCGAGCTGTTCACCGAAGAGCTAGCCACCGATCCAGACGGATATCTGCTCGTTCAAGACCCCACGACCCGCACCGCTATCGACGGTGTGTTCGCCTGCGGCGATGTCGTGGACCGTATCTACGCGCAAGCCGTCACCGCAGCCGGCAGCGGCTGCGCCGCCGCCATAGACGCCGAACGCTGGCTAGCAGCAGAAGAAGACTAAGCCGAGCCAAAGGCGCGCCGAAGAAGACCGACCACCAGCGAGCGAGCCAACAGGTCCGCTGAAGAGACAGCCCCAGCGAGCGAGCCAAAGGCGCGCCCGGACTGCCTGGACTGACAAGCGACGAGCGTCAGCGAGGAGCGAGGAAGGAAGGCAGTCCATCAAGGGCGCGCCGGCGGCGAGCCGAGCGAAAGAAAGAAAGAGAGAACAAATCATGACGAAGGTCGTGACCGACGCGACATTTGAGGCCGAGGTCCTGAACAGCGACAAGCCAGTGGTCGTCGACTACTGGGCCGAGTGGTGCGGTCCGTGCCGGATGGTCGCGCCGGTGCTCGAGGAGATCGCGAACGAGCACGGCGACAAGCTCGAGGTCGTCAAGCTGAACATCGACGAGAACCCCGCCGTGGCGCAGCGCTACCAGATCATGGCCATCCCGACCATGAACGTCTTCTCCGGTGGGCAGGTCGTCAAGCAGATCGTCGGCGCCAAGCCGAAGTCCGCTCTGCTCCGTGAGCTGGCCGAGTTCATCTGAGCCGTTTCGAGTTCCAAAGCGAGCCGGGGCCCCGTGGGGGACCCGGCTCGCGGCGTTATGGCTGATTTGGTGCACTAAAAACGGCGGGACGGAGCACCCGCTCCGGCGACATCGAGCCGAGCAGCCGTTCCAGCGCGACCTCCACATCCTCGCGCCAGGTCAGCGCGGTCCGCAGTTCCATCCGCAGCCTCGGAAAGTGATGGTGTGGGCGCACCGTCTTGAACCCCACAGCCAGCAGATAATCCACCGGCAGGGTGCAGACGGGCTCACTCCACCGGCGATCACCGAACGCCTCGATGGCCCGTACCCCGCGTCGGGTCAGGTCCTTGGCCATCCCCTGGACCAGCATCCGGCCGAGACCGCCCTCGGAAAACTCCTTCATTACCCGGGCGGTCATCAGCAGCACCGCGTCCGAGCTCACCGGGCTTGTCGGAAAGGCCGCGGAACGTGGCACATATCGCGGCGGCGCATAGAGCACATAGCCCGCCGGGACTCCGTCCACGTAAGCGATCTTCCCGCAACTCCCCCAGTCAAGCAGCGTGGCTGAGATCCACGACTCCTTTTCCAGCGCGGGGTCGCCGGATTCTTCGGCCCGCGCCTTACTGACGGGGTTTAGTTCCCAGAAGACGCAGCTTCGGCAGCTCGTCGGCAGGTCACTCAGGTTATCGAGCGTGATGCTGGCAAGACGGCGTGACATTCAGTTTCCCCGGTCCAATTTAACGGCACTCCCCGGCATACCCCTTATCTTCGCACGCTACGCCCGTCGGTGCTGGCAGCTGGGACGGAATAGGCTTGTTGTACATGAGCCCTGTGACCGATTCCTCCGTTTCCGGCGCGGTCTCCGCCGGGTCGCGCAAGAGTTTCGGCAGCGACAATCACGCTGGCGTCCATCCGGAGGTGATGCGCGCCATCCTGCGAGCCAATTCCGGTGATGCCGTCGCCTATGGCGGCGATCAGTGGACCGAAGAAGCACTGACTCGGCTTAGCACCCTTTTCGGCGGCTCGGCGCAGGCGTTTCTGGTGCTAAACGGGAGTGGCGCCAATGTGCTGGGTCTCGGACTGACACTGCGGCGGCACGAGGCCGTCGTTTGCGCGTCGAGTGCGCACATAGCAACCGACGAGTGCGGCTCCGCCGAGCGGATCCTCGGGACCAAACTGCTCACCGTGCCGACACCGGACGGGAAGCTCACCCCGGAGCTGATCGCGACTCAGCTCACCGGCCGCGGCAACGATCACCGGGCCCAGCCCGGAGCGGTGGCCATCACGCAGTCCACCGAGCTTGGCACCTGCTACTCGCTGGACGAACTGGCGGCCGTCAGCTCGTTCTGCCAAGAGAACGGATTGCTCGTCTATCTGGACGGGGCCCGGCTGGCCAACGCGGCAGCCCAGCTGGACTGCTCGCTGGCCGAAATGGCCCGGCACGCGGACGTGCTGAGCTTCGGTGCGACGAAGAATGGCGCGCTTGGCGCCGAGGCGCTGATCGTCATGCGTCCAGACCTGGCCGAGGCGGCACCCTACATCCGCAAGCAGCACATGCAGCTCGCTTCCAAGATGCGATTCGTCGCGGCCCAGTTTCTCGCCTTGCTGGACAACGATCTGTGGCGCGCCAATGCCGGTCAGGCAAACGCCATGGCGAGTCGGCTCGCTGGGGGACTGGCGGCAATCCCTGATGTCGGTATCGTGTACCCGGTCCAGGCGGATGCGGTCTTCGCTCGGCTCAACGAAGCGCTTATCGCCCGGTTGCAACGGGACTGGTTCTTCCACACCTGGGATGAGTCCACCTCGACGGTTCGGCTGATGACCGCCTTCGACACTACCGAGGCTGATGTCGACGCTTTCGTTGCTGCCGCCCAAGCAGCCACCTCCGCGTCCAGCTAGTCCGTTTCACGTGAAACGGGAACCTATCGGGAGGCTGCGCCGGGCGGGGGAGTTGCCGCTAGCTGGCGCACGCGACTCGCCGCGCGACAGGCGAGACAGGCCCGTTTCACGTGAAACGCAACACCAGACGCCATCAGCGCTGCCTACGGTCCGTACTCCGTTAAACTGACTTCGCAACAGTACGGAGCGGCTCAAGGTGAGGTATCCAGCCAACCGGGCTGCGTTCACAGCAGGGAGATGTGGTGGCTCAGCAGCGCAGAGGTCTCGGCAAGGGGCTTGGCGCCCTCATTCCCGAAGCCCCCCGGGCCACACCCGGCGCTACCTCGTCGGGCTATGACGGCCAGTCCCCCGCCGCTGGCGCTGAACAGGCCGATTCGGTGCTCAACGAGGTTGCTGGCGCGTATTTCGATGAGATCCCGGTTGATTCGATCTCAGCCAACCCACGCCAGCCACGTCGTTCGTTCGATGAGGACGCGCTAGACGAACTAGCGGCATCCATTACCGAAGTCGGGCTGCTACAGCCCGTGGTCGTACGTCATCTCGGCAGCGGCAGCTACGAGCTTGTGATGGGTGAACGGCGCTGGCGGGCGTCGCGTCGGGCTGGCCTCATGCGGATACCAGCCATCGTGCGCGAAACTCCGGACACCGAGATGCTCCGGGACGCGCTGCTGGAGAACCTGCATCGCCAGCAGCTCGACCCGCTCGAAGAGGCCGCGGCCTATCAGCAGCTCCTGGACGATTTCGGCGCGACTCACGAGCAGCTCGCGCAGAAGGTCGGCCGGTCCCGGCCACACATCAGCAACACACTCCGGCTGCTGAACCTGCCTCCGGCGGTGCAAAAGCGAGTTGCGGCCGGTGTGCTCAGCGCCGGACACGCGCGGGCACTGCTCGGCCTAGAGGAAACTCAGGCTCAGGAACGTCTCGCACAGCGGATTGTCGCCGAAGGGCTCTCCGTCCGGGCCGTCGAGGAGATCGTCGCGATAGGGGACGACACCCCAGAAAAGGCGACCCGGCGACCCGCTACCAAGCGCCCGGTTGCCCCCGCACTGCGTAATCTCGCCGATCGGCTCTCGGATGTGTTCGACACCCGGGTCAAGGTCGAGCTAGGGCGGAACAAGGGCAAGATCGTCGTGGAGTTCGACAGCATCGACGACCTGGAGCGCATCGTCAAGACGATGGCACCGGAAAATCACGGTCCGGAGGAGTAACCAGCAATAGCAAAAGGTCGCGTGGACAGGGTGCCCTGTCCACGCGACCTTTTGTTTCGGCAGCTTCTAGCTGGGGAGCCGGCCCGTATCGCCAGCTCGCGGGCGGCCTCCATGTAGGCGATCGCCCCAGTCGAGGCCGGGTCGTAGGTGATCACCGACTGACCGTAGCTCGGCGCCTCCGACACCCGCACGCTACGCGGGATGATCGTCTCGAGCACGACCTCGCCAAAGTGAGACCGAACGTCCTCAGCGACCTGAGACGCGAGCCGGGTACGCCCGTCGTACATGGTGAGCAGGATCGTGGAGATCCGGAGCCGTTGGTTCAGGTGACCGCGGACCAGTTCGACCGTGCGCAGTAGCTGCTCGAGGCCCTCAAGCGCGTAGTACTCGCACTGAATGGGGATCAGGACTTCCTCTGCGGTCACCAGAGCGTTCACGGTGAGCAGCCCCAGCGACGGCGGGCAGTCGATCAGCACGTAATCGAGCTCGGACACGTCGAACGCGTCAATCGCTCGGGATAGCCGACCCTCCCTGGCCACCAACGGAACCAGTTCGATCTCGGCACCGGCCAGGTCGATCGTGGCCGGCGCGCAGAATAGCCCCGGCATGCCGTTGACCGGGACGACGATATCCGACAGTGGCCGGTCCTCAACGAGCGCGTTGTAGACCGAAGGGGTGCCCGCGTGATGATCCACATCCAGCGCCGTGGACGCGTTTCCCTGTGGGTCGAGGTCCACCACGAGCACCCGTTCGCCGTGCTGCGACAGGCTTGCCGCCAGGTTCACCGCGGTCGTGGTCTTGCCCACGCCGCCCTTCTGGTTGGCGATGGTCATGATCCGGCACCGCTGCGGACGCGGCCACGGTTCGGCAGTCGCCACCCGCACCCCGACGGCCGCCTCAGCGGCGCGCGCGATCGGTGTGTCCGCTGGGTCCGCCGGAACTTCCGGCACCACAACGCTCGCGGCGCCCACCTCCCCGACCCCTTTCACTCCGCCAGGATTGCCAACTTCGCTGGCCACCGTTTCTCCTATCCATGCTGCGGAAACTCCGCCACGCAACGTTGACGGCCACCCCACCCCGGCACCGTCGACGACGGACACACGTGTCTGATGGTCAGGCCATCCCAGGCCGACTGCCGCGAGCACCAAGCGGCTCCTCTCGGCGACGTGTTCCCGTGACGACTCGGACTACCGTGGTCGCTGGATCGACCCTATCGTGCCCAACCCGGAGAACCTCGGCACTACGCGCGCCGAGTCGCCTCAGTACCGGATTCGCGTCCGCGAGTTCCGCCTCAGCGTTGCTCCCCTTGATAGCCAGCAGGGTGCCACCGGGCCGAAGCACACCGCTCGACCACAGCAGCAACCGGTCGAGAGACGCCACCGCTCGTGCTGTTGCCACGTCGGCTTGAAGATCGCCCGACATATCCTCTGCCCGTCCCCTGAGCACTTGAACATTCGGTAGCTCGAGGGATTGGACACATTCGTTAAGGAAAACCACCCGGCGGAGCATCGGCTCCAGCAGCACGACATCGAGACCTGGGCAGAGCATGGCCAGCACCACGCCAGGCAATCCCGCTCCAGAACCGATGTCCACGACAGTGCCAGATTCCGGCATCAAGTCCGCGACTACCGCGCAGTTGACCAGGTGCCGGTCCCACAGCCGACCGGTCTCGGCGGGGCCGATGATCCCGCGGGTCACGCCGTCGGTCGCGAGGAGCTCCGCGTACTGCACTGCCGCCTCGATCTTCGGGCCGAACGCGCGCCGTGCCCCTTCTCCTGGCGACGGGAGCTCAGTCAGCCGGAAACACCACCACGCGCCGGTTCGGCTCCTCGCCTTCGGACTCGCTGCGCAGGCCCGCGTCGGCAACCGCATCGTGAATGATCTTGCGCTCGAACGCGCTCATCGCGCCAAGCTTGCGAGGCTCTCCGGTCTTCGACACCTCTTCTGCTACCGATCGGCCGTATTCGGCCAGCTCGGCGCGACGACGAGAACGGAATCCGCCCACGTCCAGCATCAGCCTGGCCCGCACTCCGGTCTGGCGGTGCACCGCGAGCCGGGTGAGTTCCTGCAGTGCCTCGAGCACCTCGCCGTCCTGACCGACCAGCTCGTCAAGGGTGGCCCCGACCACGGACACGACGGCACGATCACCCTCGACGTCCATGTCAATGTCTCCGTCGAGGTCGGCGATGTCCAGCAGGCCCTCGATGTAGTCGGCCGCGATCTCTCCCTCTTGCTCCAGCAGGGTCAGATCGCCAGGAGCCGCCTCGTCCAGGTCCTCACTGATCTCAGTCACCGTGCCCTCTTCGGCCACTGACTCTTCCGTGTAGCTCACCACCGGACCTCCCGTCCAGGGCGATCAATGCAGGCACGCAAACCGCTACCGCCTGCCTGAACGCTTGCTGCGTGATTGACGAACCGGCTGTTGCCGGACGATCTTTGTTTCTGGCTCTGGCTCGGGTTCAGGCTCGGGTGCGGCCTTCTTGCCGACTCTAAGCAGCCCGCGCGCCCCAGTTTTGCCGTTCGCAGACGCGCCGGTATCCGCCTTCCCGTCCGCACTCGGCTTCGCGGTAGTGCCGCTCTTGGCCGTGGTCTCGGTCTTGGCGGTCGTGCTCGTCTTGGCCGTGGTCCCGGTCTTGGCCGTAGTGCCGGTCTTGGCGGAGGTTCCAGTCTTGGTTCCGGTGCCAGACTTCACAGTCGTGCCAGACTTCACTGCCGTTCCGGTCTTTGCCCCTCCGGTACCGGTCTTGGCGCTGCCAGTTCCCGTCTTCGCGGTCACCTGTTTGACGGCACTGCCAGAGACGCGGCCATTCGCGGGCGCGGTGGCACCTGACGCACCAGTCGCTCCGACCACCGGCATGTTCCGGTACATGAAGTACTGCTGGCTCATGGTCCACAGGTTGTTGGTGACCCAGTAGATCACCAGGCCGTACTGCCAGTACAGACCCGTCAGCGCGAAGAACGGCGCGACGTACATCATGTACTTCTGTGACTGCGCCATCGGGTTGTCCGGGTCCGGCGAGGCGTTCATCAGGCCGCGCTTGGTGGACTGCCGCATGGTGATAAACGTCGTACATGAGCTGACCAGGACCGTTGCCAGGATAACGCCGCGCTCGGACCACGGGGGAGCCGGGTGCTCGAACAGCACCTTGTCCGTCAGCAGCGCGCCGAAGATCCGAGCGTGCTGGGCGCTTGCCACGACCGCCTGGGTCAGCCCGTACTTCGCCTGGTCGTCGGCGATCGCCTTGAGCACTTCGAAGAGGGAGATGAAGACGGGGAACTGGGCAACCATGGGCAGGCAGCCGCCCAGCGGGTTCACCCCGTTTTCCTTGTAGAACTTCATCGTCTCTTCGTTGAGCCGCTGCTTGTCGTTCTTGTACCGCTTACGCAGTTCCTGCAGCTGTGGTGCGACGGCCATCATCTTGCGCTGCGAACGCACCTGCTTGACGAACAGCGGCACCATCAGCAGCCGCAGGAAGATAACGAGGAAGACGATCGTCAGGCCCCACGCCCAGCCGCTATCCGGGCCGAAGAGGTTCCCGAGCACAGCATGGATGTGCAGGACGATCCATCCCACCGCGTAAAACAGCGGGTTGAGAATGCTCACCGGGCGACTCCTTGCGACCTTGCCGGCACGGGATCGTAACCGCCCGGGTTGAACGGATGGCACCGCGCTATCCGGCGAATCGACAGCCAGAGACCACGCGCCGCGCCGTGCGTACGCAGGGCCTCCAGCGCGTACGTGCTGCAGCTGGGCTCAAAACGGCAGCGCGGCGGGATCAGCGGGCTGATCAGCCTCCGGTACACGATCACCGGCCCCATCAGAACCCGCGCCGCCAAGGACGGGGCGAGTACCTGCCCTGTCGTTTCCGCGCTCATCGCTGATGCAGCGCCCCAACCTGCCGCCGCAGCAGTCGTCCAAGAACCAGATCCAGATCAGCGGCGAGATCGGCCTGGCTCGCCGACGCGGCCGCGGGATTCGCCCGAACCACGAAAAGACTGCCCTCGGGAAGTGCGTCGAGATGCTCGACCAACAGCGCCCGAAGGCGGCGCTTCACGCGGTTACGGATCACCGCGGTCCCAACCGCACGGCTGACGATAAAGCCTACCTTCGCCGGCTCACCGGGGCGAACCCCGTCATCGGCTATCGAAACGGACCCATCGGGGACCAGCAGGTGCCCGGTCAGTGCAGGACGACCTGCGCGCCGTCCTGCACGGACCGTGCGCCGAAAGTCGGCAGGTCGCTTCATTCGCGCCTCCCGTGGCAGCATCCGCTGTACCCCGGTATCGGCACCGGCGGTGACGTCAGGCGCTGAGCTGCGCGCGGCCCTTGCGGCGGCGCGCGGCCAGAATCGCCCGTCCCGCCCGGGTACGCATCCGCAGCCGGAAGCCATGGGTCTTCGCCCGCCGGCGGTTGTTCGGCTGGAACGTACGCTTGCTCACTGGAGCTCCAGGTAGGTTGCATCAGGGTCGTATGGCTCCGACACACAACAAACCGGGCGGAAGAGACACAGCTCAGGTCCGCCTCGGAGTGTCTTGGTCGGCCTTTAACGGTAAGCGCAGCACGCCTCCAGGTCAAACCAGCCCGTCGCTGCCTCCGATCCGAACCATCTGTGAGCGGGCACGTTACCCCCCGAAGTCACCCCCTAGAACACTCCCGTTTACCGACGGGGGCGCCCCCTCGCGTCCTAGGCTGTGGAAAAACAGTAAGCTGACCGGCCCGGGGCCTGTGCACGCAAGAGCCCCGTCGCGGTTACTGGTAACGGAGCGCATCCGGGGGGACACGTGCACAACATGTGGATTGGCCTGTGGAGAGCCGACCGCTCCGTGAGCGGTCAGGACAGGACAGCGACGGAAGGGGAGCGCATCCGTGACTGACACAGACCTCGCCGCTGTGTGGGCACGATCCTTGGAGGGGCTGGCCGGGCTCCATATTCAGCCGAGTCAGCTCGCGTGGCTCAAACTGACCCGCCCAATGGGGTTGCTGCAAGACACCGCTCTTATCGCGACACCGAACGCATTCGTCAAGGAGCAGCTCGAGACCCGGCTGCGGCCGCTGGTCACCGAGGTCCTGTCCCGGGAACTCGGCAGGCCTATCCAGCTCGCCGTCACGGTCGACCCGGCACCCGGTGCCCAGACCGCGCCATTCTCCCCCGCGCCCCCTCCGCCGCCGACACCTCAGTACGGGAACCCACAGTACGGAGACGGCCAGTACGCCAGCAATCAGTACGCGGGCGGGCAACAGCAGTACGACGGGCAACAGCAGTACGCGGACCCAAGTCCGCCACAGCATCACGCTGACGCGTTCGGCGACCCGGGCCGCCCGGCGGCCGCTCCTGAGTACCCGTTCTCGCCGCTGCGCCCGCAGTCGGCCTTCCAGCAGTCGGCCTTCCAGCAGCCGGCTCCGCCGCAGGCACCCCCGCCACCCGTCGAGCAGCCTAGGCAGCCGAGCTACAACCCGATCGCCGAGCGTGGCCAGCAAGCGCCGCCACGGATCGGCGATCAGTCGCTTTTCGGCAGGCCGGTACCTGCCCGCGACAACTCAGCGACGCTACCGCTGCCAATCGGACCTGGGCAGCGAACAGACACTCCGGCCGCCAGACGCGACGAGCCGGGCCGTCCGGCCACGCCGCCGTCCCACGCCCTGCCACCAGCGCATGCCGCGCCGGCCCACGACACGCCCATCGCCCGTTCCATCCCGTCCACGCCAGCCGCGGTACCGTCGCCACCCCCTAGCTCACCGATGGCGACCGGACCGCTCCAGCCGGTCCCGGATCATCACACGAACGGGAACAAGCAGCCGGGCCCCGCCTTGGGCCGTCCGGCCCCCGCGCGGCTGAACCCGAAGTACACCTTCGAGACCTTCGTCATCGGCTCGAGCAACCGGTTCGCGCACGCGGCGGCGGTCGCGGTGGCCGAGGCGCCCGCCAAGGCCTACAACCCGCTGTTCGTCTACGGAGACTCCGGTCTGGGCAAGACACACCTGCTGCACGCGATCGGCCACTACGCCCAGACCCTCTACAGCGGACTCAAGGTGCGGTACGTGAGCTCGGAAGAGTTCACCAACGACTTCATCAACATGATCCGCGACGGTAAACAAGACGGCTTCCGCCGTCGTTATCGTGACGTGGACGTGCTGCTGGTGGACGACATCCAGTTCCTGGAGAACAAGGAAGGAACCCAGGAAGAGTTCTTCCACACCTTCAACACACTGCACAACGCGAGCAAGCAAATCGTCATCTCCTCGGACCGGGCGCCAAAACGGCTGGTCACCCTGGAAGACCGGCTGCGCAGCCGGTTCGAGTGGGGATTGCTCACCGACGTCCAGCCGCCGGAGCTGGAGACCCGAATCGCGATCCTGCGGAAGAAGGCGATCCAGGAAGGTCTTAACGCGCCCGCCGAGGTGCTCGAGTACATCGCGAGCAGGATCTCCACCAACATCCGCGAACTCGAGGGCGCGCTGATCCGGGTCACGGCGTTCGCCAGCCTCAACCGCCAGTCGGTCGACCTGCAGCTTGCCGAGGTCGTGCTCAAGGACCTGATGCCGGAGACCGAGGGTCCGCAGATCACCGCGCACCTCATCATGGGGCAGACAGCCGCGTACTTCGGGCTGACGGTCGAGGATCTGTGCAGCACGAGCCGGTCCCGTGTCCTGGTGACCGCCCGGCACATCGCCATGTATCTGTGCCGCGAGCTCACCGATCTGTCGCTGCCGAAGATCGGCCAGCAGTTCGGTGGCCGCGACCACACCACCGTCATCAACGCCGACCGCAAGATCCGCTCACTGATGGCCGAACGACGCTCGATCTACACCCAGGTCACCGAGCTCACTAACCGGATCAAACTGCATGCCCGTACGAGCTAACTATCCACATTTCGTGCACAGGGATTATTCACATCCTGTGCACACAGCATGTGGACAACTATGTGGAACGCTATGGGAGAACCAGGGGACAAGCGGTGGGAAGCCTGAGGAAGACCGGCGAGCACGCACAGCCGCCCACTGCGACTCCCCCGCTCGCCCACAGCAGATGTGCGCTCGATAACGTGTCTGGCCAGCGGAAACCCGAGTTATCCCCGGTTTCCACCGCCCCTATGACTACGACTTTCATCTAAACAAGAAGAAAACAAAAGCAAGTAGGTTGCTCGCCCAACGTGGGGAACCCGCTCGCCAGCATCGATACCCCGGCCACGAAATCCGCAAACGCCAGGAGGAACTTCCGTGAAGATCGAAGTCGAGCGTGATTCGCTCGCTGAGGCGGTCGCATGGACGGCACGCGCCCTACCGACCAGGCCCACCGCTCCGGTGCTCGCGGGCATGCTGCTGTCCGCCAGTGCTGAGCTGACCCTGTTCGACGTTTGACTACGAGGTCTCCGCCCAGGCGAGCATCCCGGTCACCGCCGACGAGCCAGGCGCCGTCCTTGTCTCCGGCCGGCTGCTCGCTGAAATCGTGCGCAGCCTCCCCGACCGCCCGGTGCAGATCACCACCGACGGGACCAGGACCATCCTTCGCTGTGGCGCCGCGACCTTCACGCTGATGCTGCTGCCCGGCGACGATTTCCCGACCCTGCCGGACATGCCTCCGCTGACCGGCACCGTGGGCAGCGACGCGTTCGCCTCGGCGATCAGCCAGGTAGGTATCGCGGCGGGCAAGGACGACACCCTCCCGGCGCTGACCGGTATCCGGGTCGAGTTCAGCGGCGACACCCTCACGCTGGTGGCGACCGACCGGTACCGGCTCGCCGTGCGTGAGCTCAAGTGGTCCCCCGCTGGTGATGACCTCAGCACCGCGGTGCTCGTGCCCGCGCGCGTCCTCGGCGACACCGCACGGGCGCTGACCAACGGAGCCGAGGTGTCCGTCGCGCTGTCCCAGCAGAGCGGCGCCCCAGGCCAGCCCGATGGCATCATCGGCTTCGAGGGCAGTGGCCGCAAGACCACCACCCGGCTGCTGTCCGGTGAGTACCCGCGCTACCAGACGCTGCTGCCGAATGAGTTCAACGCGGTCGCCGAACTGCACGCGAGCCCGTTCGCGGATGCGGTCAAGCGCGTCGCGCTCGTCGCGGAGCGGAACACTCCGGTCCGGCTCACCTTCACCTCTGGTGAGGTGCTGCTCGAGGCGGGCACCGGGGACGAGGCACAGGCGACCGAGGCCATCGAGTCGAACTACGAGGGGGATGACCTGCAGATCGCGTTCAACCCCCAGTACCTGCTCGATGGGATCAGCGCCATCGACTCCGACACCGCGATCATCTCGTTCACCACGCCCACCCGCCCCGCGGTCATCACCGGCAAGCGTGAGGCCGCGCCCGACTACCGGTACGTGCTCATGCCGATCCGCAGTGCTGGCTGACCGCAGTGCTGCCTGACCACGGGGCGGGATAGCCTCGATGACGTGCACCTGACCCGGCTCGCGCTCACCGACTTCCGCTCGTATTCGGAAGCCGACGTGACCATGGAACCCGGCGTCACCACCTTCAGCGGGCAGAACGGCGAGGGCAAGACCAACCTGGTCGAAGCCGTCGGCTACGTGGCGACGCTGGGCAGCCACCGGGTGTCCGGCGACGCCCCACTGGTCCGCAGTGGGGCCGAGCGCGCCGTCATTCGCGCCGTGATCACCGGTGACAGCCGAGACACGCTGGTGGAGATCGAGGTGAACCCCGGACGGACCAACCGGGTGCGGCTGAACCGAGCGCCGGTCACCAAGCCGCGCGAGGTGCTCGGGGTGCTGCGCACGGTGCTGTTCGCGCCTGAGGACCTCGCGCTGGTCAAGGGCGATCCGTCCGATCGGCGGCGTTTCCTCGACGACCTGCTGGTCGCGATGGCACCGCGGTACGCCGCGGTGCGGTCCGACTACGAACGGGTGCTCAGGCAGCGTGCGGCCCTGCTCAAGTCGGCGGGCGCCAAGGGCTCCGGCCGCGGCACCGCCGCCCGCCAGGGAAGCGGGGAGGGGCGGTGGGCGGGGGCATCCACGCTGGACGTCTGGGACTCGCACCTGGCCAAGGCGGGCGCCGAACTGCTCACTGCTCGCGAGCGCCTGGTCGGCTCGCTGCGCCCGCATGTGGAGAAGTCCTACGACGAGGTGTCCGGCGCTCGCGGGCCGGCTGGACTGGCCTACCGCCGGTCTTTCGACGGCGACGGGGATACCGAAGAGGCGATGCGGGCGGCGCTGCTGGCCGCCAGGCCGAGCGAACTCGAGCGGGGTGTCTGCCTGGTCGGCCCGCACCGCGACGAGCTTGAGCTGCGCGTCCGGGACTTGCCAGCACGGGGCTACGCGAGCCACGGCGAGTCCTGGTCGCTGGCGCTCGCGCTGCGGCTGGCCAGCTTCGAGCTGCTGCGGGCGGATCGTGATGACCCGGTGCTGATCCTCGACGACGTGTTCGCGGAGCTGGACGACGGCCGCAGGAACCGGCTGGCCGAATTGGTCGCCGGTGCGGAGCAGGTGCTGGTGACGGCCGCGGTGCCCGCCGACGTCCCTCCGCTGCTGACCGGCGCTCGTTACGCGGTGGCGGACGGCGGGCTGACCCATGCGGGGTGATCGGGACAGGATCAGGCTGGCGGTGGAGGCGCTAAGCCAGGTGCGGGCCGATGCCTGGACGCGAGGTGACCGCCCGTCCGCTTTTTCGAGTAATCCAGAACGACGGGGCATAAATCTCCTAGCCACCGATGTTATAAACGGTGGCAGAACGCGACGCGACGATCCCCAGCCACTGACCGCGGCTGTGGGCGGATTGCTATCCAACCGGGGCTGGCGGCAGCGGGCGGCGATGGGCACTGTCTTCGGAGAGTGGGCCCGGATCGTCGGCCCGGAACTGGCGGCTCACACCAAGCCGCAGTCCTTCGACGATGGCGAACTGCTAGTGGCAGCCGACTCCGCCGCCTGGGCGACCCAGGTCAGGTTGCTGGCACCGGACCTGCTACGACGCCTAGGCACCGAGCTTGGGCACGGCGTGGTACGCAAGGTCCGGGTGACGGGCCCCGGCGGCGGTAGCGGTACTTCCCGGAGAAATCACGGGGCCCGACACGTGCGGTTAAGGCCGCAGCGAGTGCGGGTTGTCACAGGTAAAATAGAAAGTGGTCACGCGGGAAGACTGCCGGGCTTGCGGCGGGTGAAGCCACGTGGCCAGTGCGCGCAGGCGAGCGTCTTTCAACAGCTCGCCCTTGGGGGCTTAGCGCGCCGCTTGAGGCAGGATGGAGTGGCATTTGTCCTACGACGCAGGGTCGATCACGGTCCTTGAGGGCCTAGAGGCCGTCCGCAAGCGACCGGGAATGTACATCGGCTCCACCGGTGAGCGAGGCCTGCACCACTTGGTGCAAGAGATCGTCGACAACTCGGTGGACGAAGCCCTCGCTGGCTTCGCCACGTATGTCGAAGTCACGATCCTGGCCGATGGCGGTGTCCGTGTTCGTGACGACGGGCGTGGCATCCCGGTGGATGAGCACCCCGTCGAGCACCGCCCCGCCGTCGAGGTCGTGATGACGGTCCTGCACGCGGGTGGCAAGTTCGACAGCAAGTCCTACGCGGTCTCCGGCGGCCTGCACGGGGTTGGTGCTGCGGTCGTGAACGCGCTGTCCTCGAGGCTGGACGTGGAGATCCGCCGGGATGGCTACGTCTGGCGGCAGAGCTACGAACGGGGCACGCCCACCGGACCACTGCAGCGTGGCGAGCCCAGCTCCGAGACGGGCAACATCACCACGTTCTGGGCCGATGACCAGATCTTCGAGACCACGGTCTACTCCTTCGAAACGCTCTCGCGCCGGATGCAGGAGATGGCGTTCCTGAACCGGAACCTGTCGATCTCGCTGACCGACGAGCGGCCAGGCAGCAGCAGCACAGCCGACGATGACGGCAAGCCCCGGTTGGTGCACTACCAGTACGCGGGCGGCATCTCCGACTTCGTTCGCTACATCAATGCCTCCAAGGACGCGGTGCACGCCTCGGTCATCGACTTCGGCGAGGACACCGAGGGAATGTCCGTCGAGATCGCGATGCAGTGGAACTCGTCCTACACCGAGTCGGTGCACACGTTCGCGAACGTGATCGCCACCACCGAGGGCGGGACCCACGAGGAGGGCTTCCGCGCCGCGCTCACCACGATCGTCAACCGGTACGCGCGCGAGCAGAAGCTGCTGCGCGAGAAGGACGAGAACCTCACCGGTGAGGACATCCGTGAGGGACTGACCGCCATCGTTTCGATAAAGCTGGCGGAACCGCAGTTCGAGGGTCAGACGAAGACCAAGCTCGGCAACACCGAGGCGAAGTCGTTCGTGCAGAAGGCCTGCAACGATCAGCTGCGCGACTGGTTCGACCGGAACCCGGGCGAGGCCAAGGACATCATCACCAAGTCGATCGCGGCGTCCCGGGCGCGGATCGCGGCCAAGAAGGCTCGCGACCTCACCCGCAAGTCGTTGCTCGGCTCCACCTCGCTGCCTGGCAAGCTGTCGGACTGCCAGTCCACCGACCCGGCGAAGTCCGAGATCTACGTGGTTGAGGGTGACTCGGCAGGCGGCTCCGCCAAGGGCGGACGTGACCCGCACTTCCAGGCGATCCTGCCGATCCGCGGCAAGATCATCAACGTGGAGAAGTCCCGGATCGACCGGGTGCTGAAGAACACCGAAGTGCAGGCGATGATCACCGCGCTCGGTGCCGGCATCCACGACGAGTTCGACATCGAAAAGCTCCGCTACCACAAGATCATCTTGATGGCTGACGCCGACGTTGACGGCGCGCACATCCGGACGCTGCTGCTCACCCTGCTGTTCCGGTTCATGAAGCCGCTGCTCGAGGCCGGTTACGTCTACATCGCGCAGCCGCCGCTGTACAAGATCAAGTGGGAGGGCCGCGGCACCAAGCCGGGGTATGCCTACAGCGACCCGGAGCGGGACCGGGTGATCGCGGCGGGTATCGCCGAAGGGCGCAGGGACCCCCGCCCCCGCGATGGGGTGCAGCGGTTCAAGGGTCTCGGTGAGATGAACGCCGAAGAACTGTGGGAGACCACCATGGATCCCGCGCGACGGATCCTGCTGCAGGTCACCCTGGACGACGCGGCACAGGCTGACGAGCTGTTCAGCGTGCTGATGGGCGAGGACGTTGAGTCGCGGCGGGCGTTCATCACCCGCAACGCCAAGGACGTCCGGTTCCTCGACATTTAAAGGATCACTACGTGACTGAAATTACCTCGGAGCCGGAGCACGACCGGACCGAGCCCGTCGACCTCCAGGTCGAGATGCAGCGCAGCTACGTCGACTACGCGATGTCGGTCATCGTGGGACGGGCGCTGCCGGATGTACGAGACGGCCTCAAGCCGGTACACCAGCGCATCCTGTACGCGATGTACGACGGCGGGTACCGGCCCGACCGCGGTTTCTTCAAATGCGCCCGAGTGGTCGGCGACGTCATGGGTGTGTACCACCCCCATGGCGACAGCGCGATCTACGACGCGCTCGTCCGGCTGGCCCAGCCGTGGTCGATGCGGATGCCGCTGATCGACAGCCAGGGCAACTTCGGCTCGCCCGGCAACGACCCGCCCGCGGCCATGCGGTACACCGAGTGCCGTCTCGCGCCGCTGGCCATGGAGATGCTCCGGGACATCGACAAGGAAACCGTCGACTTCCGGGACAACTATGACGGCAAGTCCGCTGAGCCGACGGTGCTGCCCGCCCGGTTCCCGAACCTGCTGATCAACGGCTCCGAGGGCATCGCGGTCGGCATGGCCACCAAGATCCCGCCGCACAACCTGCGCGAGGTTGGCGCGGGTGTCCAGTGGTACCTCGACAACTACGAGGCGAACGACGAGGAACTGCTCGACGCACTCATGGAGCGGGTCCCGGGACCGGACTTCCCGACCCGTGGGCTGATCGTCGGCCGCCGTGGCATCAAGGAGGCGTACCGCACCGGACGCGGCTCCATCATGATGCGCGCCGTCGTCGAGGTGGAAGAACTGCAGGGCCGGATCTGCCTGGTGGCGAAGGAGCTGCCGTACCAGGTCAACCCGGACAACCTCGCGCTGAAGATCGCGGAGCTGGTGAAAGAGGGTCGGCTGACCGGTATCGCCGACGTCCGCGACGAGACCAGCGGCCGTACCGGCCAGCGGCTGGTCATCGTGCTGAAGCGGGACGCGGTCGCCAAGGTCGTGCTGAACAACCTGTACAAGCACACCCAGCTCCAGGACACGTTCGGTGCGAACATGCTCGCGCTGGTCGACGGCGTGCCGCGCACGCTGCGCCTGGACCAGTTCATCCGCTACTGGGTGGCGCACCAGGTCGAGGTGATCGTCCGCCGCACCCAGTACCTGCTGCGCAAGGCCGAGGAACGGCTGCACATCGTCTCGGCGCTGCTGAAGGCGATCGACAGGATCGACGAGGTCATCGCCCTGATCCGGCGCTCTCCGTCGGCCTCGGTGGCGCAGACCGGGTTGATGGAACTGCTGGAGATCGACGAGATCCAGGCGCGGGCCATCCTCGACATGCAACTCCGCAAGCTCGCCGCCCTCGAGCGGCAGGAACTTCAGGACGAGTTCGACGAGCTGACCGCCAAGATCGCCGACTACAACGACATCCTGTCGTCGCCGGAGCGGCAGCGGCACATCATCGGGTCCGAGCTGGGGGAGATCGTCGCCAAGTACGGCGACGACCGGCGCACCGAGATCGTCGCCTTCGATGGTGATGTCACCGACGAGGACCTCATCACCGAGGAAGACGTCGTCGTCACGATCACCCGCGGCGGCTACGCCAAGCGCACCAGGACCGGCGAGTACCGGGCGCAGCGGCGAGGCGGCAAGGGAGTGCGAGGCGCTCAGCTCCGGGCCGACGACATCGTGGACCACTTCTTCGTGACCACGACGCACCACTGGATCTTGTTCTTCACGAACAAGGGCCGGGTGTACCGGGCCAAGGCCTATGAGCTGCCCGACGCCGGCCGCGACGCCCGCGGCCAGCACGTGGCGAACATGCTGGCCTTCCAGCCGGACGAGCAGATCGCCGAGGTGCTGGCGCTGCGTGACTACCAGGTCGCGCCGTACCTGGTGCTCGCGACCAGGGGCGGCCTGGTGAAGAAGACCAAGCTGACCGACTTCGACTCGCCGCGTTCCGGAGGGATCATCGCGATCAACCTCCGTGAGGACGACGAGGTCATCGGTGCTTCCCTCGTGTCGCCCGATGAGGACTTGCTGCTGGTGTCAAAGCGAGCGCAGTCGCTCCGGTTCAGCGCCTCCGACGAAGAACTGCGTCCGATGGGCCGTGCCACGTCAGGTGTTATCGGAATGCGATTCAACGACGGGGACGAATTGCTCGGTATGTACGTTGTCCGGGAGGGCGAAGAAGTTCTCGTCGCAACCGACGGCGGTTACGCCAAGCGCACTCCAGCCGATCAGTACCCGGTCAAGCACCGGGGCGGTCTCGGGGTCGTCACGGCGCGGATCGTCGAGGACCGCGGCCAGCTCGTCGGGGCACTGATGGTCCGCCCCGAGGACGAGGTGTTCGCGATCACCTCGGCCGGCGGGGTCATCAGGACCCGGGCCAGCGAGGTGAAGCTGTCCGGGCGGCAGACGATGGGAGTGCGGCTGATGAACCTGGGCTCCGGGAACAACGTCGTCGCGATCGCACGGAACGCTGAGTCTTCTTCGGAAGCCGAGGAAGTAGAGGCCGCGGAGGAAGACGCCGCGGAGGAATCTCCTGAGGCATCTACCGAGATCACCCCCGAAGACAACGAAAACGGCGATACCAGCGTCTAATAGGAAAATCGCGTACCAGGGTGCAAAGGTATGTACCGGGGCGGGATAACCTCGACGCAGGTGTAGTACCGGATACATATGAGGAGGACGGGCGTGGGCGAGGCGGGACGAGCTCCGGACACTCCCCTCACGATGGCACCGCCGACACGTGACGACGGGGAGAACGAGCCGTTGGACGACAACGCGCCCGGGGCGGGGGTTATGGCACCCCCGCCCAACGGCCGCGCCGCGAACGGGCAGTCCGCCCGGCTCAACGGCAAGCCCACGGGGACGAAGGTCGATGACTCGTCCGCCTCGGCCTCTGATGCGATCGGGACAGGTTCGACCCCTGATGAAGGGGTATCCCCAAAGCAAGAGAAGGCAGAGGGGACCAGCCCGGGGCAGGTGGTGAGGCAGGCAATGGCGGCCACCAACAACTGGTTTACCGGTCGTACGCAGAAGGCGACTTCTGCCGCCGAGCCGAGCGACAGCGCCGCCCCAGCCGCGGCCGCACCGTCTCGCACGTCAGTGCCTGCCGAGCCGATCACGACTCCGGCCCAGTCCAGCACGGCCCCCACGAGGCCTGCGGAAGCGACACGACCGGTCCCCGCGGCTCAGGCGGCGGAGACGGTTCCGCCGTCAGCAGCCACCACTACGAGGCGTCCACCGCCGCTGGGGTCCACGGCGCCGTGGACGGCCAAGCCGATGGCACCCAAGAAGAAGGAGCGCCGGAACCGGCGCCAGGCCCACCTGACCGTGGCCAGGGTGGAGCCCTGGTCGGTGATGAAGTTCAGCTTCGTGGTCTCCGTCATCGCCTTCATCGTCTTGTTCGTGGCTGTCGCGGTGCTCTACGCGGTGCTGTCCAGCCTGGGAGTGTTCACCTCGCTGCAGCACCTGGTGTCCACCGTGACCTCAAGCAAGAGCTCGAGCGGGACCGACATCAACAGCTGGTTCTCCGCGTCCCGCATCCTCGGTTATACGGGCATGCTGGGCTCGCTGAACATCGTGCTCATCACCGCGATCTGCACGATCGGCTCGGTCATCTACAACCTGATCGCCAAGGTGTTCGGCGGTGTCGAGATCACCCTTCGCGAGACGGAATGACGAGCTTTATCGATGCGCAAACCCCACTAGCGATGCGATAAGCTAGCGACGTTCGAGGGGACGGATGAGTCTCCTTGGGGGTATAGCTCAGCCGGTTAGAGCGCGTCCCTGATAAGGACGAGGCCCGTGGTTCAAGTCCACGTACCCCCACTCGGGCCCCAAGCACACGATCTCCTGGGAGGGTTTGGGCAGTGAAGAAGTTGTTCCTCTTCGCCCTGCTGGTGCTCGGCGGCTTCGTCGCTTGGCAGCGATACCAGGCCCGCCGTGCGGACCTCGATCTGTGGACCGAAGCGACCACGGGCGACGATTTCTGAGATCCCGCAGCTCAACCTAGACGCGGACGCCACCTAGACTCGGTGGTATGCCGGAACTACCCGAGGTTGAGGCTCTCGCCGCCTTTCTCCGTGAGCATGCCAAAGGCCACACCGTGGCTCGCGCCGAAGTGGCCTCTATCGCGGTGCTCAAGACCTTTGACCCGCCACTGTCCGCATTGACCGGCAGCACGGTTCAGGACGTCACCCGGCACGGTAAGTTCCTTGACATCGACTGTGCCCTATCCCAAGGCCAGCCCCTACCCCGAGGCCAGAGTGCCCACCTGGTGATCCATCTGGCTAGGGCGGGCTGGCTGCGCTGGAAAGCCGAACAGCCGGACAAGCCGCTCAAACCGGGAAAATCGCCGCTGGCATTCCGCTTGGTGCTGGATAACGGCACGGGGTTCGACCTCACCGAGCAGGGCACCACCAAGCGGCTCGCCGTCTATCTGGTCCGCGACCCGGCGGATGTCCCGGGTATCGCGACTCTCGGTCCCGAGCCGCTCAGCCTCACCGTGGATGACCTAGCCGCGATACTCAACGGACGCCGTACCCAGATCAAGGGGGTGCTGCGTGACCAGCACATCATCGCCGGAATCGGCAACGCCTACTCCGACGAGGTGCTGCACGTGGCGAAGATGTCCCCTTACAAGCTTGCTTCCAGCTTCACACCGGAAGAGGTAGCCACCCTGCACAGCGCCATCCAGGACACCCTGCGCGACGCTGTGAGCCGTTCTGAGGGGCTGGCGGCGGCAGAGCTTAAGGGGGAGAAGAAGACCGGGCTGCGGGTGCATGGCAAGACCGGCCAGCCGTGCCCGGTGTGCGGCGACACCATCCGCGAGGTCTCGTTCGCGGACTCCAGCCTGCAGTACTGCCCCACCTGCCAGACAGGCGGCAAGCCGCTAGCCGACCGCCGCCTGTCACGCTTGCTCAAATAAGCTCGTCAACGGATCAGTAGGCGTCCAGGAGGACCTTGACCTCGGGGGCGGCTTTCTGGGCGCCGTAACCTGAGTCAAGTACCAGGCAGGCAACTGCCACGTCCTGCGCCGGGTCGAAGGCGATAAACCAGCTGTTGGGCTGGTCTTGGCCCACGATGTCGGCTGTACCGGTCTTGGCGTAGACATCGGAACTAAAGCCTAGGCCCGCTGCCGTTCCCTCGGTGACCACGGCACGCATCATCTGCTTGAGCTGGGAATCGGTGCTGGAAGGCAGGGCCTGAGCCGTGACGGTTGTCTTGGTCCCGTTGACCAGCGAAGGCTCGTGGAACTGGCCGGACTCGACGGTGGCCGCCACCGAGGCCATCGCCAGCGGAGATGCGGTCAGCTGGCCCTCGCCGAACAACTCCTGCGCCAACTCGGAGCCCGAGGCGCCAGTCGGGACGTTCATGTAGCTGCCGGCCTCACCGAGGCCGATGTCCCACTGCTGGTCTAGGCCGTAGTACTCCTTGGCGGTGGAGGCTAGCTGGCTGTTGCCGGAGGTGCCGCCGAGCTGCTGCCACCACTGGTCGAACGCGTTGTTGCAGGACTGCGCGTAGTCGTAGTACAAGGGCGTTGACGCCGGCAGGGACTCGTTGTTGTCGTCGTGGTAGGTGATGCCCTGGACCGTATAGGTCGGCGGGCAGGCGACATCGCTATTCGCCGTGGCGAGCCCCTTGTTGAACAACGCGGTGGAGGTGATCGTCTTCATTGTCGAGCCTGGGGCCACTGCCGCGGTGAGCGCGAAATCGTTAAAGCCGTCGTTGTTGGCGATCGCCAGGATCTTGCCGGTAGATGGCTGGATGACGACCATCGAGCTATTCTTGAACTGCTTAACGCCCTGCTCAGCGGCATTCTCTGCCGTCGGGTTGATCGTGGTGGCCAGCGTGGAGAGGTTGCTCGGCGCGACCACGACGGCCTGGCTATTGGGGACCGTCGCGCCCTTGTTGGTCTGGATCTCGACGTACAGCCCGTCGGTGCCGCCGCTCGGGGCACTCTTCTCCAGGATGCTAGCGATCGTGTTCAGGCCCGCGTCATTGTAGGAGGAGAGGTTGGTGCCGCTGGCGTCGGTGATCGACACCACCGTCGGCTGCACCTGCACGGCGGCCAGGTGGGTAGTCGCGGTGAGGTTGGGAGCTAGGTCATCGGCGGCCCACGAGACGTACCAGTAGTTCCCGTTCTTCTCCTGGTACACGTTGAACTGCCCGTGGTAGCTCCAGCTACCACTGATCGCGCTGGCGGCGTCTGACGTCGCCAGCTTCGTGTTGGCGGCGAAATTGACGGTACCTGTGGTCGACGAGCCGGTGGCGCTGGCCACAGACGTGCTCAGCTTTTTCAGGTGCAGATCCTGCCTATACGTCTCAAGCGCGGCCTTGGCCGCGGTGGGGTTGCTCGTGTAATTGGCCGCTTGCTGCAGGTCACCGGATTGCCAGGCCTGCAGGAATGCGGCTCCGGTCTGCTGCGCATCCGACTCTGACGAGGAGCTGCTGGGCAGGAAGCCGGTCGTCTGGGTGGTTCCGCCGCCAGATACGACAGTCACGATGACGGCGGCGATCCCCGCGACGACGGCGACAGCGGCCGCGATCACCACGAAGAGTAGTGTCCGCCGCTTCTTGGGCTGTCGATGCGAGGGCATCTGCTGCTTCAAGATCGACGGGAACTGTGGGTCTGAGGACTCCGTGGCGTACCACGGTCCCCATGAGTTGTTGCCACCTGAATCGCTGGTCACCCCTGCGAAGGTACCCACTGGTCCGAATGTGCGGCAAATAATCCGGTAAGATTCTCCATCCGTTCAGAACCTGGGTGCGGGCTATGACACACCCCACCCCGAACGACGCGGCCGCGACCAGCATGGATACCCGCATGCCGGCGGTAAAGCCCATTCGGTGGGCGACCAGCGTTCCGAGCAGCGCCACGCCGATCGCCCCGCCCATCTGGCGGCCGGTGTTGATCACTCCAGAGGCCAGTCCCGCCCGGCCGTCCGGCGCGGACTCCATCACCGCCGCGGTGGCCGCCGGCATCGTCAGCGACATACCTAGCCCCGCCGCGATCAGCGGTACCACCAGCGCGGCGTACGGCGTGTGCTGGCCGGCGGCTACCAAGCCCAGCAGCCCAGCGGCGCCCAGGGCCAGCCCCGTGACCATCGGGGTCCTTGGCCCGGTGCGGGCCATGATCCGGCCGGACAGAATCGAGCCGACGGACGCCATCGCTCCCTCGGGCAGCAGCGCGAGCCCAGTGACCAGCGCCGAGTAGCCGCGCACGTCCTGGAAGTACAGCGTCGCCACGAACAACTGCCCGTAAAATCCCAGGTTGATCAGCAGCCCCACCGTGCTGCCCGCGGAAAACGTCCGGTCTCGCAGCACGAAGAGCGGGAGCACGGGGGATGGGGAGCGGCGTTCTGCGCTGATAAAGGCGGTGGCGGCGACGGCGGCCAGCGCGAATTCGGCGAGCACCGGTGCGGCGGTCCAGCCAAGCGATCCGGCCTCGATGAACGCGGCGGCGAGCGCGCCGAGCGCGACGATGCCGAGCAACTGGCCAGTTATGTCGGCGCGGCGGCGCTGGCCTGGCACGTTCGGCAGGTAGCGAATGGCGCCGGCCAGTCCCAGTACGCCGAACGGCAGGTTGACCGCGAACACCGACCGCCAGCCGAAGCCCGCTATCAACAGCCCGCCGACAACAGGCCCTGAGGCCGCCCCTACTCCGGCGACACCGCCCCACATGCCAAACGCGTGCGCCCGCTCCCCCGGGTCCGGGTAACAGGCCGCCAGCAGCGCCAGCGAGGCCGGGACGGTGAGCGCCGCTCCGATCCCCTGCACCAGGCGGGCCGCGATCAGGAACTCGGTATCCGGGGCGAACGCACAGGCGGCCGAGGCGGTAGTGAAGACGGCCAGGCCAGCCACGAGTATCCGCTTGGGCCCGACGCGGTCACCGAGGGTCCCGGCGGTGAGCAGCAGCCCGGCGAACATCACGGTGTACCCGGCCACCACCCACTGCAGCGCGCTGACCCCGGCGTGCAGGTCATGTCCCAGGCTGGGCAGCGCAACGTTCACCACCATGGTGTCGAGGATCACCATGAAGTAACCGAGGCAAACGGCGATCAGGGGGAGTTGTGAGCGGCGTGCGGCGTCCTGCCGCCTCGTGAGCGTGACCATACCTCCATGCTTGTCCCCGGGAGTTTCGTCATGCGCCGAAGGATGGGCGTCCGGTATCCTGGTGTCATCGGGGCTATAGCTCAGCTGGAAGAGCACCTGGTTTGCAACCAGGGGGTCAGGGGTTCAAGTCCCCTTAGCTCCACGCAAACGTAAAAGAACGAGAGCGGCGCGCGCCCGCAGCCCGGGTGGCGGCCCATGGATGGCCCACCGCCGGGCCTATGGCGCCATCGATGTCCCATCGCTGGGCTGCCCATCTCTCATGGCTCTATCGCCGCCGTTGATTGCAGGATCTCGCCGAGCTTGCCTACCAAGAACTCGGTCTGCAACCGGGTCTGCCACGAGATGACCGCCCAGCCGCCCGCGAAGAACGCTGTCACGAACCCGGACACCACCAGCAGGGCTGGACCCGAGCCGGAGACGGTGCGGGCCACTCCGGAGACGGTCATGATGACCAGGAAAACCAGCAACATGACGGAGATCACCCTCTCTGGGACCAGGGATGATGACGGTAGTCCGGCAGTTCCGCGCACTATCGTCCCGCCATGGGGTGCAGGGTTCATCACGCCCTCGAAGCAGGGCTGCAGGCTGCCTCTGGAGGGTGGCAGGGCTACCCGGACACGCGACGGGCTGACCTCGCCGACCAGCGTCAGCCGGGGTGCGAAGGGGAGGAACGCGTGGAGTGGCGGCCTGCCCGTCGTGCTGCGGACTGTTACCGCCGTCAGCCGGCGGCTGCACTCGGCGGGCGGGAACGGCGAGGCAAACACCACCGGACGGGGCCTGAACGCGCGGTGTCGCGGCAATCGAGCGTCCTGGCTCTGCGCGGGCGCGGGATACCGGGCAAAACCGGGAGGAACCGTCACACGGTGATCTTAGCGGCGGCCATCCTCACCGTCACGGGCCCGGCGAGGCGCTGCTCCCCGCAGGCCCGCTGCAAGATCTCAAGGGGTCTCGGCTGGGGAAGAGAGCACACCCCGCGCAGCAGCCCGGGACGCCCAGACCCATCCGTAGTATCCGGGCGGAGGACGGCAAGCGCCCGGTCCGTGTGTGATCATCAGTTGGTGCGCGGCTTGCCGTCCCGGCTGCTGTCTGATCAAGCCTGTGCGTAGTGATGTACAGATTTTTTCTGGCCTCGCGCCGCGGGGGTGTCCTCTGCGGGCGGGCCCGTCCGTCCTTCTCACGGGTGGCGCTCGCCACCACGCGGAGAGAAACGAGGAGACCGATGACCAGCAAGACCAGCACGGCAGGGTCCGGCATCGACCGGCAGGCCATTGTCGACATGCTGGCGCGCTTGTACCAGGCGTGGGAAGCCGGCGACGCTGAGGCGTTCGTGGCCGATTACACCGAGGACGCCAGCGTGATCCAGTCCGGCGTCTACGAGAAGGACCGCGAGGAGATCCGCACGAATATGGCCGCGGCGTTCGCGGGCCCGCTCAAGGGGTCGCGGGTGGCCGCCCGCCCGGTGGACGTCCGCTTTCTTACCGGCGATACGGCCATCGTGGTCAGCGAGGACGGAATCATCTTCCCCGGACAGGACGCTGTCGCGAGCGGGGGGCTGGTGCGCGCGACCTGGGTGCTGGTCAGGCGTGACGGCGGCTGGCGCATCGCCTCCTACCACAACAGCCCCGCCAGCTAGGGTGTCGCCTTCCGGGCACGGGGCGCTGCCTGCTGAATCCGGTGGTGGCATGGCCCGGGTCCCGGTAAACGCTCATCTGCCAGCCAGGAAGGAGAGGTTTATGGCTCGGCTCACGGACAAGGTACGCACCCTGTTTGATGGCAAGAACTTCGCGGTACTGTCAACGCTCGAACCGGACGGCAGGCCGCATTCGACCGTGGTCTGCGCAAAGCGCGACGGAGATGACATTCTGTTCGCGCTGCCCAAGACCCGCCGTAAGGTCGCCAACCTGAACCGGGACCCACGGGCGACCGTGGTGATCTTCGATGCTGCCAACCCATTCGACAGCGCCCAGGTGCAAGGCACCGCTTCGATCGCCGAGGACCCGGATGGCATCCTGGTCGAAGAGCTGTCGTACAAGTACACCGGCGGGCCCTACCCCGGGTTCGCCGGGCCGGACCCGCAGTGGGTAACCGTGCGGATCACGCCCGGCAAGGTCACCACCAGCTGGGCGGGCTCATAGCCCGCTTTAAGGCTGGAGACAACGATCGGGTTGGTGTTCCGCAGATGCACCCAGTGCTCGGCCAGGTACGGGGCGCTCCCTCCCGGGGAGCCGCCCCGCGCCCGGATCCGAACGCTCCGGGTCCGCAACAGCGTTGGCACGGTCGTGATCGCCAGAGTAAAACGGTGTGGACCTGGTCCGCCGAACGGAAGGAGCCTTGACGATGGCGCTGTACGTGGCCTTGTGCTACTACGACCGGGACCAGTACTGGGACTCGCCGCCGGAGACGGAGTTCTCCCCTGAGTACACCGAGTTTGCCCGGCGGGCCACTGAGGCCGGGGTCATGCGCGGCGGCGAGGCTCTGCACCCGGTGACCATGTCGACGACCATCACCGTCTCGGGCGGCAAGGGCGGCGACGTCCTGGTGACCGACGGCCCTTACGCCGAGGCGAAGGAGGTCTTGGCCGGGTACTTCCTGCTGGAGGTGGCCGACCTCGACGAGGCCATCGCGTGGGCGGCGCAGATCCCGGCTGCCTGGCGGGGGAAGATCGAACTGCGTCCGATAGCGCCGGCACACGCCTAGATGCGCCCTGGCATGGACGCCGCCGGCACTCTGGCCGAGGTGCTGCAGGGCGAAGGTCCCAGGGTGCTGGCCACGCTGGCCAGGACCATCGGCGACCTGGCCGTCGCCGAGGACGCGCTCTCCGAGGCCACGATCACCGCCCTGGATGCCTGGCCGAAAACGGGGATCCCTGACAACCCGCGGGCCTGGCTGGCCGTGGTCGCCCGCCGTAAGGCGCTTGACCTGCTGCGACGCGAATCGGCCCGGGCCGCCAAGGAGACCGCCGCGTTCCGGTGGGGAACCGGGGCGCCGCCGGACCAGATCGAGGAGGCGATCGAGGCGATGGAGTCAGAGACGTCTCTGCGCGATGACATGCTGCGCCTGATCTTCACCTGCTGCCACCCGGCACTGAGCCGTGAGGCCCAGGTGGCCCTCTCGCTGCGCACGCTGGCCCGCCTCGAGGTGCCGGCTATCGCCCGCGCTTTCCTGGTGCCTGAGGCCACCATGGCCAAGCGCCTGGTGCGGGCCCGCGCCAAGATCGCCACGGCCCGCATCCCCTACGCGATTCCCTCCGATGCGGAGCTTCCCGCCCGGCTGGCCGCAGTGCTGGCGGTGGTGTACCTGATCGCCACCGAGGCCCACGCCCCGACCGGCGGGGACGCGGTGGCCCGGGTTGACCTCGAGGCCGAGGCGATCCGGCTGGTCCGCTTGCTGGCCGGCCTGATGCCCGACGAGCCCGAGGCGCTCTCCCTGCTCGCCTTGTTGCTGCTGACCTCGGCCCGCACCCCCGCCCGCACCGACGCCGACGGTAACCCGGTAACCCTGGCCGACCAGGACCGCACCCGCTGGAACCGAGCCGCGATCGCCGAGGGCTCGGCGTGGCTGTCCGAGGCGTTGGCCCGGTCCGGCGGGGTCGCCGGGCCCTATCAGATCCAGGCTCACCTCGCCGCGGCCCACTCGACCGCTCCCAGCTGGCAGGAGACAGACTGGGACCGGATCGTCGGCCTCTACGACCTGCTCGGGTCGATCACGGCCAGCCCGGTGGTGGCACTCAACCGGGCGGTCGCGGTTACCGAGCGCGACGGCCCCGAGGCGGGGCTGGCAGCTCTGAAGACCATCGCCGGCCTGGAATACTCCCATCTGTGGCACGCTGCCCTGGCGGACAACCTGCGTCGGCTTGGCCGCACGAGCGCCGCGGCCGGAGAACTGCACACCGCGGTGACCCTGGCGCCCAGCGAAGCCGAACAGCGCCTCCTGCAAGACCGGCTGCGCGCTGTGCGATCTGAGCTCCGCTGACGGCCCGCCCCGGCCCTGATCGCCAGCCTCATCGACCAGGCCAAGCAATGGCTGCCGGAGCACGTCCACGACGCCCGCGCCAACAGGCCCTACGACTTCTGCCCCAGCCAGAAAGCGGGGCCGGCTCGCTCGGGTCCGGTGACGTAACGTCGTTGGGGTCACCTCTCCAACCCCGAGGAGAACCCTATGCCTGGTCCCACCGTCGTCCTCGTCCACGGCGCCTTCGCCGACGCATCCGGGTTCGCGGGAGTGATCCGCGAGCTCGAGAGCGCCGGCCACACGGCGCTCGCCCCGCCGAACCCGTTGCGAGGCGTCGCCTTCGACGCCAGCGTCGTCAGCGACGTGGTCAAGGCCATCGACGGCCCGGTCGTGCTGGTCGGGCATTCCTACGGAGGCGCCGTGATCACCCAGGCGTCCGCCGGCCTGGAGAACGTGACCGGCCTGGTCTTTCTCGCGGCGTTCGGGCTGGAGGTGGGCGAGAGCTGCGCGAGCGTGCAGCAGCCGTTCCCGCCGCCTCTGCTGGCCAAGACGGCCGCCCCGACCCGCTACGACGCGCCCGGCGCCGCGGGCGGTCCCGACCTGTACATCCAGAAGGACGGGTTCGGGGAGACGTTCTGCGCCGACGTGCCGGTGGACATGGCCGATGTCATGTTCGTGACCCAGCGCCCGCTCGCGGTCGCGGCGCTCAACGAGAACGCCACCGCGGCGGGCTGGAAGAGCAAGCCGTCCTGGTTCCTGGTCTCCGAGCACGACAACGCGATCTCGCCGGACGCGGAACGGTTCATGGCGCAGCGGATGGGCGCCACGACCGACACCATTGACGGCTCGCACACCGCGTTCATCGCGAAGCCGGTCGCCGTGGCCACGTTCATCCGGCAGGCGCTGCGGTGACCTCGTAGACCGAGATGTGGTCCTGGCTCTCCCGGTGAACGGGCCGCGGTCCCAGTCCTGGCAGCGCTCCCGCAGCCGCAGGCCGGCCAGCCGGACCATCAGGCCCAGTTCACTCGCCCGGCAGTAGCGCAGACGTAGCGGCCGCAGCGTGGTGCCCGCGCGTCGAACGTCACTCGCTGGCAGGTGACGGCCTGCGCCACCGGGTCGTCGGTCAGGAACTCCATCTCGGCTGAGTTCCACGAGGCGGTGTCGGCCCGGCAAACTGACAAGATCCCTGAGAATCCACCGTGCCGGGTCTCGGCGGTTCTGTCACTTGCCTGGTCAGAGCCCATCGGAATGACAAGATCATCCAGACACCGGCTCCGTTACATCCACGTTCGTCGGCCACCAGTCGGATCGCCTATCCGAACCGGCTCAACGAAGATGTCAGTGAGCAGCTCACGATGCCGGCTCCCTGACACGGCGAATGAGAACAGACAGCTTCATTGTGATGACTGCCTGGCTTGGCACACTGCCGCCGCCAGCCCCGTCGTCAGCGCGGCGCCCCGTGGCAGGCGCTCGCCCAGGGCCGCACTGAGGCCTGGCACCGTGGCCGCGCTCGCGGCGCAGTGCGCGCCCGGCGCCCGGAGCCGCTGCGGGCTGATCATGCGGTGCGGCCGGCTGTTCACGCCGGGGACGGACGCAGGCGGCGGGTACCCGATGGTTTTGATCCCCGCATGGGCTGGCAAGAACGCCTACCGGCGGGCCATGGACTCGGGCCTGCTCTACGCGGAGGGCTACACCTGCCGCCCGCCGCGCATCCATGTCAGTCCGGCATGGTGCCTTGACGGCGGGACCGTCGTTGATCCGGGGTTCAGCGAGCAGGGCACCGCGTACTTCGGCGTGGCGCTGCGGTCCGGTTACGTACGCCGGGTCCATGAGGCATGGCGCGCCGACGACGGCAGCGACATGTTCATGTACGTCTTCATGGGCCCTCACGAAGAGACCAGCCCGCCACTGGATCCGGCCTCCGATATCGTCGCGGACCTCGGCCGGGACATTCCGTCCCGGGTACGCGACTGGGCTTTGACGGCCGAGCTCCCGCGGGGCGAGAACCGGGGAGCACCAGCCTGGGTCCTGGATGAACTACTCAGGTTCCCGGAGTGAAAGCACCTCAGCCCTCAGCCCCGCCGCTCGCACACCCGCTGGGGAGCGGGCAATGGACATGAACGCTGACAGGTCAGCGCGATGCGGGCCGACTTCACTGAGACCAGGGCGATAATGGGCCGGAATCACTGCGACAGGGCCGATTTATCAGCGACAGGACAGTCGGCCACGCCGATTAGGTCCCACTCGTTGAGCAGGTAGTTCAGGTTGGCCTGCACGTCCCTCATGTCCACGTGGGGCACTGTAACAAGTGGACGCCGAGGGCTTAGAAACCGCAGGTCAGCGGCCGGTCTGGCTTGTCCGTTGAGTGGGAGCCGCTACCGTCGCCGAAGTGCGGTGAGATGCCCGTCAGACGACGCTAGCTAGGCCGCTTACGCGCGACTGATCAACACAAACGCTGTCCGAGACGTCAGGTAGACCTGTGCGGGGGGTCAGTCCGCTTGGACCACCAGCCCCAGTGTCTCGGCGATCACGAAGGCCTGCGTCGGGTCGATGATCGCGCCCTTCAGCTCCACCGTCTCGGGATCGAGCGAGGATAGTTCGCTGCCACGCAGGTCGCACCGCGAGAAGGAGGCCCGGTGCAGCCAGGCGCCGGACAGGTCGCAGCGCAGCACCTGGGCTTCGTCGAAGCGAGCGCCGGTCAGGTCTGCTTCCCGCATCCGTACGCCACGGAACACACTGCGCCGCAGGTCCGCACCGGGGAGACCGGTGAAGGACCAGTCCCCGCCGCCGACCTCGAACAGGCCGAAGGTGCAGCGGTCGAACATGCTGCCGACGAGCTTGCAGTTAGTAAACGTGGTGTCGAAGAAAGAGCACCGGGTGAAGGTGCAGTTAACAAAGGCCGCTTGGATGTGCTTCGAGACGTTGAACCGCACTCCGCGGAAGGCGCACTCGGTGAAGACGCCTGCGTTGTCGACCGTCTCCATGAGGTCCACATCGACGAAGGCGACCTTTTCGTGGCTCTCACCGGAAAGATCGCGTCCACCCCAGTCCGCTGAGTGCACCGTCGACGTCGTAGACGGTGCGGGGATCCCGTGCTTTCTGTCGGCCACGTGGACCCCTTCCTGCTCTATTCTGGCCGTTCGCGGCACACTCCCCCAAGCGTCTCATAAGCGGCTTGCGGGTCTTGAGGGTGCTCCGCAGGCAGAGCCAGCTGCCGCTGACCCAAGGCGAGATCGACGGCGTGGCCGAGACCTTTATCGCCCGGCTTCTCGATGGCAGCGGTGTTGAGATGCTGCAGGATACGACTGCAGTGAGCCGCGACGAAGACGTCCGGCGATCAACGTCAGGAGGAATGCCGGTGGCCCTCCGTCGCCCGCCGGGTCGCTCTCGTTCCCGCTGGTTCGCCAACTACACCTATCGTCTCCCCGCGTGCGGAACGACCCTTGGCTCGCGGATCGTCAAGCATCCCAAGGTACGAGTACGGCCATCTTCTTGAGACGTTCGCGGTCGGGGAGATCCTCAAACAGGTCAGCTGCTCGGATGCGCCAGTAATGGCTGGCTACTTCCGCACCGGAGCAGGCGACGAGGTGGATCTCGTGCTTGAGCGCGACGACGGCCAGGTGATCGCCTTCGAGTTCAAGGCCGGAACCCATGTCAGCGGCGATGACCTGCGCGGACTCCGCCTCCTGAAGGATCGTCTGGGCTCACGCCTGGAGGAAGCCATCATTTTCTACACCGGCGAGCACGCCTACCGGCAAGATGGCTCGATTTGGATCCTGCCGCTCAGCCAGCTCTGGACCTAGTGCTGCGTGAGCGGAGTTCTCTTACTCGGCAGCTAAGGCTGTGCTGGTCATCCCAGGGTGACCGGCCGGGAACCGTGATGATGGAATCTGCGCACGTCAGGGACGTGCTACGGATCCGTTATCTTCCGGGCGATCCCTTCGAGGGTGGAAGGGCCGACCGCCAAGGCATCTCGCTCACGAGACACTAGCTCTTGGCGGATCGGTAAGCGCTTGGCGTCCGCCCGAGTGCGTAGCCGCTTACGGCTCGGGGGCTCTGGTGATGAGGGGAATGCGCCCGGGATCATCGGCGTCTGAATCGCCCGGAGTCGATAGGTCTTCTTGTCTATGCCGTCGAGCCACAGGATAAGCGTGTAGATGCCCGGAGCAGGAAACTCGACGTCGGTTACTGTCACGGCGAACGGCTACGGACCCGAAATGGTTCGGCTGAACACTGCTGCGTGGGCCGGGGTTCTTGGGAATAAAGAGACTCTGGGATATATAACCACATATACGCAGGTCAAGAGCTTGAGACTTGTAGCCGTTCCTCACGGTCTGAGTAAGCCCACCCAGGAGGTCGGAACCTGGCCTTATTAGCGCAGGTCAGAGCCAGCCGTGAAGGCATCACTCCAAGAAACCACAGGTCACGGGGTCACCCGTGATCTGCCGTTCGCGTTTCAGCGCTGCTGATGTCCGATTCCGGGACCACACGGGTGTGCGAGTCCTGCCTGCCGTCGGCGCTACGCATCTAGCCTCGCTCACACACTGAACTCCTAGCTGTGTTATGGCATTGATAAGGAGAGCCTCAGTCTCCATAGCGTCAGGACGACAAGTGTTCGGTATTCGGTCAATACCGAACAACGAACACCGACAGGTCCGTGCGGTGAGAACTTTCTCTACGCCGTTTTCGAGAGACATCCGTGACCTGCTGTTCGCGTCGTCAGTACTACGACGCCTAGGACACCACCCACTCACTCGTCGGCCAGGCTCGTGGAGTGCTATGCATAGATAAATGCGGACATCACCTCCAATTCAGGCTCAAGTGTCGATATGATCCGTGTTTGCCGGGTCGCGGGAATGCGCGAGAACGTGCACCCGGCGCGGACGGGGAGTTGAAGGGTGCGGACGCGCGGCGGTCCGCCATTCGGATACTAAGGACCAGTTTGCCTGAATGAACGGGGTAGGAAGAATATGACACGGTCCTGGAGTGGGCTCGTCGTGGCGGCAGCATTCCTGGGGCTCGTGCCGTCGGGGATCCGCCCTGCGGCCATCGCAGCCACGACCACGGCGTGCAACGCACGCAGCATGACGGTGCACGTGCCTGACAACAGCTACTACGCCATCTACAACGCGACCCCCAGCGTTAACACGACGTGCGTTCGGGCGAGTCCAGGCCGCTCCTCATTCACGATCTCGCGCACCTGGCAGCACGGCTACTGGGGTTACCCGAACATTTCGTCAGGCTGGGAGTGGAACAACTACTCGTGCACCGGAGCCGGTGGCGCGTGCTTCCAGTACCCGGTCCAGGAGCGGAACGACGGTATGCCCTTGACCAGCGCCGGCGTCGTCATCAACGGATCTGGCATAGCCGACTACGACATCTGGTTCAACAAGACTGACGCGCATCCAGGCCAGGACAACGGCACCGAGATCCTGCTCTGGATGCGGCACCCCGGAGTCGGGATGCACAGCGTGGTGGCGACCGTTGACATCGAGGGAATCCGCTTCACCGTGCTGCACTGGATCGCGCAGGGGCACGGGGAGACGTGGAACTACGTGGCCTATGTGTGCGACAACCAGCGCAGCAACCTGCGGAACTTCTGGCTCAACGGGCTGTTCCGCGACGCCATCAGCCGTCACTACCTGTCGGCGTACTGGTGGCTGACCGGGATCGACCTAGGTGACGAGATCACCGGCGGAGGGGCCGGTTCGGTCATCTCCTGGTCGCTGCGGGGAGTGAAATAACAGCCAGCCACGACGCAGAGCAGACACGCCGTGTGCCGACGCGGAAACATGCAGCTCATGAAGCTGGCTAGTCATCTTTAGGCACGCTGTCCAACGCTCCTCACGGCCCCAGCGATGGCCCATCGCTGGCGTTATCCGGCTATCGATGGCCCATCGCTGGGGTCGCGGGTGAGCTACCGAGTCCTGACCGGTCCCGATGACGCGGCCTGCTAGGGGCTGACAGGGTCAGAAGAGGTCGCCGCCGGTCAGCACGTACAAGAACGGCACGAGCGGGATTATCCCGAAAATCGCCCAGACGATCTTCTTGCCGCCGCTCAGATCGCTTCGGCCCGCAAGGTTGATCCACATGAGGATCACCGCGATCGGGTGGAGGAAGCAGAGCAGAAGTTCCACTAGCTTCTTCATCGTGTCTCCTTGCGGGGATTACCTGCAACTCGCTCAATCCTGGACGAGTCCTCTCTACCCACGGTCGCCGCGGCTAGTCAGGCCGTCAGCTTCGCGTAGCCACGACCACGGTGTCCACAGCGGAGGCGGTACTGCTCACCTGGCGGCGGGCCCGGTCTGCCCGGGTCACGGTGAGGTCGCTCAGCGCGCTGGTGAGCCGCTCCGGTGAGTAGAGGACCGATGGGTCCCGCGGGCCGCCGATGCCTTCCGTGAGGTTGAGCACATCGTGGCCGACGATGAACAGCATGCCGCCCGGGGCGAGTGCGGCCGCCGCGCGGCCGAGTATCGGCTTCAGTTCGTCCGAAGGTAGCTGCAGGTAGGCGATCACGACTAGATCGAAGGCGCCGGGATCGGGCACGTACTCACGCAGGTCCCCATGCACCCAGTCCACGGTGACGCCGTGATCGGCCGCCAGCCGGCGTCCCTTCTCCAGGCCGACGGCGGAGAAATCCACCCCCGTGACCCGCCAGCCACAGGTGGCCAGCCACACCGAGTTGCGCCCCTCGCCGGCGGCTAGGTCCAGGGCACGTCCCGGAACGAGGCCGGCCAGTTCGGACTCGACGAACTGATTCGGCCGGGTGGACCACTCATAGGCCATCCCCGAGTAGCGCTCATCCCACTGCTTGCTGTCCACAGGGTCACCGTATCGCTTAGCATTGCGAATTATGACGTTTGCGCTGCTTATTACCGGTGTTGTCGTCGTGCTGGTGATGGTTGGGATCGCGCAATACGGCTGGCGGATCCTCCCCGCTGACGCGCTTGTGCCGATGCAATGGCGACCCGCCTCGTGGAACAACTGGGTGCCCAAGAGGACCGCCCTGCTGATGTACCCGGGGATCGGCATCGCGGTGTTCCTGATCCTGACGGTCACGCTGAGCAGGGGCAGCCGAGCCGCCGCACCGATTGCCCTCATCGTGCTGGCCTCGGTGGAGTACCGGGCGATCCGCGCCGCGCTAAGCAAGTCCGGTCGCGGCGACGCGTAGCCGTTCCGCCGCCAGATCGGCGAATTCGCCGTCGATCTCGGCCGCATAGGCATGCCGACCAGCGATTACCGCGGCCACCGACGCCGAGCACAGTCCGCCGAACGGCTCCCACAGCACGTCACCAGCCTCCGTCACGGCCGAAACGATCCGGTCCATGAACTCCAGCGGCTTCTGGTTCAGGTGCGCCGAACTCGCCGCCGTCGGCTTGTAGACCCGGGGGGCCGCCCGCCGCATCGTGCCGCGCAGCCGCTCGTCGTCGCGTAGCGGCGGCCGTGACCAGACGTTCGTCAGCCCGTGGGTGTGGCGCCAGGTATAACGCAGCGCGTCCCACTCCTTGGCGGTGACCGGACGCGTGCCGTCGAGCGAAAAATACGGCCAGCCGGCGGGATCGCCGTGCGCCCCCGCGAAGCTGGCGAGCTTGGCGACCATCTCCCCTGGCGGCCAGTACCACAGCCAGTCCTTGGTCAGATATTTACGGGTCGCCGCGTTCTTCACGCCGCATGCCTCGTTGGCCTTGGCCAGCGACAGGCCGGTGCGTTCCCATTCCGCTCGAAGCCACGGCTGTACAGCAACGCCGCCGACCGAGAACCGCCGCTGATAGCACGCGCACACCTCGGTCACCACCGGGAACTGCCGGATCGTTTTGCCGTTCACGTTTCCGGCGATATGCCCGATCCCCTTATCCCAGACGATGAGCTGAACGTAGTCCCAGCCGTGTTCGGCGAGCAGGGGATGGACCGTGGCCCAGCCGACCTCGGTGTTCCAGAACCAAAGCGTGGTCGCGGGCACAGCGGCCCGCGACCACGCTTCGACGTGCGGCCGGTACCAGTCAGCGAGCTGCCCGGGTCCCGTCGTGTCGCCGTGGAACCCGCGCACTCCGTACGCGCCGTCGCTGACGATTACCCTCGGCGCTGGCCACGCCGGGTACGCCTCACGGGCGTCGCCGCGGAAGATCTGGTACACGCCTCGTTATTCAACCACGGTCACACCGGTACAGCCCGGATGTGACCGGCACAACCACACAGGATCGCCGTACCCAGGCGCTGACCTCGGTCGCGATCTTGCCTTCCCGCCTCATGAAGCCGAACGAGTGCTGGCTGGTCAGCAGGAAGTACCGCAGCTGCCCGGTGCGGACCAGATCCTGGATGGCCGGCAGCGTCGGTGACGGAACCGTCCCGCTGAACCCGCCCATCGGCAGCACCTCTTGGCCGGTGGCCTCGATGTACGGTGCCGCCTGCGACCAGGACGTGACGGCCATCAGGTACGGAGCCCCATCCCGATGACCGCTGACGTAGTCGTACAACCGCGTCTGCGCCGCGGTCAGCGTCCCATCGCCGCCGAAGCCGCCGCCGAAGCCGCCGCCAAAGTGGTGCCGGCCGAACCCGTCGAACCGGCCAAAGCCCAGCTGGTTCAGCGGACCCGCGTTCGCGTTCATCGCGGAGCCGGAGTAACGCAGGTCGAGCACCGACGCCGACCACGCGGCGGGCGCTGCCAGCATGACCGAGATTCCCGCGATCATCATCGTCACCACGATCCGGGAGCCGGTGCGCGGGCTGATGCCAGCGTCGGCGAGCCGTGTCCCGGCGTGCCGGGACACCAGCGGCGCCGCAACCAGCCCGGCCACCACCACGATCCCCAGGATGAACACGATCCAGGCCACCTCGGGCAGGAAGCCCCGGTAGGGCCACCACAGGTACGCCGCCCACGCCACCTCGGCGGCGACCGCCGCCGGCAGCAGCCACCCACGGCGGCCACCCGAGCGGTACTCCCGCCAGAACATCACGATTCCGGCCCCGGATAGCGCCGCGAGCGCGGGCGCCAGCGAAGCGACGTACGCGGTGTGCGGTATCACGCTCATCTTGCTGAACACCAGGCCGAACGTCAGCAGCCAGGTGCCCCACATGACGAAGCCCGCACGGAACGGGTCGGTGCGGTGAACGCGGCGGTACCAGACCAGCCCGCAGACCAGAGCGAGCAGTGCCAGCGGGTAAAGCCAGCCGATCTCCGGCCCGAACTTGGTGCCCAGCAGCTTCGTCCAGCCGCCGCCGTTGCCGAAGCCGTGCCGCCCGCCGGACATCGAGCCGACCGACCCCGGGAACGGGACGCCGAACCGGTCGAGGCCGTTGTAGCCGAAGACCATCGATATCGCGCTGTTGTTCGTCGACCCGTCGATGTACGGGCGGTCCGCCACGGGCGTGAACGTGTACAGCGCGATCCAGGACAGCGAGACCGCCAGCGTCACCGCCGCGGTGATGAGCACGTGGCGGACCCGGCGCGGCAGCGAGACGGGAGCGGCGAACAGGTACCCGGCGGCCAGCGCCGGGAGCACTATCCAGGCCTGGAGCATCTTGGTCTGGAAGCCGACACCGACCCAGAACCCGCACCACGCCAGCGACCGTAGCCGGGCATCGCCGACCGCGCGCTGGTAGGCGTCCGCGGCCAGGACGAGGCACATCGTCAGCGCACCGTCCTCCATGCTGTGGCCGAACATCGAGGCCGCCACCGGCGTCAGCGCGAAGATCCCGGCCGCGAACAGCCCCGCGTGCACGCCTGCCCACCGGCGCACCGCCCGGTAGATCACCAGGACGGAAATGACGCCCTCGATCACCTGTGGCAAGACCAGGGACCACGGATGAAAGCCGAATACCCAGGCGGAAACGGCCTGTGGCGCGAACGACCCGGCGAGCTTGTCCAGGGTAATTGTCGCACTAGGGTCGAAGGCGCCGAATATGAAGGCCTTCCAGTTTTCCGACATGCTCTTCACGGCGACCGAATAGAATCCGGAAAGCCCGGTATGCCTGATATTCCACGAGTACAGCAGCGCGGCCAGCGCCGCGATCCCGGCGAGCACTGGACGCGCCCAGGCCGGTTGATCATTGGCACGTATATTGACACGCCGTACGGTATTCGCCCGCACGGTCGCAAGGGCGGATGACAAGGATGTACCCCCATACATCGTAATTGGATGAATTGTGGACCGCCCAGGCCGCAATCCACGGGGGAATGTTAGCGCAACAAAGTATTTTCGGTTTCAGCACTCGATCACGTTGACGGCGAGGCCGCCGCGTGACGTCTCCTTGTACTTATCCTTCATATCGGCGCCGGTCGTCCGCATTGTCTTAATCGCCTTGTCTAGCGAGACGAGGTGCCGGCCATCCCCGCGCAGCGCCATCCGGGCGGCGTTGATCGCGGTGGTGGAGGCGACCGCGTTTCGCTCGATGCAAGGAATCTGGACCAGGCCGCCGATCGGGTCGCAGGTGAGCCCGAGGTTGTGCTCGATGCCGATCTCCGCGGCGTTCTCCACCTGCTCGGGTGTCCCGCCGAGCACCTCGGCGAGAGCGCCCGCCGCCATCGAACAGGCGGACCCGACCTCGCCCTGGCAGCCGACCTCGGCACCGGAGATGGACGCCCCCTCCTTGAACAGCACCCCGATCGCGCCCGCTGTGAGCAGGAACCGCTCGATCCCTTCGCGCGACGATCCCGGAACAAACCTTTCGTAATAGGCCATAACGGCGGGGACGATTCCCGCGGCACCGTTGGTCGGAGCGGTGACGACCCGCCCGCCCGCCGCGTTCTCCTCGTTGACCGCCAGCGCGAACAGCGTGACCCAGTCCATCGCGCGCAGCGGATCGTCGCCGCCGGTCTCACGGCTCAGCTGACGGCGCAGCCGCGGTGCCCGCCGTACGACCTTGAGTCCACCAGGCAGGATCCCGTCCGTGGCGGTCCCCCGCTCCACGCACTCCCGCATGACCTGCCAGATGTCCCATAGGGCGTCACTGATCTGCGCGGCGGTCCGGCCGAGTGCGATCTCGTTCGCCAGCATGACGCCGGAGACCGGCAGCCCGGTCGCCGCCGTGTGAGCGAGCAACTCGGCGGCGGTCGCGAACGGATAGGGAACGGGGGTGTCGTCGGGATGGAGAGCGCCGTTATGGTCGATGACGAATCCGCCACCTACGGAGAAGTACTCGCGTGCGGCGAGTTCCGCATCGTGGTCAAGCGCGGTGAAGCGCATCCCGTTCGGGTGCTGGGGGAGCTTTTTCTTGCGGTTGAACTCCAGTGTCCAGGCGGCGTCCCGCACGCCGAGCAGCCGGACCGTGCCGCGATCGCGTATTTCCTCCAGGCGCTTGGGTATCGAGGCGATGTCGACCGACTCCGGCAGTTCACCCTCGAGGCCGAGCAGCACGGCCTTGTCACTGCCGTGTCCCTTGCCGGTCAGCCCGAGCGACCCGAACAGAATCACCTCGACCCGGGTCACGCGGTCGAGCAGCCCGTCGGCGCGGAGTGACTCCGCGAACATGCGGGCGGCCTTCATCGGGCCGGTGGTGTGCGAGCTCGAGGGCCCGATTCCCACCTTGAACAGGTCGAAGACGCTGATCGCCATGGTTGCCATGCTTCTCAGCCGCGACGGCTTTGGTCAAGGGATGTGGTGATCTGTTCCGTCTCGTGGGTGGTCGTGTTGCGGCTGGTCCGGCATGTCGCGACTTATCCGCTTCTGGCGGCTCCAGCGCTCGTCGCGTGATCCCAGCTATGTCCCATTACTGGCGCTATGCCGCCAGCGATGGGACATAGCTGGGGCTGCAAGAGGGCTGCGCAGTCCGGCCGGATGTCTTGTATGTGGGTTATTGGCGCCTGTGGAGGGGCTAATTACTCGCGACTGGCCTGGTCGCTCCGTTGCCTCTTGACCGATCGTTGCTCCGCGCCCTAGCATTCACATAGTAGGACGTTGTTCCATAAAGTGGGACGCAACGCCAGGGGTGGCAATCCGATGAGCAACGCCAATGGAACGCAGGCTGTCGACCGGGCGGCACGGTTGCTGGCCGAGGTCGTGCACTCCCCCCATCCGGTCACCTTCACCGAGCTGACCACGGTCACCGGGCTCGCGAAGTCCACCACGTCGCGGCTGCTGCTCGCGCTGGAGCGCAACGGGCTGGTGCGCCGCGATGAGCACGGTCACTTCCTCCCGGGTGAGATGTTCGTGAGCTTCGCCTGGCGCGGCGGGGCCGACGCCAGCCTGGTCGCGGTCGCGCAGCCGTTTCTCGACCGGCTCGGCAAGTCGACCGGTGAGACCATCAACCTGGGGATCGTCAGCAACGCCGCGGTGGAGAACATCTCCCAGGTCGATTCCACGTACCTGATCGGCGGCACTAACTGGGTGGGGCTGCAGGTCCCGCTGCATGCCTCCGCACTCGGCAAGGTGCTGCTTGCCTTCGGCGCGCGCGGGGCCACGATCCCGCGAACGCTCGAAGCATGCACCGAGAAGACGATCACCACTGAGGCAGTACTGAAAGCCGAGCTCGCCGGGGTACGGGCACGCGGCTACGGGGTGACCGACGAGGAACTGGAGCCGGGGCTGATCGCGATCGCGGCACCGGTGTTCCGCTACGACGGCACGGTGGTCGCGGCCATTTCTGTGTCCGCGCCCACGACGCGGATGTCACGCGAACGCGCCGTCATCGCCGCGCGGCGGTGCATGGACGAAGCCGCGGCGTTGTCCGCGGCACTTGGCTACCGGTCGAAGCACAGGGCAGCGAGCAAGAAGGCGGGATGACGGTATGAATACCCCTAGGCAGGCCAGCGCTGTTGTCATCGGCGCGGGCATCGTCGGCAACAGCCTTGTGCACCACCTGGCGCTGCTCGGCTGGAAAGACGTCGTGCTGGTGGACAAGGGCCCGTTGCCGAACCCGGGCGGCTCCACCGGCCACGCGTCGAACTTCATCTTCCCGATCGAGTACTCGAAGATGATGTTCGAGCTGACCAAGGATTCCACCGAGCAGTACAAGGCGCTCGGGGTCTTCACCGAGTCCGGTGGCATCGAGGTCGCCCGCACGCCGGAGCGGATGACCGAGCTCAAGCGGCGCACCACCCAGGCCAAGACGTGGGGGATCCCGGCGGAGATCCTCCTCCCCGAGGGTGTTCGCAAGCTGGTTCCGTATCTGGATGAGTCGTTGATTCTCGGCGGGGGGTACTTCCCGACCGTGGGCGTGGTGGACTCGCTGCGCGCCGGGACGCTGATGCGGGAAGCGGCGCAGGCGGCCGGTTCGCTGACGGTGCTGTCCGGGACCGAAGTGCTCGACATCTCGGTGGTTGACGGTCAGGTGCAGTCGGTGACCACGTCGGCGGGTTCCATCGAGACGCCCAACGTGGTGATTTGCTGCGGAGTCTGGTCGCCGCGGATCGCCCAGCTGGCGGGAGCTCGGCTGGCGCTCACCCCGATCGTGCACCAGATGATCAGCGTCGGGCCGATCGCGTTGTTCGCCGGCACCACGGGGGAGATCTCTTACCCGATCGTCCGCGACGTGGACTTCAACATGTACGAGCGTCAGCATGGCGGCGACATGGAGGTCGGATCGTACGCGCACCGCCCGATCCTCGTGCACCCGGACGAGATCCCGTCCAATGAGGAAGCGGCGCTGTCCCCGACCGAACTGCCGTTCACCTCCGACGACTTCGATCCGCAGCTCGAGCAGGCCCTTGAGCTGATGCCTGAGCTGCTGGGTGACGAGAAGGCGGGCGTGCGCTACGCGATCAACGGCCTGATCTCGATGACGCCCGACGGGCACCCGGTGCTCGGCGAAATGCCGGAGGCCCGGGGGCTGTGGGCCGCGGCGGCGTCCTGGATCAAGGAGGGGCCGGCCTGCGGCCGCGTCGTCGCTGAGCTGATGTCCGGCCAGGTGCCGAGCGTCGACGTGCATGAGGCGGACGCCGCGCGGTTCTGGCCGTCGCAGCAGACCTCGTCCCATGTGCGGGCCCGGGCCGCCGAGGGATTCAACAAGATGTACGGCATCGTGCACCCGGCCGAGCAGTGGGCGCAGGACAGGCCAGCCCGGGTGTCGCCGATGTACGCACGCGAGGTCGCGCTCGGCGCCGTCTGCTATGAGACCGCCCGCTGGGAACGGCCGCAGTGGTACGCGTCCAACGAGCCGCTGGTCTCGTTCTACGGTGTGCCCGCGCGGTCGCATGAATGGGAAGCCCGCTGGTGGTCGCCGGTGATCAACGCCGAGCATCTGGCCATGCGCGCTTCTTGCGGCATCGTCGACCTGTCCGCGTTCGCGATCTACGATGTGGCCGGTCCGGGTGCGCTGGACGCTGTGCAGAACCTGTGCGTATCGCAGGCCAACGTGCAGGCCGGCAAGGTGATCTACACGTCGCTGCTGAACGAGGCGGGCACCTTCGAAGCGGACCTGACCGTGATGCGGATAGGGCGTGATTGGTTCCGGTTCGTCACCGGTGGAGCGACCGGGCCGTCTGACGCGAAGTGGATCGCTGACCACCTTCCTCCGTCGGTGACCCTCACCGATCTCACGTCTTCCTGGACGACGATCGGCCTGTGGGGACCGGCGGCCGGTTCGGTGCTTCCCGATGTGCGGATTCCGTTCGGAACGTTCGCCGAGGTCGAGATCGACGGGGTCGTCGCCATCGCGTCCCGGATCTCCTACGTCGGTGAGTTCGGCTGGGAAATCTACGTGCCGTTCGAGCAGGGCGCACGGGTATGGGACGCGCTGCGGACAGCCGGCCAGCCGCACGGGCTAGTCCCGGTGGGGATCGGCGTCTACGGTACGACCGGCCGGCTGGAGAAGGGGTATCGCGCGTTCGGTGCCGAGCTGACGCCCGACTTCAACCTGGTCGAGGCAGGGATGCAGCGGCCCAAGGTTAAGCCGCAGGCATTCATCGGCCGAGATGCGTACCTAGCCCAGCGGGCCGCCTCACCGGCGGCCGTGTTGTGCACGCTGACCATGGAGCCTGGGTCACGGTATCCGCTCGGCGGCGAGCCCATCCTGTCGTTGTCGGGCGAGCGGCTGGTGGACGCGCTTCGCCGGCCCTCGTACGTGACGTCCGCCGGTTCCGGGCCATCGGTGGGTTCATACCTGCTGATGGCGTACTTGCCTGCTGACGTCGCCGTCGAGGGGACGTCGCTCCAGGTGGAGTACATGAACGAGCGGTTCCCTGTCACCGTCGCGGTGGCCGGGTCCCGGCCGCTGTTCGACCCGTCCAACTCCCGGGTGCGTGACTAGCTGATGGACATCCTGGTCTGCATCAAGCGCGTGCCGACGGTCGGCGGGAAGATCGTCCTCACCCCGGACGGGCAGGATGTGGACACCCGTATGTCCGGGTTCACGATCAGCCCGCACGAGGAGTGTGCGGTCGAGGAAGCCGTGCGCCTGGTAGAGGCGCACGGGGGATCGGTGACCGCGGCGACCCTCGGGGCCGCGGTGTCCGTCGAGCAGCTTCGGGACGCGCTCGCGCTTGGCGCGTCAAAGGCGATCCTGCTGGAGACCCCGGGTTCCGAGACCGGGCCAATCGCGACCGCGTCGGCGATCGCGTCGGTTGTGAGTTCCGGCTCGTATGACCTCGTGCTGATGGGCAACGAGGCGTCCGACACCGGCGATTACCAGGTCGGCATCCGGGTGGCGCACCTGCTCGGCTGGCCGGTCGCGACCGGGATCAAGTCGCTGGTCGTCTCGGATTCGGTCGTCACCGCGGCTCGCGAGTACCGCGGCGTCACCGAGTCGTTCACCCTGCCGCTGCCGGCGGTGGTGACGGTGAAGGAAGGGATCAACCTGCCGCGTTATCCGTCGTTGCCCGGTCGGCTGCGCGCGAAGAAGGCCCCGATCTCCACGGTGTCGGTTGTTCCTGACCCCGGCCCGCTGCGGAAGACCGTGCTGCGGGTTCCGGAAACCACGTCGCATCAGGCGGAGGTCCTGGACGGCGTGCCAGAACTAGTGCGAGTCCTGGAAGAGCTAGGGGTGCTGTGATGAGCGTGCTCGTCCTCGCCGAACTCGACGCCGACGATGTGGCCGATGCCTCGCTGCGCGCGGTGAGTCTCGCCCGCGAGCTGGGCGGACCGGTCGCGGTGGCGGTCTTCGGCGGCTCCGTTTCCGGGGACGCAGCTGTCTCGGGGGCGGTGGCCACCGCCGCGGTGGCCGCGACCCTCGCCGACTACGGCGTATCTGACATTTACGAAATCTCGCTGGATGGGTATGCACCCCAGGCGTGGGGCCGGGCACTCGCCGGGCTGGCATCCGAGATCGGGGCCAGCGCCGTCCTCGCCGCGGGAACCGATCACGGTAATGAGGTGCTCGCGCACGTCGGAGCGATCACCGGGCTGCCGATGGCGGCGAACGTGGTGGCCGTCTCACCTGGTGAGCCGTTGTCCCTCACCCGGCAACGGTGGGCCGGGCTGCTGCTCGAGGACGCGGTGCTGGACGCACCGGTCGCGCTGCTCACCGTGGCCACCGACGCGGCCCCGGCGACCCCGGCCGCGGTCTCGACCGAACCCGTGACACACAGCGTCCAGCCGCAGGTGTCCGCGACCGACCTCCAGGTCAGCGCGGAGGAATCCGCGGGCGGAGCGGGTGGCGCCTCGCTGGCCACCGCGAGGGTCGTTGTCGGCGGCGGTCGCGGCGTCGGCAGCGCGGACGGGTTCGCACCGCTGGAAGAACTCGCGGCCCTGCTCGGCGGCGTCGTCGGTGTCTCCCGGGTGGTGACCTCGGAGGGCTGGCGTCCGCACACGATGCAGGTCGGCCAGACGGGCACCAAGATCACCCCGGAGCTCTACCTGGCCTGCGGCATCAGCGGGGCAATACAGCACATAGCCGGATGTTCTGCTGCCAAACACATCATCGCCATCAACACCGATCCCGGTGCGCCCATCCTGTCCCGTGCCGATTATGCGCTGATCGGTGACCTGCACAAAGTGATCCCGGCCCTGGTAGAGGCGGTCAAATCCCGCTAGTAGTGTGGCCGGATGGATGCCGCCGATAGTCATGACCTGATCCGGGTCCATGGGGCCCGGGTAAACAACCTGAAGAACGTCAGCGTGGAGATCCCGAAGCGCCGGCTGACGGTGTTCACCGGCGTCTCGGGGTCCGGCAAGAGCTCGCTGGTGTTCGGGACGATCGCCGCGGAGTCACAGCGGCTGATCAACGAGACCTACAGCGCCTTCGTGCAGGGCTTCATGCCGACCTTGGCGCGGCCAGACGTCGACGTGCTCGACGGCCTGACGACCGCGATCCTGGTCGACCAGCAGCGCATGGGCTCCGACACCCGCTCGACGGTCGGCACCGCCACCGACGCCAACGCGATGCTGCGCATCCTCTTCAGCCGGCTCGGGCAGCCGTACATCGGCTCACCCCAGGCGTTCTCCTTCAACGTCGCCTCCATCAGCGGAGCGGGCGCGGTCGCGTTCGAGCGCGGCGGCAAGACCGTGAAGGAACGGCGCAGCTTCAGTGTCACCGGCGGCATGTGCCCGCGCTGCGAAGGCCGGGGCACGGTCAGCGACATCGACCTCACCGAGGTCTACGACGAGTCCAAGTCGCTCACCGAGGGAGCGATCACCGTCCCTGGTTATAAGGGCGGCGGCTGGAACTCCCGGCTGTACATCGAGTCGGGCTTCGTCGATCCGGACAAGCCGGTCCGCAAGTACACCAAGAAGGAACTGAACGACTTCCTGTACCACGAGGCGGTCAGGATGAAGATCGCGGGCATCAACATGACCTACGAGGGTCTGATCCCGCGGATCCAGAAGTCGATGCTGTCCAAGGACAAGGAGTCGATGCAGCCGCACGTCCGCGCGTTCGTGGACCGTGCGGTCACCTTCACCGCCTGCCCGGAATGCGGGGGTACCCGGCTCACTTCGGAAGCTCGTTCTTCGAAGATCAACGGGATCAGCATCGCCGATGCCTGCGCGATGCAGATCAGCGACCTCGCCGAATGGGTCCGCAGCCTCGACGAGCCGTCGGTGGCGCCGTTGCTCGACTCGTTGCGGCAGATCCTCGACTCGTTCACCGAGATCGGGCTCGGCTATCTGTCGCTCGACCGGCCGTCGGGCACGCTGTCCGGCGGCGAGGCGCAACGCGTCAAGATGATCCGTCAGCTTGGCTCCTCGCTCACCGACGTCACCTACGTCTTCGACGAGCCGACGGTCGGGCTGCACCCCCATGACATCCAGCGGATGAACGACCTGCTGCTGAGGCTGCGGGATAAGGGCAATACGGTGCTCGTCGTGGAGCACAAGCCGGAGACGATCGCGATCGGCGACCACGTTGTCGACCTCGGCCCGGGTGCCGGCGCCGGGGGCGGCACCGTCTGTTTCGAGGGCACCGTCGACGGGCTGCAGGCCAGCGACACCATTACCGGCCGCCATCTCGGCGACCGCGCCCAGCTCAAGAAGACGGTCAGGGAGCCCTCCGGAGCGCTGGAGATCCGCGGTGCGACGACGCATAACCTGCGCGACGTCGACGTCGACATCCCACTTGGCGTGCTTGTCGTCGTCACCGGAGTGGCCGGTTCCGGCAAGAGCTCGCTAGTGCACGGCTCGATCCCTGTCGACTTGGGGGTGGTGTCGGTGGATCAGGCCCCGATCCGCGGTTCGCGACGGAGCAATCCGGCGACCTACACCGGGCTGCTCGACCCGATCCGTACGGCGTTCGCGAAGGCCAACGGCGTGAAACCGGCGCTGTTCAGCTCCAACTCCGAGGGTGCCTGCCCGAACTGCAACGGCGCTGGTGTCATCTACACCGACCTGGCCATGATGGCCGGCGTCGCGACCGTGTGCGAGGTCTGTGAGGGCAAGCGGTACCAGCCCGCGGTGCTCGAGTACAAGCTCGGTGGCCGGGACATCAGCGAGGTGCTCGCGATGCCGGTCGACGAAGCCGAAGAGTTCTTCGCCGACGGCGAGGCCAAGAACGCGGCGGCGCACGCCATCCTGGCCAGGATGTCCGACGTCGGGCTCGGCTACCTCACCATCGGTCAGCCGCTCACTACCCTGTCCGGCGGTGAGCGGCAACGGCTCAAGCTGGCCATTCACATGGCCGACAAGGGCGGCGTCTACGTGCTCGACGAGCCGACCAGCGGCCTGCACCTCGCCGACGTCGAGCAACTGCTCGGCCTGCTCGACCGGCTTGTCGACGCCGGCAAGTCGGTGATCGTCGTAGAGCATCACCAGGCGGTTATGGCGCACGCCGACTGGATCATCGACCTAGGGCCTGGTGCCGGGCACGACGGCGGGACGGTCGTGTTCGAAGGCACGCCAGCCGACCTGGTCGCGGCCCGCTCCACCCTCACCGGCCAGCATCTGGCCGAATACGTCGGGCGGGGATGATCCCCGCGTAGGGTTTGCGCTATGCCGGACTTTATGGGGATTGTGGCCAGGGCGCGGGCTAGGACAGGCGACAAGGACTGGGCGGCAGCGGCGGATCTGTGGACGACAGTGACCACGGCCAATCCGGTGAACGGGGACTACTGGGCGCGGCTAGGCGAGGCGAGGTTCGGCGCGGCGGATTACGCGGGAGCGCGGGAGGCGTACGAGGAGGTCCTGCGGCTGGGGTTGCGGGAAACGTTCCTTTCTGAGGACGTGCCACCGCTCATGCCGGGCGAGGTCGCCTACCGCATCGCCTGCTGCGAGGCGGCCGCAGGCGACCTTGAGGCGGCTGTCGCGGCGCTTCGGGTGGCGCTCGACCGGGGAATGCGTGATCTGGCCCGGGTCAGATCCGAGGCGGTTTGGCAGGAGTTGCGCGTCGACCAGCGGATCCGCGACATGATCGGCATCATCGACACCGGCAGCATGTCACGGGACGACGGCTGGCGCTATGACCTGGCGTTCCTCGCGCGGGAGATCAAGCGTTTGGCCTACGCGCCATTCGCTCTCCAGCCGGAGGCGGAGTTCGACCGGACTGTCGCCGAGCTAGACAGCGCGATCCCTGGCCTTACCGACGCGCAGATCGTGGTCGGCATGATGAAGCTGGTCCGGTACCTGGACGACGGGCACGCGCGGATCGCCTGGCCCGAGGACGACAAGAAGCCCTGGATGCTCCCGGTAGACATGTTCCTGTTCACCGAGGGCCTGTATGTTATCGGCGCCGCTCCCGGCTACGAGAATCTGCTGGGCGCCAGGGTGGACAAGATCGGCGGGCTCGCCATCCACAAGGTCATGGCGGCGCTGGATCCGATCATGACCAGGGACAACGAGCACTGGCTCACTCTGCAGTTCCCGGTACTGGTGCGTCAAGCGAAGGTCCTCGAGGGACTGGGCATCGACCACACGCTGACCGTCCGGCTAGCCGACGGAACCATGGACGAGGTTCGGCTGGAGGTCACGCCGGTCGAGTTTAACTGGGATAGGTATCCGCCGGGGTGGGTGGCTCTGACTCACACCGTGAGCGAACCGGTGCCGTTGCACCTGCGCAACCGTGAGCTGCCGTTCTGGTTCGAGTACCGGCCGGCCGACGATCTGGTCTACTTCCAGTTCAATGCCGTCCGCGATCACCCGGCGGAGACACTCGCGGCGTTCTGCGACCGGCTGGTTGGATTTATCGAGGACCATAACGTCGGTCGGCTGGTCATCGACGTACGCTGGAACGGCGGCGGCAACACCTTCCTCAGCCAGCACCTCCTGCATCACCTGATCGCCAGCAAGCGGCTGAACCGACGCGGCGCGCTGTTCGTCATCATCGGACGGCTGACCTTCTCCGCCGCGCAGAACACCGTCACCGCCATCGAACGCGAGACCAGCGCCATCTTCGTCGGCGAGCCCACCGGGTCACGGCCCAACTTCATCGGCGAGCGGATCGACTTTGAACTGCCCTACAGCAAGGTGCTGGCGAACGCCGCCGACCTGTTCTGGCAGACGTCCTGGCCCATGGACTACCGGACCTGGACCGCACCGGACATCTACGCACCGCCGACATTCGAGGCCTACCGCCGGAACGAGGACCCAGCCTTGAACGCCATCCTCGCCATCCGAGAGCACGTGCCCGGCTAAGAGGCAACGGCAGGAACCTAGAGAGCAGTCACTCGCACGGGGCCGGTTCGCAGCACCAGCCCCAGCGATGGGCCATCGCTGGCGAGATAACCCCGGCGATGGGCCATCGCTGGGTCGCCGCGCGTCCACGAGAGGAGAACACCAGCCTCGCGTGCACCTGTACACCGCAGGAGTCCTGGGAGTCCCGACGGCGGTGCTTGGACGCTCCATCGCCGCCCGAGCCGATTCCAGTAGAGCGGAATATGTGCCGGCGATCTGGGAAGTCGCACCGTCAGCCAGCAAGATCGGGTTTGCACAAGTGTATTTGTGTGACTACGATACAGAACTGGGAACAAAGTTACAGTCGGTAAGTAGCTCGCCACAAGGGGGAACCTGCCTGATGGCTATCCCGAAGCAGCGTGATCCGGTAGCGGAAGCGTTCAAAGAGGTCAACAAGTTGGCCGATCAAGCCATAGAAGAGTACGAAGCTCGCCTTCGCCAGGAAACCGGCAGAGTCCCGCGACCGGCGACCGCATCCGACCGCGCCACCGCCACCGCCACCGCAGTGAGCTAACTGGGTGGCGTGCCGCGCTACCCAAAACACTGGTTTTCGCCCCGGTAGGTCGGCACCGTCGTTACCGAATCATCAGGGTCGACAAGATGGTACTCGGTCACCCGTTCCGCCAGCTCGCCGGCCTTGGCGTGCCGCATCCACACCCGGTCAGCGATGTGCAGCCCGTCGGCGGCGGCCCCGCGCACGGGTGTCTGGACCTCGCCCGCGCCCTCGGTTCCGGTGAGTGACAGCCCGGTCGGCAGGAACGGCCGTGGCAGCCGGTCCTTGGTTCCGGTGCCGGAGGCGATGTAACCGCCGGAGAACAGCGTGGCGATACCGGGCCCCGGCCGCCGCACCACCGGCAGCGCGTACAGCAGCGCCGGCCGAGGACGGAACCTGCGGTAAGCGTCAAACAACAGCGGTCCCACCAGACCTGATCCGGCCGCGAGTTCGGTGACCGACGGGTCGGCCGTGGTGGACTCCAGCGACCCGGTGCCGCCACCGTTGACGAACTCCAGCGGGCTGAGGTCCGTGATCCGGCGCACCGCCGCGGTCCTTCGCCGCCATAGTTCTTCGGCAGAACGGCGCTGGATGACTCTCAACGCGACACCCCGGAGCTTGCTGGCCGGATTGTCGCCAAGGCCCGCGATCTGGCCCTCGTAGCCCATGAGCCCGGCGAGCCGGAAGCCCGGACGCTTGACCACCTGCTCGGCGAACGCCGCGACGTCCTCCGGGCTGTGCAGCGGCGACCGCCAGGTGCCGATGTGGACCCGCCTGACCGGCTCCCAGGAGACATCCAGGTCCACACAGACCTTGATCTCCTCGTGCCCGGCCCCGAGGACAGCGTCCACGAAGTCCAGGTGTTCCACCGAGTCGGCCATGATCGTGATGTGTTCCCGCGCCTCCGGGTGGGCGGCCAGGTCACGCAGCGCGCCGCGGTCCGCGGTGGGGTAGCCGATGAGCAGGTCGTCGCTGATCCCGTTTTCATGCAGCCACAGCGCCTCGCGCAGCGTGTAGCACATCAGGCCGCGGAACCCAGGCCGGCTCAGGACGCGTTCGATCAGCGCGCGGCAGCGGAGCGACTTGGAAGCGACCCGGATCGGCTTGTCGCCCGCGCGACGAACCAGGTCAGCGGCATTAGCGTCGAAGGCGGCCAGGTCCACGAGCCCGAACGGCGGGTCCAGGTCGGCCGTGACCCGGTTGTAACGCTGGTACATAAGAAAACAGTAACCGAGACGTATTACTCTTCGGTAATGAAAGACGTGACGACCTGGCGAAACTGGGCCGGCAATGAAACCGCCCGGCCCGCTCGCTGGTGCCAGCGGCCAGCCTGGAGCAGATCACCGAGGCCATCGCGGAGGCATCGGCCGCCGGGCTGACGGTTCGCGCCCTGGGCAGCGGGCACTCGTTCACCCCAGCGGCGGCGACCGACGGCGCCGCCCTCGATCTGTCGGCGTGGTCGGGGGTAGTGGCCGCGGATTCCCGAACCGGCCTTGTCACCGTGCGGTCAGGCACCACGATCCGTCAGCTCAACACGGCACTGGACACCCTCGGCCTGGCCATGGAGAACCTCGGCGACATCGACTCCCAGACGATCGCCGGCGCGATCTCCACCGGAACCCACGGCACCGGTGCGGCACTGGGCGGGCTGGCGACGCAGGTGACCGGGCTGGAGCTGGTGCTGGCGGACGGGACGGTGGTCAGCTGCTCGGAAACCGAGCGGCCGGATCTGTTCGCCGCGGCCCGGGTCAGCATCGGCGCGCTCGGTGTGATCTCGACGGTGACGCTGCGCTGCGTTCCCGCGTTCCGGCTGGTAGCCGACGAGCGGCCGATGCCGTTGGACGAGGTGGTCTCCCGCTTCGACGAGTTCGCCGCCGGCAACCAGCACTTCGAGTTCTACTGGTTCCCCTACGGCCGCAAAGCCTTGGTAAAGCGCAACAACCCAGCCGGGTATGGTGCCCCGCGACAGCTAGCGGCCTGGCGGCGGTTCTATGAGTTCGAGATGATGGAGAACGCCGCGTTCGGCACGCTATGCCGGACCGGCCGCACCCTGCCGCGGCTCATCCCGAGGCTGAACGCGCTGTCCTCGGCGGCCTTGTCCACCCGGACGTACACCGCCAGCTCACATGAGGTCTTCGTGACGAGCCGGCGCGTTCGTTTTGTGGAATCTGAATACGCCGTGCCGCGGGAAAGCCTGGTCGATGTGCTAGCCGAACTCCGGCGGGAAGTCCCGAAGCTGGCCGACCCGGTGATGTTCCCGGTGGAGATCCGGGTGGCGGCCGCCGACGACATCTGGCTGTCCACCGCTTCCGGGCGAGACTCCGCCTACCTCGCGATTCACCAGTACAAGGGGCTGCCGTACCAGAGGTACTTCGACCTATTCGAGTCCGTGGTGGCCGGTGTCGGCGGCCGGCCGCATTGGGGAAAGATGCACTCGCTGGACGCGTCGCGGCTGCGCTCGCTCTACCCCAGGTTCGACGACTTCCTGCGGCTGCGCCAGGAGCACGACCCGAACGGCGTGTTCGCCAACGGCTACCTCGACCAGGTGCTTGGTTCCACGTGAATCATGTTATCGTCCATAGGCGCCTATGGCCGGTTCGCGAACCTCGGGAAGGCCGGCGGGTCTCAGCTGCTGAGCAGCCGGCCGCGGTAGCCGAGCGCGAACTCGCGGAACGCGGCAGCCGGGGCGGTGAGTTCACGGTCAGCCAGCCAGGTCAGGCAGACCGTCCGGGCAGCGCGCGGCTCGGTGATCCTGATCGAGGTCACCGCCGGGTCTTGTTCCGGTGCCGCGGGCAGCAGCGCGACGCCAAGACCGGCACCGACCAGGCCATGGATGGTGGCGACCTGCTCGCCCTCGAACACGATGTGCGGCGCGAAGCCCGCTGTATGGCACAGTTCGTCGGTGATGATCCGCAGACCGTGACCGGGTGGCGTGCAGATGAAGTCCTCGGTGGCCGCGTCCGACAGCTTGAGCGCGGATTCGCCCGCCAGCCGGTGCTCTGATGGCACCACCAGGTCGACTCGCTGCTCGTCGAGTGGCGAGGCCACCACGCCGGGGGCGGTGGGCAATGGCACCGTGAGACACACGTCCACGTGGCCCGCCAGCAGCTGCTCGAGCATCCCCGACGCACTGCCCTGGACCAGCGAGAACCGTATCGCCGGGTGACTGGACCGGAAAACCCGCAGGAGGCGCGGGACCACGTCGGTACCGAGAGTGTGCAGGAACGCGAGGGCGACCCGGCCGTGCTCCGGGTCCGTCTCTCCGGTGAGCTGATCGAGGGCACTCTCGAGAATGGCCAGCGCTCGCTCCGCGGAATCGGCGAGCAAGCGCCCGTGGCGGGTCAGCTTGATGTTCCGGCCAGGACGAGTGAAAAGCGGGATACCGAGATCGCTTTCCAAGCGCGCGATGGTCCGCGAGAGCGTGGGCTGCGGCACGCCGAGCTGGTCGGCGGCGCGGGTCAGATGCTCGTCGCGGGCGACGGCGGCGAACTGTCGCAGCCGCGGGACCAGGGCGTCCAAGCCTTCATTCATATATGGATCGTATATCGGTGATTCATGTATTGGACGTATGAATGGTCTCCGGCCTAGCGTGATGGCATGCTTCAGGAAGCTCCGGTCTCGGTAGAGGCACCCCAGCCGCTGCGGTACGGCGATCAGGGGATGGGGCGGATCAGGCTCGGGCTGTTCGCGGCGGGCTTGTCGACGTTCGCACTGCTTTATGTGGTGCAGCCGCTGCTGCCCCAGCTCGCGGCGTCGTTTCACGTGTCGCCGGCCGGGTCATCGCTGGCGATGTCCGCCGGGACCGGCGCGCTGGCGGTAGCGGTGATTCCGGTCAGCTCGCTGTCCGAGGCGTTCGGCCGCCGCCGGATCATGATGATCTCCGTGCTGCTGGCATCCGTGCTGGGCCTCGTGGTGCCGTTGAGCCCGTCATTCGCGGTGCTGGTCGTGCTGCGTGTGCTGCAAGGGTTCGCGCTGGCCGGGGTACCAGGCGTGGCGATGGCGTACCTGACCGAGGAGGTGCACCGCGGCTCGCTCGGCCGGGCGATGGGGCTGTTCGTGGGCGGGAACGCGATCGGCGGGCTCATCGGGCGTATCGGAGCGGGTTTCCTGACCGATTTGGGCGGCTGGCGGCTGGCGGTGTTCGGGGTGAGCGGCTTCGCGCTGGCCTGCGCGCTGGTGTTCGTCGCGCTGCTGCCGGCGTCGTCGTTCTTTACGCCGGTGCCATTCCGTCCCCGCGCTCTTGGCGCCAGCCTGGCGGCCAACCTCCGCGACCTCGGCCTGGCCCGGCTGTACCTGATCGGTTTCGCGCTGATGGGCGGGTTCGTAACCGTCTACAACTACCTGACCTTCCGGCTGTCGGGCGCGCCGTTCCGGTTGTCCACGACAGTCATCGGGTCGCTGTTCATCGTGTACCTGGCGGGGACTTACTCCTCCGCCCTGGCGGGGCGGCTAGCGGATCGGTTCGGGCGGTACCCGGTTCTCATCACGGGATTCCTGGTGACGATGTGCGGCGTACTGCTGACGCTGCCCGCCGTGCTGGCGGTGATCGTGATCGGGCTCGTGGTGATGACCGGAGGGTTCTTCGCCGCGCACTCGGTCGCCTCCGGATGGGTGGGGGCCCGGGCCAAGGTCGCGCCCGCCCAGGCATCGGCGCTATATCTGTGCGCGTACTACATCGGCTCCAGCGCCGCCGGCTCGATCGGCGGCGTCTTCTACGGCAGCGGCGGCTGGGGCTCAACAGTGGTGTTCGTGATGGTGCTCCTTCTCGTGGGCCTGGCCTGCGGCGGATCGCTCTGGTTCTCGCGGCCGCGCGCTAATCGGCCGCCGATGGAGTGAGGGTTGCGCTTGCGCTGGGCATAAGTGACGATGATCACTGGTCTAGACAAGCTCAACGAGGAGCGCGCCATGGAAGTAGAGGTCATCGTCGAGATACCGCAGGGCTCGCGGAACAAGTACGTGATGGACCACAAGACCGGCCGGATCAGGCTGGACCGGATGCTGTTCACCTCGACGCGTTATCCGCTGGACTATGGTTTCGTCACTGAGACGCTTGCCGAGGACGGCGAGCCGCTGGACGCCCTGGTACTGCTCGAAGAGCCGACGTTTCCTGGGTGCGAGGTGATCGGGCGACCGGTCGCGGTGTTCTGGATGCTGGACGAGAAGGGGCCCGACGCGAAGATCCTCACGGTGCCCGCGCATGACCCCCGGATGGCCAAGGTGCGGGATCTCGAGGATGTGCCGCCGTTCCTGCTCGCCGAGATCGGGCACTTCTTCGACATCTACAAGGAACTGGAACCAGGAAAGTCCACCGATGTCCGTGGCTGGCAGGGCCGCGAGGAAGCCGAGAGGGTGATCGAGGCGGCCCGCCGCCAGGTGTTATCACTATGTAATCGCCCGGTTGCTATGAGTCGCTGCAGCGTGGGGCAGGTATAGGCGCACGTAAACCCGGACGGGACGGGGGTGTGCCAGCTATGCTCTGCCGTGACAATGCTCTGCCAGGAGGACCTTCGCTCACCGCGGATGGCGTTCGTTACACGCCGTGCGGTGGTGTGGCTGTGTGCGCTCGTGATCGCCGCAACGGCGGCGGTCACGACCGTGGTCGTGTTGCGTGCCGTCACCGGCCAGCAAGCGGTGGTCACGCTCGCGACGGACCTGCAGCAAGGGCAGCGGATCACCGCTGCCGACCTGCGGGTGGCGAAGGTCGGTATGGTCGCGGGCGCGCTGCCCGCCACCGCCGCCAGCGGTCTGGTCGGCCAGTACGCGATCACCCAGCTGACCACCGGTTCGGTGCTCACCCAGGCGGACGTGTCCGCGCGCCCAATACCCGTTCCGGCCATGGAGCGGGTGTCGGTGCGGATTGCTCACGCGGCTCGCCTCACGCCGGGGGACAAGGTCATGGTGACCGCCGGGGGCCACGCGGTCAGCGCCGTCGTGTTCGGGGTCAGCGGGCGGACCGCCGAGCTGCTGGTGCCGCCGGGTTACGCGACCGGGCGGATAACGGTGCTGCCGTAAGACCAGCCGCCCGCCGTTATGGCGAAATGGCTTTTCTCGGCGGCGTGATCCGCGGCTGCGACCCCAGCGATGGCCCATCACTGGCACCCGGGCACCATCGATGGGCCATCGCTGGGCCTGATCAGGGCCCGGGGGAGGCCGTCCGTCCGGGCGCTGTTGTTCAGAGGTAATTCTGAGGCTTGCACCCGTTTGTGGGGCCTATGTTCCACGTGACATATAGTTGCTTGGTAATAAGCAACTATATGAGAGGCCTCATGACGACCCCCCAGCACACCGCTCCCGCGCGCCATCAGGCCGCCGTGGAGCATCCTGATCGGTACAAGTGGATAGCCCTGTCGAACACGACGCTGGGCATGCTGCTGGCGACGATCAACTCCTCCATCGTGCTCATCGCGCTGCCGGACATCTTCGACGGGATCAAGCTGAACCCGCTGGAGTCCGGCAACACCAGCTATCTGCTGTGGATGATGATGGGCTTTATGGTCGTCACCGCTGTGCTGGTGGTGACATTCGGCAAGCTCGGCGACATGTTCGGCCGGGTACGGATGTACAACCTCGGGTTCGTGATCTTCACGATCCCGGCCATCCTGCTCTCCGTCACCTGGATGAAGGGCGTCGACGGAGCCTTGTGGCTCATCGGCTGGCGGATCGTGCAGGGCGTCGGCGGCGCGTTCCTGATGGCCAACTCCAGCGCCATCCTGACCGATGCCTTCCCGGCCAACCGGCGGGGTACCGCCCTGGGCATCAACTCGATCGCCGCCATCGCCGGATCGTTCCTGGGCCTGCTCATCGGCGGCGTGCTCGCCCCGCACAACTGGCATCTGGTGTTCATCGTGTCCGCCCCGGTCGGTGTCGTCGGCACCATCTGGGCTTACCTGATGCTGAAGGACAACGGCATCCGCCGCAAGGTCAAGATCGACTGGTGGGGCAACGCCCTGTTCGCGATCGGCCTGATCGCCGTCCTGGTCGCGCTTACCTACGGCATCCAGCCCTACGGCGGACACTCCATGGGCTGGACCAGCCCGTGGGTGCTGGCCGGCCTGATCGGCGGCGTCGTGGTGCTGGGGATCTTCGTGGCCGTCGAGCTGAGGATCGAGGAACCGCTCTTCAAGCTCAGCCTGTTCCGCAACCGCGGCTTCGCGTTTGGCAACCTGGCGAACCTGCTGACCGGTCTTGGCCGAGGCGGGCTGCAGTTCATCCTGATCATCTGGCTGCAAGGCATCTGGCTGCCGCAGCATGGCTATGACTTCAGCCAGACGCCGCTGTGGGCCGGCATCTACATGGTGCCGATGACCATCGGGTTCCTGCTGTCGGCCCCGCTGGCCGGAATCGTCTCCGACCGCATCGGGAGCACCCGCCCGTTCACTATTGGCGGTCCGCTGATCGTCGCGCTGACCTTCGGGCTGCTGATGGCCATCCCGGCCGACTTCACCTACTGGGAGTTCGCGGTACTGCTGCTCCTGTTCGGCATCGGGTCCGGAACGTTCATCTCCCCGAACCGGGCCGAGATCATGAACAACGTCCCCGCCGACCAGCGCGGCGCGGGCGCCGGCATGACCGCGACCTTCATGAACTCGGCCACCGTGCTGTCGATCGGCATCTTCTTCTCGCTGATCGTGGCCGGGCTCTCGCACTCACTGCCGTCGGCGCTGTACGGCGGGCTGACGGCTCAGGGCGTGCCGGCGACAGCAGCTACCAGCATTTCGAAGCTGCCTGCCCTCGGTGTGCTGTTCGCGGCATTCCTCGGCTACAACCCGATGAAGGAACTGCTCGGCCCGCTGTCCAGTCACCTGCCCGCCTCCAAGGTCGCGACTATGACGGGGCACAGCTTCTTCCCGCACCTGATCACCCAGCCGTTCCATGACGGACTGGTCGTCGCGTTCTGGTTCGCGATCGTCGCCAGCGTCGTCGCGGCCGTAGCCTCCGTGTTCACCGGCAAGAAGAAGGTGGTCGCTGCTCCTGTGGCCCAAGTCGCGGTCGACATGGAGCCGCCTGAGGCCGAGCTCGCGTGGGCCGGAGCGGAGGAAGCCGAGGCCGAGGCCGAGAGCTAGAGGTAGGGGCGTTGCCGGGCTTTTTCATTGTCATAACGACGTCGGGCGTCGGCCACCGAGTCCAGTGACGACACCTCGGCGACCGGGACGTCCCACCACGCCTCGCTAGATGGGGCATCGGCCAGCGGATCGGTTTCCACGCAGACCACCGTCGTCCGGTCCGCTTCCCTGGCCTTGACCAGCGCCTCGCGGAACTCCGCCACCGTGGCGACCCGCAGGGCGTTGGCGCCGAGGCTCGCCGCGTTCGCCGCCAGGTCGGTCGGCAGGTTCCCGTACGACGTGCCGAACCGCTGCGCCCCGACGGTCTCCGACAGGTTCCCGATCGACGCGAAGCCGTGATTGTCGACCAGCACGACGATCAGCTTCAGTCCCTCGGCGACCGAGGTCACCAGTTCGCTGGCCATCATCAGGTACGAGCCGTCGCCCACCAGCACGTACACGTCCCGGTCGGGCGCGGCGAGCTTCACGCCCAGGCCGCCGGCGATCTCGTAGCCCATGCAGGAGTACCCGTACTCCACGTGGTAGCCGTCCGGGTTGGTGGTCCGCCACAGCTTGTGCAGGTCACCCGGCATCGAGCCCGCCGCGCAGACCACCACCCCGTTGTCCGCGGCCAGCTCGTTCACCACACCGAGAATCTCGCTCTGCGCGGGCAGGGGTGCATGCGGCGCGGTGTACGCCTCGTGGACGACGGCCTGCCAACGTGTGGCCAGCTCCTCGGCGCGGGTCCGGTGCGACGGCGGTGCGGACCAGCCGCTCAGCGCGCCGTCGAGCGCGGTCAGCCCGGCTCGCGCGTCCGCGACGACGTCCACCCCGGACAGCCGGGCCGCGTCCGGGGCGGCGACGTTCACGTTCACGAACCGCACTCCCGGTTCGGCGAACAGGGTCCGGGACGCGGTGGTGAAGTCTGTCCAGCGCGTCCCGACCCCGATCACCACGTCGGCGTCTTTGGCGATCTCGTTCGCCGCGGCCGTGCCGGTGGCCCCGATCGCGCCCAGGCACAGCGGGTCGTCCGAGCGCATCGAGCCCTTGCCCGCCTGGGTCTGCGCGAGCGGTATCCCGTGGGCATCGGCGAACACGCGCAGCTCGGCGACCGCCTCTGAATACAGCACCCCGCCACCGGCCACGATCAGCGGCCGCCGCGCCTGGCGGATCACCTCGGCGGCGCGTGCCACTGAGGCTTCATCGGGGACCGGCCGGCGCACATGCCAGACTCGCTCGGCGAACAGCTCGTCCGGCCAGTCCCACGCCTGCGCCTGCACGTCCTGCGGCATCGCGAGGGTGACCGCACCGGTCTGGGCCGGATCGGTCAGCACCCGGGTCGCCGCCAGCAGCGCCGACGGCAGCTGTTCAGGGCGCCACACCCGGTCGAAGTACCGTGACACCGGCCGGAACGCGTCGTTCACGCTGATGTCGCCGGCTCCCGGATGCTCAAGCTGCTGCAGCACCGGGTCCGCCGCCCTGGTGGCGAACACGTCGCCGGGCAGTAGCAGCACCGGCAGCCGGTTGACCGTCGCCAGTGCCGCGCCGGTCACCATGTTCGTCGCGCCCGGCCCGATCGAGGAGGTGCAGGCGAGCGTGGACAGCCGGTTTCGGGTCCGGGCGAAGGCGGTGGCCGCGTGCACCATCGCCTGCTCGTTACGCGCCAGGTAATAGGGCAGGTCGGGCCGGGCCTCGAGCAGCGCCTCGCCGAGACCGGCCACATTGCCGTGCCCGAAGATGCCGAAGCATCCCTCGAAAAGCCGGTGCGTCACGCCGTCCCGTTCGGTGCGCTGCGCGGCGAGAAACCGCACCGTCGCCTGCGCTACCGTGAGCCTCACGCTCTGTTCCTAACCACGGGCAGCCTCGGATCCACCGGTTGTTCCCTCCACTGCTCGCGAATCCAGGCGTGCTCGGGATCGTCGCAGATCAGCCACTCGCGACGCCCGGGGCCCGCCATTACGTTCAGGTAGTACATGTCATACCCAGGCACCGCCATCGCCGGGCCGTGGAAGCCATACGGGATCAGCACCACGTCACCGGTCCGCACCTCGGCGAGCACCTCGGCCGCCCGCAGATACCCCATGCCGCCGCCCGCCACCTCGAAGTAGTAGATCTCTTCGAGTTCGCTCTCCCCGGGCCGCTGCGTGTCATGTTTGTGCGGCGGGAACGAGGACCAGTTGCCGGCGGGCGTGATGACCTCGCAGGCGATCAGCCGGTCAGCGTCGAGCACGTCGGGAGTGCCGAAATTACGGACCGCGCGCGAGCACGCGCCCGCTCCCCGCAGCTCGACCGGCACCGCTTCCCGTTTTAGATGGCAAAACGGGCGGTGGTTATTCGCCCGCGCCGACACCACGGCCACCCGGCCTGGTGCGGTGATCCGGTAGTTGGTTTCCCGTGGAACATAGGCGCAGTCGGTCAGGCCGGCGAACACGTCGCGGCGGCCTTCCAGGTCAGCGTTTCCGGCGGCTGACTCGACCGTGGCCGGGCCGTTCAGCGGGACGACGACGATCTCGTCCTCGCCAGTGCTGCCCTGGTGGCCGCCGGTTTCGATGATCCGCAGTCCGGTGTAACCCCAGCCAGCGTCCTCCGGGGTGATCTGAGTGGCTCCCGGCCGGTACCAGCTCATGGGTGCACCAGGTCGCACGCGGCGGCCACGGCGGCCGCGACGTCACCGTCTGGTGGATAAAGGAGTGCCCGGCCAGCCACCAGGCCACGGACGCCGGGCAGGTCAAACGCCGGTTTCCACTGCGTGATGGCGTCGGCGGAGTCACCGCCGAGCAGCAGCACCGGCAGCGTGGTAGCGGCGAGCGCACGGTCCATGTCAGCGGTGACCGGCAGCTTCAGCCAGGTGTACGCGCTGGTCGCGCCGAGCCCGGAGGCGATCGCGACCGAGCGGATAACCGCCCCGGTGGACAGGTCGTTGCTGCCGCGGCGGGTGATGAACGGCTCGATGATGGCCGGAAGGTTTCTGGCGGCTAGCTCGGTGACGGCGCGGCCCGCCGCCTCGAGCGTCGCCGCGGTGCCGGGGTCATCCGGATCGATCCTGACCAGCATCTTGCCGCCGTCGAGGTTCATCGCGTCGACCGTGGCCGCGTCGTAGCCGGTGAACCGGTCGTCCATCTCGAAAACCGCGCCGCACAGCCCGCCGCGGTTCATCGAGCCGAAGACCACCTTGCCGTCAAGGGCGCCGAGCAGCAGCAGGTCCTCGACGATGTTGGCGGTGGCCAGCACGCCGTCGGTCTTCGGGTTCTTGAGCGCGATCATGAGCCGCTTCAGCAGGTCGTACCGGTCTGCCATCGCGGCATCGTCGCCCCGGATGCCGAGCGCGCCGCGGGCCGGGTGGTCGGCCGCGACGATCATCAGCCGGCCGTCGTTCTGGATCAGCGGCCGTCGTTCGCGTTCGGCGGCCTTCTGCGCGATGAGTTCCGGGTGCCGGGCGCGTTGCTCGCGCAGCTCAGTGAACATCGAGGAAGCTCTCCACTTCACTGGTGGTCGGCATGGCCGAGGAGCATTCCAGCCGCGTGGTGACGATCGCCCCGGCGGCGTTGGCGAACCTGATGGTCTGTTCCAGTGGCCAGCCACTGAGCAGCCCGTGGCAGAGCGCGCCCCCGAACCCGTCGCCCGCACCGATGCCGTTGACCACGTCCACGCTGATCGGCGGAACCTGGGTGATCTCGTCCCTGGTTCGCGCGTAGACCCCCTTGGGGCCCTGCTTCACCACGGCGAGCTGAACCCCGGCTTGCAGTAGGGATTCCGCCGCGGCTTCCGGCTCGGTCTCTCCGGTGGCGACCTCGCATTCCTCCAGATTGCCGACGGCGACCGTGACATGCGGTATCGCCTGGCGTATCTGCTCGCGGGCAGCCTGCGGTGAATCCCAGAACATCGGGCGGTAATCCAGGTCGAGCACCGTTGGATGCCGGCGTTGCCTGCTCTCCCAGGCCGCCGCGTGAGCCGCGCGGCTGGGTTCCTGGCTCAGCCCGGTCACCGTCGCCCAGTACAGCTTGGCATCGCGGATCGCCTCGCGCGGCAGCTCGTCCGGGTAGATCTCCAGGTCGGGCGCCTTGGGGTACCGGTAGAACCACAGCGGGAAGTGGTCGGGCGGGAACACCTCGCAGAACGTCACCGGAGTGGGCAGCGCGGGCACCGGCGAAACAAACGCGTCGTCCACGCCGAGCTCGCGTAGCGCCTGGTGCACGTACTCGCCGAACGGATCGGCGCCGGTCCGGGTGATCACCGCGGCTTTTCTGCCGTGGCGCGCGGCGGCCACCGCGACGTTGGTCGCGGAACCGCCCAGGTACTTGCCGAACGTCGTGACGTCTCGCAGTGAGACCCCGATCTGCAGCGGATAGATGTCGACCCCGCTGCGGCCGATGGTCAGCACGTCGTAGGTCATGACAAACTCAGCAGGTAATCCAGGCTGCGCCGCACGTCGATCAGCGGATCGGCCGTGGCGTCGCCGAGGATCGTGTCCTGTTCCAGCACGTACCAGCCGGTGTAGTCAGGCAGCGCCGCGACGACGCCGGCGATGTCCACGTCACCGGTGCCGAGCGGCCGGTACAGGCCTTGTCTCACTGCTTCCTGGTACCCGAGTTCGCCGTCGCGGACGCGCCTGGCGAGCGCCGCGTTCACGTCCTTGAGGTGGACATGGCCGATCCGGTCCGGGTGATCGCGGGCCAGCTCAGCGGGATCGGTGCCGCCGATCAGCAGGTGCCCGGTGTCCAGGCAGAGGCTGATTCCGGTGCCGTCGATGACGCGACGCACCTCATCCGCCCGCTCGATCATCGTGCCGACATGCGGGTGCAGCGTGGCGGTGACTCCCCGCGCCGCCGCGAGGGTGGCGACGAGGTCCAGGCTGACCATGATCGTGCCCCAGCCGTGCCCGTCCAGCTCCGGCCTTTTGTCATAACCGTCGGCGCCGGTGGCGGCGGCCAGCACCAGTACCGCGTCCGTCCCGGCCAGTTCGTCGATCGCGGCGATGATCGCCGCGTCGCTGCCTGGTTCGTGCAGCACGACAGGCACGAACGCGCCCGCCGCGGTCAGCCCGTGATCGGCGATTAGCTTCGCGTCCAGGTACGCCTCGGGGCCAAGCTCGGTCGCGGTCAGCCCGAGTTCCCGCATCTCGCCCAGGACCCGGTCGGCCGGAAGCTGGTAACCCCAGCCGGGTACCTCGCACACACCCCACGAGATGGGGGCTCCCGCGATGTTCATCCGCGTACCTCCTCGAGGGTGACGGGCTCGTTTCGCTGCCGGGACAGCTCGCATGCCTCGGCGATAAGGAACGCTTCGAGCGCGTCGTCCGGTGTGCACGGACTTGGTACCTTCCCCGCGGCGACCTCGGTGAACGTTGCCAGCTCCGCGATGTAGGCGTCACGGAACCGGTCAAGGAACTGGACGAATTTTCCTGGGGGGTTAACGATCGCGGAATCCTGTGAGCCGAGTAGTTCCAGCCGCACGTCGTATCCGGCGCCGTTGTACCGGGTGCAGGACACCAGGGCGATCGTGCCGCCGTCGAGGGTCAGCATGGCCGCCGAGGTGTCCACGTCACCGGCCGCGGTGAAGAAGTCCGCGCCCTGGTTGGCTCCGGTCGCGTAGACCTGGGTCACCTCGCGGCCGGTCACCCAGCGGATCGAGTCGAAGTCGTGCACCGCGCAGTCGCGGAAGATCCCGCCCGAACCCTCGATGTAGCCGGCGGGTGGCGGTGCCGGGTCAAGCGTGGCCGAGCGGATGGTGTGCAGCCAGCCGAGCTTCCCGCTGACAGCCGCGTCGCGGGCGGCCTGGTATCCGGTGTCGAACCGCCGCTGGAACCCGATCTGCACCGGGACCCCGCTCCCGGCCGTGGTCTCGATGACCGCTCTGGTTCCCTCCGGATCGGGCGCCACCGGTTTCTCGCAGAACACCGGGATCCCGGCGGCGACGCCACGGCGGATCAGCTCCGGGTGGGTTCCGGTCGGGCTGGCGATGACCAGGCCGTCGATACCCGCGGACAGCAGGTCGTCGGTGGTGTCCGCGACCCCAACTTGGAGTGGGCCGGCGATCTCGTCGGCCCGGCCGCGGTCGGCGTCGGTGATGATCAGCTGGGTTACGGCGGGGAGTCCGGCCAGCGTGGCGGCGTGCAACGCGCCGATCCGCCCGGCCCCGATGAGTCCGATACGCACGCCCACCAGGGTCGCCGCCTGGCCAGCGATTGTCAATATGTCATGACAAAGTATCTGGACCGAGCACGACGCGGAAGGAGTGCCGCTCGGCCAGGTAGGCGTGCACGCCGTACTCGATCGGCTGGCCCGCCGGGTCGGTGGCGACTCGGGTCATGGTCAGCACGGTGCTGCCGCGCGCCGCCTGAAGCAGCCGTGCCTCGGCGGCGGTGGCCTTGCGTGCGCCGATGGTCTCCTCGGCCGAATGGAACCGTATGCCGCGCCGGCGCAGCGCCTCGTACAGGCCGGAACGGGACAGCAGTTCCGCCACGTCGCCGGCGTCGAGCAGGCCGGGCGGCAGGTAGTTGCGCATTATGGCGAGCGGCTCGCCATCGGCCTCGCGGAGCCGCTCGATCGTCAGGACCCTGGTCCCTGGCTCTATGCCTAGGGCGGCGGCTACGTCTTCGGTGGCGGCGACCGTGGTTACCGACAACACGGTCGTGGCCGGCCGGCGGCCCGCTTCCCGGAGATCCTCATACAGGCTGCTCAGCGCGAGCTTGCGCTGGATTCCCCGCCGGGTCACCACGGTCCCGACGCCGCGCTGGCGGGTCAGCAGCCCATCGTGCACCAGCCGCTGGATGGCCTGGCGCACGGTCGGGCGGCTCACCGACAACCGCTCGCCGATCTGGATCTCGTTCTCCAGCTTCTCGCCGGACGCGAGCGTGCCGTTCTCGATGGCGCCGCGAAGGTTCTCGGCGATCTGGAAGTACAGCGGCACCGGGCTCGACTTGTCGACCGGCCCGCCCAGGGCGGTGGGTTCAGCCACGGCACGGAGTCTAGCCGCTTGTTGTCAGCAAGGCATGATGTCATGACATAACCCGTTTGGCGGGCCTCAACGGCATCGATGTGGCGTTGCTGCTGTCCTGGCGGCATGGATGCGGCATCGGTGGCTTGCGTGCTCCGGGAGGCTCCGCTGAGCATCCAGCGTTCTCCCGGCCAGGGCACCTGAGGCTTCTGAGGCTTCTGCTGTGCAGAGTGCACCTGAGGCTGATGTTTCCGGATCCCGAGGTCGGCGGCCGCTATCGATGGCCCATCGATAGCGCGGTAGCACCATCGATGGGCCATCGATAGCAGTTGGTACCGCGAACCGGGTTCGCGCGGCTGCCCGGCATGACGGCTTTTGCCTGGTATGTGATTCGCGGATCCGGCACTCAGGTTCGGCACCACGCCGAAACCACAACTAATCGCCGACACGTCCAAGAATCTCGGTAAGGCGGCACCCACCACAATCGTCGGGCATCCGCCGCACCTGGCGGTCTGGCCCGCCGCGCTGGTGGCGGCCCTAGATGTGTCTGTTACGGGATTATCTATTGGCGGACGTATTATGTCCTCATGACCACGGTAACCCGGCAGGTCCCCGACCTGAGCTTCCTGCTGAACCACGCGTCCTACGTCCTGCGGACCCGGATGGACGCCGCGTTCGCGGAGATCGGGATGACGCCGCGGGCCTACTGCGTGCTCAGCAAGGCGATGTCCGGCGAGTACACCCAGATCGAGCTGGCGAAGCTGTCCGACCTGGACAAGACCACGATGGTGATCACCCTGGATGAGCTCGAGCGCCTAGGCTACGCCTCGCGGCGGCCGTCACCTGCCGACCGGCGCGCGCGTATCGTCGCCGTCACGCCCGCGGGTGCCACCGCCGTCGCCGACGGCACCAGGATCGCCGACCGCGTGCACAACGAGGTCCTCGACGCCCTCCCGCCGGACCAGCGCGATGTGTTCAAATCCGCGCTGCTCACCCTCACCAGCGGCCTGCTATCCGAGCCAGTTGACAGCGACCGCCCAGTCCGCCGCCCCCGCACCCAGCTCTAACCCCCGCCCGCCGCCCCCCGCTTCGCCCCGCCCGACATTTCGGATATGTCGGGCGGGGGTGCCTCTTCGTGACCCCATGGATGGGCCATCGAGGGGGCTATGGGCCCAGCGATGGGTCATCGATAGCACCGGGAAAGGCCCCAGGCGCCCGGAAGCCGTCCGTAAAGAGATTGTCTATTAATAGATCATCTGTTACGGTCCAGGTTATGACTCGGAACATGCTGAGGTCCCGCTGGCTGGCGCTGGTCATCCTGTGTGCGGCCACGCTGATGATCATCCTTGACGGCACGATCGTGACGGTCGCGCTGCCGACGATTCAAGCCAGCCTGGGGTTCACGGCCGGCAACCTGAGCTGGGTGATGGACTCGTACATGATCGCTTTCGGCGGGTTGCTGCTGCTCAGCGGCCGGCTGGGGGACCTGATCGGACGCAAGCGGATGTTCCTGGCCGGGCTGGCGACCTTCACCCTCGCCTCGCTGGCGTGCGGGCTGTCGCCCAACGCGGCGACGCTGATCGGCGCCCGCTTCGTCCAGGGCATCGGTGGCGCGATGACGTCCGCGGTCACCCTCGGCATGATCGTCCGGCTCTTCGGCGAGCCAGGCGAACGGGGCAAGGCGATCGGCGCGTTCGCCTTCGTCGGCTCGGTGGGCGCGTCGGCCGGGCTGGTCATCGGCGGCCTGCTGACGCAGTACGCCAGCTGGCACTGGATCTTCTTCGTGAACCTGCCGATCGGCCTGCTCGCCGGGCTCGCGGGCTGGCGGCTGCTGACCGCCGATCAGCCCGCCGGCCTCCGCAACGGCGCGGACGCCTTCGGCGCCATCCTGGTAACCGCCGGGGTCATGCTAGCGGTCTTCGCCATCGTGCAGCACGCCGACTGGTGGACCGGGCTCATCGCGGTCGCGCTGCTCGCTGGTTTCGTAGCGCGGCAGGCCACCGCGCGGACACCGCTGCTCCCGCTGCGCGTCTTCGCCTCACGAAACGTGTCCGGGGCGAACGGGGTCCAGTTGCTGATCATCGGCGCGGCGATGGGGTTCCAGGTCACCATCGCCCTCTACATGCAGCACCTGCTCGGCTTCGGCCCGGCGGCCACCGGTCTGGGGATTTTCCCGGCCGCCGGGGTGATCGCCGTGGTGTCGCTCGGCCTGTCCGCTCGGCTGATTTCCCGCTACGGCGCGCGGCTGGTGCTGGTCGTCGGCCTGGTGCTGATCACCATCGCTCTTGGGCTGCTCACCAGGATCCCCGCGCACGCCGACTACCTCTCCGAGCTGCTGCCGGTGTTCGTGGTCTTCGGGGTCGGCGCGGGCCTCACGCTGCCGGCGGTGACCACCCTGGGGATGTCCGATGCCACGGACGCCGACGCCGGCGTCGTTTCGGGAATGTTCAACACCGCGCAGCAGGTCGGGGGTTCGCTCGGAGTCGCCGTTCAAACCACGCTAGCGACCATAACGACGAGTTCAGTCATCTCCGGCTACCACCTCGCCTGGACGGTCGCCGCCGCACTGTCCGCTGCTTCGATAGCGGTCGCGCTGATCGTGCTGCGCTCCCGCCGCCCGGCAGCGCCGGCACCCGCCGCCGAGCCGGTGTCGATGTCACATCGACCGGCCTAGAGCACGGTCGATGTGACATCGACGGGTGATCTCAGAAGCCGGAATCCCAGCTTTCCTGGAAACCTCCGCTCCGGGAGGGACTGGCTGCCGGACAGGCGTTGGTCTGGGTTGTTGTCAGTAGCGTTCCTGGCGGAGCTGGCTGGTCCACACAGGCGAGGAAGTAGGAAGCGGTGTCATCGACCATCGACATGTCGTAGACGGGGCCGCCGGAGAATCCCTGAATGTTCGAGGACGTTCCACCGGAGGTGATGTTGCCGCTGCTGAAAGATGTCCGATCGAAATCCGCGAGCGGCAGGATCTGAATACCGAACGTCGGGGCCACCGCGGGGCGCTCCACGATCCATTCGCCGCTGGTGTCAGCGCAGGTATCGGTAGCGCATTGCGCAGTGGTGGAGAAGCTCTCGTCGGGCCTTGTGCGGTCGGTGAGGGCAAGGGTGTAATTGTTCTCGCCAGAGCCCGCGGGTGTCACCGACACCGAGGCACTTACCCGGTCGCCGGGCTGCGGGCAATTGACGTTGTCGTTGATGCAGGCGGTAGTACCTTCCTCTACCGTGCCCGCGGGGTACATCTCGTACCACACGTAGTAGTAGAGGACGCCCTCGAAGCACTGGGCAGCTGTTCCCAGCTGCTCAACGGTGCCATCGCTGAAACCATCGATGCCGACCCAGTTCGCGAGGAAGGCATCCTGATTCTGGTACGGCCTGGGGAGGCACTGAACCGACGGTATGGTCCAGCTGCCGCTGACCTTCGAGACGGTGTTCGATCCGCTCTCGGAATCCGCGTAACCAGACCAGTTCGCGCTCTGGACAGCGGTCAGGGAGCCATTTGCCGCCTTTACGGCATTCCGGTGCTTTTCGCCCGGGGAAACCCAGCCGCCACCGCCGACGGCGGGAGCGTGTGACGACATTACCTTGGTGAAGTTGGCCCGTGCCTGAGCGACAGTAGAGGCGCTAGGTGCCTTGTCGCTCGAGTTCACGCCCCCTGGCGTATGTTGCACCGCCAGGAGTACCAGTGGGGCCGCTAGCAGTACTGTTGCAGATCTCGCAAGCAGACGCTTCATGCGTTGTCCCTTCTTTCACGACCAATGCCGACAATAAACCCGTTGTCATGATCGTGTGAATAGGGTCACAAACGTCGCTTTGCCAGCGGCCCGTGCTGGTTACCTGCTGCCGAGCGCGCGACCGGCCTCGCCGGCCGCCTCCAGCGCCTGAGCGTGGAACTGCGCGGCGAGATCCTTCAGGGCATCCAGGGCCGGGTTGACGCCGGCCAGCGTGAGCTCACGCTCGATGATGGTGAGGTCGGCTTCCCACACGTCACTAAGGATGCGCCGGAGATACGGCGTGGAGTGGTCCCACCCCTCCCGTGGGGTGCCCGGGCCGTAGCCGCCACCGCGCACGGTGACTAGCACGGTCGGCTTGCCCTTGAGCACGGGGTTGCTCGCTCCCGCACCGGCGATGATGAGGTCCGCCCACGCCTTGAAGTGCTGGGAGACCCCGAAGTTGTACAGCGGCACGGCCAGCAGCACCTCGTCGGCCGTCTCTAGCTCGGCAGCCAGCTCCGTGGCCAGGGCGACGGCATCGCGCTGGGCCTGCGTCCGGTCCGCCTCCGGAGTGAACCCGGCCGTGGTGGCCAGCGCCCACGCGTCGGCGGGCAGCGGATCGGTGCCCAGGTTGCGGCGGATCACGGGCTCGCCTGGGTGGCCCGCGGTCCATTCCGCCTCAACGACGTCGGCGATCTCGGCGCTAATAGAGGTGCCGGGCATGATGCTGGCGTCAAGCCGGAACAAGGTCATGGTCTCTCCTGCTAGCTGGGGGCATTAGGTACGAGCTGAAACGGACTTTACCCCGCTTGTTATTCCAAGGGTAAATTGGTGCCTGTGGACCTACCTGTGGTGCCCATCGGCAGGCCGCGCCCTGAACGCGCGGACGCGGCTCGCAACCGCGAGCACCTGCTTGACGTGGCCCGCGAGATGCTCGCCGAGCGCGGCGCGGAAGCTGTGACGATGGATTGCCTGGCTGAGCGGGCGGGGCTGGGCAAGGGGACAGTCTTCCGCCGGTTCGGGAGCCGGGCGGGAATCTTCCGCGCGCTGCTGGACGAAGATGACCGGTGCATGCAGCAGCGGGTGCTGTCCGGGCCGCCGCCGCTCGGTCCCGGTGCGGATCCGGTGCGACGGCTGATCGCCTACGGTCGGGCCAGGATCGACTTCCTGTTCGGGCACCATGCGATCGTCCGTGCGACGCTGGACAGCCACGACCCCGCGCCAGCCGGAGCGACCAGCTTCGTCCGGGCGCACATCCGCATGCTGGTCGGGCTGGCGCTGCCGGATCTGGCCGAAGCTGGCACCCTGGCCACCCAGCTGACCGCCGCTCTCGATGGTCCGCTGCTGCTGTATCTGGGAATGCCAGAACCTGGCGAGACCGACGAGCCGGCCAGGGCGCTTGGCGACAGCTGGCAATTCCTTATCGAGCAAGTCTGCCGTCCGTAGCGGAGGAGATTACTAATGAAGGCAGTACGGTTCAGCGAGTACGGCGGTCCTGAGGTACTCGAAGTCGTCGAGGTGCCCGACCCGATTCCTGGTGACGGTGAGGTGGTCGTCCGGGTCAAGGCCGCGGGCATCAACCCGGGTGAGGCGAAAATCCGCGGCGGCGCGCTGCACGACCGATGGCCCGCCACGTTTCCGTCCGGTGAGGGCAGCGACCTGGCCGGCGTGGTCGAGGGGACCGGCGAAGAGGTCATCGGCTTCACCGACAACCGGGCTAGCCACGCCGAGCTCGTTGCCGTCAAGACCGCGGACCTGACCCCGCGCCCCGCCGCGGTGCCCTGGAAGGTGGCCGGATCGCTGTACGTCGCGGGGGCGACAGCTTGGGCCACCGTGCGCGCGGTAGGCCCGGCCGAGGACAACGTCGTCGTGATCGCTGGCGCGGCAGGTGGTGTTGGGACCATCGCGGTGCAGCTGGCCCGGCATGCGGGGGCGACGGTGATCGGGCTGGCCAGCGAGCCGCACCACGACTGGCTGCTCGCCCATGGGATAATCCCGGTCTCCTACGGCGAGGGCGTGGCCGAACGGATCCGGGACGCGGCCGGGGGCAAGGCAGACGCGTTCATCGACACCGTCGGCGGCGGCTACGTGGAACTGGCCCTTGGGCTCGGCGTCGCCCCCGAGCGGATCGACACGATCGCCGACTACGAGGCGGTGGCCAAGTACGGGGTGAAGGCCGATGGCAACGCGGCGGGGGCCAGCGCCGCGGTACTGGCCGAGCTGGCCGGGCTGGTAGCCAGCGGCGAGCTCGACATCCCGGTCGCCCGGGTGTACCCGCTGGACCAGGTGCGGGAGGCCTACCGCGACTTGGAGCAGGGCCACACCCTCGGCAAGATCGTCCTGGAGCCGTAGTCACAGGTGAAAAAATAGGGGAACCGGTTCGCGCCTTGCGGGCAATGACGGGTGTCATAGCCAACATCCGGAGGGCCACGCATGACACAACCGAGCCGGGACCAGGCTGAGGCCTGTACGGACGCGGACGACGCGGCCGTTATTCAGCTTTCCCGGCATGAGCCCGAGCACTTCACCGAACTGTTCCGAAGACACGCGGCGTACATCCAGCGCTACGTGGTGCGCCGCATCGGCTCGGACGCGGCCGATGACATCGTGGCTGAGACGTTCCTGCTCGCCTTCCGCCAGCGGGACTCCTACGACCAGGCCCGCACGGACGCGCGACCCTGGCTGTACGGCATCGCCACCAACCTCATCGGCCGCCACCGCCGCGCCGAGATCAGGTTGTACCGCGCACTGGCCCGTACCGGGGCCGACCCTGTCATGGAGCCGTTCACGGACAGGATCGACGACCGGGTCAGCGCGAGCACGGTCAGCCGACGGCTCGCTGCTGCCCTGGCCAGGCTGTCGGACGAACTCCGCGACACGCTGCTGCTGGTGGCCTGGGGCGACCTGAGCTATGAGGAGACGGCCAGGGCGCTCGGGATCCCCGTCGGCACCGTGCGGTCCCGGATGAACCGGGCGCGAACCAGGCTACGCCGGTCCCTCGGCGATACGAATCCGGCCGCTTTCGACGAGGAGCGCAAGCCATGAACGAGATAGACGAGCTCACCCGATTGCGGAACACCGTCCCGCTGAGCGTCACACCGCGCGCCGAGCAGTTGTTCCGTGCCGGACTGCGAGAAGAGTGGCTCTATTCAGAACATCCGGTGGTCCCACGCCACCGCAACCGGGTGACCCGGTTTCGGCCGTCATGGCGGCTGAGTGTCGCCGTGGCCGCGGCCGTCGCCCTAGTGGCGGGGATAGTGGTGGCCGTGCTGCCATCCAGCCCTGTCGTCCTGACGGCGCAACTGCTGGCCGACCGCGCATCCGCCGCCGCTCTCACTCAGCCAACGGTGAGCCCTGGCCAATGGATATACCGGGTAGTCGAGTGGAAGACGCCGTTCCGGCGCATGGGCATGCCAAATACGAGCACTGAGGCTGGCTGGGAGACGGCAGACGGCCTGGTGACCTACGGTGACGCCGCTTCCGAGGGCATCGCTGGCGGCGACAACATACCAAGCTACTCCGAGCTCGGATCGCTGCCTCGCGACCCGGCGGCCCTAGATGCATACCTCGTGCGCCTCGTCTACCCCAACTCGAATGCGAAGCCGTTTCAGAAGGACCTGGCGGCGTTCTCCGTGATCGACGACATGCTCCAAAACTACGTGCTGCCGCCGACGCTGCAAGCAGAGGTGTACCAGGCGCTGGCCATCATCCCCATCGTGAGAGCGGACAGCCACGTCACCGCCATCGACGGCCAGGCCGGCGTCGCGTTCGTGCTACCGGCCACCCCGCAGAGCGAGAAGCAAGAGATCATCCTCGACGCGTCCACCTACAGGTTCCTGGCCCGCGCTTCATGGGGCAGCGATTCGTCGTTGTTTGAGACCGCGGTGGTGCGGATGGTAATCGTCGGCGCGCCCGGCAGCACCCAGCCGAGCCTCACTCCGCCCACGGCGGTCGAAATGCTGGCCGAGCAGGCGGACAGGGCCGTCACCTGGGTCAGCGGACCGCAGCAGCTCGCCCTTGTCCAGTCCGGCACGTGGATACGACGGGAACTGGCCACCTCGTCGGGCGACACGACTGTGTGGGCCACCTCCGACGACTCGGAGCAGGCCAGCTACGTCAACGGCAAACTCCAGGTCTGTTCGCGCTCGGCATCGTGCGCCAAGTCAACCCAGTGGCTCATGCCCGCCGGTCCGAGCTACACGCTGGTCAACCCCTCGTTCCCGATCGGCCGGCCGCCCTACAAAGACCTGCCGCCCAGCCTGCCCGATACGCTCCCGCAGCTGCTCGCGTTGCTCAACACCTACCGGACGGGATGCACCGATGTGGCGGGCGACTGCAACGCCGTCAACGCCATGGCCAACATTATCTTCGGTTACGTCAACCGGGGCGGAACGGACGGGGACTGGTTCCTGATGCTGGCCGACGTACCCGGGGTAACGGTCCAGCGGGTCACTGACGTGACCGGCCAGGCCGATGTCGCGTTTCGTTTCCCGTTCACCGACGGCATCACGGAGATCCTCCTCAACGCCAGCACTTATCAGGTCGCGGGTTACGTCCGCGACGGCGTCGAGACGATCGTCACGCAGGAAGTGGCCGTCTCCGGGGCGGGCAGTGTCACGCCGCTGGTGTTCCACCCACCGTCAAGCCGCACACTTCCTGGTTCCCGCACTTCCGCCAAGTAGTTAATCGAGAGGAAAATCGATGCGCAAGTCCGAGCCGGAGACGCTCGCAGCGCTTCCAGCGGGTGGCATCAACTACGAGCGGCTGTACGCCTACCGGTTCCGCGACGTCGACCAGGCCAGCAGGCAGGCGGTGTGGCAGGAGATCGCCCGCTACGCGCACGGCCGGATGGGTGCCCCCCAGCGCGTCCTTGACCCGGCCGCCGGCCGGGGCGAGTTCATCACCGCGGTGCCCGCCGCCGAACGTTGGAGCGTCGACCCCGTCAGCCAGGGAATACCGGACGCCGCCGGGGTCAAATCGATCATCGCCGACATCATGGACGCCGATCTGCCAGGCGGTTACTTCGACGGCGTGTTCCTTTCGAACTTCCTCGAGCACCTGCCCGACCAGAACACGGTCGCGGCGGCGCTTGGCAAGCTGCGCGCCGCGATGGAACCAGGCGGCAGGATCGCGGTCATGGGGCCGAACTTCCGGTATTGCTTCCGCGAGTACTTCGATTGCGCTGACCACACCGTGCCCCTCACCCACGTCGCGGTCACCGAACATCTGCACGCGGCCGGGTTCGACATCACCGCGGTGACGCCAAGGTTCCTGCCGTACTCCTTCCGTGGCTTGCTGCCGCCGTCACCGCTGCTGACCAGGACCTACCTCCGGACACCGGCCCTGTGGCGGCTGCTCGGCAAGCAGTTCCTGGTGCTCGCCAGAAAGTAAGGAAATCCCGGGCCTGTCGTGGTCACAGGATGGCGAGGTCTCCGGGACGCCACGAGCCGTCGAACGCCTGCTGCTGCGGGCCGTAGATCCGGAAGTAGCAGAACCAGCCTCGCTCGGGAACGGTCTGGATCCAGCGGCCGTCACTATCTGACGGCCGCTCCGGGCCGAAGTAGAGGTCAACGTGACTGGCGTCATCCGGCGTCAGGTCTTCGAAGAGCGATCGCAGCGCGGCCTGCGCCCGCGGGGCGGCCACCTCGGATCTGGTCTGTGAGTCGTAGCACGTGACGGACCAGAACAGCCCCGCGGGCACCGGCAGCGGGACGGTGAGCCGGTAGGTTTTCGCTCCGTCTAGGTAGTCGCCTTGGGCGTCCCGGCAGACCAGCCAGTACAGCGACCCCTGGCCGACGGCACGGCGGAACATGGCTGGCGACGCGATGATGGCTTGCGCGAACCAGCGGTCCCTGGCCTCGACGTCTAGCGAACCGTCCCGCTCGAAGTCCGCGTTCTCCGGACGCAGGCCCACCCACTCCCAGGCCCGGTCCTGCCAAACGATCCGGTCAGGGCGCCGGGAGGCGAACGCGGACACCAGCATCTCGTCCCGGCCCTGCCTCGCGGTCCTGGTAAGCAGCCGCGCGACCTCCTCACCGGGAGCGAACGGCTTGCCCGCTTCGATGCCGAGTTCGGCGAGCATGCCAAGCATCGGCCGCATCTCCTCGATGGCGGGCTCGGCGTCGATCACGGTGTGCAGGACCTTCCAGAACCCCAGGTTGTCCTCCCAGGCCAGCGGCGTGGTGTTGGCCGGCTTGGCGGTGCCGTCCTGGAACGTGTACGGGTTGGCGCCGCCGTTGAGCGGATAGACCTTGACCTCGGTGAGCAACCGGAGGGCCGCGTCGAGATCGCCGCCGGTCGGCAGCACCCGCAGTGCGAGGAACACCATCCAGGTGTCGGCCCGGGCGGTGAGATACCCATCCGGCACGGGCTCGTCCCAGCCGGGTGGCAGTACTAGGTGCTTGCCGCCCCGGCCCGCGTTCTCGCCGGGAAGGCCAAGGTCGGTGATCCAGCGGTGGTGGTGGTCATCGACGAGCCCGATGAACGGCCCCGAGGGGAGTTCGATCACCATGGGGCCGCTCTTGGCCAGATCCAGGACACCCCCCGCGTACGGGGTGTCGGAGTTGAGGGTGAAACCGGTGTGCCTGGGCTGGGCGACGCACATCAGAGCCGCCTCGTTGTCAACCGCGCCCGCCTGCCTGGTCCCGCGGAAGATCCCCTCCATCGAGACCGTTGGATAGAAGAAGTGGTAGGCCTCAAGCGCCCGGCGCAGATCCTGCTCCTGGTGCGCCTCCGCCGCGGTACGCGGGGCCGGGAAACCTAGCCTGAAGTCAACGGCGGTCGTCACGAGATGACTCTTTCCCTCTAGATCACTTCTGTAACGAGCGGGAGTTCGCCGGAGCGAGGGTGGCGGCGCGGGAGGAGAGGAGCTGGCCACGGACGACGATGGTGCCAATTCGGAAGATCACCTCAGCGAAGGCCATTCCGATCAGGGCCACCACCCACGCCTCGCCGCTGGTGATGTCATGGGCCACCGAGAAACTGCCGATGTGGGCGGCACCTGACGCGTGGCTGGTCCAGATCGAGAACGCCATCCGGCCGCCCATGCTGATCACCCACAGCGCCGCGGCGCTCGCGGTCGCCTTGATGAGTACCTTGCCCGCGTCGTAGCGGACTCGGGTGAGGAACCCGCCGGCGATGCCGAAGACGACACCCACGGCGGTCAGCGCCGCCTCAAGGGCGACGTCGTTCCCAGCGGTTGGCATGCCGTGCAGGTAGTTGCTCGCTGCCCAGCCCATGATGATCACCGGGATCAGGATGGTCCAGATAGTGAGCTTCTCTTCACGGAGCTGACGGAAGACGATGAGGATGAGGGCGATATCTATGATCCAGTCGGTCGTTGTCATGTATTCGACTATGCGTTCCGCGGTACCGGTCCCGCGTCAACCCCGGGTTCGGTACCGGGTGGAACCGCCATCTCCACCGCTGGGTGGATCTGGTACGGATGCGGGTCATACCAGCGCCGTGTACGCGCCGTGCCAGCGGCATCCTCGACACTCAGACCATGACAGATCTAGCGATTGAGGCCACCGGGCTGACCAAGTCCTTTGGCGACACTAAGGCGCTGGCGGGGGTGGATCTCGCGGCGCGCAAGGGCACCGTGCTCGGCGTGCTCGGGCCCAACGGAGCGGGCAAGACCACCGCGGTGCGCATCCTGGCGACCTTGCTGCGGGCCGACGCGGGGACGGCGCTGGTGAACGGGTTCGACGTTCGGACCCAGGCTCGCGACGTGCGCGCCAGCGTCGGCTTGACCGGCCAGTTCGCCTCGGTGGACGAGGACCTCACCGGGACGCAGAACCTGGTCATGATCGGCCAGCTACTCGATCTCTCCAAGAAGGCAGCTAAGCAACGGGCCGCCGAATTGCTCGCCTGGTTCGACCTCACCGAGGCCGCCGGGAAGACGGCGAAGACCTACTCCGGAGGTATGCGGCGGCGGCTGGACCTGGCCGCTTCGCTGGTTGGCCGTCCGCCGGTGATCTTCCTCGATGAACCGACCACCGGTCTTGACCCGGCCAAGCGCGAGGACATGTGGGACGTCATCCGCGAACTGGTCGGCGACGGCTCGACCGTGCTGCTGACCACCCAGTACCTGGACGAGGCCGACGCGCTGGCCGACGAGATCAGCGTGATCGACCACGGCAAGGTGATCGCCCATGACACCCCGCACGGCCTCAAGCGCGTGGTGGGCGGTGAGCGGCTGACCGCCCACCCGATCGACCCGGCCCGGTATGACGACCTGGTGGCAATCTTTTCCGCCATCGTTTCAGGCAAGCAGAGTAGCGGGGGCACCTCGGAGGCGGATGGGCGCGGGACGGTGACGATCCGGGTCGACGGCGACGAAGTACTGCCGGACGTGGTGGCGCGGCTGCGCGCGGCCGGGATCGCGGTCGATGAACTGTCGCTGCACCTGCCGAGCCTGGACGAGGTGTTCTTCACGCTGACCGGTACCCGATCCGGCGACTCGCACCCGGAGGGGGTCCTGTCATGAAGAAGAGGTTCAATCCGCGGCACGCGCTGGTGCTCGCCAAGCGCAACCTGATCAAGCTGGTTCGCACCCCCGAGCAGTTGATCGACGTCACGCTGCAGCCGGTCATCTTCCTCTTGCTGTTCACGTACGTGTTCGGCGGAGCGCTGGCGCATGGCTCGCAGCACGCCTACCTGGAGTTCCTGCTGCCGGGAATGCTGGGCCAGACGATCGCGATGACCAGCATCGCCATCGGTCAGAACATGCACGCCGACATCGCCAAGGGCGTCTTCGACCGGTTCCGGTCGCTGCCGATCAGCTCGCTCAGTGCCGCTGGTCGGCGCGGTGCTCGCCGAGTTCGCCCGCTACCTGATCGTGTGCGTGGTTACGATCGGGTTCGGCTACGCGGTGGGCTTCCGGATCTCGACCGACCCGCTCAAGCTGATCGCGGCGCGGTGATCGCGATCTGCTTCGCGCTGTCCTTCGTCTGGATCTCGGTGTTCGTCGGCATGACGGTGCGGTCGGCCGGGCGCGGTGCAGGGCGTGATGTTCCTGCTCATCTTCCCGCTGTCGTTCGGCAGCAACGTGTTCGTGCAGTCCTCGACGATGCCCGGCTGGCTGCAGGCGTTCGTGAAGGTGAACCCGATGTCGCACCTGGTGTCCGCGGTACGCGGCCTGATGCTCGGCGGACCGGTCGGCGCCCAGATCGGCTGGACGTTCGCCTGGTGCGTCGGCCTGATGGTTGTGTTCTTCCCGCTGGCGCTGCGTGCGTACATCCGGCGGGCGTGAACGCTGGCTTACAGTCCGGCCGGGTCGAGGAGCGCGAGCGCCTCGGCTTGGTCCAGGGCTTTCCCGCGGTCGTAGGCACGGGCGAAGCCGTCGGCTCCGAGCGCCTCGAGCAGCCGGGGTTCGAGCCTGGCCGCCAGCAGTTCGGTAAGGTCTTCTCCGCCCCGCACCGAAACGCGGGCCCCGAGCATCTCGGCGGCTCGGCCGGGCTCGCCGGCCGCATGGGCATAGCTGGCCAGGGCACCCGCGACCATGGCGACGACCGGCATGTCGTCGGTTGCTAGCGCCGCCCGGTACGCGCTCGCGGCCCGTTCGCGGGCCAGCGGCAAGTCAGAGTCGGCCAAGGCGATCAGCAGGCCCGATGCCGCGACACTGGCCTCCATGTGATGGCGTCCCGGGTGCCAGGCACTGAGCAACTCCAGCCCGTGCCGGGCGGTGGCGTTCCTGACCCGGGCCAGCTCCAGGTTCCCCACGGTGGCCGCGAACATCGCGAAGTCGGTCGATACCCGGGCCGCGTCAAGGTCGGACCCGGCGCCCGCCAGCGCTCTCTCGTAGAACTCGGTGGCCGCGTCCAGATCGCCGTGCCGGGCCGCGATTTGCGCGAGCTGGATTTCCGCCTGGGACTCATCGTCGCGGACGTCCAGTTCATTCATCAGCTGGCTCGCCTCGGCGAACGCGGCCGCTGCCCCGTCCAGATCGCCATCGGCCATCCGGACATTGCCGACGACCCGCAGCACGACGGACAGCCCCCACCGTTCGCCAAGTACGCGGAACCGGTCGAGCGCCTGCTCCGAGGCGGCCCGGGCCGTGTCCATGTCTCCGGTGTTATCGGCGAACAGGGCGGTCATCATCTGCGCCGCCGCGGCTAGCCACTCGTCCCGGGCAGCCACCGCCTCCGCCATGTAGCGGCGTGCGCGTTCGTTGTCGTGGACGAGCATCGCGAACGCGGGACGCATCATTCCGGCGAGCGGGAACGCCTCGAAGTCGAGCGCATCGACCCGGTCCGTCAGGCCGGGGAACCCGAAGTCCTCACCTGGTTCAGGGCGGCCGTCCATGCTCATCGTCAGGGTGACCGCGTACAGCACCTCGGCCACGGTGCCAAGGTCCGGGTCAGACTCTCCCGGCACTGCCACGGCCTGTGCGACCCATTCGTCGATATCGGCATGGTTGCCGAGTATTATCGCGGCGGCGCTGAGCCACACCGCTAGGGCGATCGCTCTCGAGGCTTCCTGGGCATCGCACGAGTAGTGCAGTGCGGCGAGGATGTTGTCGTGATCGTCGCGCACCACTTGCAGCCAGCTGATCTGGTCCCTGGTCAGCAGCTTGGGTCCCGCCTCGGTGATCAGGTCGCAGTAATAGACGGCGTGCCGCCTGCGCACCTCGTCGGCCTCGGCGTGTTCGGCTAGCTTCTCCGCCGCGTACTCGCGGATCGTCTCCAGCATCCGCAGCCGCGTTCCCCCGGCCACCGGCTGCAGCAGCGACTTGTCGACCAGTGACGAGGTGAGCTCGTCGACATCACCGGGGTCGCCGCACACCTGCGCCACCGCTTCGGGTGTCGCTCCGGCAGGGAAGACGGAGAACCGCTCGGCGAGCAGCTGTTCGGCCGGATTGAGCAGTTCCCAGCTCCACTCGACAACCGCTCGCAGCGTGCGGTGCCTTGGCAGGGCTGTGCGACTGCCGCCGGTAAGCAGCCGGAACCGGTCGTCAATCCGCCGGGATATCTCGGCCAGCGGCAGCGTCCGCAGCCGGGCGGCGGCGAGCTCGATGGCCAGCGGCAGGCCGTCCAGTCTCCGGACGATGTCGACGACGATCGGCAGGTTCTCCTCGGTCACGGTGAACCCCGGGCTGACCGCCGCTGCCCGGTCGGCAAACAGCCGGACCGCGGGGTCCTGGGCCAGCGGCGGGACGACGAACAGCGACTCACCGGTGATGCCGAGCGGCTCCCGGCTGGTGGCGACAACGCGCAGCTGCGGGCTGCCCGCGAGCAGCGCGTCGGCCAGGTGTGCGCAGGCATCGATCAGATGCTCGCAATTGTCGAGCACGAGCAGGGCGCGGGCGTCGGCCAGTCCGTCAAGCAGCCGGGTCTGGGCGTCGCGGGTGGTGACCCGCTGAGAGCCGTCCGTCGTCAGCCGCGATTCCCGCCAGCCGATCGAGCCGAGTACGGCCTGCGGCACGTCAGCCCCGTCGGTGACCGAGGCGAGCTCGGCCATCCACACCCCGTCCGCCGCGCCGCCCGCGACCTCGGCGGCCACCGTCGCGGCCACCTCCGATGCCAGCCGCGTCTTGCCCGCGCCACCGGGTCCGACCAGGGTGACCAGGCGGTGGGTATCCAGCGCCCGCCCCACCCGGGCGATATCCTCCTCCCGGCCGACGAAACTGGTCAGCTGGGCCCGCAGGTTCGTCCGCACCCGGTTGCCAGCAGGCTTGACCTTCCCGCGCAGCACCTCCAGATGGAGAGCGCGCAGGTCCTCGCCCGGATCGATACCCAGCTCTTCCGCGAGGCAGCCGCGCAGCGACTCGTAGGCGGCCAGCGCGTCGGCCTGCCGCCCGGTGGCGGCCAGTGCCCGCATCAGCAGCGCCGTGACGTTCTCGTTCAGCGGGTTCTCGGCCGCCAGTGTCTCGATCTCGGCAACGTGGCCGACCGCCCGCCCGTCGACCGCGAGCCAGCTCAGCGTCGCGTCCAGCTTGAGCTCGTGCAATCGGAGGGCATACGGCGCGGCGAACTCGCCCGCGTCCTCGAGCGCGGGACCGCGCCACAACGCGAGTGCCACTTCGACGGCACCGTCGGCGACGAGCCGTTCGAAGCGCAGCGCGTCCACGTCATCGGGGGTGACCGCCAGCCGGTACCCGGCTGCCGACTGCTCGAGGGCCTTCGTGTTACCCAGGGTCCGGCGTGCCCGCGACACGAGGGTTTGCAACGCGTTCGGCAGGTCGGCGGGGGGATCATCAGCCCAGACCGCCTCGGCCAGCGCCGAGGTGCTCACCGGCTTGCCGCCAGCCAGCGCCAGCCGGATAACAAGGTCACGCAGTCGAGCGCCGGCGACAGGCAGACAGTCGCCGGCGTCGTTTTGTACCTCGAAAGGTCCAAGAATCGCGACCCGCACCAGACCATTTTCGCAGGCCTTACGAGGGCATGCTCCCGATGATGGTGTGTTGGGTTGAGTGGATCAGCCCACCGGCCTTCTTGACCGCGTGCTGGTAATCGTCGCGTGCCCCGGCGGGCCCGATACCGGGCCTAGCCGCGGCCCCGATTGCCAGAGTCAGCTGATCGCAGGTGTCTCATCGATACGGCCGGTTCCCGCCGGTTGCGGGAGCCGGCCGTCGGCCATTACTTCTTGAAGGCGTCCTTGACCTTCTCGCCGGCCTGCTTCACGTTGCCCTTCGCCTGGTCGGCCTTGCCTTCGGCTTCCAGGCCCGGGTCGTTCAGAGCCTTGCCGGCCTGCTTCTTGACAGCGCCCTTAGCCGCCTGGGCCTTGTCCTTTGCCTTATCCGAAGCGCTCACAGTCGCCCCCTTCTCTCGGTTGCTCCTGCCATCTGCCCGCGAGACGCATTCGTAACCTAGGAGAAGTCAGTGACGGAACTCACGAGTCCCAGTGCGGAGGGCGTTCGCTGCTCAGCCGCTCGTCATCGTCAGGTTCGGGGGCCTCGCCCCAGCCGATGCCGGTTTCGTCCGCGCTTTTCGCCGGCAGGACCGGTTTGTCGTCTGGTTCAGGTGGCATAACACCCATTATCCCGCTCGCTGGATCGCGTAGTGGGTAAGGGTCGTAGCCGTGTGGACGATGCTCACGATGGCTTCCTCGGAGTCGAGCCCATGCAGGTCGGTCAGGCTGAACAGGGCTTCAGCGCTCACGACGACCGCGAGGTCGCGTTTGAGCTGTGCCAGGGCGACGGGGTTGCTGGCGCCTAGTGTGTCGTCCAGGGGAGCAAGCGCGTGGTCGATCAGGCCGAATCGCAGGCCAGGGCGGGCGTATGCCTCGCCTGGCCTGGTGATTGTCGCCGCGATCAAGGCCCGGACCACGCCCTGTCGGCTCAGGACGTGCCGCAGCAGGAACTCGGTAGCGGCGGCGATGCGGGCCACCGGATCGTCGGAGTCGGCGACCGGTTCCAGCGCTTCGGCGGGGCTGGGCAGGTGATCGGCGATGGCCTCGCTCAGCAGGCTGGCGAGATCGGGGAAATAGCGGTACGCGGTGGCTTCGGAGACCAGCGCGACCTTGGCGATTTCGGGCATGGTCACTTCACGGCCGGTGCTGCTGAGTTCGGCCGCGGCCTGGACGATCGCGTTGCGGGTGCGAAGCTTCTGGTTGACCCGGCCCGCCGTTTGCTGTGTTACCACCCGGTCCGCCTTTCCTGCGACCACTCATTAGTGGGAGTCTACTATGGTGACGCGAGTTAACTCTCGCAAGGAAGTCGAGGCCCCGCCGCGGGCCCGCGCACTAGGTGCGGGCCCGCGGCCGACAGCCGTCAGTCGCCATCGGGCTTGACCACGTTCTGGACGAAGTCGCCGATGGCACCCAGCACCGCGCCCGGCTGCTCGATGTGCGGGAGGTGCCCGGCCTCGGCGATGGGCTGGAAGTGGCCGTTGGGGAAGGAGGCCGCGTACGTGCGGCCGTACTCGGCCGAGAACAAGCCGTCTTCCTCGCCCCATGCGACCAGCACCGGCACGGTGACCCGGTGCAGGCGCCGCCGCAGCTTCGGCGCGAACAGGAAATCATCGCCCGCGTAGAGCGCGAGGGCCTGCTGGTTGGCAACGCCCGCTGCTCGCTGCTCCGCGCTCATCGTGGCGGGGTCGGGGCGGAGTGCCGGGTTGTAGAACGAAAGCGGGCCGATCTGCGTCGGCGCCAGGGTACGGATGTCGATGATCTGGTTCGCGTTGTCCGGACGAATGCCGGTCGCGTTGAGCAGCACCATGGCCTTGATCCTGCCGTCGATGTCGCGCAGTGCCATCTCGGATGCGATCCAGCCACCCATGGAGTTCCCGATCACCATCACCGTCTCCAGCCCGAGCTCGGCGAGCAGGTCCAGGTATGCGTCGGCTAGGTCGGCAACCGAGTCCAGCCAGGGCACCCGGGGTGTGCCGTCGAACCCGGGATGGGCCGGGGTCACCACATAGGTCTGCTCGGAGAGCGCCGACGCCAGGCCGGCCATCGACCTCGACCCGGCTCCGCCGTGCAGGAGCAGCACGGCGGAGCCGGGCGTGGCGGTCGCGTCGCCACGCTCGTCGATGGTGACTTCCAGTCCGTTCCCCAGCTTGATGGTCCGGGAGGTCGTGACAGTTGCGTTCATGAGAAGTTATTCCCTTCGTGAGAGCTTGCTTGCATGAATATAGCAAGTCAAGTCTCTTCATGCAAGCTCACTCTCACAAAGAGGATAGGTCTTTAGGTTCAGATGCCGGATGTGAGCTGGGTCACAAAAAAAATTGCCGGGTTGGCCAATCCATTTCCGGACTAGGCACGAATGAGAAGGGGTGAGTGGGGTACGCGGGTGGCCCATCGTGGCCCTCGCAGCGGCCGGAGCCTTGGGGACTCCGGCCGCTACCCGCGTGCCGTGAGCGAGACGGCCTGCACCAGGCACAACCAATCTGAACCGTGCCTCCGCCCGAATACCAGGTAGATGGCACGTTCGAGGTACCGCTCAGGGCCGCGTGCCGGCGTGTGGAGGCTCCCAGTGCTGATTCTGGCCTTGATCGGGCTGCTCGGGGGGCTCATTACCGGGGTCTCGCCGTGTATCTTGCCGGTGCTCCCGGTGGTGTTCCTCGCGGGTGGCGCCAGCAAGCGGCCAGACGGTGCTCCGGAAAGCGAATCCGACACGGGCAAGCCGAAGCGGAGCCGGCGTCCGTACGCGATCATCGCCGGCCTGGTGCTGAGCTTCAGCTTCTTCACCCTGCTCGGCTCGATATTGATCACCGCGCTCGGACTGCCGGTGAACATCCTGCATTACGCGGGCCTGATCTTGCTGGTCCTCATCGGGCTGGGAATGATCTTCGCCAGGTTCGGCCAACTCATCGACCGCCCGTTCGCCCGGTTGTCCATACGGACCCGGAACCATGGCAGGGACGGCGGTTTCGTCTTGGGTCTTGGCCTGGGCTTGGTGTACGTGCCCTGCGCCGGACCGGTGCTCACCGCGATCGCGGTGGCGGGCGCCACGCACAAGCTCAGCTTGAATATCGTCGTGCTCACCCTGTCCTTCGCCGTCGGCGCGACCTTGCCGCTGCTGGTCTTCGCCTTGGCCGGCCGCCAGGGTCAGCGACCGGGTGAAGGCATTCCGTATCCGTGCACCACTGGTACGCCGCGTCAGTGGCGTGGTGATGATCGCCCTTGCCGTCGCCCTCGCCTTCAACCTCACCGACGCTCTGCAGCGCGCGCTGCCCGGCTACACCGACACGCTCCAGCAGAACGTCGAGAGCAACTCGGCGCTACGCGCTCCGCCTGTCCAATCTGACCGGCGGGGACAACACCGAGCTATCTCGCTGCACCGACGACTGCCGCCACACTCCAGGAATGCGGGAAGGCGCCGGCGATCTCCGAAATCACCGAATGGCTGAACACCCCGGACGGTAAGCCCGTCTCGTTGGCGTCGCTGCGTGGCAAGGTCGTCCTCATCGACTTCTGGACCTACTCCTGCATCAACTGCCAGCGGAGCATCCCGCACGTCGAGGCCTGGAGCAAGGCCTACCAGGACGCCGGCCTGCGGGTCATCGGGATACACACCCCGGAATTCGTCTTCGAACGCGACCCGGCCAATGTCGCCGCGGCCACCCGGTCAATGGGCATCACCTACCCGGTCGCGCTGGACAACGCTTACGCGACCTTCGACAACTACCGCAACCAGTACTGGCCCGCCGAGTACCTCATCGACGCCAAGGGGGACGTGCGGCACATCTCCTTCGGAGAGGGCGATTACTCCCGCACCGAAGGTCTGATCCGCGAATTGCTCACCCAGGCGGACCCGTCGGTCCGGCTGCCCCGCGCCACCAACGTGCTCAACACGACGCCCACCTCGCCCAGCCTGACCCCCGAGACATACCTGAACTACAACCAGGTCCAGCGCTACACCGGAACGCCGCTGACCCACGATGCGCCAGCCGCTTATCACCTGGCCGACGGCATTCCGGTCGACCACATCGGCCTCGGCGGCACGTGGACCGTCGGCGATAACTACTTCACCGCTGGCCAGGACGCGAAGCTCGTCCTGCACTTCGACGCCAAGAACGTCTACCTTGTGCTCGCTGGCCACGGCACCGTCACCGCCTCGGCCAGCGGCCAGCCGACCAGGATGGTCAAGGTGACCGGAACCCCTGACGACCACACGGTCTTCGCTGGCACCCGTCAGCAGACCGGGGTGCTCACCTTGACCCTCAGCCCGGGCCTTGAGGCCTACGACCTGACCTTCGGATAAGCGGTCATGGCCGGTCTGTAGCCATCCGATGTAGTCGGCGACGGCGCGTTCGGTGTCGTAGCCAGGCCGGTACCCGGTGTCCTGCTGGATGCGGGTGATGTCGAGGTAGTTCTGCTGGCCGGTCCCGCCGGCGGGCAGCTCGACCTGGGCGTCCGGGATGACCTCCTTGATCGCGGCGATGACCTCGGCGTTGGTCGTCGCGCGGCCGGAGGCGACGTTGTAGGTGCGGTAGCTGAGCTGGTCCGCGAGTTGCAGCAATGCGATCGCCTGGCCGCAGTCCTTCACGTAGCACAGGTCGGTCGAGTCCTCCGCGTGCACGGGGGGACGCAGCAGCGAGAGGTCCGGCGCCGTGCCGCGGGCGGCGGCATGCACGAGCTGAGGTGCGGCGAAAAACGGGCTCGCGGCCCGGCCGCGAGGACCCCAGATCGCGGATATGCGGTAGTTGACGATGTCGATGCCGGTAACGCCCGCCAGGTGATCGGTGAGCAGCTCGCCGATCTTCTTGAATGCCGGGATCACGTGGCCTGAGGTCATCGGCAACGGCATGTCTTCACAGAGCGGGCCCTCAGCCGTAACACCGCCGTACACGCCGATCGTGCTGGCGACGCCCACGCGCTGCACTTCCCAGGCCTGAGCGGCCTCAATGACGTTGAACAGGCCGCCGAGCGACTTCCGTGCGCTCTCGACCGGCTGATCGGAGCTGGGTGGCCAGGGCATGGAACCGGCGAGGTGCACGATGCCGGTGATCTTGTGGCGGGTGCCGATGTCGAGCAGCGCCGTCAGATCGGTGATGTCGGCCCGCTCTACCGCTACTTGCGCGTCGGCCAGGCTGGCCGGGACGTCGGGAGCGCGGCGCTGGACCAGCACGCATCCCTCGCCTTGGTCGAGCAGAGCTTGCACGGTATGGAATCCGATGAAACCCAAACCCCCGGTGACCAAGATCATCGCATTACCTCTTTCGGCCGTATGGCTGATCATCAGTATCGCTGACGATCAGGGTAACGATAGGATTGGAGGGTGTCAAAGACCGATGAGCCGGGTCCGGAGCTGAGCAGGCGCCTGGGTTACTTGCTCAAGCACGCGCAGCTCCAGATGAGGGAGCTGACCGGGAAGGCGCTGGCACCGTTCGGCATCGACGGCCGGGAACTGGCAGTGCTGCTCGTCCTCGCCGAGCGCGAGCCAACGTCTCAGCAGCAGGCGGCGCGGCGGCTGGGCATCGACCGAACGACGATGGTCGCGATGCTGGACACCCTAGAAGGCAAGGGCTTGGTGTCACGCCATCCGGATGCCGAGGACCGGCGCCGCAACGTGGTCGAACTGACCAGCGCCGGACAAGACATCCTCCGGCGCGCCACCAAGGCAAGCGATGACGCGGAGCGTGAGTTTCTCGCGCCGCTCAGCCCGCGGGCCGTGCAGCAGTTGCGGGACTCCTTGCAGACCATCGTGATCCATCCGGACAGCTGCGCGTAGCATGGTCGACTGTTCGGCCATCAGTGGGGAGAGCCGGTGGATATTACCCAGTTGATTCTTGACGACCATCACGAGCAGCGCAGGCTGTTCGCGATCCTGGAGCAGATCGACCGGTCTGACACCGAGGCGCTATCCGCCGTGTGGGGACGGCTGGCGGCCTTCCTCGAGGTACACGCGGCGGCAGAGGAAGCGCTCTTCTATCCCGCGCTGCTCCAAGTCGGGATCGCGGCGAAACGGAAGGCTGGGGTGGAGTACGAGACCCTGGACGCCATCCACGACCACAACGAGATAAGGGACGCGGTCGCGGAGGCAGCGCGGCATCCGGTGGCCAGCGACGGCTGGTACGCGGCTATCGCGGCGGCGAACGTGGCCAACGGCGACCACATGGCCGAGGAGGAACGTGAAGGCCTGACCGATTTCCGTCGGCTGGCCTCGCTACAGCAGCGGCACAACCTCGCTGTCGCCTTCGCCGCCTATGAGGCACGCAATGTCACGGGCGTCCAGCCCGTCGACAAGGATCCCGCTGCCTACGTCAGCCAAGCAGAAGAAGGCACTATGCCCGCCAGTGGCGGGTCACTGCGTGTCGGTGGCCTCAAGCCTTCCTGAGTGATCGGGCACCGAGCGTGCTGACGGGCCAGCGGGCTATGGGCCGCTGGCCCGTCATGGTGAGAGACACCTCAAGCGAGGACGGCTAACCGCCCGCTCTCATGCGATGAAACGGATCAGCAGCCGTCGTAGGCTGACCAGTTGGACGCACCACCGTCGGCGATGGCGGTGTCGAACACCGCGTTCTGCTCGGTCACGCTAGCGTCGCCGAAGTCAGCCGGGTTACCGCCGTAGGCAGCCCAGGTCGAGGCGCTGAACTGGTACAGGCCGTAGTGGCCGCTGGAGTTCACGACCTGGCTGTCGCCACCGGACTCGCGTTCGATCACGCACTCCTGGAACGAACTGCTGCCGGTGTATGTGCTCGCGGTCTGCGTGGGCTCGGCGGTCGTTGCCGAAGCCGACTGCTCCGTGCTGGCCGGCTCCGTGCTCGGAGTGTCCGTGCTCGCAGTCTCCGTGGCAGCCGCCGGGGCAGGGGCGGGCGCTAGCTGCGAGGGTGCGGCCGGGATGTGCGCGGGCTTGGCCGGAACAGTCAGGACCAGCCCCGCGTCGATGTTGTTCGCCCAGCGGATCTTGCTGTGATTGGCCCAGTAGAGGACCGGCCACGCGTTCGGGTTGTGGTAGAGGTTCCCCGCGATCGCGCTGAGGGTGTCACCATCCCGAACGGTGTACTTGGCCGGCAGGCTGGCCGCCGGCTTGCTTGCGGTCACCGGCTTCTGCGCCGCCGCCGACCGGATGGCCGACAGCAGCTGAGCGCTGGAGACGCCCCGCTGGTGAGTGGCGGACGCGGCGTGGTGCGTGATCGTGCTCGCCGACGCCGGTCCCGCAGTCACCTGCGCTGACAAAGCAATCGCCGCGGCCACCCCTAGGAGGGCGGGCGCGGCGGCGCTTGGCAGCCGGTTTGAAATACGAGATCGTACTGGTTTCTTACGTGGGCAGCCCAAAGGGCTCCTTCCCGCAAAGTTCGCGCTCACTCGGAAGGCTGGACGGACATGTATGGGTCGCTCATCCCCGTCGCCTTCGGAACGCCTGACATCACGACACCGTAAAGGCAATTCGGGCGAATGTGCAAAATATTGGGCAAAAGTCTTTTTACTTGCTACACTCCCGCTATCTCTACAGGCTGTAAGGTTCTGAACTGCACTTTTATCGCTGAGTAGGTAATTCGACACAGGAAAATTGATGCTGCCGACGTAGCTCGTTCAGGCATCATCCTGACCCTCGAAGCGCGCCAAGCGCGCGGCACCGCCCGCCCCGAGAAGCACCAAAATGTGGCACAAGATGCGTCGCCAATCGTTCACGGCGGTTGCGATGAACTTGCTGCCGCAAACGTCGGACCTTCGGCAAATGAGCGGAACGGCGCGGTCATGTGACTTGCCTCACTCATGGAGGAACCGCAGCGAGCTATAGCCTTCGGAAGGTGCCTCACTTTTCGCTGGTCATCATCGGTTCCGGCTCCGGCAACGTCGTGGTGCCCAAGGACCCCGCGCAAGGGCCCGGTCGCGCTGATCGAGTCCGGCGCCTTCGGCGGCACCTGCATCAATCGCGGCTGCATCCCGAGCAAGATGCTCATCTACACCGCCGACGTCGCCGACCCAGGTGCGCCACGCACCGGAGTTCGGGATCGAGGCGCAGGCTCACCGGGGTGGACTGGCCGGCCATCAGGGACCGGGTCTTCACCAAGACCGACGGGAACTCCGCAGCGGGCCGCCGCGGCCGGGCCGAGTCGGACGCGGTGACGCTGATCGAGGGCCGGGCCCGCTTCACCGGCCCGCACGAGCTGGCCATCGATGACGGCACCCGGATCACCGCCGACCGGATCGTGCTGGCCACCGGGGCCCGCCCGGTGATCCCGCCGTCCATCGCCGAGTCCGGGGTCGACTATCACACCTCGGACACGGTGATGCGCCTCGACAGGCTGCCGGCCAGCATGGTCATCGTCGGCGGCGGCTACATCGCGGCCGAGTTCGCTCATCTGTTCTCCGGCCTGGGCGTCAGCGTCAGCGTCGTCAACCAGGCCGGGTCCCTGCTCGAGGCCTTCGATCCCGAGGTCTCCGGCCGGTTCACCAAGCTGGCCAGCAAGCGCTGGGACGTCCGCCTGTCGGCCGAGGTCACCGGCGCGCGCCGGCGCGGCGGCCAGATCGAGGTGGAGGTCGCAGGACGGACCGCCGGTCGCCGGCGAGCTGCTGCTGGTGGCGGCCGGCCGCGTGCCCGACACCGCGGACCTGGACCTGGACCGGGCCGGGGTCCGGCTGCGCGAGGACGGGCGGATCGAGGTCGACGAGTACGGCCGGACGACGGCCGAGGGGATCTGGTCGCTGGGCGACGCGAGCACCCCGTACCCGCTCAAGCACGTGGCCAACGCCGAGGCCCGCACCCTGGCCCACAACCTGGCCTTCCCCGACGACCTGCGCCCTTACCCGCACGACTGGGTGCCGGCGGCGGTGTTCACCGAGCCGCAGATCGCCACCGTCGGCGCCCGCGAGCAGGACCTGAGCCCCGAGCGCCCCTACGTGTCGGCGGTCCAGCGAGTACGCGGACGTGGCGTACGGCTGGGCCCTGCAGGACCACGGCCGGCTTCTGCAAGATCTACGCCGACGCCGCGACCGGGACCCTGCTCGGCGCGCACATCATGGGCAGCCAGGCCTCGCTGCTCATCCAGCCGCTGGTACAGGCGGCCGCCGCCGGGCAGCGACTGGACGACCTGGCCCGGGCCCAGTACTGGATCCACCCCGCGCTGACCGAGGTCGTGGAGAACGCCCTGCTCGACCTCCCGCTAGATCGCGGAGCACACCCGCGATTCCGTTAAGCGAGAGCACGTCGAGCGCCCCGGCCCGCGATTCGCTCACGGTGGGACCACCTCGATTCCGGATCGGCACCGAACTATTTCACCCTGTCCCGATAGGTAAAATCGACAATAGGGCCGACGTTCGCGATATCGTCGCCAGAGACTTATGACGTGGACACGAGAGCGGGTGGTGACAGGTGGATCTGCAGCTCAGTGGGCGGCGTGCGCTCGTGACCGGCGGGAGCCGCGGCATCGGAAAGGCCGTCGCGGCGGCGCTGCTGGCCGAGGGCGCTGAGGTGGCGATCGCGGCCCGTGACCCGAGTCGGCTGGGCGAGGCGGCGGCCGACCTGGGCGCCGCCGCGGGCCGGGCCGTGCCCGCTTTCCGAGTCGACACCGGCGACGATGCCTCGGTACGGCAGCTGGCCGAGGCCGCGCAGGATCGGCTCGGCGGCGTCGACATCCTGGTCAACTGCGCGGCGCGGCCGGCCGGGCAGGCACCGCCGCCGTCCCTGCCCGAGATCACCGGCGAGGCGCTCTGGTCGGATGTGAACGTCAAGGTGATGGGCTACCTGCGGTGCGTCCAGGCGGTGGCGCCGGGCATGGTCGCGGCGGGCTGGGGCCGGATCATCAGTGTCAGCGGCCTGGCGGCGCTCAGCACCGGGTCGGTCATCGGTTCCATCCGCAACGTGGCGGTGTCGGCGATGACCAAGAATCTGGCCGACGAACTGGGCCCGAGCGGTGTCAACGTGAATGCCGTCCACCCAGGACTGACCCGCACCGAGGCGACGCCAGGCGTCATCGCGGCGCAGGCCGCGGCGGCCGGTGTCGAGCCCGCCGAGATCGAGCGGCGAATGGCCGACCGTAACCTCACTCGCACGTTCATTGATGCCAGCCAGGTAGCTGCCGTGATCGCCTTCCTGGCGTCACCCCTGTCGGTCTCGATCAACGGTGAGTCGATCGCCTGCGGGGGCGGAACGCCAGGCGTCATCCGCTATTAACCCATTCAGCGGAACCGGCGGCTCAACGCGACGCGGAACCGGTTCAGCGGGTCCAATGCGGAGTATGTCCGGTACGCGCCGAGGCTGGTGAGCCTGAGCTCGACGCCGCGGGGACCGGGCGGGAAGGTGAACTCTTCCGGCCGCCAGCGCCGGAAGTCACGGGCCATCTGGCTGAAGAAATCGCGCCGACGGGACCGGGGCACCTTGGGCAGCGCGAAAGCGTAGTGCCGGATCGTGCGCTTGAACAAGGCCACCCGGACGGCCGCGTTGAATGGAACTGCTGCCGCGGACCGTTCCGACAAGAAGTCAAATACGGCCGCGTAAGAGGCGAAGATATCGAAGTGCCGTTCGCTGATGGTGCCCATGAAAGAGCCGGTCCGGCCTCGGCGGTACCGGTAGCAGACCTGGTTAAGGACGCCGATGCGAGGGGCGGTCAGCAGAGCGGCTATGGCCATGGGCACTTCCTCGTAGATGCCGGGCCCGTAAGACACCCCCAGACCGGACAGGAAGTCCTTGCGGAACACCTTGTTCCACATGGTCATCGTCACGTTGAGCAGCGCCGGGCTATCGGCGAGCGTGGTGAGCTCCGGGGCGGAAAGGTCGGCGCCGCTCGGGGTGATAGCGCCGTCGGCGTATATGTTCTCGTAGTCGATGACCAGAACATCAGGGTTCAGCCGGTCCAGCTGAGCAGCTACCGCGGCCAGGGCCCCGTCGGCCAGCTCATCGTCGCCGTCCACGAACCAGAGGTACTCGCCGGTGGCTTCCTTCGCGCCGAGCTCACGGGCGCGGCCGGGTCCGACCGTGGTGGCGGTACGGATCACCGTGAGCCGAGGATCGTGCCGCGCGGCGAGGATGGCGCCGCCGCCATCGGTGGACGCGTCGTCGACGGCGATGAACTCAACGTCGGTCTGGGCGCCTTCCTGGCTCAGGATCGAGTCCAGGCAGCGCTCGAGATAATCCCCTACCCCATGCACGGGGATAATGACGCTGATCGCTGGCATAGGACACCATACCGCTCTACACAATCGGCCTGCCGCACGTGCACATACGAGACCTCTGACGGAAAGTTCCTCGCCTCGGCAGGGCGCGCGGCTGCGGACCGTTTCTGGTTGGTGCGACGCTGACCAGCAAAGACTGTGGGTAGTGCAGCACCGACCGGAAACGGCGCACTCGGGCTCGCGGTTTGACCGCGCGCATGAGAACCACCAGTACCAGCAGCAGCACCTGTCCCGCGACCGCGCGCCGCGATGATCGCCGCTGACCGGTCCACCAATTTCATTTGCACCAAAACGGCGGGTGGCAACTCCCGACGCCGCCCGCGCCAGTGGGCACGCCTGGCGGATCAGGGGCTGTCCAAGGTGACCGCCACGCACTAGCGGCTGATGGGATGCTGGTGGCGTGGGCTTGCTGGATGACACGGCGCTGGAGGCATCGGCGGTGGTGGCCAACTGCGCCATGAACCGGGAACGGCAACTGGCCGGGGTCAACAGCTATGCCCGCGAGCTTGGCTTCAATCCGCTGGACCTTGTCCGCAACGGGGGAGCGTGGCTGGATCTGTGCTGCGGTTCGGGCCGGGCACTGATCCAGGCAGCCGGGCAGGTGCAGGCGGCCGGGCGCGTGACTCTGACCGGGGTGGACCTGGTGGACGCCTTCGACCCGGTGCCGGTGGGCCTGCCGGGCCTGGAATTCGTTTGCGCGTCGGCCACCGCCTGGCAGCCCGGCCGGTCCTTTGATCTTGTCACCTGCGTTCACGGGCTGCACTACATCGGTGACAAGCTGGCCGTGCTGACCCGCGCCGCCAGCTGGCTGACTCCGGATGGCCGTCTGATCGCCGACCTGGACCTGTCTTCGATCGAGGTTGGTGGCCCCACCGCCGCCCGGCGGCTGGCCACGCGGCTGCGTGCCGCCGGGTTCACCTATAGCGCCCGCCGGCACAAGATCACCTGCACCGGCGGGCGCGACGTCCATCTCCCCTATACGTACCTCGGTGCCGACAACCAGGTCGGCCCCGGATACACCGGACAGCCTGCCGTCTGCTCGCACTACACCGAGTTATTCCGCCAGCAGGCCGAAGTCGCGCAGGCTCTCGGCCGACTCCACGATGGTCGTCTCGACCGGACGCGGGCGCCAGCCGAGTTCCTCGCGGGCCCGGTCGTTGTGGATAACCAGCTGCGGCAGGTCGCCGCCGGGTTGCTCCTGCGTGAGCACGCGGGCGGCCAGCATGACTCGCGACGCAGGACTGTCGGTTCCGGGTCGCTCAAGGCTTCAACAGCATCGGTGTGGCGTTGGTGCTGTCCCGGCGGCATGAATGCGGCATCGATGTCGTTGGCTCGCGCTGCGGGCAGGCGGCTGACCGCCGCAGACGTGTCCGGCAGCGTCCCGGGCCAGCGTCCGTGCCGCCGCTGCTGGCTGGTTTGCCGGGATATCGCCCGGTTGCGCGGCGGTTTTCGGCGCCCCGAAGTCCGCAGGATTGTGGTGGGTGCTGCCCTGCCCGGCCAAGAGCCTTGGTAATGCAGCACTCACCACAATCGTCGGGCCTGGCGGTGAGGGGAAATGGCGTGTATGTTCGGTTTGCGGACCTCCGGAGAGTCCACGGCGGCGCTTCGTGCGGGCACTTGCAGCGAACGCGGGAATTCCTTGCCATGCGGGGGTGGCGAGATGTGAGATATACGGAGAATCACCCGATTGAGCAGCCTTGACGCTGGCACGGCAGCAGTCGCGCGGCAGCCTCTACAGCTGGCCGGTCTGAGCGGCAGGCGGCGTGTCGAGATGGTGAGACATCGGACATTCCCTTCTTTGCAGGCCCGGAGAGGGGACGGTGCCCGGCGGCTTAGCCGCCGGGATAATCATTCCCAGTACCGGTCAAATGACTTGTTCGCGCCTGCCGCCCCCTCTTGCCTTAGACAGGCCTGTCTGTCTATAGTGAAGATCTAGACAGAACGGTCTACTCAATCAAGGGGTGATCATGAGCACCGATTCTGAACCGCAGGCACCAGTTGCTCTGGTGACCGGCGCTACCAGTGGCATCGGACGGGAAGTGGCGCGAAAGCTCGCGGCGGATGGTTTCTCCGTCCTGGTGCACGGCCGGGATGCCCAGCGAGGCGCGGCCGCGGTGCAGGAGATCGCCGAGGCCGGTGGTCATGCCCGGTTCGTTCCCGCGGACCTGACCGACACGGACGCGATCGCGCGGCTGGCGGAGCAGGCCGGCGATGTGGATGTACTGGTGAACAACGCGGGGTTCTCCTGGTTCGGGCCGACGGCAGATCTGGATCCCGCGACCTTCGACCGGCTGTTCGCGGCCAACGTGCGATCCGCTTACTTCCTGGTGGCCGCGATCGCGCCGGGGATGGCCAAGCGCGGCGCTGGCAGCATCATCAACCTCGGCAGCATGGCCGGTCAGATCGGACTGGCCGGTGGCGCCGTCTACGGCGCGACTAAGGCCGCGCTTGCCTCGCTGACCCGTTCCTGGGCAGCGGAGTTCAGCCCGCAGGGAGTTCGGGTGAACACCATCACCGCCGGGCCGGTTTACACCGGCGGGGCGTCCTCGGATCGCACCGCGGCGCTGGGTGATACGACGCTGCTCGCGCGGGGGGCACAGCCTGCGGAGATCGCCGACGTCATTGCCTTCCTCGCCTCGCCCAAGGCTGGCTATATCACCGGTGCCGTCATCGCCGCCGACGGCGGCCGCACCGCCATCTAAGGAGCTATCTTTCCCATGAACGAGAGTCTTGTCGTCGCCGCCCCGGCCGAGCGACAACGGGCGGCGTTCCGGCTGAGCGGCCTGCCAGCGCTGTACCTGCTGGCGTCGCTGATCGTGTCGCTGCTGGCCGCTTCGAGCGCCCCGACGCCGTTGTACGCGACCTACCAGCGGCTCTGGGGCTTCACCCCGATCACGACCACGGTGGTGTTCGGGGTGTACGCGGTGGCGGTGCTCGCGTCGCTGCTGGTGTTCGGCAGGCTGTCGGATCACGTCGGCCGGCGGCCGGTCCTGCTGGTGGCGCTCGGCCGTCCAGGCGATCTCGCTGGTGGTGTTCACGACCGCTGGCGGAGTCCCCGAACTGCTGGCAGCCCGGATCATCCAGGGCTTGTCCACCGGCGCGGCGCTCGGCGCGATCGGCGCGGGCATGCTGGACATCGACCGGCCACGCGGCACCCTCGCCAACGCGGTTTCGCCAGGCATGGGCAGCGGCCTCGGCTCGATCCTGCTCCGCCCTGGCCGTGCAGTACCTGCCCGCGCCGACGCACCTGATCTACCTGGTCCTGCTCGGCGTGATCGTGGTGCAGGCGGTCGGCGTGGCGCTGATGCGCGAGACGGTTACCCGTTCGCCCGGCGCGCTGTCCAGCCTGCTGCCCGAGATCCGGCTGCCGCGCACGGTGCGCGCCCACATACTGACCGCCGCCCCCGTGCTGTTCGCCGTCTGGGCGCTCGCCGCGCTCTACGGCGCGCTCGGCCCGTCGCTGGTGCAGGCGCTGACCGGTTCGCGGACGTCGGTGCTCGGCGGGCTGAGCCTGACCGTGCTCGCGGCGTTCGGCGTCGGCGCGATCTTCGCGCTGCGCACCGCGACTGCCCGGACGGTGATGCTCACCGGCATCGGCGCCCTGATCGCCGGTGTGGCAGTCACGCTGCTCGCGCTGACGGTCAAGTCCCCGGCGGTGTTCTTCGCCGGCACCGCGATCAGCGGGGTCGGCTTCGGCAGCGGGTTCCAGGGCGGAATCCGCACGGTGGTTCCCCGGGTCGCCGCCCACGAGCGGGCCGGGGTGCTGTCCTTGCTCTTCGTCGTCTCCTATCTCGGCCTGGGGGTCCCGGCGGTGGCCGCGGGCTTCCTCGCCGTCCACGGCGCCGGCCTCATCGGCGCCGCTCGCTACTACGGCGCCGCGCTGATCCTGCTGGCGGTGCTCGCCCTGCTCGCCCTCGTCCGATCGGAGCGGAAAGAAAGGGACGGCGGCGGCGAACTGGGGGGCAGAACTCCCAGGACGGCGTAGATGTCCACCGGGCGCGGGCCCGCGAGAAGACTCACCGTCCGGACCAGGGCGACCGCCCTCGCGCGGGGACTATCCCGACAGGCCGGACGCTATACCAGACAGGACGGTCTGTAGACTGTTGGATGTTGTCCAGTGGAAGGTGACGTGATGGCGGTGAGGTCCGCGGCCAAGCCGTCGGCCCGTGAGCGGCTGCTGGCCGCGGCCAGCGAGCTCTTCTACGCCGAGGGCGTGCACACGGTCGGCATCGACCGGGTCATCGAGGAGGCCGGAGTTGCCAAGGCCTCGCTGTACAACACCTTCGGCAGCAAGGACGAGCTGGTCCGGGCCTACCTGGAAAACCGGCACGCGGATACTGCCGGGCGCATTACCCGGGCGCTCGGCCGTTACCGAACCCCGCGGGACCGGCTGCTCGGCGTGTTCGAAGCCCAGGGAGAGCTGTTCGCCGAGCCCGGGTTCCGCGGCTGCGCCTTCGCCAGCGCCAGCGCGGAGTCGCCGAACGACGTGGTGGAGAAAGCCGCCGCCGACTACCGCGGCTGGGTGCGGGGCCTGCTCACCGACCTGGCGGGCGAAGCCGGGGCGCCGGATCCCGAGGGCCTGGCGACGGCAACTCCACCTCATCTACGACGGCGCCAGCCTGTCCGCCCGCATGGACCACGATCCCTCGGTTGCCGTGGCAGCACGCGCCGCCGCCGCGACACTGCTCGACGCCGCGCTCGGCACGGCCAGGCCGGACGGCACAACAGCTACCATCGGATAGTGGCTGAAGCTATCTTTTCTGTTACGCCCGCGGATACCGCGCCCGGGCCGCTTGGCCTGATTCAGTCGCTGGCCAATACGCAAGGCGCTGATCAGGACGTTCTCGGGGCCCGGCAGGACGCCGCCGCCTGGCTTCACGCGGCGGCACTGCTACCGGCCGAGTCCGGGCTGTCCGGGTCAGAGCACGGCGCGCTGCTGCGGTTGCGCGATTCGCTCAGGGACATCCTGGCCGCGCATGCCGATGACCGAGAGGATGCCGATGCCGCCGAGCGCCTGACCAGGGCGCTCGCCGACGGACGCGTCGTCCTGACCATCGATCCCGCGAGCGCGATCGGGATGGCCAGTGCGGCCCGCGCCAGCTACTCCAACTTGGTGGCGGCCATCGCGGTCGCTATCGCGGAGTCCGCCATCGCGGGCAGCTGGCTGCGGCTGAAGGCTTGCACCGATTGCGGACTGGCTTTCTACGACGCGACGGAGGCGTCCGGCTCTTCGCGCTGCGCGGCCCACTCGTCCGGCTCGGCTTAAGGACTGAGGGTCGGCGGGAAGCCGAACCTGGCCGCCAGGTCAGCGCCGCCGCCGAACACGGTGATGCGGGTGATGCCGCCCGGCGTGACGGTGAGCACACCCATCCCGTAACAGTCGTCGCGGTAGTAGGCGACCGCGGCGGGCTGGCCGTTGGCCAGGGTGGGTGTCATCCGCCAGTCGCCCGGGGAACCGATGGCATGCGTGAGGAAACGCAAGCAGGTCACGCGGCCAGAGAACCAGGTGCGGGTGCCGACCATCTCGATCGCCGCGTCGGCCCGCAGCGCCTTCTCCAGGGCTGCGGTGTCGGCGTGCTCGAACCCGGCGATGTACTGGCCCAGCAGTTCCAGTGCCCGCGGCTCGGTCGGCTCGATGACCCGCTCTGGTGCCGGACCGACCTCCGCCAGCCGGGCGCGGGCTCGCTGTAGCGTGCTCTTGACGGCGGTGGTGGAGGTGTCGAGCATGCCCGCGACCTCGGCCGCCGGGAAGCCGAGCACCTCCCGGAGCAGGAGCACGGCCCGCTGCCGGGCGGGCAGGTACTGCAGGCTGGCGATGAGGGCCAGCCGCAGCCACTCGCGGGCGGCGACGATTACCGCGGGGTCGTCTGACTCGGGGGTCACCAGGGCGTCGGGGACCGGGTCCAGCCACGCGATGCCCGGTTCGGCCGGGGCCGCAGCGGCGTCGGGATCGTCGGCCGGGCCGCCGAGTCCAGAGGGCAGCGCCCGCCGGCCGCGCTGCTCGAGCGCGGTCAGGCAGGCGTTGGTGGCGATCCGGTAGAGCCAGGTGCGCAGCGACGACCGGCCCTCGAACGCGCCGTATGAGCGCCAGGCGCGCAGATAGGTTTCCTGCACGGCGTCTTCGGCCTCGTCCGCCGAGGCGAGCATCCGGTAGCAGTGGGCCAGCAGTTCCCGCCGGAACGGCTCGGTGCCGCGCACGAACTCATCTGAGCGCTCCGTCATGATGTTCCTCTCACAGCCTTAGCCGGGGACGTACCCAGTCGGCCAGCTCGCGGATCGCATCATCGGCCTCCGGTGCCCGGCCGGCGGCCATCTGGAAGGTGTGCAGCATGTCAGCGAAGACATCGAGGCGTACGTCGACGTCAGCCTTCCTCGCGTGGGAGTCCAGCAGCCGCGCGTCATCGGCGAGGCTCTCGGCTCCGCCCGCCTGGATGTAGAGCGGGCCGAGGCCGCTGAGGTCGGCGTAGAGCGGGTTAACCCGCGGATCGCGGGCATCGGTGCCCTCGCCCAGGAAGCCCTGGCCGAGGCTGACCACGACCTCCTTCTTGAAGAAGGGATCGGAGTCCCGGTTCGTCTCGTACGACTCACCAGTGGTCGCCATGTCCACCCACGGCGACATCAGCAGCGCCGCCGCCGGCCGCGGCAGCCCCTGGTCCCGGGCGCGCAGCTGGACGGTAACCGCGAGCCAGCCGCCGGCCGAATCACCCGCGAACGCGATATGGGACGCCCTGATCCCCTGATCCAGCAACCACCGGTAAGCGTTCAACACGTCATCCGCTGGTACCGGGAACACGCCTTCGGGGAGCAGATGGTAACTGACCAGCAGCGCCCGCGCACCGGTCGCCTTGGCCAGGTGGCCGAACATCTTGCGATGGGTATAGAGCGAACCGCCAACGAAACCTCCGCCGTGGATGCACATCAGCACCCGGTCCGTACTCGCGTGTTTCGGCACCGCCCACATGGCGGGCAGGCCACCCGCTTCGGTCTCCAGGTAGTCGACCCCCCGCGGTTCGGCCGTGAGGTCGCCCCACGATTCGTTGTCCGGCCCGTCGAAGTCTGGCTGCACCATGGCCTGGCGTGATGCCTCCCAGTGTCTCCTGACTGCCTCTGACTGCTTACTCGCCATCGAGGTTCACCTGCCTCATCATCATCGGTTCCCTTCACGAAGCCTTCGATGATGCAGACCGCCGATCCCAGGAAAGGAATCGGTGCATGAGTGTTGTCCGAACTTCTGGGAAGTTGCAGCGCTATGCGAACTTCGTTCCTTGTGGCGGGCATTGGCACCGTGCTCGCCCTGACCGGGTGCCGTGCGTCGCTGAACGCAGCGGCGGGCTCCTCGCCGTCCGCTGCCTCCGTGAAGGCAACAATCTCCGCGAAGGACAAGACCAAGGACCCCGCTAAGCCCAAACCCAGCGCGCCGAAGGCCAGCCCGTCGGACCTGAGCCTGATCACCGAGCCAAACGCCGGGATGAAGCAGATCTACACGTTGATCACCAGCGCCCATTCCACCGTGGACCTGACCATGTACGAGCTCCAGGACACCACCGCGGAGGCCGACCTCGCGGCGGACGCGGCCCGTGGGGCCGACGTCTCGGTGCTGCTCGACGCTCATCTGGAGAAGTCACGGAACACTGCCGCCTACGACTACCTGAAAGCCCGGCACGTGCACGTGGCCTGGGCGTCCGCGGACACCACGTACCACCAGAAGACGCTGACCGTGGACGGTAAGACCTCGGTGATCATGACGCTCAACATGGTGAGCGACGACTACTCGGGCACCCGGGACTTCGCGGTCGTCGACACCAGCCACGCAGACGTCGCCGCCATCGTCACGACATTCAACGCTGACTTCGCGGACCGCTCCATCACCCCGCCCGACGGCACCGACCTGGTTCTGGTCGCCGACCAACTCGCAGGCCTCCATCCTGGCCGTCATCAGCGGCGCGAAGCACACGCTCGCGGTGGAGAACGAAGAGATGGACGATTCCACCATCACCGGGGCGCTAGCGGACGCGGCCCGTCGCGGCGTCAAGGTCACCGTGGTGATGACGTCCGACAGCGAGTGGGACGACGCGTTCAGGGAGCTGACCCGGGCCGGCGTGAGCGTCCACGTGTACCCCGACAGTGACAACGCGCTGTACATCCACGCTAAGGCCGTCGTCGCCGACGCGGGCCTGCCGGACGCTGACGCGTTCGTCGGCTCGGAGAACTTCTCCACGGCGAGCCTGGACTACAACCGGGAACTGGGACTCCGCACAACGGACAGTGCGATCGTTTCCGGGCTGGGCGCGGTGATCGCCAAGGACTACGCGGGCGCGCCGGGGTGGTGATCCGGCCCATTCAGAGCTCATCACCGTGTAGGGCAAGTAGCTCTCGGGCCCGTTCCTTCGCCATGGCCGAGTAACCGCGCGCCGCGTCGCGAGCTGATTCCTTGTCTCCGTCCTCGATCGCTTCGACAATTCGTCGCTGGACTTCGAGGAACTGCTGCGACGTCTCCGGTGTCATACCGAAGCTCCGGGCCATCACCTGCTTGATCGCCAGTTCGGCGAACCGGGCGGTAAGCAGCGGATTGCCGGACAGCCCAATCATGGCTTCGTGGAACCGGTAGTTGGCATCGAGATAGGCATCGAAGTCGACGAAGAGATCCTCGCGGAGGAACTGCGTCATCGCCTCAAAGCGTTGTCGCAGTCGGCTGATCTGGAACTGGTCCAGGTGGCCGACGACCTGCTCGATGACCCCAAGTTCTACGATGAGCCGGGCGTCAAAGGTTGCGTCGGAGGTGCGGGTGTCGAAAGCCGTCACGACGTAGCCCCGATCCACCTCGCGGCGCACCAGACCGTCGGCTTCCAGTCGTGTCAGCGCGTAGACCGCAGATGCTGTTTCGACCTCGAGGGCTTCGGCGAGTTCGTGGATATCGACGGTGGCGCCCGCCGCGTAGCTGCGCCGTAGGACGAGATCACGGGCATTGCGGTAGGCGGCGTCTTCCTCAGCGAGAGCGAAGCGACCGAATCCGCCACGGAAGTAGGTGAGGGGGCGGCCGTCACGTGCGGCCCCAGCGACTACTCGCCCGACGAAGATCGAGTGGGTGCCCTGGACGAAGCGATCGACGACCTCGCACTCGATGTGGGCCAGTGCGTCATCGAGCAGAGGTACTTCGAGCAGCCCGGTTTTGACGGCGATTCCCTGAAATTTGTCCGCGCTCGGGGCCGCAAAACGTTTCGCCAGACCACCGTTCTGCTCGCCCAAGACGTTGACGCAGTAACGCCCGGACCGGGCTACGGCGGCGGCCGTCGGTCCGGCGTTGTTCAGGCAGACCAGCATGAGTGCTGGATCGGCGGATAGCGAGGTGACCGAACTGGCGGTCATGCCGAAGCTGCCCTCGTCGTCCGCCGTCGTGATGACCGTGACGCCGGATGCCAGGTGGCCGACGACGCGGCGGAAATGGTATTCGTCGATAGTTGGGTGCGTAGGCGGGAAGCGTGATTCTGGCGTCATCAGTCACCTCCGGCCTCACCCGTGTTGACGGGCAGCGCGGGCGCGCCCTCGGGCGCAGGCGTCTGCGCGACGTTCATGGTGAGCGCGAGAGTCGTGTAGTAGCCGACCGTGGCGATCAGTTCAACGACGGCCTTCGATCCCAGCGCCGAAAGCTTCTGGTAGATGTCGTCGTCCAGCCGGCCTTGAGCAAGCAGTGCTCGCGTCGCGTCCCAGACCAGCGCGACCTGATCCCGGCCGGTTGACGGGCGTTCTCCCGTCGCGATCTCGTCGGTGACCGACCGCGGGACACCGGCCCGGATCGCCAGGGGCTGGTGGAAACCCCACTCGAACCCCTGGTCCCAATGTCGGGCCACAGTCAGCACCACAACCTCGAGCAGGTCATCATCGAGGGCCTTCTGGAACCGGAGATATTCGCCGACCAACTGCAGCCGGGTCATCAACTCGGGGCTGTGCAGCAGGGGCACGAAAGGCCCCAGCAGGGAGCCACGGGGACCGGCCGTGATCAAGTCGGCAGCCCGGCGTTGTTCGGGTGTCCAGTCGTCTTCCGCGGCAAGTGTGAGGCGCCCGCCGCCGGTCATGACCGCGCTGCCGGTGCCGTCGCCGCGTTAACGGCCGGCATGACTCTCTCGGCCATTAGCTCCATTGACCTGCGAGCGAGCCGTTCGTCGATCCAGTCGAGGCCGGCGTACACGAGTTCGCCGAAGTCCCCGACCTCTTCACGGAATGCCACAATCTGTTCCGCGACCTCATCAGGTGTTCCGGAGATCACCAGCTTGTCCACGATGCCGTCGAGCGTTACCTCGTCATCCGGCTGCTGCCGGTCGGTCTTGAACAGGTCCAGGCGGCCGAGCATCCTCATCTTGATGAGCATCTGCGAGTAATAGAAACGGTAGGGGCTGTTCTCGTCCCGCTTCGCATAGCGTTCCGCGTCCTCGTGGGAGTCCGCGACGAAGATGGTGCGTGCGATCCGCCAGTCTGCGGGATGCGCGATCTGGTTTGCGTTTTGCTTGCCCTGGACATAGTTCGGCCAGTGGGTCGCTACCCACTGGGGGAGCAGGAAGTTCGCCGACAGTGGGTGGAAATCCTTGCTTCCCATGGCTATGACCCCCTTGGAGAACGGGGCGACCACCGTTCCGACAATCTCCGGTCGAGGGCTTTGCAGGGGCTTAGGCAGGATTCCGACGCCCAGGTCGAGGTCCAGCGTGTGCCGGGTCGAGACGTTGAACCGGTTGTCGGGGAGTTCGAGGTCGTAGGGCGGCTCCGATTCCCAGATCGCGGTGATGACGTCGATTGCCTCGGCGAAAATCTTGTTTCTGTCTTGGTCGAGGATGCCCAGAGCCTCGGCGTCACTTCCCAGCGCGCCGGGGCTAACTCCAAGGATGAAACGTCCATCGGCGAGGTGGTCGAACATGGCGGAGTTGGCCGCGACAAGGACGGGATGCTGCTGGGAAAGGTTGGTTGTCCCGGTGCCCAGCATGATCTGGTGCGTCTCCGAGATCAGGGTGGCGAGGAAGACCAGGCTGTTGGTGATGTTTTCGTGCACATCCGTCAAGTGCTCGCCGATGAAGGCGTCATGGAAGCCGAGTTCGTCGGCGAGGATCACGGCGGCGCGGTCCTCGGCCAGTGTCTCTCGCCAGGAACGGCCGAGCGGGTGGAGCGGCATCGCGAAGTAGCCGAGCCTCATGATCAGGTCCTATCTCGATCGTGAATATGGTGATGTCGATTCTTGTCCCGCGTTGTCAGTCCGGGCTTCTCATGTTTTCCAGGACCTCACGCAGGGCGGCGCCGTCCGCGTCGGCGTACCCCTCTTCCACCGCCTGCTCGTAGAGCGGCATGGTGGCGTCCAGCACCGGGGTCCGCAAGTCGACCGACCGTGCGAGTGCCTGTATCAGGCCGACGTCTTTAACGAACATCGACACGCGGGCAGTCGCCGGGCGGTAGCGGCGTTCAGCCATGAGAGGGCCGCGGCGGTCGAACACCACCGAGCCGCCAGCGCCTAGGCGTACGGTGTCGTAGAGCTCGTACGGGTCGAGACCCGCCCGAACCCCGAGCGCGAAGGCCTCGGCGGCCGCGGCGTTGTGCACCGAGACCAGCAGGTTGGCCACCAGTTTCATCGTGGTGCCGTGCCCGAATGGGCCGACGTGGCGCACTGTTTGCGCTATCTCCTCGAGAATTCCTCGGGTGGCGGCGAACGCGCGCTCGTCTCCGCTGCCGAGCACCACAATTTCGCGCTCGAGCGCCTGCGCCCCCGTCCCGCTGAGCGGGCAGTCCAGAAGGACAGCGCCGCTGAGCTCGATCAGCTGACGTGCCCTTTCCTTGTCAGCGAGCGAGAGCGTTGATGTCTCCACCACGATCAGGCCGGGACGGCGGCCAGCAGCGAGCGAGGCGACGACGTCGTGCACCGCCTCGGGGGTGGGAAGTGAGGTGATCACCACCTCGGCCGCGTGCGCGACCTCGATAGGCGACTCGAGTACCGAACCACCGGCTGCGGCGAACGCTCGGCGACGCTCGGCGTCGATATCGGTGCCCCACACCGGACCATGAGCGAGCAGGTGGCCGGCCATGGCCGAGCCCATGATCCCGAGGCCGATGATTCCTACTTCTGGCCGGGTAGTTGCGGTCACGGCTGCTGCTCCGCGTCGCGAATGATCGGGACCAGCAGATAGGGCTGGCGGCCGACTGCGCCGCTCACCGTGGTGGTGCCGTCAAACTCCGGACGGTCCCGGTCGCCGGGATGCTCGTGCCAGTACGGGCCGCTGCCGCGCAGCTCACGGCCGAAGGCAACGTGATACGGGCCTGGCAGGCCGTGCTCGTAGTCGCGGCCAGCGAGGGTGAGACCGATGGAGTATCCGGCGGGGGCGATGATCGAGGTTGGCCAGACCTCGACCACGGCATCGTAGGCGGTGCCTGGCTCAAGCGGCTCCTGCTCGCGATGCGGGTGCCACGGCCGGTACGGCGTGCTGAGCGCTGGGTCAGTCGCGCGATGAGACATTCGCAGCCACCCCTGGGCGAGCGGAGCCTTTGGTTCGAACGCGCTGACGAACTGGACCTCGGTGCCCTCGAGGTCGTAGAGGTGCAGGGTCACGAACAAGTCCGCGTCGGCGGTGGTGGAGGCTACGAGGAGATTGACCGTGAGCGGGCCGGTGATCTCCAGCTGCTGCGTCAGCGGCGCGGTGCGCCAGTGCAGGCTCTCCCGGCGGGCCGCGAAGGACGCCTTAACGTCTTTGCCGGGGATCTCGTCGCCGAGCGTGCCGCCCGCGAGGTCCAGGTACCACTTCGTCCAGCGGGTGCGGGCGAGTGGCCATTCTTGCTCGTCGCGGTGCATGAAGCCGTCGGGGGTGCGCACCTGAAGCATGACCGGTGGTGTCTTGTCCCAGCCGTTGTTCTCGTCTTTGAGGAAGTGATCGAAGAAGCGGCGTTGCAGCTGCAGCCCGTAGTCGGTGTAGAACTCGGTCCAGTGTTCGCGACCATGAACCTCGAGCCACTTCCGCTCTGAGGCGGCGCGGAGGAAGCCCTCGAAATTTCCGCGCGAGTGCAGCGCCAGGCCACCCCAGTTTGCTGAAGACAGCACCGGCACCGTGATCTTCTCCAGGGCGGCGGACCGGTCGTCGTAGTAGTCATCGCACAACGGGTGCTCGTTCAGCACCCGCCCGATGTCGATAAGCGATTGGTCGAGGTCAGCTTCGTTTCGGGTATCCGCGCCGGTCACACTGCGTCTGGTGCTCGTATTGACCGGCGCGCCGGGACGGCCGTGCTGGACCGTGCGGACCTGGTAGGGAAGCCAGCTCGGCATGAACTCGGAGACGATGCCGCCGTGGTGGGTGTACTCGCGGTAGAAGTCTGAGGCGCCCTCCCACGGACAGATAGCGGCTAGGTGCGGGGGCGCGAGTTGTGCTACCTGCCACTGGTTGGAGGCCAGGTACGAGATCCCGAGCAGGCCGACTTTGCCGTTGGACCACGGCTGGGTGGCTGCCCACTCGATTGCGTCATAAAGGTCCCGGGTCTCGCGCGGAGAGAAGAAGTCGACGTCGCCGGGGGTGCCCCCGGTGCCGCGGACGTCGACGCGCACGCAGGCGTATCCCCACGGAACCCACCGCTCGGGGTCCGGGTACTCCCAGACCTGGAAGGCGCCAGCAGAACCCTCGAGAACCTCTGGGTGGTCTCGGGTGAGCATTCTCCACTGGTGCGGGTAAGCCTCGGCAAACGACAGGCCCTTTCCGTAAGGGCCGGCCGCCAGCAATACGGGATGAGGCTCCTCGTCATCGGGACGGAAGACGTCCACGGCGAGCGGGGTGCCGTCGTCGGCCGGGACCGAGACGTCCCAGTCGATACGCATTCGGCCGCGCACTTCGCTGGTGGACGAGTCGTTCATGCGTCACGCTCCTGATGATCGCGGTTGCGCGCGAAGCCGTTCCTGCCTGAACGTGCACTGTGTCAAATGCTAGAGAGCATCGAAAGGACGTTCATCCTCAAACTCGCGGTAATTGGCGCGGCTTATGGCCGCATATTTGCGGATCCAGGTCGTTGACCGGTCACGAGCAGGAGGTGGCAGACGAGGGCGACGCGGGGGTCGTCCAGGTTGAGACCCGACAGGTCCCGGATTCGGCCCAGCCGGTACCTGAGCGTGGTCACGTGCAGGTTCAGCCGGCGTGCCGCCTCGCTCGCGTTCAAGTTGGACTGAAGGTAGATGCGCAGGGTTGGCAACAGGGCACTGTGCTTGCGGATGTCTTCTTCCTCGATCCGCTGCAGGGCCGGGAGCCGCAAGTCAGGTCGGTTCTCAAGCAGCAGACCTAGCTCGTGCAGCAACGCCAGCGGCCGGACATCGTCGTAGCGGACGAAACGCACATCATCGCCGCGCGGTTCGTCGCGGAGCACCTCGAGCGCGTTCTCGGTCTCCCAGCGACGCGCGCGGATCTCCGTCAGCCCGGCTCCGACCGTGCTGGTTGCCCCGCGCAGTCGCCGGCCCAGCACCGGGATGACGCGGCCGACTATTTCGCGGCCAAGCCGAGGCACGGCGTCGTCCGCACTGTCCTTAGGGACCACAACAAGGGCGAATACTGTCGCGCCTGAGCGGCTGACGGCTGACTGCCAGCGGAACACGTCGCAGCAGAGAGCCACGTGATCGGTGATGCGGTCCCACTCGTCGTCGGTGACGGTAGCGTCTTCGTCAGGCGTAAAGCCGAGCACGGCGTAAGCAGCGTTCGGTGGGAGACCCAACTCGTCAGCATGACGGCGGGAATCATCACGACCGTCCAGCAGGGAGCGGACCAAACGCCCGCGCCACAAGCGCTCCGCGCGGTGACTGTCGTAGTGGCGCAGCAGGTGGGGCGCCGCGAGGTCGGCGGCCTCGCGCAATCGCTCGGCCGCGTCGGCCGGCAAGGAGTCGTCTTCGGCGGCCCAGAGCACGCCGATCGGCCGGTTCTCCCATCTCACCGCCGTAATGAGGCGGCGACGTGCTTGCCATGGCCCGGAAGAAATGTCGATCACGTCCGCGCTCGTGCGCAGACGGCCGAGCGCACCGGTGCGCTCAAGGTGCTCAATCCACTCCGGAAGCATCCGCCGACCGATGATTGTACGGTCACGACCGTGGTCGACCGTACCGGTGAACGATGAGTAGGCCACTACCTCGAAATTGGCGTCCTCCAAGATGACCGGGCCGCCGATGCGTTCAGCGAGCACATTCGCCAGCGAGAAGAGATCCCCTTCCGGGAGTTGTCCGACACCACCGGGGCTCACCGGTTCTACCAGCGACGGGGGAGCAGTTGCTGCCCCGGCGATCAGGCCCTCGATGGCGCGCACGACCGATGACCACGGCGATGACGGCGGAAGCGAGACCACAGCCGTGCTGCCGCGCTGGTCGATGGGGGGAAAGGCCCGTCTGGACCCGCGGATCACAACGGCGGCGAAGCGGCGTTCTGCCGCATCCTGCAGGGCCGCCTCGACCTGGTCGTCCGGTACCCCCACGGCCAGGAGGACGGTGCCCGGCGCGTGGGTGTCGGCCGATTCTGGGTCGTCTGAGAACGAGTAGCCGGTCAAATCGATAGATGCTCCACGACCCTCGACAAGCTCGGCGCCTCCACCGATGCGGTCGACCAGATCCTGCCCAGCGATACGCATGCCCACCTCCCACCTACCAGCGAAAATACGACAGGACAAGCCGAGCGCGATCCATATTGTCGTGTTACTTTATGGAACAGAGTAACGCTGTGTGGAACGTGCGGTGATGCGATCCGGTGAGGGTGAGGCAGAGATGATTTTCCGGGGATATCGCGGGACCATGGTTGCGCCGAGCACCCTTGATGACGAGAGCTACCTGGAGGCTGTCCAGGCGCTGCGCGGCATGGCCATGGGAGCTCTGTCGGCCCGTGCCCGCGCGGCCGCCACGGCCGGCGGCCGGACGCTGGGCCTAGCTCAGATAGCGGCTCTGCCGGCGGTAGGAGTTCGCGACCGGCTGCTGCGCTCCTCTCAGGAGATGCTGTGGCAGCGGACGGCCCTGACGTATGACAAGAACCGAGAGGGACTGCTGGCCGAACTGGCCGCGGACGGCGATGACCGCCGACCCCCGGCGGACGGCAGACCGGAACCGGAGTACCTGCGGGAACATCACCTGCAACCGGGCGGGTATCACGGTGATGAGCTTGCCGGCTTCGTTTACCACTACGGCACTAAGGTCTTCTGGCTCGGCGCGAACGACCGCGACCAGGCCAAAGAGGCGATTGTGGCGGGCTTGCCGCTGCCGGCCAGCGGGCCGGTACGCCGCGCCCTTGAGCTCGCCTGCTCGGTGGGACAGAGTACGACGGCGCTGGGAGCGCGCTTCCCCGAGGCGGAGGTCTGGGGAATCGACGTGGCGGTGCCGATGGTGCGGTACGCGCGCTGGCGGGCTAGGCGGCTGGGCAGTGACGTCCACTTCCGGCAGCAGGCGGCCGAAGATCTCACCTTCGCCGCCGGGTCGTTCGACCTGGTGTACGCGTCGCTGCTGTTCCACGAGGTGCCAGTGCCAGTCGGCCGCCGGATCGTCCGGCAGGCGGCCCGGGTGCTGCGTCCCGGCGGTGTGTTCATCGTTAACGACCTGAACCCACTGGAACTGACGGATAGCTCCTGGTCCGCCTACGAACGGTGGTGGGACACCGAGCACAACGCCGAGCCGTACGAACTCGAGTTCCTGCGTTCTGACCTCACCGCCGAGCTAGCGGCCAGCTTCTCCCGGGCGGAGTTCACCGCCGAGGGATACAACGGCCGCTGGGTGGCGTACCGGTGATCAGCCACGACCCGCTCCGGCCGGTTTACCTCAGCGACCCGGTCGCCGACGCCCTGACCCAGGTCGTCTGCGAACTGACCGCGGAACTGTGGTCGGTCAAGCGCCGCCTGCGGCTGATGGAAGCCGAACTTGAGGTGCGCGGTGGCACCCCACTGGACGAGGTGCCGATCAGTGACGAAGAGGCGCAGCTGAGCGCGCTGGCGGCCCGGGAGTTCGTCGCCTCGGTACTTGGCGCGCTCCAGGGCCTGCCAGAGGAGGGTGCGTCACCCCCAGGCAGCGGCTGAGAGGCCGCGGATCAGACAGGAGAACGATGGCGGAGATCGACCTGCTGGTGGCGGGTGCCGGAGGCGGGCTCGCCGGAGCGTTGCGGGCGGCCCAGCTGGGCCTGTCGGTGGTGGTGGCGGAGGTCAACCCGGCATTCCGGCGAGGTAACAACACCTCGATATCGACGGCGATGGTGCCTGCGGCCGGGTCGCGCTACCAGCGCGCCGCGGGAATCGACGACTCACCCGCCCGCTTCATCGAAGATGTGCTGAGCAAGACCCGCGGCGAGGCCGATTCGACGGTGACCAGAGCGCTCGCGGAGGTCTCGGCCCGCCTGGTCGAATGGCTGGCCGACGATCTTGGCATGCCCATCGAACTCGTCACCGACTTCGACTACCCCGGGCATTCCGTCTGCCGCTGCCATACCGTGCCCGGCCGGTCCGGCGCTACGCTGCTGCGCCTGCTCCACGATGCGGCCCGGGCGGCGGGTATCGACATCCTGGTTCCGGCCCGGGTAGCCGACGTCACCCCGTCCTCGGACGGACTTACGGTACGGCTGGCGTTCCCCGACGGCGGGGACGAGTCCGTCACCGCGAGGGCGGTTTTGCTCGCCACCAACGGCTTCGGCGCGGACCAGGAGCTAGTCAAGCGCTACATACCCGAGATGACGGGCGCGGTTTACCACGGCAGTGAGGCATCCCGCGGTGACGCACTGCGGATCGGGGAACAGCTCGGCGCCGGGACCGGTTACCTGGACGCCTACCAGGGGCACGGCGGCCTCGCGGCCGGCGCAGGCGCGCTAGCGGGCTGGGCGACGGTGATGCACGGCGGCGTTATCGTCAACAACGCCGGGCAACGGTTCGCTGACGAGACTCAGGGCTACTCCGAGTTCGCCAGCATCGAACTGACCCAGCCTGACCACTGGGCGGCGATCGTCTTCGACGAGCGCATCTATGACCGCTGTCTGCTATTCGAGGACTTCAGGCAGACCGTGGAGAGCGGCGTGGTGCGCCGGGCGGAAACGGCTGGCGGCATCGCCGACGCCCTCGGCGTACCCGAAGCGGCGCTCGGGCAGACCCTGGCGGAAGCTACCCGGTCCGCGGCAGGCGCGCCCGATCGGTTCGGCCGGACGCACTGGTCGGCCGCACTCCAGCCCCCGTACCGGGCCGTGGTAGTCGAGCCCGCGCTATTCCACACCCAGGGCGGGCTGCTCATCGACGCCCAGGCCAGGGTGCTCACCGGTGAGCGGCAGCCGGTCCCTGGCTTGTACGCCGCGGGCGGAGCCGCGATCGGCATCTCCGGACACGGCGCCGCGGGTTACCTGGCCGGCAACGGCCTGCTGTCCGCGCTCGGCCTGTCGTTCCTGGCGGCCGAGGACTCCGCCGGTGATCTCCGGTGAATTTGACAAGACGTTACCGCCACCCATTGACGGCATGGCCCGCACGCAGCTAAGTTAACCATCAACCAAATTCGGAACAGCGTTTCTACTGGAGGAACAAAGCGATTTCGATGGTGTTAACGGACTCGGCCGCGCGCCTTCGTACCGGGAGCACCCGCAACGCCACGGTTGGGAGTGACCGATGAAGACCGGACTTAAGCAGCGAGGCCGCGCAAGCTTCAACTTCCTGGCCGACATGGCCGCCTGGTCGGGACGCGAGCTACAGGCGGCGGCCAGCGCCGACCTGGACGAGTTGCTCGGCGACAATGAACTTCCCGAGGGTGACCAGCCGAAGCTGCGCCGCGGGTACCAGCTCCTTGAGCAGTCGCGGAACTTCAGCTTCGACCGCTTCTACACCCGGATGGCGGGCGAGCACCAGTACGTTGCCGCGCTTGAGGCGTTCGAGGACGGCGAGGCCGAGATCGAGGCCGAGTACGCACAGCTCGCCGACCAGGGCGGCGAGCTGACTCTCAACCCGGACCAGGAATTCCCCGGCTACTGGTCGGACACCGAGTTCCACCTGGCCCCCGGCGGCTGGGAAGGCCATCCCCGGATGGGCTTCATGATCCACGACTACATCTACGACCTGCTCTTCGCGACCGGCGGTGTCGGCGCGGTGAAGCCGGGCGAGAGCTTCGCGGACCAGCGTTACGTCACCGCCAAGGAGGGCCGCAGGGACTCCTACCACGACATCCTCGAGCTCGGCGTGGGCACCGGACGGTATGCCCTCGCCCTCCAGCGGGCCTGGCCGGCTGCGAAAATCCACGGCGTCGACCTCGGAATCACCGAGCTTGAGCACGCCAAGCTGATCGCCGCCCGCAACGGCTACCAGTGGGACCTGCGCCAGGCCGCGGCCGAGGCCACCCCTTACCCGGACAACACGTTCGATCTGGTCACCATGTTCATCCTGCTGCACGAGGTACCGCAGCCGGCCGCCAAGGCCATCGTCGCCGAGGCGTACCGGGTGCTCGAGCCGGGTGGCGAGATCCTCATCGGCGACGTGGCCCCGTACAAGTACCAGGATTCGCTGTTCCGCTCCATCGTCCTCGACTGGGAGACCGAGCACCGCTGCGAGCCGTTCTGGCGCGGCGCCCTGCTGACGGACCGGGCCGAGCTCCTTGCCTCAGCCGGCTTCACCCAAATCGAGGAGTACGGCGTCGGCCCAGGCAACTACCCGTGGGTCTCTCGCGGCGTCAAGCCCGCCTGAACCGCCTTCCCCTACCAAAAACCTCCCTGACGAAGGACGGTTCATGCCGACATACCTCCATAACGCCACCATCGAGGACGTCGCCCGGATGGTGGAGTCGCTCACCGAGGAGCTGTGGATCCTCAAGGACCGCACCCTGGTCCTCGAGCAGCTGCTGATCGACAAGGCCGGCCTTACCTTGGACGAGCTCGAGACCTACCAGCCCGGTCCCGAGCTGGCCGAGCGGCTGGCCAGGGAACGCCAGCGAGTTATCCGTAAGGTGCTCGGCGCTCCGCTGGCGACCGGTGCCACCCACACGGTGGGGAGGTAGGGTCCCGGTGCCTTCGATCCCTGACGTCGACACTCTCGCTCAGCTGGGAACCGCCCTCGACCTAGCCGACCGGACTGTCGTGGTCACCGGCGCCACCAGCGGCATCGGCGAGGCGGTAGCCCTGGGCCTGGCCGGAATGCACATGAACGTGCTCGGCCTGGCCCGTCGCAAAGCCGAGCTCGACCGGGTCGCCGCGGTCGCGGCCGACCAGGGCCTGTCGCTGCAGATCGCTGTGGCCGACGTGACTGACGAGGAGAGCCTGGACGCGGCCATGGACCAGGCGGTCAGCGCCTTCGGCTCGCTGTACGGGGTGGTCGCCAACGCGGGCATCGCGGTCGTCCAGCCGGCCATGGATGTTTCTGCCGACGACTTCCGCTCCGTGGTCGACACGAACCTGACCGGCGCATTCCTGACCGCGCGGAGCGGCGCCAGGAAGATGACCGGCAGCGGCGCCGTCGTGATCACCAGCTCGAGCTTCGCCCGCCGCGGCTTTGACGACTGGTCTTCATACAACGCCAGCAAGGCCGGAGTGTCGATGCTGGCTCAGACGCTGGCCACCGAGTGGATCGGCCGCGGCATCCGGGTGAACGCGGTCGCCCCGACCGCCACCCTGACCGCGGTGAACGAGTCGCTGTTCGCCGACGAGTCGTTCACCGCCGGCGTGCTGGCCGGCATCCCCGCGCGGCGCATCCTGCAGGCGCCCGAACTGGTACTGCCGTTCGCCTTCCTGCTCAGCCCGCGTAACGAGATGCTCATCGGCCAGACGCTGTACGTCGACGGCGGTCAGGCCCTGTAACCAGGCTTTCAAAGGAGACACCGTGCCATCCGCAGTCCAGACCGCCCGCACCGTCTACAACGTGGACGGCGCCGGATTTCCCGACTGGTATCCAAGCAGTTCCGTGGTGACCGCCGGGCCGTTCGCCTTCACCGCGTCGATGAGCGCCATCGACTTCGCCACCGGCGTCGTGCCGGGTGCGGAAGTCAACCCGGAGTTGCCGTACTCCACCGGGCACCCGGTCAAGCTCCAGGTCCGCGAGACCTACCGGCGGCTGGACGCTGCGCTCAAGGCGGCCGGCTCCAGCCTGGAGCAGGGCGTATCGATCAACCAATGGCACCCGACCTTCCACGGTGAGGTCGACCGGGGCGACCCGTTCCGCGACCCGTATGACAAGTACTGGGAGAACTGGCGCTACGTGGCCCATTCCTACATCCAGGGCCGCAACGAGTTCCTGCTGGCCGACCGGCCCGCCAGCTGCCTGATGCCGGTCGAGCGGCTCATCCCGGCCGACTCGCACATCGAGATCCAGCTGGTCAGCCTGCTGAACGACTCGGGCATCACCAAGAACGCTTACGAAAACGACGTGCACAGCCCGCTCGGCGGCTACTCGGTGGGCATGGAAGCGGGGCCATACCTGTTCAGCGCGGGCTTCATCGCCACCGACTTCCAGACCGGCCTGCACCCGAACGCGCGGGTGCCGCAGCACATCTGGTACGGCAACCAGCCCTCGGCCGAAGTAGCCGAGACCCTGCGCCAGATCCGCATCACGATGGAAGCGGCGGGTGGCCAGTGGGACCAGGTGGCCAAGGTGGTCATGTACCTGACCCCGGAGGGCATGCGCAACCTGCCCGCGATCGAGGAGGTCTGGGAGCAGAACTGGCCGGTCAACCCGCCGGCCCGGGCCATCGTGCCGGTATCGGGCATCGGCGGGGTGAAAGGCGGCCACGCCGAGATCTACGTCATCGTGTCCCGCGACTCCCACGGCGGTGACCGGGAGATCATCACCGCCCCGACGGCGCTGCCGCCGCTCGGGCACCAGCCCCAGGCGGTACGGGCCGGCTCCCTGCTCTTCCTGTCTTCCCAGCTTGGCCGGTCGGCCGACGGGCCCGCGGCCGCCGCGACGGCGGCTAGACGAGGGCTGCCGTATACCGGGCGGCACATCGCTGAGCAGGTGAAGCGCATCCACGAGGACGTGCAGAAGATCTGTGAGGCGGCCGGCACCTCGATCGAGAACACGGTCAAGGCCGATGTGTTCCTGTCCGACTTCGCCGACCTGCCCGCCTTCTTCAGCGAGTGGGGCGACGCGTTCACCAGCGGCCAGCCGGCCTGCGGCTTCTACGAGGTGCCGGCCAGGTCCCAGCACGTCCCCGGCTGCGACCTATCCGCCAACCTCGTCGTCTACGTCCCCGGACACTGAGCCGGCGAAAGGGAGCTGGACATGATCACCGGAATCCGGTCCGTCAACCTCAAGGTCCGCGACCAGCGCCGGGCCCGTGACTTCTGGGCTGATCAAGTCGGGCTCGGCCTGGTCAGCGACAAGCCGATGCCCGACTTCCCCGGCAAGTCATGGCTGGAGATGCGCCCCGGCGGCGACGCCGGCCCGCTGCTGGTAATGAACTGGCCGGTTTTCGACGAGGTCGAGTTCTTCTCCGGCATCACCCTGCTGTGTGACGACGTGCAGCAGACCTACGAGGAGCTGAGCGGCAATGGCGTGGAGTTCGTGACCAAGCCGGTTCAGGCGCCCTTCGGCTGGTGGGCGACATTCCGCGATGTGGACGGCAACGTGCACATTCTGCGGGAAGAGCCGCCCGGGAGCTTCGCGGATGGTGAGCAGTGACCCGCGCCCTGCTGCTGCCCCGCTGGGTCTACCTGGGTAAGGGAGAAGTCGTCAGCGGACGGGCCGTGCTGGTCGAAGACCACCGGATCACCGCGGTTGTCCCTGCTGACCAGGAGATCGACGCTCAGCGGGTGGAGCTGCCAGGCCAGCTGCTGCTGCCCGGCCTGATGAATATGCACACCCACGTGGGGGCGGGGCCGGTGGGCCGCGCGGTGTCCGAGGACTACCAGCTCCCCCCGGGCATGCCGTTCTACGTACCGCTGTCCCGGCTGTGGCGGTTCGCCTACGCCGAGCGGTTCCGCGAGGCGTTCCGGGCCGTACTGCGCTGGGACACCATCGCGATGATGGCCACCGGCACCACGATGATCTTCAACCACGCCACCACCGACTTCCAAGGGTTCCTGGGGATCGCCACCGAGTTCGGCGTGCGCAGCTACACCGGGCCGACCATCCCGCTCGACGTCACCCACCGGCTCGGCCAGCTGGAGGGGGGCGCCGCCCACCGACCGGACCTGACCGCGGCCAGCGGTCAGCAGGCCGAGCTGGACGCGATCAACTCACTGTTCGAGGCCTGGGACGGCAGCAACGGCGACCGCATCCGGCTAGTGCTCGGCCCGGCCGCGGTGCACACCGACGACTTCTCGGTGCTGGTCGGCGTGGCCGAGGCGGCTAGGCGACTGGGGGACTGCCCGGTCACCACGCACCTGTGCCAGGCCCCGTCCGAACTGGCCGAGACCGACCGCAAGTACGGCAAGACGCCGCTGCGGGTCCTGGAAGACGCCGGGCTGGCCAACGAGCGGATGATCGCCGCGCACGGCACCTACCTGCCCGATGAGGACCGCGAACTGGCGGCCAGGAGCGGGATGACGATCGTGCACTGTGCCTCGCGCAAGGCCAAGGAGGCCATCGTGTCGCCCTTCGTCAGCTTCGCCGACTCCGGCATCCGGATGGCGCTTGGCACCGACGGCTTCAGCGCCGACATGGTAACCGAGCTCAAGCTGGCCGCCACGCTTGGCAAGATCGCGACCGGGCAGACCCACCGGCCCACGGCGGCGCAGGTTCTGGACGCGGCCACCGCCGACGCGGCCCGCTCGCTTGGCCGCGACGACCTCGGCGCGATCCGCGAGGGTGCGCTGGCCAACCTGGTCGGCGTCGACCTAGGTGAGTCGCTGATCAGCCCGGTCTTCGACCCGGTGCAGTCGCTCGTCTACTACTCGGGCGGCCACTCGGTGCGGTTCCAGATGATCGACGGAACCGTCACCATCCGCGACGGCGTGCTGGTTGGCGTGGATATGACCGCCGCCCGGCAGGCGGCCGAGGCGGTGCTTCAAGACATCTGGGAGCAGGCAGTCGCGGAGGGACTACTGGCGGAGGTGCTCGGTGCCTGACCTGATCGAGAAGGCGCGGCGCAATGTCAGCTTGCTGAGGTCCGCGCCCGCGCTGGTACACGAGACGGCAGGGACGATCACCTGGGGGGAACTCGGCACCCGGATGGACGCGCTGATCGCCGGGCTGCGGGCCCGCGGCTGCCAGCCGGGCCAGCGGGTTGGCATCGCCATCTACAACGGCTCGTTCGCGCTCCAGCTCTATCTGGCCGCGCAGGCGGCCGGGCTTCAGCCGGTGCTGCTCGGGATCACGCTGCGCGAGCAGCTACTGACCGCCGTGCGCGACCTGAGCATCGCTGAGCTCTTCGCGGGCCCGGAATGCGAGCCCTGGCTCGGCCAGGCGGCCGACCTCGGCGCCCGGACCTGGCTGGTCACCGAGGCCGAGCAGACCCTGGCCGACGCCGGAGTGACCGGTCCTGGCGCGGACCGCGGCTGGGTTCCGGCCCGGCCAGAGAGCCAGGTGGCGGGCATTCAGTACACCACCGGGACGACTGGCGTGCCCAAGGCGATGGTGCGCAGCGTCGGTTCCGACTTCTGGGACTCGGTGAACCGCTCGCTGACCATGCGCATCCGGCACTCCGAGCGGTGGGTGGCCGCCAGCCCGACCAACATCAACGTGGCCATCGGCGCGCTCCGTTGCATGACCCTGATGGGCGGCGCGGTCATCACCCTGGATGACGTGTCCCCGGCCTCGATTGAACGGAACACCAGGAACGGGGTGACGATCCTGCCGCTGCAGGCACCCGGCTGGCGCGAGCTGCTCGCCTCCGGCGTCGCCCGGCAACTGCCGGCCCGCGGGCTCCGGGTGGCGGTATCCACCGGGCAACGGGCCCCGCGCCCGCTGCTGGTCGCGCTTAAGGAGCTGATGGACGGGCACGGCGAGGTCGTCAACAGCTACGGTCTGACCGAGACGAGCACGATCTCGGCGCTGACCTCCTCGATGGCCGACTATGAGGCTACGCTGTGCGCCGGACAACCCAACCCGATGCAGCGGGTGGACGTAGCGCCGTACCGGGACGCGGTCGCTGACGCCGGGGACTGCGGTGAGATCCGGGTGGCCGGGCCAGCGGTTTCCCCCGGGTACCTCACCGTCGCCGAGGACGGTACGGTCAGCCTGCCGGACAGCGGCGACGGCTGGTTCTACTCCGGTGACGTCGGCCGCTGGGATGCCCACGGAAACCTATGCGTGCTCGGCCGCTGGAAGGACGCGGTGGTCGTGGCGGACCGCTACGTCTTCCCCTACGCGGTGGAGAACACGGCCCAGGAAATCGACGGGATCGACGAGGCGGTGCTGCTCGGCCTGGCCGCCGGTGAGGATCCCGGCGGACCGGCCGCCCGGCTGGTGCTTGTCGTGCAGCTCGCCGCCGGGACCGAGGCCGACGCGGGCTCGCTGTCCAAGGTCCTCAGCGAGCTGCCGACCGGCATTCCCGCCAGCTGGATGACGGTGCCGGCCATGCCCCGCAACTCAAGCCGCAAGATCGACCGCGCCGCCGTGGCCAGGCTCGCGATGGCGGCCGAGGTGTCCCGGTGACCGCCGTGCGGGTCAAGGCCATCGCGCCGATCGCGTTGCCACCTGACCGGCTGGCCTGGCGCGCGGAACGATACCGCGCGCTCGGACGCGCGGCTGGCGGCCTCGACATCGAGCTGGTCAACCTGACCGGCCCGGACGCTCCGCCCAGTCTGGACAGCGACGACGCGGTGGCGGCGTCGAACGGGCTGATCCGGGCGGAGATCCTGCGCACCAATCCGGCCGAGTTTGACGTGGTGCTGCCGGACTGCGTACTCGACCCGGGCGTCGAGGCCGGGCCGTCGGCCGACGACCCGGTCCCGTCGGCCGGCATTCTCAAGCTCGTCGGATTCCAGCTAGCGGCGGCCGGTCGGCTGTTTTCCGCGGTCACCAGAAACGACGTTATCGGCCGCGAGCTCGAACGCAAGGTAGCCGAATACGGACTATCTGATTATTTCGTCGGCGTAGACACAATCGACGGAGGTATCTCGCTCGTATCGGATGGGCAGGAGTGGATGAAACGACTCCGCTCAGTAACGGAAGGTGTCCGCGCCAAAAAGGCCGGAACAATATTCAACGGATGCTCTGCTGTCGACGTCGAAAACCCGGTCGTCAACGGCGTTTTCATCCTCGACCCGACACGGGCGGCACTGCTGTTTCTGCAGGTAGCAGCGGACAGTGGACTGTACCGGAAGAGCGATTCCCGTTAACTCGGGTCCACTGCTTAACTCTTCTTGGCCTGCCCGCTATCTCATATTTCCGACTCTTTAAATTCTCGTAAAACGATTCGCGTTTATCGCGAAACGTATTTATAAACCTTATGCTGAACAGACTTGAAACGCCGTTCCAAGTCTGGGCAGCATCAAGACCGTGTACTACAGATAAACCAGCTTCACGGAGGCTTCAGTGAGTAATAACGGCTTCGATATGTCCCGCCGGGCGCTGCTGAGAAACAGCGCGGTCTTCGGCGGTAGCGCCTTCCTGCTGGCCGCGTGCGGCAGTTCCGGATCGTCCAACACCACCATCAAGTCCAGCGCCCTGGTCTCCACCACCGGTGGTCCCGGCGACCAGGTCCCGGCCGGGGTCAAGCTGGGCAGCAACAAGACGCTGACCCTGGGGCTGAGCAACATGCCCGCCTCGGTCGACCCCATGGTAGAGGTCGGCGGCGACGGCCGGCGCTTCGACATCTACGAGTGCCTCGTCGACCAGGCACCGGTCACCGGCGAGCCGCGCCCGTTCCTGGCCACCAGCTGGCACCAGGTCGACGAGACCACCTACGACTTCACCCTGCGCCAGGGGGTCAAGTTCCACAACGGTGACCCGCTGACGACCGACGACGTGATCTTCAGCCTGGAGCGCGGTGCCAACCCGACCTACGCGACAGCGGTCAACTTCAGTACGTTCGCGAAGGCGACCGCTGTGGACGCCAATACCGTCCGGGTCACCGTGAGTGCACCGGACGTGCTGTTCATCAAGAAGATCGCCGCGATCTCCATCATGCCCAAGAACTACTACATGAGCCTCGGGTCCACCGACAAGGCGCGGGCCGCGGCGTTCGCCCAGGCCCCCATCGGCACCGGCCCGTACAAGTTCGTCTCCTACACCACCAGCAAGTCGGTGGTGGAGAAGGCGTCCACGACCTGGCGGCATCCCACCATCGAGCAGATCACCACGCTGCTCGTCACCGACACCGGCACCCAGCTCAACTCGTTCCTGGCCGGCAGCGCCCAGTACGTGAACCTGATGCCGGTCTCCAGCATCAGCTCGCTGAACAAGGCCGAGGCGACGCTGATCGAGCTGGTCAAGGGGAACGACCTGGGCGCCTTCATCGACTCGGTCGAGATGGGCGGTGCCCCCAAGACCGGCCCGATGGGCAACAAGCAGGTCCGCCAGGCGCTGAACTACGGCATCAATAAGACCACGCTGATCAACTCGGTGCTCAAGGGCAAGACGCTCTCCGACAACGGCCAGCTCATCGCCGAAGGCCTGCCCGGCTACACTCCCGCGGTCAGCAGCTACCCGTACGACGTGGCCAAGGCGGGGCAACTGCTCGACGCGGCCGGCTACCCGGTGAAGAACGGCGGTAATCGGTTCAGCATGTCCATGGCGACCGCGTTCGCCGGGCCGGGCAGCGCCCGGCTGCTGATCGGCGAGTACCTGGAGAACGAACTGGCCGCGCTGAACATCGACGTGTCCTACTCGGCCGAGACCGACATCACCACCGAGGTCGACTACTTCTACGACATCAAGCAGCGCCCCGACGTCTACCACTTCGGTCTGTTCAGCCGCCCGTTCATGGACGCCGCCCGGTCGTTCAACTACTTCACCACCGCGAGCAAGAACTATCACATGTCGAACGCCACGTTCGATTCGCTATTCGAACAGCAGCAGGGTGAATTCGACACCGCCAAGCGCCAGTCGATCCTGGCTCAGATGGCCGAGATCCTGCACGACGAGGCAACGTTCCTGTTCTCCACCCAGGACATGTGGCTCGACGCGGCGGCCAAGAACCTGCGCGGCATGGTCAAGGCCGAGGTGCAGACCGAGCAGTACTACGACCTGCTGTACTTCGTGGCCGAGGACTAGCGGCCCAATGACCGTGCCGACCCAGCCGCAGCAGCCGTCGCTGTTCCCGTCCATCCCGGAGTCCTCGCCGGACGCGGAGGTTCAGGCCGCCTTCGCCAAGTCGTACGCCCTCTTCGGGCACGTGTCGGACCTGTTCAACAAGCTGGCCAACGCGCCGACGCTGCTCGGCGGGTGGATCGACATGCTCAGCCCGATCCGCAACACCCTCACCGTCAGCCCGCAGCTGTCGGAGCTCGCGACGATCCGGGTCACCCAGCTCAATCACTGCCAGCTGATGACCAACTCGCACTCCCGCCTGGCCCGTCGGGCGGGAGTGCCTGAGGACAAGGTCGCGGCGGTGGGGAACTGGCAGCAGGCAGACTGCTACTCCCCGGTTGAGCGTGACGTGCTCGGCCTGGCCGAGCAGCTCGCCGTGAGCAGCCAGGTGCCGGACGAGCTGATCGCCGCGCTGCAGCAGGCCATCGGCGTCCGTGCGACGCTCGAGCTGGTCATCGTGGTTTCCTACTACTGCTGTACCACCCGGGTGGCCAACGTGGTGCGCTCCGACCCGTTCCAGTTCAGCGACCAGGGATGACCACCGAGATGGTGGCCGGCCCGGCCGGGGAGCTGGCGGTGACCCATGGCGGCAGCGGATCAGCCGTGCTGCTGCTGCACGGCTGGATGGGTGATCAGGCGGACCTGGCGCCGCTGGCCGCCGAGTTCGCCGCCGACCACCATGTCATCCTGGTGGACCTGCGAGGCCACGGCGCGAGCCAGCCGTCGGCGGGCCCGTTCACCCTGGACGACTTCGCCGACGACGCGGCCGCCGTCGCCACCATGCTCGGAACAGGGCCGGTGCTCGCCGTCGGGCACAGCATGGGTGGCGCGGTGGCGCTTACCCTGGCTGGCCGCTACCCGTGGCTGGTCAGCGAGGTTGTCATGGTGGACTCTCCGTGGGCGCTTACCCCGCCGGGTCCCGAACTGCTAGCCCGGGCGGCGCCGCTGCGTGACAGCGAGGCGGAGTACATCTTCCGCCGCGACCGGCTGCGCAACGCCCGAGCCGCGTTGCTGCCAGGACCACTGGGCCCAGCGGCGGCGTGGCCGGTGGCCGCGCAGTCGTACGAGTCGCTGATGCACTGGGACGGCCCAGCCGCCCTGCGCGGCTGCCCGCGCCCGGTGCACGCGGTGTTCGCCGACGGCGGCTGGCAAACCATCACCCCCGACCTCCCTCGGTTTCCCGGGTTGCGGGCCAGCCACGTGCCCGGCACCGGGCACTGGGTGCAGGTCGAACGGCCGGACGCGGTCGCGGCGGTGATCCGCTCGGACATAGCGCTTGACAACGGCAAATATGACTCGTTACGTTCAGCGGAACGGTGTTCCAAATTTCTCGCCCCAGGAGCAGCCTGTGCCTGACGACTCGCTCGTGCTGATCCACGGCGCCATGCACGGTGCCTGGTGCTGGCGCAAGGTGCGCGGACCGCTGCGGCAACGCGGCTTCGACGTGCACGCGATCACCCTCACCGGCCTCGGCGACCGGGCCCACCTGCTGCGCCCAGACACCAGCCTGAACACGCACGTCGAGGACGTGGCCGCCTTGATCGAAATGGAGGAGCTGACCGACGTCACGATCGTCGGGCACAGCTACGGCTGCATGGTCGGCGCCGGGGTCGTCGCCCGGCGGTCCGGACGGGTCCGCCGGATGATCTACTTTGACGGTCCGGTCCCGGCTGACGGCGAAAGCAGCATCACCGTGCACCCACTCGGCCAGGGGTTCGTCAAACGCCGCACAGTGGTCGACGGCAACCCGGTGCTGCCGCCCACCGACGGCAGCACCCTGGGGTTGTCCGACGACGACTTGACCTGGGTACGCCGCCACCTGACCCCGCAGCCGTACGGCGCCGTCTCCACGCCGCTGCGGCTGCCGCCGGGCTGGAACGACGGCGTCGAGCAGGTCTATATCCGCTGCCTGCGTGGCCCCGGCGAGCCGCCCCGCCCGTACCTGTCCCGGGTCGACCCGGCCGCCGGCTGGCAGTACTACGAGATCCACGCCGGTCACGACGCGATGATCTCCGCTCCGGAAGAGCTGACCGAGCTGATCACCGCGGCCTGCGCGGGTAAGGCGGTGAGCGCCTGATGGCCAGCGTGCGGTCTTCCGTTCCGGCGACTGTCACCGTCGGCGCCAGCACCCCCGCGCCGCACTGGCAGGCGGTAACCTTCAAGGTCGCCCGGAACGTCGGCCGCGTGATCGGACGGCTCATCCTGGTCCTGTTCGGCGTGTTGACCTTGCTCTTCGTGATGCTGCACTCGGCGGGCAACCCGGCCGCCGCGATCGCCGGGCAGAACGCCTCCCCGGCCCGGGTGGCGCAGGTCAGCGCCGAGTACGGCTTCAGCCGGCCGCTCATAGACCAGTACGGCTCGTTCCTGTGGCAGGCCGTCCGGTTCAACTTCGGGCAGTCCTACCAAGAGCACATCCCGGCGACCTCCGTCGTGTTTAACCTGCTGCCAGTCACCCTCGAGCTGATCGCGCTCGCCTACGTGCTGGCCCTCCTGGTCGGCATCCCCCTAGGGCTGATCGAGGGCCTGACCCGCAGCCGGACCTACGACGGGCTGATGGCCGTCGTCGTGCTGGCCGGCCAGGCCATCCCGGTCTTCGCCAGCGGCACGATTCTGGTGTACTTCCTGTCGGTCGAGCTCGGCTGGCTCCCCGCTCTCGCCTCCAGCGGCCTGGACTCCGGGATCGCCGCGGTCATCATGCCGATCGCGGTGCTGGCTCTCTACCCCATCTCCCGGATCCTCGAAGTCACCCGCTCGGGCCTGCGCGAGAGCATGCAGGAGGACTACATCCGCACCGCGCAGTCCAAGGGCGTGAGTCCCTGGCGGGTGGTATCCAGGCACGCACTCCGGCCGGTGCTCAACGCCCTGGTCACCGTGATCGGCGTTGACTTCGCGCAGATGCTCAGCGGCGGCGTGCTCGTCGAGGTCATCTTCGCCTGGCCCGGCCTCGGACCCGAGCTGATCAATGCTGTGTCCACCCGCGACTACCCGGTCGTCGCCGCCGCGACGTACTGCTTCGCCGTCATCGTCGTGCTGACCAACCTGATCACGGATCTGCTGTACCGCTGGCTCGACCCGCGGCTGCGCAGGAGGTAGGAACCGACATGAGCGTTATCTCCGACCCGTTGGAGGCGCTGCCCGTCAGCGACGCCGCGCGCGGCGTGGCCGAGCCCCGGCGCGGTGTCGCCCGCGCGTTCTTCCGGCGCAAGGCCGCCGTCGTCGCCTTGATCGTGCTGGCCGTCATCGTGCTGGCCGCCATCCTCGCCCCCTGGATCGCCCCCGACACTCCCAACTCCCAGGACTACGCCGCCCAGCTGGCCCCGCCGGTCTGGGCTGGTGGCACCTGGAGCCACATCCTCGGTACCGATGAGCTCGGCCGCGACATCCTGTCCCGGCTGATGTACGGGGCTCGCGAGGTGCTCGCGCTCTCCTTCCTCGCGGCCACCATCACAGCCGCGGCCGGCACCCTGCTCGGGGTGCTCGCCGGGATGATCGAGCGCGGCGTGGGCTGGATCGTCAACTGGCTGTGCGACGCCCAGCTGGCCTTTCCCTTCGTCGTCCTCGCCCTGGTAGTGATCACCGTGCGCGGCGACAGCTTCGCCACCCTGCTGTTCGTACTGTCCATCTTCGGCTGGGTGCAGTACGCCCGGGTGGTGCGGGCCGAGGTGCTGCGGCTAAAGAGAACCGACTACGTGCTGGCCGCGCGGGGCGGGGGTAGCTCGACCGCGACGATCATCAGGCAGCACATCCTGCCCAACGTCACCTCGCAGGTCCTCGTGCTCTGGACCTTCTCCGTTGCCCAGGTGCTGCTCCTGGAGAGCTCGCTGAGCTTCCTCGGCCTCGGCATTCAGCCGCCGACGGCCGACTGGGGACAGATGTTCGCCGACGGCCGCGCCTACTTGCTAGAAGACTGGTGGTACTGCTTCTTCCCGGGGCTGGCGATCACGATCACGATCTTGTGCGCCTACCTCATCGGCCGGGCGCTGCGCGACGTACTGAACCCGAGGCTGCGGTGAGCGCGGCGGGCACCGGCGTCCCCCAGGCCGGGACGCGGACGCTGCTCCAGGTGACCGGGCTGAACACGGTCATCGACCGGCCCAAGCAGACCATGACCGCGGTCCAGGATGTCTCGCTGAGCGTCGGGACCGGCGAAATCGTCGCGGTGGTCGGCGAGACCGGCTCGGGCAAGTCGCTGACCGTGCTGTCCATCATGCAGCTGCTGCGGCACCCGGTCCGGCTAGCCGCGGGCACCGTGGAGCTGGACGGCCGGCAGCTCACCGGCATGTCTCCGCGGCAGATGCGTGAGATCCGCGGGGCACAGATCGGCATGATCTTCCAGGATCCGATGACCGCGCTTAACCCGTTCCACACGGTCGGCCAGCAGTTGGCCGAGACGATCACGCTGCGTCGGCCGATGCCGAAGAAGGAACTGCGGCAGCTGATCATTGATCTGGTGGCCGAAGTCGGCATCGTCAACCCGGCGATGCGGGTCGACCAGTACCCGCACGAGCTGTCGGGCGGAACCCAGCAGCGCGTGATGATCGCGATGGCGCTGGCCAACCGGCCCAAGCTGCTGATCGCCGACGAGCCGACCAGCGGGCTCGACGCTACCGTGCAGGCCCAGATCCTGGCTCTCATCGCCAGGCTGGCCGCCGATCGCGAGATGGGCGTGCTGATCATCACTCACGACATCGGCGTGGTCGCCGCGGTCAGCGACCGGACCGTGGTCATGTACGCGGGCGAGATCGTCGAGTCCGGGCCGACCAAGACCGTGCTGTCGCAGTGCCGCCACCCCTACACCCGCGCCCTGCTTGAGGCTACCCCCAGTCTGGACGCCGGCTCAGGGCGGCTGGTCACCATTCCCGGCTCGCCGCCTGACCTGTTCGCCATGCCATCCGGCTGCCGATTCCATCCGCGCTGTGACCAGGCGAAGGACGAGTGCTCGGCCGAGCATCCGGACCTGGTCCCCCGGGGCACCGGCAGCCAGGCCGACGAGGTGCGCTGCTGGTTCCCGCTGGGCGGCGAGCCCAAGACCGGGGCGCCGGCTTCGGCCGCGGCGGCCGAGCACTCGCTGGCGGCGACGGACGGGCAACCCGAGGTCGCGCTCGAGGCGATAGACGTACAGCGCTACTTCACCAGTGGTTTCGGTCGGCGCCGGCGTATCACCCGCGCCGTTGACGGGGTATCCGTCCAGGTGCGGTTCGGTGAGACGCTCGGCATCGTTGGCGAGTCGGGCTGCGGCAAGTCCACCTTCGCCAAGATCCTGGCCGCCCTCGACCAGCCGACCGCGGGCGAGGTGCGGCGCGGCGTGGACCCGCGGGATGCGCCGGCCAGCCGGAAAGCCGGGCGTGCGCAGTCCGATCGCGGCTTCGTGCAGTTCGTCTTTCAGGACACCTTCGGCTCGCTCGACCCGCGACGGACGGTGCGGCAGACGATCTCCGAGCCACTGCAGAACCTGACCAGCCTGTCGGCCGCCGAGCGGCGGCAGACGGTGCTCGACCAGATGGCGCTCTGTGGCCTGCCGCCGAGCATGCTCGACCGTTACCCTCACGAACTGTCCGGCGGCCAGCGCCAGCGTGTCGGCATCTGCCGCGCGCTGGCGGTTAACCCGGCGGTGGTGGTGATGGACGAGCCAATGTCCGGCCTCGACGTCTCGGTCCAGGCCCAGATCGTCAACCTGCTCCAGGACCTGCGCCGCGAGCAGGGTCTTACTAGCGTGCTCGTTTCCCACGACATGGGCGTGATCAGGCAGCTGGCCGACCGGATCTGCGTTATGTACCTGGGCCGGCTGGTCGAGGTCGGTCCAGCGGGGACCGTGCTCGACGAGCCCATGCACCCCTACACGGCCGCTCTGATCAGCGCGTCCCCGGCGTCTGACCCCGAGGTGGAGGCGCGCCGTCAGCCCATCCTGCTGCGCGGCGAGGTCGGGGACGTCGGCGCACCGGGTGGCTGCCAGTTCGCCCCGCGCTGCCCGGCGGCGCGCGACATCTGCACCACGCAGGAACCCGTCCTGGCTGAGAGCCCCTCCGGTGTCTTGGCCGCCTGTCACTTCCCCGGCGTCCTGGCCGAGGCCGCGGCCCTGCCCGTCGAACACTGAGCGCAAGGAGCGATCACCATGACAGAATCACCGCCCCGCACCTGCGACACGCTGGTACGCGGGCTCGTGCTGACGGTCGACCGGGAACGTAGAGTGCTGGGCGACGGCTACGTCGCCATCTCCGACGGCCTGATCGTCGACGTCGGGGAGGGCGAGCCCGGCTGGGTGTCGGCGCATAACCTCGGCGGCCCCGGCCGGCTGGTCATGCCCGGCCTGGTCAACACCCACACTCACTTGGTCCAGGGCTGCATCCGGGGCATGGCCGAGGGCACCAGGTTCGAGGAGCGGCTGTTCGGCTTCTATTACCCGATGACTGGCGCCTGCGACGAGGAGGACTCCTACTGGTCGGCCTTGCCGCCGGTCATCGACCTGCTCCGGTCAGGCGTCACCACCACCACCGACGACCATTTCACCCACGTCGACAAGGACTCGATGACCGGCGTGCTGCGAGCGCTGCGGGACACCGGCATCCGCACCCGCGCGGCCCGCCTCGTGGTCAACGACCCGAACGCGGTCCCGGAGGGCATGCGCGAGCCAGTCACCGTGGCGCTGGCCGAGACCGAGCGGCTGGCTAAGCAGTTCGACGGCGAGACGATGTCGGTCACCGCCAGCTCGATCGGTATCACCTACGTGTCCGCTGACGACCTGCACGCGCTGTACGACTGGACCGTCGCGAACAACAAGCAGTTTGACATCCACGCGCCGTCCATGATGGACGGCAAGTACCTGGCTGACACCCGCGGCTGGACCGGCGGCTCGTTCGAGTGGCTGGCGGCCGAGGGCATACTCGGGCCGAACGTCATCGCCATCCATGCGCAGAACCTGCGCCCGGGCGAGGCCCGTCTGCTGGCCGACGCGGGCGCGTCGGTGTCGCTGGTCCCGGACATGGAGCTGATCCTCGGTATGGTCACCTTCGACTCCCGGCAGTACCTGGACGCGGGCGTGACAATGAGCATCGGGCTTGACGGGCCGGTCGTTTCCTACGGCCACAACCTGTGGATGGGCCTGCGCGGCTACCTGATGGCGCAGCGGATCGGCGACAGCGCGCGCAAGCTGGCCGGGGGCGACCGCGGCAAGTTCGGCGACGAGATACTGTTCGGCACCCCGGAGGACGCGATCGAACTCGGCACCATCGGTGGGGCGGCCGCCCTCGGCCTAGCCGACCGCATCGGGTCGCTGGAAACCGGGAAAGAGGCCGACCTGCTGGTTATCGATCTGGCCGGGGAGACCTCCGCGGCACCCGACGGGGCCCTGCTCGCCAACCTGGTGTGGTCGGGCGGTCCCGCGCCGGAGTCGATCGAGCAGGTCATCGTGCGCGGACGAACCGTGGCCGAGCGCGGCGAGCCGACCGGGACGGGACGGCGGGAGGCGATTGCCCGGGCTAACGAGGTGCAGCGCCGCCTGCTTATCGAGACCGGCTGCGATTCCTTCATCCGCCGGGACACAAAGTGGAATTGGGGTTCGGTCCAGTGAGTATACTGAATGCGTCATCGCGAGAGGACTACGGGATGCTTCGACCCAGCGGCTGCGGACGCACGTCATACGGGCAGGTACGGCTTGTCTGAGACGGTTACGCGGGGTCACGGAAATAGCCTTGAGGAAGGCAGTCAAACTGTTGCCGCAATCGAACGGGCGGCGGATGTACTGCTCCATTTCACCAAGGTGCATTCTGCTGATCTGGGCGTTACGGACATTGCCAACGACCTGGGCATTTCGAAGGCGGCCGTGCACCGGGTGCTGGCCTCGCTGCGTTCCCGTGACCTGATCCAGCTGGACGAGGGCACCCGTCGCTACTCGCTAGGGCCCGCGTCGCTGACCCTGGGCCTGTCCGCGCTGTCCCGAGTCGACGTGCGCAAGCTCGCGTTGCCCGAGTTGGCCCTGCTGAGCCAGCTGACCAACGAGACCAGCACGCTGTCGGTCCGCATCGGCTTCGAGCGCATCTACCTCGACCAGATCACCCCGCCGCGCGAGGTGGTCATGTCGGTGTCGATCGGCGTGCGCTACCCGCTGCACGCGGGCGCCAGCTCCAAAGCATTCCTGGCCTTCCTGAGTGACGCGGAGATCGAGCGCTATCTGGCCGGGCCGCTGGTATCGGTCACCGATTCCACCGTGATCAACTCCGCCGAGTTGCTGTCCGAGCTCCGTTCCATCCGCGAGCGGGGCTGGGCTTCCTCCAGCGGAGAACGCCAGTCAGGGGCCGCGTCGATCGCCGCGCCGGTACTAAATCATGGCGGTAATCCGGTAGCCGTACTGAGTGTCAGCGGGCCGAAAGACCGGTTCAACGCCCACAGCGATGAATACGTTAAATTCCTGCTGGAGTCCACATCGCGGCTGTCCAAAAAAGCGGGCTACCAGGGCTGATCGCAGCCAGTTTACATTTGTTAAAACGACTGCCGCGGGCGGTCTCATTCGCCGCGACCTTTTTCTTCCTTAGGTGACCGTGCATTCCTGAGTGTAATCACCATGGGTGATCGAGAATAGCGGCAGTCGCGCTATACAGAAGGCCGTCAGTACGATAGTTTCTGAGATTGGAACAGGCTTCCGCTAGGAGGAACAGTGACAGGGCAGCAGGCCTTGCAGGGCGTGACGGTCATCGACTGCTCGACGCTGTTCGCGGGACCGCTGGCGGCCATGGTGCTTGGTGACTTCGGCGCCGAGGTAATCAAGGTCGAGCACCCGAAGCGCCCGGACCCGAGCCGGGGGCACGGCCGTACGGTGGACGGAATCGGGTTGTGGTGGAAGATGCTCGGCCGTAACAAGTACCCGGTCACCATCAATCTGTCGGCCAGGGAAGGAGCGGAGCTGCTGCTCGGGCTGGCCGCCACCGCCGATGTACTGATCGAGAACTTCCGGCCGGGAACGCTGGAGCGCTGGGGCATCGGGCCCGAGCAGCTGCACGCGGTCAACCCGGGCCTGGTCATAGCGCGGGTCACCGGCTTCGGGCAGTTCGGCCCGTACTCCAGTCGACCGGGATTCGGCACCCTGGCCGAGTCGATGAGCGGCCTCGCCGCCATCACCGGGGAACCGGACGGGCCGCCCACCCTGCCGCCGTTCGGGCTGGCCGACGGGGTGACCGCGCTCTGCTGCGTCAACGCGGTGCTGATGGCACTGCGCAGCCGTGAGACCACCGGCACCGGGCAGGTGGTCGATCTGGCCATCATCGAGCCGCTGCTGACCCTGCTGGGCTCCCAGCCGGTCGTCTACGGTCTGCTCGAGGAGAAGCAACCGCGCACCGGAAACCGGTCAGTGAACAACGCGCCGCGCAACACCTACCGGACCAGGGACGAGAAGTGGGTGGCGGTCTCGACCTCCTCCCAGTCGATCGCCGAGCGGGTGCTGGCGCTGGTCGGACACCCCGAGGTGATCGGCGAGGAATGGTTCGCCACTGGCGCTGGCCGGGCCGCGCATGCCGACCTGCTCGACGGCTACGTATCGGCGTGGACAGCCGCCCGCACCGCGGCCGAGGTCATCGAGGCGTTCGAGAAGGCACAGGCGGCGGCCGCGCTCATCTACGACATCGAAGACGTCTTCGCCGATCCGCAGTACCAGGCGCTGGACACCATCACCACGGTGCCCGACGCAGACTTCGGCACGCTGCGCATGCAGAACGTGCTGTTCCGGCTGTCCCAGACGCCAGGCAAGATCCGATTCACCGGGCGAGCACACGGCGCGGACACCGACACGGTGCTGCGCGAGCGACTCGCCCTTAGTCCCGAGCGCATCACCGAACTGCGCGCGGCAGGAGCCATATGATCCCGGCAGGATTGCAGGAGACGCTGGCCGCGGCCACCGTCCTTGATCTCTCCCACCCATACCGGGTGGGCATGCCCCAGTCACCCAACCACCCTCCGTTCCGCATGGTGCTAGAGCGCAGGCACGGCGACATGGTGCGGGCCGATGGAGACTCCGCGGCCAACGAGATCATCGTGCTCGGCGGCCACGTCGGAACCCACGTCGACGCGCTCGCGCACGTCTCCCACCGCGGGAAGCTGCACGGCGACATAGACGCTGCCAGCCAGCAGTCGCACCGCGGCTTCGCCAGCCTGGGCATCGACACCTTCCAGCCGTTCGTCGGCCGCGCGGTGCACCTGAACGTGGCCGCGGTCCACGGCGTGCCCGTACTGCCGCCGGGCTACGAGGTGACGGTGGCCGATCTGGAGACAGCGCGCAAGGCCGCTGGGGTCGAGCTGGGCGCGGGTGAGGTCATCGTCATCGGCACCGGCTGGTCGCGCGAGTGGTCCAGCTACGACATGTTCACCGGGCAGTCCGGAGGTGCGCCGGGTCCTGGCGAGGAAGCCGCCCGCTGGCTGGCCGACTTCAATCCGGTGGTACTTGGCGCCGAGACGATCGCGTTCGAGCACATCGCGCCGGGCGCCGGGCACGCGCTGCTGCCCGTGCACCGGCTGCTGCTGGTGGAACGGGGCATCAACATCATGGAGACGATGAACCTGACGCCGCTCGCGGACGCTGGGGTGAGCGAGTTCCTGCTCGTTGTCAATCCGCTGCCGATCGCTGGGGCGACCGGCGGCCCGGTCCGGCCGCTGGCCATCACATGGTGACCGACACGACCCAGGAACACCCTTACGCGCTGCTGCTGGCGGAGTTCGCGGTGGCCTCCGCCCGCGACCTGCCCGGAGAAATCATCGCCGACGCGGCCAACCGGGTGACCGACAGCGTTGGGGTCTCGCTGGCGGCGACGGCCGTCGACGACCCGGCCGCATCCTATCGGGCCATCGAGCAGGTGATGCGGGCCCGCGGCGGCACCCCCGAGGCGACGCCGCTCACCGGTGGCGAGAAGCTGCCAGCGTCGTCGGCCGCGATGATCAACGGGACGCTGGCGCACTCGCTTGACTTCGACGACACCCACCTGCCGTCGGTGCTGCACCCGAGCTCATCCGTGGTCCCAGCCGCGATGGCCCTGGCCGAGGCCCGCGGCCGCAGCGGTCCTGAGCTGCTGCGGGCGGTCGCGGTCGGGGACGAGGTTCTGCAACCGCCTCGGCATGGCTGGCTACCTGCCTAAGCTACGCAACTCGACGTTCTTCCTGCGCGGTCAGCACGCGACCTCGATCTGCGGCACCATCGGGGCCGCGGTCGCGGCGGCCATGCTGCTCGGCCTGGACGAGGCGGCCACCTGCTCCGCGCTGTCCATTGCGACCAGCATGGGCGCGGGCATCATCGAGGCCAACCGGACCGGCGGCTCGGTCAAGCAGATCCACTGCGGCTGGGCGGCGCACGCGGGTGTTGAGGCGGCGCTGTTTGCCGAGGCCGGCGTCACCGGCCCGGCCACCGCGCTCGAGGGCGGTTTCGGCTTCCTGCGCGCCTACCTCGGCACCGACTACGACGCCAGCGCGCTCAGCAAGGGGCTCGGCGTCCAGTGGGAGCTGCTGCGCACGGTCTACAAGCCGTACCCGGCCAACCACTTCACCCACCCGGTGATCGACTGCGCGCTGGCGTTGCGGGCCGAAGGACTCGCCGCCGCCGATATCGAGTCGGCCGAGATCGGGGTCCCGGGCACGGTGCTGCGCACCGTCGCCGAGCCTTGGGCCGAAAAGATCGCGCCGCGCAGCCCCTACCACGCCAAGTTCTCCGGCCCTTTCATGTTCGCGATCGCCATGGCGGGCGGGGGCGGGCTCGGCGTCCAGCTGGACGACTTCATCCCGCAGACACTGGCCGACCCGCTCCGCCGCGACCTGGCCCGCCGCTGCGTCTTCGTCGCCGATCCGGTCTGCGACGACGAGTTCCCCAACGCGTTCAGCGCGGTGGCCCGGGTGCGGACCAAGGACGGGCGGCGTTTCGAGCACCGGGTACACAGCTCGCTCGGCGGCCCGGAGCACCCGCTCACCACCGCGCAGCTCGAGGTCAAGTTCCGCGGCAACGCGGCGCGGTCACTGACCGATGGGGAGACCGACGCCGTGCTGAAGCGGCTGCGGGCCCTGCCCGACACCGCCGTCGTGCAGTCGCCGCTGGGGTGACCCGGGTGGCCCGGAGTTACCCGGGACCGCTCACGGCCCCGAACCGGAGCAGAACGTCTTAGGCACGACGCAGGTACTGTCCGGTCGGCTCGCCGGCGACCTTGCCGTCGGCCAGGATCTGCTGGCCGCGCAGGAACGTGTGCACTACCCGGGCGTCCATCTGGTAGCCCTCGAGTGGCGAGTACTCCTGGGTGGAGAACGAATCGGCGGCACACACCGTCCACGGGTCGTCCAGCCGGACCAAGGCGATGTCGGCGTCGTAGCCCTTCGTCGATCAGGCCCTTGCCCCGGGCCCCGTAACGCTCGGCCGGGGTGGTGCAGACCAGCCGGGTCATCGCGTCCCGAGGCCCAAGCCCGCGCTTACGGCCCTCGGTGATCAGGCCGGGCAGCAGGTACTCGGTGCCGCCAAAACCGGACTTGCCCTGGAACACATCCTCACGCGGATCGCCGAACTTCTGCTCGTCCTTGCAGCAAGCGTGGTCGCTGGCGACCCAGCTCACGTTCCCGGCCAGCAAGTGCGCCCACAGCGCCTCGACGTCCTCCCGGGAGCGGAGCGGCGGGTTGACCTTGCCGCCGATGTCGGCCGGGTCCTCGTAGCTGGCCAGCAGGTGGCCGATGGTCACTTCGCGGCGGAAGTCGATCTGCGGGAAGGCGGCGGCCATCTTCATGGCGGCATCCAGCGCCTTGGCCGAGGACAGGTGAAGCAGGTTGATTGTCGGCAGGTCGGTCTCGTACGCCAGGTAGGACGCGATGGTCACGGCGAGGCCCTCGCTGTGCGGCGGCCGGGAAGCGCTGTACGCCTCCAGGCCCGTCAGCTTGCCTTCATCCTCGACCATCTTGGTGTAGGCGGTCATGATCTCCGGCGTCTCACAGTGCAGCGAGAGTGAGATAGTGTCCGCCCGGTCCTGGCGCTCGCGCCTGGCTTGCTGGATGGCGCGCATGACAAACTCGAAGTGGGCGATGTTGTAGCGCTCATCCGGCGGAATCATCAGGAACGACGACTGGTCGGCCGACCGGCCGTGCAGGCCGTGGCTCCCGTAGAACATGAAGATCTTGAAGGATGCCACGCCGAAGTCGTCGATCAGCGTCCCGATCTCGCCGATGTGCTGAGATGTCATCGGCGCCAGGTGGTACCCGTAGTCGATGAACGAGCGACCCTGGGTGCGCTCGAGCACCTCAGGGAAGATCGTGGTGTAAGGCCCGGACTTGTTCAGGTAGTACTGGCCGGTGCGCATGTAGGTGATGCCAGTGGTGACGCCGCCTTGCGCGCTCGCTCGGCTCTCGGTATCGGCATCCTCGCTCAGGTCGTTGTAGATGCCCCAGTGCTGGTGTACGTCTACCGCTCCGGGGAACGCGACAAGGCCGCTGGCGTCGAACGTCTCGCCTGACAAGCCCGCCAGGTCCTTGCCCACCGCGGCTACTTTGCCGCCCGAGATGGCGATGTCCGCCTGGATGAGTTCAGCCCGGTCCGGGCTGGCGATCTGTGTACCGGTAATTACCTGGTCATACGGGCTCATGAAGCTCCTTACAGCCGCAGCCGCAACGATTGTTCCTCCCTGAGGAAAGGCGTTCCAATAGCATAACAGTGATACCCCGGCCCCGGGGAAGCCCTCGCATCAAGGAGCACCATGGCGCCGCGCAGCTACCTCTACGTTCCCGCCGACCGGCCGGATCGCATCGACGCAGCGTTCGGCCGCGGTGCCGACGCGCTCATCCTCGATCTGGAGGACTCAGTCGCCCCCGAGCACAAGCGGGCCGCGCGTGACCACCTGGCCCGCTGGCTTCCCGGAGCGCACGCTCCGGTGTGGATCCGGGTGAACGAGGGGGACCAGGGGACGGCCGACCTGCGGGCGCTGGCCGATCGGCCGAACATTTCCGGCTTCTGCCTCGCGAAGGCCTCGGTGGCCCAGGTCATGACGGCCGGGCGGACGCTCGAGGCAGCCGGATCCGCCGCTGGACTGGCTCCGCTGCTCGAGGACGCGGCCGCGGTGCTTGACGCCAGGGAGATTGCCGCCCTGCCCCGCGTAGTCCGGCTGCAGGTCGGCGAGGCCGACCTCAAGGCACAGCTAGGCCTGCGCCCGGCGGCGGACGAGCGCGAACTGCTCGCGATCCGCTCTCAGGTAGTACTGGCCAGCGCCGCGGCAAGCATCGAAGCCCCGCTGGGACCCGCATCGGTCAACTTCACCGACCTGGAGGCGTTCGCCGAATCGACCCGGGCACTGCGGCGGCTCGGCTTCAGCGGGCGTGCCTGTATCCATCCCGCGCAGGTTGGCATCGTCAACGCCGAATTCACCACGACGCCGGAGGAGGCGACGCGGGCTCATTTGGTCCTGTCAGCTCTTGCCGCCTCAGGCGGCGCGGCGACGCGACTGCCCGACGGGGAGATGGTTGACGAGGCCAGCGCGCGCGCCGCGCGCCGGGCACTCGGCGATACCGGACCGGCGAGCTAGCGAATCTCCTGCCCTGAAATGGCGCGGGAGATGACCAGGCGCTGGATCTCCGACGTGCCCTCGAAGATCGTGTAGATCTTGCTGTCCCGGTACCAGCGCTCGACCGGGTGCTCCCGGCTGTAGCCGGCCCCGCCGAGCAACTGGACTGCCTTCTCGGTCGTGGCGACGGCGACCTCGCCCGCCTTCAGTTTGGCCATCGAGCCTTCTCCGGCGGTGAAGGCTCGATCGTTGCGGCCCATCCAGGCGGCTCGCCAGATCAGCAGCCGGGCGCAGTCGATCTCGGTGCGCATGTCCGCGAGGGCGAAGGCGATGGCCTGGTTGCGGATGATGGGCTGCCCGAACTGGACTCGCTGGGTGGCGTAGTCCAGGGCGTATTCGTAGGCGGCCCGCGCGATGCCCAGCGCCTGGGCCCCGACGATGGGCCGGGAGATCTCGAAAGTGGACATGGCCGCCTGCTGGCGGGCCGTGTTCCCCTCACGAATGCGGGCCAGTCGCTTGTCCAGCTTTTCCTTACCGCCCAGCACGAACTCGGCGGGCACCCGGACGTCGTTGAGGAACACGTCGGCGGTGTGCGAGGCGCGCAGCCCGAGCTTCCTGATCTTGCGAGAGCCCGACAGCCCCTTCGCGTCCGGCGGGATAATGAACGCCGCTTGACCACGGGAGCCCAGCGAGGGGTCGACGGAGGCGACGACGACATGCACGTTGGCGATGCCGCCGTTGGTGATCCAGGCCTTCTGCCCGCTGATGATCCACTCGCCGCTGGCCTCGTCGTACCGGGCGCGGGTCCGCATCGAGGCGACGTCCGAGCCCGCCTCTGGTTCGGAGACGCAGAACGCGCCCACCTTCGGATCCGCGGCATCGCCGAAGCACTGCGGGATCCACTCGATGACCTGGTCCGGTGTGCCGCTGGAGAAGATGCCAGCCACGGCGAGGGTGGTCCCGAGTATCGACATGCCGATGCCCGCGTCACCCCAGAACAGTTCCTCGTTGAGTACCGGCAGCGACAGCCCGGTCGGGTCGCCCCACAGCTCCGCGAGTGTGTCGAAGCTGTAGAGGCCGATCTCGGCCGCCTGCTTGATGACCGGCCAGGGGGTCTCCTCGCGTTCGTCCCACTCGGCCGCGGCCGGGCGCATCACGTCCTGGGCGAAACCGTGGGCCCAGTCACGCATTTCGGTTTGATCGTCGGTGAGGTCGAAACCAAAGGACATGGGTCAGGCCTTCGGGATGTCGAAGTAGCGGACTAGCGACGCGGCGAGCCCGAGATCGCCGGCCACCTTCAGCCGGCGCGTCATGAACAGTGCCGTTCCGGTGGCGTTTCCGGACACCAGCCGGGCGAAATCAGCAGCGGACATGGTCAAGCCCAGCCGGGCCTGACGCTCAGTCGTGCCCGGGCTGACCTGGCAGGTTCCGTCGGCGATATCCATCTCGAAGGGGATCTCCGGCTGCCCGTCGTCCACGATCCGCCAGCGGATCAGCGCCTTGAGCCGTCCGGCGGTCCCCGGATTAAAGGACGCTGCCATCCGGCTGAGGATCTCATCGACGATCCGGCCGCGTGACGAGCCGCCGGCGATGGCCGTGAGCTCACGTTTCGGCAGGTCCTTGATCAATTTGGCGAACTCGCCTGGCGAGATCTCGGCGAAGTCAAGAGCTTCGACGTCGACCACGGCACCTCCATAGTTACTCACTAGTAAGTTTACTCGTGAGTCACTTTACTTTTCAGGTAGATACTCTGGCAAGGTGACGGTTTCCTCGCACCGACGGCTGCCGCGCCAGCTTCGCGAGCAGCAGATGCTCGACGCGGCAGTACGGATCTTCTCTGAGCACGGCTTTCACGGCGCGTCCATGGACGAGATCGCCGAGCTGGCGGGGGTTTCCAAACCGCTGCTCTACATGTATCTGGGCTCCAAGGATGAGACGTTCAGCGCGTGCATCGCCAGGGAAACCGACCGGCTGGTTGAGACGATCGGCGCCGCGATACTTGGCGATGTCGCGGATCCAGCCGAACGTCTCTGGCGCGGCCTGACCGCGTTCTTCACGTTCGTGGCGGAGCACCGCGCGAGCTGGATCGTGCTCTACCAGCAGGCGCGCAGTCATAGCGATGCCGCCGCTGAGCAACTGGCCGCGGTGCGCCAGCAAATCATCGACACCGTCGCGAGCTTGGTGCTGCACGCCATGGCGGCGCACGGGACCACCGAGGATCCGCAGGCCCAGGCGGCCGCCGCGATCGCGCACACCATTGTCGGGGCCGCCGACGCGATGGCCGAATGGGCCCTCACGGTTCCCGGCGAGCAGCCCGAGACCACGGCCCGCCGGCTGATGGGCGTCATCTGGATCGGCCTGGAACGCAGCGCGGCCGGGGAACGATTCACGACTCCGTGATCACGCCGTGCAGGTGAGTCCGCTCGCCGTCCGGCGTGGTCAGGGCCAGGCGGCGGCCGTCGGTCACCAAGCGGACCGACGACGGCAGCGCGATGGGGGACCGGAAGGTGACCTCGCAGCTGAAGACATCAGGCGGCCTGACCGCGGCCAGCACCCGGGCCTTGGCCCACATGCCGTGCGCGATGGCGGTCCGGAAGCCGAACATCCGCGCGGTCAGCGCATGCAGATGGATCGGGTTGCGGTCGCCGCTGACCGCGGCGTAGCGTCGCCCGGTGTCCGCGGGAACCGGCCAGACCGACGACTCGCCCTGGACCGCCGGCGGCGTCGGCGAACGTTCACCGGTCCGCCCCGGCTCGCGATGCAGGTACGTGCTCGTCGACTCCCAGACCGGCTCCTCGCCGACGCTGACCCGCGTGACGATGTTGAAGGTGGTGCCGCGCAGACCGGCCGCCCGGATCCGCAGCGTGAGCCGTTCGCCGACGCCAATCGGCCGGCGTACCGTGACGCGGTTGGCGACATGGACCAGCCCCAGCGCCGGCAGCGGAAAATCCCGGCGGGTCAGCAACGCGAGCGTGGCGGGAAAGGCGAGCACGTGCGGATAGAGCGGCGGCAGCGTGTCACCGGCCGGGAACCCGCACAGCTGGGCGTACCTCGCCAGCCGCTCGGGGTTGGCCACCACGTCGTTGACCACCAGTTCATCGGTGGGCAGCGCATCCGACGTGGCCCGCCGCCGCGTCAGCGCGTGCAGATAAGACCAGGCGATCACCGCTCACGCTCCCAGCAGCGACTGGCCGCAGACCCGCAGCACCTGCCCGGTGACCCCGGCATTCGCGGGCGCGGCCAGCCAGCCGACCGCCTCGGCGACGTCGATAGGCAGCCCGGCCTGCCGGAGGCTGTTCATCCGGCGTCCGGCCTCGCGGATGAACAGCGGCATCCGCGCGGTCATCTCGGTCTCGATGAACCCGGGCGCGACCGCGTTGATCCGGATACCCCTGGGCATGGGTTCCCGTACCAGGCCGATGATCCCGGCCTTGCTCGCCGCGTAGTTGGTCTGGCCTCGGTTACCGGCGATGCCCGCGATGGACGAGACGCACACGATCGCCCCGGCGTCGTTCAGCAACGACTGGTCCTCGGTGATCCTGACGACGGCGCCCAGGTTGACCTCGATAACCTGGTCCCAATCATCGGGGCGCATCGCGGCGATGGTGCGGTCGCGGGTGATGCCCGCGTTGTGCACGAACACGTCGAGGGAGCCAGCTAGCTCGGAGAGAGTGCGGACCGCCGTTTTGGTGTGAGTTATATCCAGGGGTACGGCGGTGCCGCCGATCCGGTCGGCGAGCTGGCCCAACGGCCCGGCTTGTCCGGGCAGGTCGATGCAGAACACCTGGGCGCCGCCGGAGGCGAGTACTTCGGCGATCGCCGCACCGATGCCGCGCGCCGCACCGGTTACCGCCGCCTTTTTTCCGCAAAACGGCGCATCCCAGTCAACCGGTACCGGTACTCGCCCGGGTCCGACGACGATCACCTGGCCACTGACGTAAGCCGAACGCGGAGACAGCAGGAACCGCACCGGTGACTCGAGGCAGTCTTCCGCGCCCGGTGTCACCCGCAGCAGCTGGCTCGTGCTGCCCGCGCGCAGCTCCTTGCCGAGCGAGCGGGTGAAGCCTTCCAGCGCGGCGGGAGCGGCACCGGGAATGGCGTCCCCGACGATCAGGATCCGGCCGCTGGGCGCGAGGTCCCTGATCCGGGAGTGGACGAACTCATACAGGTCGCGCAGCGCGGCGGGCGATTCAAGGTCCGTCGCGTCGTACACGAGCGCCGCCGGGCGGCCTTCAGCCTTCGGTTCCGCCGCCTTGATGATGCCGGCCAGCGTCTGGCCTAGCCGGCCGGATCCCGCCAGCACGACCGGGCCCGGCATCACGGGGCCGCCCGGCCGGTACCTGGTGAGCGGTGTAGATCGCAGCACAATGCCTCCTTACCCACTAGTAACTTTACTGAAGAGTAAATAATATGGAGCGATGACGCGATCGATTCGCAGGGTGGCGATTCTCGGCGGCAACCGGATCCCGTTCGCCCGCGCGGGAGGGCCTTACACCGGGGCGTCCAACCAGCGGATGCTCGGCGCCGCGCTGGATGGTCTGGTCCACCGGTTCTCGCTCGAGGGCTTGGTCGCCGGCGAGTTCGCCGCGGGTGCCGTGCTCAAGCACGCGCGCGACTTCAACCTGGCCCGCGAGGTCGTCCTCGGCAGCCGGCTCGACCACCGCACTCCCGCCTACGACGTGCAGCAGGCCTGCGCCACCGGCATGGAAGCGATCGCGCTGACCGCTAACAAGATCGCACTTGGCCAGATCGACTGCGCGATCGCGGGCGGCTCGGACTCGGTCAGCGACGCCCCGATCGGTCTCAACGACGATCTGCGCCGCCTGCTGCTGCGGACGCAGGCGGTCAGGTCGCCCGCTCGTAAGGTCGGCAAGCTGCTCACCGGGCTGCGCCCGCGGCACGTCATCCCTGACTTCCCGCGCAACGCCGAGCCGCGTACCGGCCTGTCGATGGGCGACCACGCGGCGCGAACCGCGGTCCAATGGCGGATCGGGCGCGCGGAACAGGACGAGTTCGCGGCGACCAGCCACCAGCGGCTGCACGCTGCTTACGAGGCCGGGTTCTTCGATGACCTGGTGACGCCGTTTCGCGGGCTGGAGCGTGATGAGAACCTGCGGCCCGATTCGTCGGCTTCGCGCCTGGCCCAGCTAAAGCCGGTGTTCGGGACGGCGGATCCGGCCACGGCCACCATGACCGCTGGCAACTCGACGCCGCTGAGCGACGGTGCCGCGCTCGTGCTGCTGGCTTCGGGGGAGTGGGCCGCGGCGCGCGGCCTGAAACCGCTGGCGTACCTGGCCGACGTGGAGGTCGCGGCGGTCGACTTCGTGGCCGGGCCTGACGGCCTGCTGACCGCGCCGGTGTTCGCGGTGCCCCGGCTGCTGGACCGCAACGGGCTCAAGCTGGCCGACGTGGACTTCTGCGAGATCCACGAGGCCTTCGCCTCTCAGGTGCTGGCCACCCTGGCGGCCTGGGAGGACGAGGAGTTCTGCGTTTCGCGGCTCGGACTGACCGGAGCGCTAGGATCCGTGGACCGCGGGCGGCTCAACGTGCATGGCTCCTCGCTCGCGGCCGGGCACCCGTTCGCCGCGACCGGCGGCCGGATCACCGCGACGCTGGCCAAGACCTTGAATGATATGGACGGGCCTGCCCGCGGGCTGATCTCCATTTGCGCGGCGGGCGGCCAGGGAATCACCGCACTACTGGAGCGCTGATGCTTTCGGTTACCAAAGTGAAAAACCTATCCGAGCTTCGTGACCGGGCTCCCGTCGAGGTCTCGGCCGATGGCTGTACGGCGTCCACGCCCTGCTTGGTCAAGCCGCCAGGCCACGGCAGCCTAGGCGACCTGCCCTATGTGAACGCCGCCGAGGAGCCGTCGGCGGTCGTCTTCTCGCGCCGCTCGGCCGGCGGAAGCTGGGAAGGCGTCACGGCGGCCGGGTTTGCCGCCGAGGTGACGGCGGTGGCCAAGGGCCTGATCGCTTCTGGCATCGGGCCGGGTGACCGGATCGCGCTCATGTCCCGCACCTGCTACGAGTGGACACTGCTCGACTTCGCGGCGTGGGCCGCGGGTGCGGTGCTGGTGCCCATCTACCCGACCTCGTCGGAAGAACAAGCGGCCGCGATCGTCCGCGACGCCGGGGTGACGATGGTCATTGCCGAAGACGAGGCGTGCGCGGACGTGCTCGCGTCATCGTCGGCTGGTGTCCGGCGGCTGGACCAGGGGGCGATCCGCGAGCTGACCGAACTCGGCTCCGCGCTACCAGATGTGGAGGTCACCCGGCGGCGGGCCGCGCTGAGCCCGGACAGCATCGCGACGATCATCTACACCTCCGGCACCACCGGCACGCCGAAGGGCGCGCAACTTACCCACGCCAACTTCCTGGACGCCGCGGCCAACTGCACCGCGCTGCTGCGGCCGGTGTTCGACTCGGTCTCCGGCGAACCGCCGTGCACGCTGCTGTTCCTGCCGCTGGCGCACGTGCTGGGTCGCTCGATCGAGGTGAGCTGCGTCCAGGCGCGGATCAGGCTCGGGCACAGCCCGTCCATCAAACCCGCCGAGCTGCGCCCCGACCTGGAGTCGTTCGGCGCCACCTTCCTGGTCGGGGTGCCGTACCTCTTCGAGAAGATCCACCAGCTCGGGCGCACCGACGCGGCGGCGCTGCACGCCACGCGGGTCTACGACCGGGCGACCCAGGTCGCGGTCCGCTACGGCGAGCAGTCGCTGCGCGCGCTGGCCGGCGAGGGGCCGGGCCCGTCGGCCGTGCTGCGGGCCGAGCATGCGCTATTGGACCTGCTGGTCTATCGCAAGGTGCGTAAGGCGCTCGGCGGCCGGATCCGGTACGCGATCAGCGGCGGCTCGGCGCTCGCGCCGGAACTGCTGCTGTTCTTCGCGGGCGCGGGCGTGCTGATCTACGAGGGATACGGCCTCACCGAGACCACCGGCCCGTCGACGGTCAACCCTCCGCTGCGACCGCGCCCCGGCACGGTCGGTCCGCCGGTGCCCGGCGCGGCCGTGCGCATCGCGGAAGACGGCGAGATACTGCTCCGCGGCCCGCAGGTCTTCGGCGGCTACCACTCGTTCACCGATGGCTCGCTGGCTGACGGCTGGTTCGCGACCGGCGACCTCGGGCGGCTGGATGGCGACGGCTACCTGACCATCACCGGCCGCAAGAAGGACGTGCTCGTCACCAACGGCGGAAAGAACGTCAGCCCCGGCCCGCTGGAGGACCGGATCCGTGCGCACCCGCTGATCAGCCAGTGCCTGGTGGTTGGCGATGGCCGCTCCTATGTCGCTGCCCTGGTGACACTAGACCCGGAGACGGATCTGTCCGCTGAGGGGGCCGCCGGTCCGGCGGAAGGCGTGCAGGTCGACAGCGCCATCCCGCTACCGGACGGGGCGCGCGCCGGAATCGCCCAGGCGGTCGCCGAGGCGAACCGTTCGGTCTCCCGCGCCGAATCGATCCGCCGGGTCCGGGTCGTCAACGGTGACTTCACCGAAGAACGCGGCCTGCTGACCCCATCGCTGAAGCTCAAGCGAGCAGCCGTAATCGAGGCCTACCAAGCCGACATCGAAGCCCTCTACCCATAATCGGCGCGCCCCCGCGACCCCACCCGATGGCTCCCGCCCCTGCCTGGCACCCCAGCGGTGGCCCCCACCCCTGCCCCTGCCCCTACCTGGCACCCCAGCGGTGGCCCATCGATAGCGCCATAGGCCCAGCGGTGGGCCATCGCTGGCCTTGGCCGTGGTCCACTTCGCGCCGATGGTTCGCGAACCGGGCATCCGTGCCATCTCGGTCGGCGGCGGCTCCTGGCGATTCTGTGCAGTGTGGCACTGCCAACACTCTTGTACGGGTAATGCCACACTGCACAGAATCACTCGAACCCAAGAGCGACGGCCAAGGCCGGGGTAACCGGCCCGATAACCCCCAAATCGGTCAGTCGGCGCCTGGGCTGAATGCCTGGCTGCGCTCGCGTGGCTAGCTGCCTCGCCCGCATCGTGCGTATAGCGGCCGTCGATAACTAGATAGACGGTGGCTTCTGGCTCATTGAGCTGGCCCGGTGGTGTACTGCGAATATGATAGCTCTGGGTATTGGCCTAGAAGAATATGAATATCCATATCGCGTCAAGTTTCTGCCGCTCGCCAATGATCTGCAACAAGTTCAGATGGCCTATATGGACATCCCTCCGAGCGGGCAATCGAACAATAACACAGTCATCCTGTTCCACGGCAAGGCGTTCGGCGGTTACTACTTCCACAACGTCATCGAGGCACTTACCAAGGCCGGATACCGGGTCATCGCGCCGGACCAGATCGGCTGGGGAAAATCATCCAAGCCGGACATCCATTACAGCTTCCAGTTGCTGGCCGCGAACAGCGCGGCGCTGCTTGATTATCTGGATGTACGGAAGGTCGCCGTGCTGGGTCACTCGACCGGCGGCATGACGGCGACCCGGTTCACGTTGATGAACCCGGACCGCGTGACGCACCTGGTACTGGAAGATCCGCTTGGCCTAGCGGATTACCGTACCGGCATCCCGCCGCAATCAGATAACACGCTGTACCAGCACGAACTGCACTGGACCGATCCCGCGACCATCAGAGACTACTTCGCCGAGTATTTCGTGCATCCCGACCCCAAGGTGTACGAGCCGCTGGCCGACATCCTGATTCGCGTGACACTCAGTCCCGATTACCCGCGCTGGGCACGTGCTGCCGCACTCGCTTTCCAGATGATCTACCAGCAGCCGGTCCGCTACGAATATCCCCGGATAGCGCCGCCGACGCTGCTTGTCGTCGGAGCCGAGGATCACGTCGTACCGCTCGGAAACTACGCCCCGCCGGCCGAGGTCGCCAGGCTCGGCGACTTCGTGGCGCTTTCCACCGCGGCTGCCCAAGACATTCCCCATGCCAAGCACGTTGTCGTACCGGAATGCGGGCACATTCCGCATCTCGAGCACCCAGACGAGTTCTTCGCCGAACTGCTGCCATTCCTAGGGAGTTGACTCATGCTCAAGGGTTACACGGTGCCGTTGTCTCCGCGCGGGATAGCGAACCTGGCGACGAAACCGCCGTGGCACTATGCCGGGGTCGTCATCGCGACGGAGTTCTGGACGGACTCCGCCGCGGCCGACGCGACCCTCCCCGAGGGCCTGACGCCGGATCCGGAGACCGCGGGGCACGGCGTCGCCATGTTCATCGACTGGCAGTACACCGGCTCCCACGAGGAGTACCTGGACCCGGTGCGCAGCCAGTATCACGAGTTCTTCGTGCTGATGGATGCCCGGTGGCAGGATACGCCGGTCGCCTGGTGCCCGTATATCTACGTGGACAATGACCACGCCATGGCGCGTGGCTGGGTCCAGGGCTTCCCGAAGAAGCTCGGCAGCATCACCCAGACCAGGGCGTTCTCCCGGTCGAGTGAAGCCGCCCCGCCTGTCGGTGCCGGGGGGAAGTTCGCGGCCTCGGTCTCCACCGCTGGGTACCGGCTGGCCAATACGCTGATCACATTGCAGGAGCCGGTGACCGATACCAGCGCGCAGGCGGGACGCCCCACGGTGAACCTGCGGCACTTCCCGAACCTCGCCGCCGACCTGCAGGACAAGCCAGCGGTGCACGAACTGGTCATGGCGCTGTTCGACGACGAGACGGTCACGAACGCCTGGACCGGCCCCGGCCAGCTTGAGTTTCCCCAGGTACCGGGCGAAGAGTTGCACGACCTGGCGCCGGTGCGCACGGGCGCGGGCTTCCGCTTCGAACTGTTCTACACGGTGACGGATCTGCGGACCCTGCAGTGAGGGCCGGCCGCGCGGGCGGCCCGGCAACCCCGTGGATGTCCCATCGAGGGCGCTATCGGCCCAGCGGTGGGACATCCATGGGGTTGGTTTCCGTTTCACGCCAGATCTCCCGGATGATCACCTGCAGCGCGGCCGCGCACGGGATCGAGAGCACGGCGGCCACGAACCCGCCGAACAGCCCGCCCACCCAGTCTCCCAGCGACGTGCCGAACAATATCGACAGCAGGACAAGCAGCGGGCTGACCTTCACTGTCCGGCTCATGATGATCGGGTTCAGCACGTGGTTCTCAAGTTCCTGGTACGCGATGAAAACGACCAGCGTCACGATTCCGTCAGTCAGGGAATGAGCCGTCGCGAACAGCACGGTCGGGATGCCCGCAAGCGCGCCGCCGATCATCGGCAAGAAGTCCACCAGCGCGACCCACAGCGCCCACAGCAGCGGGAACGGCACACCGAGGATGGCGAGCGTGACGAAGACGACGGCGCCAGCGATCAGCGAGGTGACCAGGTCTCCGACCACATAACCGGTGGTCGACTGGTTGATCTCGCGGCCCACCCGGGACCACCGCTCTGCTCGCGCTGCCGACAGTGAGCCCAGCAGTCCAGACCAGATCTGCGGTCCCTCGAGCAGCAAGAGCAGCGCGAGCGCGAGAATCGTCACCACCGTTTCGAGCACCGATGCCGCGCCCTTGCCGAAGTTCAGCGCCGGGCGAGCCAGGGTCGTTCCCAGCGTCTGCAGCTTAGGGGCGTTTTGCGTCACCCATTTCTGCAGGTGGAAGCGGCGCGCGAGATGGCCGATCCAGCCATGCCCGTCCGCCGCGTCCTGCGCGTACGCCGGGAGATGACGGGACAGGTGGGTCAGCCCGTTGAGCAGCGGATCGCCGAACAGGATGGCGAGCCCGATGAAGACCACGGTCGCCCACCCGATGACGAAGGCGACGGCAAAGCCGCGGCGGCGGACGCCACGCTGAACGTAAACCACCATGGGGTTCAGGATCAACGCGACGAACCCGGCGATCAGGATCATCAGCAGGACGTCCCGCATCCGGTAAGCGAGCTTTCCTGCCAGGTAGATGGCGACCACCACACCGCAGCTCGCGAGGATGGTCGGCAGCGGTATGCCGCGGGCCGCCGCGGCGGACCGCAAGCGCTCATGACGGGATCGCGGATGCGGTTCGTCGTCCCCGGGCTGGTCCGTGTCCGGTACGGCAGTTTCCATGGTGCCAATTGATCCAGCACCCGACGGCTACGGCCAATAACTGGTGTCTATGTCCGCATTGCGGACATATGTTGTGCGCAGCCGAGCATCACTTACGGTAACTGCCGTCGCGGAAATCGTCGGTAAGTGACGGATGGGATGGGAACCAGCCGAGTTCGGTCCGCGCCTTGGCCGCGTCGGTGCTCTGGTCTAGCAGCAGGACCTCGGCGAAGTAGTCGCCGAGGCGCGCCTGGGCCTCGGCGTCGGAACCGGGGACCGCTCCGGTCGCGCCAGCGGCGACGGCGGCCGCCTCGGTCAGTTCGGCCAGGGTCGGGCTCTCCCCGTTGCCGATGACGTAATAGCCGCTGGCCGAGTCGTTTTCCAGCACGCGGCGGAAAGCATCCGCTAGGTCCGCGACATGTACCGTCACCCAGTGCTGCTGCCCGGTGCCGAGCACGATCAGGTTGCCGGCGTTGTCCCGGGGCGACCCGAGCAGCAGCCCGGGAATTCCGCCCCCACCGTCGCCGTAGGCGGTGCCGGAGATGATGACGACTCCGCGCATGCCGTCGGCGGCGAGTATCTGCTGCTGGATCGGTTCCTTCCAGGCCACCAGGGCGGGCGCCTGGAAGGGAGATTCCTCGGTAATGGCGTTGTTGTCGCCGTAGATCCAGGCGCCGCTGATGTGCAGGTAGGGCTTCCCGGTGCCGGTGAACGCGTCGATGGCCGCGCCGGCCACCGCGGCATCCAGGTCGGCGCTCTTGGCGTCCCCGGGGCTGGCGGTGTGGATGGCCGCGTCCGCGTCGCTCAGTCGGCTTGCGACCGCCGCCCGGTTGTAGAGGTCGACGACGGCTGGCGTGGCGCCGCGGGCCGCGACGGCCTGGGCCCCGGCGTCGTCACGGACCAGTGCCGTCACCTGGTGGCCGTGCTGCTGTAGATCCGTCAGGATGTGCGACCCGATGAAGCCGGTCGCACCGGTGAGTGTCACATTCATGTCCGGACTGCCTCCCTGGCTCGTTCCTTCAAGTGAAATCTAAGTCATTATGACTTGAAGAGTCAAGTCAATATCAATCGGGTGCGGCTGGTTGAACTAGTCAGGACCGATCCAGTCTGTCAAAGTATGACTTGAGACTTAAAGTTATGCTGGATATGCTTGGCGGATGACCGAACGAGGTGACGAGAAGCCGCCAGTGAACTGGCTGACCGCTGCGGAACTGGACTCCTGGCTCTCGGTAGTGCGGTTGATGACCTGGCTTCCCTGGTCGATCGATCAGCAGCTGCGACGTGACTCAGACCTGGGGATGGTGGAGTACCAGGTGCTGGCCATGCTCTCCAAGAGCCCCGAGCGAACCCTGCGGATGAGCTCGCTGGCCGAGCTCACCAACGCGTCGCTATCCCGGCTGTCGCACCTGGTCACGCGGCTGGAGGGGCGAGGTTTCGTGCGTCGCGAGCCTGATCCCGCCGACGGACGGTTCACCATCGCCATCTTGACCGACAAGGGCTTCCAGGCACTCGCCGAAGCGGCGCCCGGACACGTGGCCCACGTGCGATCGCTCGTCATCGACGTGCTGTCACCCGAACAGCTCAGGCGGCTCGGTCTCGCCGCTGACCGCATAGTGTCGCGCATCGACACCTCGGGAATCAACTAGATATCATCGCCGAATCCGTCAGAAAGGGTCGCGAACGTGGCGCTGGTCGGCAGGACCGCCGAGATGGGCGTCGTCCAGACCCTGCTAGACGAGGTGCGGGCCGGGTCGAGCGGGGTCTTGGTGCTGCGCGGCCAGCCGGGGATCGGGAAGACGGCGCTATTGCGCGAGACGGCCGAGCGGGCCGCGAACCAGGGAACTCGCCTCGCGCAAGCCGTGGGCACCCAGGCCGAGATGGGGTTCGACTTCGCGGGACTGCATCAGCTGCTTGTCCCGTTCCTCGGTCGGCTGCCGGGCTTGCCGGTCTCGCAGCGTAACGCGCTCGAGTCGGTGTTCGGGCTGGCGGACGGTCACGTGGCGAGCCCGTTCCTGGTCGGCCTGGCCACTCTGACGCTACTGACCGAGGCGGCGGAAAAGCAGCCGGTGCTGTGCCTCATAGACGACGCACAGTGGCTGGACCGGGTGTCTGAGGAGATACTGGCCTTCGTGGCGCGCCGCCTGCTGGCCGACCGGGTGGGCATGATCTTCTCGCTGCGCGATGGCGAGGAGCGCGGCGTGGCGCTGGCCGGGTTCCCAGAGCTGCGGGTGACGGCGCTAGCGCCAGATGCCGGGCGGGAACTGCTTGAGCTGGCGGCGCGCGGCCCGGTGGCCGAGCCCCTATCGCGCCGCGTCCTAGCGGAGGCCGCCGGTCACCCGCTCACCCTGATCGAGCTGGGCAGCGAGCTGGGGGAGGGACACGGAATACCGGACGCCGTACCTGGCCTGCCGATGCGGGCGGGGGAGCGTCTTGAGCGGCTGTACCTGGACCGGGTGAGAAAGCTGCCACCCGCCGCCAGGACGCTGCTCCTCGTGGCGGCGGCCGAGCACCTAGGTGACCCGGACAAAGTACGGCGGGCAGCGGAAGCGCTCGGGCTGGAGCCAGACGTGGCCACGCTCCCGGAAGTCTCGCGGATGCTGTCGTTGTCGCCGCGGGTGACGTTCTCTCACCCGCTGATGCGGACGGCGGCCTACTGGGGAGCTTCGCCGGCCGAGCGGCGGCGGGCGCATGCCGCCTTGGCGAAGGTGACCGATCCTGATATGGATCCCGATCGTCGGGCGTGGCACCTCGCGGAGGCGACCGACGGTCCGGACGAGGCGGTGGCCGCTGAACTGGAGGCGTCGGCCGACCGGGCTCGCCGCCGTGGTGGGTGGGAGAGCGAGCAGGCGTTCCTGCGGCGCGCCGCGGAGCTGACCGCCGACCCTGGGCGCCGCGCCGAGCGCCGGCTGGTGGCGGCGGAGGCCGGTGTCGTGGCTGGAGATTTCGCCGGGGCGGCCGCGCTCGCTGGTCAGGCCGGCCCGCACCTGACGCAGCCGCTGGCACTCGCCCGTGCCCGGCGGGTGCAAGGCCTGTGCCTGCAGGCCGAAGGCCGGATCGCCGAGGCCGTTGAGCTGCTGGTCGACGCGGCGCGGGAGATCGGCTCGGCGAATCCCCGGCTGGCCCGCGACACCCTGTTCGAAGCGTTCAGCGTCGCCCAGCTCATCGGCTGGCGCACGGGCGCCGAGGTCGTGCTGGACGTGCGGAAGCTTCCTCCATCGACGGCTGAAGCGCCGGGTGACGGGTTGCTCGAAGGCTTTGCCGCCATCCACGAGGGCCATACGGCCGAGGGCTACGCGCTGCTGCGCGACGGGGTTCGGACGCTCTCGGCCGGCCACGACTCCACCGATACCAGCATGCCCCGCCTGATGGCGTGGATTTTCGGCTCCGGCCTGCTGTTTGACTACTCCGCCTGGACGGACCTGGAGCAGCACTGGATCCCTGACCTCCGTGACCGCGGCGCGGTGGCAGCGCTCGTCCCGGCGCTCAACACGATCGGGCACAACCATATGCGCGCCGGGCGCCTCACCGCGGCCGAGGCGTCCCTGGCCGAAGGGCGCGCTCTGGCCGAAGCAGTCGGCGACCGCGCCTGGGGCCCGGGCTTCGCCGCTGCCGACGTCTGGCTGCTGGCTCTGCGCGGTGAGCTGGAGGAGGGCCGGGCGCTGGCGGAGCGGCTGTTCAGTGAGTCGATCCCGGACCAATGGCGCGACGCGACCCACTTGGCGGTCGCGGTGCTCGAGCTGGGAGCCGCGCGTTATGAAGCGGCGCTCGACGCCGCGCTCCATGGGCGTGTGCTGTGGTCGCTGCTATCTCCGGAAGATGTGATCGAAGCGGCCATGCGCTGCGGCCGGGCCCACATCGCTCGGTCTGCCCTTGATGATTTTCTCCCGCTGGCGGCGGCGGCCGACACACCCTGGGCCCTTGGAGTGACAGCGCGCTGCCAGGGGCTGCTCGCGGGCGATGACCCGGTCGCGGAAGATGGCTACCGGAAGTCAATTGACTATCTTCAGTTCACTCCGGTCGCTCTCGCGGTGGCCCGCTCTCGCCTGGTCTACGGAGAATGGCTCCGCCGTCAACGACGTCGCCGCGACGCCCGCGACCAGCTCCGCGCCGCGCTGGAAGGCTTCGAGCGGATGCGCATGAACGGCTTCGCCGAACGGGCCCGCGCCGAGCTGGCCGCGACCGGCGAGCATGTACATTCCGGCGCCGGTGATGCCCGCGTCCAGCTCACTCCGCAAGAACTCCAGATCGCCCAGCTGGCCGCGGGCGGGGGCACCAACCGGGAGATCGCCACCAGGCTCTTTCTCAGCGCCGCCACCGTCGATTACCACCTGCGCGGCGTCTACCGCAAGCTCGGCATTACCCGGCGCGCCCGGCTCGCCCAGGCCCTCGCCAACGCGGGCCTCACCTAACTTGAGATCAGCCGGTGATTCTGGTAGCCTTGCTGGATGGCGCACTGGCCGATGGCCTGCGCCAAGTGGCTTTTGCCGGTTCCGCCGGGGCCGAGAAACAACGCGTCTTCGCGCTTGTTGATGAATGCGGCGGTGGCCAGGTCGAACACCAGACTGCGATTCATTTTCGGATTGAAGGTGAAGTCGAAGTTATCGAGAGTCCGGTCGGCATCGCGAAAGGCGGCCTGTTTACGGCGGCGTTGGAGTAAACGGTCGGTGCGTAGAGTGAGTTCGTCGGAAACCAGACACGCGATCAAGTCGATGGGGGCCATGGCTTCGGCTTGTGCCTGACGCAAGCGGGTTTCGAGCACCGCGGCCATGCCGCCCAGGCGGAGTTGGCGCAACGCGCGGTCGAGTTCGATGAGGTTCATGATGGATTCTCCTGTTTTGAGTTTTGGGTTCGGCTTTCGATGAGGTCGCGATAGAGCGTGAGCTGGCGGATCAGCGGATCGACCTGGCGCAGACTCAGCGGCAGTTGCGGGTTGTGTTCCAGGTAGCGGCGCACGAAGTGATAATGGCTCGCGCTGGTTTCCAGCCCCAGGGCGCAAGCCTCATCGGTGGAAGCGACGCCGTACTTCTTCGTCAGGTTCAGCACGCCGAGGATGCGGCGCACCGCTTCCTCGCCCAGGTTTTGATGCATGGCCTGGCACAACGCACCAATGTGCGGTCCGGCGATTTCGGCGCGGCGCAGTAGCTGTTGCGTGCTCAACGGTGTTCGTGTGGGACGATCTTGCTCTTGAATGCGGTGGCGTCCGCGCTGTTGCCGCAAGTGCTCGCGCAGCAGTTGCCCGCTGAGCGGATCGATCAACCGCACATGCGCGGCATTCCACTGCACGTGAACCCGGCGTCCGATCCAGCCCGGAGGCGCGCCATAGTAGGCGGCCTCGACTTCGACGCAGCCGTCCAGATGCACGGTACGCTCGCCATAGAGGTAATAGCGAAAAGGCTCGACCGGCAGCGGCAGCAGCGCCGGTTTCTCTTCGGCGAACATGGCCGCGACTTGCCGCTTGGTCGTGCCGTGAATGCGCGTGTCGGCCCAGCGCTCCTCCCAGTGATCCAGATACGCCTGCGCTTGTTCCAGGCTCTCGAAGCGCTGACCCTTCAACGGCGTTTTCTGCGCGTGGCCGACGCCGGATTCGACCTTGCCTTTTCGATCCGGATCTCGCACGCGGCACGGCAAAGCGACCGCGCCGTAATGCTTCAACACGTCGCGGTAGAGCGGATTGAGCGTGGGCATCGTAAATGTCGGGCGTGAGCACGCCTTCGCGGAGATTATCCAGCACCACCACGCGAGTCACACCACCCAATCGGCGAAACGCCTTCTCGTGCAACTCGGCCCAGACCCGCGAGCTGGAGCGGAACACCAGCAGTCGAACCGATTTCCGGCTGTGGCCCAGCGTCAGCACGAACAGCCGCGTGCGCCGGTACTTGCCGCTCTGCGGATCGCGCACCATGGGGCCGGTGCCATAGTCGACCTGCGCCTCTTCGCCCGGAGCGGTTTCAATCACCACGCGGGCTTCGGGCGCGGAAGACCCGCACAGCTTCCGCACGAAGCGCTTGACGCTGGCATAGCGCCCCGCGAAACCGTGGCCGTCCACCAGGTCCTGCCAGATGGCCATCGCGTTGCGACCCTTTGCCAGTTCGGCTTCAATGACCTCCCGGTAGGGTTCGCAGGCGCTCGCCGAGGGGCTGCGGCCTGGTTGCCGAGGCGGTTTTTCGGCCTCAGAGTCGGTGGACACCTCTATGGCCGGTTTTGCCGCATTCCGTCCCCACCCACCTGGCGGACGCACCGCGATTCCCGCAGCCCGGAGATATGCTCCGAGCGGTTTCGCGGCGAATATGCGCCGCTCTCTCAATGCGCCGCAACGACCATCCCAGCCGTCCCAGCGCGATGACTTGCTGTTTCTTTTCTTCGCTCAAGACATTGCTCACGTGACGGAGCGTAACTCCCCGCCAGTTCAATGTCCCGATTCAGCTATCTCGTTGGCCGGTTTTCAGGTGTCCACCTATGGCCGGTTTTGGGTGTCCCCCGAGGTGGAACTACACGCGATCGGGATTGACCTGGGCAAGACACTTTTTCACTTGGTGGGCGTCGACGCAGGCGGAAACGTCATCGTTCGCAAGCGGTGTTCCCGCACCCAATTGCTGAAGTGCAGAGCGAACCTGCGGTTCCAAAGAATCGGGATGGAAGCCTGTAGTGGATCTAATTTTCTCGCGCTGCTCTGCTCGAACGGGGCCACGATGCTCGGTTGATCCTGCACAGTACGTCAAACCTTACGTAAAGACGAACAAGAGCGATTACATCGATGCAGAAGCCATCGCAGTTGGATCTGCAGCCGTGCATCGAGTGCAAGAGCGCTGGCTCATAACGGGATCACGGCCCCCCTGCTTTTTTGCGGACCGGCTAGATTCTCGCACGCGATTTGGTAGCTGTGAGCACAGCCAGCATTACGTTAGATTCGACGCAAGGGCTTGAACAGGCTCTGAAATTGGCGACAACGAGGTCTACGGGAAGCGACGGATAAAGAGACCGCCGTTCGGTTTCGATGAACCGCAAGCCGACCGGAGGAGAACGGCCCGTCCCGTCACACATAAGATGCATTGGAACCTAAAGGTGTTGCCTAACCACCGCTGTTGCGTTTGAGATCCTGGAATGCCGCATCGGCCTGACACGAACTAAATCCTGCCGCAGAATCCGTTGATCTTCCGATTCGTGTATGGCTCTCCCGCTTATGTGCTCACATCGTCCGCCGTATGGGCCGCAGCAATCCATGGTGGTACTGCGTTTGCTTGGTACTTGGTCGGAGGCTGATCGCCTGCTGGAATACAGGTGGAACCTGAAATGAGCGCCGTTGTGTTGCTTATCGGGAGGTGAAAGATGCCTAGAGGCTTCATTCAGGAGCAGATATTTTCGATAAAGATAGATCGGGGAGCGGTGGCTGGTGCTCCAAACAAGAGGGGATCGTGATTGGGACCTACGAGTAGTAGGGCCGGCAACCTTTTGACGCTGATCAGGTAGAGTTGACCGCCCAAGAAGCGAAGAATTGGGCTGTCACTATGGCCAAAGAGCATTTCAGAAACGTGAATCCGAGAGTAATTGTTAGGCGCTTCCAGCAATGGCGTGAGGCTTTGTTCGTAGAGAGAGCATATTCTGCGTAAAGATTTCGCTTGGACGAATCGCCCCACGCGTTCCGTAAAGCCAGGGAATTTGGAGAGGCGGCCCGTGCGTGGCCGGAGTTCACTCGGGCTCGCTTGAGCGAGCGGCAGACTCCAGAGTTGCGCTTTCGGTGCTCAGAAACTAGTGGACTGTCCTTCCGGATCATGGTTCAGCTTCGAATAGTGAACATTGATCTCCGTGCGGCGACCCATCGGGCGTGCAACTATAAAGGATTTATCGTTGCCGCCGGTTCACCCCAGCGGTAGACTATTGGTCGAAAAGGTCGACCTTTTGCGTCTCATCGGCGGCTTGACGTTGCCATATTCGTAGCGCGTAGAGAAGTGACTTTTGCCCCCTTCCATGTCCATGTCCGAGCGCAGCGGCAGCCCCTTCGCCTTTGAAATCCAGGTCTTGGAATCGGACGTGGACTTGGGCGATACTTCGTGCACACTGTATACTGCGGCCATTTCACCGTTTACCAGCTCATCTTTTAGATAACGGCACGTCGTCTTGTTAGTCTGTCGGTTCTTTTCCGCAATCGCCTTTATCTCCTGGGTCGTCGATCCGGCGCTCCATTTGCCGTTGTACTTTGCGTATACGACGCCGCCTGCGTAGATCGACTCTCCGGTTTCGGGTTTGCCGCTGATGTTCATCGTGACGTAGGCGTGAACGGGGACGTCGAAGGCCTTGATCGTGGCGTCCAAAACTAATTTGCAGTCGTCTTGGGCGGTCAGAGACCCCGCTCCAACCATCATGATCCAGAGCAATCTGTTCCGCGTTATTTGCATGAACTATCTTAGGCACATCGCAGCGCGGCAGTTCGCTGAAGGCTTGATACAGCCATTAGCGGCTGATTGCTCCAGTTTAGCGGGCTCCAGTATGCGGCGCCTTCGATGAGCAGTATGCAGATCGCTTACGATAGCGCTGCTGACCGGCTCGACGGCTGCTGCGGTCGCCGCCGGAGTCCGAATATGCTTCAGGGATATAATTACCCAAGTGAAGGAAAGCTCGCGCCAGCGTCGCGGTTTTAAGCACGAAGGAGAAAACACATGAAGAATGCTCGGAGGAAGCGTAGTACCGGATTCAATCGTAAGCCGCGCTAAAATACCTTTTTTGCGAGCTCGGTGGGGAAGCATCGGGCTTGCCCTCCCAAAACGCAAGTCGGACGGCATTCTGGCAGCCGGTATGCTTCCAGTCTGGTGCGTAGGCTCGCTCCCGCCATGTCATCCTCTAGCTTTCGAGAGCGGCCAGAACCGATCCGACTAAGGCACGAAAAGTAAAAGGCTTTTAAGTACCTCGCACCGGGAGGGAAGGACCCGGAGCGTACGCTTTCGTCGTCAGTATATCCAGAAATGTAAATGACCTTTAGTTTGGGACGTCCTGAAAACATTACCTCAGCGAGCTGCCGACCGGAGATCCGGCAATATCACGTCCGTAATGAGCAAGTCTATCTGGCCTAGATGCCTCGCCGCGACGTTAAGGGCTTCTTCCGCACTTGACGCTTCCAAGACAAGGTAACCCTCTCTTTGCAAGATTTTTAGTATCAGGGCCCGGATATGAGGTTCATCATCGACTACCAGGATCGTTTGCGGTTCCGCATCGGCGACCGGTGTGCGGAGGGAATCAACTCTCGGCGGCGCTTCTTCTGCTTTCTCTAAGACCTCGGTTTCGCGGAGCCCCGGCGTAGGAGGTCGAAGATAAATCTAAAGGTCGATCCTAATGGCTCGCTAGTCAGAGCGATATCCCCGCCCCAGTCCCGTACAACGCTATAGGCTTGCGCCAACGCCTGCCTTGCTTTTTCACCGGGTTCGTTCTACGGCGGGTTCAAAGATTAGGGCCCGTGCAAGATCGTCGAAAGGTGCCCCCTCCCGACGTATA
>CAVUOU010000008.1:0-36178 GCA_963743085.1 uncultured Actinomycetota bacterium
ACCACCACGCTGCGGATGCTCACCACGCTGCTTAACCCGACGGCGGGGACCGCCACCGTGGCGGGCGCCGACCTGTTGCGCGACCCGGTGGGAGTGCGGCGGCGGATCGGATACGTGCCGCAGGCGGTCGGGGTCACCACCGGCGGCAGCGACCCGGCCTGCGAGGTCCGGGAGGAACTGCTGGACCAGGCCGGGCTCTACCACCTGAGCGCGGCCGAGGGCCGGGCCCGGGCGGAGACGCTGATCCGGCAAATGGAACTGACCGGCTTGGAAGACCGGCTGGTGAAGACGCTGTCCGGCGGGCAGCGACGGCGACTGGAGATCGCGCTCGGGCTGGTGCACGAGCCGCCGCTGGTGTTCCTCGACGAGCCGTCCACCGGCCTGGATCCGCAGAGCCGAAGCAACCTGTGGCAGCACATCGGGCGGATGCGCGCCGAGCACGACACGACGGTCTTCCTCACCACCCATTACCTGGAAGAGGCCGACGCGCTGTGTGACCGGATCTTCATCATCGACCACGGGACGATCGTGGCCACCGGCACGCCCGACGAGCTTAAGCAGCGCGTCTCCGGTGATGTGGTGACGCTGCAAGTGAAGGGGGATGGGGAGGTGGGCGGGGGGCGACGGCGGCGGCCAACGATCTGCTGGCCGCGCAGCCGCTGGTCCGGGAGGTGACCCCGGACGACGACGTTCCTGCGGCTGACCGTCGACCGCGGCGACGAGGCGCTGCCCGTCCTGCTGCGTACGCTCGACGATGCGGGCATCACCCTGCACACCATCAACGTCTCCAGGCCCACGCTGGATGACGTGTTCCTGGACCTGACCGGCCGTTCACTGCGTGAGGACTGAAATCATGACCTTCTTCCGTGACACGCTGCTGGTCTACCGCCGTCAGCAGCGGATCGTGCTGCGCAACCCGGCGTGGCTCATCATCGGGCTCACCCAGCCGATCCTGTACCTGGCGCTGTTCGGGCCGCTGCTGACCAAGCTGCCGCTGTCGTATCTGGGCGTCAGCAGCGGCGGGAACGCGTACCGGTTCTTCGTGCCAGGACTGCTGATCCAGCTTGGGCTGTTCGGCTCGACGTTCGTCGGATTCGCGATCATCAGCGACTGGCGCTCCGGGGTCATCGAGCGGTTCCGTGTCACGCCGGTGAGCCGGATGGCGATCCTGGCCGGCCGGGTGCTCAGGGACGTGGTGACGCTGGTGGTTCAGGCGGTGATCCTGGTTCTCGCCGGGGTGGCGTTCGGCCTGCGCGCGCCGGTGGCCGCGGTGTTCATCGGGCTCGGATTCATCATCCTGGTCGCGGTGGGCCTGGCGTCGGTGTCCTACGCGGTCGCGCTGCTCACCAAGTCGGAGGACGCGTTCGCACCGCTGGTCAACACGGTCGTGGTGCCGCTGCTGCTGCTGTCCGGGATCATGCTGCCGATGACGCTCGGGCCGGGCTGGCTGCAGGGCATCTCGCGGATCAGCCCGTTCCGCTACATCATCAACGCGATGCGCGAGGCGTTCGAGGGGCACTATTTCAACACGATCATGGTTGAGGGCGTGGCGGTCGGCGTGGGTGTCGCCGCGATCTGCCTGTGGCTGGGCTCACGTTCCTTCCTGCGGGAGAACGCGTAACGAAGAGGAAGCCTAAGCCAGGCAGCCCCGGCGTTCCGGCAATAATCGGACTGTGCATATCGCATTCGTCGACTCAAACGAGGCGGCGCTAGAAGCGATCGCCCGCGCCAAGGAAGCTGGTCACGTGGTCAGCTTCATCGAGTCCCGCGACCCGTACTACCGGCGCACCCAGGAGAACCTGCGGCTGATCGGCTTGGCCGACTGGGTCGCCCGCGACGTCGCGACCACCGAGCCGGAGGCGGTTACCAAGGTGCTGGCCGAGTGCCACGCCTGGCTGCCGATCGACTTCGCGGTCTCCCAGAGCGAACTGTCGGTCGAGGCCGTGGCGGCCGCGTGCGCCGCCCTTGGCCTGCGCGGGACCAGCCCGGAGGCGGCACTGACCGCCCGCCGCAAGGACCGGGTGCGCGAGACGCTGCGCGGCGCGGGGCTGGCGACGCCGGACTTCGCGCTGGCCCAGGACCAGGACCAGGCGCTGGTCATCGCGGAGCGGATCGGTTACCCGGTAGTCGCCAAGCCGCCGTCCGGCGCGGACAGCCAGCTGACGTTCGTCGCGGCCGACGCCGCGGAACTCGGCCAGGCGTACGAGCGGACCCGGGCCGGGTTCGGCTCGGTGCCGCTGGTCTGGCGGGACCAGTTCGCGCGCGGCCTGCTCATCGAGCGGCACCTGCCTGGCCCGCTGATCTCGGTCGAGATCGGGGTGCGCGGCCCCGAGATCTTCATCTTCTGCGTCAGCGGGCGAACTCGAGCCCGTGACGACGAGGTGATCGAACTCGGCCCGCACATCCCGGCCGAGCTGACCGGGGGCCAGGCGCGGGCTTGCGCGGACTACGCGGCATCGGTGTGCCGCGCGATCGGCCTCGACCCGGGCATCTTTCACCTGGAGATGATCCTCACGCCGTACGGCCCGGTCCTGGTCGAGGCCAATCCGCGGATCATGGGCGGCATCATGCCGGCGGTCTACCGGTACGCGACCGGCCACAGCATCTACGACGCGTTCCTGCGGCTCATCTCCGGCGAGTCCGTACCGGTGCCGCCGGTGCCGCCCGGGCTATGCGTCACCGGGCGCCGGTTCTTCGCCGCCTCGGACGGAACGATCCCGCCGGACGTGGAGCTGAGCTGGCTTGCGGACCAGCGCCGCAAGGACTACGCCGACGACCCGGTGATCGGTTTCCGCGGGCCTGACGATCTCGGTCTGCGCCCAGGCCAGTCGGTGCGCCGGGGCCAGCTCGTCGGCCGGGTGATCGTCCGCGGCACCGATTACGCCGCGACCGCGTTCCTCATCGGGGAAATGACCGCCGGATTGGAACGCGCGCTCGGCATCAAACTCATGCGCGGCGAACACCGTGAAGACGGATAATACGGGATATGTCTCCTGCGCAGTCTGCCCGAGCACCAGTCGTTGTCGTCACTGCTACGGCGCCCACCCCCAACGGACCGTTGCACGTCGGGCACCTGGCCGGACCGTTCATCGCCGCCGACATGGCGGCCCGCGCCGCGCGGGCGCGCGGGCAGCGGACGCTGACCGTCAGCGGTGTGGACCCGAACCAGAATTACGTGCGGGCTAAGGCCGCCGCCGTCGGCCGCGACCCCGACGACCTGCTTGACGAGTATCAGGATCTGGTCCGGCAGGCGCTGCGCGCCGCCCGGATCAGCTACGACATGTTCAACGACCCGCGCGCCGACGCTGGCTACTGTGCGCGCGTCACCGAGGTACTCGCCGGGCTCGGTGCCCGCAATGCTATTTCGATGGAACGGGCCACGCTGACTCGCTGCGGTTCCTGCGGCTCCACCCTGCACCACGCGTACGTGTCGGGGCGGTGCCGTCGGTGCGGACGCGAGTCCAGCGGCGGTACCTGCGAAGCCTGCGGCGCGTTCACCACCGCCGAAAACCTGGCCGAGGTCAAGTGCGCACGGTGCGGCGGCCAGCCCGAGGCCTTCGCGGCGGAGATACCGGTGCTCCGGCTGGAGACCTACCGGCCCGCACTAACCGACGCCTGGTCACGCGCTGTTTTGCCGCCACGGGTGCGATCGCTGATCGGTTATTACCTGTCGTCCGGGCTGCCGGACGTCCCGCTCGCCTACCCCACCGACTGGGGGATCGCGGTCAAGAGCGACGAGTTGCGCGTCGACGTGTGGTCCGAGATGGGGCTGGGACTGCTGGGCCAGATCGCGGCCCGCATCAACCCAGACGCCGAGGGGCTCGACGAGTACGTGGCCGCCTGGGGCGAGGTCGACGAGTGCTGGCACTTTCTCGGCATCGATAACGCCTTCTATTTCGCCATTCTCTTCCCGGCTATTTTCGCGGCGGCCGGCGTGCCGTCCGGTGCGCTCAGCGGGATGGTGGTGAACGAGTTCTATCTGCTGGACGGGCTCAAGTTCTCGACCAGCCGCGGCCACGCCGTCTGGGCGCACGAGTTCCTCGCCCAAGAGGACCCGGGTATCGTCCGCATGTTCCTGGCCTGGGACCGGCCGGACAGATTCGAGAGCGGTTTTACCTCACAGGCCTACCGGCAGTTCCGTGAGTGGATCCAGGACGCGCTGGCCGCTGGCGGGACGCTGCCCGACGACCTGGCCTCGATCGAGTCGCGCCGGGCCAGGCAGGCGCTGGAGTTCGCCGGCTTCGACCCCGGGCTGGCGCTGCGTTGCCTGCTCGCCGCGGGCGCCGACCGCGAGCCGTCCGTGCTCGCCACGCTCACCGGCGATGACAGCCTGGCCGTCCAGGGTGTCTCCTAACCGGTTCCCGCGCCTTGCCTTCGTACCGGGGCCGATCAGGCTGCTGTCGGCTGGCGTGCTCATCAATCGCGCGGGCGGTTTCGTCAGCCTCTTCCTGCCCCTGATCCTGGCGCTGCGGGGCATCTCCGCACCCAGGATCGCGCTCGCGCTCGGCGCCTGCTCGGTCTTCGTGATCGCCGGCGCGTGGCTGGGGGGCACGCTGGCGTCACGGGTCGGCGGCAAGCGGGTGATTATCGCGTCGATGGCTGGCTCGGCGCTGCTGACCGCGGCGCTCGTGCCGGCCAGCACGTACCCAGTGACGATCGCGGTCCTGTGCCTGGTCGCGCTGTTCAACCGGGCGTACGTGCCGGCCGCGTCCATGATGGTGGGCAGGTTCGCGCCGCCGGACCAGCGGCTACCCATGTTCTCCTTCTTCCAGCTCTGCTTCAACGTCGGGGTCGCGATCGGATCGGCGTCCGCCGGCTACCTGCTGGCCCACTCGCTGACCGCGCTGCTGCTGATCGACGCGGCGACCTCCGCGTGTTTCGCCCTGGTGGCGCTCCGCCTCCCGGCCGCGGATGGTCCCGTTGCCCCGGGGCCGGGACCGGACGGACCGGGACCGGCCGACGGCCAGGCGGCGGATCCGGGACCTGCCCCTGACAAGCTTCGTCACGACCGCCGGTACCTGGTGTTCTGCGGCGCGACGCTGCTGGTGGCGATGGCCTACACCCAAAGCAGCGGGCCGCTGCCACTCGCCTTCCGCGCGCACCACTACAACCTGGAACTGCTGGGCTACCTGTTCAGCGCGAACGCGATCGCGATCATCGTGCTCCAGTTGCCATTGTCCTTCGTGACCCGACGCTGGCCGGTGCGGATACCGCTGGCGTTCGGCGGATTCCTGATGGGCGGCGCCTATCTGCTATTCGCGGCCGGGTTCTCGGTCCCGCTACTGATCGGCAACGTGGCGCTGTGGACGGCGGGCGAGACCGTGTATGCCCCGGCCGCGCCGTCAGCCGCGGTCATGATGTCCCGGCCCGGCGCCCAGGGCAGATACCAGGGGGCGCTCGACGTCGCGCGCAGCGCGGGTCAGGCTCTGGGGCCTCCGCTCGGGGTGCTGGCCTTCGCCGCTGGGGGCTCGCTCGTCTGGTGGGCGTGCGGTGTGCTGGGCGCGGTGGCGGCGTGCGTTTTCTGGGTGAGCATGCGGCCGGTCACAACCGAGGCGGCGGGCTATACGGCGGAACCGGCGCGGTAAGAAGCCAGGCGCCACTGGCCGACGTCCATCGTGATACCGCGCCGGGCGATGTCCGGCGGCCAGCGGCCGGCCTCCGCGGCGTTGACCAGGTCCAGGCCGCCCGTGCCGAGCTCGGCATCGGCCGGGATGAACGCGGACCACAGCGGGCACATGGTCGCGCCGCGGTAGCCCTTCGCCTCCCACGATCCCACGCCGAGGTGCATCGTGGTCAGCCCGTGCCGCGCGGCGTACTCAACCGGTCCGTGGATCGTGACGTTGAAGTACTCGGACCCGCCGCGCAGCCTGTCGTAGTCGAAGCCGGCCAGCCGTCCGTACAGCGTGTCCCGCCATCGGTAGGCGACAGCGATCCCGGCGATGCCCTCGTCGTCCTCGCAGGTGAAGGCGACCGCGTGGTCCCCGAGAAGACGCGCCTGCGCCGCCAGCGATCCCTCCAGTTGCGCCAGGTCCTGGCCGGTATGGCCGTACCGGCGCTGGAGGGTATGCAGCAGCCGCGCCGCGTCCTGCCAGCATTCGCGCAGGTCGCGTTCCCTGAGCTGCCAGCTCGCGTCGGCGAAACGTCGGCGGTCAGAACGGATCTTGCGCCGGACGCGAGAGCTAGCGGCCTCGGCGTACTCGGCTATCCCGGCCCCGAGGCCGCGTAGCTCGGCCTCCGGCAGCTCGAAGCCGACGCGGACGCTCACCAGGCCCGCTATCTCGGCGAGCGCCTCGCTGGTCAGGAACGGCAGCACGATGCCCGCGCGGTTCTGCGCCTGTGCCATCGCCAGCGCCTCGCGCAGCAGCGCGGCGAGCACCTCCCGGCGTTTCTCGCCCGGCCCGGTGAGCAGCAGCGGCGACCGGTAGCCCCGAGTGGCGCCCGCGACGAGGATCTCGTCGCCGCTGCCGAGCAGCTCACCGAAATGCTCCGGCCGGTACCTGATCGTCATCGCGTCGCGGATCCGGCTCAGAACGAGCCCACCGACCAGCGTGCCCTGGTCATCGCGAGCCAGCAGGTACCGCGAGTCTTCGTTCGGCTCGGTCTCCACATACCGGAGCCAGTCGTGCGACAGGTAGAAGCCTTCATCCGCCACCAGCCGGTCCCAGTCGCCGGACGGCACACCGTCGATCGTCTCGGCGGCGGCGACCGTGGCCGTCACGCCGCTGGCTCCGCCAGCACTCCCCGGCGGCGCAGCTCAGGCAGGACACCCTCGCCGAACCAGTACGCCTCCTCCAGATGCGGGTAACCGGAGAGGATGAACTCGTCGACGCCGCGCGCGGCGTAGTCCTCGATCAGGTCCGCCACCTGGGCGTGGCTGCCGACCATGGCGGTACCGGCGCCGCCCCGCAGCAACCCGATCCCGGCCCACAGCCCCGGGTAGACCAGGAGGTCGCGCGGGTCGCGGCTGTCTCGGTAGCGACCGAGCAGCTCCTGCTGGCGTCGCTGCCCAACCGACTCGCTGACCGCGAGCGTGTGCTCGGCGGTGACGAATTCCTCGGGATCCGCGAGCGCGAGCAGCCGCTCCGCCTCGGCCCAGGCGTCCTCCGCGCGGTCCCGGGTGATCACGTGGATCCGTATCCCGAACCGCAGCTCGCGACCGTTCTTGCGCCCGGCGTCACGCACCAAGGCGATCTTCTCCTGCAGCTGCGGCGGCGTTTCGCCGAAGCTCAGGTACACGTCGGCTCGGCGGCCAGCGACCTCGACCGCGGGCGGCGAGGAGCCACCGAAGTAGATGGCGGGCAGCGGATCGGGCGCGGCGAAGGTGGTCGCGCCGCTCACCTCATAGTGCTTGCCCTTGAAGTCAAACGGTTCGGGTCCCCACGCGCCCCGGACTACCTCGAGGAACTCGTCGCAGCGGTCGTACCGTTCGTCCTTCTCCAGGAAGTCGCCGAACCGGCGGAGTTCATCGGAGTGCCCGCCGGTGACCACGTTGAGCAGCAGCCGTCCCCGCGACAGCCGCTGGAAGGTGCCCGCCATCTGGGCCGCCAGCACCGGCGAGGTCAGGCCGGGACGGAACGCCACGATGAACTTCAGACGTTGGGTCTCTCTGGTCAGCGCGGCGGTCACCAGCCAGGCGTCCTCGCACCACACCCCGGTCGGCGTCAGCACCGCGTCGAAGCCCAGCCGCTCGGCCGCCTTGGCCACCTCGGCCATGTACTCGATATCCGGCGACCTGGGCCGCGCGGCGGCGGTACCGGCGAGCGGTGAATGCCCGACGGTGGCCTTGGCGTCGAGCGTGGGGAACGCCCGGTCGCCGATCGTCCGGCTGTCACCGGAGGTCGGCAAGTACCAATGCACCCGTACCGTCATCCCAGGCTCCGCTCGTAGCCGTAGGCGTCCAGCAGGTCCCCGAGCCGCTCATCGGCCAGCCGCCGCACCGGCGGAGTGAACGCCTCCCGCCACCCGCCGATCTGGCCACGGTAGAAGGAGAACACCTCGGGGTTGAACAGCCGGCCCGCGACATCTCCCGGCGTCGTGCCGGAGACGCCGAGGAACTCGAATACCCGGGCCAGCGTGTCCGCCTGCGCCTGGTCCGATCCGCCGCCGCGGGCGCCAACCAGATCCTCGAACGAGGTTTGGCAGACGTCGGGATGGTTGAGCAGCCAGATCAGCCGGGCCAGGTCGCGCTGCCCGGGGAACGACGGGTCGGTGAGCGCGTAAAGCAGCTGTTCTTCCAGCGAGGACTTGGACTTGAGGATCCGGCTGAAGACCAGGAAGTCGTTGTAGTTGCTGAAGCCCCGTCCGGTCCGGTCGCTGAGGAAGTTCACCATGGACAGGATCACGTCGCGCGGATCACGATAGTTGAAGATGATCTTCGGCTGTCCGGTCTGCGCCCACTCGCGGAGGAACGCGCCGTCGATCTGCTTGATATCGAACTGGTTCACCACCCAGCACACGCCCGCCGGGGTCTGCGAGAACTCGCTGCTCACCGCCCGGCGGTGGACCTGCTCGATGACACCGGTGTCCACCATCTCGCGTGAGTACCAAGTGGTGAGCGGTTGGGTGAGCCGGATGTGCCAGGACCAGCCGAGCGCGTCCCAGGCCTGGTCGGTCGCCTCGGTGAACTTCTCCTCGCTCACCGTCTCCAGGTCTTTCACGGTCTGCTCGTCATAGGCGATGCGAGCGATCCGCCATCGGGTCGGCTCATCCAGCACCGGTTCGATCTCCGGGGTGACCCGGACGCCCGCCCCGTACATCTTGTAGCCGAGGGCGACCATCAGCTCTTGCAGCAGATGCGTGCCCGACTTCATCAGCGAGACAATGACAACCCGCTGGGCCTGGCCCTCGTGCATCGCCGACCGTCCTTTCACGCTGTTTCGCGAACAGCAACGTCTGACCTGATGGATTCGGCGATCTCCCCGGCGCGGATCGCGGTCGTCGAGAGCAGCGTCTCGGAGATGCCATGCGTACTCTCGGTGGGACCCTGGAGATAGATCCCGCACCGCGTCCGGTCCGCGGTCACGACCCGATGACTGCGATCGACCTGCAGGGAGCCCGCCGGACTCGTCTTGCAGTACGCACCGACCTCACCGAGGACGTCGAGCGGATTCCTCGGGTTGTATCCGGTGGCATAGATAAGCCAGTCCGCCCGGATCGAGGACAGGCTGCCGTCCGGCAGGTACTTGACCTGAATATCCAGCCCGTCGTCGGCCTCGGTCGCCGACACCACCCGGGACAGGTTGCGGATGATCAGCCGGGGCTGGCCCACGACGAGTTCTTCGTACACCCGCTGGTGCAGATCCGCGATCAGGTCGGAGTCCACCACCGAATAGTTCGTGTTCGCGTGGTACGCGAGTACCTGCTCCTTCACCTCATCCGGTGAGTGAAAGAACAGGTCGACGGTGTCCGGGTCGAATATCCCGTTAACGAACTGGCTATCGTCGGCGGGGCTGTAACCGTAGCGGGTGAACAGCGAGTACACCCGCGCCTTGGTGAACCTGCGGTGTACGCACTCGACGACCTCCGCGGCGCTCTGCCCGGCGCCTACCACCACGAAGGTCTGCTCCCGGCCCTCATCGAGTTGAGCCAGCCGGCTCAGCAGCTGCGAGCTGTGCCATACCCGCGCGGACCGCAGCATCTCCGACGGGAAGCGAGGCTCCAGTCCGGTGGCGATCACGATGTTCCGCGCCCGGAACGTCAGGACCTGGCCGTCGGCGCCCCGCCGGGCCAGTACGTCGATGTACCTGACCTCACCGTCCATGATTACCGGTTTGGCATCGATCATAGTTACGCCGTAACGAACCAGGTGCCGCAACCGATCTGCTGCCCAAGTGAGGTACGCGTGGAATTCCACCCGGCTCGGATAGGACCTTTTCTGATTGATGAAAATCGGCAACCGGCCCATTTGATGGATATACGCCAGGAAGCTGAAGTCACTGGTGGGATCACGCATGGTCACCAGATCCTTCAAGAAGGACACTTGAAGGTCGGCGCCCTCGATGAGCATTCCCCGGTGCCAGCCGAAGTCCGCCTGCCGTTCAATAAAGGCAGCGCTGACCGCACATGAAGGATTCTTCCTCTCCATCTCATCCAGCGCGATGGCCAGCGCTAGATTGGACGGGCCGAAACCCACCCCGAGGACATCGAAGATCTCCATATAGATAATTCTTCGGGCATCCAGTACACGCTCAGCGCGATAAGCGGCCCAGCGCTGGATGAGTTGACCAGAATGTGCGGTTCCTGACTTTCCATCAGGACCGCACTTCCCGGTGCGACCGGCATCTTGTCCCCGCCTGGAGTCTCTACCTCGCCGGTACCGCTAACGACGACGAACAATTCTCGGTCTGGGTGCTGGTCGATGTTACTGCGACCACCAGGCGGCACCACACACCACATCGCTCCGAATGGCAATTCACTGGCGCTATCGTACTGCGTCCAGCGACCGACGTTAATTCCGAATTCGTCGGTAAGCCGCGCTGAATCATTCGTCATGAGCCGCATCGTGGGCGCTCCTGTCATGACCAGTGCCGGGGCCGACGGTAGTCAGCCACCTCACTCAGGGAACCCTCACTCCCACTTAATGATCACACAGCCCGTTGCAGGTGTAAAGGGGAACGTTGCGTCATCCGTACCGGTTCGGCAATGTCACTACCTTACCGGTACGGTGCCGCTTCTGACAACCTGTAACGGCCGCGGCGAATCAGCCACCGCCGTCTCGCTTACCGATGCCTCCGGTTGACGGAGCGGGAAATGGCAGGCGGCGAGCAGGCCGCCATCGCCCGCGGTAAACGGCCGGAGCGGCGGCTCTTCCTGCGCGCAGAGCTCCTGCGCGTACGGACAGCGGGTACGGAACCGGCAGCCTGACGGTGGTGCGATCGCTGACGGCAGTTCACCGGCGACACCCTCGTGCTCCTTCGCCCGCTCCAGATCGGGGTCGGCGACCGGCACCGTGTCGATCAGCCCCTTGGTATACGGGTGCGCCGGCCGGAGGTACACCTCGGAGGCCGGACCGACCTCGACCAGCTTGCCGAGGTACATGACGCCGATGGTGTCCGCCATGTACCTGATGACCGACAGGTCGTGCGAGATGAACAGGTAGGTCAGCTCGCGCTCCCCCTGCAGATCCCGCATCAGGTTCAGTATCTGCGCCTGGATGGAGACATCGAGCGCGGAAACCGGCTCGTCCGCCACGATCATGTCTGGCTGCAGGATGAGGGCCCTGGCCAAGCCGAGGCGCTGGCGCTGGCCGCCGGAGAACTCGTGCGGATACCTCTCAAGCGCGCTGGCGGGCAGTCCCACCTCGTCGAGGATGGCCGAGATCCGTTTCCGCTGACTGGCCCGGTCTCCCTGCCGCTGGATGACGAGCGGTTCCCGCAGGATGGAGCCGACCCGCATTCTCGGGTCCATCGCCGCGTAGGAGTCCTGGAACATCAGCTGGACCCGGCCGAACTGCCGCTTCCGATCCCGCCCGCGCAGCTTCGCCACATCGGACTCACCGAACCGGATCGCCCCGTGAGTAGGCTTCTCCAGCCCCACGATCAGCCTTCCGATCGTGGTCTTCCCGCACCCCGACTCCCCCACCAGCCCAAAAGTAGACCCCTTGGGAATCGAGAAGCTGACATCGGCGACGGCGGAAACATTCCCCACCCGCCGCTGCAGCACCGCCCCCGACGTCACGGGGAAATCCTTGACCAGATGGTCAACCGTCAGCAGGGCCTCGCGAACAGCGGCAGTCTCGGCCAATGCGGTTGGCTCAGCAGAGGCGGTGGGCTCAGGAACAGCGGTGGGCTCGCTAGGGGTCTGGGCACCGCGTTCGGCAGACTCGCGGTGCTCAGGCCCCTTCGAGCCCGCCGCCCCGGAAACGACTTCAACGGGAAAGAAGCACCGGAACTCCTGCGACCCGGAATCCGTCGTTATGGCCGGCTCTGTCGTTCGGCACTTGTCCTGAACGTACCGGCAGCGGGGCGCGAACTTGCACCCCGGCGGCGGCGCCGTCAGATCCGGCGGCTGTCCCGGGATGCTGTACAGCCGATGGGTGGCCGGATCGATCTCCGGATCCCGATCCGGCAGCGCCTCGAAGAGCGCCTCGGTGTACGGATGCCGCGGGTGGGCGAACAGCTCCGGCGTGGGAGCGGACTCCACCACCCGGCCCGCGTACATGACCGCTACCCGGTCGGTTCGCCCGGCGATGACGCCCAGGTCGTGGGTGACCAGGATGACCGCCATGCTCAGCCGGCTGCGCAGATCATCGATCAGCTCGAGTATCTGCTTCTGGATGGTGACGTCGAGCGCGGTGGTCGGCTCGTCGGCGATCAGCAGCTTCGGCTCACAGGCCAGTGCCATGGCGATCATGACCCGCTGCCGCATGCCGCCGGAGAGCTGGTGCGGGTAGTTATCGATGCGCTCGGCTGGCTGCGGCATCCCGACCAGCCCCAGCACTTCCACCGCCCGCTCAAGCGCCTCCTTCTTGCTGGCGCCGCGATGCAGCAGCACGGGCTCCGCGATCTGCTCGCCGATCTTCATCGTCGGGTTCAGCGACGTGAGCGGGTCCTGGAAGACCATCCCGACGAGATTGCCGCGGATTTCCCGCATCTCGTTGTCGTTCAGCGCGGTGATGTCCGTGCCGTCCAGCGTGATCGTCCCGCCGGCGATCTGTCCGCCGCCAGGCAGCAGCCGCATGACCGACAGCGCGGTCATCGTCTTGCCGCTGCCGGACTCGCCCACGATGCCGAGGCACTCGCCTGGCTCAACGCTCAGGCTTACGCTGTCCACAGCGTGCACCACGCTGCGGCGCAGCTGGATCTCGGTGTGCAGGTTGTCGATGGTGAGCAGTGATGTCATCGCCGTTGCAGCCTTACCTCGAATGCGTCGCGCAATGCGTCGCCGATGAAGTTGACGGCGATGACGATGATCACGATCAACGCCCCGGCGGGGTAGATCCCCCACCAGTACCCGTCATCCGCGTACCCGATCCCGTTGGACAGCATGCCGCCCAGGTCGGTGGTGGGCGGCGACAGCCCAAGGCCGAGGAAGCTGATATAGGCGATGAACAAGATCGCGTCGGCGACCTGGAACGTCGCGTTCACCACGATCGTGCCCACGGCGTTGGGCGCGATGTGCCGGAGCACGATGCGCCACGACCCGCCGCCCATCGCCCGGGTCGCCTGCACGTACTCGCGAACCCGCAGCGACAGCGCCTCGCCTCGGACCAAACGGGAGATCGCTAGCCAGGACGCCAGCGAAATCACCAAGATCATGGTGATCTTGGTGGGCCGGATGATGGTGGCCAGCACGATCAGCAGGAACAAGATGGGGATCGACAGTGCCGCGTCCACGACTCGCATCATGGCCGCGTCGATGATCCCGCCGAAGTAACCCGCGACGGCACCCCATAGCGTGCCGATCACGGTCGCGACGATCGCCGCCGCGAAGCCGAGTTCGAGTGACACCTGTCCGCCGGCCATCAGGCGGCCGAGGATGTCGTACCCGTCGGCATCGGTCCCCAGCGGGTGACCGCTGCCCGGGGCCAGGTTGGCGTTCGCCAGGTTGGTGTGGATCTGGTCGGTGTGATAAACGAGCGGGCCGACGAAGCAGAACAGGATGACGACCAGCAGCGTGATACTGCCGGCGAGCGCGAGCTTGTTCTCCGCGAACACTTCCAGGCCGCGCCGCCACAGCGCGCGCGTAGGTTCGGTCGGCGCCGTACCCGGAGCGAGATCGTCGATCACGTCGGTGCCAGTGGCCGAGAGCCCGCCAGGATCCTGCGGCAGCGGCTGCGGAACGTTGATGCTCATGAGCTGGTGTACCTCACTCGCGGGTCGAGTACCGCGTACAGCACGTCCGCCAGCAGCGAGCCCGCCACCGTCGCGAACGCGGTGATAGCGGTGACCCCCAGCAGGATCGGGTAGTCCTGTGTCTGGGCGGCGTTGTAGAACAGCAGGCCCATGCCGGGATAGTTGAACAGGTACTCCGTGATCAGCGCCCCGCTGATGATGATCGGCAGGTTGAGCCCGACCAGCGTCACGATCGGGATCAGCGCGTTCCGCAGGATGTGCCGGTACAGGATCCGGCCCTCGGAGACGCCTTTCGCCCGTGCGGTGCGCACGTAGTCCTGAGTGATCTGATCCAGCGTGGACGAGCGCATGTACCTGCTGAATGAGGCGAGCGTGATCAGCGTGATCGCCACGATGGGCAGCACCATCGAGTTGAACTGCGTGAAGAACGTTCCGATGCCGCCCTGCGCCCCTTCGGTCGGGAACCAGTGCGTGCCGAGCGCGAACGCGTTGATCAGGATCAGCCCGATCAGGTAGATCGGCGTCGCGTAAAACAGGAACGAGAACCCGGTTCCGACGTAGTCGGCGAGCTTGTTCCGCCGGACCGCCTGCACGATGCCCCACGGCACCGCGATCACCAGCGCGAGCAGTGTCGACGTGCCCACCAGCAGCAGGGTCTTGGGCAGCCGCTGGCCCAGCAGGGTGGAGACCGGCTCGTTCTGCTGGTACGAGAAACCAAAGTTCCCGTGCAGCAGACCGTCCAGCCAGGTCCAGTACTGGACCCAGATCGGCTTGTCGAACCCCAGTTGCTTGGTAAGCGCGTTCACTAGGGCCAGGTCGCTGGCCCTGGTGCCGAGTATCGCGCGCACCGGGCCACCGGGCAGCGCCTTGAGCAGCAGGAACGTGATAACCGTGACCAGCCAGACGACCAGGATCGACTGCAGGATACGCCGGACTAGATATCCCGTCACCGCCGTGCCCCCTCAGCGTGCTGCCGAGAGGGCACGGCGGTGCGGTGAGACCGCGCTATCACTTCTGGTAGTACCAGTCTTCCGGCGTGATGAAGCTGTACACGTTCTGCGGCGCCACGCCGTGCAGGTTCGCCGCCACCTCGGTGAGCTGGAACGGATACAGCGGCATGAACACCACCGGCTCCTGCGTGGCGAGGTACTTCTCCCAGGTCCACATGGTCTGGGTGGTCGCCGTGGGCGCCAGCGTAGCCTTGATCAGGCTGTCGTTGGTGGGATTGGTGTAGTTGCCGTAGTTGGCCACCGAGCCGGTCTGGAACAGGTCCTCGCCGGACGGGTAGAAGTCCGGTGCGTACACCCACCCTGTGCCCCAGTCGCCCATCTGCCAGGTGCACGGGGTCGACTTGGACGGCGTGCAGATGGTGTCCACCGCGGTGATCTCCTGCCCGGCCTGCTCGCTCAGGTTCAGCTGAATCCCAGACAGTCCGGCGTCGGACTGAAGCGCCTGGAACTCGGTGGTCAGGTAGTTGGTCCCGCTGGCGTACTTGAGATCGAAGGACAGCTTCTCGCCCTGAGTGATACCCGCGCCGCAGTCACCCGCGGCGGTTCCCGGCTTGGTACAGGTCGCCGGATCGGTGCTGGTATTCCAGCCATTGCTGGTCAGCAGGGCCTTCGCCTTGGTGGTGCTGAACGGGAACTGGTCGTTTTGCAACCCGGAGGCCAGCAGGCTGCCCGATCCGTAGGTCGGAACGCCCTGGGTGCTGTTCAGCGCGTAGCCGTGGAACACGTTCTTGGTGATCGCGGCCGTGTCGATGCTGTAGGCCAGCGCCTGCCGGAAGTACAGCTGCTTGAAGATGGCCCCGACCGTCGGGTTGTTGAAGTTGATCGGGAAGTAGTCGATCCCGTACAGGTACCAGGGCGAGAGGTTGTAGTCCGACACCGGGTTCGCGCCCGCGGTCGTCGGATTGCTCGTCGGCGAGGTGATGTCGTCGAACGGCGTATAACCGACCTGAACCGTGCTGGTGCCCGTCTTCAGCACGTTGTACTCCGCCTCCTGCGAGGCGAACGGAACCTCTTTGAACTCGCTGATCCCGGTGACGCCCTTGGGCAGCGTGTTCGGCCCGGAGTAATCCGGGTTGCGCACCATGGCCACGGTGCCGTCGGTGCCGAACGACTTCAGCTTCCACGGCCCGTCGACGACCGACCAGACCGGTGAGCTGGCGTAGCCGGCGATGTTCTTGTTCTGCGCGATCAGGTAGTTGTAAACCGCCGCACAGTCACTCTCATCGGTGGCGCAGTTGCTCGGTCCCGAAGCGGTGCGGTCCCAAGCGGCCGGCATCGGCGTGATCTGCGGGCCCTCGTTGTACAGGAACCAGTTGTGGTTGTACGCCTGGGTGAGGTTGAACTGCACGGTCGTGGAGTTGATCGCCTTCACCGATACCACGTTGTCCGGGAAGTAGCCGGGAACGTACCCGCCGAAGTTGTCCTTCTCCGCCTTGTACATGTTCATCCAGAACAGCACGTCGGTGGCGTCGACCGTCTCGCCGTTTGACCACTTGTACGACTTGAGGGAGATCGTCACGGTCTTGCTGTTCGCTGACCAGACCGGCTGCTCCCCCAGGGAGATCGACCAGTTGATGTCGGTCGTGGTTCCCACACCGAACCAGTACAGCGGCCGGTACATCAGTTCCTGAACATCGTCCAGGTTCCACGTACCGTAGTCGGCCGCGTCGGTGAACGGGAAGATGTAGTTCGGGATGAACCCGGGCTGTTCCGCGTACACCGCCACGTTCCCGTTGGTCGGCAGGCTGCTCGCCACACTGCTGTTGTTACTGCTATTGCTCGCACCGCCGCCACACGCGGCAACGCCGACCACGGCAACGGCCGCGACGACGAGCCCGAGCACGCGTTTGGGCACTCTGATCATGGAGGTCTTCTTTCTGGTCATGAGGGCAGGTTCGCCGCCTATCAGCACAGATTGTGCGATCTTGACGAAAGAAATCCAGACCAAACGCCTTGTCGTTGTCCGATTGTGACCGCCGTAACGATCATCCTTCACATAGCGAAACGCTCATGTGACATGGCACAAACACGGTCCGGCGTGAACGAGCTACCGTCACTCCAGCCCCACAAGACCCAGAGACTAACTTAGGAATCAGACATAAACCGACAATTGCCCCATTTAGGGTAATCAGACCATAACGGTCAGTGGATCCCGCGGTTACGGAGAATCTCCTCGATCTCCTTCATGTCATCGTCCTCATGGGTCGCCGCGCCCTTGGTCTTCTTGGCCTTCCCGTCGCCACCGGCACCGCTAGCAGCGGCCGGCTGGGCCGCCTGCTGCCGGGTAGCGGGCACCGCGACCGTGGTGGCAGTGCTCCCCCGGCCCGCGTCCAGCGACGGCTGACCGCCAGCGGTCTTGGCCACGCTGTCCTTGCCCTGACGGCCGACTCGCGCCCGCCGCCGGCGGCGCCCGCCGCTCGCGACGAACAGCACCGCGGCCAGCCCGGCTACCGCGATCCCCGACCAGACCCGCGGTGAGAACACGAACGCCGTCGCGAAGGCCCCGATGGCCGAGCCGATCTTCCAGAACATCTCGATCGAGCCGGTCAGATAAGCCGCGATCGGCAGCAGCGACCAAGCCGCGCCGCGCAAGAACGAGCGCAGCCCGCGCTTGCGGCCCGCCAGGTAGCTCAGCACCAGCCCGAGCCCACTGAGGCCGGCACACAGCGGCAACCAGGCGATCGAGTTATAAGTGGACATAGGGCGCCTCCCCGCGTCTGGTACCAGCCTAAGCGCTCAGACCAGTGAACGCAGTAGAGGCACCCCCACCTCTGATAGGGAGGACAGCACCAGGCGACCGGGCGCCGGCTCCATGGCGACGAACGACGGGACCGCGACCACGGGGCAGCCGGCGGCCTCACCGGCGGCGACGCCGTTCGGCGAGTCCTCGAGCACCACGCAGTCCGCGGGCTGGACGCTGAGCAGCTTGGCGGCGAGCTGGTATGGCTCCGGGTCCGGCTTGGTCGCCGTGACGTCCTGCGCACAGACCGTGATGTCGAATTCAAGCCCGATGGTGTCGAGCACGGCCCGCATGAACGAGCGCTGGGATGAGGTGACCAGCCCGACGGGAACCTCAGCGGCGCGCAGGGCCTGGTGCAGCTCCCGGGCGCCTGGCTGGAGCGGGACGCCCTTGGAATGGACCAGGGACTCCACCCCGTCCATCATCCACTCCCCGACCGTCTTGGGCGCCGCGGGCACGGTGGCCCGGTCCAGCAGGTAACGCACCGTCTTGCTCAGGCTCCCGCCGAGCAGCTGGAGCTGGTCCTGCTTGGTCCACGGAGTCCCGCCCAGCCGCTTCATAACGCCGATCTCGGTCTCCAGCCACAGTGGTTCGGTGTCCACTAGCAGCCCGTCCATATCGAAGAAGACAGCGGCCAGCCCGGAAATGGTTCCCCCTGTATTGGTTGGGTGTCAGTCGGGGTTTTAGTCGACGTTGATCTGGTGTTGATCGAGTGCTGATGCGGTATCTACGTCCTAGTTTACGAGGGCACCGGCACGCCGCGCAGGGTGCCGGTCACGCACACAGCGTCCCGGGCGACGTAGGCTGTACTACAAGGGAGGTGGAGAGCCATCAAGTTCAGCGACATAGAGGCGCTGGCCAGTCCGGTGGCCATCGCTGCCTTCGAAGGCTGGAATGACGCGGCCGAGGCGGCGAGCGGGGTGGTTAACCACCTCGGGATCGCCTGGCAGTCGCTTCCGGTCGCCGCCATCGATCCGGACGACTACTACGACTTCCAGGTGAACCGGCCGGTCGTCGAGATCACCGAGGGGCAGACCGAGCGGCTGGTATGGCCGACGACGAGAATCTCCCTGGCCCGCACCGACGCGACCCGGTTGACCAGGGACGTCATGCTGGTCCACGGCGTGGAGCCGAACATGCGCTGGCGCGGCTTCGTCGACGAGCTCATCGAGGGGTTCACCGAGTCCGGGATCGAGATGGTGATCCTGCTCGGGGCGCTGCTGGCGGACTCTCCGCACACCCGTCCGGTGCCGATCGCGGCCAGCTCGACAAGCCCCAAGCTGATCCGCGGCCTCCCGGCGGAGCGGGTCGACTACAAGGGCCCATCAGGCATCACCGGAGTGCTTCAGCACGCCTGCGCGGGCGCCGGGATCCAGGCGGTCTCGCTGTGGGCCTCGGTCCCGCACTACGTCGCTCATCCGCCGAGCCCCAAGGCGACGCTCGCGCTGCTGCGCGGCGTGGAGGACATCCTGGACGCGCCGCTGCCGATGGCTGACCTGCCAGACGAGGCCCGCGCGTGGGAGCACGGCGTTGACGAACTCGCGGAGCAGGACTCGGACGTGGCCGACTACGTGCGCACGCTCGAGGAAGCCAAGGACGCCGCCGACCTGCCAGAGGCCAGCGGCGACGCGATCGCGCGTGACTTCGAGAGGTACCTCCGCCGCCATGGGAACCCGGGGGACCCAGGTCTCAGCTGATGTCACCAAGTGCTCGGCGCCGGCCCTCCCGGAGGCTGGACTTTATCGCCGTCGTCATCGTCTTCTGCGTGCTGATGATCGTCCCGGCCGGGGTGACCAGGCTCGACTCGGCCGATGCGCGAGACTTCTCCACACTGACCGGGACGGTGTCCGTGCTGCGGGTCCGCGGCCCGTCCGACGCCCAGTGGCATCAGGTCTGGGTATGGCGGCCACCGGGGCCTGATTCGGCGTCGATCCCCGTCGTGTACCTGCTGCACGGGTACCCCGGCACCGCCGCGGACCCGTTCAATAGCGGGCTGGCCGCCATTCTGGACGCGCGACTGCGGCTGGGCTACGAGCCTTTCATCGTCGCCAGTCCAGACGGCAATGGCGAGCACCACTCCGATACCGAATGGGCGAATTCCGCCAATGGCAATGACCAGGTGATGAACCGGGTGGTTGACGCGGTAATACCGGCCGTCGAGGGTTCGCACCGGCGCCCGCGGGCGCTGCGGGTCATCGCCGGATTCTCGATGGGCGGCTACGGCGCGATGAACATCGGGATGCAGAACCGCGGCACATTCGGATCGGTCGTCAGTATCGACGGATATTTCGTGATCAACGACCTGTCCGATATGTACGGCAACAACCCGGCCATCCAGCAGCAGAACGACCCGTCCGCCCACCCGCAATGGGCGCGCGGCATGAACGTGATCCTGGAAGAGGACGCCGACGACCCGCTCTACCTGGTGCGCGGTCAGGCGGTGTGGATGGGCGGGCTGCTGGCCAAGGCCGGGGTTCCCGCCACGGTACGCATCCTCCCCGGCAGCCACTCCTGGGCGTACGCCCTTCGCGCCTTCACCGACTCGCTCAACTACCTGGACGGCTACTGGCAGCAGGCCGCGGAACACGCCACGCTCGCGCGGTAAGTTTTGACTCCCTGGGGCCATAACCCCGGCTCTCTGCGTCAGACCGGCGGCCAGGGGATGGCGGGCCAGTCTTCGGGGGGGTAGGGGTGGACGCGGTGCTTAAGCAGCTTCTGGACGCGGATGCGGGTGGCCGACACTTCGCCATCGGTTAGCCAGCGGCCTAGCTCGGACGCCAGCGGGGCGCCCTCGGCCAGGTCGGTCTGCAGTCCCCGCAGCACCTCGACCGACCGGCGGGGCAGCGTCCGTCCCCGCCACTGCCAGAGCACCGTACGCAGCTTGTAATCCTCGGCGAAGCACACCCCGTGGTCGCAGCCGTACAGGTGACCGCCAGGCACCGGCAGCAGATGCCCGATCTTGCGGTCGGCGTTGTTGATCACCGCGTCGAAGACGGCCATCTCCCGCAGCCCCGCGTGATCGGTGCGGCGGGCCAGCGCGATCGTGTCAACCGATTGATCGGGCTCGATCCACAGCTGGCACATCCCCGGTCCGTACGGCCCGTCGCGCATCACCGTCGGCGGGACGATGTCCCAGCCCGCCGCCCGGGAGACCGCGTAGGCGGCGACCTCTCGGCCCGCGAGCGTCCCGGTAGGGAAATCCCACAGCGGCCGCTCCCCCGCCACCGGTTTGTACACGCAGGCGACCGGCTCGCCGCCGGACCGCACCGTGCAGTACAGAGTGGCGTTGGATGCCTCCACGAGCCGACCCTCCACGTCGAGCCGCCCGTTCTCAAGCAGCTCGAGGACCGCCCCGTCGTCAGGCATTGGCAGCTGCCCGGTACCCGTTCTGCCGGGGGCAAATGTGCCCGGAAGCGTCCAATGGGAGCCCGCACAGCGGGCACGGCGGACGTCCCGCCGCGACAAGCTGCAGAGCGCGCTCGGCGAAGGCCCGCGCGGCCGCCGGGGTGATCCGCACCCGCAGCACCGCGGGACCGTCCGGCGGCAGTTCCTCGGCCAGCGGGGTGATCTGTTCCTCGCTCTCCTCCTGCGCCTCGATAACCACCCGGTCGCCGTCGAGGTCATAGGCCAGCGCGATCGCGCCGACCCGGAAGTCCTCGGTCAGCGGCAAGTCAAGCGGGTCGTCGTCGCGCAGCCCGGCGGGAGTGGCCGCCGGCACCCCGGCGTCCCCGCCGGCCTGCCGCAAGATCTCGTCAAGCAGCTCATCGAGCCGCTCCGCCAGCAAGCTCACCTGAAACTTCTCAAGTGCCACGCTAGTCACGCGGCCGCTCGAAGTGGCTTGCAGGTAAAACGTCCGTTCCCCCGGTTGTCCGATGACTCCGGCAACGAACCTGTCCGGCGGGTCGTAGTAGTAGACCGGCATCTTCTTATCCTCTCGCGCCCCCGGCGCCCCCGCCCACCATGGCGTCGCTGCTGGCCGCCTGTCCCGTGTTCTCCCCGGAGGGCGGCGGCAATATGTCATCCACACGGCCCCCCGTGTCGTTCATCCGGATCAGAAACGGCCGCAACGGCGTGTAGCGGATCACCGTAAGCGAACACGGGTCCGCCTGGATACGCTGGCTCTGGTCGAGGTGCAATCCTAGGCTATCGGCCACTATGGCCTTGATGACGTCTCCATGCGAGCAGATCAGGTACGTGGCGTCCGGCCCGAGCCTGCTGTTCCAGTCCCGGACCGCCGTGACCGCTCGGTGCTGCATGTCCAGCATCGATTCGCCACCCGGGAAGGTCACCGCGCTCGGGTGAGCCTGGACGACCCGCCACAGCGGGTCCTCGGCCAGTTCCTTGAGCGCTTTGCCCGTCCACTCGCCGTACTTACACTCCCCCACCCGTTCGTCAATCTTTATTTCTGCAGAACGGCGGTCGGCTATTGCCGCCACGGTCTCGGCGCAGCGCTGCAGCGGGCTAGTCACGATGGCGTCCAGCGAGAGCTCCGCTAGCCGGGCGGCCAGAGCCGAGGCCTGAGCCCGGCCCCGGTCATCCAGCCCCACGCCCGGCGTCCAGCCGGTCAGCAGGTGCCCGGTGGAAGCGGTCAGCCCGTGCCGGACAAGAAGCACGGTGGTCACGTTTTCGAGCCTAAAGCACGTCCCGCATCACGAAAGCCGCGCCGCCGAACCGTACCCGGTCACCTGGCCTGATTGTTACCGGTTCCCTGACCCGCCACCCGTTCACCCGGGTCCCGTTGGTGGAGCCCAGGTCGGCGAGCATCCAGCCGTCGGCGGCCAGGGTAAGCCGGGCATGGATCCTGGACACCGTCATGTCGTTGAGGAACAGATCGCAGCCGTCTTCCCGGCCGATGGTGAACACGGTCTGCTCACCGGCCGGAGGGAAGACCAATGCCGCCGGGCCGCCAGCCGCCCGGGAGCGCCCGGTATTGGCCGCCCGCACCACACCGCGCACCGCCTCACCGATCGCTCCCGTCACCGGGGCGGCCAGCGCTCGCACCCGGTCCGCCAGAGCCGGCCGGTACGCGGGCTCGGGGAGATCGGCCAGCAGCGGCTCAAGCTCGTGGCGACGGCGCGCGGATAGCGCGCTGTTCACCCGGTGCAGAAAGGTTTCCTGGGATAGCCGCCCGGCGACGAATTCGTCCTTGAGCTGGATCACGGCCTCGTCGCGCTCGGCATCTGAGGCCCGCATGGGGTCAGGCAATGTGGGGTTTTCAGCCGTAGTTCCAGCCATACCCGCGAGTATGGGCGATACCTCCACCATTGCGCAACAAGCCCGGGTAATCCGGCGCGGTGCCCGAACCCCCATCCACGGCACCGGCCCCTGTCGATAGCCCCGGCGATGGGCCCCCGCCCGTCACCGCTGCCCCTACACGGCACTACGGCAGCGTTTCAGAACAACGTTAGCCTTCGGCGCGTCGCCGCAGCTGACCGATTTCGTAGGCTATCGGGGTGATTGTGGCGGCATTTACGGCCACTCCGAGCTCGAGTAATTCTGGGCAGTGCGGCGTTACCCACACTCTTATGCGGGCAACGCCGCACCAGCCACAATCGCCAGGAGCCACAGCCGGGCGAAATGCCACGAATACCCCGCTCCGTGAACCCTCCAAACGAATGCCGCGGTCCGCGAGCCTCCGTGAGCCCGCCGCCGCGAATTGAACCACGGCCAGGACCGGCGGCACGCGCTGGGGCTGTAGCGGGGCGGCTCTTAGACGCTGGCGGATTCCGCCGGGGTCGACTCGGGGGCCGGGGTCTGCAGCGGGAAGTGGCAGGCGGCCACGTGGCCCGGGCCGAACGAGCGGAGCTGGGGCTCCTCGGCGGCGCAGATCTCCTGCGCGAACGGGCACCGGGTACGGAACCGGCAGCCGGACGGCGGGTTCACCGGGGACGGCAGCTCGCCCTTGATCGCCGCGCCTTGCTTGGCCTTCTCTATCGACGGCTCGGGCACCGGGATGGTGTCGATCAGACCAGCGGTGTACGGGTGCGCGGCGCGCTCGTAGATGTCCTGGCTGGAACCGAGCTCGACCAGCTTGCCCAGGTACATCACGCCGATCCGTTCCGCGAGGTACTTCACCACCGCCATGTCGTGCGAGATGACCACGTAGCTCAGCCCGTGCGCGGCCTGCAGCCGCCGCATCAGGTTGAGCACCTGGGCGCGGATGGACACGTCAAGCGCGGACACCGGCTCGTCGGCGACGATCACCTTCGGGTTCAGCGTCAGCGCGCGAGCCAGGCCGATGCGCTGGCGCTGGCCACCGGAGAACTCGTGCGGATACCGCTCCACCGAGTTCTTCGGCAGGCCGACCTCGGCCAGCAGCTCATACACCCGGTCCCGCTGATTCTTGCCCGAGCCGATGCCCTGGATCTGCAGCGGCTCGCGGATGATCGATCCGACGCGCATCCGCGGGTCCAGCGAGGAATACGGGTCCTGGAACATCAGCTGCAGGTCGCGCCGGACCTTGCGCAGGTCGCCGCCCCTCATGCGCGACACGTTGGCGCCATTGAGCAGGACCTGGCCGGAATTGGGCTTTTCCAGCGCGACGATCATCTTGCCGATCGTGGTCTTGCCGCAGCCGGACTCGCCGACCAGGCCGAGGGTCTGCCCCGTAGGCAAGTCGAAGGAGACGCCGGAAACCGCCTTGACCGAACCGACCTTGCGCTGCAGGACGGCACCGGCGGTAATCGGGTACTCCTTCACCAGGTCATGCAGCTCCAGCAGCGGCTTGGTGCTGGAGCCGTTCGCGGAAACGGTCGCCGCGGCCGGCTCGGTGACCTGGACGACAGGGACATCGGCGACCGGGACGTCGACGACGTCCTCCACGCTCTCGGTCTCCTCGGTGACGGCGGAGCCAAGGCCGGTGTCGGCCGCTGACGGGCCCCCGGCGCCGACCAGGGCCAGCTCCAAGGGGCCGTCCACCGGGTGCCAGCAGGAGAACTTGTGATCCGGGACCTTGCCGCTCAGCGGCGGCTCGTTCTCCCGGCACTTGTCGGTGGCGTAGTCACAGCGCGCCGCGAACCGGCAGCCGGACGGTGGGTTGGACAGGTCCGGTGGCAGGCCGCCGATCGCGTGCAGCGCCTCGTTCCGGTCCGCGGCCAGCCGCGGAATGGAGGCGAGCAGCGCCTGGGTGTACGGGTGGTGCATGGTGGCGAACAGCTCGCCTACCTCAGCGGTCTCCACGACGCGACCCGCGTACATCACGTTCACCCGGTCCGCGTGCCCGGCGATCACGCCCATGTCGTGGGTGATGAGCACCATGGCCATCCCGAGGCGCTCCTTGAGCTCCTGTAGCAGCTCGAGGATCTGCGCCTGGATCGTCACGTCAAGGGCGGTGGTGGGCTCGTCGGCGATGAGCAGCTTGGGCTCGCAGGCCAGTGCCATCGCGATCATCACGCGCTGGCGCAGACCACCTGAGAGCTGGTGCGGGTAGTCGTCGAGCCGCTCCTTGGGCCGGGGCAGCCCGACCAGGCCGAGCACCTCGATCGCGCGCTGCTGGGCCTCGGCCTTGGAAGCGCCGCGGTGCAGCCGGACCGGCTCGGCCACCTGGTAGCCGATCGTCTTGGTCGGGTCCAGCGAGGTCAGCGGGTCCTGGAAGACCATCGCCACCTCGTTGCCGCGGATCTTGCGCATCTCATCGTCGCTCGTCCCGACAAGCTCGCGGCCGTTCAGCTTGATCGAGCCGCCGACGATGGCGCCGCCGGGCGGCAGCAGGCTCATGATGGACAGGCCGGTCATCGACTTGCCGCAACCGGACTCGCCGACGATGCCGAGCGTCTCGCCCGCCTCGACGTACATGTCGATGTTGCCGACGGCCTGGACGACGGAGCTGGTCAGCTTGATGTGGGTGGAAAGATCGGTGATCTCAAGAACGGGGGCCATGTTTCTACAGTTCCTCTTCCAGACTCGGGCTAACGGCGGCGCAGACGGACGTCGAGCGAGTCGCGCAGCGCGTCGCCGACGAGGTTGCAGGCCATGACCACTAGGACGATGCAGACGCCGACAGGGTAGATCTGCCACCAGTAACCGTCTTGCATGTACGCGACGCCGTTGGAGAGCAGGTCGCCCCAGTCCTGGTTGGGGTAGTGCAGGCCGAAGCCGAGGAAGCCGAGCGCGGCGACCGCCAGGATCGCGTCCGCCACCTGGAAGGTGACGTTCACGATCACCACGCCGAGCGCGTTCGGCAGCAGGTGCTTGTTGATCAGCCGCCAGCGGCCGGAACCGGCCACCCGGGCGGCGGAGACGAAATCGCGGACCCGGAGAGTCAGTACCTCACCGCGGACCAGCCGCGCCGGGATCTGCCAGGTGAAGAAGCCGATGATCAGCGAGAGCGACAGCACCGAGGCGCCGTACCGCACCGCGACGATCAGCACGATGAACAGGTAGGGCACCGACAGGAAGATGTCCACCACGCGCATCATCGCGGCATCGAGGAACCCGCCGGCCAGCCCGGAGATGGCACCCCACAGCGCCCCGATCACGATGCCGACGAAAGCGGCGAAGAAGCCGATCTCCAGCGACGCCTGGCCACCCTTCATAATCAGCGCGAGGTTATCGAAGCCCTGGTCGTTCGTGCCGAGCGGGTGACCGGCTCCCGGACCGACGTTCGTCTCCAGCAGATTGGAGGTCAGGATGTTCCCGTGGTAAAACACCGGTCCCAGGAAGCTGAACAGGAAGAAGAACACCAGAACCGCGATGCCGGTCACGGCCAGCTTGTTCTGCGCGAACTCGCGCACCGCCAGCCGCCAGCCACTCTGGACCGGGCCGATCTCGCCGCCGTCGGGCACGCGGGCCGCGGCGTTCTTGAGATCTACCTGCGGGAGCGGGGAGATATTCTGTGCCATATCGGACTCCAGTTGTCGGGCCGGGCCGGTCAGGCCAGCCGGATACGGGGATCGGCGACGGTGAGCGCCACGTCGGCGAGGAGGTTGCCGATCACCGTGAGCAGCGCGCCCAGGAGGGTGTAGGCGAGCAGCACGTCATAGTCCACGTTGTTCAAGCTGCTGTAGAAAAGCAACCCGAGTCCCTGGTAATTGAACAGGGTCTCGGTGATCAGGTTCCCGGCGAGCAGGCTCGGGATGGACAGCCCGACCAGGGTGACCATCGGCAGGCTCGCGTTGCGGACCAGGTGACGCAGTAGCACCAGCCGCTGGGGCAGGCCCTTGGCCTTGGCCACCTTGATGTAGTCCTGCGCTAGCACGTCCATGGACTGGGACCGCATGTACCTGGAGAACTGCGCGACGGAGATCAGCGTCAGCGTCAGGATGGGCAGCGTCATGTCCCTGAAGTCGCCCATCACCACCCACACCGAGTTGGACTGGCTGCCCTCGTAGCCGAACCAGTGCAGGTCCAGCGCGAAGAACTGGATGAGGATCAGGCCGAGCAGGAACACCGGCATCGCGTAAAGCACGAACGCGGCGCTGGTGGCAACGTAGTCGCCGGCCGTGTTCCGCCGGACCGCCTGGAAGATGCCCAGCGGGATGGCGATGACCACCGCGAGGATCAGGGAGATGCCGGACAGGTACGCGCTGCGCGCCCACCGCTCCTGGAACAGGGCGGACACCGATTGGTTGACCTTGTAGGAGTACCCGAAGTTACCGTGCAGCAGGTTGTTCATGTAGTGCAGGTACTGGACGAACCACGGGTTATCGAAACCGTTGGCCTTGTTCCAGGCGGCGATCGCCGCCACGTTGGCCTTGGCCCCGAGCACGTCGATGGCGGGCGAGGGATAGATCACGTGCAACAGTGCGAACGTGCCGATCGAGATGCCGACCACCACAATGACAGCTGTGCCGATCCGCCGCGCTATATAGCCGACCAACGTTTCCTCCTTCGCGTCCGCCCGGTAAGGCGGCGCCCACGTGCCTGGTTGGGCGTGCTGGCGTCCGTTATAGGCAGGCACCCGGCGCGGTTAACGTCGGGAGCCGGCGTTTGGTTCCGAATGCTACGGGCGCGAGGGCAACCATCCTGGATCCCAGGATTCGGTGTCCACGTCGCGGCACCCGAATGGACGCCGGTGGCCGGGTCTACTACTCCCGGTCTCCGGGAATAGTACATGCGACCCCAGCATCTTTGAACCATTATGTCCGATTACTTGGCGTAGTACCAGCAGCACGGGGGCACGAGATCGACGCTCTTATCACTGCGGAGCGTAATCAAGCACCGACTCAACCGTCAGGTTTCCTGGAATTGATGGGGTTTGCGTACCGTAGGCGGGGGCTCACCGTTATAAACGGGGAACCCCCGCCGTTATACGAGAGTTACTTACTTCTTGAAGTACCAGAACTCGGGGTTAAGCATGTCCTGCGTGACCGACTCGAACGATGCCGGAGGACCGGAGATCGCCTTGTTGACCGCCACCAGGCCCGGAGTGCCCGCGTAGTCGACCTGCTGCTGGAACAGGACCGGCTGCTGCTCGGTCAGATAGGACAGTTCGTTCTTGACCGCCATCGGGTCGCTGCTGGTCACCGACGCGGTGATCAGCTTGTTAGCCTCCGCGTCGCTGTATCCGCCCGCGTTCTCCGACCCGCCCGTGTTGAAGATCTCGAACGTCGTCGGGTAAGTGGAGTTGGAGAAGCCGCCGAGGTCGGTCATCGCCCACTTGTTGTCGTAGGCCGGGTTGGCCGAGTCGTTGTAGTCCGACAAGATGGTGTCGAACTGCTCCGGCACCAGGGTGATGTCGATGCCGACGCTGCGCGCCTGCGACGCCAGGTCGGTGACCACCTGCTCGGTGAGCGAGACCTCGGAGGTGTAGAAGAGGTTCCACGCCAGCTTGGTACCCGCCGGGATGCCCGCGCCGCACTCGCCGGACGCGGTGCCAGGCTTCTGGCAGGTGTCGGTACCGTTCGGTACCACCGACCAGCCGTGCGCTTTGAGCAGGTTCGCCGCGGTGGTGGCATCGAATGGATACGGGTCGGTCAGCGCGTCGGCCGGCGTGTACGGCGAGGACGGGTACTTCCCGACGACGCCGTAATCCGTCGCCCCGGCACCGTGCAGATAGGCCGTGATGATGCCCTGCTGGTCGTACAGGTGCGCCAGCGCCTGCCGGACGTAGAGCTGACCGATGATGTTGTCGAAGTCTCCGGTCTTGTCCAGGAAGTTGTAGTTCGCGAACCGGAAGCCGTACGACGGGTAGCCGAACACGCCGTAGGTAGCGGTCAGCGACTTGGACTGCGTTACGTCGTCGGTGGGGACGTAACCGACGTCCAGGGCCCCCGACTTCAGCGCGTTGTACTCGGCGGCGTCCGAGGCGTAGGTGAGCACGTCGAACGGGGACTCGACCGACGCATGCGGCCCGTAGTAGGTGGTGTTCGGCGCCATCGAGTAGTTGCCGTTCGTGGCGTTGAACGAGGTCAGCTTGTACGGCCCGTCCACCACCTGCCACAGCGGGTTGGACGCGAACGTCGACACCGCCTTGGCCTGTGTCGTCAGGTAGTTGTAGATCTTCGTGGCGTTCGCCGGGTTGGTGAAGTCGAGGGTCTTCCCCCCGGCCGCGTCGATCGCCCAGGCATGCTCGGGCATCGGCTGGATCGTGGAGAGCTCGTCCTGCCAGAACCAGGTCGGGTTCACCGCCGACTTCAGGTGGAAGACGATCGTGGACGAATTCGGCGTGTCCACGCTGGCCACCTGGTCCGGGATGCCGACTCCGGGGGTGTATGCCGCCCAGTTCGCCGGGCTCACCTTCACCGCGGCCTTCACCTCGTCGTACCAGAACAGCACGTCCTGGGAGGTTACCGGCTGGCCGTCGGACCACTTCCAGCCCGACTTGAGGGTGACCGATGCCGTCGTGTCGCCGTCGGACCACACCGGGTCGTCGGCCAGCGACATCGCCTTGTCCTCGGTCTGGGAGAAGCCGGTGGGGAACCAGTACAACGGCCGGTCCATCTCGTAGCTGAACCAGTAGACCTCGTAGATGCTGTCGGCCGCACCGGTCACGATCGGGAGCATCCAGGTGGGCGAACTGCCGCCCTCGATCCCGACCTTGAGCGTTCCCGCGTGCGCCGTGCCCGTCTGGGCGGGAACCGTGCCGTAGATACCGCCTCCGCTGAGGCCCGACAGCTGACCGCCGCTAGAGCCGCTGGAACTGCCGCAGGCGGTGAGCGCCGTCAGCCCGGCCACGACCGCGAGTATGCCCACGGCCCGCAGGCGCTTCCGGCCACCCCCTCCCTTCCGCTGGCTGATCGCGCTGATTCGTTCCAGGAACATCGACGGTCTCCTCCGTGGTCGCGGTCGCGGTCACGCCGGTTCTCGACGGGACCATACATACTGGAGCTTTGTCCAATTTTGAGGGGAATCGTATGACGACGATATGCCAGCAGAGAAGAGCAGCAATAACTATTCGACATCAATCTTGATCATGGCGACTATGTAACCTGAGCGTTTCCGAATACTGAGTAAATCCTAAGTACCAGGAAACACACAGGCAACATTTGTCGCGATGCTTCACTTGGTGAAGGACCAGAACTCACGCACTGGGCATAGGAAGCGACCGAGGTCGGCGAGCCTGCTGATGCCGCTGGCGCAGTCCTCGGACGGCACGAACCCTGCCGCTGCCGCTGCCTGAGGCAGGAAAGCCCGTTGGTCACCACGTCCGGATCGGAGCCGCCGGCCGACGCCGTGATCGGTTTGTCCGCGGCCGGGTCGCAATAGCGGCCCGTGTTACTCGGCCCAGTGGAATAGGTGGGCCGCCGAAGAATTCCATCGCCCATTTGTTCGCGTTTTTAGGCGAGGCCACGTCATTGTCATTGGCCTCGATATCGCGGCCGAGAACGATACCTCAATGCCGACGGCACGCTCATCGGCGGTGTCGTTCCCGCTCAGGTTCCACGACCGCTTGGTGCCCACAGGACCCCCGGCGCCGCCCTAGATCGCCCCGAAGATGCCCTCCCGGCGCACAAGCGCCTGCCTCAGCCCATGGCACGCTCTGCCCGAAAGGCGGCTTCTGGGGCCTGACATCAACAGCATCGATGTGACGTCGCTGCCGTCCCGGCGGCATTGCCGCCACATCGATGTCGTCGGCTCCCGCTACAGGCAAGCGCCGCTGCAGTCGACCGGTTTGGCGGGATATCACCCGGTTGTGCCGCCCGTTGCGGCCGTCCCTAGGTCCGCGGGATTGTGGTCGGTGCTGCACTACCCAGCAAAGAGCCTGGGTAAGGCCGCACTCACCATGATCACCGAGCCTGGCAGCTGGGAGAAATGGCACTTATGTTCGGTTGTGGAACCTCCGGAGGGGCGGCGAGCGGGGCGGGGACCCCCGGAGGGGCGGCGAGCGGGGCGGGGATGGGATCACTGGGATCGACCGCGGATGGCGAAAGCGCCCCCGGCCGGGATGGCCGGGGGCGCTTGGGCTCGCTGGTACTAGTTAGCTCTTGAAGTACCAGAGCTCGGGAGCCAGCCAGTACTCCGAGTACTCCTCGAAGCTAGCCGGAGGACCGGAGATCGCCTTGTTCACGGCGAGGACGCCACCCTCACCGCCCCAGTCGGGGTTCGGCTGGAACATGACCGGCAGGTCCTTGGCGAGGTAGGACAGCTCGTTGGACACCGCGGACGCGTTGGTGCTGCTGATCGAGGCGTTGATCAGCGAGTCCGTCGTGGGGTCGGAGTAACCGCCAATGTTGCCGGAGCCGGTGCTGTTGAACAGGCCGAACGTCGTCGGGTAGGTCGAGTCGGTCTCGCCGCCGAAGTCGTTCATCGCCCACTTGTTGACGTACTTGGGGCTGGCGGGGTCGTTGTAGTTGGCGTGAAGGCTGGCGAAGCTCTGCACCGAGGCGTGAGCTCGATGCCGACGGCCTTGGCGTTGGACGCCAGGTCGGTGACCTCTTCCTGACCGAGCTGGATGCCCGACGCGTACAGCAGGTTCCACGCCAGCTTGGTGCCCGCCGGGATGCCGGCGCCGCACTCGTCGGACGCGGTGCCTGGCTTCTGGCAGGCGTCGGTGCCACCCGGCACGACCGACCAGCCATGCGCCTTGAGGATGCTCGCGGCGGTCGCCGTGCTGTACGGGTACAGGTTCGACGTGTCGTCGGACGGCGTGTACAGGGTGGGCGGGAACTGGCCGACCGTGCCGTAACCGACGCCGCCGGCGTTGTGCAGGTAGGCCTTGATGATGCCCTGCTGGTCCACTAGGTGCTGCAGCGCCTGCCGCACGTAGAGCTGCTTGATGATGTTGTTGAAGTCGCCGGTCGTGTCCTGGAAGTTGTAGAACGCGCCCTGCCAGCCGTAACCGGGGTAGCCGAAGATGCTGTAGTTGCTGGTCAGCGTCTTGGCCTCGGTCACGTCGTCGATCGGGACGTAACCAAAGTCAACCGCGCCGGCCTTGACGGCGTTGTACTCCGAAGCGTCCGAGGCGAACGACTCGATTGACAGGTTGGACATGACCTTCGCGTGCGGGCCGCCGTAGGTCGTGTTCGGCGCGAACGTGTAGTCATCGCTCGTGGTGTTCAGCGAGGAGAGCTTGTACGGGCCGTCAACCACCTGCCAGAGCGGGTTGGACGCGTAAGTGCTCAGCGAGGTGGACGCCTTCGACAGGTAGTTGTAGATCAGCGTCGCGTTAGCGGGGTTGGTGAAGTCGAGGGTCTTCCCGCCGGTCGAGTCGATCGCCCAGGCGTGCGACGGCATGGGCTGAACCGTGCCCAGCTCGTTTTCGGTGAACCAGGTCGGGTTGACGGTCTTCTTCAGGTTGAAGACGATCGTGGAAGAGCTCGGCGTGGAGACGCTGGACACCTCGTCCGGCAGGCCAAGGCCGGGCACGTAGGTCGCCCAGTTCGACGCGGACTCCTTCACGCCGGCCTTCATCTCGTCGAACCAGAACAGGATGTCCTGTGAGGTCACCGGCTGGCCGTCGGACCACTTGTAGTTCGACTTCAGCGTGACCGACACCGTCTGGTCGTTGTTGGAGTACACCGGGTCGTTGGCGAGCGACTCGGCCTTGTTCTCCTCGATCTTCGTGCCGTTCGCGTACCAGTAGAGCGGCCGGTACATCAGGTAGTCGAAGTTGTAGACGGTGTAGATGCTGTTGTACGCGGCGGTGATGATCGGCAGGACCCAGGGCGTGATGCCGGAGGGCTGGGCGATCTTGATCGTGCCGGCGTGCGCGGTCCCGGACTCGGCGGGCAGGCTGCCGTAGGCGCCATCGACGCTGGTGACGGAGCTGCCGGTGCTCGATGAGCCGCTGCCGCAAGCGGTCAGCACGGCTAGCCCGGCAACGGCCGCGATGGCAGTCGCCGCCTTCAGCCCGAGCCTCCGGCCTCCCTTCTTGCGCGTGAACCCGCCCGTTGTTACTTGGGTCATAGGTGGTTGTCCTCCATGCAGTTACGGCCGAGCCTGAGGCACTGGGGTTACGGTGCAGCTCATGGGGCCGGGGACGTTGTGTCCGGGTTATAGGCAGAGTATGGGCTTTCACGACCGATTATGCCGGTGTTGTGTCACAATTTGTCATCGATCACATCACCAAGATCCGTCGATCTTCCGACTGTCCTTCGCATCACCGCAGATCATCCGTGTTTCGGGCGAGTTACACGAAAGAATGACATAACCCTCGGTAGTCAGTCAACGGCATGTGAGGATGCCCCGTGGACACGGGCGCGGCCACGGATGGGCGTGACGTTTCCGGCTGCCACTCAAGGGGCGGGTGGGGAGCGCGAGAAGACCGGCCAAGCGCCGTTATGGGGTAAATGCTGGTAACTGGCGACGGCGAGGGCTAGCGGAAGACCACGGTGCGGTGGCCGTGCAGCAGTACGCGGTGCTCCGCGTGCCAGCGGACCGCGCGGGCGAGCGCGATGCGCTCGGCGTCGCGGCCGACCGCCACCAGGTCCTCCGGAGAGTGGGTGTGGTCGACCCGGACGACCTCCTGCTCGACAATCGGGCCCTCGTCGAGGTCCGGGGTCACGTAGTGCGCGGTGGCCCCGATCAGCTTCACGCCACGGGCGTGCGCCTGGTGGTACGGGCGTGCCCCCTTGAATGAGGGCAGGAACGAGTGGTGGATGTTGATGATGCGTCCTGGCAGCTTGCCGCATAGCTCGGGCGACAGGATGCGCATGTAGCGCGCCAGGATGACGAAGTCGATGCGCAGATCGCTGATCAGTTCCAGGATGCGAGGCTCGGATCCGGGATCCGCGGGAATGTGCTCGAACGGGACGCCATGCGCCTCCGCGAGCCCGGCGAGGTCCGGGTGGTTCCCCGCGACCAGCGGCACGTCGATGTTCAGCGACTCGGCGCTGCGCCGGTAGAGCAGGTCATTGAGGCAGTGCCCGGCCTTGGACACCAGGATCAGCGCGCGCGGCCGTACCGAGGTGTCGTGCAGTCCCCACTCCATGCCGAACTCGGCGGCGATCGGCGCGAACCCGGTGGCCAGGTCCTCGCGGGCGCCGGGCAGTGTCTCCGTGTGCACCCGCATGAAGAACCGCCCGGCGACCCGGTCGGCGAACTGCTGGCTGTCCAGCACGTTGCATCCGGACTCGTGCAGGTACGCGGAGACCGCGTGCACGATGCCCGCCCGGTCGCCGCAGGACAACGTGAGGACGTACTCCAAGGTCAGACTCCCACCGCGTGCACGCCGCCGTCGACATGCACGATCTCCCCGGTCGTGGCCGGGAACCAGTCCGACAGCAGCGCCGCCACCGCGCGGGCGGTCGGCTCGGGGTCGGTGATGGACCAGCCGAGCGGAGCCCGCTCGTTCCAGACTGCCTCGAACTTCTCGAAACCCGGGATGGATTTGGCCGCCATCGTGCGCAGCGGCCCGGCGGCGACCAGGTTGACCCTGATCTTGTTCGGCCCCAGGTCGCGGGCGAGGTACCTGGTCACGGACTCAAGGCCGGCCTTCGCGACGCCCATCCAGTCATAACCCGGCCAGGCGACGGAGGCGTCGAAGTCCAGCCCGACGATGGAACCGCCGTCGGGCATCAGCGGCAGGACCGCGGTGGCCAGCGACTTCAGCGAGAACGTCGACACGTTGATCGCGCGGGACACGTCATCCCACGGCGCGGTGAGGAACTTGCCGCCGAGCGCGGTCTCCGGGTTCGCGTACGCGATCGCGTGCAGCACCCCGTCGAGGCCGTCAACGTGCTCGCGGATCCGGTCCTTGAGGGTGTCCAGCTGCCCGGGATCGGTGACGTCTAGTTCGATGACCGGCGGCGGCTCGGGCAGCCGCTTGGCGATCCGCTCCACCAGACTGAGCCGGCCGAAGCCGGTGAGCACGATGGTCGCGCCTTGTTCCTGTGCCACTCGGGCCACGTGGAACGCGATCGAGGCGTCGGTCAGCACGCCGGTGATCAGGAGCCGCTTGCCTTCCAGGATTCCCATGCCGATCAGTGTCCCATCCCTAGTCCGCCATCCACCGGGATCACCGCTCCCGTGACGTAGCCCCCGTCCGGTCCAGCCAGGAACGATACGGCGGCGGCGACTTCTGCTGCCTGGGCGTAGCGGCCGAGCGGCACGGCGGCGAGGATCTGCTCCTTGCGCTCCGGCGGCAGCACGGCGGTCATGTCCGACTCCACGAAGCCGGGCGCGACGACGTTGGAGGTGATACCGCGGGAGCCGAGTTCGCGGGCCAGCGACCGGGCCAGCCCGACCAGGCCCGCCTTGGACGCGGCGTAGTTCGCCTGTCCGCCGGATCCGTACAGTCCGACCACGCTCGATATGAAGATCAGCCGGCCGGCGCGCTGCCGCATCATCGGCCGGACGGCGCGCTTGGCCACCCGGTAGGCGCCGGTCAGGTTGGTGTCGAGCACCCCGGCGAAGTCATCCTCGCTCATCAGCGCCAGCAGCTGGTCCTTGGTGATCCCGGCGTTCGCGACTAGCACCTCGACCGGGCCGTTTTGCTCTTCGACGGCCTTGAAGGCCGCGTCGACCGAGGCGGCGTCGGTGACGTCGCACTGGACCGTGTTCAGCCCCTCGACCGGCTCGCCGGACCTGGAGGTGACCGTCACGCTCGCCCCATCCGCCGCGAGCCGGCGGGCGATCGCGAGCCCGATCCCCCGGTTGCCCCCGGTCACCAGCACCGAACGCCCCACGACAGCTCCTTGTCCTAGCTCCGGTAGTCCGAGGTGAGGCTACCCGACCTGGGCTGGGGACTGGTTGCGGGCCAGTGACGAGCGGGGCAGGTGACGAGATAGGTTTTTCTTGTGGATGATGATCATGCAGGCAGGATCGACCCAGAGTTCACCGCGCTCCCGCTGACCGCGCTGGCCGACGCCGCGCTGAGCGAGGCGCGGGCCGAAGGGGCATCGCACGCCGACTTCCGGGTGGAGCGCAGCCGCGGACAGCGGATCTCGCTCTCCGACGCCAGGCTCCAGGCGCTCACCGACGCCGATGACTCCGGCCTGGCGGTCCGGGTCATCGTGGACGGCACCTGGGGATTCGCTTCCGCGGTGGACCTCACGCCCGAGGCGGCCCGGGACGCCGCCCGGCAGGCGGTCGAGGTTGCCAAGACGGCGGCGGCGATGAACACCGAGCGTATCGAGCTGGCCCCCGAGCCCGCCCGGGGTTCGGTGTCCTGGGTGTCGGCGTATGAGGTGGACCCGTTCTCGGTCAGCCCCAGGGACAAGGTGGAGCTGTTCGAGCAGTGGAGCCGGGGGCTGCTGGCCCACCCGGCGGTCTCGCACGTGGACGCCTCGCTGTTGCAGATCAAGGAGTGCAAGTTC
>CAVUOU010000009.1:0-47487 GCA_963743085.1 uncultured Actinomycetota bacterium
CACTTCCTACGGACACTTGATCGACTCATGGCGGACAGCCTCTATTGCCCCAGGAAGTCAACACGTTACCGGCGCACCACCCGCGCCACCGACCACCCGAGGGCGGCCAGCGCCGCGGCCGGGAGCAGCCACCAGGCGTTCACCGACGCGCCGTGCACCAGCGCGGCCGTCAGAGCCAGCGCGACCACCACGATCGCGGCGACCTGCCAGTCGTCGCCGATGACGAAGTCGTGGGCGAACTCGCCGATTGACTTGAGCCATTTCGCGAGACAGCCACCTCCGAACGGGCCGAGCCACGCCGGATCAGCATCACATACGCCAGGCTGACGACCGCGATCACCGGGACAAGGACCAGCAGCGCGGCATCGTTGCCGGGCCGGGACGCCCCGCGCCCTCGGCGCCCCAGAAGGTGCCGAACGACGTGAGCATGATCCCCACGGCGAACTTCATCGTGTTCTCCGGGACCTTGGCCAGCGGGGCGCGGACCGCGATGGCGGAGCCGGTCACGACGACGATCGCGGCAGCGGCACCGATCACCGCCGCGCCCAGGTCTTTCTGGTTGGTGCCGAAGGTGATCACGATGAAGATGACCTCGAGCCCCTCCAGCAGGACGCCCTTGAACGACAGGACGAACGCGTACCAGTCGTGAACGAAGCCGCGGGACTCCGCGGCGCGGCCTCGGCGGCCGCCACTTCACGCAGATAGGCGCTGGCCTCGTCGTGCAGCGCCTTGTACCCGGTGGCGCGCAGGATCGCCTTGCGCAGCCACTGCAGGCCGAAGATCGCCAGCAGGGCACCGACGACCAGGCGCAGCCCGGTCAGCGGCAGCGCCTGCACCGAGGGACCGAGGGCGGCCACCACCGCGGCCAGCGCGACCAGGGCCGCGGCTATCCCCTGGAAGGTGGATCGCCACTCGCGGGTCAGGCCCGCCGCGAGCACGATCGTGACGGCCTCGACCGTCTCCACCACGCAGGCGACGAAGACGGTGAGGATAAGCGGCAACGCGGTCACGTAGCCTCCTTACTGTGGATGAGACTCATCAGGGGTGGCTGCTGCTGATCTACCGGGTCCCGGCCGAACCGACCCGGCTCCGCTCGACCGTCTGGCGGCGTATCAAGTCGCTCGGCGCGATCTACCTGCAGAACGCGGTCGCCGCGCTGCCCGCTAGCCCGGCCAACCAGCGGGCGTTCCGGAAGCTGCGCAAGGAAATCACCGACATGTCGGGGACGGCGGTGCTGCTGGCCGCCGCCGCGCGCTGGCCGGCGAGGCCGAGGTCCGCGCCTCCTACCAGGCCGCGCGGAACGACGAGTACGAAGAGATCGTGGACAAGTGCGAGGACTTCCTGCAGCAGGTCCAGAAGGAGTACACGGCGAACCACTTCACCTACGCCGAACTCGAGGAGAACGAGGTCGACCTGGTGAAGCTGAAGAACTGGCTGGAACGGATCGCGGGACGGGACGCCTTCGGCGCGGACGGCAGGCCGGCCGCGGATAAGGCGCTGGCGGAGTGCGAGCAGTCGCTGGAAGCGTACGCCGCCCGTGTCTTCGCCGAGGAGGCTGAGGGCCACTGACATCCACCCTTTTACGTGACAGCTGTTAGCTTAGCCGACTAACAGCCGTTAGATCCAGGGCGTGGAGCCGGTTAGCTCCGGACGTAGAGGCCGCTGGGCGGGATGTCGCGGCTGATGCCGTAGGCGTTGCCGAACGCGATGAGCCGGAAATGAGTGACCAGGTACGCGTGCAGTTCGGGGGTCCACGGGACCCGGGTGGCGTTGCCTGAGAACAGCCACACGTACTCGGCGTGCTCGAAGCCAGCCAGCCAGACGGCGGACACCTGCGAGCGGATGGCGGGCGGCGCGCTCAGCTCCGCCCCGTTGGTCATGGCGATCAGCGTGCCCTGCGGGTCGACTAGCTCCGGGCAGCCCGCCTTGGTGGTGAACCGGTCCGCCGCCACCAGGTAGCTGGGAACATCGGTGAGCACGCAGGCGCCGGCCGGGATCAGCCGCTGCGCGACGGCCACCGACGGTCCCTTCGTCACCGGCGTCAGCGCGTCCACGGAGCGGACCCCAATCACCGCCAGCAGCACGGCCGCCACGGCGGACAGGCACAGCACGACGCGCGGTCCCAGCCGCGCCGCCAGTTGCCCGGCGGGCAGCGCCACGGTCAGCGCGAGGAACGGGCCGAGGAACGATCCGTAGTGCCCGTAGTACAGCCGGGGCAGCAGCACCATCACGAACACCACCACGCAGCAGATCACCGCGTAGCAGTCGAGCGTCCTCGGCCGCTGGACCAGGTAGCCGATGATGACGAAGGCCGCCAGCGCCAGCACCACGAGCACGGTCAGCGGGTCCGGCAGCGACCCGGCCGCCCACTCGCCGATCAGGTCGGCCAGCCGCGGGACGCTCACCGCGTAATGCCCGGCACCGCTGCGCACGTACTGCCCGGTGAACACGCCGCTGACGAAGGCGCCGGGCGCGAGCAGCCAGAACGGCAGCGACGGAATCCCGAACCCAGCGACCGCGCCGGCCGCGAAGAGGGATGGTCCGGCGCCGCGAGCCGCACAGCAGCAGGAGGACTCCCACGATGACCAGCGGCGCGAAGGCCCAGAGCTTGACCGCGGCGGCGAACCCGAACGCCGCGCCGCCCAGCGCCAGCCGGCGCCGCGACTGCGTGAACCCTTCCCCGTCGAACACCGCCACCGCCCCGAGCAGGCAGAACAGGTTCAGCCAGGGCTCCAGCAGGAAGGTGTGCGAGGCATTGAGCGCGTCGGGATAAACAGCATAAATACCGCAGGCCATAACGACGGTGGCCACTCCCCGGTGCCGCACCAGCAGCCCGATGAGCACCACGCACGCGGTGTCCCCGCCCAGGGTGAGCATCCGGGCGATCGCCAGCCCCCACGCGCTGCCGGTGACTTTCGCCACCATCGCGACTGGCACCAGCAGCAGGAACGATCCGGCGGCTGAACGTCGGAGAAGTCCCGGTATGGTATGACCCCGTTTACCAGGCGCAACGCGGTACCGAACATCACCCCGTCGTCGGCCTCGGTCACGCCGAGCAGATGACCTGGGCGGGTGAGCAGCCAGCCCCGCAGCAGCAGGGCACAAAATGCGCAAATCCCGATAACGGCGGGCACTGGCCACCGTCGCACCATGATCCCCGATGCCGGAGGAACCCGCTCCGCGATCCCCCCGCGAGCCATCATGGGCTGGATGGTACCCGAGGAGACTAGCCTAATGAGGCACCCCCAACAGTGGGCGACCGGTGCCCCCGGGATGTCGCGTGCTGAACATCGGCAGAGTGACGGTCACCCTAACTACCAGTCAGGCGTCCCCGGCCACCGCCGAAGCGGACGCACTTGTCATCGGCATCGTCTCCGGCCCGGACGGACCGGTTCCCGTTACCGACGGGATCAGCGAAGACGTAATCGCCGCGCTGCGCGCACTCGGCGCGACCGGCGACGCCGAGGAGATCACGAAGATACCGGCTTCCGGCCTTTCCGCCCCGGTCGTCGTGGCGGTGGGGCTTGGCGCTCCGCCGGAGGGCGGGTCGGCGTTCGACGCTGAGCAACTCCGCCGTGCCACCGGATCGGTGATCAGGGACCTGACGGGACGCAAAACCGGCGTTCTGCAAAAAATAGCCCTGGCATTGCCCGCTACGGACCCCAGCGAAGCCGAGGCCGTCGCCATCGGCGCGCTGCTCGGCGGGTACTCGTTCCGCAAGTACCGCAGCGGCCCCGCGGCCGCCGATGTTGACGTGATCTTGCTCACCGCCAGCGAAGAGGCGGCGCGGCGCGGCCAGGTGATCGCCGAGGCCGTCGTGCTGAACCGTGATCTGGTCAACATTCCCCCGCGTGACCTCGCCCCGGCCGACCTGGCCGCCGAGGCCGAGCGGCTCGCCACCGAGCTGGGGCTCGGTATCGAGGTACTCGATGAGAAGGGGCTCGCCGAGGGGGGTTACGGCGGCATCATCGGTGTCGGGCAGGGGTCGACCCGCCCGCCCCGGCTGGTCAGGCTCTCCTACAACGGAGGCGACAAGACCGTCGTCTTCGTCGGCAAGGGCATCACCTTCGACTCCGGTGGCCTGTCGCTGAAGCCGCCGAAGTCCATGGAGACCATGAAGTCCGACATGAGCGGCGCGGGTGCGGCGCTGGCCGCCATCGGGGCCATCGCCAGGCTCAAGCTCCCCGTCAACGTGGTGAGCTACCTGGCGATCGCCGAGAACATGCCGGGTGGCGCCGCGCAGCGGCCGTCCGACGTGATCACCATCTACGGCGGCAAGACCGTCGAGGTACTCAACACCGACGCCGAGGGACGTCTCGTGCTGGCGGACGGACTGGTCCGCTCCGGGGCGGACAACCCCGATCTAGTGGTGGACATCGCCACACTCACCGGGGCGCAGACGGTCGCGCTCGGCAAGCGGACCACCGGCGTCATGGGCAGTTCAGAAGAAGTGGCCGCCGATGTGGCGGCGGCGCTGCGCGAGGCGGGCGAGCCCGCGTGGGCGATGCCGCTCCCCGAGGAGCTGCGCAAGGGACTCGACTCGGGTGTCGCCGACCTGGCCAACGTCTCGGCCGACCGGGGCGGCGGCATGCTCGTCGCCGCCATCTTCCTCCGCGAGTTCGTGCCCGACGGCGTGCGCTGGGCGCACCTGGACATCGCGGGCCCGGCCTTCAACGAGGGCGGCCCGTTTGGGTATACCCCGAAGGGCGGCACTGGCGCCTCGGTCCGCGGACTGATCAAGCTCGCGGCGAATGCCGCGGCGGGCAAGCTGCCGGGCGCGTGAACCGTGACCTGGTGAAATGATGGACAAGTAAGACCCCACGAAGGTTTCAACAAAGGAGCTAGCAGTGTCAGAGGGCGGCCATTACGACATCGTCGTACTCGGCGGAGGCAGCGGAGGATACGCTTGCGCGCTACGCGCCGCCGAGCTCGGCAAGCGCGTAGCCCTGATCGAGAAGGACAAGGTAGGCGGAACCTGCCTGCACCGGGGCTGCATCCCCACCAAGGCGCTGCTGCACTCCGCCGAGGTCGCGGACACGACGCGGGAGAGCGAGAAGTTCGGCATCCAGACGACGTTCGGCTACGTCGACATGCCGGCCGTGCTCTCCTACCAGCAGTCCGTGGTCGAGCGGCTGTGGAAGGGCCTGCAGTCCACGATCGCGAGCCGCAAGATCGACACGATCATCGGCGACGGGCGGCTGGAGTCGCCGACGTCGGTACGGGTCGGCTCTGACATCTACACAGCGGACCACATCGTGCTGGCGACCGGCTCGGTGCCGCGCAGTCTTCCTGGCCTGGAGATCGACGGCCGGCTCGTGATCACCTCCGATGACGGCCTGCGGCTGGACCGGGTGCCGTCCTCGGCGGTCATCCTCGGCGGCGGGGTGATCGGCGTGGAGTTCGCGTCGATCTGGAAGTCCTTCGGCGCGGATGTGACGATCGTGGAGATGCTGCCGCAGCTGCTCCCGCTGGAGGACGAGTCCAGCGCGAAGCTGCTGCAGCGGGCCTTCCGCCGTCGCGGGATCGGGTACGAACTGGGAGCCCGGTTCGAGTCGGTGAAGGAGGGACCGCAGGGCGTCACCGTCACGCTGGCCGGCGGCAAGACCCTCGAAGCCGAGGTGCTGCTGGTGGCGGTCGGGCGCGGGCCGGTATCCCGAGGGCTCGGCTACGAAGAGAACGGTGTGCGCATCGACGAGCGCGGCTACGTCGAGGTCGACTCGCTGTGCCAGACGGCCGTCTCTACTATTTCCGCGGTCGGCGACCTGATCGCGACACCGCAGCTCGCCCACGTCGGTTTCGGCGAAGGCATCCTGGTGGCCGAGCGCATCGGCGGCCTCGATGTCCGGCCCATCGACTACGACGGCGTACCGCGGATCACCTACTCCGACCCGGAGGTCGCCTCGGTCGGCCTCACGGCGGTGCAGGCTCGCGAGCGCGAGTACGACATCGTCGAGGTCAACTATCCGCTGGGTGGCAACGGCAAGTCGGTCATCCTGCAGACTCAGGGAGCGGCGAAGGTCATCGCCGAGCGGCTGCCAGACGGCTCGACCGGGCGCGTGCTCGGGATTCACCTGGTGGGCGCGCGGGTTGGCGAGCTCATCGCCGAGGGGCAGCTCATCTTCAACTGGGACGCGGAGCCCGAGGATGTCGCCACGCTGATCCACCCGCACCCGACCCAGTCCGAGATCATCGGCGAAGCTCACCTGGCTCTCGCCGGCAAACCGCTCCACTTTCATGCGTAGTCGAAAACATAAGGAGTCAACCGATCATGTCGGTCGCCGTAACCATGCCCCAGCTGGGCGAGAGTGTCACCGAGGGCACTGTCACGCGCTGGCTGAAGAAGGAGGGCGAGCGCGTCGAGGCCGACGAGCCGCTCCTTGAAGTGTCGACCGACAAGGTTGACACGGAGATTCCGTCGCCTGCTTCGGGGATCCTGCGCGGCATCGCCGTGGATGAGGATGAGACCGTCGAGGTCGGCGCTCAGCTCGCCCTGATCGAGGACTCGGCGTCCGCCGATTCCGCGGCCCCGGCCGAGCCCGCCGCGCCGCCGGCCGCCGCCCCCGAGCCGGTCGCGGCCGAGCCCCCGGCTCCGGCTGCTCCTGCGGCGCCCGTTTCGGCGGCCCCCTCGGAGCCCGCGCCCGCCGGGCAGCAGTGGTCTCCGTGGTCTCCCGGCCCGGCGACGCCTCCGCCGGCCGCGCCCCCTGCTCCGCCCGCTCCGGCCGCGTACACCCCCACGACCCCTTCCTATGCTCCCCCGGCCTCGTTCGCGCAGTCCGCGCCGCCGGCTCCCCCGTCGTCCGGTCCAGCCGCCGAGACGACCAGCTACAACGGCGACGCCTCGACCGCGTCGCTGCCGGGCGGCGACTCCCCGTACGTGACGCCGCTGGTGCGCAAGCTGGCCGCTGAGCACGGTGTCGAGCTTGACGCCATCACCGGCACCGGTGTTGGCGGCAGGATCCGCAAGCAAGACGTGCTCGAGGCCGCGCGCACCAAGCGGGCCGCCGAGGAGGCCAACCGCGCGGCCGCCGCACCGGCTCCCGCGACCTCCGCTCCGGCTCCCGCCAGCTCGGCTCCGGCTCCGGCGGCCACGCCCGCTGCTCCGGCTCCGGCCGCGGCCGCTGCTCCGGCCGCGGCCCCTGCCCCCTCCACTCGTCCGGCCATCGTGCCGTCCGCGCTTCGCGGCACCACACAGCGGATGTCCCGGCCGCGGCAGGTCATCGCCCAGCGGATGGTGGAATCGCTGCAGACCGCCGCTCAGCTCACCACGGTCATCGAGGTCGACGTGACCGCGATCGCCAGGCTGCGTGACCGGGCCAAGAAGGATTTCGAGGCCCGTGAGGGGGTCAAGCTGTCCTTCCTGCCGTTCTTCGCGCAGGCGGCGGTTGAGGCGCTCAAGATTCACCCGAAGCTCAACGCCAGCATCAACGCCGAGAGCAGCGAGGTCACGTACCACGACGCCGAGCACCTGGGCATCGCGGTAGACACCGAGCGCAGCCTGATGGTCCCGGTCATCCACAACGCCGGTGACCTGAACCTCGGTGGTCTCGCCCGCAAGATCAACGACCTGGCGGCCCGGACCCGTGGCGGGCAGGTCAGTCCGGACGAGCTGGCCGGCGGCACGTTCACGCTGACCAACACCGGCAGCCGTGGCGCGCTGTTCGACACGCCGATCTTCACCCAGCCTCAGGTCGCGATCCTGGGCACCGGAACCGTGGTCAAGCGGGCGGTCGTCGTGGAGGACCCCGCGCTCGGCGAAGTAATCGCGGTCCGCTCGATGGTGTACCTGGCGCTGAGCTACGACCACCGCCTGGTGGACGGCGCCGACGCGGCCCGCTACCTGAGCACGGTGAAGAACCGCCTGGAAGAGGGCGAGTTCGAGGCCGAGCTCGGACTGTAACGCTGTGCTTGCTATTTTGGCGCAATGAAGGTCGCCATCACCGGGTCATCCGGGCTGATCGGCACCGCGCTGGTTTCCGCCCTCGAGGCGGACGGCCACCAGGTCGTCCGCCTCGTTCGGCGCTCGCCACACGGTGCCAACGAGATCCACTGGGATCCGCAGGCGGTGGACGCGGGCATTCACGCCGAGACGCTCACGGGCATAGACGCCTGCGTGAACCTCGCTGGCGCACCCGTCGCCGACCACCGCTGGACTAACCGCTACAAGTCGGAAATCCGCTCGAGCCGGGTGATCGCGACCAGGGCGCTGGCCGGAGTCCTGGCCAGGCTCGAACCCCGTCCCTCGGTGTTCGTGTGCGGCTCGGCGATGGGCTTCTACGGCAATACCGACGGCAAGGCCGTCGACGAGTCCGGGCCGCTCGGCCCGGGGTTCCTCGCTCAGTCCGTGGTCCGTGACTGGGAAGCGGCGTGCTCTCCGGCGTCCGAGGCCGGCATCCGGGTGGTTAACCTGCGCACCGGTCTGGTGCTCTCCCCCGCTGGCGGGGTGCTCGGCCAGATGCTGCCGCTGGCGCGGCTGGGACTGTGCCCGCGGTTCGGCACCGGGGAGCAGGTGTGGAGCTGGATCGCGCTGGCCGACGAGATAGCCGCGATCCGTTTCCTGCTCGACCATGATGACTGCTCGGGACCGTACAACCTGACCTCGCCCGCCGCGGTGACGAACGACGAGTTCACCGCGGCGCTGCATCACGCACTCGGCCGGCCGGATCTGCGCTGGCTGCGGGTACCCGCCTGGCTGCTGCGGCTCGCCCTGGGCGAGATGTCTTCGGAGATCCTCGGCAACGTCCGGGTGCTGCCCGCCCGGCTCACCGCGGCTGGTTTCAAGTTCAAGTATCCCGAGATCGGTCCCGCGCTAGCCGCTGAGCTGGGAAAACGATGACACGGCGGGTGAACAGTGACCTGCTGCTGGTGGGCAGCCTGCCGGCGCAGACGACCGACGAGGCGCTGCGGCAGGCGGCCGGGTTCTTCGGCGAGCTGGTGTTCTCGCTGCCGGACGGCGAGACCGGCCCGCGCGGTGGGTGGGTGAGCTACGAGCGGGAGCAGCTGATCCGGCCCAACCCCGCTGTCGTCGTCTTGCGAGAGACCGAGTCCCCCACCGGACTGCCTCGGCACGCGTACGAGACCCCGCTGTTCGGCATCCGGTCGGGAGTCACCGAGCTGCACTGGGACAGCTGGCCGCGCATTGACGCCGCCATCGAGGGGTACCGCGTCTTCAGATCGCTTCGCGATGAGGGCGTGATCCCGGCTGACCTGCGCTTCCAGGTGGGCCTTCCGTTCCCGGCGTCGGCGCTGAACGCGTTCCACGACCCGGCCGACTTCCTGGTGGCGCAACGCGCGTACGAGGACCTCGTGGCCCGTGAACTGCGCCGGCTGACCGCCGCCATCCCGTCGGCCGAACTCGCGATCCAGTGGGATATGGCGTACGAGACGCAAGACCTCGAAGGGGTACTCGCGTGGATGCCGGAGGGCGCGTGGGAGCGTTTCGCTGGTCCGGTGACCCGGCTGGCCCGGCTCATTCCTGACGAGGTTCTGGTCGGCTACCACCTGTGTTACGGCACGTTCCCTGAATGGCCGATGTACGAGGCACGCGACATGGCGCTGCTGGTCAGGATGGCGAACTTCGCGGTCGCCGAATCCGGGCGGCGGGTCGACTGGCTGCACCTGGCCGGGCCGAGGTACCTGCGCAGCGAGGACCGTAGCTTCTTCCGGCCGCTGACCGACCTGGAGCCCGGTGACGCCCGGGTGTTCCTCGGCATCGTGCTGCCAATCGACGGCGAGTCCGGCCTGCGCCGGCGGGTGACCACGGCGTCGCGGTACATCGACGACTTCGGGGTGGCGATGTACTGCGGGTTCGGCCGCCAGCCCGGCCAGGACGGCACCGAGACGATGCGCGAGCACGCCCGCGTGGTCCGCGCTGTTCGCTAGTGCGGCAGCTCGAATCGTCCGTAGAATGTGTCGCTATAGCAGCACATTCTACGGACATTCGCCCTAAGTGCGGGAGCGCGGAGAGCGTCGTGACCGCGGAGGTCTCGCCGGTCGACGCCCCGCTGGCTGCCGCGCAGGCCGGCAGATAGGTACGCGCACCGGGCAGCCAGGCGGAGATTTCGGTGCTGCTCTGACTGCCGGGGGCGGATACCCGGAGGCGGACATCCGGCGCCGCGCAGCTCACCTGGCTTCCGGCCGGCGCGTCGTCGGCCGCCACCACCGCGTACGCGGAATCGCCCGGCCCCAGGGTCAGCACGGGCAGCGGCGCCGAGTACTGCCAGGCGCCGAACATGGTCGACTGGGCATGGTGGAAGGCGGTGGCATGACCGCTGGCGGTCAGCCCGGCCACGACGGGCCAGCCGGTGATTCGGCAGCTGGTCTGGCTGTCGTTGGTGAACCTGAGGTAACCGCCGGCCTGGCCGCCGAGCGCGCCGGTGTTGGTGAGTGCGACCTTGAGCTGCGACGTCGTACAGGCGGTGGCGACAGCGCCCGTGCTGGACGGCGCCGCGCTGGTCGGTGTGGGATCCGCGCTGGCCGTCGCCATCGGCGAGGCGTTCTGCGCTTGCTGGCTGGCGCAGGCCGCGGCCGACAGCGTGCACGCTGTCATGACCAGCGCGCCCACGGTGGCCTGGTGGAATTTCATAAGCCCTCCTTCAGCCCCCCAGACTTAATGACGACTAACCCCACGCATAGGTTGGAATCGGCTTGCACTGCCGCGTGGACGGCGAGCGATCCGTCTGGACCGGTGCGGCTCAGCCGGAACACCACGGTCTTGTCACCGCCGGCTCCCGCCGGGAACCAGAACTCGTCGGTGCAGCCCGACCTGCGGTACCTGACGCCGGGCCCGAACGGCCCCGCCGCCGACGCCATCGACGCGAACACTTCATGCGCGGTCAGCGCCCGCATCGAGGACCGCACCGGCCGCCACAGCGCCCGGCGGCACACGGGGGTACGGACCGGCGTGCGCATGCTCAGCAGTATGAGCACGGCTCCCCCGGTCACCAGGCCGACGTAAAACAACACGCCGGCACCGCCGGCTGGCGAGGCGGCGGCCGTGACGCCCGCCGCGGCTAGCAGTCCGGCCCGGGCCATGGCGCGCCAGGTAACCGTTTCCGCGATGGCGTCCGCTCGCTTCCGCAGGCCGACGCAACCGCAATCCCCGGGTATCCGCCTGATCCGCACATATGCGAGCAGCGTGCAGAACGCAGCCCCGAGCGAGGCCAGCGCAACGCCGGCGGCCACCGGGTACAGCCGCGTGCACACGAGCGCGCCGATCAGGCACTCCAGCACGCCGACGGCCACTTCGGCCCGGCTGATCAGGCGCCGGGGGACCCGTAGCGCGCGCCAGACGGCGGTGGAGCCGCCGGTCCGGCGCGCGCCGCGGTACACCTTGCCGGCTCCTGCCAGCGCGAGCAGCACACCACAGCTGACGACGCAGCCACTCAGGAACACCAGCATCGGCCGCTACGGGTTGGACAGGACGCGGAGACAGTAGTCGGGATAGTCGAATCCCGAGGCCTGCTGGTTCAGGTCGACGTTGGCCGAGTAGCCGCACGCGCCCTGTTCGCCGAACTGCCAGAGCCGGGTCGATACCGCCGAACAGGACTCCGCGTCCCAGGCTGGCGGATCGGTGAGGGAGCCGCAGGGCTCGTACTCGGCGGACCACACGGCGGCCGGGACGTCGAGTCCGGTGGCCTCCGCGATCGTCGAGCAGTTGGGATACGGCGAGTTCGGCGTGCAGTACAGCGCCGGGTAGAGCGGATAGGTGCCCAGGTCCGCGAAGTTGTAGTTCGCGATGTAGTTCGCCCAGGCGTCCCAGTAATCCAGGCTCAGCGTGGTCGAGTACTCCTGGTCGAGCCAGCAGTAGAGCGCGTTGTTGGCGGGCAGGTCGAGCGGTCCGACATCGTAGTAAGCGGTCTGAATCGCCGCCGCGTACGTCTGCGCGTCCGCTAGGCCCTGCGCGGATGAGGTGCCCAGGTTGGATTGGCTCGGAGCGGAAACGCAGCCCACGTACGGGCCTCCGCTGTCCCAGGCGCCCGAGCACTCCGATGAGGCGTCATTTTCGAAAAGGTCGGCGGCCGGCGAGGGCGCGAAGTAACGGATCCAGAAGTTCGGATCGGCGCCGAATTCGTCATGGGCCGACACATAGGTATTTTGTATCTCTCCTGCGGTGTCATATCCCGGCATGGCGGTATTCCTCCAGTGGATGGCGCTATGTGTGGGGGTGAGTGGCTCAGAGAACGGCCGCTATTTGCAAGCTGGTGTCCGCGTCGCCGAGCCGGCTCAGGGTGGGAGAGAAGAACGTCAGCCGCGGATGCGCGGGCCCTACCGCCAGCACGTTGCCGTCCGGTAGCACGGAAAGGCCGCCGTAGTGCTGGCCGCCATTGGTATACGAGGCGGTCAGCGCGCCAGTGCTGACGTCGTAGGCGGACAGGCCTCCGGAATTCAGCCCGCCGACGACGTACAGCGTGTCACCCGATGACGACAGCACCGCCTTGGTCCATGGAGCGCTGCCGGGTGCCTGCGGTACCGGGAAGCTGACCTGGGATTTCACTCGGAACGAGTCCGCCGGGTCGGCGACGATCGCGGTGCCGACGCCGGGTTTGGTGATAAACACGGTGCCGTCTGAGCGCGCCTGCATGGTGACGGCGCTGGGCTTCGGGCGGGGGACGTTGAGCGGCGCGAGCGTGTAACTGACGATGTCACCGGTCTGCGCCGAGCAGACCTGGACATCCCGCCCGTTGACCAGCCGCGCGATATCGCCGCTGGCCAGCGTCACGACCGGCTCGCCGCCCGGCCACGGCCGCAACGACGGGGCGGAGAATCTTGGCTGGCCAGAACCGAGCGGGAACGCGCTCACCGTTGGCACCGGGGCCGGCTTCGGGCTGGTCTTCGAGTAGTCGGCTGGCTGTGGTTCCGGCGTCGTCCAGACGAACAGGTCGGTGCCGTTGGCCGCGACGGTGGTCAGGGCGAGGGAGGGCTCGTCGGAAAGGTCGAAGGGACCGGTGAACGTGCCGCTGCTTGAGTCGAAATAGGCGAGCGCGTGGTGTGACTTCCAGGAGGTGGCGGTTCCGGTGGTGGCCTTGCCGGTGCGCGGGTCCATCTTGCGCAGCGTTCCGCCGCTGGCGGGGATCGTGATGGCCAGCACGAGCGCCACGGTCGTGGTGCCGGGGGCGAAAACAGGGGTCGCGAGGATGCTCGCGTCCGACGGCAGGCCCGCCAGCGACAGCGTTCCCTGCTTGCTGACGGCGGCCGTTGCCTTGTCCATAAGGGTCAGCGTCACCTTCGCCCCGCTCGATGCCGTCGCCACGTCCGCCACCGCCACGGTGGTCGGGTCGGGCGACAAGACCGGTATGGACGCGAGCTTGCTGGCGACCTGGTACGGAGCGGGCGGGGAGGAGACGGACGCCGGGGACTTCGCGGCCTGGAACGAGCCGCCTGGATAGGGAGACGACTCAGGCATCCCGTAGAGGAAGGCGTACCAGGAGTCACCGGACGCGGCGGATCCGACGGCCGGGTTGGCACGGGAAGCGGGAACCGTGACCGGCAACGCCAGGAGCACACCAGCCCCGATACCGGCCGCGAGTACCTTGCGGCGGCTAGGTCCGGACGCGCCGGAACGAACCTGGCCAGAGCCGCTCAGCCATCTTCGAGAGAGCACCATAGTAACTTCCTAACGTAGATGACCCGAGATCGGTAAGATTTATACGAGCCAAATGTAAAGATGTCGGGAAATTCGTGTCAAGAGGTGCGCAAGATTTGCTTCTTGTTTACATTTCAACCGCAGGTCAGCCACGATCGTCGCGCTGCGTAACCCATTTACGAGGCGAATTGCAGTTGAACACCCCGATGATCATTCGCCAGGAACGCGGCCCCACCCGACCCCAGCGATGGCCCATCGATGGCGCAATAGCCCCTGCGATGGGCCATCGACGGCACTGTAGAAGTACATCAGTCCGGCGACATGTCCGGGATGTGGGGTATTGCGCCGCGCCGCGACGGGCCGGGCAGCCGGGCGGCAGGTCAGAGCTTTAGGTCGCGCTCTAGCGGCGTCGGGAACCGCGAGCTGAACCGGGTATCGCCGAGCCAGGTTGCGAGCTCGTGAGCGGCTGACTCCGCGCGGTCACGCGTCTCGGCACCGGTATCCTCGAGCAGCTTGAAGCGGATCTCGCCATCGGCGCGCTGCGCCCATCCCCCGACGACGCGGCCGCCGGACCATACCGTCGGTCCGATGTTGCCCGACCGGTCGAACAGCTGAGCGCTGTGCTCGCCGAGGTAGAAGTCCCGCTCCGTCCACCCCATCGCGGTCGGGTCCAGGCTCGGGAGCAACGCCACCCACGGATCGGGCGGCGGGCACGGTCCGGCGTCGTCGGGGAGTATCCAGCCGACCCGGCCGTCCAGGTCGACCTCGGCCGCGCGCACCGCGGTGAGCGCACGCTGGGTCTGGCGTCTGGTCCAGCCCGCCCACCACTTGAGATCGTCGGCGGTCGCGGGGCCGAAGGCACGAAGCCAGGCTCGCGCCAGATCGGCCTCGGCCTCTTCCGGCCCGGGCCCCTCCAGATCTTCCGCCGTCCACTGCGACAGCGGCGCCCAGCGGTACCGGGTGCTCGTCCAGCCGCTGGCCGGCTTGCCCCGGACGATACGGCCGACCATCGCCAGGTGAATGAGCACCTGGCTCGTAACGGCCCCCTCACCGCCGTAGGACTTGCCGGGCGACCTGGTCACCTTGGATTTGAGCTCGGGCACCGCGGCGGACAGCTCCTGGGCGAGCGCCTCACCGTGCAGCTCAAGGTGGGCTAGCACCTTGCCCTCGACCTCGGCCAGCCAGCGCGCCCCGCTGTCGGTGACCCCATTGATCTCGAGAAGCTTGGCCAGCCGTTTGCCATTCGCCTGCGCGATCTTAACGGTGCACGCCTGGTGGATGACCGGCGCGAAGGCGGTCGGCACGACGAACATGGTGCGGCGCATGCCCATCATCCGGATCGCCGTGCGCTGCTGATACAGCGCGGCTTCCAGATCCGCCGGCTGGAAGCCGGACAGCCGGGCGCGAGCGCTCAGGTAAACGCTGACCGGATCGGTCCCGTGCAGTCCGCACAGCTCCCCCGCCAGCTGGGTAACCCCCTCGGCGGAAGGACGCGCCAGGTGGTGGCGCAGGCCGAGCCGCCCGCGACGTTCCGCGACCCCGATTTGCCTCACCTGGTCAGCGTAGCCCCGGACGCGGGAACCCGGATCGCTTGAGTGTCCGGATCACCGGGGCGCTCTCCACCGAGCGGATCCCCTCCAGCTCGGCTAGCCGGCCGGTGATGTACTCGTACAGGTGCTGGGTGTCGCGGAACAGTCCGCTCGCCACGAGGTTGGTCGGGCCGGTCGTGATGCCGACGAACGGTGCCTCGGGATGCGTCGCGATGGCCTTGCCGACCGCCTCCAGGTGGGCGGGCTCGACCGTGAGCCACAGCATCGCGGAAAGGTGCAGCCCGTAGAGCCGCTCGTCGAAGTCAATGTCGAAGTAGAGCAGCCCCGCGCTCTCCAGCTCGGCGATCCGCCGCCGCACGGTGGACTCGTGCCAGTTAATCGCCGACGCCAAGGTGGCGACCGGCATCCGGGCGTCGGTGGCCAGCTGGCCCAGCAGCGGGTCGTCCGCGGGCTCCAGCCGCACGTCGGCGTCTGACCGGACGACAGCGGGGCTCAGCAGGGCGAGCTGCTCGGCGGACAGTGCCTGGGTGGCCCCCGACCAGGCCGTCGTGGCCAGGCTCTTCAGCACGCAGTGCGCGGAGATCTGCACGACCCGGCGGCTGCCAGGCAGACCCACCAGGAGCAGGGCGTCGCGTTCCTCCGCGGTCCTGGCCTGGAGCACGCACATGATCTCCGTGCCCCCCGAATACAGCCTCACCCACCGGGTGTCCGGGCGTTTGGCCAGCGCGTTCGCGATGCCTTCAGCGCTGCCGGGCGTGGTCTGCAGCCGGACGTGCCAGTCCACCCAGCCTGCCCGGGGGCCGTTCACCACCGCCAGCACGTGCAGTCCGGCCTCCTGGGTGAGCCGCCGGTACCGGCGAGCCGCGGTCTGGTCCGACACCCCGGTTATCTCGGCCAGGGTGCGAAACGAGGCCCGCGGCTCGACCGTCAGCGCGTGCATGATCTGGCGGTCGATCACGTCAAGTGCGGAATCTTTCACACCAGCAAGTCTAATCATGTCGCTTTCCGGCATATGGACGCGTCGTTATGGAAATCAAAAAATAGGGCGGGCACTATGGGTCCCATGGATAAGAAATGGTGGACGCTGATCGCGGTCTGCACCGGCATGTTCATGCTGCTGCTCGATGTGACGATCGTGATGGTCGTGCAGCCCACGATCCAGCGCGGGCTCGGCGCCAGCCTGTCCGACGTGCAGTGGGTGGTCGATGCCTACGCGCTGACCCTGGCGTCGTTGCTGCTGACCGCTGGTGTGCTGGCCGACAGGTACGGCCGCAGGCGGCTGTTCCAGATCGGGCTGGTCATCTTCACGCTCGGCTCGCTGTTGTGCGGCACGGCGCAGGACCCGCTGATGCTGGTGCTGTCGCGGGCGGCGCAGGGGGTCGGCGGGGCGATCATGTTCCCGGTGTCACTCGCGCTGCTCGGGAACAGCTTCCGGGGTAAGGACCGGGGCACCGCGTTTGGCGCGTGGGGGGCGATTGGCGGGATCGCGGTAGCCCTCGGACCTGTCCTTGGCGGCGTGATCGCCACGGAGTGGAGCTGGCGCGGGATCTTCCTGGTCAACGTGCCGATCGGGATACTGGCGAGCGCGGTGACCTTCTGGAAGGTGGACGAGTCCCGTTCGCCGCACCCGGCGCCGCCGGACTGGGCTGGGTTCGCGACGCTCACCGCCGGGCTGGTGAGCCTGGTCTACGGGCTGATCCGGGCGGGCGAACGTTCGTGGTCCGACGTTGGCGTGATCGTCTGCCTCGCGCTCGCCGCCGTATTCCTGGCCAGCTTTATTTTGTCAGAACGGCGCGTAGCGCATCCCATGTTCGACCTGTCCCTGCTCCGGGTGCCCACCTTCACCGGCGGCGCGATCGCGGCGTTCGCGATGAACGGCTCACTGTACTCGATGCTGCTCTACTTGGTGCTGTACCTGCAGGATGGCCTGCACTACTCGGCGATGGACGCCGGCCTGCGGATCGCGGTGATCAGCGGCTGCACGCTGGTGACCGCGGTGATCGCCGGACGGCTGACCGAGCGGGTGCCGACCCGGTGGCTGATCGGCCCCGGCCTGGCCTTGGTGGGTGTCGGCCTGGTGCTCATGGTGGGCGTGACGCGATCGTGGACGCACCTGGTCCCGGGCTTCATCGTCTCCGGGCTCGGCGCCGGCATGGTGAACCCGCCACTGGCGTCCACCGCGATCGGGGTCGTCCGGCCGGAGAAGGCGGGCATGGCGTCTGGCGGCAACACGACGTTCCGGCAGATCGGCATCGCCACCGGCATCGCGGCGTACGGTTCGATGTACCGGTCCCGCGGGCTGGACGACCTGTTCTGGATCGCCGCGGGCGTCGCGTTCGCGGGGGCAGTCTGCGCGCTGGCCCTGATCCGCTCCCGCGACTTCGTGCGCCGGGAGGCCCCGGACGCTCCCGCGCCCGCCCGCCCGACGGCCGCGCAACCCCGGTCGATGTGACATGGACCGCGCTCTAGGCCGGTCGATGCCACATCGACCGGCCTAGAGCGCGAGCGGGGGCGCGAGGCGGGGGCGGGGGGCTAGCTGCCGGCTGGGGGCTGGGGGGCTGGGCGGGCGTTCGTCCAGATCATCTTCAGGACGCCAGCGCCGCTGTTGGTCCAGCGGTGCGGGATGCGGGAGTTGAACGAGACCGACTCCCCCGCGGTCAGCGTCTTCGTGGACGCGTCGCCGAAGACGAACTCGGCGGTTCCCTCCAGGATGAGCACGCATTCGTCGCCGTCGTGCTCGTAGGAGCCGCCGGAGCCGCCGCCCGGATCGGCCTCGTACATGTCGCTGCAGATCACGCCGGAACGGGCGATCGCCCGGACCCGGACCCGGTCCCCGTCGCTCAGCAAGATCTCCGAGTCCGACCATTTTCGCACGTCGGGCGAGGATTGAGCGGGGCCGCCGAACAGGTCGGCCACATCCATCGAGTAGACCTCAGCGAGCCGCTGGAGCAGCGCCAGACCCGGCTGGACACCGCCCCGCTCGACGGTGCTCAGGTGGGAGACGGAGATGTTGACGGCGGCGGCCACCTCGCGAAGGCTGGATCCGCGGTCCAGGCGAGCCCGGCGCAGGATGCGGCCCATCTCGACGCTCTGGTTGGCCGCGCCCGGCTGACCCGGTTCCAGGGTGGCGGCGATCGCGGCCGGGCTGAAGCTCTTGCGCCGCAGCTGGCTGGCGGTGCGGACCCGTTCCACGTCGGCCAGGCTGTACCGGCGGCGGGTGCCCTGGCGCAGCGGGCGGACGATGCCGTAGTTCTCCCAGTCCCGCAAGGTCGACGGGCTGACATTGGTCAGGCGGCTGATCTCGCCAATGGACAGCCGCGGAGCGAGTTCCTCAGTCGCGTCGGCGGCGACCGCCTCAGACATACACACGTCTTTCGCTAGGGGACATAACCAGCAGTTTTCCCGGACAGCCGTAGCCGCCCGGGAAAACCAGCCTATCTTCCGTTGTTAACCCGGCTGGCGGCACCTGAACCTCGGCCATCGCCGCCGCGAGCGGGTCCTTCGATCGCGCGCCGCGCGGGACGGCCACATAGTAGAGGACGATGCCCACGACTACCACGATGACGAAGCCAAGGCCCGCCTCGCGGGGTGACTGGTAGGTGAGCACCCCCACCAGCACCGCTGACCAGAGCACCGATACCACGTCCAGCACATTGCCGATCCGGCCGTATTTCCACGGATGGTCGGGGAGTTGCCCGCGTCGCTTGGCGATGATCCCGGCGAGCACGGTCAGGCCGTAGACGGCGGCCCAGCCAATCGCGGTCAGCGCCGCCAGAGCGGTCAGGAAGGGTGACCAAAGGGTGAGCAGCAGGGCGATGACGGCGGTGACGATCGTGGCGTTGACCGGCACCTTGCCCTTGGCCGAGAGCTTGTGGAACCATCCCGAGGCGGGCAGTTGCTTGTCCCTGGCCTGGGACCACAGGATGCGCGCGGCGGTGAGTTGCAGGATCTGGGTGGTCACGATCAGCGAGGTGATCGCGACCACCTCGAAGATCTGCGGGTAGAGGTGGCCGAGCCGCTCGTGCAGGACGGCCATCAGCGGGATCGACGAGCCGGTCACGCGGACAGGCTTGTGATGGACAGGGTCAGGATGATCATGGCGACGGTGGCGTAGACGAGCGCGGACACGTTCGCCGTGACCACGCCGCGCGGGGCCTTGCGCGCGGCGTCCTTGACCTCTTCGGCCATGTTCCCGGTCGAGTCGAAGCTGGAGATGATGAAGGCGGGCATCAGCAGCACGAACAGGAAGGGGACGAAGTACCCGTGCGGCGCCACGCCGCCGGTCGAGGTCAGGAACGAGGGCGACCGGATCACGCCCTTGATCAGCAGGACGATAACGACGGAGCTGATTCCCACCAGTTCGCAGATCACTCCGACGTTGTTGGCGAAGGCCGAGAGCTTGACGCCGACGATGTTCAGGATCGTGACGAAGCCGATCAGCCCCACCGAGAACAGCAGGATCTGCCCCTTGTTGATGTTGTTGATGCCCATCGCGGAGGCGAAGTAGGGGGCCAGCGCCACGGCGTTAGCGGCCATGGCGGCCAGGTGCGCCACCACCAGCCACCAGCCCATCTGCCAGCCAAGGACCGGGCGGCCGAGCTTGCGGGCGATCTGGTAGGAACCGCCCGCTAGCGGGAACGCGGAGACCAGCTCCGCCATGGACAGGCCCACGATTACCTGGAACACGCCGCCCACGATGAACGGCCAGATGAAGGCGGGACCGCCGGTGGACAGGCCGTAGCCGTACAGCAGGAAGATGCTGCCGGTCACCGCGATCAGGGAAAACTGGACCGCGAAGCTGGAGAATAGGCCGAGAACGCGGCGCAGCTCAGGCCGGTAGCCCGAGCTCGCTGAGCTGAGCGTCGTCAGTGATTGGTTTGTCATTCGCCATGGGTCTCTCCCAAAAGCTGGCGGTGCAAGCGAGGTTGTAGGCGATGCTGGAGCTACCGTAGATCCGTAGATTGAATGAACATGCCAAACCCCCCACCGCCCTGTCAATACCCTCCGGGGATCAAATTTGATCTTTGACGTACGGTTGACAACCCGGCTGTGACCTGGGTAGCTTCTTGCGTATCTACGGAATTACGGTAGGTTGGTCGAAACTCCGGGAGCCCGATGCGCGCTGACATCTCGACACACGGCAGCGGCCCGTTGCTAGCCGAGGGCGAGCGCATCGGCCGATCGGTTACGGTCGGCAGCACCCGGCTGCTGCGCCGCGAGGGCGTCGCCACCGAGGCGCACTATCGTCGCGCGGGCCGCGAGAACGGCCGGATCTTCACCGCGATGAACATCGGCATGAAGGACTGGCCGGAGACCGTCGAGGCGGTGCGGTGCATCGAGGACTACTGCCTGACCCACGGCGTCCGGCCACCCGACCGGTACCAGCTGATCCCCGAGCGGCGGATGGGACTGCCCTACGAGCAGCGCCGCGACGCACCCGCCGAGACCGGTCCGGTGCTATGGGACTCCGGCGACTGGGACCTGCTCGGCAGCTGCGCCGAGTGGATCCAGCCCGAGGTCGGCGACAACATTATCGGCAGTCCGGCTAGCGTGGAGAACACGCTCGCGGCGCTCGCCGCCGGGTCGACCTACGTCGGCTGCCTCAGCCAGTTCTCCTGGCGATGGCCCTACTTCGACGACGACGTTCGGCAGCTCAGCGAGGTCGTGACGGCGTGCGCGATCCTGGCGGCCAGACGTCAGGACGGCGTTCTGCTCGACACCTATCTCGAGGACGGCATCGCCGGGACGTTCGAGGACTACACGTCGCTGGTCGGCTGGGCGAGCGTGGAGCGCTGGATCGCCTCGCTGTGCGGCTGCCCGCTGTCGGTGTCCTGGGGCGGGCTGACCGCCGACCCGCTGACCAAGACGATCGTCACGCTCGCCCTGGAACGCGGCAACCCGGAGCAGATCCCCGCGGCCTTCGTGCAGGGCGACACGATCAGCTACACCGACGATCTCGACCAGAACGCGGGCATCTGCGCCCAGGACGTCCAGTACATGATGCTGGTCCAGGCGCGGTACAAGACCGGAGCGTGCGCGCTGCCGGTGCCGCTTACCGAGAAGCAGCGGGTGCCGACCTGGCAGGAGATCGCCCAGGTCCAGGTGATGGCCCGGCAGCTGGAACGACGCGCGCACGACCTCGCGGCCGCCATCGACTGGACCGTGATCGAGGCCGAGGCGACGATGCTGGCGGACCGCGGCGCTCAGTTCTTCGGCAACGTGCAGCACGGACTGGCCGGTCTCGGCGTGGACATCACCGACCCGCTGCGCGTGATGCTCGCGCTGCGCGACCTCGGCGCCGCCCGGATCGAGCAGGACTGGGGCGCCGGCGGACGCTGCGATGACTTCGCGCACGGCCGGCGACCGGTCAAGTGCACCGAACTGGTGGCGGCCACCGTACGCGAATGCGACCGGTTCGCCGTGGGTGCGACCGCACCGGTCCGCCACACGGTGATCGTCGGATCCACCGACATCCACGAGATGGCCAAACGCGTGCTGGTGCGGGCGTTGTCCAGCGCGGGCCATTCGGTGACCGACATCGGCTGCAACCGCGACCCCGAGGACTTCGTCCACGCGGCCGCGGCGGGCGGCGCGTCGGCGATCGTGATCACCACGCACAACGGGGTCGCGCTGTCGTTCGGCAGCCTCGCGGCGAAGCTGTGCGCGGACCGCGGCTTCCGCCCGGTAATCGCCATGGGCGGCGTGCTCAACGAGGACATGCCGTCATCGCCGGCTCCGGTCGACGTCACCAGCCAGCTCAACGACCTCGGCATCCGGACCCCGCCGGACATCGATGACCTGCTTCTTTTCCTTTCGACAACCACAGGAGAGTCATGACACCTCTGCAGGGCGCCCTCGACTACGCCGCCCAGCCCAAGCAGCTGCTCATCGGGGGCAAGTGGAGCGACGCGTACGGGCAGGCGACCACGATCACCGAGAACCCCGTCACCGGCGGCACTCTCGCGACCCTCGCCGAGGCGCAGCGCCAGGACGTCGACGCCGCCGTGGAGTCCGCCCGGTCCGCCCTCGGGGATGCCGCCTGGGCGTCGCTGCGGCCGCGGGAGCGCGCTCAGCTGCTGTTCCGGCTCGCGGACGCCATCGAGGAGCAGACCGACGAGTTCGCCGCGCTGGAGGCCATCGACTCGGGTAAGCCGCTGCGGAACGCGACGAACGTCGACATCCCGCAGGCCATCGACCACCTGCGTTACTTCGCCGGCTGGGTCACCAAGATCGAAGGCAGCACGATCACCTCGAACGTCGGCGACTACCTGATCTACACCCGGCGTGAGCCGGTCGGCGTGTGCGCGCTGATCGTCCCGTGGAACTACCCGCTGCTGCTGACCATGTGGAAGCTCGCGCCCGCGCTGGCCTGCGGCAACACGGTCATCCTCAAGCCAGCCGAGCAGACCTCGCTGACCGCGCTGCGGCTAGGTGAGCTGGCCTGCGAGCTCGGACTTCCCGCCCGGTGTGATCAACGTCCTGACCGGCCGCGGCGAGATTACCGGGGCCGCGCTCGCCGCCCACCCCGGGGTGGACAAGGTGTCGTTCACCGGGTCCACCGAGGTCGGCAAGTCGATCGCGGCGGCCGGCGCCGCCAACCTGACCCGGGTCTCACTGGAGCTCGGCGGCAAGTCGCCGAATGTGGTGTTCGCCGACGCGGATCTGGACGCGGCCGCCTCCGGCGCCGCCTGGGGGATCTTCTACAACATGGGCGAGGACTGCTGCGCCGGGTCGCGGCTGTTCGTGCAAGAGCCAGTCTTCGATGAGTTCCTGGCCAAGGTCACCGAGGCGGCGCAAGCGATCAAGGTGGGCCACCCGTTCGAGGATGGTTCCCAGCTCGGCCCGCTCGTTTCCAGCGGTCACCACGCCCGGGTCACCGGCTACGTGGATGGCGCGCTGGCCGACGGCGCCACCGTGGTCACTGGTGGCGGCCGACCGGACTACCTGCCCGGGGCCGAGGGCTACTACTACTCCCCCACGATCTTGACCGACGTCACCCCGGACGCCCGGATCGTCCGCGAGGAGGTCTTCGGCCCGGTCGTGGTCGCGACGCCGTTCACCGACGATGCGCACGCGGTCCGGGTCGCCAACGACACCTGCTACGGGCTCGCGGCGGGTGTCTGGACGCAGAATCTCGGCCGCGCGCACCGGTTCGCCGACGCGGTCAAGGCCGGGACGATCTGGCTGAACGACTTCGGCCCGGCCGACGCGGCCGCGCCGTTCGGCGGGTTCAAGCAGAGCGGCTACGGCCGGGAACACGGCGGCGAGGCGCTCAACCTGTTCCTCGAGACTAAGTCCGTGTGGGTGAACCTGGCGTCATGAACAGTACCGAGATCAGGGAACTCGACGCGCGGTACCTTAACCCCGGCGTCGGGCCGGTCGATCCGCTGGTGTGGGATCACGCGCTGGGCAGCGTGGTCACCGACGCCGACGGGCGGGACTACATCGATCTCGCCTCGGGCACGCTGATCACCAACCTGGGGCACGCCCACCCGAAGGTCGTCGCGGCGATCGCCGACGCGGCCGCCCGGTCGCTGGCCTTCTACAGCGGCGCGCACCGCGATCGCGCCGAGCTGGCCCGGCGGCTGGCCGGGCTAATGCCCGGTGACCTGGAGCGGTCCGCGTTCTTCTCCTCCGGCTCCGAAGCGGTGGACGCCGCCATCCGGCTGGCCAGGCTGCACACCGGCCGCACCGAGGTCGTCTCGTTCACCGGCGCGTTTCACGGCAAGTCGTTCACGTCGCTGTCGGTCAGCGGGCTGGGCCGGCTCCGGCTGGGCTTCGGCCCGGGCCTGCCCGGGGTGATCCACGTGCCGTACCCGGACCGCACCGTCACCGACGACGGCATGGACGCGATCGCCGACGTGCTGGCGGCGGAGTCGTCGGGCAGCGTCGCGGCCATCCTGGCCGAGCCGTACCAGGGAGCCGGCGGCGTCATCATCCCGCCGCCCGGTTTCCTGGCTGGGCTGCGCAAGCTCGCCGATGAGCTCGGCGCGGTGCTGATCGTCGATGAGGTGCAGAGTTCCTACGGCCGCACCGGACCGATGTTCGCCACCCAGCACACCGACGTGGTGCCGGACATCATGCTGCTCGGCAAGGCGATGGGCAACGGCTACCCGGTGAGCGCCGTGGTCGCGCGTCCGGCGGTCTGCGAGAAGGTCCGGCCCGAGCAGTTCTCCAGCAGCCACAGCGGCAACCCAGGTGGCTGCGCGGCGGCGCTGGCCGTGCTCGACGCGTTCGCCGCCGACGACGTGCTGGCGGCGGGCGCGAAGCTCGCGGACCTATTCGCGCCCCGGCTGACCACCCTGGCCGCCAAGCCCACGGTGACCCGGGTCCGGCAGCAGGGGCTCGCGATCGGGGTGGAGGTGGAGACCTCGACGTTCGCCAAGCGGACAGTGGCGGATCTTCGCCGCCAGGGCATCCTGCTCAACTCCCCGATCGGCCGCAGCGGCAACGTGCTGCGGCTGGCCCCCGCCCTGACGATGCCGCACCACCTGGCCCACCAGGCCCTGGACACACTGGAGGCGGTGCTATGACCCTGTCCGCTACGGCCCAGCGGCTCCTCGACGAGCCGAACATCGCGGTCATCGCCACCCTGATGCCGGACGGCTCACCGCAGACCTCGGCGGTCTGGGTGGCCCGCGACGGCGAGGCGGTGGTGTTCGCGACGACGGACACGCTGAAGCTGGCGAATGCTCGCCGCGACCCGCGCGTCTCGGTCACCGTCTACGACCGCGACGATCCCTACCTTGAGCTAAACATCCGCGGCACGGTCACCTCGGTCGATTCCGATCGCGGCACCGCGCTGATCGACGAGCTGTCGCAGCTGTACTACGGCGAGACGCCGTACCCGTATCACAAGCCAGGCCAGGCCTGGTTCGCCGTGACGGTGCGGGTCGACCGGTGGCGGACGAACCGTGACTGAACAGCCGACCACTGAGCCGCTGACCGTGGGCGAGGCGCTGGCCCGCGCGCTCCGCCGCCACGGGGTCACCGAGGCCTTCGGGCAGAGCCTCCCGTCCGCCTTCTTCCTCGCCGCCGCCCAGCTGGGGATCCGGCAGATCAGCTACCGCACCGAGAACGCGGGCGGCGCGATGGCCGACGGCTACGCGCGGGCCTCCGGCCGGGTGACGGTGGTCGGGGCGCAGAACGGCCCGGCCGCGACCCTGCTCGTCCCGCCATTCGCCGAGGCCTGGAAGGCGTCCATCCCGGTGGTCGGCTTCGTCCAGGATGTGGCCACCTCCGGCCGCGACCGGAACGCCTTCCAGGAGCTGGATCACTTCGAACTGTTCCGCGGCTGCACCAAATGGGTGCGTCAGCTGACCGATCCGGCCCGGGTCGACGACTACGTGGACATGGCGTTCACAGCGGCGACGTCCGGGCGACCGGGACCCGTCGTTCTGCTACTGCCGAAGGACGTTCTTACGGCCCCCGTGGCTACGTCCGACGCCAGCCCGCGCCGGACCTCGGTGCTCGGCCGGTTCCCCCTTGACCGGTCGCGCCCGTCCGGCGCGGCGGTCCGCGAGGCCGCCCAGTTGCTGGCCGCCGCCCGGAACCCGCTGGTCATCGCGGGCGGCGGCGTCCACATCTCCGGGGCCTCGGGTGCGCTGAGTTCGCTGCAGGACGCCGCGTCGCTGCCGGTGGCCACGACGACCATGGGCAAGGGCGCGGTCAGCGAACTGCACCCGCTGTCGGTCGGGGTCATCGGTTCGTTCATGGGGCCGACCGCGCCCGCCCATCACCTGCGCGGTCTGGTCCGCTCCGCCGACGTGGTCCTGCTGGCGGGAACCAGGACCAACGAGAACGGCACCGACGCCTGGAAGTTGCTGCCGCCAGGCGCCACCTACATCTCGATCGACATCGACGGCGGCGAGGTGAACCGCAACTACGACGCGGTCCGGCTCCCCGGGGACGCGCTGCTGACCCTGGAAGACCTGCGGGACTCCATCAGCGGGATGGACCTGACGCTCCGCTCGGAGGTCGCCGAGGGGCTGACCGCCACCATCGCCGACGGCCGGGCACGGTATGTGCTGGACGCGGGCCCGCTGCTGACCTCGGCGGCATCGCCGGTGCGGCCGGAGCGGGTGATGGCCGAACTGGACCGGCTGCTGCCGGATGACGCGATCACCGTCGCCGACGCGAGCTACTCGACAATCTGGATGTCCTGCCACCTGCGGGCACGCCGGGCGGGCCAGCGGTTCATCTCGCCGCGCGGGCTCGCCGGGCTGGGCTGGGGGCTGCCGCTGGCGCTCGGCGCGAAGGCCGCGCGGCCGGACGCGCCCGTCGTCTGCATCGCTGGCGACGGCGGATTCGGCCACGTCTGGGCCGAACTGGAGACGGCGGTACGTGAGCGGCTGGCAGTCACCGTCATCGTCTTGAACAACTCGATCCTCGGCTTCCAGAAGCACGCCGAGCTGTACAACTTCGGTGCGCACACCTCGGCCATCGACTTCGAGCCCGTCGACCACGCGGCGATCGCCCGTGCCGTCGGCGCGACCGGAGTCAGGATCTCCGATCCCGCCGATATCGGCCCGGCCCTGGAGAAGGCGCTGGCCTCGGGCACCGTGACGCTGCTCGATGTCCTGACCGACCCGGACGCCTATCCCCCGATCACCGCGTGGTCCGGTCACGATGACATCCTGCTGGAAAGGACCCCAAGCTCGTAATCCTCGGCGCGTCTTAGCTCGAGCATCCAGCACGGCTCGTGTTCTGCGCTGGCGGTGGCGGCTGGCAACCATAATGGTCGTGTGACCACGCCAGATTCGAATGACGACCGCCAGGTATTCACCTCCCGGCTCAAGGGGCGGTCGCTGCTGGACTCCGACGACCTGGTGATCGGCCGCATCCGTGATGTCGTGCTGCTGCCCTCCGTGGGCGGCGATCCACCCCGGGCCTTGGGGTTGGTGGTGCAGATGCGGCGGCGGCGGATCTTCGTGAGCCTCGGCCGCATCACCGAGATCGCGGCGGACGGAGCGCATCTGGCAGGCGGCACGGTCGACCTGAGTGAGTTCACCCGGCGTCCCGGTGTGATCCTCGGATCCGAGCTGTACGGACGCCGCACCGAGGCGGGAACCGTGGCCGACGTGGCCATCGTGCCCCACGAACGGCAACGGAGCGGGTGGGAGGTCAACGCTATCGCCCTTCGCCACGATCACGGGCTTCATCTCCACGGCCCGGTGATCGTGCCCTGGGACAAGTGCAAGGAGCTGTTCCAGGCGGATCCGCTGGCCGATCAGCTCGCTAGCCTGCGCGAAATGCAGCCAGCCGACCTGGCCACCGCGTTCGAGAACCTGCCGCCCGCCAGGCGTAGTCAGCTCGCGGAGGCGCTTGACGACACGGAACTCGCCGATTTGCTGGAAGAGATGCCCGAAGAGGACCAGGTCCGGCTGCTCACCAGCTTGGGGTTCGAGCGCAGCCGGGACGTGGTTGAGGAGATGCAGCCTGACGACGCCGCCGACCTGCTCGGCGAGATGCCGCCAGAGCAGCGTGAACGGCTCCTGACGGCGATGCGCTCCCGGCAGGCCGCGGACCTGCGACGGCTGCTGCATTATGACCCGTCGACAGCGGGCGGCCTGATGACCTCGGAGCCCCTGGTCTTCACCCCCGACCGGACCGTCGCCGAAGTGCTGGCCCGGATCAGAGACGGCAATGTCTCGCCGGCCGCGGCGGCGCAGGTGTACGTGTGCGAACTTCCCACGACGACCCCCACCGGGCGCTACCTCGGGAGCGTGGGATTCCAGCGGTTGCTCCGGCGACCGCCCGCGACCGAGATAGGCCACTGCGTCGAGTCAAGTTTCTTCGTCCGGCCCGAGCTGTCAGACCGCGAGCTCGCGGTACGGCTCGCCACCTACAACTTTGTCAGCGTGGCGGTGTGTGACGAGGAAGCCCGGCTGGTCGGCGCCGTCACCGTCGACGACGTGCTCGACCGGATACTTCCCAAAGACTGGCGCAAGAAGGGCGGATAGATGGCGCGGATCACTTCCCGCTTGATGGGCGACCGGACCGATCTGTCAGTTCCGCGCGGCGTGGTGCCGATTGGCTCCAGGTATGACGCCGACGCGTTCGGACGGATGTCGGAGGCCATCGCCAGGTTCATGGGCACCGGCAAGTTCCTGGTGGCGCAGACGGTGCTGGTGATCGGCTGGATCTTCCTCAACACCGCCGGCTTGGTCTATCACTGGGACCCCTACCCGTTCATCCTGCTGAACCTGGCGTTCTCGACCCAGGCGGCCTACGCGGCGCCGCTCATCCTCCTGGCGCAGAACCGCCAGGACGACCGGGACCGGGCTAGCATTGAGCGTGACCGGGAGGTGGCGGCCCGGACTCAGGCCGACACCGAGTACCTAGCCCGCGAACTCGCCGCCGTCCGCCTCGCGCTGGACGAAGTGCTGACCAGGCACGACCTCGAGGACGCGCTCGCCCACATCACCAGGCTGGTGACGGACGGTCAGGCGCCAGCCTCCACCCCAAACGGCTCCTGACCTCGGTGCCAGCGATGGCCCACCGCTCGGGTCCAGCCGAGGCTCGTTGCGGGCTAGATGAGCGTCCGCCGGTTAACAGCGGCGACCCCGATCGGGAGCCGGCGCCAGGCCAGCCTGGTGGGCGATGATGACGAGCTGGATGCGGTCGCGGGCGTCTAGCTTGGTCAGCAAGTGAGCCACGTGTGTCTTGGCGGTGGCGGGGCTGATCGTCAGGCACCCGGCGATCTCGGCGTTGGACATGCCGCACGCGACGAGCTCGAGCACTTCTCGTTCCCGGTCGGTCAGCGCCGGGATGGCGGGTTCTGGTGCGGGTGGCACGCCGGGTCCTGAGGTTCGCGCGAACTCGCCGATCAAGCGGCGGGTCACGCTCGGCGCCAGCAGGGCATCACCGGCGGCGATCACCCTGATCGCGTTGAGCAGGTCGGCCGGCAGCGTGTCCTTAAGCAGAAAACCGCTGGCACCCGCCCTGAGCGCTGCGAATACGTACTCGTCCAGGTCGAAGGTGGTCAGGATGAGCACGTGCACGCCAGTGTCGGCGGTTATCTGCCTGGTGGCCTCGATCCCGTCCATGCCCGGCATTCGCACGTCCATCAAAACGACGTCGGGCTTCGCCTCGCGCGCCATCGCGACGGCCTCGCGGCCGTTGGCTGCCTCACCGACGACGGAGAAACCGGGCGTCGCGGCGATGATCCCGCAGAAGCCAATCCGGACAAGGGCCTGATCGTCGGCGACGACTATCCGTAGCGTCATGCCCTGACCTCCGGCGCGAGCGGGAACCTCGCGATCACCTGGAACCCGTATCCGGGTAGCGGCCTGGCGCTGAACTGGCCGCCGAGCATGGTGACTCGTTCACGCATCCCGATGATGCCGTGCCCCCCGGCGTCCGGGCCGTACACGTTCCCGGCGCCGGCCATCGCCGGGACTCCGGCACCGCTATCGGTCACCGAGATGACCAGTGCGTCAGGCTCATAACCGACCAGGACGCCGCACTTACTTGCCCGCGCGTGCTTGACGACGTTGGTCAGCGCCTCCTGGATGACCCGGTAAGCGGACAGATCGATGCTGGCGGGCAGCTCCCGGGGCGGGCCGAGCTGTTCGAGCATCACCTCGACGCCGACACCCCGGGTGCGTTCCAGCAGCCGATCCAGCTCGGCTAGCCCAGGCTCGGGATAGAGGGGCGCGTCGGCCTGACGGAGCACGCCGAGCATCCGGCGCATTTCCTCAAGCGCTTCCCTGCTGGTCGCCTGGATGGCGCCGAGCGCCGCGCTGGCGTCGGCGGGCTGGCTCTCGATGACGTACTGGCCGAAGCCGGCCTGGACCGCGATCACGCTCATGCTGTGCGCGACCACGTCGTGCAGCTCCCTCGCGATGCGCAGCCGCTCCTGCGCCACCGCCTTGCTCGCCGCCTCCACCTGCAGTTCTATCGCGTACTTGCGCCGCTGCCTGACGATGTAGCCGACGGACCAGACGATGATCACGCCGAGGACAACCTGGATCAGCACACCGGCGTTGACCGGGTACCCTCCACTGCCGACGGCGAGCAGCAGTTCGTCGATAGCGAGCGTGGCGAAAACGGCGCCGATTACCCGCACCGCCGCCCGCGTTCGCTCATAGGTCGCCGCGATCAGGTACAGCACGTAGCCGACCGGCAGGAAGTAGATCAGGGCGACCACCGGGTGCCCGCCGGAAAAGGCGGCCGCGGCGACCGATCCGGCCAGCAGCAGGTACAGCATGAAGACCGGGCGGCGACGGCGAGCTGCCACGGCCAGTACCGCGATGGCGGTAAGAACCAAGACCAGCGGGATCGCCTGCCGCGCCTGCCCGTAGACGACAACGCCGGACGGCAGCCGGGAGACGGTCATGAGGTTCTTCCTCATGTCCGAGTAGAGGATCAACCCGATCCCCAAGGCGACCACGGAGTCGATGGCCAGCCAATGCCGCGACCGTAGTCGCTCCGTCACCGGCGGCCGCGGGGAGGCGATAGATCGCACTCAACTACCGTAATCCGCGGATGCTCTCCTTACGTCATCCTGAAGGTGTACCCCGCACGGCCTACCGGCCGTATCTGGTCACTCGGTGGGATAGCCGCGAAATCACTCCGCAAGGCGATGACGGCGGGATCCTTGGTCCGGCACAGTGACCGCATGCCAGAAATCCAAGCCCCCGCAGTAATCGAGACCAGGGCGCTGACCAAGGTATACCCGGGAAAGACATCCGTGACCGCGCTCGACGGCCTGACCATCCGGGTGGCGCCAGGCGTCACCGGGCTGGTCGGCGCAAACGGCGCGGGCAAATCAACGATGATAAAGATCCTGCTCGGCCTCATCTCGCCCACCAAGGGCCAGGCCAAGGTGTTCGGGCATGACAGCGTCACCGAGGGCCAGACGATAAGGGCGCTGCTCGGCTACATGCCCGAGCACGACTGCCTGCCTCCGGACGTAAACGCGACTGAGTTCGTCACCCATCTGGGCCGGATGTCCGGCCTGCCCTCGACCGTGGCCAAGGAACGCGCGGCGGAATCGCTGCGTCACGTCGGGTTGCACGAGGAGCGGTACCGGCTGATCGGCACCTACTCGACTGGCATGAAGCAGCGGGTCAAGCTGGCCCAGGCCCTGGTCGCCGACCCCAGGCTGCTGCTGCTCGACGAGCCGACGAACGGCCTCGACCCGGCTGGGCGCAACTCCATGCTCGAACTGATCGCGAAGATCGGCGCTGAGTTCGGCATCTCGATCGTAGTCGCCTCCCACCTGCTCGGGGAGATCGAGCGGATCTGCGATCACCTGGTGGCGATCGACGCCGGGCGACTGCTCCGGGCCGACTCCATGACCAGCTTCACCCGGGCCAGCCAGGTGCTGGCGGTCGAGGTCGAGGAGGGCCTCGCCGAGCTGGCGGAAGAACTCGCCCGGCATGGCCTCAAAGCCACGACCCGGCAGCGGACGCTGCTAGTGCCGCTGGCCGGCGACGAGACCTATGACACCGTTCCGGGACTGCGTCGCGGCCTTGCGGCTGCCGATGAGCCGCCTGGAGCAGCGGCGGCACCAGGTCGAGGAGCTGTTCCGCGATGAAGACGAGGAGGTGAGCAACCATGTCTGAGCAGGCCGCCGGCGTCATCCATGACCTCGGCTACCGCGGCTACGACGGCCCGCGCCTGGGCCGCGCGCAGATCGTCCGCGCCCTGACCTGGCACAGCTTCCGGTCTTCCTGGGGAATCGGCCGCGGCGTGAAGGCCAAGATCGTGCCGGTCCTCGCGTTCATCGTCATGCTCCTGCCCGCGTTCGTGAACGCGTTCGCGGTGAACCGCGGCAACGCCAGGCTGTTCGGCTATGACGTGTACACCCCGACGCTGCGGGTGCTCGTCATTGTCATCTTCATCGCGGCGCAGGCGCCGGAACTGGTGTCAAGGGATCTGCGCAGCCGGGTGCTTCCGCTGTACTTCAGCAGGCCGCTGCGCAGGGGCGACTACCCGCTGGCGAAGTACCTCGCGCTCACCGGGACGCTGCTGATCCTGGTGGAGGTATCACTGCTCGTTCTGTATGCCGGCACGATCGCCTCGGCCAGGAACGGCCACGGCGTGTGGACCGAGACCCAGGCGCTCATCCCCGGCCTCGGCATCGGCGTGCTGTGGGCCGTGCTGATGGCCGCGATCGGGCTGGTGCTGGCGTCGCTGTCCGGGCGCCGGGCATACGCCACCGGGATCGTGGCGATCACCTGCTTCCTGCTCTGGACGCTGGCCATGCTGCTGATCAATGCCGAGGGCGGGATAACGGCCACCAGCACGGCGGCCCGGCTCGTCGGCCTGCTCAGCCCGTTCACCGTCATCGACGGGGTACGGGTCTGGCTCGGCGGCACGAACCCCGGGGAGGTTCCCTCGTCCCTCGGCCACTTCGGCCCGTTGTACGGCGTCGTCGCTGTCGTCATGCTCGCGGCCAGCCTCGGGGGCCTGGCCGCGAGATACCGGAAAGCGAGCGAACAATGAGCGCCGTGAGCGAGCGAACAATGAGCATCGAATTTCGCAACGTGACCCGCTGGTACGGCAACGTGGTGGCGGTCAACGACATCACGATGTCGATCGGGCCCGGCGTGACCGGCCTGCTCGGGCCGAACGGCGCGGGCAAGTCGACGATCATGCACATGATCGCCGGTTTCCTGCCACCATCCCGAGGCGAGCTCACCATCGGCGTCTCTGGCGAGCAACGTCCGACGTGGCGCAATCCCGAAATATACAGAAGTGTCGCTCTGGTTCCCGAACGCGACTCGGTGTACGCCTTCCTCACCGGCGAGCAGTTCGTCACGGCCACCGCGAAGCTGCACGAGCTCAGCAACCCTGAGGCCGCGGCGAAACAGGCGATCGCCACGCTGGACATGGCCGACGCGGCCGGGCGCAAGATATCCACGTATTCCAAGGGCATGCGGCAGCGGATCAAGGTCGCCGCGGCGCTCGTCCACGATCCGCACGTCATGCTGCTGGACGAGCCGTTCAACGGCATGGACCCGCGGCAGCGGCTGCACATGATGGACCTGCTGGACAAACTTGGCAGCGAGGGCCGGATCATCGTGTTCAGCTCGCACATCCTGGAAGAGGTGGAGCGGCTGTCCGGCACCATCCAGGTGATGGTGGCCTGGCTGGCGGCGTCCGGTGACTTCCGGGCGATCCGGCGGCTGATGACCAGCAGGCCGCATGTGTTCATGGTGCGGTCCTCGGACGACCGGCGGCTCGGCAGTGTCCTGATCGGGCGCCCGGCGGTGACCGGCCTGGAACTGACCAGGAACGGACTGCAGGTGCAGGCGTCGGACTACGGCGCGTTCTGCGCGGACATCGCGCTGCTCGCCCGGGACAACGGCATCCGGTTGCGCGAACTGCTGCCCACCGATGAGTCACTGGAAAGCGTCTTCGCCTACCTGATCGCCGACTGAAGGGATTTTGCGAAATGTCTAGCGTTTTCAACCCGACGGTCGCGTGGATCACGCTGCGGGCCACACTGAGCCGCAAGCGAGCACTGCTGTTCTTGCTCCCGGCGGTGATCCTGATCGTCGTCACGCTCCTGCTCAAGCTGTCCAGGCCGCCGTCCCGGCCGTGGCCGAGCGACGTGCTCGGCACCTTCGGGTTCACCGTCCTGCTGCCGCTCACCGCGCTGATCATCGGCACCAGCGTGCTCGGCGCCGAAATCGACGACGGCAGCATCGTCCACCTGCTGGCCACACCGGTGCGCCGGCTGTCCGTGATCGTGACGAAGTACTGCGTCGCGACCGTGCTGACGATCTTGTTCGCCGCGGTGCCCGAGCTCATCGCCGCGCTGATCTCCGGCGGCGGCGACATGCCGGATAAGGTGACCTTGCGTCCAGGCAGCCCGCCGCTGATCGTCGCGGGCGTGCCGGTCGACTCCTCGAAGTTCGCGATCGGGCTGTTCGTCGGCGCACTGGCGGGTGCGGTGATCTACAACGCGCTGTTCGTCATGGTGTCGGTGGCCACCACCCGGGCTATCGCGGTCGGCCTGCTGTACGTGCTGATCTGGGAGACGCTGCTGAGCAACTTCGTCAGCGGCGCGCGCCTGCTGTCGATCAGTCACTACTCGCTTGGCATCGCCAACGGCTTCGCGCACGACCCCGGACTGAACGCGAGCCTCACCGTCACGACATCCGTCATCATGGGCGCCATCGTCACAGTCGCCGCGCTGGTCCTGGCGGTGAACCTGCTGAGCAGGTTCACGCTTAAGGGCGACCCCGTCTAGTCGCTGCGTTCGAGTGATCATGGTGAGTGCTGCACTACCCGCAAAAGAGTACGGATAGTGCAGCACCGACCATAATCGCCGGACGCGCTCTACACGAACGGCACTCGCCGGAATCGACATGACACGCGTAACGCGGATCTGTTCCGGATGAAATACCCCGGCAATAGGCCGGGCGTCTACTGCTGTGCATGGAGCTCCCCGGACAGACCGCTGTGGCGGTGATCGGCGGCGGCCAGGCCGGCCTGTCGATGAGCTATCAGCTGCTGCGCCGGGGGATGGAACACGTCGTTATGGACAAAGGAAAAGCGGGCGGGCAGTGGCGGGAGCGCCGCTGGGACAGCTTTTGTCTGGTCACGCCAAACTGGCAGTGCCAGCTCCCCGGGTTCCCCTACCACGGCGACGACCCGGACGGGTTCATGGTCCGGGACGAGGTAGCCGCCTACCTCGACGATTACCTGCACGCGTACGCGTTCCCGCTGCGGGAGAACGCGGCGGTGACCCGGCTGCGGCAGGAACGCGACGGCAAGTTCCGCGTTACCACGGGCGACGGCGAGCTGATCGCGCGGCAGGTCGTGGTGGCGACCGGGCCGTACCAGGTGCCGCGCACCCCGCGTTTCGCCGAGCGGCTGCCGGATGACATCGTCGCAGGTGCACTCCGCGGACTACAGCGCCCGGGGCAGCTCCCCGACGGTGACGTGCTCGTCGTCGGTACCGGGCAGTCCGGCTGCCAGATCGCCGAGGACCTGCACCTGGCGGGCCGCCGCGTTCACCTGGCGGTGGGCAGCGCGCCGCGGGTCGCCCGGCGGTACCGCGGCCGGGACGTGGTGGCCTGGCTGGATGACATGGGTTACTACCGCAGGGCGATCACCGAGTTCGACGACGCCGACGCGGTGCGGTTCCGGGCCAACCATTACGTGACCGGCCGGGACGGCGGGCACGACATCGACCTGCGGGCGTTCGCCCGGGACGGGATGCGGCTGTACGGTCGGCTGGCCGGCATCACGGGACGGCGCGCTCAGCTTCGCCGGCGACCTGGCGCGGAACCTGGACTCCGCCGACGCGGTGTCGGAGAGCATCAAGGACTCGATCGACGCGCTACATCGCCGCCGCCGGCATCGCGGCGCCCGACGAGACGCGGTACACGCCGGTCTGGGAACCCGGCTGAGCCCGCCAGCTCGGACCTGGGTAGGCCGGGCATCACGTCGGTCGTCTGGTCTACCGGGTTCGGCCGCGACGACCGGTGGATCGAGGTCCCGGTGTTCGACGGCCGTGGTTACCCGACGCACCGGCGCGGGGTGACGAGCTGCCCGGGCCTGTACTTCCTCGGGCTGCCCTGGCAGCACACCTGGGGATCTGGCCGGCTGTGCGGGGTCGGCGCGGACGCGGAGTACCTGGGCGACGCAGATCTCCGCGTTCGGCGCGCCGCACGAGGTGCGGTGGCTGGCGGGCACGCCCGCCGAGCACGTACCCGGCCGACGATGACTGGATCGCGCCCCGGACGGTCGCTGATGCCAGCCGACCTGCCGACGCGCACCGGCACCTGGGCGTCATGCCGGCCTACCCGTTCTACGGCGGGCCGCCGGTGCGGCCCGACGTCCGGGCCCGCGGCACGGTGGCCGAACTGCTCACGGACATGGACGCCGAGGGAACCGAGCGAGCGCTGGTCATGCCGAACTACGGCGTGCCCGACCCGGCGCTCGCGTTCTCGTTCAACGAGCTGTGCGTCGAGGCGCGCCGCCACGACGACCGGATCCGAGCCGCGCTGTGGGTGTCGCCGCTGGCCCGCGACGCTGACCGGACCCGCGCGGCGCTCGCCCTGGCTGGCGAACCCGGCGTACGCGCGCTCAAGCTCAGCTTCCTGCTCGGCGGACGGCCCGACGACGCGGCCTGCCGGCCCGCAGCTCGACGAGATCTTCGCGGCGGCGCGGCGGCATGACCTGACCGTGCATGTGCACACCTCCCCCGGCGCGGCCTCCGACATCGACGAGGTCGGCACGCTGGTGGACGCTTACGGCGACGAGGTCGCGGATACACCTGGTGCACTTCGGCGGCGGGATGAGCGGGCACATCAAGCTGACCGGCTCCCGCTTCTTCGACTGGATCGCGGCGGGCAAGCGGGTCTACACCGACCTGTCCTGGGCGATCGGCTTCGCGCCGCGCTGGCTCGCCGACGAGATCGACCGCCGCGGCATCGGGCACGACCGGGTGCTGTTCGCCAGCGACGAGCCGTGGGGCGACCACGCGGCCGAGCACGCCCGGATGACGCGCCGCGGCCGCCGTCGGCGAACTCGCGAACTGACGTCTTCACCGAGAACTTCAGCCGACTCTACGGATAACAACGAGAAGGAGTATGACCATGACCGAACTGACCGAGACCGAGCAGCAGTCCATCACCGAGATCCCGCACCCGTCGCTGCCCGACGGGTCGAACATCTACGGCGGGACCAAGGTGTTCCCCGACTACCAGGCCGAGCCAGGGCAGTCGTACTTCACGCTGGTCCACGGCATCGCGCACGAGTCGTCGGTGAGCTTCGTCGCGATCCTGCAGGCCACCCGCGCGCTGCGCAAGGGCTTCGAGACCGCGATCTACTTCTACGGCCCGGGCGCGATGAACTGCATGGCCACCCGCGGCTTCCCGACCACCGGCAACTCGGCGTTCCCCGGCGAGCAGAACATCAACGAGCAGCTCAAGACCTTCATCAAGGAGGGCGGCAAGGTCTACTGCTGCCGGTTCGGCCTGTCGCTGCACGGCGCTGCGCGAGGAGGACCTGATCGAGGGCGTCATCCCGACGCACCCGCTGGACGTGCAGGACGCGCTCATCCACTACGCCCGCAAGGGCGCCATCATCAACTCCACCTACATGTGGTGACGGATGCCGACACGTCAGCCGATCGGGTCGACGCTCGCGCTGGTCGGCGTGCGGCTCGGACGCGCCGGTCCAGCGCAGCAAGGGCGCCGGGCCCAGCGACGACGGCCACCTCGGTGCTCGACGGGGTCAACGCCGCGATCCCGATCAACCCCGACAGCCCGTACACGGTCGCGCGACGGGCGGCTGCTGGCGCGGCCGGTCGACCTGGGGCTGTCGGTGCAGCCGGTCGCCCGGCCGCAAGTTCTACGACCTGACCACGGCGGACGGCGTCCCGTACGAGCAGATCGCCCTGCTGCACGGCCGCGGACGTGCTGGCCACCACGGTCGTGCAGACCTGCATCCGGTACGCCGAGGACCAGCGGTGCCGGTTCTGCGCGATCGAGGAGTCGCTGCGCGCAGGGCGCGACGATCGCGGCCAAGACCCCGGCCCAGCTCGCCGAGGTCGCCGAGGCCGCGGTCCGGCTGGACGGCGTCCGCCAGATGGTGATGACCACCGGCACCACCGCCGGGCCCGACCGGGGCGCGCGGCACCTGGCCCGGTGCGTGCGCGCGGTGCTGGCGCCGGTGCCCGGGCTGCCGATCCAGGTGCAGGTGCGAGCCGCCCGCCGACCTGTCCGTGCTCGGCGAGCTGCAGGACGGCGGGCGCGACGTCGATCGGCATCCACGTCGAGTCGCTGGACGACGCCGTCCGGCGACGGTGGATGCCGGGCAAGGCGACGGTGCCGATGACCGAGTACGAGCGGGCCTGGGACGAGGCGGTCCGGGTGTTCGGCTGGAACCGGGTGTCGACCTACCTGCTGATCGGCCTGGGCGAGGACCCGGACGAGCTGGTGGCCGGGCGGCGCGGCTGATCGCGCGCGGCGTGTACCCGTTCGTGGTGCCGTTCCGGCCGATGCTCGGCACGCTCGCCCGTCGCGACGGCGCCAGTGCCCCGTCGCCGTCGCTGGTCCGGACGTGACCGCAGCGGGTCGCGGCGCTGCTGCGGGCGGCCGGGATGGCCGGGCGCGGACCAGCGGCGCCGGGCTGCGCCGCCTGCGGCGGCGTGCAGCGCGCTGCGGCGGCGGGCGGCTGAGGCGGTGACGCGGTGACCGACGTCCTGCCTGGCAGCGTGCTCGGCGACCCGGCGAGCGCTGGCCCGGCAGCCGCGTCGTCCTCGATCGAGCCTGCCGCCGCACGCGGCCGCGCTGGCCGCCTACCGGGCACTGCGCGCGCCGGGTGTTCGTCGCCGAGCAGGGGCTGTTCGCCGGGCACGACAGCGACGACGGCACGACGACGACCCGCGCACGGTCGTGCTGGTCGCGCGGCGACCGGTCCGGCGCGGTGCATCGGCGGGGTCCGGCTCGGCCCGGCCGACCCGGCGGCCCCGACATCGGCTGGTGGTACGGCGGCCGGCTGGCGGTCGCAGCCCGGCGGCGCGGCGCGCCCGGCCGGGATCGGGCCCGCGCTGGTCCGGGCGGCGTGCGCGCACGCCGAGAGCGCCGGGCGCGCTGCGGTTCGACGCCACCGTCCAGCCGCGGGCCGGAGCGCGATCTTCCGCCGGCTCGGCTGGCAGCCGGTCGCGGCCGACGGTCGTGGCCGGGCGCGCCGCACGTGCTGATGCGCTGGCCGATCGGCCGGATCGCCGCGCTGGCCGCGGCGACCAAGGCGCGCGCTCGGCTCGCTGGCTGGCGCGGGCTGCGCCGGGCGGGCCGGGTTCGTCGGCGACGACGGGGCGCCGGTACCCGGCACCGACGTGGTCGCGGCCTGCGACGCGATCGTCCCGTCCATGGTGGAGCGCGACCCGGAGTGGGCCGGCTGGTGCTCGGTGCTGGTCAACGTCAACGACCTGGCCGCGATGGGCGCGGCGCCGGTCGGGCTGCTGGACGCGCTCGGGCGCGCGGGACGCCTCGTTCGCGGCCCGCGTGCTGGCCGGGCTGCGCCGGGCCGGCGCCGCCTACGGCGTGCCGGTGCTCGGCGGCCACACCCAGCTCGGCGTGCCCGCGGCGCTGTCGGTCACCGCGCTGGGCCGCGCCGGCGCACCCGGTGCCCGGCGGCGGCGGCCGGCCCGGGCACCGGATCCGGCTCACCGCCGACCTCGGCGGCGGCTGGCGGCCCGGCTACACCGGGCCGGCAGTGGGACTCGACCACGCCCCGGCGGACCGGGACGAGCTGCGGGCCATGCTCGACGTCGGTCGCGCGCGGCCGGCCCGCCGCGGCCAAGGACGTGTCGATGGCCGGGATCGCCGGCACGCTCGGCATGCTCGCCGAGGCCAGCGGCTGCGGGGCGGTGCTGGACGTGGCCGCGGTGCCCCGCCCGGCGCGGCGCGTCGCTGGGCGACTGGCTGACCTGCTTCCCCGGCTTCGCCATGATCACCGCGGCCGGGCCCGGCGCGGCCGCCGCTGCCGGCCGGGCCCGCGGCCAGCGCGGGTGCGGCGAGCTGGTGGCCGGGCGCGGGGTGCGGCTGCGCTGGCCGGACGGCGAGGCAGACCGCGGTGATCGACGGGCGCCGTGACCGGAGCTGGGGCCGGCATGACGACACGGCATGAGCACACTGCGGATGGCGGCGGTGGCCGCGCCCGTTCGGCCGCGACCTGGAGGCGGACTTCGGCGCGGATCGGGCCGCTGATCGCGCAGGCCCGGGAACGCGGCGTCCGGCTGCTCGCCCTGCCCGAGGCCTGCCTGGGCGGGTACCTGCGCGACGCTGGACGGCGATCCGGCGGAGCGGCCCCCCGCCGCTGCGACCCGGACGGCCCGGAGATCCGCCGGCTGGCCGCGCTGGCCGGGGACCTGGTGGTGACGCGCCGGGTACTGCGAGGGCCGGCGGACGACCGGTACAACAGCGTGGTCTGCGTGACCGGCGACGGGGTGCTCGGCCACCACCGCAAGGTGCACCAGCCGCTGCGGGAGGACGCCAGCTACGCGCGCGGCGAGCCGGTTCGCCGCGTTCGACACCCCGGTCGGGCGGCTGGGCATGATGATCTGCTACGACAAGGCGTTCCCGGAGTCGGCCCGGACGCTCGCCCTGGACGGCGCCGAGATCGTGGCCTGCGTGTCGGCGTGGCCGGGCAGCCGGACCAACCCGGCCGCCGATCTGGCCCAGGACCGGTGGACCCGGCGGTTCGACCTGTTCGACCAGGCCCGGGCGCTGGAGAACCAGATCGTGTGGGTGTCGGCCAACCAGTCGGGGACGTTCGGCAGCTGCGCTTCGTGGCCAGCGCCAAGGTCGTCGACCCGGGCGGCGACGTGCTGGCCAGCACCGGGACCGCGGCCGGGATGGCCGTCGCCGAGCTGGACGTGGCCGCGGCGCTGGACGGCGCCCGCCGGTCCATGGCCCACCTGCGCGACCGCCGCCCGCAGGCCTACGGGCTGCGTCGCCGGCCCGACCGGATGGCACCCATCGGATCGCCGCGGCGGCCGCGCACTTCGGCCGCGACCTGGACTTCTACCTGCGCCGGGTGGCGACGCTCATCGAGCACGCCCGGGCGGCCGGGGCCGCGCTGCTGGTGCTGCCGGACGCGGCGCTCGGCGGCTACCTGACGGACCTGCGGCACCCCGACCCGGAGGCGCTGCCGCCCGCGCTCGAGCCGGACGAGCCGCTAGCTGGACAGGGTGGCCGCGCTGGCCGCGGAGATGATGGTGTGCGTCGGCTACTGCGAGGCCGGACGGGGACGACCGGTACAACAGCGCGGTCTGCGTGACCGGCGACGGGGTGCTCGGCCGCCACCGCAAGGTGCACCAGCCGCCGGCGAGGTGGCGGCCTACCGGCCGGGCACTCGTTCGCCGCGTTCGACACCCCGGCCGGCCGGCTCGGGCATGCTGATCGACTACGACAAGACGTTCCCGGAGGCGGCCCGGACCCTGGCCCTGGACGGGGCGGAGATCCTGGCCTGCCTGTCGGCCTGGCCGACCAGCCTCACCAACCGGGCGCCGCGGCTGGCGCAGGACCGGCAGGCCCGGCTGTTCGACCTGTACGACCAGGCCCGGGCCGCGGAGAACCAGGTCGTGCTGGTCTCGTCCAACCAGACCGGGGCGATGGGCGGGATGCGGTTCCTCGGCCAGGCCAAGGTGGTCGGCCCGGGCGGCGACATCCTGGCCCGCACCTGGTCCAAGGCGGGCCTGGCCGTCGCCGAGCTGGACGTGGCCGAGGAGATCGCCCGCGCGCGCCGGGTGCTGCATCACCTGGCCGAGCGCCGCCCGAGACAGTACCGGCCGCTCCGCGCTCGCCGTGAAGATCGCGCTGCTCACGCTACTCCACCAAGCCGCGCGGCGGGGTGGTGCACACGCTGGCGCTGGCCGAGGCGCTGGCCGCGGCGGGCCAGGACGTGACCGTGTGGACGCTGGGCCGGGGCGGCGACACCGGGTTCTTCCGCCCGGTCGACCCGGGTGGGTCGGTCATCGTGCCGTTCCCGGATCGGGCCGGCGAGGACGTCGGCGCGCGGGTGCTGCGCTCGATCGCGGCCCTGCGGGACGCGTTCACCCCGGACCGGCTACGACATCGTGCACGCCCAGGACTGCATCAGCGCGAACGCGGTCGGCCGCTGCCTGCGCACCGTGCACCACATCGACCACTTCACCACCCCGGAACTGGCCGCCTGCCACGAGCGGGCCATCTACCGCAGCCGTTCGCCCACGTCTGCGTGTCAGCGCGCGGTGGCCGGCGAGCTGACGGCGGGCTGGGGCATCCGGCCACCGTGATCCCGAACGGGGTCGACGCCGGCCGGTTCGCCTCCGCCGCCCCTGGGTCCCGGCTCGGGCGTTACGTGCTCTCGGTCGGCGGCATCGAGCCGCGCAAGGGGTCGATCGACCTGCTGGAGGCCTACGCGCTCGCGCTGCGGACCGCGCCCGATCTCCGGCTGGTCATCGCGGGCGGCGAGACGCTGTTCGACTACCGCGACTACCGCGCGGCGTGGGAGGCTCGGGCCGTCGCTTTCCGTGGCGCCCGTTGTCCTCGGCCCGGTGGCGCACGACGACCTGCCGTCGCTGGTGGCGGGCGCGTCGTGTTCGGGTTCCCGTCGGTCAAGGAAGGCTTCGGGCTGGCCGCGATGGAGGCACTGGCCGCCGGGGTGCCGGTGGTCACCCGGGACCTGCCGGTGCTGCGCGAGGTGTTCGGCGACGCCGTCCGGTATGCCGCGGATCCGCCCGGTTTCGCCGGCGCCCTGCTGGACGCCCTCACCTCCCCCGACTTGCTGCGCGCCCCCGGGCAGAAGCTAGCAGCCTCCTACACCTGGGAAGCCGCCGCCCAAGCCCACCTGCGGTTCTACTCAGCCCGGCTCTCACCCGCAGCAAACTAACGGGAAGGGTTGGTGCAGCTCCGGGCGCGTCCGTTTTTAGTCGGCGCTCTCGGGCGTGCCGTGGGTTGCACTCCCGCAGCAAAGTGCCCGATTTGCGAGTTTCGGGGCGGGCGGTTCCATGATCGTGGGCAGCTTCGGCTGATATACGGTCCGAACTGTCCACGGTCATGAACGAGCTGGTCATGTCGGATCCGGTCATGGCCCGAGGCGGCATCCAGCCGTTCGGTTCCCTATCAAGCCGCAGGTCGAACATCGCTTGGCGGCCTAGCCTCAAGCTCATGGCGGCACTATCTTGTTATGTATGGTAGCTAGCGATGCAGCTAAGCTGATGAGCCAGATGAGGCACGGGGCGGCCGAGTACTGCGTGATGGCGCTGCTGCGTGATCGCGACTGCTACGGGCTAGAGCTCGCCCGAACCCTGGTGGCATCCGGCGAGATCGTCTCGAGCGAGGGCACGATCTACCCGTTGCTCAGCCGGCTTCGTAACGACGGACTAGTCGAGACGTTCTGGCAGGAGTCCGACCAAGGTCCCCCGCGTCGCTACTACACGCTGACCGACCGCGGCCGCGAATCGCTGAAGCTGTTCATCGAGCACTGGGAACGGTTCCGCACCGCGGTCGACCGGCTCCTCGCGAACGGCGCCGAAGGATGAGCACGCGTCTCGGCGAGCGCCGCAATCATTCCGGTGATCGTTATCGTCGCCGCGTTTCTCGCGCAGCTTGTCTTTCAGACAGGCATGACGAGCAGGTACGACTACCAATGCGCTAACTGCGGCCGGACGTTCAGCCTCACGCCGCTGACGGCATCCCTCGCCCCGCATCGTTTCGGCGGCAGCAAGTTCGTGAAATGTCCGCACTGCGGCGTCCGCTCATGGGTCACGCCAGTGCCGAAGCAGTAGGGAGCTTCGAGCGAGCCAAGATAGCGGATTCTCTGCACGTCAGGGCTTGCCGTTTGACCTTCGGGAATCTCGCGACGACCGGCCGGAAGCTTGCCCGATATGCCCGAGCCTGCGGGGCCGCCCGACGGCCCGGGCAGGCCTGCCGGCAAGACAGTGGAAACCAGCTATCGCGGGGAGACGGTAAGTTACCACCATCCTGTCTTCGGTACTCACAGCCACCGGTGCAGGTGACCCGACCTCGTCGCTAGCGCCTCGTGAGCAATCAGAGGTTAAACGGCAAGCAGGGAGGTGCGGACAATCCGCTATCTTCGGGCGCCTGCCCTCAGTGACCGGAAACCACAACAAATCCTCCACGCGGCCATATAGCTGAAAATGCTCGCGTCAACGTGGGCGCCGCCGCAGCGGCAGCCGACGTTCCACCGCACGGGAAACGGTCACGTCGGTCAGCTGTCAGGCGGCCGCGCGGTCGGCTCGCGGGCGGCGGCGCAGCAGCGGGTCCTCTAGCGCGGGCGGCAGCCAGGCGCTGTCGGAACGGTACAGGTCAGTCCCCGGCGCGACAATGGCGTCGATCCGGTCCAGGGTGGCGTCGTCCAGCGCCAGCGACGCACCTGCCAGCGAGGATTCGAGCTGCTCCATCGTGCGCGGGCCGAGGATGACCGAGGTGACCGCGGGGTGCGCCACCGGAAAGGCCATCGCGAGCGACGGCAGCGAGCAGCCGAGGTCGGCCGCGAGCACGGCCAGCGACTCAACAGCGTCGAACTTCGCGGCGTTCTCCGGCAGCGAAGCGTCGAAGTGCCCGCGTCGGAGGACCGGACGTCCGGCCGACAGGTCGGCAGCGGCGCCGCGGCGGTACCTCCCGGTGAGCAAGCCGAAAGCGAGCGGGCTCCAGGTCAGCACCCCCAGGCCGTAACGCTGGCAGACCGGGAGCAGCGAGGTTTCGATGCCGCGGGCCAGCAGCGAATAGGGAGGTTGCTCGGTGCGGAAGCGGAGTAGGCCGCGCCGTTCTGATACAAAATTGGCTTCAACGATGTCGGCGGCGGGGAACGTGGAGCAGCCGAAGGTACGGACCTTCCCCTGGTGGACGAGATCGGTCAGCGCCGACAGCGTTTCCTCGACGTCGGTCGAGTAGTCGGGCCGGTGCACCTGGTAGAGGTCGATCCAGTCGGTGCCCAGCCGTCGCAGGCTGTCCTCGACCGCCCGGAGAATCCACCGCCGCGAGTTGCCGCCGCGGTTCCGCCCGTCGCCCAGCGGGAAATGCACCTTGGTGGCGAGCACCACATCGTCCCGCCTGCCGCGCAGCGCCTTTCCGGTGATCTCCTCGGACTCCCCCGCGGAATACATGTCCGCCGTGTCGACGAAGTTAATCCCGTGGTCGAGCGCGGCGTAGATGATCCGGGCGCAGTCGTCGTGGTCGGGGTTGCCGACCGAGCCGAACATCATGGTCCCGAGGCAGTAGGCGCTTACCTCGATGCCGGTCCGGCCTAGAACTCGATATCGCATACCGGCACATTAGGATCTAGAGCTAGCTCTAGGTCAAGGAGACACATGCCAGACATGAGCATCGGGGAACTCGCGGCCCGGACCGGGCTGAGCGTCCACACGCTGCGCTTCTACGAGCGCGAGGGGCTGATGGTTTACCCGGTCCGGCGCAGGCCCGGCGGCCGCCGGGTCTACACCGAGGAAGACGCCGGCTGGCTCGAGGTGTGCGTGATCCTGCGGGCCTCGGGGATGCCGCTGCCCGTCATCAGCCGGTACACCTCCCTCGTGCGGGAGGGCGCCGGCAACGAGCGGGACCGGCTCACGCTGCTACGCGAGCACCGGGAGACCGTGCTAGCCCAGCTACGGGATCTCACGCGATGCCTGGACCTCATCAACTACAAGGTGGGCGTGTATGAGGACATCCTCGCGGAACCCACCGGTAACGACACATATCAAAATGTATCTACGTGAAACTAAACAATATCTGTTGACTTGGCTGCGCGAGACTGCTTGATTAGGTGCCAAACCGACGGCCAAGGGAGTCCGGATGAACGGATCAGGCAAGCCGGCGGGGCGGCAGATGAGGCGCGGCTTCCCGGCGATGGGCAGACGCGGGTTCCTGGCGACGGCGGGCGGCTTGGTCGCGGGGCTCGGCCTGGTGACCGCCGCCGACCTCTCGCTCACGACACCGGCGAAGGCGGCCACCGCGTTCGGGTACACCAGCAGCGACGGGTATTTCACGGTGAGCACCGGCGCCGGGCTCACCTTCATGATCAACCAGTCCGACGGCGACATGACCTCGTTCAACTACAACGGCACCGAAATGCAGGACCAGACCTCGTTCTCGCAGGTCGAGTCGGGGCTCGGCGACGGCGCCACCGTGACCGCCGAGCAGACCGGCGACTACATCATCATCACCGAGTCGGTAACCGACTGGTACGGCAGCGGAACGCTCTACCACTACCTCGTCGCCGTCAGCGGGCAGAACAACATCTACATGGCGACCTACGTGAACTCCGAAGGCGCCGGGGAACTGCGCTGGATATCCCGGCTCAACTCCGACGTGATCACCACCGTCTACACCCCGGCCGAGATCGAGGGCGGCACCGCGATCGAGTCCACCGACATCTACTCCCTTGACGGGCAGACCCGCTCGAAGTACTACTCCAACCGCCAGGCCATGGACCTGACGGTCCGCGGCATCACCGGCAGCGGGATCGGCGTCTACATGGCCTACGGCAACCGGGAGAGCGACGCGGGCGGTCCGTTCTTCCGCGACATCGAGCAGCAGGGCACGACCGACAACCAGCTCTACAACTACCTGTGGTCGGCCCATAACCAGACCGAGGACCAGCGGCTCGACGTGCTGTACGGCCCGTACGCGCTGATGGTCGCGGACGAGACGACACCGGACGCGCCGGACATGAGCTTCATGTACGACTTCGGCTTCGAATCCGCGGTGACCACGGCCGAGCGCGGCTACGTGGTCGGGGGTGCCTACGGGGCGACCAGCGGCACGACCGTGACCGTCGGGTGGGCGAACACGACCGCGCAGTACTGGGCGACGCCCGACTCCAGCAGCGACTACACCAGCCCGGCCATGAAGCCCGGCAGCTACACGATGACCATGTACCAGGACGAGCTGCCCGTCGCGTCGCAGTCGGTGACGGTCACGGCGGGCAGCACCCTCACCGGACAGAACCTCAACTCCTCCTGGGACACCCCAGCCGACCCGGTGTTCCGCATCGGCACCTGGACCGGCGCGCCGACCGGCTTCCTGAACTCCGGCAACCTGACCTGGATGCACCCGTCGGACACGCGGATGGCGAGCTGGGGACCGGTGACCTTCACGGTCGGCACCAGCGACGACAGCGAGTTCCCCGCCTACCAGTTCAAGGAGGTCAACAACCCGACCACGGTGCTGTTCGACCTCACCTCGGCCGAGATCGCCGCCCGCGCGGGTGCGGATCGGCATCACCGCCGCGTACGCCGGTGGCCGCCCGATGATCGCGGTCAACGACTGGACCTCCGACGAGCCGTCGCCGACCACCCAGCCCGACTCGCGCAGCCTGACGATCGGCACCTACCGCGGCAACAACACGCTGCTCACCTTCGACGTTCCGGCCACCGCCTTCGTCGCCGGCACCAACACGATGACGATCACGGTCATCAGCGGGTCCGCCGCGCTGAGCGACTGGCTCAGTCCGGCGGTCAGCTACGACTGTGTTCGAGATGTTCTGACCGAGTCACCCGCGAAGGAAGGTCGGCGCACCCTCGCCTCCTAGGGTCGCGCCCGCAGCGGGAAACCTCGTCTCTTAGGGCGCGGACGTCTCATACGAATCACCTACTATGTGGCTAAAGTGAGGATCGATGACGTTAGTCACAAGTAGCTTGGAGCGCACGTGTCAGAGCGGAAGCACAGCGCGAACCTTCAGTTGCTGCGTTCTCTGTATTTCAACAGGAACGGCATCCTAGTCCTCGTCATGGCCCTCGTCTCCGTGGGCCTCCTGTACTTGTCGGTTAGGACCCACGGAACCGCCAGCCAATTCTTCCTTGGGTTGGGTGCCGCGACGATCGCGACGACCGTGTACTCCTTCCTGCAGGTCCTGCTGACCACAGACCAGTTCAAC
>CAVUOU010000010.1:0-79580 GCA_963743085.1 uncultured Actinomycetota bacterium
TTTCTGCGGCGCACCGGCGCGTCGGCCAGGGCCAGGCCGCTGCTGGCCGAGGCCGTCCGCGCGGCTGAGTCGACGGGGGCCGGCTGGCTGGCCGCGCAGGCACATCAGGAGCTCGTCGCCAGCGGCGGACGTCGCCGACGGCGCGGTGACGTGGCCGGACGACTGACCCCGCAGGAACTCCGGGTCTTCGAACTCGCCGCGCAGGGACTGAGCAACGAGGCCATCGCGGGTCGGCTGCGGGTTTCGCCGGGCACCGTCAAGACGCACCTTGAGCACATCTATGCGAAGCTCGGGGTGCATTCCCGGCGCGAGCTCATCCTTCGCCGGAGCGAGTTCGTGATTACGCATCCGCCGTAACCCATGTACTCACCGTTAACTATCCGCCGCCTGCCAGATGGCCATAACGACGGGTGGTGGCATTGTGATGATCATGCTCGACGATTCAGTGTGCGAAGTCCCCACTAGCGGGCTGGATAGCGCTAGGATCCCGGTCCAGGTCTGGGCGCACGACCCGATCTCGCAAGCCGGTCTCACGTCGGCGCTCGTCTGCCGTTCCGAACTCAAGGTCGTGGAACCAGGAAGCGGCCACGCCCGGGTCGCGCTGGTAGCCGCGGAGAGCCTCGACGAGACGGTGCTGTTCCAGCTGCGGACCATCAGGGCGCAGGGCTGCGCGCGCACGGTTCTGGTGATCACCGCGCTGACCGACGACGATGTGCTGGCAGTGGTAGACGCCGGGGTGTCCGCCATCGTATGGCGCTGGGAGGCGACGGCGACCTGGCTCAGCGAGGTGGTGGTCAAGGTCGCGGCCGGTCAGCCGGCCTTGCCTGCTGACGTGCTGTCGAGGTTGCTCAAGCAGATAGGGCGGCTCAACCGGCAGGTACTGTCGCCACGCGGGCTCACGCTCAACGGCCTGTCATCCCGCGAGATCGAGGTGCTCCGGCTGGCGGCGGACGGCCTCGATACCGAGGAGATCGCGCAGCAGCTCGCCTACTCCCCGCGGACCGTGACCAATGTGTTCCACGACATCACCTGCCGCTTCCACCTCCGCAATCGCACACACGCCGTCGCGTACGCGATCCGCGAAGGCCTGATCTGAGCTTCCGCCCCGTCGCTCCCTGGCGCCTCCCCTGAACCCTCGCTCCCTGGCGCCCCGCGCCCTGGCCTCCCCCCTGGCCCCTCGCTCCGTGCCCCCTCCCCCTGGCCCCTGGCCCCTCGCTCCCTGAGCCAGCGATGGCCCCTCGCTGGGGTTATTCCGCCAGCGATGGCCCATCGCTGGCACCGGTATCGGCTGCTTTACTTCTTCGTCGGGGCCTTGGTGGCGACTGTGCCGGAGAGCGAGAGCGCGGGCGTGCATTTCACCGAGCCGCTGGCGCACGAGACGACGACCTCCAGCGGCTGGGCCTTGGTGAACACCAGCGGCTGCACGAAGTGGTAGTCGAGATCCCGGAAATCGGCGAGCGCGAACTCGAACAGCGGTGAGCTGCCGGACTGGATGTTCATCGTCCCGTTGTTGCCCGCCGGGTTCTCCAGCAGCACATCGCTGACATCCAGCGTCTGGTCGCGGTTCAGCTTGTACGTGATGGTGCTGGTCTTTCCTGGCGCGACGTTGGACGGCATCAGGGTGGACACCGGGGTGGGTGCGGCTGCGGCCGCGGCTGCCGCGGCCGCGGCCGCGGCGGCGGACGAGTTCGGCGAGGAGCTGCCCTTGGCTTGGGCCGCGGCCAGGCTGGATCCGGCCGCATCCGCGCTCACCGCCGCCTTGTCGGCCTTCGTCGCGGCCTGGCTGGCCTTGGCCGCGGTGGAGGCGAGGGTGCGAGTCTGGGCGTTGACCGCCTCGACGGCGGCGGACTGGACCTGCGGTTTGAACAGCAGGAACCACAACGCGATCAGCGCGCCCGCCGCGGCCACGCAGATCGCGATTAGCGGCAGCAGCCATTCCGGCATGATCTGCCGTTGCAGTACGGCGCCCTCGACGGTGACCGTGTCGGGGTCACCGCCCGTCACGTACGCCTGGAACGGCAGGCTCTTGCTCGGTCCTTTGAGAAACCGCTTGCGCGGGTCCGCGCGGAGCCGTACAAACGCGGCGGTGCCCGCCTCGACGAAGAGCAGGTCGGGCCGGAACCGGAACTCAAGCGCGTCGTCCTGATCGGCAGCGGACAGCCCGAGATCGGCGCCGATGTTACCTCGGTTCTCCAGGATCAGCCGGTGCCGACCGCGTCGCCTGGCGTGCGATGTTTTCGGCACCAGCTCGGCCTTGATGTCAGTGAACGGGGCGAGCGTGACGGCACCTTCTGCGATGGCCGAACCACCGGGGTCTTCCTGCGAGTAAGCACGAACCGCGAACGGGAACTCTCCCGCGTGGGGCGTCGCCGCGCGCCCCGGTCTGAAGACAACACGCACCGCTGCGGCGGCACCCGGCATCAGGCTGAGCTCGGGCGGCTCGACGGCCGCCCACCCGCGGGCGTCGCCCAGGACGTCCAGCACGACCCGGTCCACCACCCGGCCCGTGTTGCGAACCTGCAGGTCGCAGCCGGACTGCTGGCCCGGCTGAACGCTGATGATCGCGTTGTCGAATACGACGCTGACGGCCATGCGGGCAGGTTCGCACGGCGCGCCTGCCGGAATTTTCCCGGCCGCGAAGAACGTGCGGCAGACCGCGCTGCCAATCCGCGCAACCGATCCTGCTCGTTCCGGCGCTCATCCCAGCCTGCCGCGGCGGTGGCCGAGCGGACAGCCTGGGAAGATGACGCGATACGTCGGGACGGCGGTTGCCGCAGTGGCGTTGCTGGCCGGCCTGGTCCTCGCGGCGCCCGCCGGCGCCGCGGGCCGTGTCGCCGGTGGGCTGACCTCGCTGACGCTCACTTCGGTGGGGACCGCGGGGCCAAGTACGCAGGCGGCGATCGCGGCGGACGGCAGGTACGCGGCGTTCGTATCGGGGGCGGTCTCCGCGGTCTACCTCCGCGACCTCATCAGCGGGAAGACGACGCTGGTCAGCGACGCGGCGGACGGCAGCGCCACCGCCCCGGACATTTCGGCGAACGGGCGGCTGATCAGCTACGAGCAAGATGGCGACGTGTTCGTCGCCGACGGGCTGACCGTGCATCAGGCCACCGGGAACTCCGGCGACCCGCGTTACGCGCACGGGGTGCCTTGTCCCGCGGCGCTCGGCAGCGGGCGGGTCACGCCGTGCGGCCCGCGGATATCCGCCGACGGGACCACGCTTGCTTACCCGGCTGAGCTCACCCCGGTGCCGCCGGAACTCTCGATCACCGCTCTCGACGGCGATGGCGACAGCGGGGTACCGCTGCGCGGGGACATGCTCGATCTCACGCCGTACTCATCCGGCGATCCCTACGGGTTCCCCGGCGGGGGCGCCGCCGTCAGGTACACCGATCTGGCGGCCTCCCCGGTGCCGTTCACTAGCGTCACGGTCACCGAACCGCCGGGCTTCCCCGCCGGTGAGCCGTTCCATCTCGGCCAGCTGACCTGCACCGGAACGCTCAGCAGCGGAAGCTCCTGCACAGCCATCGTCAGCGTCGACGAGGACGCCTGCGACGCGTTCGCGGACATGGGCCCGCGGCTCATTACCGGCAGCCTGGTCACAAGCTCACCAATTCCGGCCGGGCAGTCCGTCATCGAGCTGACCGCGCTGTGTGATCTGACCGAGCACACGAGCGCGGTTACCACTGCTTATCGCACTGGTACGGCGGTGTCTGGTTGTCCCGCACCACCGGCTGACGTGTCGCTGACCGCCGCGCCAGCCACGACTAGCGACTCCGCGGGTGCTCCGCTCAGCGACGTCGGTAGCGCGGAGGCCGGCAGACCGTACGTGATCTGGATGCCGGTGAGTGTGCCTGCCACGGCGGACGTATCTTTTGCCGCTGCTAACGGCGACGACTGCGGCATCCAGCTCGTCAATCCGGCCGCGCTGAAACTAGCCGATCCACCGCCGGCCAGCGCCCCGGCGCCGTGCAGCGAGGGTGAGCAGCTCACGCCGTCTGCTTCGCCTTCCCCGTCTGAATCGCCGTCTCCTGTTACGACGACTTCACCGCCACAGCTCTCCTCGCTCACAGCATCGCCGTCCTCGTGCACCGCGTACCTGCTGATCAACCCGGGTCCGGTGACGGCAGACGCCGCGTTCCTCGGCACGGTGTCCGGTTCTGACCTCGCGCCAACCGCGTACATCACCGTGCAGGGAGTCCGGCACGTCATCCTGGCCAGGCACGACCCTGCCGCCGCCGGAAGCTTCGCCACCTCACCCGCCACCGTCGTGAGCGTGGCCAGCGACGGCACCGAGTTGCCGGGCGCGACCGAGCCCTCCCTTTCGGCGGACGGGCAGTATGTCGCGTTCGCCGCTTCGGTGCCTGACGGCGCCAGCGAGGTGTGGTTGCACGACATCGGCTGGTCCGCCGTCCGGCCTGGTAGTACGACGATGGTGTCCTGCCTGCCCCAGCCACACGCCGGGCACTGTCTTGCCGAGCCGGACGCGGACTCGCCGTCGCTGTCCGGCAGCGGGCAGCAGGTCGCCTTTGCGATCCGGTCGGCGCGTCGGCTGATCAGGTGTATGTCCGTTCGGTGCGCGCGGGAAGCACCGTGCCGGTGTCGTCGTCGGCGTCGGGACGTGGCTGTGACTCGCCCAGCTACGCGCCCGTGATCACCCAGGACGCGACTGTCGTCGCGTTCGTGTCACAGGCCGCGGGTACCGAGAGTCTGTGCCTCAGCAGCGCCCAGGGCGGGAAGGCCGAGATCGTCTCCGCGTCCGGCGCGGGCTTCCCGGCCGGCACCCTCGTCGGCATGCCGAGCGTGGACGCGATCGGCCGGCTCGTGACGTTCCCCGCCAGCGCGTCGTTGCTGCCCGGCGCTCCGGCGGGCAGCGTCTACACGTTCAGTCGGCTCCCCCGGCTCTCACCGTCGCCCGCGGACGCGGCGTTCGGGCGGGTCTTCATCGACAGCGGCGCCCGCCGCGGCGGCGTGACGGTGACCGACACCGGTCCCGGTCCCGGAACCGTGACCGGGGTGTCGGTGACGGGCCCATTCCAGGTCACCGGCGACGCCTGCGAGGGCACACTGCTCTCTGCGGGCAACCGGTGCACGGTGACGGTGGTGTTCACGCCGTCCGCGGCTGGCCGGGACACGGGCGCACTGACCGTCACCACCGAGGACGACGGCGAGCCGCCGGTCAGCGTCACGGTGCCCGCAACCGCGGACGTACCCGCCCCGCAATTGTCCGTCGCACCCGGCGTCGCCACCTACGGGGAAGCGGTCCAGGTGACCGGCACCGGGTTTCCGCCCGGCCGGAGCATCGCGCTGACCTGGAATACCGGCCTAGGATCGGCGACCGCGACGGCGACTGGTTCCGGGACGCTGAGCGCGGCGATGGTGATCTTCCCGGACGACATCATCGGCCCGCGCACCCTGCTCTCGGGGCTCTCGGCCGCTGCCGCACAGGTGCTGGCGACGGCCGCGTTCCTTGTGCAGGAGCCGCCGGCGGAGCCGCCTTTCTCCTCGGGCTCACCACTCTCTTCGGGCTCACCACTCTCTTCAGGTTCACCGCCGTGAGCAGGTGCTGCACCGGGCACACCCCACGCGAGGCACACCCCACGCGAGGCCGGCTCATGAGCAATGGCCACCATATGGGACATATCGGCAGGCCTGGCTCCTTCTACAAGGCTGTCGATGGGCCATTCCTGGGGTTAGAACGCCAGCGATGGGCCATCGCTGGGGTCGGAAAACGGGCGCTAGGCCTCGGAGATGCGGTGCTCCGGCCGCGGCGGCCGTCGCTCGTCTGTTCGCGCCTCGTCCGGGTCGCGGCGCGCGCCGAGGTTGACGCTGCGCACGGCCGGCGACAGCTCCGCGGCCACCGGCGGTACGACCGGCGCTACGACCATGAGGTCAAGAGCTGTCCGTGGGGACACGCTCAGGTGCGGCCATATCCGCGCGGCCTCGCGTGCGGGTTCTTGCCCGGCGCAGGTCAGCGCCACCGGCTCGCCCGCCTCGGCTAGCGTGCCGTGCAGGCAGTCGTCCGGGATGGATCCCGCCGTCGCGCAGCCGACCAGCACGGCGCCGAGAAGCTCGTGCTCGTTGGTGCCAAGCGGGCCAGCATCCGTCCAGGCGGTCAGCAGGTAACTGACCTGATAGCGGCGGACCGGAGGCTGCCATCCGGTAGCGCGGCCGTCGGCATCCCTGGTCAGAGTTCCGACCAGGGCGGGCGGCTGCGTCTCGCGGATGTCATACATGAACGCGGCGAGCAGCGAGCCGTCGGTCCACGACGCGGCAGGCGTGGCGAAACGGATCTCGGTCCCGGCCGGTAGCAGACGTGACAGGAACGCGGCGACGCTCCGGTCCAGGTCAGCGAGCATGCGGGCATCGTGACGCATCTTCGCGGGCCACGGCGGATGCGCGGCGCATCAGAAACCGCATGATCGGGTGCCGGTTCCGGCAGGTAGACCTGCCTGAATCGCGGAACAGATGCCACCTGGCTGGCCGGGCCGGGCCTGCGACGCTGGTTTTGTCAGTTCCAGCGCGTGTGGAGGGCCGATGCCTACCTACCTCTCCCCCGGGGTCTATGTCGAGGAAACCTCGTCAGGCAACAAGCCGCTCGAGGGTGTCGGGACGGCGCTGTGCGCGTTCGTCGGCTTCACCGAGAAAGGGCCGGTAAACGAGCCCGTGCTCGTGACGAACTGGACCCAGTACACCAGCGCCTTCGGCGCGTTCACCGAGGGCGCGATGCTCCCGCATGCGGTCTACGGCTACTTCCTGAACGGCGGCGGCGCGACCTACGTGGTGCGGGTCGCGGACGGTGCCCCCAAAGCGAACGGCGGAGACTCCGCGCGCCCCACTCCGCCGCAAGCGGAGCTGACCACCGGCGGGGAGAACGCCAGGCCGGCATTCCGAGTGCGTGCTGTCGAGGGCGCGGGACCAAGCGTGGCCGTCGAGGTCACCGACGCCTCGGAACAGGGCGAGGACACCTTCAAGCTCGTGGTCATCTCCGGCGGCGAGATCGCGGAGACCTTCGACAATGTGACCGTCCGGCGCGGCCCTAGCAATGTCGTCACGGCCGTACGGCAGCGTTCCAAGCTCATCACGATCGAGGAAGCCAAGCCCGCGCCGCTAGCGATACCCGAGAAGGGGGTCAGGGTCACGCTGAGCGGAGGCCTGCCAGCGGTTCCCGGCATCCAGCCAGAGCAATACGTCGGCGATCCCGGCGCACGTACCGGTTTCGGCGGGCTAGAGGCGATCGACGACATCACCATGCTCTGCGTGCCCGACCTGATGAGCGCCTACCAGGCAGGCGCGCTCGATGATGACGGGCTCAAGGCGGTACAGCTGGCGATGATCGCGCACTGCGAACTGATGGGTGACCGGCTCGCCATCCTCGACCCGCCACCAGGCCTCAGCCCGCAGCGGGTGAAGGAGTGGCGGCAAGACGTGGCCGGATACGACTCCAAGTACGCGACGCTCTACTGGCCCTGGATCAAGGTGATGGATCCGCTGACCGGCAAGCCCATCATGCTGCCGCCCAGCGGGCACGTAGCGGGCGTGTGGGCGCGCAGCGACGAGACGCGCGGCGTGCACAAGGCCCCCGCTAACGAGGTAATCCGCGGCGTGATCGACCTAGAGTCCGGGCTCACCAAGAACGAGCACGACCAACTCAACCCGATCGGGGTGAACTGCATCAGGGCGTTCCGCGGCCAGGGGATCAGGATCTGGGGCGCGCGGACGCTCAGCAGTGACCCGGAGTGGCGTTACGTCAACGTACGACGGCTGTTCAACTTCGTCGAGAAATCGATACTCAACGGCACCAACTGGGTCGTGTTCGAACCGAATGACATGCGCTTGTGGGGCACCATCGAACGCACCGTCACGATGTTCCTGCGGCAGGTATGGCGCAGCGGAGCGCTGTTCGGCTCGACGCCAGACCAGGCGTTCTACGTCAAGTGCGACGAAGAAAACAACCCACCGGAAAACAGAGACGTCGGCATACTCACCGTCGACATCGGGCTCGCGCCAGTGAAACCCGCGGAGTTCGTGGTCTTCCGACTATCCCAGTTCGCCGAAGGCGGTGACCTTGAGGAATGACCGTTCCTTTATCCCGGACGGAACGGCCAAGAAAGGACGACGACATGCCAGGTACCGCAATGCCCACTCCGATACTGAGCGCGCCCAGGTTCTACGTCCAGCCGGCCAACTCTCCCAGGCCAGGCTGGAACTTCTCAGAGATGACGAACATAGTCAGCGAAGTCGAACCGCAGGAATTCATCTACTGCGATGGCAATGGCGCGGTTATCCACACTAAGCAGTACGGCAAGACCAAGCCGCCGACGGTAACGCTGAAGAAGCCGATGGACACCGACAGGACGCTGTGGGCCTGGCATATGTCCGTGCAGACTCGGCAACCAGCAAGCGAAGATACCGTGCACGCTCAGCGTGTTCCTGCCGGGCTCGCCACTGATGCCGCCGATGAGCGCCCCGATGTTCCAGTGGACGATGACTGGTGCCTGGCCGTCCAAGCTCGACGTCTCCGGCATGAAGGCGGGCAACACCGAGGCCGGGGTTCTCACCGTCACGTTCGCCTGCGACACGATCGAAGTCCTAGGGGCAAAGGGCAGTGAAGGCGGCGCGGCATGGTGAGCCTGACTTCAGGTAAGGAGCGGTAGACGATGAGCGGCAGTGCGGCCAGCGTGCATACCCGGCCGGACGCGAGCAGCGGGGTACTCACCGATTACCCGTTCGTACTCCCGCGCGGCTACGTGGATGAGCGCGGCGCCGTGCATCGCGAGGGCGTCATGCGCCTCGCCACCGCGCGGGACGAGATCGGCGCGCAGTCCGACCTGCGGGCCCGGCAGAACCCCGCCTACCTGACCGTCCTGCTACTCGCGCGGACCGTGTCCACACTGAGCTCGGTCTCACCGGTCGACGAGTTCGTGATCGAGAACCTGTTCGCCTCTGACCTGGCGTTCCTGCGAGACCTGTACCGGCGGATCAACCAGGAAGGGCACACCGAAGCCGACGTGACCTGCCCGGCCTGCGGGCACGAGTTCGCCGTCGATGTGGCGGGTGATGCCCAGGGGGAATCCTGAGGTACTCGGCCGACCAGCTATGGGAGGAAGCCGCGTACCTCGCCTACTACCTGCACTGGTCCCTGGACGACATCCTCAGCCTCGAACATCCGGTGCGCGCCCGAATGATCGAAGAGGTCGGGAAGATCCACGACCGGCTCGCCGAGGAGTCAGGTGACCAGCCATGACCGCCAGCTACCGAATCGGGGAGGAGGTGTGAGATGCGCTGGGACCTGAGGCTGCCGAGCTGGGCGAAGCAAGAGGAAAGCGTGCCGCTCCGGTCCGGCGAGCGGGCGTGGCGGACTGTTTCCCCGCTACGGGTCACGTCCGGTCCCCCGCCAGTTCTGAATGACCTAACAGAACCATTGTGGGAGTCCAGGGACGACTTGGCTTTCGTGGTGCCCGGAATGCTGGCGCGCGAGCCGGTCGGACGGGTGCGCGGGCTCATCACGGTACCAATCGTCGTTCGGGTACGGCCCCGTGGCGGCCGCGGGCTGCGCTGGTCTCCTGCCCGGCTTTACCGCCGCGGCCATCGTGATGATGGCATGGGGCCAGCGGAAGAACCGGCCGCGTTGCTGCCGCCGGCGGCGGTCGAGGTCCCGGTGGTGACCCGGGTGCTGGCCTCTCGCGACCAGGCTCCCCGGCTCGGCCCGCTCACCAGGGCGGCTGACGAGTACATCGGCCCGGCACGCGAATCCGATCCGCCGTTCCAGGCGTCCGCGTGGGAGCGGCAGATCTCGCTCGTCAAGGAAACCCCTCCATGGCTCCCGCCCGAGTACCAGCCGGAGGACGACGTGCCAGAGACGGTGCGGCGAGCGTCGGGGCTGTCGCCGTACCTGGCGACAACGCTGCGCGGCGGCCCGCCGCAGTCCGGGGACCGACCGACTAACGTGCGGGCGGTTCAGGACCAGGCCGGTGACTCGCCGACGGGCCGGGATCGGCCAGGTGACGTGCGGGAGTTCGCGGCGGCCGAGTACAGCGAGGAGCGGATACCAGCGGCGGAGGGGCTTCCGGAGCCGAACGCCCAGGAACCCGGGCCGACCCCGGCTCGGCTGCGGCTTCCGCCCGGCGCCGAGCAACGGCGACGGCGCCACACGATCGGTGAAGGCCGCCGACTGGGACTCGGGCCAGCCAGGAAGGATGCCGGATCTCCTGACGCCGGGCCTGATGATGCCGGTCGGCATGACGCCGGTCGGCATGACGCCGGTGCACGCGAGGCTGGACTGGGCGAAGGCGGCTGGCCGGACAAGGCGGGAGCGGCTTTGGTCACGCATCGCGAGCGTCGGCTAGGGCTCGGCCCTCCGATCTCGCATCCCGGACCCCTGACCAGCACAGAGACCTCCGTGCCGATACCTCCGGTCATGCCCGCGCCCCGGACCGCGTCCGCGCCCCGGGCCGCGTCCCCACTTCCGGCTGGCTCCGCGCCCCGGACTGCGCCCGCACATCCGACCACGCCCGTCCCCCAAACTGCGTCCGCACCTCCGACTCGGCCTGCGCCTAGGCTCCGGCCTGCGCCGCTGGCTCCACCTGCGCTCCCACCATCTCCGACATCGCCAGATGAGCCGACGCCCACAACCGTGTCACCACCTGAACCCGTGGTCATGCCAGCCCTGTCGGCGCTTCCGGATACCCCGACGTCAGACACCCGGCCGACGTCCCCCGGTCCGGCCAACGCCGGGCCGTCACGGGCTGAAACGCACCGTCGCGCGGCCGGTCCTGGCGGGCCCGGATTGCCGCTAGCGACCGCCTGGGTATCTCAGCCCTCCACCTCACGTGCCACCGCCGTGCGGCGGGCAGGTACCACGGACCGACCGCCAGTCACGGTCCCGGTCCGTGGCTGGCGACCGTCCCCGCCCCCGATTAGCACCGGGCTAGTTAGCACGGCGCCGGTTAGCACGGGGCTGGGGAGCCACACCGAATCGGTTCCGGCCGATATGGCCGCCGCCTTTGGCACGCTCACCGGGCTGGACCTCGGTGGAATCCCGGTGCACAGAGGCCCCTCGGTAAGCGAGCAGGCGCGTGTCCACCAGGCTCGCGCCTTCACCCGGGACGGCGAGATCTTCCTGCCCGATGAGGCCGGCCCGCTTGAGCACGGCGAATCGAGGGCGCTGGTCGCTCACGAGCTGGCCCACGTCGTCCAGCAGCGGATCCTGGCACCGTCGCTGCCCGACGAGGATTCCCCCGACGGCCAGCGGCTGGAAAGCGAGGCAGCCAGCGCCGAAAGCTGGTACCGGCACGGCGGGAATCCCCCTCGTCGACTAGCCCATCTCCCGATCGCGGCCCTGCTCGCCAAGAATGCCGGGCGAACTGCGGGCAGCTACGGGGTCCAAGGCCCCGGTGGCAGCACCGCGACCACGAGCGGCGTCCAGCGCCAGGCCGGAGAAGCCCAGGCCGGAGAAGCCCAGGCCGCCACCGCCCCGGTGGCCCCCCACACGGTGGCGGCCTGGCCAGAAGTCGGCGGTACCGCCGACGCCGGGGGTGGCGGCGGCCACAGCGCGGTTCCGGCCACCGCCTCTGACCATGGCGCCACGAACGGCCCTGCCGCCCACCCGGACGGCCAGCCTGAGAGCGCTCAGGAAGGGCCCACCAACCGTGCGGAGAAGCCAGGTAAGCGCCTGGCCGACCTCGACGACCCGGTCTCACTTGACGAACTGGCTCGCAAGGTCTACCCGCGGCTGCGCCGGCTGCTCCGGGTTGAGTTGCTCGCCGATCGTGAACGGGCCGGACTGCTTGGCGATCTTAGTTAGGAGAAGACATGGCGAACATGGGTTCCGGCGGCCGCCAGGAAGTCCCTGCGGGCGTGATCGGCATGTCGCATCGTTTCACCATCCTCATTGACGATGCCACCAGTTACGATCTCGGATTCTGGCAGAAGGTCTCAGGGCTGAGCGTCAAATGGGAGCTATGTCCGTACCGAGCAGGCGATCAGGGTAATGCACTCTGGATTTACCCGGGCACCACTAGATACGAGAACATCCAACTGACCCGGCCCATCTCGCGAGCTTCGAATAACACGCAGGCGTGGCTGTCAGATACATCCTCGCACATGATACCGCGCAGCGGCGTGATCACCCTGTGGGCGTCTAGCAGCGTCTCCATTATCACCTGGAATCTCTATAATATTTTCCCAGTAAGCTGGCGGATCGGAGAACTCACCACCGAGACAGGGAAAGTCGTGACCGAGACCCTGGAACTCGCGCATACCGGCTTCCTAAAAGATCAGCAGACCGCTCTCAATTAGCAGCCATAAAAAGGAGTGACGGGATGGGGATCAACTCCGGCGCCTATCCGAGTCTTGGCATGTCGATGCGCTTCAGAGTCCGCGTCGAAGGGCTTGGGTCTGGCGGCACCTCTAGCCCAAACCTAGACCTCGGAAGCTGGCAGAGTTGCAGCAAACTGGAGATGGGTCTCTCTTACAAGGAGGTCTCGCAAGGCGGCGGGCATCTCGTGGACGGCTGGCTACCGGACAAGCTTACGTATCCGCCGGTCACCCTCGAGCGGTCCATGGAAAAGAACTCCTCGTCGACGGTGCAGGAATGGCTGAAGGAGCTGATAAAAAAATGGGATGGATACCCTAACGGTGCTCCGCCATCCACTTCCGTCATCATCACGTTGCTCGACTACCAGCTGAATGAGGTAATGGAATGGACTCTCAGCGAGGCACGTCCGATCAAATGGACGGGGCCATCACTGAGTGCGAGCGACAATAAAGTCGCCATCGAATCACTCACGATCGCCCATTCAGGATTTATCGATGTCCCGGCATCTTTCGGACACGAAAAGGCAAGCCTGTCGCCAGAGAGCTCGGCGGACGGAGAAGCGGTCGTATTCGACTTCAATCCGAACACGGTGACGATATCCCATAACTCAAACACAGTCAGCAGCGGAAAGGATCAGACGATAATCGTTTCCGACCATAACGACCTTGGGATGCTTTCATTGTCACTGTCGAAGCTGACATTCGACGGCAGTGACACCATTAAAAAATGCGAGCAGCTGATTGACTGGAGCATCGAAAAACGACCGCAGGGAGCCGATGAGTCGGTAAAGGCCTTGCTGCCGAACCTTACCTTCAAGTGGGACAACTTCACGGTCAAAAAAATGACCAGCATCAAGGTGACGCTCACCAAGGTCGATATTACCTACGAGCGGTTCGACACGTCCGGGAATCCGACGCGCGCTAGCGTCACGCTTGGCCTTAAGCCCGTTGACCCGGAGACGGAGGCGAAGGAGCAGCAGAACCCGACGTCGGGTGGTCTTCCTGGCCGGGGCGGCCACCTGATGGCGGCCGGCGACACCTTGCCGGGCGTCGCGCTCGACACCTACGGCAACCCGGCCGTCTGGCGTCCACTGGCGGTGGCCAACGGGATCGATGACCCGCTGCGTGCCCGTCCGGGCTCGGCTCTGTACCTGCCTGACCGTACCGAGTTGCCGGGACTCCGATGAGCAAGGAAGCAGTCCCGGCGACCACGACCGTCACGGCACCCGTGATCAGCATCGGCGCTGACGATGGGCGGCCGCTCAGCGGTAAGGCTAAGAAGGCGATACAGCGCGCCGTGATCGACACCCACCTGCACCTGCCAGACACATTCGAGATCACCTTTCTCGACACCACGGGAACGCTGCTGATCGACGCGGGTATCTCGATCGGCACCAGGATGCGCCTGAAGGGCATCGCCGCCGATAGCGAGACCAGCCAGGTTCTCATCGACGGTGAGGTGACCTGTCTGGAGGCAACCTGTCACAACCTCGATAGCTACAGCACCGTGCGCGGTTACGACCTGTGCCATCGTCTGCAGCGGACGCGCCGGACCCGGGCGTTCCATCAGAGCTCCGACTCAGAGATCGCCGAGCAGGTCGTGAAGGCGGCGGGGCTCACGCAGGTCGCCATCGAATCGAGCGGCACCATCCATAACTTCGTCGGCCAGTGCAACCAGACTGACTGGGAATTCCTCAGCCAGCGAGCCAGAGAGATCGGTTATGAGGCCGGGATCTCGTGCGGGACCTTTTACTTCCGCCCGGCCTCGTCGGTTGCGACCGCCGGCAGCAAGCCGGTCGAACTGACCTTCCGGGAGGATCTGCGGCGATTCCTGCCCCGGGTCACGGCCGGCAACCTGGCGCAAGGCGTGGAGGTACGGGTGTGGGATCCGCTGCAGGCCAAGGTCATCTCCCAGGTTAAGGACATAAGTACCGGTACGGCACGGCCGGGTACGGCCGAGCCGGCGTCGCTGGGTAAGGAGTTCGTCAGCGACACCCCGCCGGGATCGACCGCCCAGCCCGCAACCTCGTCAGCCGGCGACGAAGGCCCTCCCCCGAGCAGCACCGCTCACGTGGTCTGCGATCTGCCAGTGGCCACCGGATCCGCGATCGACGGGGCAGCCACCGTCGCTGCCACCGCCCTCGCAGACCAAGTCGCAAGCACGTTCGCCGAAGCCGAGGGAGAGGCCGTCGGCGATCCGGGAATCCAGCCGGGCACGGTGCTGAAGATCTCAGGAGTGCCGCACGCCTTCGGCGGATCCTGGCTGGTCACGAACGCGCGTCATGTCTTCGACCTGAGCGCGGGCGGTTACGCGACGGAGTTCGTGGTGAGCGGCCGGCACGATCGCTCCCTGCTCGGTCTTGCCTCGGCTTCGCGCGCCCGGCCGCGCGAAGCCGCCATCCCGGGAGTCTGCTGCGGCGTGGTCACCAACATCGATGACGGGAAGAGCCGCGTCCGCCTCGTGCTTCCGTGGCTGTCCCCGGACTACGAGACCGACTGGGCGCCGGTGATCCAGTTCGGCGCGGGGAAGCGAAGCGGCGCCATGTTCCTGCCCGAGGTGGGCGACGAGGTGCTCGTCGGCTTCGAGTTCGGCGATCCGCGGCGCCCGTACGTCATCGGCGGCATCGTCAACAACGCCAGCAGCTACACCCTGGGCGGCCCCGCGGTCGAGAAAACGGGACAGATCGCCGCGGTCGCCCGTCGCGGCTTCGTCTCCGCGGCGGGCAACAGGCTCGTCTTCGCCGACAAGATCCCGCCAGGCAACGCGGGCGGACCACCGGAAGTATCGGCCATCACCCTCGGGACCGGCGACGGCAACTTGTCCGTGTCCATCGACCAGGTGGCGGGCACGGTAACGCTGAGCTGCAGCCCAGCCTCCCCCGCCAGCAAGACGGAGAAGGGGACGCTGAACATCCAGTGCGGGACCGCCGGGACCATCAACATCACCGCCGGCCAGGGCGGCACCGTGAACATCGACGGCGGCGCCAGCCTCAACCTCAAGGCGGAGGGCTCGATCTCGATCCAGAGCCAGGGCTCGGTCTCAATCCAGGGATCGGGTCAGGTCTCGATCAAGGGCGCCCAGATCGCACTCAACTGAGAGGCCGGGTATGGAGCACGATTTCATCGGAGCGGGGTGGGCGTTCCCCGTCGGGGTGGATGCCCGGGGCTCTATCGCCCTCGCCCGCGGGACGGAGGAACTGGAACAGGCGATGCGCCTGATCCTGATGACCTATCCCGGCGAGCGGCCCATGCGACCGAAGTTCGGCAGCAAGCTGCGTGATTTCGTGTTCGGCGGCGCGACGTGGCAAAACGCGGCCGCCATCGGGCACGAGGTCCGCATCGCCCTGCTGCGCTGGGAACCCAGGGTCGACGTGACGAGCGTCGACGTCACGCCCCGTAACGACGAGGCGATGCTCTACATCGACATCGGATACACGATCAAGGCGACGAACGACCGCCGCAACCTCGTCTTCCCCTTCTACACGATCCCGATGGACGAGGGAGCTGAGTACTGATGCCGCTCCCCGCGCCGAACCTCGATGACCGACGGTTCCAGGATCTGGTCGATGACGCGAAACGGCTGGTCCAACGGCACTGCCCGGAGTGGACCGACCACAACGTCTCCGATCCCGGCGTAACACTGATCGAGACGTTCGCCTACATGACGGACCAGCTGCTGTACCGGCTCAACCGGGTTCCCGACCGGCTCTATCTCAAGTTCCTCGACCTGATCGGGCTACGCATGCTGCCACCGTCCCCGGCCAGCGTGCCGGTGACATTCTGGCTGTCCGCTCCGGTCGTCACCCCGCTGACCATTCCAGCGGCCACCCGGCTTGGCACGCCGCGCACGCAGTCGCAGGATGCGGTCGAGTTCAGCACGACGGAGGATCTGGCGCTGCCGCCGCGCAAGCTCGCGGCGGTCCGCACGACCGCCGTCTCGGACACCGACGCCGACCCTGACGCCGGGACCTCGGACCGGACCCAGCAACTCGCCGCGGGCACAACGTTCCCCATGTTCGGTGACCCGCCCGCCACCGACGACGCTCTGCTTATCGGGCTGGAAGGCCCGGCGCCGCGGTGTGCCATCAGGATCGACTTCGACGGGCAGGTGGAGGGCATCGGGGTCAACCCGGAGCGACCGCCGCTGGCCTGGGAAGCCTGGTCCGGACTGGAATGGGAGGCGTGCGACGTCACGCTCGACGAGACCGGCGGGTTCAACCGGCCGGGCGCGGTGATCGTGCACCTGCCGCCCGGCCACGACGTGAGCGTGATCGACGGGGAGCGGCCGGCTGGCTGCGGGCCCGGGTCACCGGGCCTGACCAGGGCCAGCCGGCCTACACCAGCACGCCCGGCGTGCGGCGGCTCAGCGCGTGTACGGTCGGCGGCACCGTCACCGCCGTGCATGCCGAGCTGGTGGAACTGGAGGAGCTCGGCGTCTCCGAGGGCGTGCCCGGCCAGAACCTGCCGGTGGCCCGGACTCCGGTCCTGGCCGGTGCCACCAGCCCAGTCGTGGAGGTCAGTTCCGAAGAGGGGTGGCAGGAATGGACGCAAGTGGAAGACTTCGCGGACAGCGGACCCGATGATCCGCATTTCCTGCTCGACGCCTGCTGCGGCCTGGTCATCTTCGGTCCCGCGGTCCGAGAGCCCAGCGGCACGCTACGTCAGTACGGCGCCGTGCCCCCGGCCGGCAGCACTGTCCGGATCCGCAGGTACACAATCGGCGGCGGCCGCGCGGGGAACGTTACCGTCGGCGCGATCAGCGCGCTGAAGTCGTCGGTTCCCTTCGTCGCCAGCGTCGCGAACCGCTATCCCGCCCGCGGCGGCGTGGATGGCGAGACCCTCGAGGAAGCCAAGGCCCGCGGCCCGTTGCTGCTGCGCACCCGGGGCCGGGCTGTCACCGCCGAAGACTACGAAGTCTTCGCCCGGCACGCGGCACCGGAAGCCGCCCGTGTGCACTGTGTCCCCGCCGGAGAAGCCGGTGCTGTCCGAGTGCTTGTCGTCCCCGCCGCCGCGATCGAGGACGGGCGGATCCGGTTCGAGAACCTCGTGCCTGGCCCCGAGACGCTGACCCGCGTCGCCGAGGCGCTGGACGAGGTCCGGCTCATCGGTGTCCGGGTGAGCGTAGAGCCGCCGCTGTACCGGGGCATCACCGTCATCGCCCGCCTCATAGCCCGGCCACGAGTTAACAAGGACCGGCTACGCGAAGCGGCGCTTCGTTCTGTCCATGAATTCCTTTGTCCGCTGCCGGGAGGTGGGCCAGGTCAGAAGGGCTGGCCATTCGGCCGGCCGGTCCAGGCCGGTGAGATTTTCGGCTTGCTGCAGCAGGTGCGGGGCGTCGATCTGGTCGAGGACGTACGGCTCTTCTCGGCCGACCCGGTGACCGGCAGACGTGGCGACGAGGCCCACCGCATCGATTTGGCAGCCAACAGCCTGGTGTTCTCCTACGACCATCAGATCCGCATCGAGGAGCGCTTATGCGCGGAACCGTCACCGGCCTGCGGATGCCGTACCCGATCGAGACGCTGCTGCCGTCGGTGTTGCAGGAAGACTTTTTCACCCAGCGGCTCACGGCCGGCCTCGACGAGGTGCTCGCGCCCGCCGTGTCGACGCTTGACTGTCTGGAGGCGTATCTCAGTCCGCTGCTCGCGCCCGAAGACTTCCTCGACTGGCTGTCCAGCTGGTTCAGCGAAATGGTCGATGAGACCTGGCCACCGGAGCGCCGACGCCAGTTCGTGACCCACGCCGCCGAGCTGTTCCGCACCCGCGGCACCGTCGCCGGGCTGCTCCGGGAACTGGAGCTCCGCACCGACGGGCGCGTCGACGTCAGCGACTCCGGAGGCGTCACCTGGTCGATAAAACCGGAAGCCCAGCTACCCGGCGATCCTGTCCCGCAGTTGACCGTACGCGTCGAGTCGGACGCCGACGAGGCCGGGCTCGACGCCATCATCAGGGCGGCGAAGCCCGCCCACGTCCTGCACCGCCTGGAGGTGGTCGCCCCATGATCGTCTGCCGCAAGTGCGGGTTCCGGAACGGCGATGCGGACGCGTTCTGCGGATCCTGCGGAAGCTTCCTGGAGTTCACCGGCGAAAAAACCGCTCCGGCGGTGTCCGAGGAATTCCGCCAGCAGGTCGAGGAGCAAGCCGCTGCCCCGGTGGCGAAACGCGGTCTGCTGGACCGCCTGGAAGGCGCGGTCATGTCGGTTCTAGGCCCGACGCCCGCAGACGTCGCGTCGGCTGGTGACGCTGGCTCCGCGCCCGCGAATGCCGGGCCGGGTACGCTGCCCCCGCCCGGTGGTGCGCGACCGGGTGCTGTCGTTCCGCCGCCGCCACGCCCGCCAATCCCCGGAGAGTCCGGGCCGCCCCGGCCGCCCGCACCGCCCGCACCACCGCAGCCGGCGGCACCGCCGCCACCACCAATCGCAACGCCACCGCTGCCCCCTTCCACGGCTGTACCACCACCGCGACCAACGCCTCCGTCACCACCGCCACCGAAAATGCCTCCGGCGCCACCTCCTCCGGCACCGGCGGCGCCGCTACCCCCGCCCGCAGTGGCACCACCGCCAGTCGACGCCAGCGACCTGGTCGCACCGATCACCCCACCGGAGCTCAGACCTGCCGACGTCCCGGCCAAGCCACCAGAACGAGCACCGCAGGCCACCCGCGAGCTCGCGGCCGCCGTCACGAAGACCAAGCCCACCCGCAGGCTGCGGCCCGGCGACCTCATCTGCGGGCAGTGCGGGGAAGGCAACCCACCGGTGCGCAAGTTCTGCAGCCGGTGCGGTAGTTCGCTGCTGGAAGCGGAACACGTCAGGACATCGTGGTGGCACCGGCTGACTCGATGGTTCCGGCCCCGCCCACGAGTAGTCGATCTGTCCGCGGAAGACGACGCCGCAGTCGCCGGTGGTCCTCGCCACGCCGCGAGCGAGGCCCAGCTCCGCAAGGCCATGACGGCCAACGATCCGCGGCAGGCCGTCCGGAAGTTCTACCGGAGAGGACGCATCGGCCTCGGCATAGTCTTGGCGATCTCGGTCATCCTGTACAGCAAATGGGGCTCATTCCGCTTTCTCGTCGACAGCCGGGTCGATTCGGCCAGGAGCAGAATCACCGGGGCGATCGACATCCATTACGTCCCGGTACACGCCGTCACGGTGTCCGCCAACCTTCAGGACCCGGGAAATCCTGGTTACAACGCTGTCGACGGTTTCCTCAATACATACTGGCTGGCTCGCTATTCGGCGGCTGACTACCCGACGCTCACCTTGACCTTCGACGCTCCGGTGACGCTGGGACGCATGATCATCTACTCCGGGGCGGCCAGCGATTATCTCGCGCACGGCAGGCCATCTCTGATCGTGCTTGTCTTCTCCAACGACAAGTCAGCGACGCTTACCCCGCAAGACACGCCGAAAGAACAGGTCCTGAACATCGGTAACGCCATCCAGGTAACCAGTATGAAGATCGAGATCGAAAGCACATACCCAGGCACCAGCAGCCCGGCCGACGTCGCCATCAGCGACATCGAGCTTTTCAAGCTAGGGTAAGGCCGTTCAGCCCGCCATCACAGTCTCGTCGGCGGGGATGAACTCGGCTGTCCCCGGCTTGGCGACCAGGGGATCGGGCACCTGCGCCGCGGCAACCGTCCGCGTAGCCGGAGTCTGCACGGTGAACAGCGCGATGAAAACGCCACCCTTAATCAGGATTGCCTTGCCGTTCTTGGTCAGCAGCGTCTGGTTGTCGGGCAACAGGGTGAGCGTGAGCTTCCCAGTCCCAGGATTAGTGAACGGCGGCGCCGTGTAAGGCAGCGGCTCCCTCAACTCCACCGGCAGTTCGTCCCCAACCAAGCAAACACAACTACCTCCGACCATAACGTCGGTGCTCGATCCAAGCAGCGGAACCGGCGCCTGCAGAAGCGGGACGATCGCCGGAGGACTGATCGTCACCTTGATCAAATCGCCGGTCTTGAGGACAACATCAGCCATGCGCGGACCTCCGCCACCACCCCGCTATCATCCCTCGATAGCCAGATCACAGTCCCAGTTCGGTCCGGTGCCGGTCCACGATTTCTTTCAAGTAGTTGTCCTTCAGCAACGTTTGTCGTTGCTCTTCGGTGAGGTCCCAGCTTGACGACGAGTCAAGCAACTTGAGGACGAACGCCTGCTCACCCGTTTCGATGTCGCCGGGGGACAACCCCTCGATGTAGGTTTTAGCGCTGGCGACCAGATCGTCAGGATTGGCTCCCCACACCGCCATCGGTGCGGAGCGGGCTGCGGCAATGACTTCCCTGACGCTGTCCAGGTCGTATCCCTTATCGTTGGCCTCTTCCCGGCCCGGCAGCGCGAAGTCGGTGCAGGCGATCCAGTGCAGATCGTATCCTTCGAAGCGTTTGAGTATGCCATCGCATGTGTGAGGAAGCTTCAACCTTGGGTCGGTCGGGCACTGCCCAACCTCGCCGGTGCACATGAGGTCATTGTCCTGCAGCAGGTCGCTGATGCCTGTGACTAGCAGTTCATGACCGTTGGTGTCCAATGAACCCCACCGGATGACCTCATTAAGGCTTTCGATCTCATTGAACGCACCGAGGCTGAGGTTATACGTCACGTTGTCCGAGTTCATCGGCGGCCACGGAGCGGTGAGTTGAGGCCACAGGTTCACTAGGCCGTCGCTGGTGACGAGCATCTGACCGGCGTCCGAATAGCACTGCAGTGTCGTGTCCGGCGGGATCGCGACGATTCCCATACCCGGCTTGTACGGGGCGGTCAAACTGCCGTCGGATACGTCGATACTTCCGTGGCCAAGGATTACGTAACCCATGGCCTCCAGCTTCCTAGCGGTGTCCGTGGACGACGAGAGCATCAGGGGCAGCATTTCCGGCAGATGACATGCGCCAAAAGGAAGAGCCATTTGCCGCCAAAAGCTGAGTCCCGTTGGACCGCGACCCCCGGCGGCCAGCACGGCACCCGTCGGCCAGAGTCCCGAATGCGAGGTACGAACGGTCTTGACCGGCCGGTGAAGGTCAGCGAGGCTCGGATCAAGTGCAGGGAAAGGTGCGGCCACGCTCGGCACCTGAGCACCCACCTACGTCAAAGGAGACGGACCATGTCGGGAATCATCGTCGGAGTCGACGGCTCCGGTCACTCACAGCAAGCGCTGAGATGGGCGATGCGGGAAGCGTCGCTTCGCCATGTTCCGCTCACCGTGGTCACCGTGCACCAGGCGATCACCGGTTACCTGGGTCGCCCAATCAACTACCCCGGCGACAAGCCCGCCACGGAGCAGGCGCGTGACGTAGCGCAGGAAGAGACGAACAAGGTGCTGGAAGAACTGGGCGATCAGCGCCCGGATTCCGTCACCGTTAGCGCGGTCAACGGGCTGCCATCGGAAGAACTGCTCAATGCCTCCGCCGACGCCGACATGATCGTGGTGGGATCCCGGGGCGCGGGCGGATTCGCCCGCCTGCTTTTGGGTTCGGTGTCCACCCAGGTCACTCATCACGCGCGCTGCCCGGTCGTCGTCATCCCCGCCGACAACCGCACGTAAGCTCCTCACATCGCGCTTGCGGGCTTCTCGGCCTCGTCCGGGAAGTACCGGATCATGTTCTCCTGCGTGAACGAGGCGATGAGCCGCCCGTCGACGGTGAAGACGTGGCCCTCGCCGTAGCTGCGTCCGGCGCCGGCGTGCAGGCTGCGGTTGGAGATCAGCATCCACTCATCCGCGCGGACGGGCTCGTGGAAGCTCAGCGTGTGCGCGATCACGCCGGTCGAAAGGCTCTCGTGCGCCTGCGACTGGCCGATCCCCTCGTGCGGGCGCATCGCGGCGGCGATCAGGAACCCGTCCGTGAACCATGAAAGCAGCGCCTGGTGCTGGGCCTGTTCCGCGGGCACGTCGGTGAAGCGCACCCACACCTGCACCTCGGGCTCACCGGTCGCGGCGGTGGTCATGAGGTCGATGCCGTCCACGAGGCGAAGCTCCGCGCCGGGATAAGGCGAGGGGATCGGTGGCGCGTCCAACGGCTCCGACGCGGGCGGGACGGGGACCTGATGCCGGATCACATCGGGCTCACCGACGTGCAGCAAGGCCATCCCGCGGCTGAGGACCCGGCCACCCTGGGACGCGGTGGCGACCAGGCTCGCGAACGACCTACCTGAGTGGATAGGCTCCAGCGCGATCTCTACCGGACGAGTGGTCGTCCCGCTCTTGGCGAAGATCACGTGCAGCGACTTGACGCTCTTGGCTGGCTCGGATCTCGAGGCCGCCACGATCATCTGCCCCATGATCTGGCCGCCGAAGACGACCGGACGCCGCTCCTCGTGCACGCTTTCACCGCGATAGCTCGAGTCGCTGGTTCGCTCGAGGTCGAACGCCCGCAGGATGGGAGAGGTCGGTGGCATGCGAGTAAATTAACGCCCGCCTGCGGATCCGTCAATTATGCTCTCGTATGATGAGAATTGTGTTCTCGCACCCGGAGTCCGTCCAGGACGACATGCCTCGCCACATTCTCAGGGAACTCGGGTTCGCGGTCAGATCGGCGGGAGACGGACTGATCGGCGAGGCACCGGTAACACCGCAGACGCACGTTCCGGGTACCTCGCACTTGCGGACATCGGTGCTGGCAGCGTGGGCGGACATGCTCGCCGGACTGCTGGCGATGCGTGCCTTCGAGCCCGGCGTGCCGGTCACCGTCGAACTCGACGTGCACCTGTACGCCCCGGCGCCCGCCTCCGGCGTGATCCTGGGTACCAGCCGGACGGTCAAGGCCGGCCGCTCGGTGTTTGTCGCGGCGATCGATTTCACCGACGGAGACGGCAGGCCGGTCGCGCTCGCGGGCGGTTCCTTCATGGCGGCACCGGATCGCACGCTGCGAGCTCCGTCGGCCACCAGCATCGACGAGCCAGCGCCCGCGGTGCTGCTGTCGGTGCCGCTTGCCGAGCGGGCGGGGTGCACCCGCACGGAACCCGGAGTGGCCGTTCTTCCCAGATCCGATGACGGTCTCAACGCGTCGCGAACGGTCAACGGGGGCCTTATCGCGCTGGCCGCCGAGGAAGCGGTGCTGTCCCTGGCGCCGGGCGGCACGCTGTCCTCGCTGGGGTTGCGGTACCTGCAGCCCGCGCGCGTCGGGCCGGTCGTAGCCAGCGCCCGGATCCGCGACGGTTTGGCCAGCGCAGAGCTACGCGATGCCGGTAACGGCGACCGCCTCTGCGTCACCGCCACCGCCCGAACCTGGCCCGCCCGCGCACAGAAATAGGGCAAATCGGCGCGCCACACCCTGGCAAGCCACGACATGCCGCCGGAACAATAGCCCGCAAGAGGGACATACCACCCCTTCTACAGGACTGTCGATGGCCCATCGCCGGGCCTATGGCGCCACCGATGGGCCATCGCGGGGGTCGGGGGCCGCCACGGGGGTCGCGCCGGCGGGGCAGCGATGGCTCAGCGGTGTCCGGGGGCACCGGGGGCACCCGGCGCACCCGGCGCACCAGGCGCACCAGGGAAAGCAGGCAGGGAAAGCAGGGGAAGCAGGGAAAGCAGGGGAAGCAGCATCGGGCGTGCTGGCCGCGCCTGCGGTGCCGGAGGCGTGCATGGCGGCGATGTCGGCGGGGGTGAAGCCTAGTTCCGCCAGGACGGCGTCCGTGTGCTCCCCTAGGCCCGGAACTGCGGTCGCCTGCCAGTCCCAGTCGTCGGATTCCACCGGGGGGAGCAGGCCCTGGACCGGGCCCGACGGGGAACCGAACTCTATCCAGCGGTCCCGGTCGGCGAGTTGCGGGTGTGCCACCACGTCCGAGGGGCTGTTGAGGCGCGCGTGGCCCAGGCCAGCCGCCTCGGCCGCACTTCGGCACTGCGAAAGCGACAGGCCGGATGCCCACTCCGCGATCACCGCGTCAAGCTCGGCCCGGCGGGCCACCCGGTCCGCGTTGGTGGCGTAGCGCGGGTCGTCCGCGAGATCCGGACGGGCAAGTACGTCCGCCGCGAGCCGGCGCCATTCGCGGTCGTTGGTGGTCCCGAGCACCAGGGTCTGGCCGTCCGCGGTCGGGTAGGCGCCGTAGGGAGCTACGGCGGGCGAGCCGACGCCGAGCGGCTGGATGTCGTTGCCGCCATAACGCGCGTGGTAGAGGGCGTACCCCATCCACTCGGCCACCACGTCGAAAAGGCCGACGGAGATCGCTGTCCCCTCGCCGGTGCGTTCCCGGACGAACAGCGCGGTCAGCACGGCGGACAGCGCGTACATCCCGGCGCCGATGTCGGCGACCGGGATGCCGGGCTTGGCGGGATGGCCTGGAGATCCGGTAATCGCGCAGGATCCCGCCTCGGACTGGACGAGCAAGTCGTAAGCGCGATGAGACGCGTACGGCCCCCCGCGACCGTACCCGGAGATGTCCACGGTGATGAGCCGCGGAAACTGCGCCCGCAACTCGGCCGACGACAGGCCAAGCCTGGCCGCCGCGCCGGGCGCGAGGTTCTGCACCAGCACGTCGGCTCGCGCCACCAGGCGGCGCAGCGCCTCACGTCCTTGCGGATGCTTGAGGTCTAGCGCGACCGATTCCTTGTTGCGGTTCGCCCAGACGAAGTAGGCACTCTGCCCGAGCACTACGTCGTCGTAATCCCGGGCGAAGTCCCCGCCCACGACGGATTCGACCTTGATCACCCGGGCGCCGAGGTCTCCGAGGTGCCGCGTGCAGATCGGAGCGGCGACGGCCTGCTCGACCGCCACGACCACGACCCCGGCCAACGGCAGCACGTAAGTCCTGGCCCCCTGGCAGCACTCCGCAGAACCGGCGGAATATCTCGTCGCCGCACGGCTGAGCGGGGATACCCGCCGCCGCGAGCGCGTGAGCCTTGAACGCCCGAGCAGCGGCGCTCGGCTGGTGCCGCATCACGCCAAGAGCTCCCATACCCGCCTCACGTTCGCCCCACAGCCACACATCCGCGGTGCCCTGCGCTTCGCGGATGATGTGGCGCGCGCGTTCTGTATGCGCGGAAAGCTCGGTGCATACGGCGAGCAACTGTGGGGCACTGCCTCCGGCGGGTACGGCGGTAAGGTCCGCCATGCTCGCTCCGAGGATCCGCAGCGGCCTGGAGTCGCCTCCGCTGGCGGTCAGGACCGTGACGTCCCATCCGGCCATCACCTGGTCGAAGAGCCACGCGCCCGCGAACCGTACCGCCGCGCCGGGGTCCGGCGCGACGGCGACCAGCCGGTGCCTCAGCGCGCGCGAGACTCCCACGCGAGTTGCCCGGCGAGTGACGTGATGTACCCGCTGAGCACTTCGTTCAGCGGAATCGATGGATCGAGCAACCATGATGCCTCTATCCCGTGGAGGAAGGCGATGATCTCGGTGGCCTTCACGAACGGATCGATGTCCGCGCGGTAGTTTCCGGCGTCTTGTCCCCGCCGGATGGCGCTCGCGACTATCTTCACCGAATCCCGGTGTCTTTCGAGGAAACGGTTGTGGAGCGGAGCGCCGGGAGCGATGTTCTCCATCTGGAGAACGGCGAACGTGCCGACCGACTCGGGGGAGCGCCGGAACCGCTCTCTGGCGCTCTCCATCGCCTCAATCAGACCCAGCGACATGTCGGCGTTGGCGAGGTCGGCGGCGTCACGCGCGTCCAGCACGGCGTGCAGTAGCTGTTCCTTGGATTCGAAGTGATGCAGCAGTCCCGCGGCGCTCACTCCGGCCTCCTCGGCGATCTGCCCGAGGGTCGTGCCGCGCCCGCCGTTCCTGGTCAGCAACCGCTGCGCAGCAGCCAGGATGCGTTGCCTGCGGTCCTCGCCCTTGGCGAGCAGCGCGGCATACGGCTTCTGATCCGGCACCGGCGATTCTCCCTTGAATCAACTTACTGAACGTACATTAGGTCAGTTACCCGGGTTGTGACAAGGGCCACATCCGGATAATTTCACCAGCCGACGCGACCCGCGCCGGAGACCAATGATCTCGCGATGACCAGCCGCTGAATGTCGTTGGTTCCCTCGCCGATGGCCATCAGCGGAGCGTCGCGGTAGAGACGCTCGACGACGTACTCCGCGGAATATCCGTAGGCACCGTGGATGCGCATCGACTCCAGCGCGCACTTGATAGCCACTTCCGAGGCGTACATCTTCGCCATGCCCGCCTCCATGTCCACCCGGCCGCCGGTCGTCTGGGACCTGGCCGCCGCCCAGTAGGTCAGCAACCGAGCCGCCTGGATCTCGGTCGCCATGTCGGCGAGCTTGATCTGAATGGACTGGAAGCCCGCGATTGGCTGCCCGAAGGCCATGCGCTCTCGCGAATATGCCAGCGCGGCGTCGTACGCGGCCTGCGCGACCCCGACGGCGCGGGCCGCGATGTTGACCCGGCCGATCTCCAGCGCGCTGAGCACCTGTTTCAGGCCATGGCCTTCCTCGCCGCCGAGCAGATTCTCCTCCGGTACCCGCACGCCAACGAGGGCCAGCTCACAGGTCTCCGGCCCCTTGTACCCCAGTTTGGGGAGATCCCGTCCGACGGAGAAACCGGGCGTCGACGTGTCGACGAGCAGCACGGACAACTCACCGCCCTCCGTCTTGACCAGGACCGGGAGCATGCCGGCGACCCGCGCGTTGGTGATCCAGGTCTTCGTGCCTGACACGAGGTACCCGCCGCCGTCGCGGCGAGCGGTCGTGGTGATCGCACGCAGGTCAGAACCGGCGCCCGGCTCGGTGAGCGCGATCCCGGACCGCAGCTCACCGGTGGCCATCCGCGGCAGGTAACGCTCCTTCTGCGACGGTGTGCCGTTGCGCGCGATCAGCCAGCAGGCCACCGAGTGCGGGCCGAAGAGCCCGGCGGCGCCCAGCCAGGCGCGCGCGATCTCCTCGAAGGCCAGCGCGTAGCTGACCCGGTCCGCACCGAGGCCGCCGTACTCTTCCGGCACGTTGAGCCCGAACAGCCCGAGGTCGCGCAGCCCGGCGAGTATCTCCTCCGGATACTGGCCAGAACGCTCAAGCTCGGCGGCCACCGGCACGATCCGCTTGTCCGCGAAGTCGCGCAACGTCTGCCGCAGCAGCCGCTGCTCGTCGTCGAGCTCGAAATTCACCGGGCGGCCGCCGCCACGGCCCGGCGAGCACGTTCGCGGTAGCCTTCCAGCTTCTCCTCCGGAGCGATGACGCGGTGGCTGCGGGACTGAATGGAGACATCGTGTCCGGCGGCCGCCGCCCGCAGCGCGCCGACGGTGGCCTGCTCCCGCGGCACATGAGCGAACGGGTCGAAGGAGTACCAGCGCATCGCGTTCTCGTGGGTCATCTTGCGGATGTCGTCATCGCTGACGCCCTCGCGCTCCATGACGGCGCTGAGCTCCTCGGGGGCGCCGGGCCACATCGAGTCGCTGTGCGGGTAGTCCGCCTCCCAGCAGATGTTGTCGATGCCGATCTCGTGCCGCAGCTTCACGCCCAGCGGGTCGCTGATGAAGCAGGTGAGGAAGTGGTCGCGGAACACCTCGGACGGGAGCTTGCCGCCGAAGTCCTGCAGCGTCCAGGTGGCGTGCATCTCGAAGGTCCTGTCGACCCGCTCGAGGAAGTACGGTATCCAGCCGGTCCCGCCCTCAGACAGCGCGATCTTGAGGTCGGGGAACTCTTTGATCACCCGCGACCACAGCAGGTCGGCCGCCGCCGAGACGATGTTCATTGGCTGCAACGTGATCATAACGTCGGGTGGCGAGTCCACCGCGGGCACCGACAGCCGCCCGGAGGAGCCGATGTGCACCGACAGCACGGTGCCACAGTCGCTCAGCGCACGCCACAACGGGTCCCAGTAATCGTTGTGGAAGCTCGGGTAGCCGAGCACGGCGGGGTTCTCGGTGAAGGTGAGCGAGTGGCAGCCCTTGGCGGCCACCCGGCGGACCTCGGCGGCGCACAGCTCGGCGTCCCAGATGGCGGGCAGCGCCATCGGGATGAACCTCCCTGGATAGGCGCCGCACCACTCGTCGATGTGCCAGTCGTTGTACGCGCGGACCAGCGCGAGAGAGAAGTCCGGGTCGTCGGTGGCGAACAGCCGGGCCGCGAAGCCGGGGAACGACGGGAAGCACATCGATCCGAGCATCCCGCCCGCGTTCATGTCCTTGATTCGCTCGTTCACGTCGTAGCAGCCGGGCCGGATCTCGTCCAGGCCCTGCGGCTCCATGCCGTACTCCTCCTTGGGCCGGCCGGCCACCGCGTTGAGCGCGGCGTTGGGTATGACCGTGCCGCGGAACTGCCACACGTCGGTGCCGTCCTCCCGGTGGATTAGCTGCGGCGCTTCCGCGCGGTACCGCTCGGGGAGATGGTTCACGAACATGTCCGGCGGCTCGATGATGTGGTCGTCGACGCTGATGAGTATGTAATCCTCGAGCTTCATGCTCTCTCCTTTAAATCCGCCGGTGCTAAGTCAGACGCCGGGAGGGGCTTGGCCGCCTTGATGGTCATCGGGACACCGTCACAGCTCAGCGCGCCAGCCCCGGATGCGGTGCAGAGCAGCTCGAGGGTGCCCGCGTCGTTGACGTAGCGCTTGCCGATCAACGTGCCCTCGCCGCTGCTGTCCGCGGAGCCCGCGCGGCCGGCCGCGATGATCATCGGCTCCCCGCCGCAGGCCACCAGCGGGTGCTCACCGGCCGGGGCCCTGACTACGACGACTCGCGTGGCGCACACGGTGCTGGCGAGCTGCTCACCGGGCCGCAGCGCCGGTCCTGCCGTGGTCATACCGATATCCACCCCTCTCTCTCAATGAAAACTACCTTCTCATTATCAGAGAATCAATGCTCCAGCTGCAAAGCTACATGGGGTACGGCTCCGTGGAAGTGAGTGACGTGGTGGGCCTCGGTCTCGCGAAGAGTTGCCGTCCCTGGGGACGCGTCGGCTGGTTACGAGGTTTCATCACCCGGGCCGCGATAGGGCCGGGCGATAATCTGCTCTCGCGCATCATGGTGGAAACCTGCCGTCGCCGGCCGACGGCAGGTTTCCACCATAATCGCGCGACCACCCACCGGGAACAGGCCAGCTGCCGGTATGAGGTCGCCGCGAGTCGCGAGACAGCCTGCGAGGGTTCGATTTCCTTTCGTTAATCAAGCGCGTCGAGTTCAGCTACGGCCGGGCGGCGGTTTTCTGGACCCGATGAGGTGACCGGCGGTCAAGAACAGCCGGCTGGGCGACCGCGCCGACATTGACTCGCACTAGCCAACGTGAGAACGTTCCACTCATATGCGAGAATCGAATTCTCACAGCTGCGACACGAGGAGGCTCACGACGATGGCCACCGCGGACCAGGCCACGCCGCTCACGCTCAAGGCGGCCGGGATGCTCGACGTCGACAGCGGCCAGGTCGTGCGACCGGGAATCCTGCGGATCGAAGGGGACAGGATCGCGGCCGTCGGACGCGACACGCAGGGCCACGACACGCAGGGCCACGACACGCAGGGCCACGACACCAACAGCCCCGACGCGGGGGGCCACGACACCGACGGCGAGGTTCTCGACCTGGGCGAACTGATCCTGCTGCCTGGCCTGATGGACATGGAAGTGAACCTGCTGATGGGCGGGCGCGGCGAGACCGGGGCGCTGTCCGGTGTGCAGGACGACCCCGCGATCCGGGTGCTGCGCGCGGTGGGGAACGCCCGCCGCACGCTGCGGGCCGGGTTCACCACGGTCAGGAACCTCGGCCTGTTCGTGAAGACGGGCGGATACCTGCTGGACGTCGCGCTCGGCAAGGCGATCGACGCCGGGTGGATCGACGGCCCGCGCATCGTTCCCGCCGGGCACGCGATCACGCCCACCGGCGGGCACCTCGACCCAACGATGTTCAACGCGCTGGCACCCGGCGTGCTGCCGCTCACCGTCGAAGAGGGCATCGCCGACGGGGTCGAGCAGGTACGCAAAGCCGTCCGTTACCAGATCAAGTACGGCGCCAAGCTCATCAAGGTGTGCGCCTCCGGCGGGGTCATGTCGCACACCGGACTGCCCGGCGCGCTGCACTATTCCGACGACGAGCTGAAAGCCATCACCGACGAGGCGCACCGCCGCGGGCTGCGGGTCGCCGCGCACGCGCACGGCGCGGACGCGGTGCGGGCCGCCGTCCTGGCGGGCATCGACTGCATCGAGCACGCCTTCCTCGCCGATGAGGCGGCCTTCAAGCTGATGGCCAGACACGGCACCTTTCTCGTCGCCACCACCTTCCTCACCGACGGCATGGACGTGTCGAAGGCCGCTCCGGAACTGCAAGCCAAGGCGGCCGAGATGTTCCCCCAGGCCAAGCGGTCCATCCGGATGGCCATCGAGGCCGGTGTCAAGATCGCGGTCGGCACCGACGCGCCCGCGATACCGCACGGCAAGAACGCCAGCGAGCTGATCGCCCTGGTCGACAGAGGCATGACACCGGCCCAGGCGATTCGCGCGGCAACCGTCACCGCCGCCGAGGTGATTGACGTCAGCGACCGGGGACGGCTCGCCGAGGGACTGCTCGCCGACATCATCGCCGTCCCCGGCGATCCGACTGAGGACATCACCGTCACGCGGGACGTGCGGTTCGTGATGAAGGGCGGGAATGTCTTTGTCAACCGATGATGTCGTGGAGATCCAGCAGCTCCTGGCGCGCTACGCGGTCACCATCACCCGCGGCGATATCGACGGGCTGCTGGCGGTCTTCACGCCCGATGGGACCTATAGCGCCTTCGGCGAGGTCTATCCGCTCGAGGAGTTCCCCGCGCTGGTCGCGGCGGCGCCCAAGGGGCTGTTCCTTACCGGCACCGCCGCGGTCGAGCTAGACGGCGACGCCGCGGCGGGGACCCAGCCACTGGCGTTCATCGACCACGCGACCCACGAGATGCGGATCGGCTATTACACCGATACGTACCGGCGCACCGCCGATGGATGGCGGCTGCGGACCCGCGCCATGACGTTCATCCGGCGCAACGGCGCGCACGACTCCGGGCGTCCGCATGCGTACAAACGCTGAGTTCCGCGCCGACCTGCGGGAGTGGCTTTCCGGCAACGACCTCACCCCCGGCCCGGACCGTAGCCTCGACGCTCAGGTAGCCCAGCTCGCCCGGGTCCGCCGGGCGCTGTTCGACGCGGGCTGGATGCGGTACGGCTGGCCGGAGGCGGTAGGCGGGCTCGGCGGTCCGGCCGCGCTGCGCGCCATCCTCGGCGAGGAGATCGCCACCCGCGACCTCGCCGAACCCGGGCTGTATTCCATGGTCGAGGTGCTCGCGCCCACCATGATCTCGTTCGCGCCGCCGGAACTGGCCGCGACGATGGTCCCGCGGCTGCTCGACGGCACCGAACAATGGTGCCAGGGCTTCTCCGAACCCGGCTCGGGCAGCGACCTGGCGTCGCTGTCCACCAAGGCCACGCCGCGCGACGACAAGACCTGGGTCATCACCGGGCAGAAGGTCTGGACGAGTCTGGCCCAGTACGCCGCTCGCTGTGTGCTGCTCACCCGCACCGGACCTGGCCACGGCGGGATAACCGCCTTCTTCCTCGACATGGACTCCCCCGGCATCACCGTGCGGCCGCTGCGTACGATGCACGGCGTCGACGAGTTCGCCGAGGTCTTCCTGGACGAGGTTGTCGTGCCAGCCGACCGGATGCTCGGCCAGCCCGGTGACGGCTGGCGGGTCGCGATGGACCTGCTGCCGTATGAGCGGTCCACCTGCTTCTGGCACCGGATCGCCTGGCTGTACACCCGGCTGGACCGGCTGCTCACCGAGTCATCAGAAACAGACGACCGGGCCCTGGGCGAGGCGTGGCTGGCGCTGCACACCGCGCGCTGCCGGTCACGCCTGACCCAGCGACGGCTGGCCGACGGCAAAACGCTGGGCCCGGAGACCTCCGTGGACAAGGTGCTGCTCGCGACCGCGGAACAGCGCCTGTTCGACACCGCGCGCGACCTGCTGCCCGGGAAGATCGAGCTCACCGAGTCGCCGTGGCGCACCGAGTACCTGTATTCGCGCGCGGCGACCATCTACGGCGGCACCGCGGAGATCCAGCGCAACATCATCGCGCGCCGCCTGCTGGACCTCGGGAAGGAGTGACCGTGACAGTAATCAGCCTGGACGATACCGAACAGGAGTTGCTCGCCGGGACGCTGCGCAAGACGATGTTCCGCGCGTCCGGTCAGGTCCTCGACACCGCGCTGGCCGAACTCGGCTGGGCCGACCTGCTGGCCGCGCAGCCTCAGATCGCGATCCCGCTCGTCTTCCGGCTGCTCGGCGAGACCGGGGCCCACGGGCCGCAGCTCAACGATGTGCTGCTGACCGCGATGGGCGAGCGCCCCGGTGGCACGCTGCCGCTCCCCTACGCGGGAGGCTCCTGGGTGGTGTGGGAGCGAGCGGACGTCAGCGGCGCCGCGCTGGATCCCGCGCTCCCGCTGCGCCCGGCCAGCGACGATGAGCCGCCGGTGCCACCCGAAGCCCTGGCCGCTGGCCGGCTGGCGCTGGGCTGGTGGCTGACCGGCATGGGCCGGCTGATGCTTTCCTACGGCAGGACTCACGTGCTCAGCCGGACGCAGTTCGGCCGCACTCTCGCGTCGTTCCAGGCTGTCCGGCACCGGCTCGCCGAGACGCTGGTAGCGCTGGAAGGGGCGGAAGCGGCGCTGGTGGCGTCGGCCGACGCCACCGACCGCGACACAGCGGCGCTGCTGGCCAAGGCCGCGGCCGGGCAGGCGGCGCTGGTCGCCGCACGGCACTCATCGCAAGTGCTCGGCGGAATTGGCTTCACGGCCGAGCATGATCTGCACCGCCAGATCCGGCGGGCACTCGTGCTAGACGGGCTGCTCGGCAGCGCGCGCGACCTGACCTGCGAGGCGGGTAATCTCCTGAAACGCGAGGGGTTCACGCAGCGTCTGGTACACCTGTTAACCGCGCCCGGCTCCCGGGATGCGAGAATGAGATACTTGAATCGCGGCTCCATGGCTTGCCGGAACCGTGCAGTAAGGTTCTATATATGGCGCAGGGAACGGAAGCAACCGTGAGCATTCTGAGCGATGAGCCTGCCTGGAAGCAACGGGCCGTCGAGCGGTCCACCAAGGCGGCGAAACTCCGGGCTGAGCGCAGGGTGCAGCGGTTCCTCGACGCGGCCCAGGCGATCATCACCGAGAAGGGCACGACCGACTTTACCGTGCAGGAGGTCGTCGACCGGGCTCGCCAGTCGCTGCGCAGCTTCTATCAGCACTTCGACGGCAAGCATGAGCTGCTGCTGGCGCTGTTCGAGGACGCGCTGCTGCGCGCGACCGAGCAGATCCGGGCGGCGGCGGCCGGCCCCGCTGACCCCCTCGAGCGGCTGAAGGTCGCGGTCCAGCTGCTGTTCGAGCTGTCCCGGCCCGACCCGGTGGCCCAGCGCCCGCTGTTCACCGACTTCGCGCCGCAGCTGCTGCTGACCCATTCCGATGAGGTGCGGGCGGCCCACTCCCCGTTGCTCGCCCTGTTCGCCGACCTGCTGACCGAGGTCGAGGCGGCCGGCGAACTCCGGTCCTCCACCAAGCCGCGCCGGGCCGCCGCCCTGACGATGCAAACCGTCATGTTCATCGCCCAGTCCAACGGCGTCCCGCAAGAAGAGACCGGCAACCCAATCAGCGCCGACGAAGTTCTGGGACTTCGTAGCCCACGGCATCGCCGCGGACTAGTGGGCAGTGCGGCACTGCTCGCACTCTTACGTGGGCAGCGCCGCACCGCCCATAATTAGCGCGGGGTGACTTCTATGACGGTGGCGGAGCCCATGCCGCCGCCGGCGCACATGGCGGCTACCGCGATGCCGCCGCCACGGCGGCGTAGCTCGTGGATCAGGGTGACGAGCATCCGGGCACCGGTGGCGGCGACCGGGTGACCGAGAGAACAGCCACTGCCGTTCAGGTTGACCAGCTCGGGGTTGATCCCGAGCAGCCGGATCGTGGCTACGCACATGGCGGCGAAGGCCTCGTTGATCTCCCACAGGTCCACATCGGACACCGACAGGCCCGCCCGGGCGAGCGCCTTCGGGATCGCCTTGAGCGGGGCGAGCCCGGTCTCGGCCGGGTCGACACCGACCGACGCCCACGAACGCACCGTCGCCAGCGCCGGCATCCCCAGCGAATCCGAGGCGACCACCAGGGCCGCCGCGCCGTCGTTGGCACCGCAGGCGTTCCCGGCCGTGATGGAAAAGCCCTCGATCTCCGGGTGCAGTGGCTTGAGCGCCGCCAGCTTCTCCATGGAGGTGTTCCGGCGCGGGTGCTCGTCGACGGAGAACTCACCGTGCGGCGTCTTGACCGGGACGATCTCGTCGTCGAACAGGCCGTCGTCGATGGAGCGGATCGCGTTGCGGTGCGAGCGCAGCGCCCAGGCGTCCATCTCCTCGCGCGTGACGCCCGCGCGGAGCGCCGAGTTCCAGCCGACGGTTATCGACATGTCCCGGTTGGGGGCGTCCGGGCGGTCCGGGTGCGTGGGCGACATCCAGTCCGATCTGGGCGACGTCGAGGCCGAGTTGACGCCGCCGGCGATCACCAGCTGGTCCATCCCAGCACGGATGGACGCCGCCGCGCTCTGCACCGCCGCCTGACCGGCCGCGCAGTGCCGGTTGCTGGCCAGCCCGGGCACCTCCGGCAGCCCGGCCGTGATAGCGGCGTGCCGCGCGATCACCCCGCCGCCGTACAGGCCCTCGCCCAGGATCACGTCGTCGACCAGGTCAGTGTCGAGCCCGTCGGCGGCCGCGCGGACGATGACGTCCGCCAGGTCGAACGCGTTCGTGTCGCGCAGCGTCCCCTTGACCGCGGTCCCGATCGGGGTGCGCAACGCGGAAACGATGACCGCTTCAGGCATGGGTGGCCTCCAGTTCGGTGAGCAGCACGCGGCGCAGCAACTTGCCGGTCTCGGTCCTCGGCAGTTCGTCGCGGAAGACGATGAGGTCGGGAGTCTTGGACGAGCGCAGCCGGTCCCGCACCCACCGCTTGATCTCGTCCGGGTCGCCGGAACCCACAACGACGGCGGCCAGCCGCTGCCCCCATTCGGGGTCCGGCACGCCGACCACCGCGGCCTCGGTGATCCCCGGGTGGGTGACCAGCACGTCCTCGATCTCGGCGGGTGCGATGTTCTCCCCGCCGCGGATGATCGTGTCGTCGGCGCGGCCCTCGATGAACAGGTACCCGTCACCGTCGAGCCGCCCGACGTCGCGGGTCGCGAACCAACCCTCAGCGTCGAGCGCGTTACCCGCGCCGTATTCGCCGGAGATCTGGTCGCCGCGCACGTACACCAGGCCGGTCTCGCCTGGCCCGAGGGACTGGCCCGCGTCGTTATGGATAGAAAATTCGATCCCGGGCAGCGGGCGCCCCACCGACCCCAGCCGGGCGCGCACCTGCGCATCTTCGGACGTGAGCGCCGCGCGGTGGTCCTCGGGTGTGAGCACCGCGATCGAGGACGCCGTCTCGGTCAGACCGTAGGCGTTCACGAATCCCGCCGTAGGAAAGATTTTCAAAGCCTTGACCAAAACGGCGGTTGGCATTCTCGCCCCGCCATACGAGATGTTCCGCAGGCTAGGAGCAGCGGCGTCCTCGTCCACGGCGTCGATGATGCGGGCCAGCATGGTGGGTACCACCATCGCGTGGGTGACCCGTTCATCGCGGACCGTGGCCAGCCAGTCGCGGGGGTCGAAGGCGGGCAGGTAGACGATGCGACGACCCGCGTACAAGCTGGTCAGCAGGTTGGCGAGCCCGGCCACGTGGTACGGCGGCACCGACACCAGGGTGGCGTCGCCAGGCTCCGCGGACGCGAACTCGACCGTGTTCAGCACGTAGGCGAGCAGGTGCCGGTGGCGGAGCAGCGCCGCCTTCGGCTCGGCGGTCGTGCCGCTGGTGTACAAGATCACCGCGACATCGTCCGGGTCGGCCGGGGGCCGGCCACGGGTTCACCAGGTGGGACCTCGCCCCGGACGACATACGCGCCCGGGTGGCGGGCGAGCAGGGCCGCGACCTGCTGCTGGCTGAGCCGGTAGTTCAGCGGGATGAACGGCACCCCAGCGAGCGCGGCGCCAAACAGCGCGACCGGATACGCCACGCCGCTGGTCCCCAGGTAGACGACGGCCGGGTGCTCACGGAACACCGACGCCGCGCCCAGCGCCAGGTCCAGCAACTCGGCGGCCGACACCGAACGGCCATCGGCCGTGATCGCCGGCCCGTCCCTCGCGGACACGGCCATTTCGAGGATCGTCGTGATGCTCATGAGAATGTTATTCTCTCTTAAAGAGACGAATATTCGCAAGGGAGGCGGCGTGGAGATCAGCGGTAGCTCGGCGGTCGTGGTCGGCGGAACGGGCGGGCTGGGCGAGGCGACCGTGCGCCGGCTGCACGCGGCTGGGGCTCGGGTCGTGGTCGCTGACGTCGCGGACGAGAAGGGCAAGGCACTGGAGGAAGAGCTGGGCGTGCGTTACGTGCACGCGGACGCCACCAGCGAGGAAGACATCCGCGCCGTCATGACAGAAGCCGGCCCGCTGCGGATCTGCGTAGACACGCACGGCGGCCCGGCCGTGGGCGGGCGGCTGGTCGGCAAGGACGGCGAGCCGTTGAGCCTAGACGGATTCCGCCAGACGATCGAGTTCTACCTGACCGGCGTGTTCAACGTGATGCGGCTGGCGGCGGCGGCGATGGGATCCGCCGGCGGCGTGATCGTGAACACCGCGTCGATCGCCGCCTACGAGGGACAGATCGGGCAGCTGCCGTACGCGGCGGCCAAGGGCGGCGTGGTGTCGATGACGCTGGTCGCCGCGCGGGACCTGTCCCCGCTGGGCATCCGGGTTGTCACGATCGCTCCCGGTACGTTCCTCACCCCCGCCTACGGCAAAGCGGGCGACAAGCTCGAGGCCTACTGGGGCCCGCAGATCCCTTACCCCAAGCGGATGGGCCAATCCTCGGAGTACGCCGCGCTCGTGCAGCACATCTGCGAGAACGACTACCTGAACGGCGAAGTCATCCGCCTAGACGGCGCGCTACGCTTCCCGCCCAAGTGACCCGGTCGGGCGTTCCTCAGCTCCAGGGCGCGTCGGATGCTGTAAAGGCCTTCGCGTGACTCGCGAGGCAGGGCTGTCGGTTTCGTCATTTTTGAGACGTTGCGGCCGCTCCGAGTCGCTCAAGTGTCACCACGGCGTACCGACGTTCGGCTAGGGCACCATTCCAAAGCAACGTGCTGCGGGCGGCGAGTCCTGGATGTGATCCACTCCGCGCCCCCAGGCCCGCCGAGAGGTTCACAAATCAAACATACGTGCCATTTCTCCCCGTCACCAAGCCCCGGCAATCATGGTCAGTGCTGCACTGCCCAGGCTCTTTGCCGGGCAGTGCAGCACCCACCACCATCCCCCGGCCCCACGGACGCCAGCAACGGCCGGCACAACCGGGCGAAACCCCGCCAAACCGGTCAGCCGCCGCGACACGGACGTTGTTCCGGAACGCCGCCTCCCGCGCCTGCCGCCGTCAGGCACCTGACCGCCGCGCGAGCCAACGACACCGACGCCCCATCCATGCCGTCAGGACAGCAGCAACACCACATCGATGCTGTCGAAGCCAGATGCTTCGCGTTGTTCCGGGTGGTAAGGAGGCTTTGGGCAAGCGCGGGAGATGGAAGTGGTCGATTACCTGGCTGGCGACCTCGGCGGGCGTCAGGAGTGTGTTGTTGATACGCAGGTAGTCCCGGCGATCGTCGAACTTCCCCTCGGAATTGAGCTGGTACCGTCCGTCGTCTTCGAGCAGGCGGCGACGGGACGCCTCGAGGTCACGCTTCGAGGGTTTCTCGGCCAGGCGCGACGCGCACTCATTACGCTTCAGCCGCTCGGTCTGGTCCGCTTCCAGTTCGACGAACAGCACGCGTGCGCCGCGCTTGCGGAACGGCGTCGCGTAGTCGTCGATGGCGGCCTGGTCGGCGGGCAGGTTGAACGCCCAGACAAAGGTGAAGACCAGGCCGGGCAGGTCGCTGGCCGCGACCTCTTCGAGGATCCGCCGACGGATCTCACTGTCGATGCGGCGGAACGCCGGGGTGCCGTAGTCGAAGTAACGCAGCGCGAGTTCGATGGAGATGTGGTTGTGAAACAGCCGCAGGCCGGTGCGCTCCGCGATGGCCTGCCCGACGGACATCTTGCCCACGGCCGGCGGCCCGACAACGAAGAGAAGCAGGGGCGGAGCGGCATCGTCCATGGCTCGACAGTAGGCCGGCCAGGCCACCGGGCGTCAACGCATTTTGCTGGCCTCGGGGCAGCGGGTCAGCGGCGCTTGCGGGGCTCGGCGGAGCGGGGTGGCTGGGTGCGCATGTGGTCGCGGACCCGGGCCATGATGTCGCCGAGGTGCTGCACGTCGTCGTCGGACAGCGGGGCGAACAGCAGGCGCTGGTTGACCTGGACGTGGCCGGGCATGACGCGGCCGACCAGGGCCCGGCCGCTGCCGGTGATGGTGACCAGGGTGGCGCGGTCATCGTCCGGGCTGGGGCCGCGGGTGATGAGGCCCGCCTGCTCAAGCAGGCCGGCCTGGTAGGTCAGGCCGCTGCGGCTGTAGACGACGCCGTCCGCCAGCTGCGTCATGGTCAGTTGCCCGTCGGCAGCGGCGAGGCGGGCCAGCACCTGGAATTGCACGTAGCTGATGTCACCCTCGGCCCGTAGCTGCTGCTCCACGCTGTGCTGGAGCAGGCTTACGGCCTCCATGAGCGCGAAGTAGGTGTCCAGCTGGGCGGCGTCGAGCCCGGAGACGTCGCCACTGCCGGGACCGGGATCACTCATCCTCCCATCATATCTACTTCGAATTTTTAGCATTGTGACGAGCGTCACTCACCGGATGGGTATTGCTTCGAAGTCGAAGCAGGCTATAGTCACCATGTGCTTCAACCTCGAAGCATCAGTCCTGAGGAGAACTCATGAAGGCAGTGCGTTACCACTCCTACGGCGACAGCGGCGTCCTGGTCTACGAGGACGCCGACCGCCCGGTAGCGGGTGACGGGCAGGTGGTGCTGAAGGTGGCCGGCAGCGCGTTCAACCCGCTGGACGTAGCGATCCGCGCGGGCTTCGTGCAGCAGGTGTTCCCGATCACCTTCCCGCACATCCCGAACTTCGACGTGGCCGGCGTTATCGCCGAGGTCGGCGAGGGGGTGACCGGCTGGAACCCCGGGGACGCGGTGGTGGCGTTCCTGCCGATTACCGGGCAGGGCGCGGCCACCGAATACGTCGCCGCGCCGGCCGATGTGCTGGCCACCGCGCCGCGCACCGTTGAGCTGGCTGACGCCGCGGCACTGCCGTCGGCCGGCCTGACGGCCCGGCAGTCACTGTTCGAGCACGCCGGCCTGAAGGCTGGGCAGAGCATCCTGATCAACGGGGCGGGCGGCGCGGTCGGCGGGTACGCCGTACAGCTGGCCAAGCAGGCCGGTGCCACCGTCATCGCCACCGCCAGCGCACGCAGCGCCGACCGGCTCCGCTCCTACGGCGCGGACCAGATCATCGACTACACCGCTACCCCGCTCCCGCAGGCGGCGGCCGGGCAGCAGTTCGACGTGGTGCTGAGCCTGGTGCGCACCGGCCCGGAGGAGACCGCTGAGCTGGCAGGCCTGGTCGCTGACGGCGGGGTCTTCGTCAGCACCACCTTCCCCGAACTCGACGACGCCGGGCGGGGGGTGCGGGTGGTGTCCGTCTCGGCGCGCAGCGACGCGGCCCAGCTGGCTGAGCTCGTTGCCCGCGTTGACGCCGGAGAGCTGACCATCGACGTCGCTCAGCAGCGGCCGCTGACCGATCTGGCCGTCGTGCACGATGAAGCCGCCGCCGGGCAGCTACCCGGCAAGACCATCCTGATTCCCTAGGAATTGACGCCGACTCCGGCGAGCACGTACGCGGGTCCTGGCGGCTGATTCGGTACCTCGGCCACGCCGCCCTCCCACGTGCTGGCCAGCGTAAGTCCAGGCGGGACCAAGTCCAGGGAGCCGAAAAACGACCGCAGCTCATCCCGGGTGTGGTTGTAGGTCGTGGCCGCGGTGTAGTTCTCACGCATCTGCTGCCACATGACTGGATCGTCGTTCCGGCCGCAGGAGATGGCCAGCGCGCTCCCCGGGGCGAGCCGGGACGCGTACCCGCCGACGAGTTCGCGGGCCCGCACCGGATCGTAGAAGTGCAAGACCATGGCGAGTATCACGCCCACGGGCTCGGACGGGTCGATGATGCTGGTTACCGTGGGGTCGTCGAGAACGCCCGCTGGGTCGGAAAGGTCGACCACGGCGACTTCGACGCCGACCGGCTTGGTCAGCAGGGCACGCGCGTGAGCTACCACGACGGGATCGTTATCCACGTAACAGACGCGCGCGTCGGGGATGATTTCGCGCGCGACCTCATGGACAGCCGGGTGCGTGGGAAGCCCGGCCCCGAGGTCGAGAAACTGCCGGATGCCCTGTCCGGCGGCCCAGGTCACGACCTGGCCGACAAAGCGCCGGTTGTCATGGCAGGCCTGCACCCAGTCAGGGGAGAGCTCTTCGATCCGGGCGGCGAGCTCACGGTCGGCGGCGAAGTTATCCTTCCCGCCGAGAAAAAAATCGTAGACACGAGCGATGTTCGGAACGTTCGCATCGAACCCCAGGGCGTGGCTGTCTCCGGACATACCGTTCATTATGCCGACTGGTTCATGCGCTGGGGGCCGTTCCCGGCCGGCACGACGCCCGCGGCGATGCTGGTGTCCTGGCGTACGACGCGGTGGCCGCTCATGTGAGCTTGGCGATCGTGGTGCGGAAGTCGTCGGTCTGGAACGACTGTTCCTCGGCGTTGGTGGCGTAGTCGAGCGTGGCGAGCACGGCCCGTTCCAGGTGCAGGTTGAGCAGCCGTTTGGTGGACTCCACCGCCTGCCGGGGCAGCCCGGCGATCCGCTGGGCGCACGCGGTGGCCTCGGCCAGCGGGTCGGCGACGACGTGGTTGGCCAGGCCCATCGCGAGCGCTCGTTCACCGGGTATCCGCGCGCCGGTGAGCGCGTACTCCTTGGCCAGGTGCAGGCTGGTGTGCAGCGGCCAGGTGAGCGGCCCGCCGTCGGCCGCGACCAGGCCCACCTGGACGTGCGGGTCCTTGAGGTAGGCATCCTCGCCGAGGTAGACGATGTCGCTGAGCGCGACCAGGCTGCAGCCGAGCCCGACCGCCGGGCCGTTCACCGCCGCGATCACCGGGACCCGGCAGCGCGCCATCCCGAGCACCAGGTCCCGGCCGTACGCGATGGTCATGGCGCGAAGCTCCGCGTCCTGGCCGAGTTCGGCCAGGTAGCCGAAGTCGCCGCCCGCGCAGAACGCCTTACCGGCTCCGGTCAGCACTGCCCCCCTGGCCTCGCGATCCTCACTCAGCCTGGGCCACAGCCGGGCCAGCCCGGTGTGCAGCGCGTCGTTGACCGCGTTCAGCGAGCCGGGGCGGTTGAGCGTGATGATGCGCAGCGGCCCATCGGCGACGACGCTTATCTCATCGGGCATGTCGTACACGGGTTCAGAGCTCCAGGATCCGCGAGGCGATGATGTTCTTCTGGATCTGCGAGGTGCCGCCCATCACGGACTGCGCGCGGCTGTAGAGGTAGGCACTGAGCAGGTCCTGATCCCCGGTGCCGCCGACGGCGAGCGCGGCGTGGCCGGTCGTCTGTTCGGTCGTGGTCATGAGGAGCTTGTCCAGCGAGCCCTCGGGACCGTGCGAGATGCCGTCGAGCCGCTGCGACAGGCGTCGGCGGACGTGCAGCCGGAGCATCTCGGTCTCGATGTAGGCCCAGGTGACCTCCGGGCCGCGGGCACCCCGCGCGATCAGGTCGCGGACGAGCTTGCCGTACCGGGCGCAGTAGCCAAGTTCGGCGGGCTCGCGCTCGTGCGCGACGATCGTCATCGCCAGCGCCCAGCCCTCCCCCGGCGCGCCCACCATGCAGTCCGCGCGCGCCCCGTCGAACGTCACCTGGCCGAACTCGGTGCTGACTCCGTTGATCATCTTCAGCGGGCGCTGCTCGATACCTGGCTGGTGCATCGGGACGATGAACGCGGACAGCCCCTTGTGCCGGGGCACGTCTGGGTTTGTGCGCGCCAGCAGCAGGCACCAGTCGGCCACGTCGGAGTAACTCGTCCAGATCTTCTGGCCGTTGATCACGTAGCCGTCGCCATCGGACACCGCGGCCGTGGTCAGCGACGCCAGGTCCGACCCGGCCCCTGGCTCGCTGAACCCCTGGCACCAGCGCTGCGTGCCGTCGATCATCCCGGGCAGGAACCGGCGGCGCAGTTCCTCGCTGCCGTGCCTGCCGAGCCCTTGGACCAGGTAGCCGAGGCTCGGCCGGGGTGGCGCGCCCGCCAGCGCTAGTTCCTCGTCCAGGATGACGTCGTAGACCGGCGGGAGATCCTGCCCGCCGTATTCGCGTGGCCACGACAACCCGAAGAAGCCAGCTTCGTAGAGGGCCCGGTGCCACTCGCCCTGGCGCCGCCAGTAGTCGTCACCGGTCGCGGAGAATTGGCCTCGACGTTTTGATAGCCAAGTTCTTAGCCGGCTACGGAAGGAAGCTTCGTGCGGCGAGTCACGGTAATCCAAGACTTATGTCCTCCAGCGTCACGGGGAAGATTTCCGCCGATACCAGGACGCGGCGCAGGTAGACGTGCGCCAGGCACTCCCAGGTGTTGCCGATGCCGCCGTGCACCTGGATCGCGGTCTCGCAGATTGTGCGGGCGGCGCGGGCGCAGTAGAGCTTGGCGATCGTCGCGGCGCGGGTGGCGCCGGCGGCGGGTTCCTCGTCTACCGCCCAGGCCGCGTAGCGCAGCACGCTGGTGCCGCCCTCGATGAGCGCCAGCCCCTCGGCGAGCGGATGGGAGACGCCCTGGTAGGAGCCGATCGCGCGACCGTATTGCGCACGGACCTTGGCGTACTCGACGGCGAGCGCGTGCGCGCCGCGGGCGGCGCCGAGAATGTCCGCGGTGGTGGCCACCAGGGCCAGCGGGGTGGCGGGGACGGCGCGGCGGATGCCGGCGGTGGCGCCGGTCAGGTCGGCGCCCAGTATTGGTTCGGTGAGGAGTGTCGGTTCGGCGAGCAGATCCTCGTCGGCGAGGACCGGACCGATAAAAGGGACATCGACCAGGCCGCGACCGAACTCCTCGGCGACGAGGGCGACCTCCACGCCGGAGGCACCGTCGGAACGGAGGGTGCGCCAGCCGGTGGCGGCGACCGCCTGTTCCAGCCGGGCCCGCCGGTCCGCGTCATCGAGATCGCGCACCGAGCCGGGTCCGAGGTCGGCGGCCAGCTTCGCCGCCGCGTCACGTAGGAGTTCCTGCTCAGACGTCAGCCGGGCGTCCATGGCTCTCCTCCAGGTACTGATCGCGGAGCAGGCGGCGCAGTGCCTTACCCGACGGAAGGCGCGGGATGGCGTCGACGACGATGACGCGAGCCGGGCGCTTGTAGGAGGCCATCCGCTCGCCGATGTAGGCCACGAGCTGGTCGGTGTCGACCGGCGCGCGGGGCGTGACCGCGGCGATGATCGCCTCGCCGTCCTTGGCGTCGGGGATGCCGAAGACCGCGCAGTCCGTGATGCCGGGGTACCCCAGCAGCACGCCCTCGATCTCGGCGGGCGCGACCTGGAACGCGCGGACCTTGATCATCTCCTTGCAGCGGTCGGTGAGCCGCACCCAGCCGTCGGAGTCGATGAAGCCGACGTCGCCGGTCCGGTACCACCCGTCGGCGAAGGCGTCGTTGTTGGCCTCGCCGGGCAGGTAGCCCGCCATCAGCGAGGACGCGCGGGCCTGGATCTCGCCGGACTGGCCGTTCGGCAGCGGCTCACCGGTGTCGAGGTCGGCGACCCGCAGCAGCACGCCCGGGACGGCTCGCCCGAACGGAGTCCAGCCGCGGGTTGCCGATCGGGTTGCAGGCGATGACCGGCAGCTCGCTGGCGCCGTAGGCGGGCAGCCATCCGACGCCGGTCCGCCGGGTCACGGTCTCGGCGACGCTGCGGGTGACCGGGGTCGCGCCCCACATGATGTACCGCAGGCTGCTCAGGTCGTAGTTTTCCAGCTTCGGGTGGTTCGCCAGGGCCAGCGCGATCGGGGCGACCGCCATCTCCAGCGTGATCTGGTCGGTCTCGATCGCGGCCAGCACCTGGTCCAGGTCGAACCGCCGGTGCAGCCGCATCCAGGTTCCGGCCCGCAGCGCGGTGACGATGTTCAGCAGACCGAGGATGTGCGAGGGCGGCGTCGCGATCTGGATCCGGTCCTTGCTGGTCAGCTTGAGCGCGTCCCGCCAGTGCCGGACCGCGGCGTTCAGCGAGCCGTGGGTGTGCCGGACCGCCTTGGGCAGGCCCGTGGTGCCAGAGCTGAACACCAGGACGGCGTCCCGGGCCGGACCAGGCGGGGGCACCGCTGGATTGGGATCCGGCCGGATCGGCTCGTCGAGGTGGATCATCTCTGGCATCCGCTCGGCCAGCAACGGATGATCCCCGACGGCGTGCCGTGGCTGGGTGATCGCGAGCGCGTGATCCAGCTCGGTCTGCTTCCACGCCGGGCTCATCAGCACCGCCGCCGCGCCGAGCCGCCAGATCGCGAGCATGGCGATCACGAACTCGGGCCGGTTAGAACTCATGACGGCTACCCGGTCACCGGTGATGGCACCCTGGTTTGCCAACCTCCTGGCCAGCCCGTCGGCCAGCGCGTCCAGCTCGTTGACGCTGTACTCCCGGTCCTCGAAACAGAGCGCCGCGTCCATAGGAGAATCTCCCCTCGGTCTGTGCCTCTTATGATGGGAGAATACAATTCTCATATTACTAGAACATTCATACCAGATGGGGGCACCCATGCCGAGACCCGTCTTCGGGCGCGCGACGGTTACGCGTGTCGTCCAGGAGACCGCCGATACGCGCACCTTCGTGCTAGCTCCGCACGGCTCGCCGCTGGGGTACCTGGCCGGTCAGTACTGCACGTTTCGCGTACCGGTGGATGGGGTGAACCGGTTCCGCTCGTACTCGATGTCCAGCGCGCCCGATGTGGACGATGAGCTGATGACGACGGTCAAGCGGGTGCCCGGCGGGCTGGTGTCTACCTGGTTTCACTCGCAGGTCTCGGTTGACTCAGAACTGGAGCTGACCGCCCCGGCCGGCCGGTTCGTGCTGCGGTCCGACGCTTCGGTGCCGGTGCTGGGGTTCTGCGGTGGCAGCGGGATCACCCCGGTGCTGTCGCTCGCCAAGTCCGCGCTCGCCTCGACCGGGCGGCGGGTGCGGTTGCTATGCGCCGACCGGGATCGCGAGTCGGCGATCTTCGTGCGTGCTCTGTCCGACCTCGCGGCGCGGTCCGGCGGGCGGCTCTCAGTCGTGCGGCGGTTCGATGTGGAGCACGGGCTGGCGGATCCGGACGTGGTGCGGTCCTTCGTGGGTACCGATGTCGAGGCGGACTATTACGTGTGCGGGCCGCCCGGGTTCATGGACGTCGTGGAGTCGGCGCTGCCGGGGCCGGGGCTCGTCTTTTCTGAGCGCTTCGACGGTTCTCCCGCTTCGAGTGCCGCTTCCGAGACGGGCGGGAAGGTCACGATCGTGCTCGGGCGCAAGCGGGCGTCGGTGCCACGGCGCGACGGGGAGACCCTGCTGGAGAGCGCCCGGCGGGCGGGCCTGTCGCCCCCGACCTCCTGCGAGGCGGGTAACTGCGGCACCTGCCTAGCCCAGCTCACCGAGGGATCGGCGACGATGCGGGTGAACGACGTGCTCACCGAGGAGGAGGTCGCCGAGGGGTACGTGCTCACCTGCCAAGGCGTCCCGTCGACCCCCTCGGTGACCGTCGTATACGAGTTAGCGTTCCGGAAGGCAGTCACAGGGACCAGAGCGCTTGGGTAGGTGACAGCCGGGCGGCGCGAATGGCGGGCAGCAGCCCGGCGAGGGCCCCGATAAGGAATGCGGCGCCGAGGCCGCCTGCCCAGGCCTGCACCGGGATGACGATGGCCTCTCCTTTGATGTGCGCGTAGATGGCGGTGGCGGCCGCGCCAAGGATGTCACCGGTGACGCCGCCGGCCAGGGCGAGCAGGATGGCCTCGGACAGGAACTGGACGCGGATCTGGCCCTTGGTGGCTCCCAGGGCACGGCGCAGCCCGATTTCCTGACGGCGTTCGAGTACGGAGATGATCATGATGTTGGCGACCCCGACGGCCCCGACGAGCAGGGCGACCGCACCCAAGCCGAGGAACAGGGTGTCGAACGCTCCGGCGGCGTCGGCCTGCGCGGTCAGGGCCTGCGACGGCTGTGAGACGGTGACCGCGCTGGGGCTCTCTGGGTCGGCCTGCGCGGCGAGCAGGTTATCGACCCTGGTCGTGGCGGCCTGGGTGTTGACGGTGCGCACGTACAGCTCCGAGGGGTGCCCGTCGAGGCCGAGGTACTTCTCCGCGGCCGGAAAGCCGACCAGGATCGAGGTGTCGATCTGCGGGGCGAGGGTGGCGGGGTTGAGGATGCCCACGAGATAGAACCACTGGCCACCCACCCAGATCCGCTCGCCGGGCCAGATCCGGTCGATGCCAAGCAGCTGGGCGGCCTCGTAGCCGAGCACGGCGACCGGCTCTTTGGCGGTGGCCGCGTTGAGATAGCTGCCCTGGGCGACCGAAGTGCCCACCACGGCGGGCAGGCCCAGGCTGGCGGCCTGCACGCTGAGCCCGTCGGTGTCGACGGCTGGGACCAGCGGGCTGCGGTAGACGTTGGCGTTGTTCACGGTGCCGGTGTACTGGACGGCGGTGACGCCCGGCAGCTGGCCGGCCATCGCCGGCGCGGTGCCGGACAGCTCGACGCTCTGCCCGGTGAAATCCGTTCCGTTGGTGACGGTCAGCAGGTTGGTGCCCAGCTGATTGATCTCGGCTAGCAGCCCGGCCTGGGAGGAGCTGGCCAGGCCGAGGACCGCCACGATCGCGGCCACCCCGATCGCGATGCCCAGCGCCGATAGCATCGCCCGCAGCTTGCGGGTCCGCAGCCCGACACTGGCCAGCCCGGCCAGGTCGGCCGGGCGCAGCCGGACCGGGGCCTGGGCCGGAGCGGCCGGGCCTGATGTGATGGTCATGATCGTCCTTCCCGCGCCGCCTGGGCGCGCGCCGCGGCGTGGGCGTCGGTGATGATGTGACCATCGAGTACCTCGATGCGGCGGCGCATCGAGGCGGCGACCGCGTGGTCGTGGGTGATCACGATGATCGTGGTGCCGGCCGCGTTGAGCTCCTCCAGCAAAGCGAGGATCGACGCGCCAGTGGCCGAGTCCAGGTTCCCGGTGGGCTCATCGGCCAGCACCACCGGCGGGCGGCCCGCGATCGCCCGGGCGATGGCCACCCGCTGCCGCTCACCTCCGGACAGCTGGGTGGGCCGGGCACCGGCCCGGTGCTCCAGGCCGACCCGCTCCAGCGCGGCCTCCGCCAAGCAGCGCCGTTCGGCGCGCGGAACCCCGGCGTACAGCAGCCCGTCGGCCACGTTATCGAGCACCTTCTGATGCTCGGCCAGGAAGAACTGCTGGAACACGAACCCGATCCGCCGTGCCCGCAGCGCGGACACCTCCCGATCGCTCATTCGGGCCACGTCCAGGCCCGTCACCCGCACCGTTCCGGTGGTGGGCCGGTCCAGGGTGCCCATCAGGTGCAGCAGCGTGCTCTTACCCGACCCGGACGGGCCGACTATCGCGGCCAGTTCGCCGGCCGCCACCGCCACACTCACCTGATCCAGCGCCCGCACCGGCGGCGACCCCGGATACTCCTTCGTGACGCCCTCCAGTTCCAGGACGGTGCTCATGTCGCCGGCACCACGACTTGCTCGCCGGGAGTCAGCGCGCCGGTCACCTGCACCAGGCCGGAGTTGTCGTCGAAGATCCCGACCGTCACCGGCACCAGCCGACGGGTATTACCCGCGCCGGTCACCTCGACCGCGTACCCTCCCGGGGACTGCGCCAGCAGCGCCGCCACCGGCACCGCGAGCACCGGGCCGGAGCTGCTGGCGGTGGTGACGTACACCGTCACCGGTGTCTGGTCCAGGGTCCCGGCCGCCGACGGGTGCGTCAGGGTGACCGTCACCGAGATCGTCGCGTTACTGGCTGACCCGGACGCCACCGTGCCCACCGAGGAGACCGTCCCCGGCGTGCTGGCACCGTCCGGCAGCGTGACCGTCACCGCGTCCCCCACCGTCACCTCCGACTCCTGGGAGGTACTCAGCGCGATCGTCACCACGTGCCGGTCCGATGTCGCCGCCAGTACCGGGCAGGCCGCCGGACCGCCCAGGCTGCCCAGCACATCGGTGACCCGGAGCGCCTCGGGCTCGAACGCCACCGACCCCAGCGGAAGCGACCCCGGCGGGCTGGAAACCCCGAGCGCCGACTCCAGCTGCTGCACCCCGTACGCGGTTTCCCAGGAGAAATAATCCCAGCCCTCCGCGCTCACATCCGAGCTGCTGGCGTACCCCAGCGCCACTAGGTCATGATTCAGCTGGGATACATCGTCCCCGGTCACCCCCTCCTCCAGCGGCCGCCAGGCCGGCACCGACCCGTACAGCAACACCACCGGGGTGCCGTTATCCACCCGGTACAGCGCCTGCCCCTGACCGATCACCTGCCCCACCGACGGCAGCGATGTCAGCGCGCCTGCGCTCTCTCCCCGCACCGTGTACGACCCCGCGTACCCCAAGGTCGCGGTGACCGGTGTCTGCGACGACAGCTCCTGCTGCGCCACTGACTGCGTCGCCGGTGCGGGCGCGCCCTGCCCATCCCCGGCCGATTCACGTGAGCCAAACGCCCCCGTCGCCCACGCGATCACCGTCCCGCCCCCGAGCACCGCGAGCACCAGCACCGCCGCGATCGCCTGCCGACGCCGGCTAGGCGTTCGCGGCCGCCTGGCCTCCCCGTCACGTGAGACGGTCCCGCTCATGACCGGCGCGTCCCGGTGGACCGGTGCGTAGAGAACTGGGCCCCGGCGGGCAGCGCATGCTGACAGGCACTCGCCGCCGTCTGGAACTGCGGCGAACCGGGATTGATGCCAGTGCCGTTAAGCTCCAGGCCGCCACTCGCCGTAGGGTCGGGGAAGGTCGGCAAGCCGTGACTGCGCATGCACGCGGAGTACTTGACCAGCATGGGAAGTGCTTTCGCCAGCGCCTGCTGCTCCTGCTGCTCCTCCTGCTGTAGCTGTGAGATGTTCGGGCCGCCGCCAGCCAGCAGATGCCGGCAGTCACCATAAGCCGCCTGCGTCTGGCTGCTGTCAAGGTCAACCGACCCGGCGGAGAAGCCACCCGACGCGTTGGGGTCGGGGAAGCTCGGCACCCCGTGGCCGCGCATGCACTGCGCGAGGGCCACTTCCTGGGCATAGGTAATTGACGCTCCCGAGGCAGAGCTGCCGAGGGACGGGGTGCCGCACGCCGTGGCCAGCACGGCGACGGCGGCCACGGCAACCAGGGCTCCTGCACGCCGCGGGGCCCGGTTACCGCTGATCTTGCCGTTCATCGCGGTCTCCTTCATTAGCCGGGATTGGCTATCGCAATCTGTTGTACAAAATGGAAGGTGACAGCACGGGAACCGAAAATGTCACCTGGCTGTCACCTGCGATCTGTGATGCTGGCAGCAGGCGGCTGACATACCGTGGGGCGGAAACGAAGCGGCGGACAAGCGATGCGGGTTCTGGTAACCGAGGACGACGAGGTGCTGGCCACGGCGGTGGCGGCCGGGCTGCGCCGCGAAGGGATGGCCGTCGACATCGCGCTGGATGGCGGCACGGCCCTTGAGCACGCGGCGGTCAACCGGTATGACGTGGTGGTGCTGGACCGGGACCTGCCCGGTGTGCACGGCGATGACGTATGCCGGGCCCTGGTCGCGGGCAGATCAGAAAGCCGGGTGCTGATGCTCACTGCCGCCCGGTCGGTCAGGGACCGGGTTGAAGGCCTGGACCTGGGTGCCGATGATTACCTGCCCAAGCCGTTTGACTTCGCTGAGCTGGTGGCGCGCATCCGGGCCCTGGGCCGGCGCTCGGCCGCCCCGCTGCCCGCCGCGCTCGAATATGGCGACCTGAGCCTAGACCCGGCCCGCCGGGTCGCGGTTCGCGCTGGGCGCCGCCTGCCGCTGACCACCAAGGAACTCGCCGTGCTGGAATGCCTGCTCGGCGCGGACGGCCGCCCGGTCCCAGCCGAGGAACTGCTCGAACGCGTGTGGGATGAGGCAGCCGACCCATTCACCAGCACCGTGAAGACCACCATCCGCCGGCTCCGGGCCAAGCTCGGCGACCCGCCGGTAATCCAGACCGTCCGGGAAAGCGGCTACCGCATCGGAGAACCCTAATGCGCACCCCGCGCTGGCTGCGACTGCCGCGGCGCACCGCCCGGCTGCGCCTCACCATCCTGTACGGCGCGGCCTTCCTGGCCTGCGGCGCGGCCGTGCTCGGCGTCCTTGCCTACCTGCTCTACGGGCACACGGCTGCACCGGCTTCCCCTCGGGTGGAAAGCTCCGCCTCCGCGGTACTCGGTGCCAAAGTCCCAATCACCCGCGTCCAGCGGGAAGGTTCGTTCGACGTATTCGAACTCAGGGTTCCCAGCGCCGATGTCCAGCAGGAAGGTTCCTACGACGTACTCGAAGCCCCTGTCCCCTCCGACCAGCCGACTGACAGAGCCGCTGCCCCCTCCGCCGCGCAGCAGGCTAAGCAGCAGGCTAAGTTGCTGGCCGCGGTACAGAGTGAGATCGACTACGACCTGCGGCAGGTCCTGAACGTCTCCGCCATCGCCCTGGCGGTCATCGCGGTGGCCGCCGCCGCGATCGGCTGGACCATCGCCGGCCGGGTGCTGCGCCCGCTGAGCACGATCACCGCCGCCGCCCGGCGGATCGCCGCCAGCAGCCTGCATGAGCGGCTGGCCCTGCACGGACCCAACGATGAGCTCAAGGAACTCGGCGACACCCTCGATGGCCTGTTCGCGCGATTGGAGGATTCGTTCGACGCCCAGCGGCGTTTCGCCGCCAACGCCTCGCACGAGCTGCGCACGCCGCTGACCAGGGAACGTACCCTGATCCAGGTCGCCCTGGCCGACCCGGCCAGCACCACCGCCAGCTGGCAGGCCGTCGGCCAGGAACTGCTCGCATCCAACGCCGAGCAGGAACGCCTCATCGAGGCGCTGCTCACCCTGGCCAGCGGCGAAGCCGGAACCGTCGAGCGCGAGCCTCTCGACCTAGGCGCCATCGCCAGCGCCGCGCTGTCCGCCGCCCGGCCCACGGCCGACCGTCTAGGCCTGCACGTCCAAGCCGACATCGAGCCCGCGGCCCTCGACGGCGATCCTCTCCTGGTCCAGCAACTGGTGACCAACCTGCTCGACAACGCCATCCGGCACAACGTCCAGGGCGGGGACATCCAGATCACCACGGGGACCAGCGATGGCCACACCGTCCTGTCGGTGACCAGCTCTGGGCAGGTCATCCCGCCCGCCGAGGTGGACCGGCTGTTCCAGCCTTTCCAGCGGCTCGGCCCGCGCCCCGCTCGTCGCGACGGCGGCCACGGCCTCGGCCTGTCCATTGTCAGGGCCATTGCCACTGCCCACGGCGCCACCGTCATCGGGCAGGCTCGGCCCGGCGGGGGCCTGGCCATCACCGTCGCTTTTCCGCTGACCCGTTAGCCGCATGGCAAGCGCGCGACCGGCGGGTAGATCCGGCGCTCAGCGCAGCTGGGCCGCCACGGCGGCTACCAGTTCCCTGGTCCGCTGCTTGGAGGCGACCAGCTCCTCGCGACCGGAACCGAGGGGCAGCAAACGCACCGACAGATCGGTCGCCCCAGCCTCGGCGAATCGCTGGAATCCGGTCACGATCGCGGCCTCGTCACCGGCGATGCAGATATCGCCGACGGACTGGGCGTCGCCATGGGACAGCATCCGCTGGTAGTTCGGCGAGAACTCCGCCTCGCCGAGTATCTGGTTCGCCCGCTCTCGCGCGGCGTCAACCTCCGAGGGCCGGCACAGACAGACCGGGACGCCAGCGATAACACGCGGTGCGGGCCGGCCGGCCTCGGCCGCCGCCTTGGTGATCCGCGGCACGATGTGCCCGGCGATCGCCTTCTCGTCGGCCATCCACAAGATGGTGCCGTCCGCTTGCGACCCCGCGAGGCCGAGCATGACGGGACCGAGCGCGGCGACCAGCACCGGCAGCGGCGTCACCGGCGCGAGGCTGAGGGGGTTATGCACGGTGAACGTCTCGTTCACCACATCAACGTTTCCGCTGAACGACGCGTTCAGCACCTCCAGGTAATCCCGGGTGTACCCGGCGGGCTTCTCGTACGGCAGCCCGAGCATGTCCTGGATGATCCAGTGGTGCGACGGCCCGATGCCGAGCGCCAGCCGCCCACCCGCCACCGCGTGCGCGGACAGCGCCTGGCGGGCCAGCGCGATCGGGTGCTGGGCCTGCAGCGGAACGACCGCGGTGCCGATCTCGATCCGCGTGGTCCTGGTGGCGAGCAGCGTCACCGCGACGAACGCGTCGAAGTCGGACGGTATCTGCGGGACCCAGACCGTATCCAGCCCCGCTTCCTCCGCCCAGCGAGCATCGGAAACCATGAACCCGCCCTTGCGCGCGGTGTCCCGCCGCTCCGGCCCGACCATCACGCCGACGCGCATAGCCGCCGTACCTCCTGTCGCTTTCGTCAGTTCCGTCACTTCCGACACTGGAGCTGATCTTTTTGCACCTTGCCGGTCGCGTTCAGCGGAAGCTCCTTACGGAATTCGATGTACCGCGGCACCTTGAAACCAGCCATGCGTTTCTTGCTCCAGGCGATTAGCGCTTCCTCCGTCAGCGGTTGCTTCGGCACGACGAAAGCCTTGCCTACCTGCCCCATCCGTTCATCCGGCACCCCGATCACCGCGACCTGGGCCACCGCGGGGTGCTCCAGCAGGAAGTTCTCGATCTCGGCCGGGTAGGCGTTGAACCCGCCGACGATGAACATGTCCTTCTTGCGCCCGGTGACGATCAGCCGCCCGCGCTCGATCTGCCCGAGGTCGCCGGTGTGCAGCCACCCGTCGGCGTCGATCGCCTCCGCGGTGGCCACCGGATCGTCCAGGTAGCCGCGCATCACGCCGTACCCGCGCACCAGGACCTCCGCGTCCGCGGCGGTCCGTATCTCAAACCCGTCGCACGGGACGCCCGCCGTCGTGGCGATATCCCGGAACGAGTCACCAGAACGCGAGGTGGTGACCGTCCCGGCTTCGGTCAGTCCGTAGCCGGTCATGATGTCCCTGAACGGCAAGTCCTTCCTGATCGACTTGATCAGTTCGACGGGTATGTCCGCCGCGCCGGTCACCGCGACACGCAGCGTCGACAGGTCCCAGCGGGCCCGCGCGGACAGCAGCGAGTGGTACAGCGTCGGCGCGCCGGGCAGCACCGTGATGCCTTCCTTCTCGACGATCTCGAACACCGATGCCGGGTCGAAGACCGGCACCGGGTAGACGGTCATCCCCCGGATCATCGACGCCAGGCAGCCCGCCTTGTAGCCGAAGATGTGGAAGAACGGGTTCACGATCAGGTACCGGTCGCCTTCGACGACCCTGGCCAGGTCGCACCACTCGCCATAGGCGCGTAGCGCCTGGCCGTGCGCCATCAGCACGCCCTTGGGCCGCCCGGTCGTCCCCGAGGTGAAGAAGATGTCGCAGATGTCGTCTGGGCCGGTCTCGCGTTCGAAGGGCGAGCCGCTGTCCAGGAAGCCCGATTTGATGGCGATCGCCGGCACGGTCGTCTCGTACTTGCGGTCCAGGAAGCCCTGCTGCACCAGGACGGCCTTGGCGCCGCTGCGGCTGATGATGTCGTCCGCCTCGGCCTGCTGGAACCTGGTGTTGACCGGTACCAGCGTCCCGCCCGCGGTGAGCAGTCCGAAGGCGGCGATGATCCACTCGGCCGAGTTCGGCGCCCAGATCGCGACCCGGTCGCCCTTCTCGATCCCGATGCTGGCGAACGCGCCCGCCGCGACGCGCACGCGCCGTGCCAGCTCGGTGAAGGTCAGCCGGAGCGGACCGTCGACAACGGCCTCAGCGTCGCCGAAGCGGTCCGCCGCGGACTGCACCAGCTCCGGGATGGATCTGGCCGGTTCCATTACGCGGCCACGAGTCTGGCGAGGTTACCTCCCATGATCATCGCCTGGTCGGTCTCGGAAAGCTTGACGAGATGGTCCACGTAGCTGACCGGGTCGGCGAGGCCCTCCGGGTGCGGGTAGTCCGAGCCGAACAGCACTCGCTCGACGCCGACGATGCTCGCCAGTTCGGCGAGGTCTTCCTCCCAGAACGGGCTGATGTGGATCCGGCTCCTGACCGCCTCCACCGGGTCGCCGAGGAAGTTCTGCGGCATCTTTTTGTACACGTCGCCGAGCTGGTCGAGCAGCGGCTTCAGCCAGGCCGAGCCATTCTCGATGACCGCGACCTTGAGCTCGGGAAACCGGAAGAGCGCTCCGTGGCAGACCCAGCTCGCGACGGCGTCCGTGACCGGCCGCCACTCGGCCACCATCCGGAAGGTGTCGGACGGCTTGTCCTCGAACGGCCGCATTTCCCGGTCGCTGCCCTCCCACTCCTGGGAGTAACGCGCGTAGCCGCTGTCCGAGGAGTGCATCGCGACCAGAACCCCGTGCTTGCTCACCCGCTCCCAGAACGGGTCGAACTCTGGCAGCGCGAAGCTCCGGGAACCGCGGAACCCTGGTACCGGCGCGGGCCGGACCAGGATGGCCCTAGCCCCGCGTTCGACGCACCACTCGAGCTCCTCGATGGCCTTCTCTACGATGGGCAAGCTGATCACCGGAGTGGTGAAGATGCGGTCCTTGTAGTTGAAGCCCCACACCTCGTCCAGCCACTGGTTGAGCGCGTGCACGACCGCGTGAATGAGCTCGGGATCGTCCCGCATCCGTTCCTCGAGCAGGCTGGCCAGGGTGGGGAACATGAGTGACTGGCTGATGCCGAGCTCGTCCATCAGTTCCGCGCGCGGCCCCGGCTCGCGAAACGCGGGTATCGATCGCATCGGCTCGCCGAAAATCTCCCGCCGGGTCTTGCGGTCGGGGTTGCCGATGCGGAAGTACTCCTCCATCGCCCCCGGCCTGGCGACCACCTCGAAGGTGGGGTTCGGGATGTAATCACTGATCTGGCCGCGGACCGCGATCTTGGTGCGACCGTTGATCTGCACGTACTGGACCGCACTCTTGTATTGCGCGGGCAGGTACTTGGTGAACGCGTCCTCGGTCTCATACAGGTGGTTGTCCGCGTCGAACAGCGGATACGGCAGTACGCGCGACGGCATATGGAATCCTCCTTTGCTGAATACGAGAATCGTATTCTCATTGAACGGAAGGCGCAACGCTCAGCTCTTTACGCAGCACGAACTTCTGGATCTTGCCGCTGGCGGTACGCGGGAAGTCGGTCACCACGTGCAGTTCCTCCGGCCACTTCTGCCGCGCGAGGTTGGCGCCTTCCAGATGGGCGCGCACCGCGTCGAGGTCAGGTTCGGCCGCGCCGGGCTTCAGCCGGACGAACGCGGCCGCGTGCTCCCCGAGCCTGTCGTCGGGTGCCGCCACGACCGCCGCCTCGGCAATGCCGTCCATCGCGTGCAGCAGTTCCTCGACCTCGGCGGCGCTGATGTTCTCCCCGCCGCGGATGATGATGTCGCTCTTGCGGTCGGTGACCGTCAGGTAGCCGTCGTCGTCGAGAACGCCGATATCCCCGGTGTGATACCAGCCCTCGCCGTCGAACGCGGCCTCGGTCAGCGAATCGTCGGTGTACCCCAGGCACAGATCGGGGCCGCGGCTCAGGATCTCGCCGTCTTCCGCCAGCTTGACCTCCACGCCCGGGCAGGCGTTGCCGTCGGTGTAGAGCCGCTTGGCTTCCGGGGCTGTGTAGAGCGAGGCGGTGACCGACGGGTGCTCGCTGCTGCCGTAGGCGCGGTACACCGTGACGCCGAGCTCTGCCAGCCGGGAGGTCACCGCGGCTGGCACCGGCGAGCCACCCAGGCCCGCGTACTTCAGGCCCGGCAGGTGCGTGGCCGGGTCGAAATCCTGGTGGTCGATGAGGCTCGTCATGTAGTAAGTGGCGCCGCCGGCCACGGTGAGCCCCTCGTCCTTGATCAGCCGCAGCGCGTGGCCCGCATCCCAGACGTCCATCAGGTTCACCGGCGCGGCGTCGAGCACCGGGATGAGGAACGCGTTGAGCATGCCGGTGAAGTGCCCGACGGGCGCGGCGCTCAGCTGAGAGCCTCGGTCCGGCGGGTAACGCGACGTGAGCTGCCGGGTCTCGAAGCCGAGCGTCTGATGACTGTGCATTACCCCCTTGGGATCACGCGTGGTGCCGGAGGTGAAGGCAATGAGCGCGGGACCGGCGGGGTCCGTCTCCAGCACGCCCGGCAGTGGATCGGCCGCGAGCAGGTCCTCGAAGTCACCACCGACGACGCCGACAACCGGCACCTGCGCGGCGAGATCGGGCTGGTACTTGAGACGGCCGAAGCTCTCCGCGGTGATGAAGACCTTGGGCGTGACCGCGCGCAGGATGTAGCCGACCTCCTTGCGCTGGTAGAAGTGCACGATCGGCACGACCGTCGCGCCGAGGAACGCCGACGCCCAGAAGACGGCCGCGGCCTCCATCCAGTTCGGGAGCTGGAACGCGACGACGTCTCCTGGCCCGACGCCCCGGTCTCGCAGCCCGGCGGCCAGCCGACGCGCGATCAGCTCGACGTCGCGGAACGCCCCCGCCCAGGGGCGTACATCGGAGTGCACGCGGAACTCGGTATCCGGCGCTCGCCGCAGCCCGCTCGCCAGCATCGTCCCGAGCGTCTCGTCCGTCCACCATCCCCGCGCCGTGTACCGCTGGGCCAGTTCGGCCGGGATCATCCGCATCGCCGCAAGCTCCTTCGCCACTCGTATCTCCTCTATGAGACCATGGCTTTCTAATTTTGAGAATGATATTCTCACGAGGTGGTTGATCTCGAGCTGGAGGATGGACTGGCGATCATTACGATCGACCGGCCCCAGGTGCGGAATGCCATCGGCCCGGACACGATGGATGAGCTGGACAAGACGCTCGACACGGTGGCGGGCGCGCACGCGCTGGTGATCAAGGGGGCCGGCGACCGGGTGTTCGTCTCCGGTGGAGACCTCAGGGAACTCGCCGCGATCCGCACCGAGGACGACGCGATCCAGATGGCACTGCGGATGCGCGGGATCTGCGACCGGCTCGCGAACTTCCCAGGACCGGTGATCGCCGCGCTGAACGGCCACGCGCTCGGCGGCGGTGCCGAGCTGGCGATCGCGGCCGACATCAGGATCGCGGCCAGCGACATCAGGATCGGATTCACGCAGGTAAACCTGGCGATCATGCCCGCCTGGGGTGGCGCGGAACGGCTCGCCGAACTGGTCGGCCGCGGCCGCGCCCTGCTGCTGGCGGGCACCGGGCGGGTGCTGACCGCCGCCGAGGCCCGCGATATCGGCCTAGTGGACGAGGTGACGCCGCGGCTGGCGTTCGATTCATCGTGGCGGGCGCTGGCCCGGTCGCTCGCGTGCCGTCCCGCCAGGGACATCAAACGGGTCACCAAGGGCGGCGTCCCAGTGCGCGAAGCGGCCAGGGCCTTCGCCCGGCTGTGGGTCGCGGACGAGCACTGGGCCGCCGCCGCCCAGGTCATGACCCGGGCCCGGTAAGCCGCGGCCGCGTCGTTATGGTCAATGTGGCATTACCCGCACTCTTTGGTGGGCAATGCAGCACCGACCATAACGACGCTCTCCATCTACCGCGGCAGGAGCTGCACGAGGCCCGCGACCAGCAGGCCGAGCGCGGCCATCACCTCGAGGCTGAGCTCGAAGGCGTGCGGGTAGCCGCCGCCGAGCGAGCGGTAGAAGATCATCCCGATCAGGCCACCCCGATGGCACCGCCTGCCTGCTGCGCGGTGGACAGCACGCCCGCCGCAGCGGCCGCCCTGGACCACCCGGGCGCCGACCAGGAAGCCCGCGGTGGGAGCCAGCCCGCAGCCCGCCGAGGGCCACGGTGAGCAGCCCGAGGCCCAGGCGGTACAGCCGGCGCCTGCCGTACAGGTCGCCGAGCCGCCCGGCGGTGATCAGTCACGTATAGGTAATCCCCGCCGTAACGTGGCCACCACCCTCATGGCGGCCACGTTACGGGGGACCCCAGTCAGCCTCGCGTGCTGCTCTCAGCCAGGGCCATCAGGCAGCACTGGGTGGGGACCTCCTGGGTGCCGACGGCGAACAGCGTATCCGGTGCCACACCCGTGACCGCGTCAAATGTGTTATCGATGCTGGATGACAGCTCGCCGGGGTCCAGGCTCGGGGCCGGCGACCACGTCGTGCCGTTGAAATGCTCGGTCAGGCTGAGCAGCCCGCCGTCGCTTTCCTGGGTCTGCCCGGAGACCCAGATGTCGCTAGCGGACAGGGCGGTGATGCCACGCAGCAGGCTGCCCTCGCTGCCCGCGTTAGGCACCTCGGTCAGGGACCACGCCGTCCCGTTCCAGTGCAGCACGTAGGGGATCTGGAAGTTCTCCTGGTCCACGTTGCCCTCGTAGCCGCTGGCCCACACGTTGTCCGGGCCGGTGGCGGTCACGCCCGTGAGCTGGTTGGTGGGCGCCGCCCCGTCTTGGAGGACCGGGGTGGTCACAAACGTCCAGGCCGTCCCGTTCCAGTTCGCGGAGATGGTCCCGCCATCGGTGTCGCCGACCGCCCAGACGTCGGTGGGGGAGATCACGGTGATCGCCTCGCCGAATTCCTCGTCCTCGCTCGGCGGTGGGACGAAGCTCCAGGCCTGCCCGTTCCAGTGCTCGAAGAGCATCGCGTTGAACTGGTCGGTACCGAAGGTCCCGACCGCCCACAGATCGGTCGGCGAGGTCCCCGATATCGCGGTGAGTTCGTCAGTGTCACCGGTGCCGGTCACCGGGTTCGGGCTGGGGATCACCGACCATGCGTGGCCGTCCCAGTGCTCGATCAGGGTCAGGTTCCCGGTTCCGGACGGAGCGCCGATCGAGCCGACGGCCCACGTGTTGGCCGAGCTGAGTTCCAGGACGCCTTTGAGGCTCCCGGTCGACGCACTGGACGGCAGCGGGACGGAGACGTTGTCCCAGACGCTACCGTCCCAGTGCTCAGCCAGCGGCAGGCTGTCGAACAGCGCGGAGGACGCACCGACGGCCCACGCCTCGCTGGCGCTGACGGCGGATACTCCGCTGAATTCCACGTCGGTCAGCCCGTCGGCCGACGGCGGGTCGACTGGGTTCCCCGCGATCCGCCACGGGCTGGACACCGGGCCGGTCGCGGCGGTCGGCGTGGGTGCGCTGGTGGTAGCGCCGAGCGTCATCGCCTCGTCGTCGCCTGCCGCCACCGTTGTCACACCGGACAACCCGGTGGCCTGCACCACTGACGGGCTAGATGAGTCCGAGCCGTTGCCAAGCTGGCCGAACGCGTCGTCGCCCCAGCCGTCCACCTCGCCGCCCGCCACCACGGCCAGCGTGAACAGCCCGCCGGCGGCGATCGCGGTCGCCACGGGCAGCCCGGAGACGGTCACCGGGACGTCGCTGTCGGAGATCCCGCCGGGGAATCCGTTGGACTGGGCAAGCTGGAAGAACGAGTTGTCGCCCCAGACCATGACAGTCCCGTTCTGAAGCAGGGCGACCGCGTGACTGGTTCCCGCGCTGATGGCCTTGACATCGGTGATGTCGGCGACCGCGACGGGGACGGTGCTCTCGGGCTGGGTGGATACGTCCTGGCCGTCACCGAGCTGGTCGCTCTCGTTGTCGCCCCAGGACATGACGGTACCGTTGGACAGCAGCGCGAGCGCGAAGAAACCACCGCCCGCGATCGCGGTGACCCCGCTCAGCCCCGTTACGGCCACGGGCACGTCGCTGTTGACCTCGGTGCCGTTCCCGAGCGCCCCGAAGCGGTTGTCGCCCCAGGCCATCACGGTGCCGTTCTTCAGCAGCGCGAGGCTGAACAGGCTGCCCGCCGCGATCGCCGTCACTCCGGTCAGCCCCTTGACCGCTACCGGGACGGCGCTGCCAGCCATGCTGCCGTTGCCCAGTTGTCCCTCGTCGCCGTCGCCCCAGGCCACGACCGTTCCGTTGGACAGCAACGCCAGGCTGTGCTCTTCCCCCGCCGCGACCGCGGTCACGTTCGTCAGGCCCGGCACCGCGGCGAACGTCTCGCTGGTGCCGTTGGCGCTGGCGATCCCATTCCCTAGCTGCCCGAAGGTGTCGTCACCGCAGGCCTGCACGGTGCCGTTCGACAGCAGCGAGAGGACGTGCCGGCCTCCCTCAGCGATCGCATGGACGCCGCTCAGTCCAGGCACGCTCGTCGGTACTTCGCTGGCGGTCAGCGTGCCGTTGCAGAACTCGCCAGCGCTGTTGTCGCCCCAGGCGAGCGCGGTGGTCGTCGTGGCGGCTTGGCTCGCGGTCGCGAGCTTAGCCCCCGCGGCGGGTCCCGCTGCCGCGGCCCGCGCTGGTGCCGCGCCCAGCGCGGCTGCCAGGCAGACGGCCACCGCCGCACCGGCGCCCAGCACCGTCCTCAGTCGTATCCTCGTTCTTGCCCCGCCGGCCCACGTCGAAGTAGGCCTGAAAAGACCGAAATGTGGCACTACCAGGCTCCTGGCTATTCGGTTATCGCGGGGTTCACCCTGTACACGGACAAACGCCAGGAATGGTTCGATTTGATCATGGGTTTTTTCACGCCACATGATCGGGTTGCATAAGACATATGAAGCTGTACGGCCGGGACGCCGAGCTGGCCGGCCTGGAGCTCAGGTGATCGCGCCCGCCTCCTTGAGTGCCAGGATCCGGTCCCAGTCCAGGCCGAGTTCCAGCAGGATCTCCTCGGTCTGAGCCGCGAACTCCGGTGCCGGCCCGCTGGTTGGCGCCGTCTGGTCGAACTGGACAGGGCTGGAGACGAGCCGCAGGTCGCCCGCCTGAATCAGGTACTCGTTGGCGTTGATCTGCGGGTCGTCGGAGGCCTGCATCGTGTCCTGGACGGGCGCCCAGGGGCCCTTCAGCGTCGCGAAGCGCTTGGTCCACTCCGGGAGCGTGCGCTTGCTCAGGATCTCGCGCAGGATCTCGACTGCTTCCCCGGCGTTGGCCGCGAGTTGCTCCGGGGTCGCGAACCTCGGGTCAGTGGCCAGCTCAGGGCGGTCAAGGTGCTCGCAGACATCCGCCCAGAATTTTCCTGGCTGCAGCATGACGAACGACAGGTAGCGATCGTCGGCCGTGCGGTACAGGCCGGACAGCGGGTTGACCATCGCGGCGTGCCTGCCGGATTCTGGAGCGATCCACGGCCGGTCGAGATGCAGCGAGATCGCGATCGCGTGTCCCATCGTCCATAGCCCGCTGCCGAGCAGCGACACGTCCACGACGGACGGCTCACCGGTCCGCTCGCGCTTGAGCAGGGCCGCCGCGATGCCACCCGCGAGGTTCGTGCCCGAGATCGTGTCGCCGTAGGCGGGCGGCGGATTGATCAGGCCCTCGACGTTGGGCGGGGTGAGGCTGGCCGCGCTGGTGCCCCGGCACCAGAACGCGGTCATGTCATACCCGCCCTTGTCGGCCTCCGCCCCGCGTGGGCCGAGCGCGCTGCCACGGGCATAGATGATGCCCGGATTGATCTCGCGGATGTCGTCGACGTCGATGCCGAACTTCTGCCGGGCGCTCGGCAGGAAGCTGGTGAGAAAGACGTCCGCGTCCTTGGCCAGATCATAGATCAGCTGCTGGCCCTCGGGCCGCCCCAGGTGTATGCCGATGCTGCGCTTGCCCCGGTTGGCGTGCTCGATGTTCGGGTTCGGGTCGCCCTCGATCTTGTACGCGCCGGTCTGCCTCAGGCCCCGTTGCGGGTCGCCGGTGACCGCGTGCTCGACCTTGATGACGTCAGCGCCCCATTCAGCGAGCACCGCGCCCGCCGACGGGACGAACCCGTACATCGCCACCTCGAGGACCGTGATGCCCCCGAGCGGACCGGTTCCGCTCATCCCACCACCACCGCGAACGTCTTACGCTCGAGGAACTCCTCGAATCCCGGGACGCCCATCTCCCGGCCGATGCCGGACTGCTTGTAGCCGCCGAACGGCGAATCCGGCGAGAAGTAGTTGCCGCCGTTGATGCTGAATGTCCCGGATCTGATCCGCCGCGCCAGCGCGACCGCCCGCTCGGTGTCGGCGCTTTGCACGCCGCCGGACAGCCCGTAGATCGAGTTGTTGGCGATGCGCACCGCGTCGTCATCATTGGTGTACGGGATGACGGCGAGCACCGGGCCGAACACCTCGTCCTGCGCGATCTCGCTGTCCGGGTCCACGTTGACGAGCAGCGTTGGCGCGTAGAAGAAGCCCGGATCGATGCGCTCGCCGCCGGTCACCAGCGTGGCCCCGGCCTCGATGGCCCGGTTGACCATGCCGTCCACCTTGTCCCGCTGCCTTTCGCTGATCAGCGGGCCCATGAAGGTCTTCGGATCGGCCGGGTCGCCGACCGTCACCCGGCCGAGGTAGGCGGCGACCTGTTCGACGATCGCGTCATGCTGATCTCGCGGAACGAGCAGCCGGGTGGTGATGGCGCACCCCTGGCCGGCGTGCGAACAGACCATGAAGGCCGAGAACATGGCCGAGATGTTCATGTCCGCGTCATCGAGGACGATCATCGCGGACTTGCCTCCGAGCTCGAGGAAGACCCGCTTGATGGTCTCGCTCGCGGCCGCCATGATCCGCCGGCCGGTGGCGGTGGAACCGGTGAACGTGATCATGTCTACGTCGGGATGCGCGGTGAGGACTTCACCGGTCGCCGCCTCTGATGAGGTGATGACGTTGACCACGCCCGGCGGGATGTCGGTGTGGTTGGCGATCAGCTCGCCCAGGGCGAGGGTGACCAGCGGGGTGTCGGGCGCTCCCTTGAGCACGACCGTGCAGCCGGCGGCGAGCGCCGGGGCGAGCTTGGCCAGGCCGATCTGGGTCGGGTAGTTGTACGGAATGATCGCCGCGACGACCCCGGCCGCCTCCTTCTCCACCCAGCGGCGGTGCTGCTGCCCGCGGACCTCGATCTCACCAAGCTCCTCGGTCAGCGGGTACGACGGCAGCAGGTCGGCGTAGTACCGGACGATCTCGATCGGCTGGTCGAGTTGCGGCCCGTGGGTGATCATGCGCGGCGCGCCGACCTCGGCGATCGTCAGCTCGCGCAGCTCCTCCTTGTGATCGGTCAGCGCCTGGTAGAGCTGGTTCAGGCAGTGCGTCCGCAACTTCACGTCGGTCGCCCAGCCCGACGTGTCGAACGCGTGCCGCGCCGCCTTTACGGCGGCCTCAGCGTCGACCGCCGTCGCGTCTGGTGCGTACCCGATCACCGCGCCTGTCGTGGGGTTCACCGACGGGAAGGTTCGCTCCGTCGTGACAAGCTCCCCGTCGATGAGCATCCGCCGTGTCGCGCCCTGTGCTCCCATGGCTCGCCTCCTTCTCAGTGGAAATTACACTCTCAAAAACAGAGAATCAACTGCTCTAACTGGCCGCCCCGGAACTGGCAGCGGCGTCGAGCGCGCCACAAGTCTGGCGGCATCACTCAGGTTGAGAGTACGATTCTCATATTTGGAAGGGAGATTTCCGAATGAAGACCGCGGTCGTAACGGGAGGCGCTTCCGGCATCGGACGCGCGATCGCCCGCAGGCTCGCCGCCGAGGGCTATCACGTCGCGACGCTGGATCGTTCCACGTCGGAAGATCCGTTGGCTCAGGTAGCCGACGTGACGAACCGCGCGCAGGTCGACGCCGCACTCGACGTCATACGCCAGCGGCTCGGGCCGGTCACCATCTTGGTGAACGCGGCCGGGATCGACGGGTTCAAGCGTTTCGCGAACTTGACCTTCGAGGCCTGGCAGCGGGTGATCGACGTCAACCTGAACGGGGTCTTTCACTGCGTCCAGGCCGTGCTCCCCGACATGCTCGACGCCGGGTGGGGCCGGATCGTGAACATCTCCTCGTCCAGCGCTCACTCCGGTCAGCCGTTCATGGCGCACTATGTCGCGGCCAAATCCGCGGTCAACGGGCTGACCAAGGCGCTGGCGCTGGAACTTGGGCCAGACGGCATCACGGTCAACGCGGTCCCACCAGGCTTCATCGACACCCCGATGCTGCGCCGGGCCGAGGAGCGCGACCTGCTCGGCGGCACGGTCGCCGACCACATCCAGCGGACTCCCGTACGCCGGGTCGGCACACCGGAGGACATCGCGGTCACCTGCGCCTTCCTGGTCTCCGAGGAAGCCGGCTACATCACCGGCCAGATCATCGGCGTGAACGGAGGACGGAACACTTGAGCCGCATCGACCCGCTCCCCTACGACGAGTGGGACCCGGACACATTCACGATGCTGGGACGGAAGCCGCCGCCGAACAACGTGCTCGGCCTTTTCGCCAGGCACCCGGCGCTGGCGAAGACCTTCCTCGGCTACAACATGTACCTGCTGAGCCGGGACTCGACGCTGCCGCGGCGAATCCGCGAGCTAGCCATCCTGCGGATGGCCTGGCGTCGTGACTGCCGCTACGAGTGGGCGCATCACGTCCGGATCGCCCGCAAGATCGGCATTACCGATGACGAGATTCGCGAGGCAAGCGAGGGCACGCCCACCCTGATCAACACCGCCGTCGACGAACTCGACACCCAGTCAAGCCTGACCGACCAGACCTATCAACGACTCGCCGACGATCTCGACGACCGCCAGCTGATGGACCTCGTCTTCACCATCGGAACGTACGGGCTGCTAGCCATGGCGTTCAACACCTTCGGCGTCGAGCTGGAAGACGGGGCTGAGCCGGAGCCGGAACTGACGGGGGCGCCGGCACCAGCGACTGAGCCCTCGAGGAGGACCTGACACATGCCGCATTTCCCCAAGCCGCCCGAGGGGTCGTGGACCGAGCACTATCCCGAGCTCGGCACCGCCGAAGTCGACTACTCCGACTCGATCGATCCCGCGTACTACGAGGCCGAGCGACAGGCCATCTTCCGGCACACCTGGCTGAACGTGGGCCGGATCGAGCAGGTGCCGAAGACGGGCAGCTACTTCACCAAGGAGCTGGCGGTGGTTGGCACCGCGCTGATCATCGTCCGCGGCCGGGACGGCCAGATCCGCGCGTTTCACAACCTGTGCCGGCACCGCGGCAACAAGCTCGTCTGGAACGACTATCCCGACGAGGAAGTGTCAGGCACCTGCCGCCAGTTCACCTGTAAGTACCACGCCTGGCGCTACAGCCTCGAGGGTGACCTGACGTTCGTCCAGCAGGAGTCCGAGTTCTTCGACATCGACAAGTCCGGATTCGGCCTCAAGACGGTCCGCTGCGAGATCTGGGAGGGGTTCATCTTCGTCAACCTCGACCCCGCTGCCCCGCCGCTGGCTGATTACCTAGGGGACCTGGCCAAGGGCATCGAGGGTTATCCCTTCCACGAGATGACCGAGGTCTACACCTACAAAGCCGAGATCGGCAGCAACTGGAAGTTGTTCATCGACGCGTTCGCGGAGTTCTACCACGCGCCCATCCTGCACGCTAAGCAAGCGGTCAAGGACGAGTCCGACAAGCTGGCCAGCGTCGGGTTCGAGGCACTGCACTACGATCTGCGCAGCCCGCACTCGATGATCTCGAGCTGGGGCGGCATGTCACCGCCCAGGGATCTCAACATGGTCAAGCCGATCGAGCGAGTGCTGCGCAGCGGCCTGTTCGGTCCGTGGGACCGGCCGGACATCGAGGGTCTCGACTCACTGCCCGCTGGGCTGAACCCGGCGCGACACCGGGCCTGGGGCATCGACACGTTCCACTTCTTCCCGAACTTCATGCTGCTCGTCTGGGCGCCCGGCTGGTACCTGACCTATCACTACTGGCCGACAGCGGTGGACCGGCATATCTTCGAGTGCAGCCTCTACTTCGTCCCGCCCAAGACGGCCCGTGAGCGGCTGGGGCAGGAACTCGCCGCGGTGACGTTCAAGGAGTACGCGCTGCAAGACTCCAACACCCTCCAGGCCACGCAGATCATGCTGGCGAGCCGCGCGGTGACCGAGTTCCCGCTGTGTGACCAGGAGATACTGCTCCGCCACCTGCACAAGGTCACGGCGGACTGGGTGAAACCGACCGCCGACCCGAAGGAAACCGCAGATGCCGCTGCCCGCTGAGTTCGCGTCTCTCGAGCCGTTCAGCGACTGGATCCTGCCAACCGAGCCGGAACGGTACGCCAAACGACTGGCCTCCTCGATGGAACAGATGCAGGCCTTCTATGACGCGGCGTTCCCGGAACTCGACCGAGCGCTTAAGCATCTGGACCAGTTCGGGCTTGACGAGCTGCCGGAGGCCGAGACCAACCTGCTGGACCTGCTGAAGTCTCTGGTCATGGTCTCGTTTCCCGTCGAAGTGTGGAAGCAGCCCCGGGTGCCAGATAGTGGCGCGGCCTATCTCAACCTGGTGAAGGAGCCCGCATGACCGAGCCAGATTTCTTCCGCGGCGAAGAGTTCATCGCCGACCCCTACCCGTACTTCGAGACGCTCCGTTCCCGGTGCCCGGTGTGGCGGGAGCCGCATCACGGCGTGGTGATGGTGACCGGATACGACGAGGCGGTCGAGGTGTTCCACGACCCGGACCGGTTCTCCTCATGCCTGTCGGTCACCGGCCCGTTCCCCGGCTTCCCGGTCCCGCTCACCGGCGACGATGTGAGCGAGCTGATCGCGGAACACCGGGACGAGCTTCCGATGAACGACCAGCTGCCCACCCTCGACCCGCCGATACACACCGCGCACCGCGGGCTGTTGATGAAGCTGATCACGCCCAAGCGCCTCAAGGAGAACGAGGCGTCCATGTGGCGGCTCGCCGACGGCCAGCTCGAACAGTTCCTGGCCGGGGGCCAGGGCGAGGTCATCCGCGGGTTCGCCGCCCCGTTCACCTTGCTCGTCATCGCCGATCTGCTCGGCGTGCCGGAAGCCGATCGCGCGGAGTTCGCCAGCGGACTGGCGCGGCCACACGGCGGGGTCGGGGACACGAAACAGGCGCTGGCGCATGATCCGCTGGCGTTCTTGTACGACCAGTTCTCCGGCTATATCGCCGCGCGCCGCGAGCGGCCACTTGACGACGTGCTCACCGGCCTGGCCAACGCGACCTTCCCGGACGGCTCACTGCCAGCGGTTGGGGACGCCGCCCGGGTCGCGGCCAACGTCTTCTCGGCGGGCCAGGAGACCACCGTCCGGCTGCTCGGCTCCGCTCTCAAGATCATCGCGGAGAACCCTGACCTCCAGCGGCAGCTGCGCGAGGACCGCAGCCTGGTGCAGAACTTCATCGAGGAGACGCTGCGGATAGACGGCCCGATCAAGGGCGACTTCCGGTTGTCGCGCGTCCCGGTCACGATCGGCGGGGTCGACCTGCCCGCCGGAACGACGGTGATGCTGCTGCAAGGCGCGGCCAACCGGGATCCCCGCCGGTTCGAGGAGCCCGCGAACTTCGACCCCGAGCGATCCAACGCGCGTCACCACCTCGCGTTCGGCCGCGGCATCCACACCTGCCCGGGCGCGCCGCTGGCCCGGGCCGAGGCCAGGGTCGCCATCGAGCGCTTGCTGGACCGCACATCGGACATCAGGATCAACGAGCGGGAGCACGGCCCCGCCGACGCCCGGCGGTATCAGTACCTTCCGACGTACATCCTGCGCGGCATCACCGCGCTGCACCTGGAGTTCTCGTGAAGGTTACGGTCGACGAGGACATGTGCCGCGGACACGGGGTGTGTTCCGCGGTCTGTCCCGAGGTGTTCGCGCTAACCGACGACGGCTACAGCGAGGTAATCCAGCCCGACGTGCCACTCGCCCTGGAAGCCAAAGCCCAGCAAGCCGCCCGAAGCTGCCCCGAACACGCCATAACGGCGATCTGACCCAAACCGGTGTTCAGCGGACCCCCAACCCCGCACCCCCACCCCGGGACAGCGCCCCACCCCCGGGAGAAATAAGCCAACATAGGGCATATGTCTCCAGGCGAACACCTCCCCTCAGGCCCATGGATGGCCCATCGCTGGCGTGATAGCCCCAGCGATGGGCCATCCATGGGGTCACGGGAGCAGCGCGAGAGAGGAGCCGTTGACGGCGCGGGCTTGGGTGTGAAAATCTTATACTCAGTGAGGAGAATGACATTCTCGACTTGGTTTGCCGGGCATGAGGAGTAGCCGATGGGACGTGTTGAGGGCAAGGTCGCTTTCATCACCGGTGCGGCGCGCGGCCAGGGCCGCAGTCACGCGGTGCGGCTAGCCGAGGAGGGGGCCGACATCATCGCGGTGGATATCTGCCGCGACATCGAGTCCATCAAGTACTCGCTCGCGACGCCGGATGACCTGAAGGAGACCGTCCGGCTCGTTGAGGCTCAGGACCGGCGCATCGTGGCCGTCCAGGCGGACGTGCGCGAGCCCGCGCAGCTCAAGGCGGCGCTGGATCAGGGCCTGGCCGAGTTGGGGAAGCTGGACATCGTGGTGGCGCAGGCGGGTATCGCCGCGATGAAGGGCGAGCCTCCGCTGGAGGCCTGGACCGACGTGATCGGCACCAACCTGCTCGGCTCGATCAACGCGATCCACGTGGCGCTGCCGCACCTCACCGAGGGCGCCAGCGTGATCGCGACCGGGTCATCGGCGGCTTTCATGCCGGACGTGCCGATGATGAACCCGGGCGCCGACCCGGGCGGTGTCGGGTACATGGTCGCCAAGAAGTCGCTGGCCAACTACATCCACGAACTGGCGCGCACGCTCGCTCCGCACATGATCCGCGCGAACGCCATCCACCCGACGAACGTGAACACGGACATGCTGCAGAGCGAGCCGATGTACCAGTCCTTCCGTCCGGATCTGGAGCACCCGACTCGCGCGGACGCCGAGCCCGCGTTCAAGGTGCAGCAAGCCTTCCCGATTCCGTATATCGAGCCAGTCGACATCAGCAACGCCGTGCTCTTCCTCGCCTCGGACGAATCCCGCTACGTGACGGGCATGCAGTTCCGGGTGGATGCCGGCGGCTACCTCAAGTGGCACGACTTCAAGGTTTGAGGCGCAGATGAAGGTACGAGTCAACCAGGACCGCTGTCAGGGTCACACGCTCTGCGCGATGATCGCCCCGAAGATGTTCGAGCTTGACGACATCGACGGCCATTCGTCGCCGGTCAGCGAGGACGTCCCGGCCGACCAGGAGGCAGTGGTGCTCGAAGCCGTCCGGTCGTGTCCTGAGCAGGCCATCTCCGTCGTCGAGGAGCAGACGTGACCGATGACCGCAAGAAGAACCGCTACGACTTCGACCGGCATACCCCCGAGTACCGGGAGCAGTTCGAGGCGATCACCCAGGAGATGCACTCCAAGTGCCCGGTGGCCTGGAGCGAGACTTATGACGGTCACTGGGTCGTCGCCGGCAACAGCGAGGTCTTCGAGGTCGCGCGCGCTGCCGAGTTCGTATCCAACGAACACGACATCGACGGCAGCAAGCGGGGCTACAAGGGCATTACCATCCCCACCCCGGAGACGCCGTTCGTCGGCGGCTTCCTGGAGATGGACCCGCCCGAGCAGCGGCACTACCGGCAGGCACTCAACCCATACCTGTCCCCCGCCGCGGTCGCCCGGTGGACTCCCGTGGTCAGGGAACTGGTCAGGGCCAGCCTGGACGAGAAGATCGAGAGCGGGAGCATCGACTTCGTCGACGACCTGGCCAACATCGTCCCGGCCGTCTTGACGCTGGCGATGATGGGCGTCCCGCTGAAGAACTGGAGCCTGTACGTCGAACCGGTGCACGCCTCCGTGTACACCCCGCACGACTCGCCCGAGATAGCACGCGTGCGGGAGAGCCAGGCGGCGATGTTCCGTGACATGTACGCGCAGCTCAACGACGTCCGCGCGAACCCACGCCCCGGTCTGATCAACGCCCTCGCCCAGGCCACCATCAACGGCAGCAAGCCGGATGACATGGAACTGCTTGGCGTGATAGCCCTGATCATCGGCGGCGGCTTCGACACCACGACCGCGCTCACCTCGCACGCGCTGGAATGGCTGGCCGAGCACCCGGCCGAACGGACCCGTCTGAACGCGGAGCGGGACACGCTGCTGAACCCGGCCACCGAGGAGTTCCTGCGCTTCTTCTGCCCGGCGCCCGGCGACGGTCGCACGATCTCCGCCGACTGCGAGATCGCGGGCACGCAGTTCAAGGAGGGCGAGCGGGTGTGGCTGTCATGGGCCATGTCCAACCGCGACCCCTCGGTGTTCCCCAACCCGAACGAGATCGACATGACTCGCACCGGCAACCGGCACCACGCCTTTGGCCTGGGCCTGCACCGGTGCATCGGCTCCAACGTGGCCCGCATGGTGTTCAAGCAGATGGTCACCGCGGTGCTCGACCGGATGCCGGACTACCAGTGTGATCCAGCGGGCGCGGTGCACTACCAGACCATCGGCGTCATCCAGGGCATGCAGCACCTGCCCGCCACTTTCGCCCCCGGTCGGAGGCTTGGTCCCGGGCTGGACGAGACGATCGAGGCCATGCAGAAGATCTGCGACGAACAGCGGCTCGCCGAACCAGTCACGGTACGCAAGGAACAGGCCAGCGTTGACGGGTGACGACCGCCCGGTCCCCGAACTAACGCCCGAGACCGAGTTCTTCTGGACGTCCGGTTCCGACGGCCGGCTGCGGGTCCAGCAGTGCCAGGACTGTCAGGCGCTGCTGCATCCGCCGAGACCGGCCTGCCGTTACTGCCAGGGGCGCAACATCGAGGTGGTCCCCGTCTCCGGGTTCGCGACGCTGATCGGCTTCACCGTGAATCAGCGCTTCGGCCTGCCCGGGCTGCCTGCCCCGTACGTGGTGGCCCAGGTTGCCATCGAGGAGGACCCTCGGGTCCGCCTGACCACCAACGTCGTCGAAGCGGAACCGGACGATCTGCGGCTGGGCATGCGGATGGAGGTGGTTTTCGAGCGGTCGGGGGACGTGTGGCTCCCGCTGTTCCGGCCAACCGGCGAGGACGGGCTTGTCGAGCCGGTCGACCAGCCGGTGTACTCCCGCGTGCGGCCGATGATCCGGACCGAGAAGTTCGAGGACAAGGTCGCGCTCACCGGCATCGGGATGTCCCGCATCGGCCGCCGGCTGATGACCGACCCGCTCTCGCTGACCATCGATGCCTGCCAGCAAGCCATCGCGGACGCCGGCCTCACCCCAGCCGACATCGACGGGCTCTCCACCTACCCGGGCGCCGGGAACGTGGGCCCCTTCGGTGAGGGCGGCGTGACCGCGGTGGAATCCGCACTGTCGTTTTGGCCAAGTTGGTATAACGGGGGCGGTGAGACGTTCGGTCCTGGCGGGTCAGTGATAGCGGCGATGCTCGCGGTGGCGGGCGGGCTGGCGCGGCACGTGCTGTGCTTCCGCACGCTCTGGGAGTCCACCTACAGCGAGCTGGTGCGGCAGGGCAAGATCGCCCGTCCTGCCGGGATCTCGTCGCCATGGTTCGCCACGTTCGGCGCGATATCGGCCGCGCACACCCTGGCCATGAACGCACAGCGGCACATGCACCGGTACGGAACGACACGCGAAACGCTGGGCTGGATCGCGCTCAATCAACGTGCCAACGCGGCCATAACGCCGGGCGCCATCTACCGCGAGCCGCTGAGCATGGAGGATTACCTTGCCGCGAGGACCGTCACGACTCCGTTCGGTCTTTACGACTGTGATGTCCCGTGTGACGGGGCAGTCGCGGTCGTCGTCTCGGCGGCGGAGACGGCGCCAGAGCTCGCCCAGCCACCGGTTTGGGTGGAAGCCTGCGGGACACAGATCGTGGAGCGACTGGACTGGGACCAGTCGACACTTAGCCATGAGCCGCAGGTGCTCGGGCAGTCCGCGCACCTATGGACACGGACCTCATTCCGGCCCGACGATGTTGACGTGGCGGAACTATACGATGGATTCACCTTCAACTGCCTGTCCTGGATTGAGGGGCTCGGCTTTTGCGGGCTCGGTGAGGCGAAAGATTTCCTCGAGGGCGGCAAGAACATCGCCCGCGACGGCGTGCTGCCGCTGAACACGCACGGCGGCCAGCTCTCGCATGGCCGCACGCACGGCATGGGGCTGCTGCACGAGGCGATCGTCCAGCTCCGCGGCGACGGCGGCGAACGGCAGGTACCCGGCGCGCGGGTTGGGGTCGTGTCCTCCGGCGGGCTGACCCCCAGCGGAGTTCTCCTGCTGCGGAGCGACTCATGACCCCTGGGTTGATCGGGGACGTCCCGGAGCCGAGGGCGGTGATCGTCGCGCTGCATGGCGGGGCGGTGAACGCGCGGTATTTCGACGCGCCCGGGTACCCACGCCACTCGCTGCTGCGGCTCGGGTCGTCGCTGGGCTACACGGTGATCGCGCTGAACCGGCCAGGATATGAGGGCACGCCGTCGTCCGAGGTCCCGGCGGAACGGGTGTCCCTCGCGTTCGCAGCCATCGACTCATTGCTGGACGGCCGACCGCGCGGCGCCGGATTGTTTCTCGTCGGGCACTCGGCCGGGTGCATGCTCGCGACGCGCATGGCCGCCGCGGACCCCAGCGTGCTCGGCGTCGAGCTAGCGGGTACTGGGGTGCACCATCACCCGCTGGTACGAGCTGCCTTCGAGGAACGGAAGTCGAGCGGGGTGGTCGATCTCATCTGGTACCCAGCGTCGTCGTACCCGGACGGCTCGGTACGGGACCGCCGGATCCTGTCCGCTTCACCCCTGTACGAGGCAACCGAAGGACGTCGCTGGTGGGAGATATTTCCCGATATAGCGGCACAGGTAAGGGTTCCTGTCCGGTTCAGCCTTGGTGAGCACGAAAGGGTATGGCGGGCCGGGCCCGCGGCGCTCGCCGAGGTCGCCGCGCTGTTCACCGCCGCACCGCGTGTCGTCACCCGCGAGCAGGCAACCGCCGGCCACAACCTCAGCCTGGGCCTGTCCGCACCCGCTTACCACCTGTCGCTGCTGTCGTTCGCCGAGGAGTGCGTGCTCGATCGCGCGGCCGGCAGCGTGAGATCAGAGGAGACGGCATGAGCCCCAGCCAAAGGCGAGCGGGGAGCACAGCATGACGGCCACTGCGTTCGTGCTGTTGCTCGTGCGCCTGATCGTCGGGGGCACGATGATCGCACACGGCGTCAACCACTGGATCGGCGGCGGAAAGATCGTCGGGACGGCCCGCTGGTTCTCCGGCCTCGGGCTGAAGCAGCCGGTGCTGCAGGCCTGGTTGAGCGTGGTCACCGAGATCGGCGCGGGCGTCTTGCTGGTGCTCGGCTTGCTGACCTCGCTGGCCGCCGCCGCGGTGATCTCTGTGATGCTGATCGCCGGGTTGCTCGCGCACCGCAAGAACGGGTTCTTCGTGTTCAAGGACGGCTACGAATACGTGCTGGTGGTCGCCGTGGCGTGCGCGGCGCTGGGGGCGCTGGGTCCCGGACGCCTGTCAGTTGACTCGGCCGCGGGTATCGCGGTGACCGGCTGGGATGGCTTCGGAATCGCCGTCGGTGTCGCGGTGGTAGCGGTCGGCGGCATGCTCGCCACCTTCTACCGACCGGAAGGCTAACCGGTCCTCCCGCCCGCGATGGTTTCGTTACGGCGACGGCCAGCCGGCGGCCAGGATGGCACGGCGCCAGAAACGCCGTTTTTCAGGACCAGGTAGTGGCTCACCTCCAGTTCCACCGACGTTGCGGGCAAGGATGAAGCGGTCCGCGTGGTGCCGGACGGAATGAGTCGGCACCGGCCGCCTATCACGGGCCAGCGCGTCGGCGGTATTGCTGAAGACAGCACCCAGTGCCAAACCATCTCCGCAACCCGGCAGTCCCTGCTCGATCGTGTCGATCAGGTATTTGGTGAAGTAGGTCTGCGGTCCGTCCACACGCCGGCTGGTCTCGAACCACGCGGTCCGGTACGTGGTGGTGGCGGCCATCGTGAACTCTCCCGCGCCTAGCGACATGTCGGTGATATCCACGGGAGCAGCGTCGAGTCCCTGCCCGGATTGGGTCGCGTGACCGGAGAAACAGCAGTCCAGAATCACGATCTTCGTCTTCGCGTCAGACTCGCGTAGCGCGTTTCGCACATCGGAGAATGGCAGTCCGGTGGTCTTCCGCCGCGAGCCCTTCCCGGGTGACTCCGTCAGCGCCAGGCACAGCTCATCGTCGTACAGCTGTCCGTGCCCCACGAAGTAAAACAGCGCAACATCGGTGACGCCACCGAACAACCGCACCAGGCGGTCAGGTAGCTCGCCTCTCCGGTCGGCATTGGCCACCACTTCCACGCGCGTGACCGGCCATCCGCACAAGGGTCCGGTCAGCAGTGCTTCCATTCGCTTGAGGCTGTGGCACGCAGCCGGAACGGATCCCAGGTCACTGTAGTCCCAGGCACCCATCAGCACGGCTCGCGAGCGTGAATAGTCGCGCAACGGGCGGGGCTCAGCCATCGCGCAACCGTTCCAGTATGCACGGAAGGTCGGTATCGAGGTTGGTCCCGTCCAGGACGAACAACTGCCCGTCGATGGTCATCTCGATGCGGAAATTCGAGCGCCGCGCCCGGATGAAGTCAGGGAGCGTCGCGATCGCGGTGGCCAGCACTCCGCCGCTGCCGCCAACGACGCTAAGCACATCCAGCACACCGAGCTCATCGGCTCCCGGCGTCCCCGCGGTCACCGTAACGTCGACGCCGCGCTGTCCACGCATCCAACCTCGTAGCCCGCGAAGCTGAGACCGGTCACGGACTGTCATCTCGATTTTTGGTTCTGCACGTGCATCCTCATATGCATCCGATGCGGACGACACTAGTCCCCCCTTTAGTTACCATCGGGTAAGTGGAATCGGGAATTTGACTGCATTGTGCCAGCAAGCGTTTCCGGCGCGCAGCGGTATCGCCACAAGTCCCGCCTTGATAAAATTGTGACACTTGATCTAATTTACGGCAAAAGTAATTAGTGACATGTTTTGCGGCATGTGATCGCCTTTGAAGCTGCCCGCGGCCCCGCTCCTGATCACGGAGAGATGCAGGCTCTAGATGCCGTCGCCCGCGATGCGGGCCAACTGAAACAACGCGCACCCGGGGAGGCTGTCGCGCGAAGGTTGCCGGGTCAGCGTCACAGCACCAACGCCACATCGATGCAGTTGAAGCCCTGAGCGACCCGCAACGTCGCGAGTCATGCGACAGCCGACAGAGCCAAAAATGCTTCGGGTTATCGAGGACCAAGGAATATATGCGACAAAACGGACGGGTGGCGGGCGGGGCTTGAGCCTGGCGGCGCCACGTGACCGCCAGCGATGGGTCATCGATGGCGCAATAGCACCGGTAATGGGCCATCGATGGCGTTGCCGAGGGCCATAACGTCCGCACAAATACCTTATATACGACATAGTGCTCCGTCGTGGCGGCACGGGGGCGCGGCACCCTCGGGCGGGCGGCACCCTCGGCGGGCGGCAACCTCTGGGGCGAGGGGGTCACTGGGGGAGGCCGGGGAGCAGCGCGGTGCGCTGCTCGGCGCAGATCTCGGACAGGGCTTGCGGGGCCGCGCGGCAGATGTTCGGGAAGTTGAGGAAGCCGTGCGGCATGCCCACGTACTCGGTGAACCGCACCGGGACGCCTGCCGTGCGCAGGACGTCCGCGTACCGGCGGGCCCCGTCGCGCAGCGGGTCAAGCTTGCCGACCTGGATCAGCGCGGGCGGCAGCCCGCTGTGGTCCTTGGCCAGGATCGGTGACAGCCGCGGGTCCGACGGGTCGGCATCGCCGAGGTAGCAGCGCTGGTAAAGCCGCCGGTCAGCCGCCGTGAGAAACGCGGCGTCCTGGTGTTCCCCGGATTCGACGGTCATGTCCACGGCTGGATACAGCAGCGCCTGGTGACTGATCGCCGGGCCGCCTTCATCGCGGGCCAGCAGGCAGACGACGGCCGCGAGGTTGGCGCCGGCGCTCTCGCCCATGACCCCGAGAACCGCGCCGTGCTCCAGCTCGGCGGCCCACTTGAGCGCCGCGTAGCAGTCCTCGACAGCGGCCGGGAACTTGTGCACGGGTGCGAGCCGGTAATCCACCGACACCACGACGGCGCCGACGTTGACCGCGACGTTGCTGCCCAGCCAGTCCCCCATCCGCAGGTCGCCCCAGACGAAGCCGCCGCCATGGAAGTGCACGATCACCGCCCGCGCCGGCCCGTCGCTCGGGGTATAGATGCGGACCGGCAGGTCCCCGCCTGGCCCCGGGATCATCCGGTCCGACAGCGACGCGCCGGGGACCGCCGCGCCGAGCTGGTACCGGGTCAGCACATTGTCCGGAATGGCCCGCGACTGCATCCGGATGACCCGTTCCTCGGTCATGGATCCGGCTGGCGTCACGCGTCGTACCACCCACGCCAGCGCGCGGATCCGGCGATCCATCTCTGCCATGTTGAGACCCTTACTCGCGAAAGATGAGAATGATATTCTCGCACTATTGGCACCCTGGCGAAAGGTACCCCGTGGAGTTCGAGTTCGACGAGGATCAGCGGCTGCTGCGGCAGATGGTCCGCGAGACGGTGACCAAATCGCGTTCCCAGCCCGAAGACCGGCTCTGGGCTATCTACCAGGAGCTCGGCTGGCTGGAGGCGCCGCCAGTGGAACTGGCCATCGTGCTCGACGAACTCGGCTACGTCGCCGATCCCACGCCGTTCCTGGCCACGGCGACCTGGTTCATGCCGCTGACCGGTCGAACGCCAGCGGGCTCGGGGACGGCGGTGTTCGATGGAGCGGGTCGTTTTGTCCTCGATAATACGTCTACTGGTTCAAGTATCGTATTGCTAACGTGAGACCTCACCGCTATCGGATCATCGTGTCTGGCAGGCTAGGTAAGCTCACTCGCCGGAAAAGATCGAAGATCTATGCGCCGAATACGACGGCGTGAACACCGGCCTGACTGGCGAGTTAGACCAGGCGGCCCTCTATGGCGTGCTGAACCGCATCCTGGCGTTTGGCCTTGAGCTAGTGGCATTGAACCGCCTCGATGATGAACCAAAGCGGAGACCCGACGTGCTGGCGCGCTCGGAGGGACTCGAACCCCCAACCTTACTATCTCGGTGGCGAGTGACTTCATCCTGATCCGTAGGAGTAGGAACATTGACCAGGACCGTCCGTTGCTGTCCGTGTGCTGGGCCGACATTCCAGGGTTGTCCGTAGGGGACAGGCGTTGTCCAGCGGTTTGGCAACGGTCGCTGTGCTCGCGGTATTTGTTCCCCGACCGTCCGTTTTTCACGAGCATGTCCAGTTGGCACGGATCGTGCGAGTGTTATGCGCTGTCGCCGGTCGCTGCTGCTTGCGGTTGGCTGCTGCTGTTGCTGTTCAACTCGGCGCAGGCCATCCTTCAGCAAGCTGGCCCGCACTTTGCGGGGATGGCCTGCGCCCGGTCCGGGCAGGCTCCCGCCTGGCCCTTGGTTTCTGGCCGGAGTGTCCGCAGAGCTCCCGCGCTTGAGTGTTGGTCCCGAAATATGCTTTTGCGAAGCGGTCAGAAAGGATCTTGGGGTGTCCTTGACGCTGGAGGGGCCGACCTGGACAATGCGCGGTGTTCCGGTCCCAGTGGCTGTGACCTTCATACGGCGATCGGCGCGCTCGGCGCGAGCATGACGCCAGGCCTGGACCTGCTTAGTGTGGCCCCGCAACGGCGAGACCCCCGGCGACCCTGGCGGCTTCTCACCGGCCCCCCGGCCACTCCGCTCCCCCCGGTTGCTCGCGCCAGCTCGCGTTGCCGGTTCCGGCCGTAGGCGTGGCGCGCCGAAGGTGCGCCCTTGAGTACGCCCGGCATGGGCGATCGATTGGGGGTGAAAGTCCCCTGGAGGAAGAGGTGGTGCTAACCAAGCCGAGGCAACTGCGTCGCCGTGAGGCGGGGTGGGAAGGAAGCCCGAGGCGTATCCCTGCACCGAGGTACACGAACCGCGTAGAAGGCGGGGCGATCTGGGTGACAGCCCGCTCAAGAAGGTAAAGCCCGTCACCGTCAACAGGGTCGTCACGTATACGCGGCGGGCGCAGGGGGAAATTGGTCGTTCTTATCCGGGGAGGTCTGCCCGGGTGCCGGTTGTGCTGTGGTGTCGCCGCGCCGGCGGCCCGCATCGCGAGGTGCGGGCGGACCGGGCAGAAGTCGCAGAGGTCGTAGTACCGGCCGGGATACGAGTAAGGGGCCGGGAAGGGCCGAACGTCGAGTGAGGCGGAGGAATCGGTGCTGCTCGTGCTGGTCGCGGTGATCGCAGCCATCTCGCGGGACGCGGGCCAGCTGCCGGGAGGAGACGGTGAGGAGCGTCCGTTGAGTTCCGCAGCTGAGCGTAGCTGGGCCGAGCAGGCGCGCCCCGAGGAGGCTGTCATCCCCGGCCTGGAGGTGAGCCTGTGGGAGCGGTTGCTCTCGCCGGAGAATCTGGGCCGGGCGTTGAGGCGTGTCAGGGCTAATGCGGGCGCGCCTGGTGTGGACGGCATGACCACGGAGGAGCTTGTCCCGTGGCTGCGGGAGCACTGGGCCCAGGTCCGCCAGGCCCTGGACGCGGGCCCCGTACCAGCCGTCGCCGGTCCGCCGGGTAGTGACCCCCCAAGCCCGGGGGCGGCGAGCGGTTGCTGGGGGTGCCTACCTGCCTGGACAGGCTGATCTGTCAGGCGATCGCGCAGTCGCCACGCCCATCTTCGACCCGGGTCTCGGGGTCGTCGTTCGGGTTCCGTCCCGGCCGGTCCGCCCACCAGGCGGTGCGGGTCGCGCGGCGGTGCATCCAGCACGGCCTGGAGTGGGTGGTGGACATCGACCTGGACCGGTTCTTTGACCGGGTTCAGTTCGATGTGCTGATGGCGCGGGTGGCGCGCAAGGTGGATGACCGCAAGGTTCTCAGGCTCATCCGGAGGTATCTGGAGGCCGGGGTGATGGTCGACGGGATCCGGCAGCCGACGGCGGAGGGGACCCCGCAGGGCAATACTGCTTAGTTAAGCCTCTCGGCGTTTCACTATTAACATTTCCACAGCGACACGCCCGGGAACTGTCGATGATTGCTGATCCAGCCGCCGTGCTTCCATTTTCCCTGATGCTCGGATATCTTCTCGCCATGGACGAAGCCGGGGCTGGTCTTGCGATAGTTTCAGGTACGCGTTTGACTGACCGGATTGGCATAGGGGTTCTGACGCGTCTTATCGATCGTGACCTGGTGCATGATGTGCTGGCCGAAACCGGGCGGGTAGAGCAGCGGTCCCGGCTGCTGCCTGCGCGGGTCGTAGTCTATTACGTGCTGGCCTTGTGCCTGTTCTTCGGCGATGCATATGAGGAGGTGATGCGCCTTCTCGTGGCGGGCTTGCTGTTTACCGGAGCATGGCAGAAGGACTGGCAGGTTCCGGCCACCGGCGCCATCGCGCAGGCGCGTCAGCGGCTTGGGGCTGCGCCATTGCAGCTGTTGTTCGAGCGGGTGGCGGTCCCCTGCGCGCAGCGCGGCA
>CAVUOU010000011.1:0-34481 GCA_963743085.1 uncultured Actinomycetota bacterium
CTCGGCGCTGACCCTGCGCACCGCATGCGAGCGCGCGCTGGCGGCCGGCGAAGAATCCGAGCGGCTGATCGCCGCGCTGCTCACGCTGGCCAGCAGCGAACGCGGGCTCGACCGGTTCGAAGCGCTGGACCTCGGCCTGCTGACCGCCGCCGCGCTCACCGACCGGACCGGGGACGTGAAGCTGGTGACCGATCTCAGCCCCGCTCCCGCGTCGGGTTCGCCCGCGCTGACCGAACGGCTGATCGCCAACCTGGTGGACAACGCCCTCCGGTACAACGTGCCAGGCGGCCAGGTAGAGATGGCGACCGGAATGCGGGACGGCCACGCCTTCCTCACGATCCGCAACACCGGGCCGATCGTGCCAGCCGATCAGGTCGGCCGGCTGTTCCAGCCGTTCCAGCGGCTCGACGGCCACCGCACCCGATCCAGCGCCGGACCCGCGGAGGGCCTCGGGCTCGGCCTGGCGATCGTGGCCGCGATCGTCTCCGCCCACCGCGCCCAGCTGGACGCCGCGGCCTGCCCCGACGGCGGCCTGCTCATCGACATCACGTTCCCCGTGGTCGGCGGCGCCCTGGGATCGTAAGAGCATTACACAAAATTCTGTCTACTTGTACAAAAGTTACGACTTGGGTATTGAGCTGCGGCGGGCGGCTGGCATACGTTGCCGCTGTGCAGCCCAGATGCGTTCGTTACTTCCGCGATGTGGTCACGCGGGTATTGCTCGTAACGTTCCTCGCGGCGCTGGCCGCGGTCCCGTCAGCGGCCTCGGCCGGGACCAGCAGCTCCGGCGGAGGATCGACACTACGGGTGGCGGCCGACACGTCGTTCTCGACGTTCAACCCGTTCCTCGCCTATCACCAGGCGACCTCGAGGTCCTCGACGTCATCTACCCGACGCTGACCACCCCGTCGCAGAGCGGCGAGCCTGAACCCTACCTGGCCACCTCGTGGACGGTCTCCGCCGAACGATCTCACCTGGACGTTCACGATCCGGACCGGCCTGAAGTGGACGGACGGGGTGCCGATGACCGCCGCCGGACGTCGCCTGGACCTACAACCTGATCATGACGAACCCGGCGGCGGGCACCGCGAACGGGGCCTCGCTGGCGCGAACTTCGCCAGCGTGACCGCGCCCAACGCGACCACGTTCGTGATCAAGACCAAGCAGCCGCAGTGCCAACGTCCCGTACACGTCGCCACTAGATCGCCGTCGTTCCCGAGCACATCTGGGCCGCGCGACGTGAAGGACATCGGGACGTTCAAGAACATGAACCGTTCCCGGTCGTCGGCTACGGGCCGTGGATCGCGGACCGGCTACGTCGCCCGAACCAGTACGCGACGCTCACCGCGACACAAGACTACTACCTGGGCGCGCCCAAGTACCACACGCTGATCGTGCAGTACTTCACCAGCTCGGACGCCGCGGTCGCCGCGCTGCGCAGCGGGGAGCTCGACTCGATCGACGACCTGACGCCCACCCAGTACGAGGCGCTCGATGGCTCGATAAGAACATCGCGCTGTACGCGTCCCGAGTCCAACATCTGGAACGCGATCGAGCTCAACCCGGCGCGCGCAGACCCTCAGACGGGCAGAAGTTCGGCAACGGCAACCCGGCGCTGGCCGATCCCGGTCGTGCGCCAGGCCATCGCGCTGGCGATCAACCGGAACGAGCTGGTGTCCAAGGTCGCCGGACGGGCTCGGCGGTCACCGGGGCCGGGCTACCTCACCGCCTTCCTGGCCGCAGTGGTGGTGGACGCCGCCCGCCAGCGAGCTGGAGGGCTACGACCCGGCGCGGGCGAACCAACCTGCTGAACGCGGCCGGGTTCAAGATGGGTCCTGACGGCGGTCGCATCGACCCGAAGACACACCAGCCGCTCACCTTCCGGCTCGGTATTCACTCCGACGACGTCACCGACTCGGAGATAGCGCCGTACCTGGTGGAGTGGCTGGCGGCCATCGGGATCAAGCTGAACGTCCAGTCGATGAGCTTCACCCAGCTCAACACCGTGCTCCCCGAGGGCGACTGGGACATCCTGATGGATAGCTGGAACGTCCCCACCAACGACCCGGCCTACCTGCTCAGCGTGCAGACCTGCGGCACGCTGCCGACCTCGCAGTCCACCCCGGGGAACACCGACGCGTTCTTCTGCGACCCGTCCTACGACAAGCTGTATGACCAGCAGTTCACCGACTTCAGCGAGCCGGCGCGGGCCCAGACCGTCGACGCGATGCAGAACATCCTGTACCACGCGAACATCGACATCATCCTGTACTACTCCGACAACCTGCAGGCGGTGCGCACCAGCTCGGTCAGTGGCTTCTGTCTCGGGACGCACGATACGCGCAGGGCTCTACCCGGAGCAGGACGACCTCATCAACTGGGACCTGGCCAAGCCGGTCGCGGCGGCCGCGGGCGGCTCCAGCACCGGGCTGTTCATCGGGATCCCGATCGCCGTGGTCGTGATCATCGGGCTCGGGGTGCTCGTCGTGGTGCGCCGCCGCGGCACCGCCGGCGAGCGGGAGTGAGTGCGTCCAGCCGACACTTCGCGGTCTACCTGGCACGGAAGATCGGCGCGGCGGCGGTCAGCTTCGCCGTGCTGCTGGTCGTCGGGTTCGTCATCTTCAGCCTGATCCCGGCGAACCCGCTGGAGACGCTCACCAGGGGCCGCGCGGTCAGCGCGGCGCAGATCGCGTTCCTGCGCCAGCAGCTCGGCCTGAACCAGCCCGTCCTGCGAGCGGTTCTGGAGCTTTGCCTGGAACACGCTGCACGGCAACCTCGGCTACTCGTGGCAGTTCCAGGAGCCGGTGTCGACGCTGATCGGGCAGCGGCTGTGGCCGACGCTGCTGCTGATGGGCAGCGCCACGATGATCTCGATCTGGCTGGGCATGTGGCTCGGCATCCGCAGCGGATGGCGTCCCGGCAGCTCCTGGACCGGGTCGCCTCCGGGGTGTCGCTCACGTTCTGGTCAGTGCCGACGTTCTGGCTCGGGCTGATCCTGCTCGTCGCTGTTCGGCCGTGGGTGTTCGGCCCGATACCGGCGCTGTTCCCGGCCGGCGGCATGTCCACGCCCGGCACGGCCGGCGGCCTCGCGCTGTCGCACATCGTCGACGTGGCCAGGCACCTGGTGCTGCCCTGCCTGACCCTGGTCCTGGTGATCTTCGCCCAGTACGTGACGATCATGCGGTCCTCGGTGATCGACGAACTCGGCAGCCCGTACCTGCTCACCGCCCGGGCCAAGGGGCTGCGCGACGCGCAGGTGCGACGCGACCACGCGGTGCCGAACGCGCTGCTGCCCACCGTCACCGTGATCTTCCTCCAGCTCGGCGGGCTGGTCAGCGGCGCGATCACGGTGGAGACCGTGTTCTCCTGGCCGGGCCTGGGCTATCTCACCTACCAGGCGCTGGAGATCCCCGACCTGCCGCTGCTGGAGGGGACGTTCATCGTGTTCAGCGCCTCGGTGATCGTGATGAACATGGTCGCCGACATCGTCTATCGCTATCTCGATCCCGAGGGTGAGGCGGCAATGACGGCCGTGGTCGCGGGCGCACCGTCGCGGCTCGAGCCGCGTGCGCCGGTTCGGCCGCGCAGTTCCCACGATCGCCGGCGGCGTGGCCGGGCTGGTCGATCCTGGTCGCGGTCACCGTCCTGGCGCTGGCCGCGCCGCTGTTCATCCACCCGCAGCGATCGTCGGTGGTGGACGCGACCGGGCCGTCGCTGGCGCCGCCGAGCTGCGCAGTACCCGCTCGGCACCGATCAGCCGGGGCGTTCGGTGCTGATGCTGCTCATCTGGGGCACCCGGCCGTCGCTGACGATCGGCGTGATCGCCACCCTGGTGCACGGTGGCTCATCGGCAGCGTGTTCGGCCTGCTGGCCGGCCACTACGGCGGGGTGGTCTGGCGGGTGCTGATGGCGCTCACCGACTGGTTCATCGCGCTGCCCAGCCTGCCGCTGGCCATCGCCCTGGCCGCTGTGCTCGGCCAGGGCGACACCTCGATCACCGTGGCGATCGCGGTCACCTCGTGGCCGGGCACCGCGCGGCTCATCCGCTCGCAGATCCTGGCGGTGGAGGCACGCCCGTTCGTCGAGCGGGCGCACGCGCTCGGCGCGAGCAGCCGGCAGGTGCTGGTCAGGCACGTCCTGCCGAACGTCACGCCGCTGATCCTGGTGTCGACCAGCCTCACCGTGGCGAGCGCGATCTTGTCCGAGACGACGCTGGTGTTCCTCGGCCTCGGCGATCCGACCGAGGTGTCCTGGGGCGCCATGCTCAACCAGGCGTACCGCAGCGGCGCGATCACCAAGGGCGCCTGGTGGTACCTGCTGCCGCCCGGCATCGCGATCCTGATCGTGGTGCTCGGCTTCACGATGACCGGCCGCGCGATCGAGCGGATTCTCAACCCGCGGATGGCCCGATGAGCGCCGCTGCTTGAGGTGCGAGAACCTCACCGTCACCTACGCGGGCGGCGTCCGGGCGGTTCGCGGCGTGAGCTTCGCCCTGGCCGCGGGCAGGTGCTCGGTCTGGCGGGGGAGTCGGGTTCTGGCAAGACCACGGTCGGGCTGGCCTGCTGCGGCTGCTGCCGTCGTCCGCCGACGTGACCGGCGAGGTGGTGTTCCGCGGCGAGGACCTGGCATCGGCGCCCTGGGGCCGGTTGCGCGCGGTGCGCTGGGCGGACGCGTCGGTGGTGTTCCAGGGTGCGATGAACGCACTCAACCCGGTGCAGCACGATCGGCGACCAGATCTGCGAGCCGATCGTGCTGCACCCGAAGGCCGGCCGCCGGCACCGCCAGGACGCGGGCCGCGGAGCTGCTGGCCAGCGTCGGTGTCCCGGCCCGCCGGCGGGCCAGTTACCCGCACGAGCTGTCCGGCGGCCAGCGGCAGCGGGTCATGATCGCGATGGCGCTGGCCTGCGACCCGGAGCTGATTATCGCCGACGAGCCCACGACCGCGCTCGACGTGATCGTGCAGGCGCAGGTGCTGAGCCTGCTCGCGGACCGGGTTCGCGAGGCGCGGATCGGGATGATCATGATCAGCCACGATCTTGCCGTGCTCGGCGACTGCTGCGACCGGCTCGCGGTGATGTACGCCGGGCGGATGGTGGAGTCCGGGCCCGCGCGCGAGGTCATCACCGCCGCGAGACATCCCTATACCCGGCTGCTGTGCCGCGCGTTCCCGCGGCTTGGCGACCCGGCCTCGCGGCTGGCGCCGGCCGGGTTGCCCGGCGAGCAACCGTCCGCCGACCTGGCCGGCTGTCCGTTCGCGCCGCGCTGCCCGGACGTGACGCCGGAATGCCGGACCGCGGATGTGCCCCTGGTTGCGGTCGGCGCGGACCGCGAGTCCGCCTGCATCCGGGACGCGGACCTGGCGGTCGCCGATTCCCCGGAACGCCGTCGCCGTCGCCCCCGCCCCCGCCGCGGCCGCGACGTCATCCGCGCCGGTGCTGGCGGCGAGCGGGCTGCGGGTGACGTTCCCGTCGCGGTCCGGCGGCGGCGTGGCGCGCGCGGTCGACGAGGTGAACCTCTAGGTGCGGCCCGGCGAGATCGTGGCGCTGATCGGCGAGTCGGGCTGCGGGAAGTCCACGCTCGCCCGCGCGCTGGTCGGCCTGACCCGCCCGACCGCGGGCGAGGTCGCGCGGGATGGCGAGCCGCTGCGGTACGGCGCCCGGGCGCTGAGCGCGCATCGCCGTGCGGTCCAGCTGATCCTGCAGGACCCGGGCGGCGCGCTCAACCCGCGGCAGACGGTCTACGACGCGGTTGCCGAGGGGCCGCGGCTGCACGGCAGGCGGCAGAACCTGGACGAGCGCGTCTACTCCGCGCTCTCGTCGGCCGGGCTGCGCCCGCCCGAGCAGTTCGCCGCACGGTACCCGCATCAGCTGTCCGGCGGCCAGCAGCAGCGGGTGGTCATCGCCGGCGCGCTGGCGCTCGATCCGTCGGTGCTGGTCGCCGACGAGCCGGTGTCCTCGCTGGACGCGTCGGTCCGCGGCGAGATCCTGCGGCTGTTCCTCGACCTGCGCGACCAGCTGTCGCTCGCCGCCGTTATCATCAGCCACGACCTGGGCGTGGCCTGGAACGTCGCCGACCGGGTGGCGGTGATGTACCTCGGCCGCATCGTCGAGTCGGGACCGGTCGCTGACGTGCTGCTGAACCCGCGACATCCGTACACCCAGGCCCTGGTGTCAGTGCTCAGCGACAGCCCGGGCGGCGGGCCCGCTCGGCGGCGAGCCGCCGGATCCGGCGGCGATCCCGCGCGGCTGCCGGTTCCATCCTCGGTGCCCCCGGTTCGCCGCACTCGACAGTGGCGACACCCGGTGCTCCACCGAAGCCGTGCCGGTGCTGCTGGCCGAACCGGGGCATCAGGTCGCTTGCCATCTGGTGGAGGTCACCGTACGTTGACCGCATCACTTGCTCGCCCGCGCGCACTGCGACCGGGCGACAAGGTAGCTGTGCTCTGCATCAGCAGTCCCGTGGATCCGGGGCGTCTGGACGGCGGGCTGGAGGTGCTGCGTTTCGCCGGGTTCGATCCCGTGACCTACCCGTCCGCCCTCGCTCCGGGCAGCTTCCGTTCGTACCTGGCGGGCGACGACAAGACGCGCGGCGGCGACCTGCGGGCCGCGCTGCTCGATCCGTCCATCGCCGGCATCCTGTTCGCCAAGGGCGGGGTCGGTGCGCAGCGGACGCTGGAGGTGCTGGACTGGGACGGGCTGGACCAGGGAACGCCGAAGGTCCTGGTGGGGTACTCCGACGTGACCGCGGTGCTCGAGGCCGTCGCGGTCAGGCTCGGCTGGGCGTCGCTGTTCGGTCCGGTAGCCGCGCTCGGGGCGAGGACGCGTACTCGTTCAGCTCGATGCTGCGCATCCTGACCCGTCCGGCCGACGCCACCGTGATGACGTTTCCGCGTGCCAGCACCATCGTGCCGGGCGTGGCCCGCGGCGTCACCATGGGCGGCACGCTCACCCTGCTCGCCTCGTCGCTCGGCACCGACACCAGTGGCCTGGCACGCGACGGCATCGTGCTGCTGGAAGACGTCGAGGAAGAGCCCTACCGCGTCGACCGCATGCTCACCCAGCTGCGCCGGTCCGGTTACCTTGACGGCGTCGCCGGGATCATCACCGGTACCTTCACCGACTGCGGCCCCCGCGACGAAGTGCAGGCGGTGCTGACCGAACGGCTCGGCGACCTCGGCGTGCCGATGATCGCCTGGGCCAACGTCGGCCACGGCGGCAAGTTCCAGACCTACCCGATCGGTGTCGCCGCCGAACTAGACGCCGCCGCTGCCACCCTCCGCCTCCTCGACCCCCCGCTACTCCCGGTCGACCACGACGGATCCCATGTCAGCCTTCCCTGATGTAGGTCAGGCCGAAGTCATGTGACCACTCTCGCCCGTCCGCTGATTTCTCCCAGGCCCCGGTGATCGTCTTCCCGTCATCGGAGATCCGCCCCGTGTAGCGCTGCCAGAATCCGGGCGCTTCCCGCCACAGGCGCCAGATGCCGTTGTCCAGGCTCATCTGGTAGACGCGGGTGACACCTCGTGAGTCGTAGTAATGCTGCTCGAAGGTTCCCAGTTCCGGGCCAGCTCCGATGATCGCGATACCGCTCGGGGCCGCGGGGGGATTCTCGACGTCGAAACGCTGGATGAGAAAGAACCGTCCCTGTGCCCATTCAAAAGTGGTCCGGCCGTCGCGAGCCGTTACCTTCGCGCTGTCCGGTCCGAAGTACCCGGCGTCGAAGGTGGCCTCCACCCCCCACTGCCCGACCAGCGCGTCCAGCCGGTCAAGCGATGCCGGGCGTCCATCTGGAAGATCGCCCGGGTAAGGAGAGGAAGCAGGAAGCGAGGTCAGCAGCTCGTCGAGGCGCTCATCGGCGTCCCTGACGCCGCGTTCCATCCCCGCGGCGACCATCGCGTCCCGGTCCGCCACCGATGGGAAGGCCGACACCGTCTCGACAAAAGTCCCGTTCGACGTGGGCGTGAACGTGATCGTGTCCAGCTTCACGTGACCCGGGGCTCCCTCGTACTCGAACGTCTGCGTGATGCGTTCCGCCGACGGTTCGCCATGGAAGACCCCGTGAAAGCCGTACGTACTCCCGTCCGCGTCCGCGTGCACGTACCGCCACCGCCCGCCGTCACGGACCTCGTACCGGTCCACGGTCAGCGTCAGGTCACGCGGGCCGAGCCAGCGCACCAGCAGGTCAGGCTCGGTGTGCGCACGGAACACCAGTTCCCGTGGCGCGCCGAACTCGCGGCTGATCGTGATCAGCGGCACGCCAGGATCCGCGGTGATCTGTGTCTTACTCATTTCGCAACGCCTCCAGAAGCTCGTCGAGCCGGTCATGACTCTCGTCCCAGAACCGCTGGTAGCGGGCTAGCCAGACGGTCACCTCGCGCAGCGGCTCGGCCTGCAGCCGACTGAGCCGAGCGGTGGCCCGCCGGTCTCGTGAGATCAGGCCTGCCTGCTCAAGCACCTTCAGGTGCTTGGAAACCGCCGGCTGAGAGATGCTGAACGGCGCGGCCAGCTCCGCGACCGTCGCCTCACCGTCGGCCAGCCGCCCCAAGATCGCGCGCCGCGTCGGATCGGCGAGCGCCCCGAACACGAGGCTCAGCGCGTCAACCATCTATAACCCTCCGGTTCCATAACTAGAAGGTTATGGAACCGGAGGGATGCTGTCAAGGAGTCAGGACGGCGACCAGGCGGCGTTCGCGCCGCTGAGCACCACGCACGCGAGTTCCCCAGGGACCTGCCCGTCCAGCCAGGCGGCGAACACGGTCGCGGCGGCGGGCTCGACCGCGAGCCGGAACTCTTCCCACAGCCGGTCCCGCGCCTCGATGATCGCGCCGTCGCCGACGAGCGCCAGTCCCCCGTCCAGCTCGCGGTACGCCTCGACGGCCAGTTCGCCCACCCGGCTCGCACCGAGCGACGACGCCGCCACCGTCGAGTAGTCAACCGGCGTGTCGACGGGCTTGCCCGCCTCCGCCGCCGCGTGCAGTGACGCGCACGCCTCGGGCTCCACGCCGATCACCCGGCGACCAGGCCTGGCCGGCACTGACCCGGCTGACACACCCGCGAACAGCCCGCCGCCGCCGACCGGGACCGCCACCACATCGCAGTCCGGCACATCGACGGCGATCTCGAGCCCCAGCGTCGCCTGCCCCTCGACCACCGCCGGGTCGTCGTACGCGTGCAGGTAGTAGGCGCCCTCCGTCGCGGCGAACTCGCGGGCCGCCGCCTCGGAATCGGCGTATTTTTCCCCGGCCATAACGACGCGGGCTCCTGTCTCGGTGATCCGCCTCGCCTTGATCTCGGGAACGGACTCCGGCACGAACACCGTCGCGGGAATACCTAGCCACGACGCGGCCGACGCGACCCCGAACCCGTGATTCCCGCCGGACGCGGTCACCACCCGCTCCGGACGGGCGGTCAGCAGCGCGTTGAGCGCGCCGCGGATCTTGAACACGCCGCACACTTGCAGGTTCTCAAGCTTGAAGGTGACCGGTCGGCCGTCGACGGTGGCCCGCAGCACCGGCGTTCGCCGGAGGTATGGCGCGATCCGCTCGGCGGCAGCCTGGACGTCTTCAGTGGAAGGTAGCGGCATGCCCCAATTATCGCAGGCCCATCCCGGACCCCGCTCCCCTGTTCGCTACCCGGATCGCCCCTACCTGAGTGGCGATGAGGACGGCGAGCAAGATGGGCATGATAATCAGCGCACTTCCCGCGCCCCCGTGATGCGGGTGCACGAGACCCACGAAGATGCCGCAGAACATGCCGTAGACGAAGGCGCCCCCCACCGGCCAGAGAACTAGCCCGGCGGTCTTCGACACGAAGTTGTTGTAATTCCCGACGCCGTAATGCACCGGGACCCGGGCGTCGGACGGAAGCGTCAGCCAGCCGCGGATCGACACGCCGATCATCACGAGTACGAGCAGCGCGCCGACTGAGAGCTCTGCGATCTCCATGGTCACGCCGCCCCGGGTGCGTTCGGGGTGAGTGCGCGGACGCCCGCGATCTTCCCGTCCTTGTCGTAACTGACCCGGCCGATCAACTCCCCCGCCTCGAAACGCAGCGGGATATCGACGACGGTGATGTCGCCCCACTGACGGACGACCGGCTCGCCCATCCCCTCGTAGGCGCCGACCATCCCGGTGATCCGGGCCAGGGCGGCCGCCATGAGCTCGGCCGATGCCTTGCCCGCCACTTCCTCGTTGAAGTCCGCCGACATGGCGGTGTAGTCGCCCGCGAACCAGTCGATAATGACCTGGGTCGCGTGCTCGGCCGCCCTTGGCCGCGTGCTCGCGTTCATGGGTACTCCCGTTCTCGGGTCTATCGGGTTGCCGAACCGCTGGAACGCCGCCTGCCGCGTCACGCCGAGCACGTCCCCGATCTCCTGCCAGGTACGTCCCGCGGCGCGCGCCCGCTCGACGCTCGCTCGCAACGTCGCGGCGGCCAGCCCATTCAGGTCGGCCGCGAGGCGCACCAAGGTGAGGTCGGCCCCCACGCCATCAGTGCCTTGCGCGGCGTCCGCGAGCAGCCGCGCGCCGTCGCGCACCTGGTCAGCCAGGCCCTCGACATCCACGCGGTCCATGCATGTAAAGCTATCCTTGACACGAACCCTCGTCAAGGCATCCTTTACAACGACCCGGCGTCGAAGATCGTCAGTCCGAGCTTTTATCCCAGGGCAGGGCCACCCGTGCGTTCGAAGTGAAAAAACCCCTGAAGTCGCAGGGGCTCGCCTTAAAGGTGACAACCTCCGGCCCCGTGTGCGGTACGTCCATCTGCAGCACGACTGCCGTTCGTATCTCCACGTTGGGATAATTGGACCGGATGTACTTAACCGACTCCCGCATGTGCTCACCTTTACGCTGAGCATCATCAACGAGATAGACCTTTCCGGTGAGCCGGAACTCGCTGTTCATCTGTGGTATTACACGCCGTTCCGGTGGCTCATCAGAGTTCACCACGAAGATAATCGGCGCCTTAAGCCCCAATCTCTTAGCGAGCCAGCCGCCAACTATAGCCCCTCCCCTGTTAATAGCGACTATCTGCCCAGCGTTGTATTGGCGAGCATCTTCCGCAATTCGATGCATGGCCCCGAGTATGTCTTGTACCGAGAGATTCCCGCTCTCTACCGGTTTGACAGGGTCGTGGATGCGCACGATCAGTGAATGATTTCTAATCCATGCGTATACTGCCAGAAGCGCGACAATTATTGTGCACAATCCTGAGATCACGCCGATGAGCCCCGCCACAAGACTATCCTCTCGACTATCTATCCTCTCGGTTGCATGAAGCTTACTGATCCACTACCCAGGGGGGACACTCTCACGCACCACGCGCCTAACAATAACATCACGGTCCAATGTATCTGTATGCACTAAGGCATCGACACAAGCGGCGCGGCGCGGATACAATCCAGGCACTCGCCATCGAGCACAATCGGAAGGCCGAGTGGATGCATAGACCCGGCATGAGAAAAACGAGCAATCGACTTGTCGAGCAAGCCAGGGAAATTCCCTATCCACGTATTTATTTCGCACGTGCTATCGACGGCGAGGGCTACGCGGCCAGGTCGGAACTCACGTCAGTTGTCGCGGCCGAGCTGGCTAGCGCCGGGCTTTCGATGGTCGACCCCACAGCGGAGGATGATCCTCTTGAGGCAACCGGCGAGACAAACGTGGATGAAAGTGGACGATATCGGACAATAGTTGAACACGATCTCTCAGTGCTGCGATCTTGCCATGCAGTACTGATGGACATCTCCACGCCCGGGCGAAGCTATATCGGCTGCATATGTGAGATGACTTATGCCTATCTCTGGAAAATACCATGTGTTGTTTACATGGGGAGAGCCGACAACCGCCGCCCGTGGCTCCAATATCATGCTACAGCAGTCTTCGAAACGCGGGCAGACGCAATAGGCTTGCTCTGCGAGCTTCTTTATTCTGATGGCCGAGTAGCGAGAACGCGAATATAGATCCCGGGATTCGCTTTACGATCACCGTCGATCTTATAGTACTCGGCGAAATGCACGTTCCAATCAATCAAGTCTTTCGAGATATATTCTTTATCGAAAAATCTCCGCACATGACCTTCATGACAGTACAAATCCCGTCCTAGCCAGTCCCCCTGACCGTAGAATGGGTCACGAACCGACCGTGCGGTAAAGAACAAGAGTCCCCCGGCTCGAGCACCCTCGCCAGCTCACTGAATATCTCTCTTGTCTTCAAGTCATCAAAATAATGCAAGGATAGATGCGAGAAAGCACCGGAAAAGGCCTGCGCCTTGTACGGCAGATTCCGAGTCATATCGTGTTCCACGAAGTCCACAGAAACACCGGCACTCTCTGCGTTATGCCGGGCCGCAGTGATAGCGACAGGAGATCGGTCAAAGGCACTCACGCGGTAACCAGAACGAGCTAGGTCAATGGCTTGCTTGCCCTGACCGCAGCCGAGCTCAAGAACCCGGAGCCGCTCGCCATCGGGAAGACGATCGATGAATATCCGCAGCGCGTCATCGCCATGGCTGCCCTTACCGGCGGTCGTATGGCTCTCGTGCCAACGATCCCAGAAGACTCGCTGGTCAGGAACTTCGGATATCACTTCAGTCATCAGAACCCCGATCTTGTCGAGCGGCGGCTAGCCACGCCGAACGGCTGTCGCTTGTACAGGCGCGTCGCGCCCGGCATCTCTTGACCTGTAGTTTCTCCAATCCGGTACGTAGCCGTCTGGCGAAAGGTTCTCGCGTAATCATTACGTAACACCATGTTCGGTGAACTGCGCCTCGGCGAGCCGCCCGGAAAGGGCTTTGACCGTCTCTGTTACGTTGTTCAGTCGCGGGAACAGCAGATAGTCCCATTCGTCAGGTACACCTAGTTTCGCAGCGATACACCTCCGCAGGTACTGTGATATCCCTGGGTCTGCCCCGTATTGCGGCCCGTAGGGTGGCTCATCAAGCAGCAGATAGCCTGCGTCAGTTCCGAAAGCTCGCTCCAGCTGCTCGACGGGCCGACGGAAGAACTCCCGCATGGCGCTGGACAAACCGTACACACCTGGCATGACATGAGTGTGAGCATGGTCCAAGCAAGCGGACCGTCTGACGTTACGCTTCGAACAGCTGCCGTGCTCAAAGACCGTAGCCGGGCCGAAGACCTCCGTCACAGCCCGGATGGTCCGGCTGAGCAGGTCACCGAACGCGGGTCCGACTTCGTCGGGAATGCGCAGTGTCGACTCTATGTGCTGTTCCGGAAAAACCAGGACGTAGCCGGGAACGAAGGCGCCAAGGCCGGGGATCACTGCGCCGACGCCGGGGACATGCATTAAAGGCCTGTCATGCCATTCAAGATCATCCGGAATAGATCTTGTGGCCTGACAGAATAGGCAGTCCACGGGTGCAATTTCTACGCTCATGCCCCACTACCTACCTTTTGCCTCGCAAGGCTCAATACTTTTCCATCACGGGCCTGCCGTGCTACTTCTTTTATTCTCGCACCCGATGAACTGCAAGGGAAGCCCACATCTGCGCAGCCTGAAATCCGCACCGCCCCGCAGGCCACCGATGACCCATCGGTGGGGGGATGGGCCCGTCTGGTATCAAGTTGACCTTCCGGCGTGTCGCGCGATCGCGTCTGTTCTATCCCGGATGGCACCAGTTATGGGCATTCGAGGTACTCGCGCCCAACGCCGTCGCCGGCCGATTGCTCGAACTGTCCGTAGAATCTGCTGCCATAGCAGCAGATTCTACGGACAGTTGTTCGACTTTATGGGGCATTCGGGACATAGCGGTTATGCCCGGTTCGTATCGGCGTCGTCCCGAGGAATCTGGCGCGCGGTCCGGCGCGGCGTGACGGCGGCGGGCGGACTGCCGCTGGACTTCCCGGTCATGTCGCTGTCCGAAGACCTGATGAAGCCGACCGCCATGCTCTACCGCAATCTGCTGGCGATCGAGGTCGAGGAGACGATCAGGTCCCAGCCGCTGGACGGCATCGTGGCGCTCGGCAACTGTGACAAGACGGTCCCCGCGTACCTCATGGCACTGGCGTCCGCTGACATCCCGGCGCTGATCGTGACCGGAGGATTCCGCACCCCCGTTATGTTCCGCGGATCTTCGGTGGGAAGCGGTACGGCGCTGTGGCGGTTCTACGACGAGCACCGGGCCGGGACATTGTCCGATCGCGGGTGGGCGGAGCTGGAAACCTGCCTGGGCCAGGGTCTCGGTGCCTGCAACACGATGGGCACCGCGTCCACGATGGCGATCATGGCCGAGACGCTGGGCATGACTGTACCCGGATCCGCGGTCCTGGCCACCGGCGATCCGGCGCAGCGGGTCCTGGCCGAGGAAGCCGGGCGCCAGATCGTGGCCATGGTGACGGCGGACCAGCGCCCGTCGCGCCGGCTGACACCGGACGGGTTCGCCGCCGCCATGACGGTACTGGCCGCCATCGGCGGTTCGACCAACGCCCTGATCCACCTGTGCGCGGTGGCCGGGCGGCGCGGCATCACGCTCCCGCTGGAGGAGTTCGCCTCGGTCAGCGCCAGCGTGCCGGTGATCGTGGACATCGAGCCGATCGGCACCGGGCTCATGTCCGACCTGGCCGAGGCCGGCGGAGTACCGGCCGTCCGCGCCGCGCTCGCCGGTGAAGACCGGCCGTGGCCGGTCCGGTCGCCCGCCGATCCCGTCACCACGCTGCCCGCGTTCATGGCCGTCCGGGGCGGTCTGGCGCCGGACGGCGCGGTGATCAAGGCGGCCGCCGCGTCACCCCGCTTGCTGCGCCATAGCGGTCCAGCGGTGGTGTTCCACTCCTACCAGGAGATGCGGCACCGGATCGATGACCCGGATCTGGAGGTCACGCCGGACTCGGTGCTGGTGCTGGCCGGCTGCGGGCCCGTCGGGGCCGGCATGCCGGAGTGGGGGAACATCCCGATCCCGGCCAGGCTGCTCGCCGAGGGTGTCACCGACATGCTGCGGATCACCGACTGCCGGATGAGCGGCACCGCCTTCGGCACCGTCGTGCTCCACGTCGCGCCGGAAAGCGCCGTCGGCGGTCCGCTGTCCCTGCTCCGCGACGGCAACATCGTCACGCTGGACTCGGACGCGGGAACGCTCGACGCCGATGCCGACTTGGCTGGCCGCGAGCCGGTGCTGCCCGAGCCGCCTGAGCTGCGCGGCTGGCCCGTCCTGCACCGGCTGCACGTCACGCAGGCGCCTGAGGGCTGCGACTACGACTTCCTCCAGGCCAAGACGTCCGGTCAGCTTCGCTTCGCCGAGCCCGTCATCGGCCGGTCCTGAGATCACTCGGAACGGTAGTCACGGCGGCCGGAAGCCTGGTCGTACCAGACGCGAGTCCGACGGCCGCTCTCCGGGTCGATGAACACTTCGTCGGTCGGCCGGAACGGATCGTCCTCGCCAGGCGCCCGCTTGCGCGGACCGCGATACCGGTCCCAGCCAAACAGCGCGGCGATGATCCCTACGACGACCACCACGATGATCACGATCGTGACCATGACCGGCTCCTCACTGGCCCGCGGGAGCGGGATGGCGGTCGATGACCTGGGCGGTGCCGTAGGCCACGATCTCGCTCACGCCCCGTCCCAGTTCGGTGGAGTCAAAGCGCATCATCGTTACCGCGTTCGCCTCCATCGCGGCGGCGTTCCGCACCATGCGGTCGATGGCCTGCCGCCGGGAGTCCTCGCTGAGGGTGACGTAAGACTTGATCTCGCCACCGACGAGGCCCTTAAGGAAGGCGGTGATGTTGCCGCCGAGGCTGCGCGACCGTACCGTGAGCCCAAACACCTGGCCGACCGTCCGCACCACCGTGGCGTCCCGGATGTTCTCCGTGGTCGTGATGATTATCGCGTCGTTGCCGTATGAGGTCTGCATCTGCTCTCTCCTGTGACGCATTGGCGCCCGCCCCTGTAGGGTGCCGCTAAAAAAGTGATATCACTTTTTTGGCCGACCGGCAACGGCCCAGCTCAGCGCGCTATCGATGGCCCATCGGTGGGGCTATGCCGCCAGCGATGGCCCATAGGTGGGGTCAGGAGCGGGGGTTGGCGGGGGGCTGGAGGGGGCTGGAGGGGGCTGGAGGGGGCTGGCGGGGGCTGGCGGGGGGGCTGGGTCAGGAGGCGGGGAGGGTGGCGGTGAAGTGTGAGAGGAGGGCGGCGGTTACGGGACCTGGGGTTTCGTAGACGGCCAGATGCGAGGTGCCGCGGATGACGGTGAAGCGGGCGCCGGGGATGGCGCGGGCGGTGCGGGCGCCGTGCGATGGCGGGGCGGCCGGGTCCTCGGCGCCGGAGACGACCAGCGTCGGTGCGCGCACCGAGCTCAGCGCGGGCAGCAGGTCCATCGAGGCGATCGCGTCGCCGCAGCCCGCGTACCCTTCCGGGTCGCAGGACTTCAGCATGTCGAGCACCGCCGCCACCCGATCGGGCGAACGCTGGATGAAGCCGGGAGTGAACCAGCGCGGCACGATCATGTCGGCGATGGCGTCCATCCCGGAAGCGCGCACCAGCGCGGATCGGTCCCGCCACGCCTGCGGCGATGGAACCGGCTCGATCGCGGTGCACACGACCGCCAGCGAGCTGATCCGCTCGGGTGCGTGCGCCGCGAGCCACAGCCCGGTCATCCCGCCGATCGACACCCCGGCGAACCCGGCCTGGGCGACGCCCGCCTCGTTGAGCAGGCCGAGCACCTCGGTGCCGAGCTGGGCCAGCGTGTAAGGGCCGCGCCGAGAATCGCGACCGCCGTGCCCGGGAAGCTCGAAACGCAGCAGCCGGAAGCGCCGGAGCAGCGCCGGGACGCAGGCGTCCCAGATCGCGGATGTCGTGCCCAGCGGGTTCGCCAGCACCAGGACCGGTGCGTCCGCTGGGCCTTCCAGTGAAGCCTCAGACATCGAAGAAGACGGTCTCCTGATCGCCCTGCAGGTGGATGTCCCAGCGGAACTGGCCGTCCTCCACCGCCTCGGCGATCAGGGTGGAACGGCGGTCAGCGGGCACCGTGGCCAGCGCCGGGTCCGCGGCGTTGGCCGCTTCCTCGTCGGGGAAGTACAGCCGGGTCACGCAGCGGTCCAGCATGCCGCGGGCGAACACCGACACGTCCAGGTGCGGCGCCTCGGTTCCCCCATCGAGGGCCGGCAGCGGGCCCGGCTTAAGGGTGACGATCTTGAACGAGCCGTCGGGCGCGGTCTCGCAGCGGCCGAAGGCGCGGAACTCGTGGTACCCGCTGGGCACCGGACCGCGAGGGTCGTCCGGGTGCGCGAACCGGCCGTCCGGGTCGGCCTGCCAGGTCTCCACCAGCCCGTCAGGTATGACGTTGCCGACGCCGTCATACATCCGGCCGTAGATCGTGATCGCGCCCGGCTCGTCCGGCGACACCACGTAGGGGCCGTCGGGCCACGGCAGCCGCATGGCGAAATAGGGACCGACCGTCTGCGACGGGGTCACGTAAGCGCTCATTCGTGCGGCTCCTCGAAGAGGGTGGCGTCCCGGCCGCGCAGCACGATGTCCCAGTTATAGGCCAGCGCCCACTCCGGCTGGGTGTCGTCGATGGAGAACTGCGCGACCATCAGCTCGCGGGCCTTCTCGTCGGGCACCGAGTTGTAGATCGGGTCCAGCGGCAGCAGCGGATCGCCCTGGAAGTACATCTGCGTGACCAGCCGCTGAGTGAACGCCCGGCCGAACAGCGAGAAGTGGATGTGCGCTGGCCGCCAGGCGTTGTAGTGGTTGCCCCACGGGTAGGCCCCCGGCTGGATCGTGACGAACCGGTACCGCCCCGCCGAGTCGGTGATGCACCGGCCGATGCCATCGAAGTTCGGGTCCAGCGGCGCGGGATGGTGCTCGCGGGAGTGCCGGTAGCGGCCCGCCGCGTTCGTCTGCCAGATCTCGAGCAGCGTGTCCGGTACCGGCCTGCCGCCGGAGTCGAGCACCCGGCCGCTGACGATGATCCGCTGCCCGATCGGCTCGCCGTCGTGCTGGGCGGTGAGGTCCGCGTCGCTGGCGGTGATCAGGTCGGCTCCCAGCAGCGGGCCGGTGACCTCGGTGAGCCGCTGCGGCAGCAGCACCAGCGGCCTCTTCGGATGCCTGAGCGCGGTGGACCGGTACCCGGAGAAGTCCAGCGGCGGGTGATTGCCCTCGGGCGGCTTGCTATAGGTCGGCAGCACGAGTCCGGACCTAGAGGTCACGTCCGTGGTCATACGGTCCCTCCCTTAAAACGGCGCAACGCGTCAAGCTCGGCGGCGGTTGGTGGATCGACCACCTGCGGCGTCGGGGCGAATTTCAGGTCCCAGCCGGTCTTCTCCCGCGCCGTCTCGGGAGTCACGCCTGGATACAGGCCCGTCATGATGAACTCTAGTGAGCGGGGGTCTGGCTCTAGCACCCCGAGGTCGGTGATGATCCGCTTCGGCCCCGCGCCGGTCAGCCCGAGCCGCTCCCGGTCGCCCGGGCCCGCGCCGTAGCCGACCGAGGTGACGAAGTCGACCTTGTCCACGAAGGCCCGCGGGTTCTGCCGGACGATCACGATCACCTCTTGGCAGGACGCGGCGATTTCGGGCGCGCCGCCGGCCCCGGGGAGGCGGACTTTTGGACTACGATAATCCCCTCCGACCACTGTTGTGTTGATATTTCCGAATTTATCGATCTGCGCGGCCCCCAGGAAGCCGACGTCGATCCGCCCGGGCTGCAGCCAGTAGTTGAAGATCTCCGGCACGCTGACCACCGCGTCCGCGGTCTCGGCCAGGATGCCGTCACCGATGGACAGCGGGAGCCGGTCCGGCTTCGCGCCGATCGTCCCCGACTCGTAGATGAGCACCAGGTTCGGCGCGTGCGTGGCGCGGGCCAGGTTCGAGGCCGCGCTCGGCAGACCGATGCCGACGAAGCAGGTCATCCCATCGCGCAGCGCCCGGGCGGCGGTGACCGTCATCATCTCGTCCGGTGAATAGGTCACGCGCTCAGCACCTCTTCCTTAACCCACCGGCCGAACGCCTCCCGGTCCCGGCTGATCTCGTCCCAGGCCTGGTAGTAGTCGTTGTCCCGGACGGAGTAATCCTGCGCGTACGATGGGTGAGCGCCGTTATGGACCTGGGAAATGTAGGTGACGGCCCAGGCGGGCAGCACGACGGCACCGGGGCGCGGGTCTAGCGTGTCCACGACCTCTTCCACGGTGACCACGGATCGCCGGGCGGCGAGTACCGCTTCCTTCTGCACCCCGACGATGCCCCAGAACTGCACGTTCCCGTCGCGGTCGGCGCGCTGCGCGTGGATGACGGCCACGTCCGGGTTGATCGCGCGGACCGCGGTCAGCCGCTCGCCGGTGAACGGGCAGCTCACCGTCTTGATGGTGTCCGTCTCCTCGATGAGCCCGGTCCCGTTGTAGCCGCGCAGCACCGCGAACGGCAGCCCCGACGCTCCGGCGACGTAGCGGTTCGCCATGCCGGCGTGCGAGTGCTCCTCAATCTCAAGCGGAACCGGCCAGTCGTGCTCTACCGCGTCGCGGAACCTGTGCAGCGACCCCACCCCGGGGTTGCCTCCCCACGAGAAGATCAGCTTGCGCGCGCAGCCCGCCCCGATGAGCTGGTCGTAGATCAGGTCGGGCGTCATCCGGACCAGCGTCAGGTCGCGCTTGCGCTGCCGAATCACCTCGTGACCAGCGGCGTGCGGGATCAGGTGGGTGAACCCCTCCATCGCGACGGTGTCCCCGTCATTGATGGCCCGCCCGATCGATTCCGCGAGAGGGACAATTTCCGCCATAGCCTGACCATACCGCGAATCCGACCGGCATGAGTACAGCTGTTCGCAGACCGGACGCTATTCGCCATCCTCAGGCGACAGAGCCAGCTCGTCAAGCGCCCGCTGGGCGATCGCAAAGGCCTGATTGCCCACCGGCACCCCCGCGTACACCGACACTTGCAGCAGCACCTCCTGAATCTGCTCCCTCGTCAGCCCGTTGCGCACCGCGGCTTTCACGTGCATCCCAAGCTCGTTCCAGTGGTGCAACGCGGCGAGCACGGTCAGCGTGACGATGGATCGCTCGGCCCGGCTCAGCCCGTCCCTGGTCCAGATGTCGCCCCAGGCATACCGGGTGATCAGCTCCTGGAACGGCGCGGTGAACTCGGTCGTGTTCGCCACCGCCCGGTCGACGTGGGCGTCCCCCAGCACCTCACGGCGGACCCGCATGCCCGCGTCATCCATTGCCATTCCCTCCTTGGTGCGCTGCCCCCTCTTGATCGTGCGCCGCCAGCGCCGCGTCGATGAACGGCTGCGTCGCCCCCAGGTAGCCCGTCGGGTCGAGCGCGGACTCGATCTGCGCGGCCGTGATACCCGCCCGGTCCAGCTTTCTTTCCAGCTCAGGCACCCCGAGCAGCACGTCGCGCAGCGGCAGCCCGGACGCGACCGCGCGCTCGGCCGCCTCGGCCACCAGGTCGTGCGCCTCCGGACCGCCGAGCACGCCCGCCAGCACCGCGGTCACGTGCTCGGCCAGCGGCAGACCTTCGGTGGCGCCCAGGTTCGCGGCCATCCGCCCGGTATCCGGCGACAGGCCGGGCAGCAGTTCGGCGCTCCAGGCGGCGGCCGACCCGGTCAGCGTGAGGATCTGAGCGAACGGCAGCCACTCGGCGTGCCAGGCGCCCGCCGCGCGCTGTTCCTCCTGCTCAGCGCTGGCCAGCACGGTCGCCGCCAGCCCGGGAACCTGCCTGGTGCAGCCGAGGATGGCGATCGCGGCGACGGGATTGCGCTTGTTCGGCATCGCCGACGACCCGCCGCGCCGGGGCGCCCCGGCGGCCGACTGCTCGCCGCCGCCGCCGCCCTCGGACAGCTCGCCGACCTCGGTCTGCGCCAGCAGCGTCACATCGCGCGCGATCTTGCCCAGCACCGCCGTAGTCCTAGCCATGACCATAACGACGTCAATTACTCTCAGCCGTTGCGTGTGCCACGGCAGGGTGGCTGGCCCCAGCCCGAGCTCGGCCGCCAGCAGCCGCGCGACCCTCGGTCCCTCAGCGCCCAGCGAGGCGAGTGTCCCGGCGGCGCCGCCGAACTGCGCGGCGAGGCGGCCCTCCCGGACCGTCGCCAGCCCGGCGCGCGCGTCGTCGAGCCCATCCAGCCAGCCCGCGGCGACCAGGCCGAAGGTGACGGGGACGGCCTGCTGGAGGAGCGTGCGGCCGATCATCAGCGCGTCCCGGTGGGTATCCGCGAGGCGGGCGGCCGCGTCGGCGGCGGTGCGCAGATCGGTCTGGATCGCGTCGATCGCCCTCCTGGCCAGCAGCATCATCGCGGTATCCATAATGTCCTGGCTGGTCGCGCCGCGGTGCACCGCGCGGGAAGCGGGGGTGCCGACCTTGCGGGCGAGCGCCCGGGCCAGCCCCGGCACCGGATTCCCGGTCAGCCCGGACAGCTGACCCAGCTCGCCGATGTCGAAATTCTCCGCTTTCGCGACTGCGGTGACGGCGTCGCCTGAGCCCGCGGGCGCCAGCCCGGCGCGCTCCAGCGCCCGGGCGAGCCCGGCCTCAGTGTCCAGGAGCGCTCGCAACCACGCGGTGTCGTCGGCCACACCGCCGCCACGTGCGAAGACGCCGCCGAACAGGCCACTCCGCGTCTCGTCTTCGGGCATCGCTCGTACCACCCTTCTGTGTCGGGTCACCACCATAGTGCTGATGCCGACAAGCCGGGCTGTCCGGTATATCGTTCTTGGCATGAACACGTATGTCCCCGGTGGGCCTGACCTGCCGCAGCAGCGCCGCCTTGTCACCGAGATCCCTGGTCCGGTCTCCCGCGAACTGGCCGCCCGCCGGAGCGGAGCGGTCGCGCGGGGCGTCTCGTCCATCATGCCGGTGTTCGCGGCGGCGGCCGGGGGCGGCGTGCTGGTCGACGTGGATGGGAACTCGCTGATCGACTTCGGTTCCGGCATCGCGGTCACCGGCGTGGGCAACGCGGCACCGCCGGTGGTCTCCCGGGTGTCGGAGCAGGTGGCCTCGTTCACCCACACCTGCTTCATGGTCACCCCCTATGAGGGATATATCGCCGTTTGCGAGGAGCTCGCCCGGCGCACTCCCGGAGACCACGAGAAGCGTTCGGCGCTGTTCAGCTCGGGCGCCGAGGCGGTGGAGAACGCGATCAAGATCGCGCGGCACGCCACCGGGCGGTCCGCGGTCGTGGCGTTCGACCACGCCTACCACGGCCGTACCAACCTGACGATGGCGCTGACCGCCAAGAACATGCCCTACAAGCAGGGCTTCGGGCCATTCGCCGGGGAGATCTACCGGGTGCCGATGGCTTACCCGCTGCGCTGGCCCGGCGGTCCGGCGGCCTGTGCTTCCGATGCTCTGGACACGATCAAGTCGCTGATCCACACCCAGGTCGGCGAGTCCAACGTGGCCGCGGTGATCATCGAGCCGATCCAGGGTGAGGGCGGCTTCATCGTGCCGCCTCCCGGTTTCCTGGCCGGGCTGGCGGACTTCTGCGCTTCGCATGGCATTCTGCTGATCGCGGACGAGATCCAGACCGGCTTCTGCCGGACCGGCGACTGGTTCGTCTGCGACCACGAGGGCGTCGTACCCGACCTGATCACCACGGCCAAGGGAATAGCCGACGGGCTGCCGCTGGCGGCGGTCACCGGCCGGGCCGCCGTGATGGACGCCGTGCACGCGGGCGGCCTCGGCGGCACCTACGGCGGCAACCCGGTGGCCTGCGCCGCCGCGCTCGGCGCGTTCGAGGTGATGGACTCCTCGGACCTGGTGGGCCGTGCGCGGCGGATCGGTGACATCATGCTCCCCCGGCTGAACAAGCTGGCCTCCGACTATCCGGTGATCGCCGATGTCCGCGGCCGCGGCGCGATGCTCGCCATCGAGCTGACCCGGCCGGGCACCCTGGAGCCGGACCCCGCCACCACCGCCGCGGTGTCCGCGCGGTGCCACGCCGCTGGCCTCATCACGCTGACCTGCGGAACGTTCGGCAACGTGTTGCGGTTCCTGCCGCCGCTGGTCATCGGCGAGGACCTGCTCGACGAGGGCCTCGGCATCCTGGAGGACGCCTTCGCCGCGGTCTAGCTTTCCGACGCGGTGATGTCGCCGCCGTCGGAGTTGATGGTGATGACGTCGCGCGCGCCGGGGTCGCTTGTCGGGGTGCTGACGTCGCCGCCGTCGGAGGTCGCGTTGAACACGTAGCTGCCAGTCGGCACCACGATCGAGACATCACCGCCGCCGGAGTTGATCTGGACGTCGCGCGGGATCTTGGTGAACGTCAGCGTGATGTCCCCACCGGACGAGCGCGCCGTCACGTCGGAGGCGGTGACACCGGACGCGCCGATGTCGCCGCCCCCGGAGAGGAGATCCGTAGTCCCGGTGAGCCCGCTGGCGGTGATGTCCCCGCCATCGCTGTTGAGCGTGAGGTTACTGGTGATCCCAGCGGTGACAGCGAGGTCCCCACCTGAGGAGGACAGCACGATCGAGTCCGCCGGTGACGGGACGGTCAGCGTCGCATTCACCCCGCAGTTCCCGGTCGGGATTTCGCACCGGTAAGACACGCCGGACTTGCTGACCGTCAGGGCCGGGCGGACCAGGCTGTAGGTCACCGTGCCCGCCAGCATGGCTTTCTGCCCCGGCACCAGGGTCACGTCGCCGTTGTCGACGTTCGCGCTCAGCTTCCCGCCGGAGATGTTCAGCGGCGTGCTGAACGTGTACTTGCCGGTGCCGACGGCCGCCACCGCGCCGAACGCGGTCCAGCCGATCAGCGCGAGCGAGACCGGCACGCAGATCGCGAGCGTCGCCGCCCGCCCAGGTGTCATTTTCATCGAGAGTTACCCCGTTTCCAGGTATCGGAGCACGGCGAGGACGCGGCGGTGATCCCGGTCTCCGGGCGCCAGGCCGAGCTTGCTGAAGATGTTGGCGATGTGTTTCTCGACCGCGCCGGGGCCGACCACGAGCGTGCTGGCGATGGCGGAGTTGGTCCGGCCCTCGGCCATCAGCGCCAGCACCTCGCGCTCGCGCCGGGTCAGCACCTCAAGCGGCGACCCGGAACGGGCCAGTAGCTGGGCCACGACCTCGGGGTCGAGCGCGCTGCCGCCAGCGGCTACCCGGGACAGCGCTTCAAGGAAGTCAGAGACGTCGGCCACCCGGTCCTTGAGCAGGTACCCGACCCCGGTCGGGCGGCCCGCGATCAGTTCGGTGGCGTAACGTTCTTCCACCCACTGGGACAGCACCAGCACGCCTACGTCAGGCCAGCGTTCCCGTACGATCAGGGCGGCGCGCAGGCCCTCGTCGGTGAAGGTCGGCGGCATCCGCACGTCGACGACCGCGACGTCCGGCTGATCGGCTGCCATCGCGCGCAGCAATTCCTCCGCGTCCGCGCAGGCCACCACTTCGTGCCCGGCCTCGGTGAGCAGCAGCACCAGCCCCTGGCGCAGCAGCACCGAGTCCTCGGCGACTATCACCCGCATGGCAGCTCCGCGGCGATGATCGTCGGGCCCCCGCTCGGCGACTCGACGGTGAACCGGCCGTCGACAGCGGCCACCCGGTCGGCGAGCCCGGTCAGGCCCGCGCCGGAGGCATCCGCACTGCCGATCCCGTCGTCGCTGACCATCACGGTCATCGTGCCTGGGTAGCCGTGCCCCTCGACCCAGATCTTCACCGCTGACGCGCGGGAGTGCTTGGCGACGTTGGTCAGCGCCTCGGCGACCACGAAGTAGGCGATGGCCTCGACCGCGGGCTTGGGCCTGACCGGGACATCGACGTGCACGCTGACCGGGACCGGGCACCGCGCCGCCAGCCCGGACAGCGCGGCGTCGAGACCGCGTTCGGTGAGAACCGGCGGGTGCACGCCGCGGACCAGGCCGCGCAGCTCGGTGAGCGCCTCCTTGGCCTCGGAGTGCGCCTGGTCCACCAGAAGCCTGGCCGCGTCGATGTCGTCGGCGAACTTCGCCTTGGCCCGGCCCAGCTCCATGGCCAGTGCGACCAGCCGCTGCTGCGCGCCGTCGTGCAGATCCCGCTCGATCCGGCGCCGTTCCACCTCGCCCGCGTCCAGCACCCGTTCCCTGGTCCGCTCCAGCTCCTCCACCCGGGCGGACAGGTCGCCGCGGGGTCCGAGCAGCCGCGAGGCGATGGCCACATCGGCGGCGGCGAAACCCCGGGTAATCTGCGGCGCCGCCAGCAGCAGCAGCGCGCCGACCACGGCGACCCCGGTCATCGCCGGCGTGCCGGTGATCACGTGCGACCCGATCACCACGCCCCCGCGGGGCAGTGATCGGTAGTACAACGGCGCGGTGACCATGGCCAGCCCGAGCGCCCAGGACGCGATGATCACGCCGAACCCGGCCACGCCCAGCGGGAACCGGAGCAGCGAGTAGCCGAGCTCGCTCCAGGCGGCCCGGTTGGTGATGGTCCGCCAGCGCGGCACGATCCCCCACACGAAGCCGGCCCGAGCCTGCTCCGGCCACCCGGGTAGGTGAGCGTCGAGCATGAGGCTAAGGCGGGCCCGCTCGGCGGCCGCGAAGCCCCTGTTGAACCAGAGCAGGCAGCCCAGAAGCGGCACGCCGGCCCCGGCCAGCCAGACCGTCGAGAGCCCGGTCGCCAGCGCGGAGACGACTACACAGAAGGACACCAGGCCCGTCACGAACCCGGCCAGCACGCTGGCGGTCGCCAGCCAGGTCCTGGCCGATACGAGATCACGAAGAAGGAACACATCAGCGACCCTATGGCGCGCAAGCGGCTTATCCCATACAGCCCGCCCACCGCTTCCTGGTGGGGTTAACCCCACGGCCGATCCGTCGGTTCACACCATCGATCGGGCCCCGCCTTAACCAGGACGCTTGGCGCATGAGAACTCCCTTTGTGGAAGCCGTTGCCGGCTGGTCGGCCCGGCATAAGAAAACCGCGGTCTTCGGCTGGCTGCTGCTGGTGGTCGCCGCCGTCGTCATTGGCCAGCACTTCAACACAACCTCGGTCCAGGCCTACAACCCCGGCCAGTCCGGGCAGGCCGACCGGGTGCTCAACCGCCCCGACGTCCAGCAGCCCGACTCCGAGAGCGTGCTGATCCAGGGCTCGGGTCCGCAGTTCACCCCGGCGATCACCGCGGTCGTCACCGCCCTGCACCGTGTCCCGCAGTCCGCGACCGATGTCAGCTCACCGCTCATCAAGGGGCACTCCGCCCTGGTCAGCTTTAACGTCTCGGGCAACCCGAACAACGACGACCAGGCCGTGGTCGGCGCGCTCAACGCGGTCGCCGCCGTCCAGCGCCAGTACCCGCACCTCACCATCGCCGAAGCCGGCGGCGCGAGCCTAGACCGCGCCGAAGGCTCGGCGAGCAGCAACGACTTCCGCAAGGCGGAGATCACCTCGCTGCCGATCACGCTGATCCTGCTCATCTGCGTCTTCGGTGCGCTGATCGCCGCCGGCATCCCGCTACTGCTGGCCGGGAGCGCGGTGATATCAGCGATCTCGATGTTGTCGATCTTGGGCAGGTGGCTGCCGGTCGGCTCCCTCACCTCCTCGATCGTGCTCCTGGTCGGCATGGCCGTTGGCATCGACTACTCGCTGTTCTACCTGCGCCGGGTCCGCGAGGAACGCGGCAACGGCCACCCGACCGCCACCGCGGTCCGGACCGCCGCCCGGACGTCTGGCCGCGCGATCGTCGTTTCGGGGCTGACCGTGATGGTGTCCCTCGCCGGACTGTTCCTCACCGGGATCAGCGTTTTCGAGGGCATCGCCGCCGGGACGATCGTGGTCGTGGGCATCGCGGTGCTCGGCTCTCTGACCTTCCTGCCAGGCATTCTGGCTATGCTGGGTTCCTGGACGGACCGGGCCAGGGTGCCGTTCCTCGGCCGTCGCCGCGCCCGGGCACGTGAGTCGCGGCTATGGCATGCAGTAGTCCGCGTGGTGGTCCGTCACCCGCTCGTCACTGGCGGCATGGCCGTGGTCGCACTCGGCGTGCTCGCCGCGCCCGCGCTCAACCTCACGCTGCAGGATTCCGGCATCCATGACCTGCCGGACAACGTGCCCGTCGTCAGGACGCTAGACGCAATCCAGGCGGCCTTCCCCGGCGGCTCGCAGCCAGCCGAGGTCGTCGTCACCGGCTCGGACCTCACCAGCCCGTCGGTCGCCACCGCGGTCCGTGAGCTGGAGAGCTACGCGGGCCGCGGGAGCATTGACAACCCCATCAGCACCGAACTGCTCGGCAACGGCACGGTCCTCGTCGTCTCGGTTCCACTGGTCGGCAGCGGCACGAACACGGCCTCCGACAACGCGCTGAGCACGCTTCGCGACGACATCTTGCCAGCGACGTTCGGGAAGGTGCCGAGTGTCGGCTACGCGGTGACCGGCGAGACGGCGGGAAACCACGACCTCGAAGCGCTGCTGTCATCCAGGACTCCCTATGTGTTCGTGTTCGTGCTCGGGCTGGCGTTCCTGCTGCTGATGGTGATGTTCCGCTCGGTTGCCGTCCCGGCGCTGTCGATCGCGCTCAACCTGCTGTCCGTCGGCGCCGCGTTCGGGATCATGACCTGGATCTTCCAGGACGGCCATCTGCAGGGGCTGCTCGGGTTCACCCCCTTCGGCGGTATCACGCCGTGGATGCCGCTGTTCATGTTCGCGCTGCTGTTCGGCCTGTCGATGGACTATCACGTCTTCGTGCTGAGCCGCATCCACGAGCTGCGCCGCCGCGGCGAGACCGCGCAGGAGGCGATCACCGCCGGGATCAGCGGCAGCGCGGGCGTGGTGACCAGCGCCGCGGTGATCATGGTGGCGGTGTTCTCGATCTTCGCCACGCTGTCGATCTTCGAGTTCAAGGTGTTCGGCGTGGTGATGTCCGCCGCGATCCTGATCGACGCGACCCTGGTCCGCGGCGTGCTGCTGCCCGCTGGGCTGTCGCTGCTCGGCGACCGGGTCTGGCGGACAAAACAGCCGCGGGTTCCGAGCAGCGTTCCTGAGCCCTACCGTGCTCTTAGGTGATGTGGACGGCGACATCGTAATGTCCGGGGCACCGGACATCGTCAGCGCAAGCGCCGTGGCGGACTTCGAGGAGTTCGCCACGGCGCATTGGCCTGACCTAGTGCGGCTGGCCTACGGCCTGACCGGTGACCGCTGGCTCGCCGAGGATCTCGCGCAGACGACGCTCGCTCAGGCGTACGCCTCATGGTGGCGGGTGCGCCGCGCCGCCGATCCCGACGCCTACGTGTACCGCATCCTGATCAACGCCAGCAAAAGCCGTTTCCGCCACCGCCGCGTCGCCGAGCAGCCTGGCGACCTGCCCGACACCCCGGTCCCGGACCACACCGAGCGGTCCGATGACCGCACCGAGCTGCTCGCGGCGCTGCGCGAACTGCCGCCGCGGCAACGCGCCGTGATACTGCTCAGGTACTGGGCGGACCTGTCCGACGCCCAGACCGCCGCCGCCCTCGGCTGCTCGCCGGGCACCGTACGGAGCCAGGCAGCTCGCGGGATCGCCAAACTTCGCACGATCATAACGACGGACGGCGGATCCCATGGATGACCTTCGCAGGCAGCTTAATGAGGCTCTCGGCGGTCTTGAACCCTCGCCAGTTCCGCTGGACCGGATCACCCGCCGGGGACGGCGGACGCGACGACGGCGTGCCGGGGCCGCCGCCGTCACGCTCGCCGCCGTCGCTTCGGTGGCCGTGGTGGTGGCTTCGCCTACGACGCATCCGCTCACGCCCGCTGGCCCCTCGTCGCCCGTCACCGCGAACGCTCAGCCGATCATCAGCTTCGGCAACGTCACCCGCCCCTTCGGTGCCGCTGCCAGCAATGTCTTCGTCCAGGGCACTGTCAACGGCCAGGCGTGGCGGCTGCAGGTGGTGAACGCGGCGGACGACGGTCACTCATGCTTGCCCGGCGTCACGCTGAACAACCAGGACGTGGACGTGCTGTCGCCTCGCCCCGACACCGCCCTGACACCGGTCGGCGCGCCCTCGGTCTTCACCAGCGGACAGGGTTTCTCCTATGTGTTTATCCAGGTGCCGGCGGACGTGACGCAGATCGGGTTCGGGTCGGTGCGGGTGCCGCTGGCGCTCGTGCCGCTGACCGAGTGCGGGCGGACGTTCCGGCTGACCGGTTTCGCCTTCCCCGATAAGGCCACGGTGACGCTCACCGCGGTCACCCAGTCCGGCGTATCCCGCAGCTACGTGCTGCCCCGGGCACTGTACGCAGCGAAAAGCGGGTGGCAGAACCTCGACGTCAGCTCGGGCGAGGGCGTCACGCGCACGCTGGCCCACGACGGCGACATGACCCTGACCGCCTCGGTCGGCGGTTACGGCGAGTGCTACTCGACCTCGTGGCAAATCGGCAAAGTAGCGACGAACCAACCCATATGCCTGCCGATCACGATCACCCCACCGGACTTCAGGGTGGTGAGCATCCCCGGCTTGACCCTCGACAACGTGACCACGTACGCCGTCGCCCTCGCCGTGGGATCCAGCGTGCACTCGGTCGTCGCCCGCCTGGCCAACGGCAAGACGGTACGGGCGACCCCCGTCGACGTAGACGGGCGGCTGGAGATCGGCTTCCTGACGACCTCCCCGGTCACCTCGGTGACGCGGTACAACGCCGCCGGCGAGAACCTCGGGTCAATGCACGCGCCGACGGTGAACAGCGCCTAGCGACCGCTGTTCCCGCCCAGGGCCAACCGCGCGGCGCTGACATCCTCGCGGCCGTGACCAGCCTCGACGGCCGCGTGCCACTGCCGCGACAGCGACTCCAGCAGCGGCAGCCGGTCATCGCCGGCCGCCGTGATCGCCAGGTCCACGTCCTTCAGCGCCCATTCCAGCGGGAACTCCGGCGCGAAGTCACCGCTTTCCATCTTGTGCAGCTTCGCGTCGGCGATCGGCGCGTCCAGCGGGCCACCCTCGATGGCCGCGGCCAGGTCGGTCACGTCGATCTTCAGACGGCTGGCCAGCTCCAGCGCTTCGGCCACGCCCTCGATCAGGGTGGACATGTAGCTGTTGACGACCAATTTCATCCGGCTCCCCTGCGCCGGCCGCACCCAGCCACAGGGTCTTGCGGCCGATCGCCGCGAACGCCGGTTCGGTGATCGTCCGCGCGGCGTCGGGACCGGACGCGAGGATGAGCAGCTGGCCGGTCTCGGCGGGCCCCTTGCTGCCGGACACGGGGGCATCCACGAACAGCACATCGGGCCGGATCTTGGCCAGCCGGGCGCCGGCCTCGATCGTGGCTTCAACGCCGATCGTGCCCATCTGCACCCAGACCGCGCCCTCGGTGAACCCCTCCACCACACCGCCGTTGAGGACCACCGAGTCCACGACCGCCGCGGTCGGCAGCATGGTGATCACCACGCTGGCGTCGCGGACAGCCTCCCGGGCCGACGGAGCCGCCAGCGCGCCCGCTTCGGTGAGCGGCGCTGTCGCCTGCGGCGACCGGTCCCACACGGTGGTGCGGATTCCGGCACCGACCAGCCTGCGGGCCATCGCCGACCCCATAATGCCGATTCCTAGCACCGCGACCGTATTTTCGGTCATTGTCTTTCTCCTATCCGTTTAGCCGCGCCTCCGCGACGGCGGCGAACACGCCGTACTCCTCATGGCGCACGTGGATGAAATCCACCGAGCCGTTGCGCCGCAGTGCGTCAATCACCGGGTTAAGCGCGTCGCCCACGATCCCGTAGCATCGGCGCACCCCCGCCGCCGCCAGCATCTCCCACAAGCCTTCGGCTACGTTTTTCGCCATCTCGCCCACCTCCGGACTGTTAAGCACCGCTCCCAAGAATCCTAAATACCCATGCGACGCCAGCCCCGACCGCCGGGGCCCCAACGGACCTTCTGTGTCCCCGTCCGTGTCTTCTGCGTCCCCAACCGGACCTTCTACAGACCCATCCGGACCTTCTACAGACCCGTCGATGACCCATCGATGGTGCTATTGCGCCACCAATGGCCCATCGCTGGGGTGACGAGCAGCGGACTTAGTTAGCATTTCGGGCACACGCCAGCCGACCGTTACCGAAGGGCGCAACCAATGTCCCAGCTTCGCCTCGGTGTCTCCCTCCAGCCGCGCTGGTCGCTTGACGATGGAACTGCCGCGCTCCGGGCCGCGGCCCGGGCGGAGGAATTGGGCTTCGATCACGTCGCGGTTGGCAACCGGCTGCTGGACAGCGGTTTCGGCCTCGACACCGACCCGTTCGTGCTGCTGTCCGCCGTCGCGGGCGCGACGGCTCGCCTGCGGCTGCTGACGTCAGTGCTCGTCGTGCCCTACTATCCGGCGCTGGTGCTCGCCAACCAGGCGGCCACCTTGGACGTGATCTCCGGAGGCCGTCTGATCCTAGGCGTCGGCATCGGCTGGAATCCCGATGAGTTCGCCGCCGTCGGTGTCCCGGCCAAGGAACGCGGTGCGCGCACCGACGATCACCTCGCGGCGGCCAAGGCGCTATGGGCGCACCGACCCGCTGACTTCGATGGACCGTTCACTACATTGCGCGGCGTGCACCTGGGGGTGCCTCCGGTGACCCCCGGCGGGCCGCCGGTGTGGGTCGGCGGCCACAGTGACGCCGCCCTGCGCCGCGCGTTGCGGCTCGGCGACGGCTGGTACGGGACCGGCGTCGACGCCACGGACGTCAGCGATGTGCGACATCGCCTGGACGAACTCGCTGGCGATTCAGCCGATGCCGGCCGGCTGACGCTGGCTTCGGCGCAGTTCCTGACACCGCCCGGAATCCCCGCGGCGGTACCGCCACCCGGACGGCCACTGGGCGGTGCTGCTCCCAGCGCGGCGAGCGTCGCCGATGACCTTAGGCGGCTCGCCGAGGCGGGGCTTACCACCTGCACCATGTGGCTGCCCGTCGCGGCTGAGCACCTGCCGGAATCGATGGAATGGATCGCGGACGAGATCATGCCGCAGCTCACCTGATGCCGGGCACGGCTATCTTTCGGGAGCGAACCGCAGCGGGAATCCGAGCATCGGCTCAACGGCCGCGCAGAGGATTGCACGTTGGTGCGGGTAATGCATGGGAGGCAACTCCCTGGAAGTACTCCACCATTGCGCGTCCTCGTGATCGTCGTCGGCTAGCAACGGCGGAAGTGGAGCATCCCTGCCGCGAAGCCGCATCATGAAGAACTGATTTATCTTCTGGACGGTCAGCGCGCCGAATGTATCGGTGGATGTGTATGCGTCCAGTTCACGTTCCACGTCGATTACCTCGGGATCCAGACCGAGTTCTTCCTGGATTTCCCGGAAGGCGGTGGCGCGCAGGTCCGCGTCTCGTGGTTCCTGATGGCCCTTTGGAAGCACCCACCCGCCGTCTCTGCGCTGCAACAGCGCCAGGTGCAGCGCGCCGTCCGCTTCGGCCAGGATGATTCCGCCAGCGGATACTTCCATGTTTTCCGCCATGCCGCTCATTGTATTGGCACCCCTAGGAGGGGCCGTTCCCCGGCTGCGCGTCCTCCGCCTGGCCCGCCCTCTCGACCAGTCGCCCGGTGCTCTGCCTTGTGAACTTCTTGAGCAGGAAAGATCCAATGGCCAAAATAAGGTCGGCGCTTCCGGTGACGACGTTAACCGGGCGGAACGGCGAAAGGCCGCTCAGCAGCACGGCGCCCCCCAGAACCGCCAGGAGAATAAGGGCTATCTCCCGCCTGCTGGGCTACGCCTAGCATCGTCGTTCCGGCAGCCACCAGTGGGGAAGACAGTCACTCCAGTCGAGCGAGAGCGCTACCTCCTGGCTGGACCTCGGTAAACTCCCAAGCGTGGCGCTACGGCACGCGGTACATGAGCACACCGACTCAGGGCTGGCGGAGTTCGTACCGGACCAATCCCGGCCGGGGTCCTGGATGCTCTACGTGAACGACACGCCCCAGTCTTATGTGGACCTAGACGACCCCGAGTACCTGGAGTTCGAATACGTCCGCCGGATCGGGCACCTGATCGATCTGGCGTTCCCTGAGGGGCAGCCGGTACGGGCGCTGCACCTCGGAGGCGGCGCCATGACGCTCCCCCGCTATATCGCGGTGACCAGGCCGCGGTCGAGCCAGCTGGTCGCCGAGGCGGACGCCACGCTCACCGCGCTGGTCCGCGAGCACCTGCCGATGCCGGCCGCCAGGTACGGCCGGGTCAGGGTGCGCGCGGGCGACGCCCGCGAGATTCTCGAATCGGTGCGGCCGGGCAGCTATGACCTGGTGATCAGCGACGTGTATGACGGCCCGCGGACGCCAGTGCACCTGACCACCGCCGAATACGTGGCCGCAACGGCCAGAGCCCTGCGTCCCGGCGGGGTGTACGCCGTGAATGTGGCCGACGGACCGCCGCTGAAGCACGTGCGCGGGCAGATCGCGACTCTCCGTTCGGCATACAAAAATTGCTGCGTGATAGCGGAAGCCGGCGTGCTGAAGGGGAGGCGGATCGCCAACCTGGTCCTGGCCGGCAGCCAGCGGGAACTCCCGTACGGCGAGCTGGGGCGGCGCTGCGCGAGCGACCCCTTCCCAGCTCAGCTGGTGGAGGGCGTCGAGCTTGACAGGTTCACTGGAGGTGCCCCAGTGGTGACGGACAACTCACCAACAAACTGGTAACACACGCACTTGACGTGGTCCACCTGGCTCAACGCCGTCTAGGCTCGTGCTCATGGACATGCCCCCGTCTGGCTGGTACCCCGATCCCTACGGGGTTCCCGGCCTACTCCGTTGGTGGGACGGGTCAGTGTGGACAGAGTACACGCAGTCCCACGACGCGCCGGCCGGGTCGAAGGGCACGGCTGTCTCCCCGCCGACCACCGCCACCCGCCCAGCCACCGCCCGCCCAGCCACCGCCCGCCGAGCCATCGGCGGCCCCGCCAACGCTGGCCCAGCCCCCGCGACCTCGTTCGACCTCCCGCCCGCGACCTCGACGGACCTGCCCCCGGCGACCTCGACCGACATCCCGCCGGTGTCCGCGGCCGAGCAGACCGCAGTGGACATGCCGCCTGCGACCGAACTGGACATTCCCGGCGGGTTCCACCCGCCAGGGGAATCGACCCGGATCTTCTCCCCCGACGACTTCACCGGGTACGCGCGGGCGCAGCAGCAGCGACGGGTCAAGCGTCGCTGGCTGATGGCCGCGCTGGCCGCGGGTACCGCGGTGGTCCTGGTGGTGCTGGTCCTGGCGCTGATGCAGTTCGGCAAGCAGCCGTCCAAGCCGGTCGCGCTGAGCACCAAGTCTCCGGCGGCGCATCACACCACGGCCCCGGCGTCGCCCTCCCCCAGCGCGTCGGTGACCCCGACGACCCAGCTGACCGATACGACCTCGGGGCTGGCGTACACGCAGTTTGGCTCACCGTGGCAGGCGACCTGCCCGTCCGGGCTGGACCAGCAGGGCTTCGGCTGGTCGGCTGGGGAATCCGCTGTGGCGGGCGAGGTGACGATCAACGGGCAGCAGACCCCGTGGTACGGCAACGCGTGTTCCGGTCCACTCCCGGCCCAGTACGGCTACACCAGCGTCGCGGACCTTTCCAGCGTGACGTCGACGCTCGCTAGCACGTTCGAGAACACCTTCTACAACGGCCTTAACCACACCGTCAGCCAGCTCGCGAGCACGCCGAT
>CAVUOU010000012.1:0-172346 GCA_963743085.1 uncultured Actinomycetota bacterium
ACCTGCTCCTCGACGACCAGAAGAAGCCGACCAGGCAGATCGCCCGGCTGCTTGAGCCGTTCGCCGACGAATACGACGTGATCTTCCTCGACTGCCCGCCTTCGGTCTCGCTGGTCAGCGAGAACGTGCTGCACGCGGCGGACACGCTGATCGTGCCGCTGATCCCGACCACGCTGTCGGTGCGAACCCTCGACCAGCTCATCGAGTTCGCCGCGGGTCTTGACGGCCACCGGCCGGAGATCCGGGCGTTCTTCTCGATGGCCGACCGGCGCAAGACCTTGCATCGCGAGATCATGGCGACCAATCGCAGCGAGGTATCGCCCACGGTCATCCCGGCGCTGTCGGTGATCGAGCAGATGTCGGTCCGCCGCGCCCCGGTCACCGAGTTCGCCCCCCGCACCCAAGCTGCCCGCGCCTACCGCGCCCTGTGGGACGAGTTGCGGCCGTAGGCGGGGATGTCGATGTGACATCGACCGGCATAGAGCACGGTCAATGTGACATCGACGCGCTTCGGCTGCGGCGCTTTGGGCGGGTTTTGTCGGCCACCCGCGGTGCGACGCGGCGGATGAGGCTGGACCGGTCGGGGGACTGCGGGTCGCGGCGCCGCATGCCGAGTGCGGTGCGGCGCGGTATCCGGGGCTGGGAAACCGTCGGGTCCACTCGCAACTCGGTGCGCAGCCGGTCGACGTGGGCCAGGAGTTCGCCACGCAACGGCCACTCGCTGTTCTCTGAGTCCGGTCGCAGCATCTCGGCCAGCCGGTCCTGCAGCCGGTGCGCCTCGTCAAGCTGGTTATGCAGGTTGGCCTCCAGCGGCTCGTTCCCGGCCGGAAGCGTCTGGAGCAGCCTGGCGTAGGCGCGTACCGCCTGGGCCAGCCGGTGCAGGAGCGCGGCGAGCTGCGCCCTGGTTTCCTGGTCGCGGACGGGTGAGGCGTCGTTGTCCACCCGCGAGCTGTCGGTCACCGAGCGGGCCAGCACCCGGATGGTGAGCGCCGCGTGCTCCAGGGTCTCCACTCCGGTGCGCAGCGAGACCTCCGCTGCCGGGAGGACCAGGGTGCGCGGGTTGAGCCGGACGCTCTCCTCGGCCTCGCGGAGTGAGTCGTCGACCTTCTCGATGTCGCCGCGGAGCTTGGCCGCCCGGTCGAGCCAGGCGCTGACCTTGGAGTTGTCCGGTACCTCGGTCAGGTCGGCGGACATCTGGTCCAGCAGGCCCGCCATCTCACCGGCCAGGTCGCCAACCGCGTCCCGGGCGGGCTCCACCTTCAGCGGAGCGAACAGCAGGCCGGCGAGCAGCCCGGCGCCCGCCCCGATCAGCGTCTCGATGACCCGGTCCGAGGCGGCGGCGTGCGTGTCCGTTGCGAAGATCAGCATGGCGCTGACCGGCACCTCGAGTGCCTCGCCGCCGAGCCGCAGCAGCGAGCCGAGCAGCAGCGTGCCGGCGATCAGCAGCCCGAGCAGCCACCAGGAGAAGCCGACCCAGGCGGCCAGCCCGACCGCGACCAGCACGCCGGCCGTCACCGCCGCCACCCGGCGCAGTGCGCTGTTCACGGTTTCGAACAGGGTGGCCTGAACCACCAGGAGCGCGGTCAGCGGTGCGAGCACCGGACGGTACTCGTGCGGCGTCAGGTAGAGCGCGAGCAGGTACGCGAAAACCGCGGTGAGCGTGAGCCGCGCGATGTACGCCGCCACCGGCTGGGCGTTGCGGCGCACCAGAGTGAGCTGCTCCGCCGGCCGGGTACGAAAAGGAAGTCGAGGCATGCCAGGCTGTCGTAAGTAGTAGAAATCCCCGTCATTGTCGTAACAGCAGTGTCGTTGTGCTATTCCCGCCCGACGCGGCGGTTAACCGGTAGCGGGCACCGCCAGCCTGGCGCGGCCGCGCCGCGGCCCGGCCGCGGGCCGGCCCGCGGCCGGGCCGCGGCGCGGCCCCCGGCGAACTTCTACAGGGCCGTCGATGGGTCATTACTGGCGCTGGGGCGCCCTCGATGGGCCATCGATGGCGGGGCAAGAGGGGCGCCCCAGCGCAAGAGGGGCGAGCGCGCCCCGCCAGTTCGGATTTACTGGGCCGAAACACTATTTAACTAATTGTCAATAATTCGTGGTTAAAGTTCTTATCTCCGTTACTCGTGTCGGGAAACTAGACGGAGGTGAATGGCGTTACATGAGCATGACTGTCTGGGAATGGTTCGAGCGGCGCTCGTTTCATCACGACGCTTTCCGTGCTATTACGGCACCGGGTGCAAGGCGCCCGACCGTAACACTTATTTTCCCGGCTAGAAACGTGGCTGGAACAATAGGTGGTATTCTCGATAAGGTGGCTGCGGTCCGCGCACGGACCGGACTGCCTGATCAGGTGGTGGTTGTCGACGCGGATTCTCCTGACGGAACCGCCCGAGTCGCCAGAGAACATGGCGCCGAGGTCTACTCGGAGAACGAACTGCTGCCCGCGTATGGGCCCGCGCAGGGCAAAGGCGACGCGATGTGGCGCAGCCTTTCCGTGGCATGGGGTGACATTGTTATGTTCGCCGATTCAGATACCACGGACTTCGAGGAGCAATTCGTCTATGGCACGCTCGGCCCGCTGCTCGCGGACCCGGGCATCGCGTTCTGCAAGGCGGCCTACCGGCGGCCGTTTACCTCGGGGGAGAAATCCGTCGTCGACGGTGGCGGCCGGGTTACCGAGCTGATGGCCAAGCCGCTGCTGAACCTGTTCTATCCCGAGCTGGCCGGGTTCGTGCAGCCACTGGCCGGGGAGTTCGCGGCCCGCCGCGAGCTGTTTCGCCGCATCCCGTTCATCACCGGGTACGGCGTCGAGATCGCCCTGCTCATCGACGTGCTCGCCGAGGTCGGTCTCGACGGCATGGCGCAGGTGGATCTCGGCTCCCGGCAGAACCGGCACCAGCCGTTGCGCGACCTGGCCAAGATGAGCTCGGTCGTGCTGCGCGCGCTGGCCACGCGGGTCCCGATCCAGACCAGCCAGCTACCCGAGCACGAAGCCACCGGGCTCTGGGCGCTGCGCGGGCCGGACATCTACCTGCACGCCGTCGCCACCGACGCGGGCCTGCGGCTAGACGAGCACTTGAACGAGCTAACCGAGCGTCCGCCCCTCGACCGCACGAGCGCCAACGGCCTGGTGGCGCTGACGGATTGATCATGGTTAGTGCTGCACTACCCATCTTCTTTTCTGGGTAGTGCAGCACCCACCAGGTACGGTCCGCTGCCGTGCGCCCGGCTGAGGTCCATTTTCGGCGCAGCATGCCGCGCCAACCAGCGACGCCGCATGGCGGAGCCGAGAGTCAATATCATGTGGGCATGACAAACCTGCGGCTGTTCAACTCGCTGGGGCGCCGGATCGAGGACTTTGTCCCGTCCGCCACCGTAACCGGCATTTACAGCTGCGGGATGACGGTGTACTCCTACCCGCACCTGGGCAACATGCGACCCTATGTCTTCGCCGACACGCTCAAGCGGGCACTGCGCTGGAAGGACCTGCCGTACCGGCACGTGGTGAACGTCACCGATGTCGGCCATGCGGTCGCTGACAGTGACACCGGCGAGGACAAGCTGGAGGTCGCCGCCGCGCGCGAGCTTCGCTCCGTCGAGGAGATCGCCGCGTTCTACACGCAGGTGTTCTTCGACGACATCGCCGCGCTGAATGTCGCTCCCGCCGACGAGAATCCGCGAGCCAGCGCCTACGTGGAGCAGATGGTCGACTTCGCCAAGCGGCTGGAGGACAAGGGATTCACGTACCAGATCCCGTCCGGGCTGTACTTCGACACCTCCAAGTCCCCGGGGTACGGGACCCTCGCGCTGCTGGACCTCGCGGGACAGCGGGAGACCGGCCGGGTCGAGCAGGTTGAGGGCAAGCGCAACCCGTCCGACTTCGCCCTCTGGCGAGCCGAAGAGGACGGCAAACGCCGGGTCATGCGCTGGAACTCCCCGTGGGGCTGGGGCGCACCGGGCTGGCATCTCGAATGCTCGGTGATGTCGATAGAGCTGCTGGGCGACCACTTCGACATCCACACCGGCGGCATCGACCACCGGGAACTGCACCACGTCAACGAGATCGCCCAGTCCGAGGCCTACCTCGGCGACGGCGAGCCGTGGGTGCGGTACTGGCTGCACAACGAGTTCCTGCAGCTCAACTCGGAGAAGATGGCCAAGTCCGCGGGGGGCGCTCCGGTGCTGGCCGACCTGACGAAGGACGGGTATCACCCGCTGGCCTTCCGGCTGTTCCTGCTCGGCGGGCACTACCGCAGCCAACTCGACTTCACCAGCCACGGGATGGACGCCGCCCAGGCGACGCTCCGTCGGCTGGCCACCAGGATCGAGCCGCTGCGCCCGCTGCCCGTCGCGGACCGGCTGGCACTCGCGCTCGCGGAGGTCGGCGATGACCCGGTGGCAGCCAGTCTGATCGCGGACCTCGACGAGGCGATCTCCAACGACCTGGCGACCCCGAAGATCCTGGCGTTGCTGCAGGACGCGCTGCGCTTGTCCGACATCACCCCGCGTGGACAGCGTGTCGTGGTAGCCGCCGCCGACGCGTTGCTCGGACTCAGCCTGGACACTCTCGATCCCCGGCAGGTAGACCAGCGCCGTTCTGTCAATGAACTGGCGGTGGGCGAGCTAGAGATCATCGAAGGTCTGATCGCCGACCGTACCCGGGTACGTGAGGCGCGCGACTGGGCCCGCGCCGACGAGATCCGCGCCGAACTCGACAAGCTGGGCGTCCAGGTGACGGACACCCCCGAGGGCCCCGTCTGGGAGCTGCGCTAGACCACCCCAGCGATGGGACATCGCTAGCGGCATAGGCCCAGCGATGGGACATCCACGGGGTGGAGTAGCCCCGTAACGAGTCGCGCGGGCGGAGGCGGGCGCTGTAGATCGAGTAGCCGTCGACCTTGCGGGTCACGAAGGTCGCGATCACTGTCGCCAGGACCATCGGGACCAGCAGCGGGAAGCCGCCCTGAATGAGTTCGAGCATCAGCACCAGCCCGGTCAGCGGCGCCTGCATGGCGGCGCCCATCATCGCCGCCGCGCACACGATCGCGTACGCTCCGGCCGGCGAGCCTGGCCACAGCAGCGACCAGGCGAGCCCGGCGCCCGCGCCGAGCACCGCGCCCGTCGACAGGGTCGGGGTGAACAGCCCGCCGGCCGCTCCGCTGCCCAGGCACGCGGCGGTGACCAGGGGTTTCAGTGCGAATAGGGCGAGGAACAGCCCGATGCTGCCGACGCCGAGGAACGCGTCGTGCGCCATGTCCTTGCCATTGCCGAACAGCTGCGGGTACGCGAAGCCCAGCAGGCCGAGCAGCCCGAAGGTGCCGATCATCACCGGAATCGAGACCCAGCCCCGGGCCTGAAAATGCGTCACCCAGCCGATAAGCCGGATATATCCGGATGCGAGGAGCCCGATCACCGGGCCCGCGATCAGGGAAAACACCAGCAAAGCACAAGAGAACCGGTACGCCGGGATGTCTAGGTACGTCGCGTGGTCCGGCAGGTAGATCCACGCGGTCAGCGACGCGACACCGGAGCAGACCAGCGCCGGCAGCGCGATCGGCAGCATAACGCCGCCCATCATGATCTCCGCGGTGAACAGCGCACCGCCGAGCGGCACGTTGTAGACCGCCGCGAGGCCCGCTCCGCCGCCGCAGGCCATCAGCAGCTTGCGCTGCCCCGGCGTCAGCTTCGCCCACTGAGCCAGCACGCTGGCCGACGCGCCGCCCATCAGCTTGGGCGCGTTCTCCCGGCCGAGCGAGGCGCCCAGCCCGATGACGATCTCCGAGATCAGCGAGGTTCCCAGCGACCGGCGGAACGACAGTTGCTGTCCGTCGCCCCACACCACGTCGTCCAGGTCGGATCGCTTCCCGGCGGTGAACCGCCGTAGCAGGTACCACGCGACCCCGCCGAAGGCGCCGGCGACGAGCAGGCACACCAGCCGTCGCAGGTCGGACGCGCGCTCAACGGCCGCCTCCAGCGAGCCAGCGCTGTAGCGGAACGCCACGTGCTGGACGGTAAAGAGCAACAGCATCATCAGATCGCCGAACAGCCCGGCGGCGACCCCCGTCAGCACGACCATCAACCAGAATTTCGGGGTCAGCGGCGCCCCGCCGTCACCGGTGGCGTTGGGTTGCTCGGTGGCCCCACGCCCCGAGGGCAGCCGGGTGGGGATGAGAGGCGCGGGCACGCGCGCCCGCCCCGCCGTCCTGCTCAATGCTGCCCTTCCCGGTGGCGTTTACTTCTGTAACCGAAGTATACGACTCAGGCGAACAGGTGCCGAATGTCGTCCGTGGTGAGCGACCCGCCGAAGGCGTTCCCCTCGTCCATAACGTTGGCGAACAACTCGGCCTTGCGGGCGTTGAGCGCGAGCACCTTCTCCTCGATGGTGTCCTTGGCGATAAGCCGGTACACCATGACGTTGCGGGTCTGGCCGATGCGATGCACCCGGTCGATGGCCTGGGCCTCGGCGGCGGGGTTCCACCACGGGTCGAGCAGGAAGCAGTAGTCGGCCTCGGTCAGGTTGAGCCCGAACCCGCCGGCCTTCAGCGAGATCAGGAAGACCGGCGCGGCGCCGTTCTTGAACTTCGACAGCACGTCGCCGCGGTCCTTGGTGGAGCCGTCGAGATAGCAGTAGTCGATGCCCGCGGCGTCGAGCCGGTCACGCACCATCGCGAGAAACGACGTGAACTGGGAGAACACGAGCGCCCGGTGGCCACCGTCCACCACGTCGCTGAGCTGTTCGAGCAGCGCGTCGATCTTGGCGCAGGGCAGCCCGTCATTCTCCGGATCGACGAGCGCTCCGTGCAGTGCGAGCTGACGGAGCTTGGTCAGCGACCGCAGGATGGTGAACCGGTTGGTGTTCATGTCGTCGATCAGGCCGAGCACCTTCGCCCGCTCGCGCTGCAGGTGCCGCTGGTAGACCGTCCGGTGCTTGGGATGCAGCTCGATCTCCAGCACCTGCTCCTGCTTGTCGGGAAGGTCGGCGGCGACCTGTTCCTTGGTCCGCCGTTTCATCAGCGGCTTGATCCGGCGGCGTAGCTGGCCAAGCAACTCGAGATCGCGCTGCTTCTCGATGGGCTGCGCGTAATACTCCTTGAACTTGTCCGGCCTCGGGAACAGCCCGGGCGCGGTGACCGACAGCAGCGCCCACAGCTCCATCAGGTTGTTCTCCATCGGCGTGCCGGTGATCGCCACCTTGAACGGCGAGCTGAGTTTGCGGACACACTGGTAGATCTTCGACTGGTGGTTCTTGGTGTACTGCGCCTCGTCCAGGAGCAGCCCGCTCCACTTGAGCTTGGCGTACGCGTCGAAATCCAGCCGGAACAGCGTGTACGAGGTCACCACGAAGTCGGCGCCCGCTACCGTCTCGGCGATCGAATCGCCTCGTTTGGCGCCGGTCTCGGAGATCGCGACGACCTTCAGATCGGGGGTGAAGCGCGCGGCCTCGGCGGCCCAGTTCGGCACCACGGAGGTGGGCGCGATGATCAGGAACGGCGGAGCGTCCGGTTTGGCGGCTCGGGCGTGGGCCAGCAACGCCAGCGACTCGAGTGTTTTCCCGAGTCCCATGTCGTCGGCGAGGATCCCGCCCAGCCCGCGGGACCACAGGAACGCCAGCCACTGAAATCCCTCGAGCTGGTACGGCCGTAGCGTCGCCTTCAAGGTCGGCGGGGGGAGCACCGCGGGCAGCGAGTCCAGCGACAGCAGCCCCTGCACCTTCTCTTGCCAGGCCCGGGCCTGCCGGGTGACGACCCCGAGCGCGGCCAGTTCGTCCCACAGGCCAGCCTGGAACGGCGACAGAGTCAGCGGCCCGTCCTCGTCGGTGAGCGCGTGGGCCTCCTCGATGAGCTTGCGCAGCGATCGCAGCTCCGGCTTCTCCAGGGAGAAATACGCTCCGTCGGGAAGCAGCAAGTGGGCATCTCCGCGGCTCAACGCCAGGAACAGGTCGGTGAACGGCACCTCGCGGTCCTCGACGGTGATCGAGACGCCAAGGTCAAACCAGTCGGTCGAGCCGCCCTCGTCCACCGACACGCCGATCCGCAGCGAGTCCGAGGCCTCGCGGTAGTCGGCGGGCGTGCCCGTCACCTCGACGCCGACGCTCTGCTGGCTATTCAGCAGCGGCATCAGTTCGGTGGTGAACCGCATGGTGTCGAGGCCCCCGAGCCGGTCCAGGTCCCGCGGCCGCACCGGCAGGCTCTCCAGCACCTTCTGCTCGGCGGCAAGGTCTCGGTAAGGAGAGTCGTTCCCGGGTGTTTCTATCGATGCGCGCAGCTCGCTGTCGCCGACCTGGTACAGCCACTCCCAGTCCAGATCGACGTCGTGGCCGTCGCCGTAGCTGGCCCGCAGCACCAGCTTCGGCTCGGAGATCACCGGCGGGGTGAAGCTGTCGTCGGAGGAGATGACGGCCGCGGTGCGCCGCAGTCGCGGGAAGAACTTGTCGCGGAAGGTCGCCTCGTCCGTTCCCGGTACGGTGAGCGGCTCCCGGGTGAGGGCCATCTTGCGCAGCGCCATCGGAGCGGGGGAGGTCAGCGGCGCCAGGGCGAACCGGAGTTTCTCATGCCCGCTGCCTGCCTCATGTTCGGGGACGCAGACCACACCGTGCGCCTCGGACCCGATGAACTGCACCGCCACCAGGCGTTCCTCGGTGCCCTCGACCCGCAGCAGCGGGGCGATGCGTAGTTCGTCGCTATCGCTTGTCACGTCCAGGCACAGTTCCGCGCTGGCGTAACGAGGAACGTCGCCGTTTCCAATCCCGCGTGGGTAGACGATCCGGAGGCCCGCTTCGGCCGCCTCGTCAAGCAGCGGCCACAGCTGCCGGGAGTCGAACGCGGACAGCTCGATGAGCTTCTCTTCGCCATAGGAGTAGTAGTGGGAGGACTCGCTGGCCCGCGCCCGGTACAGGGCGCGCATCTCCCGCAGCACCCGTAGCTGTTCCATCGGGTAGTCACGCGTGTACATAACGTCGAGTCGTGACCAGCTCAGGTTGCCGTTGATCCACCCGCCGTTCTTGCCGGGCTGGACCAGGCGGGCCATCAGGCGCATCTTGTCGGTCAGCGCGAGTTCCAGCCCGATCGAGCTGCGCGCCTTCGGCGGCTCGGGCAACCCGGTCAGCAGCGCTTCCAGCGTGTGATCCCAGCCACGTCGTTCTGGCTGGGCGGGCGACCCACCAGGCCGAACCTGCACTCCGCCGGTATTCGATTCGGTACCGGCTAGCAGGAGCGCGGCGGCGTGCTCGCACTGCCGCCTGGTGCGACAGCTGCACTGGTCGCGATCGATCTCGAGCTCACCGTCATCGGAGCTTTTAAAGTACACAGCGGGGGTGTAAAACTCACCGTTGCCGCCGCGGACCACCCCGCACAAGGCCTGCTGAGAGTTGACCCAGACCATCTGGACGACGGCCTTGCGGTTCACGTACTGAACAGCAGCGGCGTAACGGACGGGGCCGAAGGCGTCGACGAGAGAGTGGGGGTCAATGTCACGCAGGACTACGCGCATGTCCCGAGGCTACCTGCGAAAGCGCCGCGACGCGCCGGCGCCTCGCCGCTCAGCTCCCCTAACCTGCCGAGCATCTGCCGAGCTACCAAGGCGATTCCCTGGCCCCACTCGGCGGTCTGGCCACTGGGAAGATATGCCGTCCCATTGGCGGTGTGGTCGTCCATCGGCTGAGCCTCGAACACCTCCCGGCCGTCCGGGGCTATGAAATACGCGGTGGACGTATGCACCACGTCGGCGGTCGGACTGGGGGCCTGAACCAGGACGTCGTATGACGCCCACACGCGCTGGAGCGCCGGGACCGGCCCGGTAAAGAAATGCCAGGACGGGATCGCGGTAAGCCCGTGCTCCGCGGAGAAGGCCGCCATGTCCGTGACCTTGTTGTGATAAGGGTTCACGTTCACCGCGAGGAACACGACATCCCGCGCCGCCGGTCCGAGATCGCGGTAGGCATCCACGAACTCGGCCGAGATAATCGGGCAGATGTCGGTGCAGTGCGGATCCATGAACTCCAGCACCACGGCCTTGCCGCGAAAAGCACTGAGACCAATGGTCTTTCCGTACTGGTCAGTCAGCGTAAATCCCGGTGCGGCCTTCCCTGGCACCGTCGCCAGCTGCATGTAATTGGCCAGCGCCGTGGACACCGACGCCGGGATCCCCACCGGCCGCAGGCTCGCCTGGTAGGCCCGATCCCGCGCCTGAGAAATCCCGGTGTACGCCCCCACCCCCAACAGGACCATAACGACGACCGCCGCGGCCAGCCAGACCCGCCGACGCCGAGAGCCGCCCGTAGCCCCGTCGTCCGAAGCCTCGTCTCCGCCCATCGAGGAATTTTGATCGGCTTTGACCGACGCGCGCGCCATGCGGAAAGGGTAATCCTCTGTCCCGCACCCGAACAGACGTCACATCATGACCATTTGGTCATCTACGGCACGTTCCCGCATTGCGCCCCGGACGCCGCGGACCGACACCTCAGTCGAGCACGGCGCGGACGCGACGCAGCACCTCGTCGGTGCCGAGCGCGCTGGAGACCTGGGCCAGGTCGGGGGAGCGGGTGCTGCCGGTGAGCAGGACCCGGATCACCTGGGAAACCTCTTTCAACGACCCCGGGTATTTTTCGGGATCCGCCTTGTACTCCTTATTAGAAGCCGCGAAGCCAAGCCGCGCCGTCAACTCCCTGATCTGCCCGAACCAGTCGACGTCATGCCCGGGTGACACGTAGCTGTCAGCGAACCCAGCGGCGATCGCACGCACCAGTTCCCCTGGTAGCCCCCCAAACCGGGCATCGGCGGGGTCGGTCAGCAAGTCGAAGATCTCCGGGAAGAAGTACCCGTACACCTTCCGGAAATCGGACCACTTGCGCAGGTCCTTGCGCGGGTTCTCGACGCCGACCCGTTCGATGTCGAGCGCCCGCAGCGCCAGTTCCCGCTCGGCGTTCAGCACCTCGACCAAAGGCTCGTCGTAGGTCGACGCCCAGGTAGAAACCCGGGAAAGGATCTCCTCGCCAGACAATCCCGCGACGTAGTCGGCGCTGATATCGTCCAGCTTGACCAGGTCCACCAGCGGCCCCGCGACGCCGAACTCAGACAACACGATTGGCGTAGTCAACGCCGCGGAAAGCGGCATTTCCGCCAGCCGCCCGTTCGCCAGCCCGCGCAAGTAGTACTCGACCGCCGGGGAGGGGAACCCCTCCGCGAAGTAGTACGACACGGTGGCTTCGGGATCGCGGCGCTTGGATAGCTTCCGCCGGGACTTCCCGTCCTGCTTCATCAGCGGCGCGATATGCGCATAACGCGGCCTCGGGAACCCGAGCGCGTCGAACAGCTGATGGTGCAGCGGCACCGACGACAGCCACTCTTCCGCGCGGATCACCAGCGTCATCCGCATCAGGTGGTCATCCACCGCGTGCGCGAGGTGATACGTGGGCAACCGGGGCGACGTCGATTTGAGGATGACCACGTCGTTACGGTTGTCGTCCATGGTCACGTCGCCGCGGATCTCGTCGTGGAAGGTAACCCGCTGCCCAGCTTGGCCGGGCGACCGGAACCGCACCACGTACGGCTGCCCCTCAGCCAGCGCGGTTTCGGCGTCGGAGTCGGGAGCCTCCCGCCAGATCGCCCACCGCCCGTAATAACCGGGGGGTGCGCCCGTCGCCTTCTGCCGGGCAGCGATGTCGGTGAGCTGCTCCTTGGTGGCGAAACACAGGTACGCCTTACCCTGGCGCAACATCTCCCTGACGAAGGTCAGGTAGATCCGCTCCCGAGCCGACTGCTCGTACGGACCGTACGGGCCGCCGGGCCCCGCGCCCTCATCCGGACGGATGTCGAAGTACGCGAATGCCTCGGCGAACTGCTCAGCCGCCCCTTCGGTAACCCGGTTTTGATCGGTGTCTTCGATTCTGACCAGGTATTTTCCACCGGAATGCCGGGAGATGTCCTTGTCGATCATGGCGACGTAAACGCCGCCAATGTGCAGGTACCCGGTCGGGCTGGGCGCAAAGCGCGTGATCTCCGCGCCGGGTGGCAGATCACGCGGCGGATAGCGGTGCTCCCAGTGTTCCGCGGACTCAAGGTCGGCCGGGAACAGGGAGTCGATGAGGTCGTGACTGAGCATGATGCGCAAAAGCCTACCGGGAGACAGCCCTCAGCCAATCTTGTAATCGATCGGTTACCCATGGTTCATATGGGGTAAGGCAAGGCACGTGAGCCAGATGATGCGGAAGTTCATAGCCGAATTGATCGGCACCGCGTTGCTCGTGTTCTTCGGTGCAGGCGCCGCGACGCTCAGTTTCGGGTTCCGTCTTGCCGGTTACAGCACGGCAGCGGGGATCGTCGCCACGGCGCTGACGTTCGGCCTGATCCTCATGGCGCTGGTCGTCGTGATCGGCCCGATATCGGGTTGCCACGTCAACCCGGCCGTCACGATGGGCGCGCTAGTAGCCGGCCGACTGAACCTGATCGAGGCGGTCGAGTACTGGATCGCCCAGTTCGTCGGCGGCATCCTGGGCGCGCTGCTGCTGTGGGCGGTTGTCAGCCAGTCGCCGTTTTACAGCCGATCCGTGATCGGCCTCGGGGCGGACGGCTACGGTTCCGCCTCCATCCTGCGGGTGGGCTGGGGCGGCGCGTTCCTCGCCGAGGTCATCCTGACGGCCGTGTTCACGCTGGTGGTGCTGGTAGCCACGAGCAAGGTGGGCACCCTGACCATCGCCGCCATCACGATCGGGCTGTCGCTCACCGTGGTGCACCTGGTCGGCATCGCGATCGACGGCACCTCGGTCAACCCGGCGCGTAGCCTCGGCCCGGCCCTGATCCTCGGCGGGACCGCGCTCAACCAGGTGTGGCTGTTCATCGTCGCGCCGCTGGTCGGCGGCATCATCGGTGCCGGGATCAGCTACCTGATCTATCCCAGGCGCGTCGTCGCGGGCCTGGAGCCGGAGCCTTCTCCGGTCCCGGCCTCGTCCGTGGCGCCCGCGACCACTCCCGCCGCGTCGGCCGAAGCCGAGTCGCCGGCCCGCGACACCGCGCGCGACAGGCAGGACCGTCCTACCGAATGAGACTCGCGTACCGATCGAGCGTGTTACCAGAACCGATCGCCGCCCGGATCATCGGGGCCATCTCGCCGTGCCGGTCAAGGTGCGTGTAGGTCGCGGACACCTCCGTCGCGGCGGGCCCGGCCGGCCGGAACTCGACAACGACGACGCTGGCGTGGTCGTCGTCGGGCACCGGCCGCCAACCGGCCCCGACTCGCCACGTCACCGCCAGCCGAGCTGGCGGTGCCCATTCCACGATCGTGCCCCGGACGACTACCGCGCCGTCAGCGCCTTGCTCGTAGAATCGCCCGCCCACCCAAGGTTCCATAACGACGATTTCCGAGCCTGGCAGGAACCGGTGCTCTTCCGGCAGCCATTCCGCCGCCCGCTCGGTGTAGCTGCGGAACGCTTCTTGCGCGGACACCGGAACGGTGACCGCTACTCGTGGATCCGTCATGACGCTGACCCTCCCGTAATTAATGGTGGTGTACCACCAATATAGGCCACCATTACCCCGGGTACGCTCGGTTTTCATGCACGCGCCCGCCGATCTGCCGCCGCCGCCAACCGCTCGGCTGCGTTCCATGCTCGAGGTCAAGCTCGGCCTGCTCGAACTCGCTGACCGGCTGCGGCAGAACTGGGTGGCCCACGCGGCGGCTGCTGGCCTGTCGACCGCCCAGGTGAACGCCCTGCTCGCCCTGACGCCGGGGGAGCCTGTCCCGATGCGCGCGCTGGCGACCAGGCTGGACTACGACGCCTCCAACCTCAGCGTGCTAGCGGACAGGATGGAAAACCGCGGGCTGGTCGAGCGCCACCCGGACCCGGACGACCGCCGGGTCAAGGCGCTTACGCTCACTGCTGATGGCGAACGACTGCGCGCCGCGTTCTGGAGCGAGCTAGTCGCCGATCCCGAGCCGCTGAACCCGCTCTCCGACGCGGACCTGCGCGCGCTCGCCGCACTGCTCCGCGCCATCGGCATCTAGTGCGAAGGCATCTTGATGCCTTCCATTAAAGGCATTATGATGCTTGGTATGCGGACCACCTTGACGCTTGACGAGGATGTGTGGCGCCTGATCGAGGATCAGGTCCACCAGAGGAGGGCATCCGTGAAACAAGTCGTCAATGACGCGCTCAGGGCGGCGCTCGCGCCCCAGCCGGAGAGGTCAGCTCCTTACCGGGTGCGAGTCCACCATGCCGTGCTAGCACCAGGGCTGGACCTGACCGGTTTCAATAAGCTGGCCGATGAGGTTGAGGACGAGGCCGTCATCCGGCGAGCTGAGCAGTGATCATCCCCGATGTGAACCTCCTGCTGTATGCCACCATCGATGCTTTCCCGCGGCATGACAAGGCACGGTCGTGGTGGGACGAAGCGGTGAACTCCGTCGAGTTGGTTGGCCTGGCTGACCCGGCGATCTTCGGGTTCCTGCGGATCTGCACCAACCCCCGGCTGATCAAGCCGCCACTCTCTGTCGCGGAGGCGGCGGACCAGGTTGAGGGCTGGCTCGCGGAGCCGAACGTATGCCGGGCGGTGCCGGGTCCGCATCACCATGACCTAGCGCTCGGATTCCTGCGCTCGGCCGGTACGGCGAGCAACCTCACTACCGACGCGCAGCTCGCGGCGATCGCTATCGAGAATGACGCGACCGTCTGCTCTAACGACTCAGACTTCGCGCGCTTCGATGGTGTCAAGTGGATCAATCCGCTGGTGGCATAGCCACCAGCTGGGTGAAACGGCGGCGGTAGGACTGCGGGCCGATGCCGAGCCGTCGGGTGAAGTGGCGGCGCAGCATCTGCGGGGTCAGACCGCACTCGGCGGCGATCTGCTCGATTCCGCGATCGGTGCGCTCCAGTAGTTCCTGCGCTTTGATCAGCCGCTGGCTGGTGAGCCACTGGTGCGGGGTGGTCCCGGTGCGTACGCCAAACCACCGGGCGAATGTCCGCGGCGCCATGTGCATCTGGCGCGCCATGCTGGTGACCGTGATCGCGTCGCCGAGCCGGCGCAGCGCCCACTCGTGCAGGGCGGCGAGGTCGGCCCCGTCATCGGCCGGCATCGGGACGGCGAACTGGGCCTGGCCGCCGTCGCGGTGCGGGGCGACCACCATCCGGCGGGCCACCTCGTTGGCCACCGCGGCGCCGTGTTCCAGCCGCAGGACGTGCAGGCAGGCATCGATGCCGGCCGCGGTCCCGGCGCTCGTGATGACCTGACCCTCGTCGACGTACAGCACGTCGGGATCGACCTTCACCTCCGGATAGCGGGCCGCCAGTCGCGCCGCGTACATCCAGTGCGTGGTCGCCCGCCTGCCGTCCAGCAGCCCGGCCGCCGCGAGCACGAAGGCGCCGCTGCAGTGGCTGAGAACCCGCCCGCCCCGCGCCACCACCGCGCGCAGCGCGTCGAGCACCGGCTCGGGCGCAGCGGTCGTGACGGCGTCCCAGCACACCACGATCGCGAGGTCGGCCGAACGCAGCCGGTCAAGGCCGTGCTCCACGAGGATCGGCAGCCCGGTGTCGGTGCTGATCAGGCCAGGCCGGTGCGCTGCGACGGCGTAGTCGTAGCGGGGCAGGCCCTCGGCACTGCGGTCGCACCCGAAGACCTCCGAGGTCACGCCGAGGCCGAACGATGAGATGCCCTCGTAGGCGAGGACCGTGACGGATGACAGCACAGGCAGGAAAGTACCGCTAAATGTCGTTTCTGCCAATGGCGTCCGGCGGCGCGGGCGGCGAGGCTTGGGAGCGTGAAACAACGGCCGGCTGGAGCGTGGGCGGCGCTGCTCGTGGTCTGGGTGGTCTGGGGCTCGACCTACATCGCGATCCGGATCGGAGACCGGAGCATCCCGCCGCTGGCGATGGCGGCCGTGCGGTACCTGGCCGCGGGCGCGCTGCTCTACCCGGTCGCTCGGCTGCGGGGCGGTACTGATCACCCAACCGGGCGGCCAACTGGCGCGCAGTGGGCTGGGATGGCGGTCGTGGGGACGATGCTGCTCGCGTTTGGCAACGGCGGGGTCTCCTACGCGGAGCGGGTGCTGCCCGCCGGACTTGCCGCGTTGCTGGTGGCCAGCGTCCCGTTCTGGATGGCGCTGGCCGACCTGGTACTCAACTCCCGCCGGCTCCGGCCAGCCGGCTGGCTAGCGCTGGTCCTCGGGCTGACCGGGATCGCGATCCTCGCCCAGCCGCACGGCGGCGCTACGGTCGTGCCCATCCTCGTCGTGCTCGGCGCGAGCCTGAGCTGGGGTATCGGCTCGGTACTGGCGGGCAAGCTGCCCGCACCACCAGACCCGCTGCTGGGCAGCGCGATGGAGATGCTGGCCGGCGGGGCCGTGCTCGTCGCGCTGGCCGGGGCGACCGGAGAGATCAAGCCAGTCCACCCAAGTGGCGAGTCGCTGCTCGCCCTGGTGTACCTGATCGGGCCTGGCTCGCTGCTCGCCCTGACCTGTTACGTGATCGCGCTACGGCGGCTGCCCATATCGATCGTGTCCACCTACGCCTACGTCAACCCGGTGGTGGCGGTCGGCCTCGGAACGCTCCTTCTCGGGGAGCGCCTGACCTGGATCACCGCCGTCGGTGGCGTCATCGTGGTGGCCTCGGTTGCCCTGCTCCTCAGCCGCCGGTAGCGCTGCTTAAATTGAAATACAGTCAGGAACTCGCTTGGTACTCGTACACGGTGGTGGCTACCTCGCAGACGCCCGGCTGGACGATCTCGACGCGCAGCACTCCGGTGGCGACGTCGTAGTCGACCCCTTCCGGCTCGAACGTCCCGGAGCAATCGCTGCTCTGCGGTATCGAACCGAGGTCGGTAACCGTGCCGGTGACCGTCGTGCCGTTCAGCGGCGCGGCGAGGGTGATCTCGATAAGCGGGAACGTGTTGCTGAAGATGGTGTCGCTGGAGTCATCGGAGGCGCAGATCAGCTGGGTGGCGGTGATGAAGTCACAACCCTGGATGTCGTTGACCGGAGTGCTCAGGTCGATGTAGCCGGACAGGTCAAGCGAGCCGCCGGACGTGCCCGTCGAGCTGTTCAGGTATGGGGTGGGGAAGATCTGCAGGTTGGTCTGCGTGCCCCAGGTACCGGAGACCATCCACTGGGTGTCCGGCGAGATCGCGTCGAACGAGTTGTTGTACAGCTCACCGGACACGAGCGTGTGCGTGTACTCATAGGTCGAGCCGGACGGCGTGGTGACCAGGTACATCTTCGGATCGCCGCCGCTGGCCGCCTGGTAGGCGTCGATGATGTAGCCGTCGGCGGAGTCCGGGTCGCCGATGTGTGTCCAGCCTTGCGCGTACTGGGTGAGCGGGATGGACAGCAGACCGCGGTACAGCTCGTAGGGGGTGCCGCCGGGCGGATCCACCGTCGCCACTCCCTCGCCAGCGGTCAGCGAGTTCTCCAGGTAGCTGCCCGTCTGTGACCAGCCGGCGATTCCGGTCGTGGACTCGGGGTTGATCAGGGTGGCCGCGTGTGCCGGACTGGCCAGCGCGGACACGGGTAGCAGGATGGCGAGCGCGATTATCACGTAGCGCATCATCTTCATGACCCTATGGTCCCTCGCGACGGTGAGACTCCGGTAGCGAGTACATGAACATCGCACTAGGCTGCGCGGCATGCTGCTGACCTTCGGGCACGGCGCCGACACCGCACAACAGTGTGTGGCGCTGCTGGCGGGCGCCGGCGTCGGCTCCGTGGTGGACATCAGGATCGCGCCCGGCAGCCGCCGGAACCCGCAGTTCGCCCGGGCCGAGCTGGAGCGCTGGCTGCCCGAGGCCGGCATCGGGTACCGGTGGGAGAAACGCCTCGGCGGATTTCGTAAGCCGAGCGCTGGCAATCCGGACGTGGCGTGGCGGGAGGACATGTTCCGCGGCTATGCCGAGTACATGCGCACCGAGCCGTTCGCCGCCGCGATCGACCTGGTCCTTCAGGAAGAGCGGGTCGCGGTCATGTGCTCGGAGAGCCTGTGGTCGCGGTGCCACCGCCGCTTGGTGGCCGACTTCGTGTCGGTCGTCCGGGGCATCGAGGTCCGGCACCTCATGCACGATGGCCGGATCGAGGAGCATCAGCCGTCACCCGGCCTGCGGCAGCGGGAAGACGGCCTGCTGGTCTATGACGGCGGCCAGGGCACGCTGTTGTGACCAAGGTGGACTCGGAGCACCAGGTCACGACGTTATGGTCAAAAGGGTGTTTACGTAGGTTCGCTAGTCGCAGCGGCAGGTCAGGACGGTGCGGATGGACGCCGGCACCTCGCTCAGCGAGTTCACCGGGCCGTAGGGGTAGGCGAGCCGCACCGATGCCAGGCCGCTGCTGGTGAACACCAGCAGTTCCAGACCGAATCGGTCCAGGCCGCGCGGCAGGACGTACTCGGCCGCGGTGAGACCGTGCGCCTGAACGCAGGCGACGAGCTCGGTGGTGTGGCATCGCTCCAGATGATTCAGGACCGCGGGAGCCTCACGCCAGAACGGGTCGGGAGCCGCGGCCCCGTAGTCGCCGGGCGTGATCGGCACCGGGTTCGGCCCGGTGAACTCCAGCGACTTGAGTATCACCGGGTAGCCGCCGCCGTGCCATGCGTCTGGGCGGGTCAGGCCGGTGATCCGGAGGGAACTGAACGGCGTCGGCGCTGGGACGGCGAGAGTCACGATGGCCGGCTCATCGGCAAGGTCACGTGCTAGCGGTGATCCGCCGTGGGGCAGCAGCACCAGCAGGCCGGCGCGATCGGCCCGGATCGGGACCGTATCCCGCGCTCCCGCCCAGCTGACGGTCGCGGCGAAAGCGCGTGCCATCGTCGTCCGCGCCAGCTCGGCAAGAGGCGGCCCGGGCAGTACGTCGAAATCCATGCCTCCTTTTTTATTAGGTAAGCCTTACCTAAGTCAAGAGATGTGCCTGTGCGCTGCGAGCCTGGGAACTGGTGCGGCGGCCACTGTCGGTCTAGTGTCAATAACGTGATACTCGCGGTAACGCTCGCGAGCCTGCTCTCGGTCGCCGTCGTGGCAGTGCTCGTGTGGACCGCGCGCAAGCTGCATATCAGCAGCCTCGACGCCCAGTCGCTCACGGCGAAGATCGCGGTCCCGAAGCCGGCTTCCGCGCTGGATTGGCCGGAGCTCTTGGTCCGGGCCGTCGTACCGCAACCGGATGAGCCGTGGCTCGTGCTGCTGGACGTTAGCTGGCCGGAGCATCCGCGACGTGGCGCCACGCTGCTGGTGGCGCTGGACCGCTCGGACCAGACGGCGCTGCGGCTACTCCTCCGCTGGTGTGACGGGCAGGCGTCGATCACCCCGACCCGCGGACTAGGCAAGGAACTGGAACTGCGCCGGCGGCAGAGCCTGGAGCGGGTCCGCGGCAGCCTGGTAGCCGAGGACGTCACGCTCGCTTCGTTACTAATAGGTGCGCGCCGCCCCTCGTTCTGAGGAGCGGCGCGCGTTGCTTGCTAGATCAGGAAGCCCGCTTCCAGGTGACGGAGAAGCCGTTGCCGCTGCTGTTCAGCGCGCCGGGCTGGGCCTTCACGTTGTCGGAGCTGTCGATCATTGTGATCTCGTCATCGGTGAACGAAGAGATGACGCCGGCCGTCGAGCCCTCGGTGACGCTGCTGCTGCTGGCTGTCCACGAGCTGAAGTCGGTCAGCGGGTAGACGTTGCTGCCGCTTGAGCAGCACGGCGCCTCGGCGATCCACTCGGCGCTGCTGTCAGCGGCACCGGAGTAGGTCTGCGTGGTGCTGAAGCTGTCCGCGGTGTCCGAGGAGTCGGTAACGGCCATCGTGTAGCTGGAGCCACTGCGGACGACCGAGGCGGTGATGCTGTTACCAGGCGAGACATCGTTGACTACCTGGACGTCGTTCAGCGGGTAAAGCTCCCACCAGTCGTAGTAGTACTTGGCGCCTTCGTAGCACTCGATGAGCGTGCCGTCCTGCTCAACCGTGGAGCTGCTGTAGCCGTCAATACCGACCCAGAACGCTGCGAGCGACGTGGTGTCGCCACTGCAAGTTCCCGTCGGCTCGGTCCAGCTCGCAGCGACCTTGCTGAAGCTGCTCCCGGTGTCGGCGTAACCGGACCAGTTGGTGCTGTCCACCTGGGAAAGCCCCTTAACGCTGGTCTTGTGGCTGGTGACCCTGAGGGTGGGGGAGCGGTCGAAGCCGACAGCGATGTCCTTGATCGCCGCGCGCGCAGTGGCCGCGGCCTCGGCCCGTTGCGTGGCGGTGGGAGTGGTACTCGCGGAGGCGCTCGCTGACGCGGCGAGGCCAGTGAACAGTGCGAGTGCCGGGAGCGCTGCTATGAGAGCGATTTTGGCGATTCTAGAGCGACGATCCATGTACGGGGTGCCTCTCGTCTCGTCTGTGGCGGCCGCGGGTGGCCGCCTGCGACCAGACGGTAACGTTTGCGCATCTATCTGTAAATACCTCCCAGTAGCCCTAGTTTTACCTGATTTGTTGCGCACCAGGTCAGAGCGCTTGTAGGTTTGCACAAAGTCGCTATATGGTCACAGAGGGTTTTGAGAACTAAGAAGCACGGTCGTCTGCAGTGACGCCCGTGACGCAGCGACCAGCGGCATCATTGCTGCGGTCTGCGGTCTGCGGTCTGCGGTCTGCGGTCTGCGGTCTGCGGTCTGCGGTCTGCGGTCTGCGGTCTGCGGTCTGCGGTCTGCGGCGTGCTCCGTGGCGCAATAGCCTTATACGGGACATTTCACCCTTCCGTGGGCCCGTCGATGTCCCACTGCTGGGCCTATTCCGCCAGCGATGTCCCATCGCTGGGGTTGTGTCGGAGTAGTTCCGGAGGTGCCTGAACGCGACATGGCAGACATTCAGGGCCGTGTGGGACGGTAAATCCACGACGCACCGCAAATTCATCTTCCAGAAGGTGCAACCGGGATACCTGATCACCGCGCTGAGTGCCAGAAATCCAGTCAGACCTGGCCGCATGGTGAGGCGTAGAGCTGCTGGTTGGCGTCCTGCGGGATGCGGGTGAGGGGATAGTAATGCCACTAGCTGAGGTTATTTTCGGCTTCCGCAATCACTGGCGCGCAATTTCTCGCTGGCATGCCTGTTCGCGTGGCTTGCCCTTTTCGGCATGTTCGGGACTCCGGCGCCGTAAATGACGGTACTGACGTTCACCGCCTTCGGCGTGCGGTGGGCTGGAACCGGAGCGGCCGCAGCGGATGAATCCCGGGTTGGCGGTCGCGTTGAACTTTACGACCTGCCGCTTTGAAGCTGAACACGCAGCAGCAAGGCGACCCAGCTTCGGTACGGCGCCCACCGGGCGCTGATCTCGGCGAGCTCTTCTGGGCTGGGATCGTGGAGATGATAGGCGCCGGCCATGGCGGTGTGCAGTCGGCTCTCATGGGCGGGGAACATGTCGGGTGCCCCGGCGCCGCGGATGAGGATGAGCTCGGCGGAGAACGGGCCGATGCCCGGCAGCCCGCGCAGTTGCGCTAGCGCGTCGGCGGGCGGCATCGCGCGCAGCCTGGCGGCGTCGAGTTCACCGGCGAGCGCCGCGTCGGCGATGGCGCGCAGCCGCTCGGACTTGATCTCGGGTAGCCCGGGGATGTTGTCCAAGGTCCGCAGGACGCTGGGAGCGGGGAAGGCAGCGAGCGGCGCCCCGCCGACCGAGAGGCGCTCGCCGTATTGCTCGGCGATGCGTTGCTTGATCGCGGCGGCCTGAGTCATCCGGACCCGGTTCCCGATGATCGTCCAGGCGGCGGCCTCGTATGGCGACCCGAAACACACCGGCCGCAGCCCCGGGTACCTCGCCGCGAGGCCGACCACGACCGGGTCGGTGTCAGCGACCCGGCCGAATCCACTGCCGTCGACGTCGAGCGAGAAGACCCGGGCCAGCTGGGCAGCCGCGGCGTCGGGCTCGGCGTCACCGGTCAACTCGGCGAGCACGGTGCCGTCTCCGGCCTGGCGCACTGCCGCACCGACGGCCGAGTGGCCGTCATCGGCAGGAAAGGCCAGCCGGATCGCCCCGTCGGGGGCGTCGCCGGGGGCGTCGCCAGGGTAGCGAGCCGGTGTGAAATCCTCCAGGAACCGCCCGCTAGCGGCCAGCGAGAACGGCCCGCACGGCGTGATAGTGATGGCCCCGGTCATGGCCGCGATCTTAGAGCTGGCTGGACTGGTAAGTGGTGAGGCCGTACTTCGTGGCCATCGGGTTCCAGAGGCTCGCGAATGCCTGCTTGTCCTGGGTTGCCTGGCTGTCAGGTCCGTAGGAGGCGTTCAGGTTGCCGTCCGACTCGATGGTCTTCTTGTTGCAGCCCTTGGTCATCGCGTCACCGGCCCACTTGGCGAGGTCGGAGTCCGCTTCGGCTGAGGCCTGCCAAGCACCGGTCAGATCCTGCAGCATGGCGGCGGACAACGCGGACCGGTCAGGCATATCGGCGAGATCGGCTAGCAGCCGCTGCCGGTTACTAGCTGCCTTGACGAAGACTTCATTGTCGTGCGCCAGCTTGGAGCCGCAGTCCCGGACGTTGACAACGGCGTCGATGACATCGCCCCGGTCGGTGACGCTCTGCGCGAGCAACGCCGCGAGGGCCGTGGCCGCTTGCTGCTGCCCCGTCGACGAGTTCGCAGTGCCGGAGGCTGATGGCTTGGCGCTGGCCGTGGCGGTGGTGCCGCTCGTGGTTGGGGAGCTGCCCGAGCCCCGATTCAGCAAGACGATCCCGGCGAGCACGATCACCACGACCGCGACGCCGCCCACGATCATCGGCATACGTGACCGCTGGGGCCGTTGCGGTCCGCCGCCGAGCGGGCTCGGTGCCTGCCGCAGCTTGCCGACGAACGTGCCTGGCGTGTCGACTCGCGTCGCGTTCGGGTCGGCAGGAGAGCCCGGCCGTGAATACGGGCCGGCCGAGGCCGCGAACGGGTCGGTAGGCGCCGAGTACTGGCCGCCACCGGGGGCCGCGTACGTGTTGGTCGGCGGGCTGAACGAGTCGACGGACGTCGAGTTCGGATCGGCGATCGATCCCGTCGCGTTCGGCCACTGCGGCGGCGGGTTCTGCAGCACCGTGGCTTGCGGTGGCGGTGGAAGCTCGGCCGGCGGACCTGATGGTGGCGGAGGTGACTGCTGCGCCTTGTACCACGAGCCCCAAGGGTCCGTCTGCTGTGTTTTGGGGGGAGCCGATGTGGGCAGTTCCGGGGCCGGTGGCGCTGACGGCCAGCCGGATCCGGGCGCAGCCGACAGCGGCGGCGCGGCCAGCGGAGGTGGGACCGTCGGAGGTGGAGGCGGTGAAGGTGGGGGCGGTGCGAGCATGGGCGGCGCGGCGACTGCCGACATCGGCGTCGTCGACCCTTCCGACGGCGTGTATTCGTCGGTTGCCGTGACCGGGCGTCCGCATGCCGGACAAAACCGTGCCCCCGGCTGTATGGGATGCCCGCACGCTGGGTTAAGAGGACCTTCTGCGCGCACCATAGCCTTAGCAGGCTAGAGCATGCGCCCGCTCTCGCCAACCGGAATGGCGAACAACGGTAGCTTCGCATAGTCCGTGCGCGCAGCGAATCTGGTTATGCAGCCTGCTGGTCGGGTTGGTTGATGTTGTAGAACCTGCGGGGCGGGCGGGCTAGCTGGGGGTTGCGTCCGTTGTTGAGGGCGACCCAGATGGCGTAGTGCAGGTCCAGGCGTTCGCCGCTGGCGCGCTGGATGGTCGCCGCGGTGATGGTCGCGGTGTGGCTGCCGCTGATCGGGCCGGTGGCGCCGGGAAGCGGCCCAGCCGGGGCGATGGCCTGGCCGGTGGCCGGGTCGGTGAAGGTGTAGGCCCCGCCGGTACCGCGGGTGATGATGTAGCCCCTGGCGTGCACCAGGCCATGGTGTGACCTGCAGAGACTCATCAGGTTGTCCAGGCTGGTTTCCCCGCCGCGGGACCACCACTGGATGTGGTGCAGATCCACCCGCCGGGAGTTGCAGCCCGGGAAGCTGCACCGGGCCCCGTCACGCTCGCGGACCGCGCGGCGGATGGCCGGGGGCACGTTGCGGGTCCGGCGCCCGACGCTGAGGATGGTGCCGCCGGTGTCGTGGGTCATCGTGGAGATCGTCGCGTCGCAGCAGATCAGCTGCGCATCCGCCGGGCTGATCGCCGGGCCGTCTTCGAGGTGGCAGCGGCCGGGCCGGCACGGATGCCCGGCGTGCATCCGGCCGGTGAGCCGCTGCGACAGGCCGGTGAACAGTGCGGGTGTCTCCGGGGAAACAGCTCCGCGCGTTCCAGCTGGAACGTCGTCTTGGCCGCCGGGCCGCGTTCCGGCTGGAACGTCCGGCCGCGTTCCGGCTGGAACGTCTGCGGTGAGCGCGTCCGGGGTGGTGTGCACGATCACCTGGTAGATGTCGGCGTTGCCGGCGGCGGCGATCTTGCCGCGCAGGAAGTTCCCGGCCACCGCGACCAGCGCGTCGGCCAGGTCCCCGGCGGCGACCTGGAACTCCTCCGGCCACTCCTCCGCCGACACGTCCTGCTGGTCGTGCGGGTGCTCCAGGTCCCCGACCGCGGCGCGCAGCGCTTGCAGGATGACGGCGCCGTCGGCGGGCGGCAGGTGGACGGTCAGCGACATCTCCCCGCTGTCCTCATCGAACCGCCACTTCAAGGTGCGGCGCGGTACCGGCGGGCCGTCTTCCTGATCCTGGCAGCACTGGTGATAGGCCCGGGCGAACCGCTCGGTCTGGCTGGCCGTCATCAGCGCGGTCATCTCCGCCAGGTCAGCTTCGGTGTCCGGGGTGGCGATCCGGGTCAGTTCCCGGATCTTGGAATACGACATCCGCCCGGCGGCGAACTCCCGGTGCAGCACCGGCAGGTCCCGCAGCGCCCGGGCGATCCGGACATGCTCGCGGGCAGTACCGGGAGCGAGCTGGCACTTCCAGGACAGCCACTCGGCGCAGGACCGCATCTCCCACTGCGCCCACACCCGCCGCCGGTCATAGTCGCCGATCAGGTCGATGAACCGGCAGGTAGCCGCCGCCAGGTGCCCGGCCAGGGCGCAGATCTCGGCTTCGAGGCGCTCGGCTGGGATCGGCGCGGTGTCCGGAAGGTTTTCGTTGGTACCGACGTTCGGCTTGATAAGTTCTATCATGTGTTCGATATTAGCGATCGCCACCGACATTCGAGCGGGACAATGCGCGAGGATCATTCTCGCTGGTTAATCTCTCCGGGATCTGGTCTAGTCGCTTGGCTAGGGCGCGCAGCCCGCGGTACGCGGCGGTGCGGACGGCGCCCGCCCGCTTGCCGAGGATCTTGCCTGCCGAGTCCGCATCCAGTCCGACGACCGCTCGGAGCAGCACTGCTTCTGCCTGATCCGAAGGCAAGGTCGCGATTAGCCGGATGGCCGCGTCCGTGGTGACCGCCTCTATCGCTCTCGCGGCAGTGTCATCGGCCGCCGCCAGGCCGGCCAGATCCTCATCGGAAACTGGATCCGCGGGCGGTCGCCGCGCGCGATGCCGGAGATGATCCAGCGCACGATGACGCGCGATGGTGGACGCCCAGCCACGGAAGCCGTCGAGGTCGCCGGAGAAGTGCTGCAGATCCCTGGCGATCTGCAGCCAGGCCTCCGACGCGACATCCTCCGCATCGTCTCCGACGAGCGTCCGGAGATAGCGGAGGAGCCTGGGCTGGGTGTCGCGGTACAGGACACGGAAGGCCGCGGAACTTCCTGCCCGCACATCACGTACCGCTTCCTCGAGGTCCGGCGTGGTTTGTCCCTCGTTCGATTCACTCTCAGCCGCCGGTGACCGTGCCTGTGCACCGGAGAGGCTCATAGGCGATTCAGGCCGTCGCGAACGCGCCGCAGGAGATCGAGGTCGACCCTCGCCCATCGCGGCGCTTGCCGAAGATCCACGTTTGGCCGGGGCGGGAACGCGCCACTGTGGCGTGCTGGACAGGCCTGGTTGCCGTGAAGCGGGTTGAACCGGCCCGCAGTCGGGGGGCGGGGCTGACGGTGGGGAAGGCCGTCAAGTTCTGGGGTCCGGCATGTCGTCATATTCAGCTCAGCGTCCTATGTTCCGTTTGTGTCGCAGCTGTCTGGTGACCGCACTCGCATGACACCGAAACGGGCGAGGCGACGCCCCTCAACCATCGCCTCGCCCTAGGGCCGTCTGCCCTTGACTCAGCCCAGCCCGAGGTTGGAGACCACCGAGGACGGCAGCTGAGACAGCACCGAGGAAGGTAGTTCCGAGAGCAGGTGGGAGACCACGGACGACGGCAGCTCAGTCAGCACGGTGGACAGTACCGAGGTTGGCAGTGAGGTGAGGATCTGGCCGAGGGCCAACGAGGGCACCTCGGTCAGGATCGCGGATAGCGTCGAGACCGGCAGTTCGGGAAGCACTATGGCGAGGACCGATCCCGGCACTTCGGTGAGAACCTGGGACAAAGTAGCAGTCGGCAGGGACGTCAGCAGGTTGGATAGGATGCCGACGGGCAGCTTTGACAGGTCATCCGGCAGGGGGAGGCGCGGAAGCTTCAGCAGCAGCGCGCAGTAATCAGGGACGTTAGTGCTCGCTCCCACCACAGAGATCAGCGGGGCGAATTCAGAGTTATCCAGGACAGAAGAGACCGCGGAACTCGACAGCGCCGCCTCCAAGCCCGAGTCCGTGGTGATGCTCGTGGCCGTGGACATAGCGTCCGAGGCGAGCGTCCGGCACAGGGCCGTGGTGGTTTCCGGCACCGTCTGTACCGGCGTCGAGGTGGCGGATGCCTGACCGCCCGCGGAAGAAGTGACCGGCGTACTCGCGGCGGACCGCGGGTTGCTGGCTACTTCCGGCTGGCTCGTCGAGGATGCCGCTTGGCTTACGCCGACGGTCGTCGAGCTGATACCTGTGCCCGTGCTGGAACCGGTGAAGGCACCGGTGGCTGCAGCGAGCGCTACGCCGCCGGTCGTAACAGCGGCTAGCGAGGCCGCGAGGATCTTAGCGGTGAGAAGCTTTCCAAGCATGGACTTGGACTCCTGGTCCGTTCGGGGGTTGCCTACGGGAACGAGATGAGCCGCTTCAAAAGCGGCGACCGCCGTGTCCTCGCCAGCGAGCTCGTCATCCCGGCCAGGCGCTCGCGCGGCGGCCAGCATGCGGGTCAGCTTTCCTGACGCATGCTCGGTGGCGCCGTCGAGCAACTGCTCGGCGGCTCTCCGATCGATCTTCGGGACATGACGTGTGTTCATCTCATACCTTTCAGCGCCAATCCCCTCGTTCGTGTCACTCCAGCAGTTTGGGATACTCAACGTGCAGCTGGACCGAGCGGTGCGCGCCTGGTAGGGGATGCGATCACCTGCGGCTTCAATATCCGTCAGCTGACCGATGTCTTGCAGTGCAAGTTGCATGAATATTTCTATGCAACAGGCAAGCACGACAGAGGGACCCCAATGAGCGTTCTCGCCCCACCCCGGCCATCCGAGCTACTCTTCCGGCGCCTCCGGCTGACCGTTGGTCCGCTCGCGGCGACCGAGGCCCGCAGTGAGGTCAGGACGGCCATCCGCTCATGGGAGATCCCTGTCGATGAGGATGCTGCGGTCCTGCTCACTAGCGAGCTGGTGACTAACGCTATCCGAAATGACGCGGGTCGTCCGGTCATGCTTGTCATCACCTGCTCCGGCAAGACGTTGCGTGTCGACGTGCACGATACGTCGCGTTGCATGCCGGTGGTGGTGGATGCCTCAGCCGATGCTGAGACCGGCCGCGGTTTGATGCTGGTCGCGAGCCTATCGGCCGATTGGGGCTTCTACCGCACCCCTGCGGGTAAAGCGGTGTTCTTCACCCTCGCGCTCCAGCCGGACCTCTCCCCGGCTGGATGGCGCGCCTCGTAGGGGGTCCGTGAAAAGGGGACGGTGGATCGTGATGACCCCCCCGCCGGTTCACCGTCCCCGTCGCGCTCCTCGACGAAGCGCGGACTCTCGAGCGATGTCCGTACGGGTGGCAACGTTCAGCTTCTTCAGGATGTGTGACACGTGCGTTCCGACCGTCCGCCGGCTGAGCAGCAGCTTCGCTGCGATCTCGGGGTTAGACAAGCCTTCTTCGACGAACGCCGCGACCTTGATCTCCGTCGGCGTCAGGCTGTCCCAGCCACTCTGCGCCTTACGGTGCTTGCTGTGCGGCCCCCGCCGAATCCCCTGCTGGCGGAACACGGCCTGCAACCTAGCGATATCCGCCGCTGCCCCAAGTGATGCGTACATGTCGACGGCTTCGTTGAACGCGGTCCGCGCTTTGGTGCGATCGTCGGAGCGAAGAAGCTCGTGAGCAGCGGCCTCAAGCGCCTGGGCTCGCAGCAGCGGCCGGGTGGCCTCGGCGTAGCGTTCTGCCGCCTGCAGAAGAAGCGCGGCGTCATGATCAAGCATGCCGCGGCAACAAAGCGCGTTCCCCACCCGATGCGGAATCTCCGAATCGGCGGCCAGTTCCGTCGCATGATTAGTCAACGCCTGCGCCGTCCCGAGATCCCCGACCACCATCGCGAGCCGGACGACGTCAGCGAACAGGTCTTCGATTTCCTCAAGTTCATCCACGCCATTGGCAAACGCGTCGGTCAGCGCGGCAAGCGCGTCCGACAGCGCGCCGTCTTGCTCATGATCCATGCTGCGCGCTAGCGCTAGCGTCCCAATGGGTTGGGGTTCTATCCGTTTCGCGTGAGGCATGGCAACTGCGAGACGCTGCCGTGCAGTGCTCGCGTCCCCGCGATGGAAGCCGATTACGGCGGCGATGCCGAGTTCGCAGCATGCGCCCGTGGGTTCCTTGAGATCATCGCGGGCAGGCTCTCCACCTCGTCCCATGCCTCGTCCCATCGTCCAGTTTTGAAAGAAAGCTGACCTAGGACCCCGTGCGCCTGAGCTAGCCGGATGGCCGTGCCGACCACGGTCTGCGAGACGTTGTGCCTCCTTGGCGGCGGTGAACGCCGACTTGTATTGGTCGAGACTACCCAGCGCGACTGCCTTGTTGATCTGTAGAAGCACCCGTAGATCGGTCAGCGCGGGATCGGAGCGAGTGACAGCTAGCGCTCGATCGAACAACGGCAGCACGTCCGTCATCCTCCCCTGCACGGTGGCCACGAGGGTCATTACATGTAGGGCCCAGCTCGTCGCCCAGGTGTCGCCCGCCTCTGCCGCCGCCGCAAGGGCGCCCGCGGCAACGCGATCGCTCTCCTCGATTTCGCCCAGGGAAAAGCGTGTCCGAGCGGAGAGGACGAGCAGCCGGGCGCGGTGCCGGGCCAAGAGCCCAGGAGTTGCCAGCGCTTGGTCGAGCGCGGTGAGGGATTCGGCTGACAAACCAGCCAGGATGCGACACTGAGCGAGCGTCCAGTGCAGTTCCACGACGAGGTCCGGCTCGGTGGCGTGTTCCAGCGCGCGGTCCACGACTTGCTCGGCCTGCGACCTGTCGCCGGCACGATAGAGGGCATCGGCGAGTCGGCTCGCCAGCCGGGTGTGCTGAACCGATCCGGCCGGAGAACTTGCAGTTGCCCTGGTGAGAAGTTCCGCCGCGACGGCGGGAGCCTGCCCGACCAGATTGTCCGCGCTGCTGGTCAGCCAGTCGAGCATCCATTCATCCATCGGGTCGGCGGAATCACCGGATCCGTCGACAGCCCGCAACATCTGCCGGGCGACCCGTTCTGGCGGAGCGCCCGCCTCGGCGAGAGCCCGTCCAGCATCGCGATGCCATGCGACGCGCAGCGGAACGGGTATCTCGTCATACAGGGCGGCCCGGATCAGCGGATGACGAAACCCAAGGCCGTTGTTCGACTCAGCCAGCACGCCTACGGCGCGCGCCTCACCCACCGCCGATACCAGGTCCGAGACACTCCGGCCCAGCACGGTGGCCAGATCGTCGACAGCAAACTCCATTCCCAGCAGGGCAGCGGCCTGCAGCACCTCGTGTACGGGGGCTGTGACGAAGCCGAGGCGGTCGGCTATCGCCGCAGACAGGGATCGCGGCGCGGTGCGACTCGTTAGCTCGGCGGTGCCCGCATCTGTAATGGTGAGGCTTGAGCTCCGAGTCAGCGCGGCGACGAGTTCGGCGACGTACAGCGGGTTGCCCGAAGCGCCAGCGGCGAGTTCAAGCAGGTTGTCGTCGGGCGCGCCGCCTGCGAGCGAGGCCACGAGATCGACTACTGAGGTATCGGGGAGTCCTGTGAGGCCGATTCGCCCTGGTTCACTGACCAGTCTCCGGAGGGCAAGCAAGTCGTCGCGCTGAGGCGCCGGTCGCATCATCCCGAGCAACAGCAGCTGCATCTGTTCCGCTGACCGTGCCAGGCGTCCCCACAGAGCGATGCTGCTTGGGTCGGCCCATTGCAGGTCATCAATGACGAGGACGGTGGGTTGCACGGCGCACTGCTCGGTGATGAGCGCGAGCAACTGCTCCGCTACCAGCGCCGGTACATCCGTGCCTGGATAAGCCGTTACTTCCCCGCGCAGCAGCCGGACGATTGTGTCGCGACGCGGATTACTCGACGACTCTCGCATCCGGAGCGCGTCGAGGAAGGGCACCAGCGGTAGCGCCTGGCCAAGCTCGTCGCCCGCGCCCCAGAACATCTGACAGCCGTTATCCGTGGCCAGCGCCGTGACTGCCCGTGCAAGGGATGACTTTCCTATACCCGGCTCGCCCTCGATGAGCACGCAGCTCCCGTGCCCCTTGCGCATCTCCTTTACCAGGCCGCTCAGTTGCGCTACCTCGCTGTCGCGGCCGACCAGCGGGGCGGCCAGAGTCACCGGGGGCACGTAACGAATGCTACTACCTGTGACACTAACGGATCAAGTCTGACAATTAGTACATTAATTCGGTATCCTGTATGCAATTTGCATGGCAATTATCCTTGCATCCAATAATGACCATTTCAGTCAAATGTAAGGTGCAGAAATTAGTTCTTTCCAAAGTCTAACAATCGACTTATTCTTTTGTTAGAAAGATCCGTATTCATCCGGATACGGGGCGTGAACAGAGCCTATGGGCACGGCGGAGAGGCCACGTCACGGGCTGCTGGCCTCGCGAAACACTGTGGAGGAGCCATGCGCAAAGGGCGAGCCATCATCACCTCAGCCATTCTAGTACTCTGCACGGTTGGGTCAACCGCTGCAATCGTAGGGGCGTCGGCAGCGTCGGCGTCCAGTGCCAACGTCGTAGCAACAGCGACCTCTAACACGCTGTATCAGTCTTGAACTTATCTAGCGACCTAAATCGGCTGGCGCGGACAATGTTGTTCGCAGCCGGCCGATGGCGTGTTTACAGACAGTCGCGATCTGTGGCGCAGGTGGCTGGGTGGTCGGCTGGGGACCGACAACCGTCGTTATGAAAAAAATGTGTATTAGGTTTCGTCGAGTTTGAACTTGAGGCCGTGGCGTGTCTGCGGGGAGTGGGTACGGAGTGTACTGGGGCTAGGGCGCGGGTGTGGAACTTGTAGTTGTATGCCGAGTTCGTGGGCGCCTTCGGGGTGATGGACACAGCAGCTACATAGCAGACGGTGAGCCGGCGCGTGCTGTACGATGCTGGCTGAGCGCCGGAGGGGAACGTGGCAGGTGTAACCCCCGAACCCGCTGCAATCCTCGGCGGGATCGATACGACGAGACCGAACGTCGCGCGTGTCTACGATTACTGGCTCTCCGGGAAGGACAATTTCGCCTCGGACCGGGAACTGGCCCGGAAGATGCTGGAACATGACCCGGGGTTGCGGGCCCGCGCGCGGGCCAACCGCGGGTTTGTGACCGCGGTGACGAAGCGCGCGGCGGAGGCGGGGATCAGGCAGTTTCTCGACGTTGGCGCCGGGCTGCCGGCGCACCCGGCGGTTCATGAAACTGCCAGGGATGTGGTACCCGACGCGGTTGTTGTCTACGTCGATAACGATCCGGTGGTTATCTCGCACGCGCGAGCCCTGCTGGCCAAGGGCGACGGCCTTGACGCGCTGCCCGCCGACCTGCGAGATCCAGACTGGGTGCTGGCCAGCCAGTCACTGATCAGTCTGGACGAGCCGGTCTGCGTGCTCCTCGCGGGCGTTACGCACTTCCTGTCGGCAGAGGCTGCGAAAGACATAACGGCGCGGTACATGGCGCCGCTGTCCGCCGGATCATGGCTCGGGTTGTCCGTCGCGTATTACGAGGACGCGGAGCTGCTGACCACGCTGACCAGCTTGTACACCGCGGGGACCTTCTTCAACCACACCGCCAAGACGGTGCAGTCGTTCATGGATGGCCTGGACCTGCTATCCCCGGGAATCGCGGAGGCGCGGCGCTGGATCTCCGGGACAGCAGGATGGCCGCAGGACGATCCGGGCTACATGCTGTGCGCGGCGGCGGTCAAACCCTAACGATTTTCGTCGGAGTGGTTTGCCGGAGATGCCGTATTGCGGTTGTTCCGTGTACGGTGTACTAAAGGGTTTCAGTGATTCTTGCCGTGAAACCTGCAGTGCGGGCACCGCAGAAGGAGGGTGCCAGGTGACCGAGCCGGGGAGCCCCACGGTTAGGCGACGCCGTCTTGCCGCCGAACTGCGCGAAATCAGAGAGGCCAAAGGCAAGAGCGGCGAATCTGTTGCCGCCGCTTTGCGCTGGTCGCCGTCTAAGATCAGCCGGTACGAGCGAGCCAAGACTGGCCTGCGCCCGCGTGAAGTCGAGCGGCTGCTCGATTATTACGGTGTTAACGGCGACCGTCGTGCGCGACTGCTCGCGCTCGCCGAGGACGCGACGCAAAAGGGCTGGTGGGAGGACTTCGGGGACATTCTCTCTGAGGACTACCGGCAGTTCATCGGCCTGGAGTACGAGGCGGCCTCGCTGGCCATCTGGCATGTAGACGTTGTCCCCGGTCTGCTGCAGTCCGAAGCGTATGCCCGGCACATCATCGGCAGCTACAGCCGGGTTGAGCCCGTCGCGCCGCGCATGATCGGACGACTGGTCAGGGTGCGCATGCAGCGCCAGGAGGTGCTGGAGCGCGAAGGGGTCGATGTAAGCGTCGTTTTGGACGAATCAATCTTGCACCGCCGGATTGGGGACCGGTCGGTGATGCACGAGCAACTGATGCAGCTTGCCGCAAAAGCCGACAAGCCGAACATAACAATACGAGTCCTGCCGCTCGATTCCCAGCACACCGTTTTCGGTGAGTCCTTCGTGATATTCGGCTTTGAGACCGACGATGATGACCCGATGCTGCAGGACGTGGTGAGCACGGAGCATCTGCGCAGCGGATTCACTGTCGAGGGAGAGCGGGATACGTACCTGCACAGGATCGCATTCCAGATGCTCGCCGAAGCTTCGCTCGACCCGGAGAAGTCAAGATCCCTCATTGAGGAAACGGCGGAGTCGCACTGGAGTCGTTAACTCCCGAATTGTGCGTCTACCCAAACCCTGCTGACCTTGCTAGCGTTGACCTCGCGAGATAGCGGAACGTAGTCAGATGATTACGTTCTGTGTTCAATCAACGACAGCAATCAGTGGGGGAATGACATGGAACGACCTGTTTCGGGTCTTAACTGGGTCAAGAGCTCTCTGAGCTTCTCCAATGGCAACTGCGTCGAGGTCGCCAACCTGACCGGCGGAGGAGTCGGCGTCCGCAATAGCAGGACCCCCGAAGGGGGGGTCCTGCAGTTTACTCCGGCCGAATGGCATGCCTTCATCGGCGGCGTTCATAACGGCGAATTTGATCAATTCGGTAGATAGCCATAATGCCGGATGTGGTGGCCTTCGCAACAGGTGTGGAGGCCACCGCATCCGGCTGTTCCGAGCGGTTTCGCGGCGGGGCGGCGGGAGTTTGCGGGGCAGGTGGCGGCGCAGTGGCGGTTTTCCTGGTGGGTGCCGCATTACCCGGCAAAGAGTGCGGGTAATGCGGCACCCACCAGAAACGGCGCCCATCGGTCGGCAGAACATGAGCAACATCAGACGTAACAGCATCAATCGTCTCAGGGGTGGACTCGGCTACGGGCTTACGGAACTCTGTCGCGGTTCAAAATCCGTCAGCTGACCGATGTCTTGCAGTGCAAGTTGCAGCACGATTTCTTGTGCAACCAGCACTGACCGGTGAGGAATCCATGAATGCGATCGCACCGACCCAGACGACCGAACTCCAGCGGCGCCGCATCCCGCTGCCTGCTGGACCGGCGGCGGCGGGAGAAGCCCGCCGTAGGGTCACGGCTGCTGTTCGGGCGTGGAAAGTCCCGGTTGACCTGGATAGCGCCGTTCTGCTCACGAGTGAACTTGTGACGAACGCGCTCAGGCACTCCGGCGACGGGACCGTCTCCATCGACATTAGCTGTTCTTTCGGGCGGTTGCGTGTCGATGTGCACGATAAGTCCGGCTCGGTGCCTATTCAGGCGGATCCGACGGATGACGAGGAGACGGGACGCGGTCTGATGCTGGTCGAGACCCTATCGGCGGAGTGGGGCTACTACCGCACTGAGGTGGGCAAGGCGGTGTACTTCACGCTGTCGTTCCGGTAGCGGGGGAAAAGCGTGGGGGCGGCGGGTTTGGCATTCCCCCGGTGGCCCGCCGTCCCCACACCACACATTGATCACAGATAGCGAGGAAATGCCATGAAATGGGTGAAGAGCTCCCGGAGCTTGTCGAACGGCAACTGCATCGAGGTGGCGAACCTGCCCGGCGGCGCGGTCGGTGTCCGCGACAGCAAGGACTGCGACGGTCCGATCCTGAGGTTCCGTCCGGAGGAGTGGAGCGCGTTCCTCGCGGACGCGCGCACCAATCAGCGGCGAACCGTGCGTTTTGGGGAGTTACCGTCGTCCGGTGGCAGGAGTCCGAGGGCTGGATGTCTCAGTCCCGAACGTAGTGGGGGGCAATTCCAGCGGGGCGGAGTCGCGTGCAAGCCGTAACCAGCGCGGCGGCTCGAAATCCGGCACGTGCAGTCGCATGTAGCCAGTGTCGTCGCGGTCCCTGATGCCACATCTCAGGTACTGCTCGTGCAGCGTGCCGAGCGCGTCCCGGTCTAGCTCTACGCCGAGGCCGGGACCGTCAGGCACCCGCACCGCGCCGCGTTCGAAGGTGAACGGTGCGCGCACGAGGTCCTCGGTCTTCCACGGCCAGTGGGTGTCGCAAGCGTAGCTGAGGTTCGGGGTCGCGGCAGCGAGGTGGACCATCGCGGCGAGGCTGATGCCGAGGTGGGAGTTGGAATGCATGGACAGCCCGATTCCGAACGTTTCGCAGATGCCCGCGAGCAGCTTCGACCGGCGCAGTCCGCCCCAGTAGTGATGATCCGACAGCACGACTTGAACGGCGTCGGCGCGGATGGCCGGTGGCAGGTGGCCGAAGGCGACCACGCACATGTTGGTGGCCAGCGGCATTGGCGCCTCCCGTGCCACCGATGCCATCCCGTCGATGCCGGGCGTCGGGTCCTCCAGGTACTCGAGCACGCCGTCGAGATCACGGGCGACGCCGAGCGCGGTCGTGGGTGTCCACGCCGCGTTCGGGTCGAGCCGCAGCGGCAGCGACGGGAAAGCGTCGCGGAGCGCACGGATCGCCTCGATCTCGGCGGCGGGCGGGAAGACGCCGCCCTTGAGCTTGAGTGCGGTGAATCCGTACTCGTCGACCATGCGCCGGGCCTGTGCGACGATGCCGTCCGGGTCGAGCGCCTCGCCCCAGTCGTCGGGTTCTTCTTTCGCGCCGGGGTGGGCGGCCCACTTATAGAAGAGGTAAGCGGAGAATGGCACCTCGTCCCGTACGGCGCCGCCGAGCAGGTCGGCGACCGGACGCCCGGCGGCCTTGCCCTGGATGTCTAGGCAGGCCACCTCGAAGGGGGAGAAAATCCTGTCCGTGGCCGCACTGTGGCCGATGAGGCCGGAAGCGATCTTGGTGTCCGGAGCGGCGATCGCCGCGACCCGCTGATAGATCTCCTCGGTGCGGTACACGTCGGCGCCCTCGATTGCTGAAGCCGCCGCTTGCAACGAAGCAAGGTGCCCGGAATCGGCGTAGGTCTCGCCGAGCCCGGTTAGCCCGTCATCGGTGGTGATCTCGATGATGGCGCGCAGCGCGAACGGCTGGTGAACGCCGACCGCGTTGAGCAACGGGGGATCGGCGAACGCTACCGGAGTGATCGTGACCTGGGATATCCGGCTCATATTGCCGCCAGCCCGGCGTCGAGAATTGTCTGCAGCTCGGCGAGGTCGGCGGGCGACGGATCGATTAGCGGAGGACGCACGCTTCCGGCGTCCAGGCCGCGCAACCGCACGCCCGCTTTGACCAGCGACACCGCGTATCCCGGTACCTTGCGGCGCAGTCGGGTCAGCGGATGGAAGAACACCGACAAGAGCCGCTCTGCCTCGATGTAATCACCCGACTCCAGCGACCGGTGGAACGCGACCGCTACCTCCGGCGCGAAGCAGAACGCGGCCGAGGAGTACAGCCGGACCCCGATACCGCGGTACGCGGGTACGGTCACCTCGGCGGTCGGCAGCCCATTGAAAAACTGGAATGGCTTGCCGGGCAGTGCCTCTTGGACCGCCAGCACGATCTGGGCCATCAGATCCAGGTCGCCGAGGCCGTCCTTGAGCCCGGTCACCGTCGGCAGCCCGGCCACCTGCACGGCCGAGGACGGATCGAACCGCGCGTTGCCGCGGTGATACACGATCACCGGCAAGTTGGTCGCCGAGGCGATGGCGGTCACGTACGCCACCAGGCCCGGCGGCGGTGAGTCAACCAGATACGGCGGCATCAGCAGCAGTCCGTCCGCTCCGGCGTCGCTGGCGAGCTGGGCCAGCCGGATGGCCACCGGCAGCGGACCGCCGGAGCCGGCGAAGACCGGTACCTGCCCGTCGGTCACCTTTACGGCGGTCCGGACCACGGTCTCGTATTCCTCCGGCGCGAGGGCGTGGAACTCGCCGGTACCGCAGGCGGCGAAGACGCCGCCAGGACTATTGCCGAGTCCCTGCCGCAGATGCTCGGTGAGGATCCCGGTATCGACGGTGCCGTCGGCGGCGAAGGGCGTGACAGGAAAGAACAGGATGCCGTTGAGCTCGCTCATATACGAACAATAACCTCGCGCTGCTCTGCGACATCAGCTGGCCGTCGGCCTCGGCTGACCAGGACAGGTACGGTAATCGCATGGAACAGGGCGCGGACGTCGCCGGCGTCGTGGGCGAGGCCGTCAGTCAGGGTGTCGAAGCACTCGCTCGTCGGCTGCGTCAGATACGTCACGCCGAGGACGAGCCGACTTTCCCGGAGCGGGCCGCGCTTACCCGGCTAGAGGGTTATGGCCCTGCTACCTCGGCTGACCTGGCTCGTGCGGAGCAGATCACCCCGCAGTCCATGGGCGTGACGCTCGCCGCACTGGAAAGCCGCGGCCTGGTCCAGCGAAGCCGTGACCCGGGAGATGGCCGCCGGATCATCTATTCGCTGACGGAGGCCGGAGCGGAGTGGAAACGGAGTCGTCGAGGCCAGCGGGCCGAACTGCTCGCGCGTGCCCTGGCGGAGCATTTCACCAACGCGGAGATCGAGCAGCTAATGGCCGCCGCCCCGCTAATCGAACGCCTCGCGTCGAGCATCTAGCCGCGGACCACACGGCGGCGGAGCCGGCCTCCCGGCGGAGCCGCGCGGCCACCGGAGGCGCTTCCCGGCGGGGGCTGGGTGACCGTTAAGTCTGGTATGCCGGATCTGTCCGCCCTCGACGCCCATCCTGCAATCCCCGCGATGGCCCATCGAGGGGGCTATAGCCCCCTCGATGGGCCATCGACAGCCGTGTAGAAGATCCCCGGCTTGGCTTTATGCCCTGTATGTGCGCTATGCGCGCCGCTGCGGGCTGCGGGCTGCGGGCTGCGGGCGTCGCGAGGGGTTAGACGCGGCGGGTTCTTCGGTCGGTTAGGACTTGGCGGACTACGTTGCGGCCGGGGATGCCGGTTACGCCGCCGCCGCCGTGGGTGGCTGAGCCTGCTTGGTAGAGGCCGCGGACGGGGGTGCGCAGGTCGGCGTAGCCGGCGGCGGGGCGGGCGTGGAACATCTGGCCCAGCGACAGTTCGCCGTGGAAGATGTTGCCGCCGACCAGGCCGTACTCGTTTTGCATGGCGTCGGGGCCGATTACCTGCCGGTGCAGGATCGACGAGGTGAAGCCGGGCGCGACGGCCTCCACCCGGGAAATAACCCGGTCCGCGTACCCGGAAAGGTCACCGGGGGAGTCCGCCCACGTCGACGGCACCCACTGGGTGAACAGCGACATGACATGGTGCCCGGCGGGGGCGAGCGAGTCGTCGAAGACGCTCGGGATGCAGATATCGGCGAACGGCAGTTCCGCGGGCACCCCGGCGACCGCTTGCTGGAACGCGTTCTCGATGTCATCGAGCGACTCCGCGAGGACGATCGTTCCCCCGTAAACCGACGGATCAGGCGACGGATGCGCGCTGAACACCGGCAGCCGGTCGAGCGCCAGGTTGATCTTGACCGTCCCGCTGCGGGTCTGCCAGTTCCGGATGTCGGTCACGAAATCAGACGGCAAGACAGCCGGATCGAGCAACGACAGGAACGAGATCGCAGGATGCGCGGTGGTGATCACGATCTTGGCGTCAAGCTCCTCGCCGGAGGCGAGGGTCACCCCGCGGACCCGGTCACCCGCCGTCCGGATCCGCGCCACCTCGGAACCGGTCCGGATGGAAACCCCGAACGTCTCAGCGGAAAGCCGGAGCGCCGACGTCACCGCCCCCATGCCGCCGCGCGGGAAACCCCAGGTGGTGTCGCCTATGTGGTGGTGCAGCATCACATAGGCGGTCCCGGCCGAACGCGGTCCGGCCCAGGTCCCGATCACCCCGGACACCGACAAGACCCCACGCATCGCATCGGAGGAGAAATACCGGTCAAGCAGGTCCGCGATGGAGCCGGTGAGCAGCCGGGTGACGTCCACCGCGCCACGAGTATCAATCCCGCGAAGCTGCCCGGCCAGCCGGGCCTGGCGGAGCAGGTCGAGCGGCTTGCGCGACCCGAGCCGGGGCGGGATCTCGTGCAGCAGCGGGCCGAGTACCTTCCCGAGGTCAGCCAGGTGCTCTTCGTAGGCTTCGTACGCGTCAGCGTCGGCGGGGGAGAAAGCGGCGATCGCCTGGTGCCGTCGCCCCGCGTCGTTATGGAGGATGAGTGCTTTTCCATCGCGGCGCGGGGCGAAGTACGGCCCTTGCGGGTAGACGGTGAGGTCCAGCCCAAGGTCCCGGCGGATGTCCGGTGGCATCAACGACAAGACGTAAGACAGCGAGGTGATCGTGTAGTCCGGGCCGAACGGGTGCTCGCTGACCGCCGCCCCGCCCACCACGTCGCGGCGCTCAAGCACCGTCGTACGCAGGCCCGCCTTGGCCAGGTACGCGGCGGCGATCAGTCCGTTGTGCCCTCCGCCGATGACGATGACATCATTGGTCATGGGCAGATCATCTCCGCAGAACCGCATATTTACACGGGCGACGCGACGATAAGGCGCTGGGCGACCAGCCCGCCGTCCTCCTCAAGCCGGAACCCGGCATCGTCCAGCAGCGCGGAGTACTCCGACATGAGGCGCTCCCGGCCACCGTTCTCTATGGTGAGGATGCGCATGTCCAGGTCCTTCATGATGTGCGGGCGGTCGTCGTCGGGCAGCGGCGTCTCGACGATGAGCAGGCGGCCATTCTCCGGTATCGCGGCGCGGACGGCGCGCAGGATATTCCCGACGCCCTCGTCGTCCCAGTTGTGAATGACGTGCGCGAGCAGGTATACGTCGGCGCCGGGCGGCACGGCCTTGAAGAAGTCTCCCACCACTACCTCAGAACGCGATGCCACGCCGTTAGCCGACAGGTACTCCTGCGCGGAGGCCACGACGCGCTCCAGGTCGAGCAGGATGCCGTGCAGGCCAGGGTGAGCGCTCAGGATGGCGGCGAGGAACGTGCCCCGGCCGCCACCGACATCGACTACCGTGCCGGTCGCCGGGAAGACGTCGGTCTCCGCCAGCCGGGCGGCGAGGTCGACGCTCCTGGACGTCATGAACTTGTCGAACGCGGCCGCGCTCTCGGGTCGGCTGGACAGGTAGCCGTATGTTCCGCCGTAGCGCTGGACAAAGGGCGACTGACCGGTACGGAGAGTCTCGCCCACCCCGCCCAGGGCGGTCCAGACCCCCGGATCGCTGTTCCATATCAAGCGCTGCAATTCCATGCTGTCAAGCAGCGCCTTGCCCGCCTCGGTGAGTTCATACCGGTCGGGACCGGCCGTGCGCAGCAGACCCGTCGTGACGGCTGTCCGGAGCACGCGGGTCAGCGTCGGCGCGTGCGCGCCGCACCGTTGCGCCAGCTCGGTCACGGTGAGCGGGCCGTCGCGGAGCTGCTGCGGGCAGCCAACGTTGACCAGCCCGCAAAGAGCGGCGTACCGCCACAGCGTACGGTGCATGCGGTTAAGCAACGCCTCGCCATCGGCGGCGCTATCTGGGTCCGCCACTGACGCGGGGTCCTGGCCAAGATCGGTCATGATGCCTCCGGCGACGCGAGGATGAGAGACAGCCGGGTCAGCTCGGTGACCTCGTCCAAGCGGAACCCGGCGTCGCCAAGCAGCGCGGAGAACTCCGACAGGCTGCGCTCTTTGCCCTCGTGCATGGTGAGCATGCGGATGTCCATGTCCTTGCCGGGGTGCGGGCGGTCATCGTCGGGCAGCACCACATCGACCAGCAGCAGGCGGCCATGCTCCGGTATGGCGGTGCGGACGCTACGCAGGATGTCCGCGGCCTCGTCGTCGTCCCAGTTGTGGATGATGCTGGCCAGCAGGTAGACATCGGCTCCGGACGGCACAGCCTTGAAGAAGTCGCCCGCCACCACCTCACAGCGCGAGGCCACACCGCTGGCCGTGAGGTACTCGCTGGCCGCGTCCACCGTGCGCTCCAGCTCGAGCAGGATGCCGCGCAGGTCAGGCCGGTCGCGCAGGATGGCGGCGAGAAACGTGCCCTTCCCGCCACCGACATCCACCACCGTTCCCGTCGATGGGAACGCGCCGCTGCTGGCCACCAGTTCGGCGACCCCGCCGTGGTTGGCCACCATCAGCGCGTCGAACGCCGCCGACTCCTCAGGGCGGGTGGCCAGGAAGTTGTACGTGTTCCCATGCAGCTGGACGAAGGGCGACTTACCTGAGCGAACGGTCTCGGTCAGTTCGCCGATCGAGGTCCAGACCTCTGGAACCGTGCACCACCTGGTACGCAGCAGTTCCGTGCCGTCCAGCAGTACCTGGCCCGCCTCGGTAAGTTCGTACGTACCAGGGCTGACCGTACGCAGCAGACCGGTCGGGGCGGCGGCCCGGAGCAAGCGGCTCAGCGTCGGCGCGTGAAGCTCGCACCGGTCGGCCAACTCGGTCACCGACAGCGGGCCCTCGCCCAACTGGTCTAGGCAGCCGGTGCTGACCAGGGCCCTGATCGCGCCGTATCGCAAGACTGTGCGGTACATATCGCTGAGCAGCGCGTTGCCCTCGGCGGCATTGCTCGGACCTCGGTCGATGTCGCTCATGGTCTCTCTCCTGATCTTTATTTATGAAAGCCGGGTGTAGCCGCGCTGCCAGGCCAGAACGCGATGCTCGACGAGGGCGAACACTCCGTTCAGCACGATGCCGAGCAGTCCCAGCAGGACGATGATGTCCCACATCGTGGAGACATCGAAGTTGCCTTGCGCGATGGACATCTCGCGCCCTATGCCGTCGGTGCTGCCCTGGAACTCCGAGACGATCATCAGGATCAGCGCCACCGCCAGCGCCAGCCGCAGCCCGGCGAAGATCTTTGGTGCCGCGCTGGGCAAGATGACCCGCAGCAGGCGCTGCCCGGGTCCGAGCCGGAACGCGCGCGCCGATTCCATATACCCGGGATCCACATGCCTGGCGCCGTCGATTGTGTTCAGCAGCACCGGCCAGATCACGCCGAAGGCGATCGACGCTACCTCCATCGGCGTTCCGATCCGGAACACGAACAGGAACACCGGCACCATCGTGACCGCCGGGATGGCCCGGCCGAAGTGGACGAGCGGCTCGGTGAGGTCGGCCAGCACCGGTATCCGGCCGATGGTGACGCCGAGCGCGATTCCGGCCACGCTGGCCAGGGCCAGGCCGGCCAGCATCCGGCCGAGGCTCGGCAGCAGGTTGCCAGTCGCGTCCGCGGTAAGCCAGAAGTGACCGGCCGAGGCGGAGAACCACTTGTGATAGATGCTCGTCACGATGGACGATGGTGGCGGGAAATACTGATTCGCCGCCGCGTTGGCTCCCAGCTGCCAGCACCCGACCACGGCGGCCACGACCCCCAGCCGTGCCACGACGAGGGTTAGACGGTGCCTCATGCTCCGCTGCCTTGGGCAACCAGCATGTAGTGCCACCGGAAGGCGCGGCGCTCGGCGCCGACGAAGACGGCGTTGATGACCAAGCCGAGCAGGCCGGACCAGAGCGCCACCGCCAGGATGGGGGTGAGACCGCCGGTACCGCTTGTCGCGACCTGGGTCAGGTAGCTGCCGATGCCGCTCATCCCGGCGCCGATCAGTTCCGCCGCGACGGCCACCACGAACGCGACCGACGCGGCGATCCGGACGCCGGTCGCGATGAACGGGGCCGCGCTTGGCAGTGACACCCGCCACGCCACGGCGACCGGGGCGAACCCGAAACTCCGCAAGGTCTGCTTGGCCAGCGGATCCACCTCACTGAGTCCGTAAACGGTGTTGATGAGGATGGGCCACACTGCCGCGAACACGATGACCACCACTTGGGTCTTCTCGTTGTCCTGCACGATGAGCAGCACCAGCGGAATCAGCACGACGGACGGGATCGGCCGCAGGAACTCGATCACCGGGCGCACAGCGTGCTCGGCCCAGGGCAGCGAGCCGAGCAGCAGCCCGGCGGGGACGGCGATGGCGACCGAGATCACCATCGCCTCCACCCAAATGCCGAGCGTCGCCGCGACCGAAGCCCAGAAGGTGCTGTCGCTGACCATGTCCACCGTGCTGGAGAGCACGGTGGACGGCAGCGGGAAAACCGCCGGGTTGATCCGGTCGGCCCACATGGCCAGCTGGGCCGCTCCAAAAACCGCGAGGATACCGGCCGCCCCTAGGCAGGCCCGCCGCAGGGCAGCGGCTGTCATGATCCCGAGGGCTGCGGCACGATCATTGAATTGACATCGAAGTCCTTCGGAAGGTAACCGAACTGCTGCATCAGGTCCACCACTCGCTGCAGTCGCGTCGCGCTGAGCGTCGTGTTGTAGGTCTGCAGGGCAATCACGTTCGCGAGCGACGATTTCAAGCTGGTGATGTACTTGGGCAGAAGCGACCGGACCATCTGCGGGTCACTCGCGGCAAGCTGCTGGCCCTTCACGACCGCCCGCTGGAACGCGGCCACGGTCTTCGGGTACTTCTGCAGGAAGGATGAATCGGTAGCCCATCCGAGTACCGGGAAGCTCGCCATTGGGCCGGTCATCAGGTCGACCAGCGGCTTCGCGCCGGTCGAGGATTCCTCGACCGTAATGAACGGCGGGATGGCGAACGCGGCGTCGACCTCTCCCCGCGCCAGTGGCGAGATCATGTCCGGGAAGGCCATTTGCTCGATCGTGAAATCGCCCGCCTTGATGCCGTAGCCGCGCAGTTGCTCGTCCAGTGCCAGGCCAGCGAGGGCTAGGCCCGTCGAGGGGAAGGCGATCGTCTTGCCCTTGAGTTCGGCCACCGACGTGATCTTGGAGCTCTTCGGCACCATGATCATGTTGGTGTCCGGCGCCGCCTGCTCGTCATCAGCGATGTACTTGATGTCGAGCGAGGGATGCAGATGCTCGTCCTCGAACGCGGTGACGTAGTTCATCTGCACGAAATCCGCCGTGTGCGAGGCGAGGGCGGGAACCACGGCACTCGAACCCGCGACGTACACGATCTTGACGTTCAGGCCCTCCTGCTTGAAGTAGCCCTCCTGCTGGGCGATCCACACCGGCGCCGTGTCCGGGCTGTCAAGCGTATACAAGTTGACGTTGGTGAGCTCGGGACCCTGGTTGTTGTTGCTGCTCCCGGTGGTGCTAGCAGCGCCCGAACTGCACGCGGTGACCACCGCAACAGCGAGAGCGGCCGCAGAGAATAGGGCAAATCTATGACTACGAGGGCCTCGCATGAGTCTCCCTAATTGTAAATTTCGGATTACGCCAGCCTTATTCGGGTGCCGATGCTCGCAGTACTCGATCACGGGCATGCGGGCGCGGCGCCTCCCGAGAGCTCAGCACCGACGGAGCATACCTGAGGGAGAATTAAACCGATGTGCCCAAATATGACCGTCGGGCAAACGCACTGGTTACAGCAACTATCGCCGATTTATATGGACCCCCATATAACTACAAGATCCCAGGAGTCGGCAGATTTAGGACGCTTCGGGCTGGTGTTCCGCGTGAGGCTATGGATAATAAGACCGCTGAGTGGAGAGGTGCGGGCTGTATTCCGCCGTGGCCGCATGGGGAAGCGGGGTGTTGCCACGGCACGTAGGAGTGCGTCCGCGTGTTTCGGATTATTGGGCTGCGGCCTTGCTATTCCCGCTGTTCCCGGAGTCGGGCCTGCGGGTTGCGCGAAACGAAACGCGATCGGCGACGATCGGGGAACCAGAGGGATCTATAGCGATGTTCGATCAAGATGGTGGTCGTTCTGCCCTGCCGATGCTGAAAACCGGTTCTGGTCCGCCGATGGTCGGTCAACCCGCCACGAGCCAGCCAGCGGTCGGCACCAACGGCACGTGGATTGGTAGCAAAAGTAAGCCCCGCATGCAATATCCCCTGACACTGCGGAACTGGCGGATGCGGTGGCGGTTGCTGGCCCTGGTCGCTATTCCCACAGTGGCGGCGATCGTGCTCGGTACCGTCCGCATCGAGGCGGCGCGGAGCACGGCGAGCGAATTCGCGCAGGTGAACCAGCTCGCCGTTCTCGGCGGCGACATCACGGCGCTTGTGAACGCAGTGGAAGACGAACGGGATATCACGGCGGGCTACGTCGCCGCCAACCAAGCGGGTGTGTCCGGAGAGGCGACATCCCTGCTTACCGCGCTCAACAGCCAGTACGGCGTCACAAATGCGCGGCTCGCGGCCGTGCAGCAGCAGGCCAAGCAGATCGGTCCCGGCTTTCCCACGGTCGCGCGCACGGATCTGGCGTTTGCCCTGAGCCAGGTCGTGGCGCTTCCTGAGCTGCGAAACCTCGCGCATAGCCAGATCTCCGCGCTGCCGATGATCACGAGCTACTCGGGTGTTATCTCGACCTTGCTGGCCTTCGATAACGACATCGCGGCAGGCAGCTCCAGCCCCCAGCTCGCTCAGACGGTCAGCTCGCTCGGAGCACTGTCCCAGATGGAGGAGCAGGCCTCACAACAGCGCGCCACCCTGTTCGCCACATTGCTCCAGGGACAGTTCGGGCTCAGTGGCTTGCAGACCTTGACCACGGCGGAGTCGAACGAAGCAAGCGACGAAGCCACGTTCCAGAACACGGCGGCGAACCTGCAGGCCTATGTTCCCGCCTCGGACGGGACTGCGGCCGGTCTGTCACCCACGCTCACCGAGGTACAGCAGTTCAACGACATCGTCGCGGGGCCAGCTGCCGACGAGGCACAGTCGATCGAGGAAGACGCCGTCATCAACGGCGACAACGGCACGTCGCCGGACGCCGGCAACACCGGTCAGACCTGGTTCTCCGACATGTCCGCTACCCTCAGCGACATACGGCAGGTAGAGAACGACGAGCTGGCCTCCGTCATCGACCAGGCCAGCGCGCTGCACTCAGATGCCGAGAACTCCGAGCAGCTGACCGGGGTTGTGGTAATCGTCCTGCTGCTGCTCGTGCTGTTCATCACGTTCGTCATGGCCCGCTCCGTGGTCCTGCCGCTACGCAAGCTGCGGCAGGACGCGCTGGACATCGCCGGGCGGCGGCTGCCGGATATGGTGCGGCGGCTGAGCGAGAGCCAGGGCACGGACGAGAGCATCCAGATCGAGCCGATCGGGATCGACTCTACGGACGAGATCGGCGCTGTCGCCAGGGCGTTCGACCAAGTCCACCGCGAGGCGGTACGACTCGCGGGTGATGAGGCCCTGCTGCGCGCCAACCTGAACGCGATGTTCGTGAACCTGTCGAGGCGCAGCCAGTCGCTGATCGAGCGCCAGCTCGGCATCATCGACACCCTCGAGCAGTCCGAGCAGGAGCCGGACCGGCTGAGCAGCCTGTTCCGCTTGGACCACCTAGCGACCCGTATGCGCCGCAACTCGGAGAACCTGCTGGTCCTGGCCGGTCACGAGGCCCCACGCAAGTGGAGCCAGCCGGTACCGCTCGTCGATGTGATCCGCGCCGCGGTCTCCGAGATCGAGCAATACGAACGGATTTCGCTCGACGTGCAGCCCGGCGTCGACGTCGCGGGACGCGCCGCCAGCGACGTGGTGCACCTAGTGGCCGAGCTGGCGGAGAACGCGACCACGTTCTCCCCCGGGGAGACCCAGGTTCTCATTGCCGCCCAGCGCGTGCCCACTGGCGGCACGCTGATCGAGGTCACCGACGCCGGCCTCGGGATCAATGACCAGGATCTCGCTTATGCGAACTGGCGGCTGGAAAACCCGCCGGTCGTCGACGTCGCTGTCTCTCGCCGGATGGGCCTGTTCGTCGTCGGCCGGCTAGCCGTGCGACACGGGATCAAGGCGCGGCTCCAGCATGCGACCGGCGGTGGCCTATGTGCCCTTATCTGGCTGCCGGACTCGGTAGCCGAAGCACACCCGGCCCCGCCGCTGGGCACGCTGAGGCGACGCTTCGATGCGGATACCTACGGAAACGGCACGGGTCCGCAACGGGTGCCGGTATCGGCGACGACTCACCGCCGGACGGGCGCGTTTCCTCAGGTGCCCGAGCCCGCCCGAGCCTCGCTGTCGACGGTCTCGCAGGCATCGACTGGCCCGCAGCCGACGGCGTGGACTGGCCCGCAGCCGACGGCGCGGCAGCCCGCGGCGTCGGCGGTCGCCGTGGACTCCAGGCTGCCGATATTCGACTCGGTCGAGTCCGACTGGTTCCGGCGTAGCGGCAAGCAGTTCGGCAGCAGCCCAGCCGCTGACGACGGGTTCCGCGCGGCCGAGTCGGTGGTCCGTCCCTCAACCGGGGATTTGACCGTCGCTGGGCTGCCGCAGCGGGTTCCGCAGGCGAACCTGGTGCCCGGATCAGTCGGTGGTGTTCAGGCGAGACAGCCGGAGCAGCCCGAGCAGCCGGAGCAGCCGGAGCGCTTCGCACCGAAGGTCACAGCGAGCACGCGGTCGGCGGAAGAAATACGCAACCGCCTGGCGGGCTTCCAGCGCGGCGGCCGCGAGGGCCGCGGCCCCGGAGGGCTACCGGGAAGGCAGGCGTGATGAGCACTGCCGAGGAGAGGAGCGGGTGTGAGCACCCCAGGGCAAGGTCTTAACTGGCTGGTCACGGATTTCGCGGAGCGTGTTCCCGAGGTGGCACACACGGTCGTGGTCTCCTCCGACGGGCTCCCGCTGGCCTTCAGCGAGGGGTTTCCGCAGGAGCGGGCCGACCAGCTCGCGGCCGTGACGGCGGGGCTGACCAGCCTGACCCACGGCTCGGCGCGCGTCTTCGAGGGCGGCCCCGTTGTCCAGACCATGGTTGAGATGCAGGGCGGCGTGCTGGTCGTCACGACGATCGGCAACGGCGCCAGCCTCGCGGTGCTGGCTGCTCCGCACTGCGACCTCGGGCTTATCGCCTACGAGATGGCGCTGCTGGTCGAGCAGGTGGGCGGGATGATCACCCCGCCCACCCGTCGGCCGAACCATGTCGCCGCGCTAGGGAACGGGACGTGAGCGTATCCGCACCGGACACGATTACATCGGTGAAGATCGTGGTGGCGGGTGGATTCGGCGCGGGTAAGACGACGTTCGTCGGCTCGTTGTCGGAGATCAAGCCGCTGACGACCGAGGCGGTGTTGACCGAGGCGAGCATCGGTGTCGATGATCTGTCACAGCTGCCCGGCAAGTCGACCACGACGGTGGCGATGGACTTCGGCCGGATCACGCTGGAGTCCGACCTGGTGCTCTATATGTTTGGCACACCGGGGCAACAGCGGTTCTGGTTCATGTGGGACGACCTGGTCAACGGCGCTATCGGCGCAGTGGTGCTGGTTGACACCCGGCGGCTGGCGGACTCCTTCGCGGCGGTGGACTACTTCGAGGCGTCTGGGCTCCCGTTCGTTATCGGGGTTAACGGCTTCGGCGGACAGTTCCCGCACCAGTCAGGCGACGTGCGCCAGGCGCTGGCGGTCGGACCGCACGTGCCCCTCGTCCACTGTGACGCCCGGGACCGGATGTCGACGAAGTTGGCCATGCTGACGCTGGTTGAGTACGCCATGTCGGTCCAGCGAGTCTGATGTACGGGTCACGACTCGGCCGTTTCACACACCACCTCGCGCAGCCAGGTGAGGGCCGAGTCAGTGGCGCACATGGGATGCCACCACGCGGCCTCGATCAATTCGGTATCACCAAATGGAGGTTCGATTACTACTACCCCAGCAGCGTCGGCGGTGCGACGGGCCAACCGCTCGGGTATGACTCCCACCATGTCGGTTCCGGCCACCATGAACGGGATCGGCAGCCAACTCGAGGCTGCCATCACTACGGTCGGCACTATGCCCTGGCGCTCCAGCGCGGCTCGCACGGGATGAGCCGCGACGTGCGGGAGTTCGGCGGCGGCGTGTGGCATCGACGCGAGATCGGCGAGCGAGAGCTGACCGTCGCGCAGGTACGGGTTGGCCGGATCGGTGATGCAGACGAGTCTGTCCCGGCAGATCACGTCCGGCTGGCCGTGCACGCGATAGAAGCCCACCGGGGCGATCAGCAGGTCGTGCTGGAGCAGCCCCTCGTCGCCGCCGATCAGGTCGCCGTCGATCGGGCGCAGTTTGAGCCGCACCCCGGGTGCCAGTTGATGCACCCGCCGCAGCAGCCAGGCCAGCGCCACGATCGACGGGCCAGAGATCGCGACCGAGAACGTCCGCGCGCTCGCCGTAGGATCGAAGTCGCTGGTCTCGGTGAACGCGTGTTCGGCCTGACGGAGCGCCTCGCGTACGGCGGGCAGCAGCCGTTCCGCCTCCGGAGTGAGCAGGTACTGGCGTCCGGACCTGACCAGAAGTTCGTCGCCGAAGTGCCGCCGCAGCCGCGCCAGCGCACCGCTCATTGTCGATTGGCCGAGGTTAAGCTTGGCCGCTGCCTTGGTCAGGTTACGTTCTTCGAGCAAAGCGCCGAACATGACAAGCAGGTTCAGGTCAATGCCACTTACACGACTCACCGGGGCTCCATCACACTTCGTCAATCGACGGTAATTCGATCTCACGGAATACTAGTGTGCGAGCGGAAGAAATGTGGCGCCAGAAGCTCATGTGACGGGAGTTGCTGAATGGCACTTGGCGGCGTTGATCTGAATCTTCTGCTTATCCTGCAAGCGCTGCTAGAAGAGGGCAATGTTACGCGCGCGGCCATCCGGGTCGGGATGCCTCAGCCCGCCGTGAGCAACGCGCTCGCCCGGCTGCGCCGGCACTATAAGGATGAACTCCTGGTCAGAACGGGGAATGGCTACGCGCTCAGCCCGCTCGCGCGGTCGCTACTGCCCTCGGTCCAGGAATCGATCAGGCTGATCGGGGACGTATTTTCCCTGGAGCATGGGCAGCAGCCCCCGGCAGGCGACCGCAAGTTCACCATCACGCTGTCCGAGTACTCGATCGTCGTCCTCGGGGACATGCTGCTGCGCCGGGTGCACGAACTGGCACCGGAAGTGAACGTGAAGCTGCACCGGATCACCCGCGACATGGCGGACACCGATCGCTGGGTGCTCCAGCACGACCTGCTGATCGCGCCGATGGGGTACTACCGGCCCGGCGGGCTGTCGAAGGTGATCTGCCGGGACCGGTTCGTCTGCGTGGCCGATCCCGGTCATCCCCGGCTGCGCGACGGGCGTCTCACGCTCGATGACCTGCGCGCGCTGCCGTGGGCGACCGCTGAACTCCCGCATGCCGAAGCCGACCCGGTCGCCGCCGAGCTGGAGCGGCTTGATGTCAGGCCCACGGTGGCGATGACCACCGTTGGATGGCTCCCGCTGCCCTTCCTCATCGGCGGCACGGACATGGTCGCCATAGTGCCGGAGCGGTTGGCCCGCCGGGTAGCCGACGCGGCTGACGTGGTGGTAATCGAACCGCCGTTTGGCAAAATTGAGTTGATCGAAGCCGCATGGTGGCATCCCACGCGCGCCACCGATCCGGCTCACACCTGGCTGCGCACAATCCTTAGCGAGATCGTGTCACCGCTCGGCCTCCCGGAGCAGCCGTGGCGCTCCGGATCGATAGTGCCCGCCCGCGTCCGCTAGCCGCAGCCGCCGCGCCCGCTGGTCAGGCGGGCAGCCAGCGAGCGAAGCCCCAGCCGCCGCCGGTGCCCGCCTCGCTGCGCGGCGTCGGTACGTAGTCCACCAGGTCGAACGGTATCCCGCGGCACGCGCCGCCCGCCGCGACCCAATTGCGGATCTCGCCGGTCGGTGAGTCCAGCCGGGGAAGCGCTGACAGCAGTTCGAACGTCGTCCGCGGCCAGCCCCCGCAGCAGCATCCGGTCGAGTGACTCGTCGAGCACGTAGTGGCTGAGCCCGCCGGACGCGATGAGCGCCACGCGTCGTGACGGCGCGAAGCGATCGATCGCCGCGCGGACCGCGGCGCCGAAGTCGTAGCATCGGCGCGGTGCCGGGCGGTTCGGCGGATAACAGGTGTTGATGAAGACCGGCACCATCGGGATCGGCTCGTACTCCAGCAGCGTCGCCACCACGTACGAGAACCCATGCGGCAGGCCGTGCCGCTTCGGCGCGCGGCTGCGGGCCTGCTCCAGGTACCCGGCCGGACCGACCGTCCCGCCGTACTCCGCCCGCAAATATCTGGAGCACGAAACGTCGAATTCAGAGCTCAACAGCGACTCGATGAGATGTGAGGCAAGCTCGACGTCGACCGGTACCTCCGTTTCCCGGTCTCCCCAGCCGCGGGCGAAGGACGCGAAGATCGGATCGTCAGGCACGCGCCATGACTTCCACGGCAGCAACGGCCAGTTCGGTCCCCAGTACACGGAAAAGCTCGGCATGTTGTCGTCGAACAGGATCTCCTCCTGGTCGTCGCTGATCACGATGATCGCGTCCGGCCGCAGGGCGCGGAGCGTGCCGCGCAGTACATCGGTGGCGGCCCGCATCCGCGCGTAGTTCGACTCGAACTCAGCCATCGTGAGCCGGGAAAGCAAACCGGGGTCGGCGCTGGCCACCTCGGCGACCAGACCGTCGTAGGAGGTGACCTTCCCGGTCCGCGGCGAGATCAGCTCCGGGTTCTTCCGGTCGGCCCTGGCCGAGTGCGCCGCCCAGTACTCGGGTTCGAGGAAGATCGGCGGAGCGTGCGATGTCGCGACGGCTCCGGCGAATTCGGCCATCGTCAGTTTCCTTCCGTGGTGGGCAGCTTCATATTCCCGCCTCCTCGGCGGGAAGAATCTCGGTCAATATCGTGCGCAGCCAGGCGTGTCCGGGATCGGTCGCCCGCAACGGATGCCACCACGCGGCCTGGACTAGCTCGATCGTGCCGAACGGCGGCTCGGCCACCGCCACCCCGGCCGCCGGGCTCAGCCGACGGGCCAGTTTCTCGGGCACCACCGCCACCATGTCCGTGCCCGCGACCAGGAACGGCAGGGTCAGCCAGCCGGCGGTGGTTATCGCGACCGGCGGCGTGATACCGAGGTTTTCCATCGCGGCGCGGACCGGGTCGGCCTGCGCGTGCGGGAGCACCGGCACCACGTGCGGCATCACCTTCAGGTCGGCAAGCGTGAGCCGGCCGTTCTTCAGCCGTGGATTGGCTGGGTCGAGCACGCAGACGAAACGGTCCCGGCAGATCACCTGCCGCAGGCCGCCAGGCTCGTAGAAACCCGCCGGAGCAATCAGCAGGTCGTGCTGGTGCACCCAGGTGTCGCTCTCCGGCATCTCCGGAGTGAACCGTCCCACCTGGAGGTTCACCCCCGGGGCCAGCTCGTGCACCCGGCGCAGGAACTTTTCGCAGAGGATGACGGTCGACCAGTCGGAAAGGCTGATCGTGAACTTACGGTCGCTGCTCGCCTGGCCGGTCGCGACGGAGAACGTGTCGCCGATCAGCCGCATCGATTCCTGGACGGACGGCAGCAGCGACCTGGCCAGCGGGGTGAGCACGTGGCCATTTCCCGACCGCACCAGCAACTCGTCCTTGTAGTGCCTGCGCAGCCTGGCCAGCGCGAGGCTAACGGTGGGCTGGGGCATCCCGAGGCGCATGGCGGCGCGAGTCACGTTGCATTCCTCAAGCAGCGCGTCCAGGATCAGCAGAAGATTCAGGTCGATGCCGCCTAGTGCCATGCAGCAACTCCTGTCACTTCAGCATCCCGAATGCGCTTCCACCATTATTTCCTATAAGGTCATGGGCGGGGAGGGTGAGGGGCCGGTGGACAAGCGTGGTGGAGTCCAAGTGACTGGCGTGAATGGCATTGACCTGAACCTTCTTGTCGCGCTCGGTGCACTTCTCGAAGAACGCAATCTGACCAGGGCGGGAACCCGGCTGAACCTGAGCCAGCCGACGATGAGTACCGCGCTGTCGCGGCTGCGGCGGCACTTCGACGACGAGTTGATGATCAGGTCCGGACGGCAGTACCAACTCACCCCGATGGGGGAGAAGTTGCTGCCCGCGGTGCGCGAGGCGTTGCGCCAGGTGGAACGGACGTTCGCCGAGACCGGTGACTTCGACCCCGCGACCAGCACGCGGAGTTTCTCGATCGGGATCTCCGGTCAGTCGATCATGATGCTGACCGAGTTGCTGCAGCACGTGCACGAAATCGCGCCCGGTGTGCAGGTCGAACTGCTGCCGATACCGATTCTGGGTGACCGTGGTCTGCTGCAGCACGACCTGCTGATCGCGCCGCTCGGCTTCTACCGGCCCGGCGGCCAGCCGGAGGTGATCTGCCGGGACCGTTTCGTCTGCGTGCTCGACCCCGGTAATCCCTGGCTGAAGGACGGCGAGCTGTCGCTCGCGGACCTGAACGCCTTGCCGCACGCCATTGCGCGGCTCCCGCACGCCCAGGCCGATCCGCTGAGCGCCGCGCTTGAGCGCCGTGGCGTTACACCCACCGTGGCGATGGCCGCCTCGGGCTGGCTGCCGATCCCGCTCATGGTGGCTGGTACCGACATGGTGGGCGTCATACCGGAGCGGCTGGCCCGCCGGATGAGCAAGGCGGCGGGTGTGGCCGTGGTCGATCCGCCGTTCGGCACGATCGAGCTGGTGGAGGCCGCGTGGTGGCATCCGCTGCGTGCCACCGACCCGGCCCTCACCTGGCTGCGCTCCGTGCTGACCGCCGCCGCCGCGTAGCTTCAAGTCCCCACGGCCGGGCTTCAAGCCCGCACGGCCGGGGTGATCATCCGTCCCGCCCGCTCGGTTAGCATCGCCATCTCGTACGCGATCAGTTCGAGGTCGCAGCTTGATCCGGCGAGCACGGCAAGACTCGCGCCATTGCTCACCGTCATCAGCACCATTACCCCGGCCTGCATCTCCACGGCCGTCTGGACCACCGGGCCCGCCTCCATCACGCGGGACGCACCATCGGTCAGGCTAGCTAGCCCGGACACCACGGCCGCGAGCTGTTCCGCTCCACCGCGGGGCAGGCCCTCGCTAATGCCAAGAGCGAGCCCGTCAGCGGAGACGATCAACGCGTGCGCCGCTTCGGGAACCCTTTCGACGAAGTTCGTTACAAGCCAGTTCAGATCCCGCGCCGCGGGCCCAGCAATGCTCACGCCCGTTACTCTCCAATTTTTCTCATTATCGCGTTAGTTCCCAGCGGCGGCGGCGCGACCTTCGCGCCCGCCGCGGGCGAAGCCCGACATCCTGGCCCTCGCCGCCTCCGCGGCTTGCGCCGCGGCGCTCGGCGGGGTGGCCTGCGGACCGGTACCGCCGACCCCGCCGGGGACACCGCCGCCCGGGGCACCGCCGAGCGGAGGAATCCCGCCGCCGACCGGACCACCATCGACAGTACCGCCGCCAAGACCACCGGGGACACCGCCGACGGTGCCGGGGAGCAGATTAGCGCTTGGCACCCGCTTCGGCAGTCCGGCCGCGGTGTTCTCACCGGTGACCGGCGTCGCGACCGTGGCGCTAGCGGCACGGAACCCTTCGTCGGCCGGTGATGTCCACGACATGCCTCCCGGCTGGCCGCCGCGGCGGAACCACTCCGACTCGATCGCGTCGAATATCGGCAGCCGCGAGTCCTGCGGCGCGGCCGGCGCGGCCGGCACCGTCGGCACCGTCGGCACCGTCGGCACGGTTGGCACCGACCGCTGCGGCAACGGCTGCGCAGCCTGCATGGACTGTGCAGCCTGCATAACCTGCCTAGGCTGCGCCATCTGCAGAGGTGGCGGCGGCGGTTCGTAGTTACCGAACCCGATCCCGTTAGAAGCAGTCAGCGGCCCGGTTCGGTGCCGGACGGACGGCGTCCCGGTTGATGCCGCCACCATGTTCGGGGAGGTAGCCGGGCGGAACCGGCCGGCGAACGGCACCGAGGTCGTCTGGTCTGTCGAGGCCACCGAGTCCGGCAGCCAGATCAGCGCGCTCAGGCCGCCCGCGCTGCCGTGCTGCAGCCGAACCCTGATGCCGTGCCGTGCCGCCAGTCGGCCGACCACGAACAGGCCCATCCGCCGGGAGACCGCGACATCCACCACCGGCGGGCTCTCCAGCCGCCAGTTCGCGTACGCCAGGTCCTGCTCGCTGATGCCCAGACCCTCATCGGTGATCTCGAGCAGCACGCCGCCGGTAGGTACCTGCTGGCCGGTGACCATCACCGCGGTGTCCTCGGGGGAGAACGCGGTGGCGTTCTCGACTAGCTCGGCGGCCAGGTGCACCACGTCGCTCGCGGCGCGCCCCGCCACCACCACTCCCGGCTGCACGTTGAGCGCGATCCGGTCGTACTGCTCGATCTCGGAGACGGCCGCGCGCAGCACGTCGATGAGCGGCACCGCCTGACTCCACTTACGTGGTGCCTCGTGACCGGCCAGGACCAGCAGGTTCTCGGAGTTGCGCCGCATACGGGTGGCCAGGTGGTCAAGCCGGAACAGGCTGCTCAGCCGGTCCGGGTCGGCCTCCGACTGCTCCAGCCCGTCAATGATGCCGAGCTGGCGCTCGATCAGCGACTGGCTGCGCCGGGACAGGTTCACGAACATCGCGTTCAGGTTGGCCCGCAGCATTGCCTCGTCGCCGGCCAGCCGCACCGCTTCGCGGTGTACCCGGTCGAACGCCCTGGCTACCTCACCGATCTCGTCAGTGGAGTCGACGCCGATGGGCTCGATCGTAATGCCGTCGATAGCGCCCTGGCTCTCGCTGAGCTTGCGCACCATTTCCGGTAGCCGCCGCCCGGCCACGTCCAGCGCGTCGGCGCGCAGCTTGCGCAGCGGCCTGATCATGGAGCGGGCCATGACGATCGTGACGACAATCACGATCAGCAGCAGGAGCAGCACGACGACACCGGTCAGGTCCTCTGAGCCCTCGGCGTCGGAGTGCAGCGTGTTGGCCTGCGCCGTGATCGAGGCCAGCTCATCGCCTTCGACCTGCCGCAGGTCGCCGATGGTATCGGTCATGTCGGTGTACCAGGTTGCTGCTTCGGTGGCGCTGGCCGCCGGGGACGAGCCGTTGTCGCCGTCGATGATCGCGTCCTGCTCGATCGCCTGGGCCTCGTCGACGCCTGGTCCCGCGACCACGTTGTTGAACTGCTGGAACTCGGTCGTCACCGAGCTGAACCCGGATCCAGGCGTGTAGCTGGGCAGGTTCGCCGACACGCTCTGGAACACCGACTCGTTGCTGGTCTCATCCGATTGCGCTGACAGCAGCGTCTGCAGTCCGCCGATCCCGAACTGACCCTGCAGCAGCACCGAGTACAAGATGGCGCGTTGCTGCGAGGTGTCGTCCTCGGCCTGGGCCAGCGCGCTGAGCGAGGTCACCGTCTGGGCCAGGTTGGCGTTTGAGCTGCCCGCACCGATCTCGTTGTCGAAGGCCACCAGGGTGGAGATGACGTTCGAGTAGAAGGTGGTCATGTTCAGCGGGCTTAGCCCGGTGTGCGCGAAGTCTCGCAGGTCGGGCAGGGCCGAGACCCGGCTCAGCGCCGACGACAGACCGGTCCGTGCCACGGAAGGATAGCTGGGGCCGATCGTGGCAGCCTGGCTCTCCACAACAGCGAGCCGGGCGCCGGTGATCGCGTACTGCTTGGTCATCAGGCCCAGCTGGGCCGCGGCCGCCGAGGTCGCGCCGTCTTCCTTGTCGGCGATGTAGCCAGTCGTGAGATCGCGCTCGTCTTCAGCCGACTGCGCCAGCAAGGTGATGTCATTACCCAGCACGGCTAGCTGCTCGACCTGCGCGAAGTTGGAGGCGGTGTCTCGCGCCGACTGGATGCGGACGCCGCCGAGCGCGATCGCCGCGACCGTCGGAATGATAATCAGCGCGAACACGCGCCACCGCATACGCCAGTTCCGCAGTTGCCAAAGTCGCGGAAACCGAGGAGAGAGACTCCTGCTTGCTCGCATGCCGCCGGGGTCAGTCCCTGGCGGGGAAGCCGGGCCTCTGCCGACTTCGAGCACGGACGTGGCACCGCGGCCACGATCTTGATCCACCATCGCTCGGATTCCCTCTGATACCCGTTCCTGGAACCCGCAGAACCCACCAGGGGAGCGCGGGACTTGCAAAGGCAAAATCTGGCGAATATCCCGGCGACCGGTCGGTCGGATAGCTCCCCAGCAGGCAACTGCGGCTACAGCTGCACGATCGCGCCCGACCAGTCCGCAGATAGCCTCACACGCCACAAGAGGTGCCGTGTCCCGTATTCCGGAAATCTGGAGATTTAACGATATTATGGAGGGTTATAAGAATTCCCTATGGTTGCGATAACCAGGGTATTCACCTATGGACATGCCGCAACGTATCCGGACGAATCGGCGCTCAGTTATGCTCCATGCGTGCTGCGGCCGTCCTGGCCTGCCCGCCGCTACTGGGCGGCGGGGCGCCACCACCTGATATACCGCCGGTGCGCGACGCTGCGCCGCGGCTCGGCGGCCCTTGCCGATTGACCGGGGGCTGACCGCCCGACGTTATGGCTACCTGTCTATTTCAAGTTTCAATGAACGGAGCACTCATGAGAGGCCCTCGTTTTAATAAGGTTCCGCTATTCGTAGCGGCCGCGCTGGTACTGGCCGGGGTCAGCGCCTGTAGTTCAAGTTCCGATCCGAGCAGCACGAGCACCAGCTCCGGGTCGAAGCCAGAGATCACGAACGTCACCGTCGGGGCGCTCGCCATCCCGGACGCGGTGACGCTGCGGATTGCCCAGAAGGACGGCTTCTTCAAGGCGCAGGGCCTGAACGTGAAGATCGAGACCTTGCAGGCCTCCTCGTTCACGACCCCGTTGCTGCTGTCGCACCAGCTCGACTTCACCTCTGAGAACTACGTCGGCATGCTTGCCCAGGAAGAGGAGACGCCCGCGCTGAACCTCCAGATCTTGGTGGACGACGGCGAGGGCGGGCCTGGTATTGCCGAGCTGATGGTGGCGAAGGGCTCCAAGATCACGTCAGTGTCGCAGCTCAAGGGCAAGAAGATCGCGGTAACCGCGGCCGGCGTCGGCGTCGGGCCGCTCACGATCGACTCGCTGCTCAGCGCGTACAACCTCTCTCCCACCGACTACACCGGCGTGGCCATGCCGTTCCCGGACATGCCCGCCGCGCTGGAGCGCGGCGAGGTCGACGCCGCCTGGGTGACCGAGCCATTCGTCACCATCTTGGACATGAGTGGCGCGAAGGCGATCGCCGACGTATACACCGGCGCGCTGAACGACTTCCCGATCTCCTGCTGGGCCACCACCGGCTCGTTCGCCAAGGAGTACCCGAACACCACCGCCGCGTTCCAGCGCGCGATGCTGGAGGCGCAGGAGAAGGCGGCCTCCGACCCGACGCTGGTGCGGTCGCTGCTGCCGACCTACATCCCCAACCTGAGCAGCAAGATCGCGAACGTGATCACGCTTGAGACCTTCAACACCACGCCGAGCCTGACCCGGCTGGAGCGCGTCTACAACGTGATGAACGAGTTCCACACGCTGAAGTCCAGCCTCGACCTCAATTCGTTCCTGTCCTTTAAGTCGTGACAACCGCCAACCTGCGCCGGGCTTGCCTCGGAGCGGTCGGCATAGTGGCCGTGTTCGGTGCTGCCGAGCTTGCAATGGTGCTCGGCGGCACCGACACGGCCGTTTTCCCGCTGCCGTCGAGCGTGCTGGCCGAGGCGGCTCAGCTAGCGCGCGCGTCGGGGTTCTGGAGCTCGATCGGATGGACGATGCTGGCGTGGGCCGAGGCCATGGCGGCCACCATCATCATCGGAGTCCTGGGCGGCCTGCTGCTCGGCATGCTGTCAGGCGTCGAATCCGCGGTGCGTCCGGTCCTTGAGTTCCTGCGTCCGATCCCGGCGGTGGTACTGCTGCCGATGGCCGTGCTCATCATCCAGAACAACCAGCGGACCGAGGTCGCGGTGATCGTGTTCGCGTCCGTGTGGCCGGTGCTGATCAACACGGTCTACGGGCTGCGGGAGGTCGACTCCGAGGCTAAGGAGACGCTGCGCAGCTTCGGGTTCGGGCCGTTCGCCGTCGCGCGGTACGTCTCGGTGCCGAGCGCCGCCCCGTTCGTCGCCACCGGGATCAGGATCGCCGCCTCGCTCGCATTCGTCGTCGCCGTCGCCGTCGAACTGGTCGGCACCGGGATGAGCGGTGTTGGCGCCTACGTCGGACAGCAGGGCGGCATCAACTCGGTCACCGTGTTTATCGCTGCCGCGCTCTGGACCGGCGTCATCGGGCTGGCGCTGAACGGCGTTTTCACCGGTGCTGAGCGCCGCGCCTTCCGCTGGCACTTCGCGCAGTCCGCCATGGAGCAAGCATGAAACGCCCGGTCCGCCTGGCCATTCAGCTGGGCGTGTTCGCGGCGGCCGTGGGAGTCTGGCAGCTCGCCACCGACTCGGCGGCCAGCCCGTACTTCGAGCCGCCGTCGACGATCGTGACGACCATCTACGACCAGTGGTTCTCCGGCCCGGCGAGTCATCTGTTCCTCACCTCGGACGCGACCGCGAACCTGCTGCCGAGCCTCGGCCGCATGCTGGGTGGCTGGGCGGCGGCGAGCATCATCGGCGTCATCGTCGGCATCGTGATCGGCCGCGCCCGGGTGCTCGCCGAGCTGACCGAGCCGCTGGTGCACTTCGGCCGGGCGATGCCGGCCCCGATGCTGGTGCCCGTCTTCCTTTTCGTGTTCAAGATCGGCACCCCGATGGAGGTCGCCGCGATCATCTTCGGGGTGATCTGGCCGGTGCTGCTGAACACGATCGACGGCGCGCGGAACGTGAACCCGCGGTACATGGAGACGGCGCGTGCGTTTCGGCTGCCCGCCCGGCAACGGCTGACCCGGATCATCCTGCCGAGCGCCGCGCCGAAGATCTTCGCCGGGCTGCGGCTGGCCATCTCCCTCGCCCTGGTCATGATGATCATCTCCGAGTTCGTCGGCTCGACCGACGGTATCGGCCGCGAGGAGCTCATCGCCGAGACCGAATTTAACGTCGCCGTGATGTGGGCGGTCATCGTCCTGCTCGGGCTGCTCGGCGTCGTGCTGAACGCCATCTTCGGCCTGCTCGAACGCGAGCTCGTGTCCTGGCAGCGCGGCTCCCGTACAGCGGCCTGAGCAATCAACTAGGAGTTACTCATGCAGGAGCCTTCCGCTGCCGAAGGTCAGGCGATAGTCCGGCAGATCGAGCGTGACGCATGGCGCTACACCGTGCTCCGAGCCCTGGTATCCGTCGGGTGCCCGGAACAACTGCGCGACGGCCCGCGCACCATCACCGATCTAGCGGAACGCTGCGGGGCGCACGCGATCACGTTGCGCCGGATGCTCCGGGCGGTGGCTCAGACCGGTTTGGTGCGCAGCGTGCCACCCGATTCCTATGAGCTCACCACGGCGGGGCGCGCGCTGCTGGAGGGCCGGGCGGAAAAGACGCTCAAGTACAACACGGACCCGGAGATCTGGGGCGCGTTCGGCGAGCTGACCGAGACGGTGCGAACCGGCGAGGCGCCGTTCATGCTCCGGCATGGCAACACGTATAGCTATCTGTCCGACAAGCCGGAGCTGGCCGCGGCATTCGACCAGCTGATGCAGGCCAACCTGGCCCCCCTCGCCGCCAGCCTGATCCAGTCCGGGGTCTTCTCCGGCACGGGCACGGTGGTTGACGTCGGCGGCGGGAACGGCACCTTCCTCGCCGAGATCCTGCTCGCCAATCCTGGACTGCGCGGCATTCTGCTCGACCTGGAGCGGGTGGTCCCCGCTGCCCGGCAGTACCTGGCAGCGAAAGGCCTGGCTGACCGGTGCGAGTTCGTGGAAGGCGACTTCTTTACGACGATGCCCGTCGGCGGCGACGAGTATTTCGTCGCGCACGTCATCCACAACTGGGACGACGAGCGAGCGGCGGCGATCTTGCGCAAGATCCGCGCCGCCATCCCCGACCACGGCCGGCTGTTCATCCTTGAGCAGCCGCTGCCCGACGATGACCGTCCGCACTACGGCAAGGACCTGGACATCCGCATGCTTACCCTGCACCGGGGCCGAGAGCGCAGTCACGCGGAGTACGCCGCCCTGCTCGCCAGCACCGGCTTCAAGTCCGGCGAGACCATAGCGCTGCACCGCGACGAGTGCCTGATCACCGCCACTCCCACCTGAGCCCGGCGGTTCAGAGGCTGAACGTGACTCCAGTCAGTTCTTCCGAGACCTGCCACAGCCGCCGCTGCGTTTCCGTGTCATGTGACGCCGCGCTAGATTCGACGACCTTCGGGTAGCCCCGCGTCTCGCGGAAACCGCCCGGGCCGTAGTACTGCCCGCCGCGCACGTCCGGATCGGTCGCGGCCCGCAGCGTGGGGAGCGCGCCCATCGCGGCGCTCTGCGTGATCAGCGGCATGACGATCGGTGTCACCGCGCGCAGTATCGACGGCACGTTGCGCACCAGTTCGGTATCCGAGATCCCCGGGTGCGCCGCGACCGCGATCGTTTCCGCTCCGGTGGCGGCGGCTAGGCGGCGCTGCAGTTCATAGCTGAACATGAGGTTCGCGAGCTTCGACTGGCCATACGCCCCGACCCTGCTGTACGACCGCTCCCACTGGAGGTCGTCGAAATGAATCCGGGCGCGGATCCGGTGACCCACGCTGCTCAGCGTCACGACCCGCGAGCCCGGCACCGGCGTCAATGCGTCGAGCAGCAGCCCGGTGAGCGCGAAGTGCCCAAGGTGGTTCGTGCCGAACTGCAACTCGAATCCGTCCTGAGTCACCTGCTTCGGCGGGTACATCACACCCGCGTTGTTGACCAGCAAGTCGATCCGCGGATGGGCCGCGCGCAGCTCTGCCGCCGCGTTCCGTACCGAGTCCAGTGACGTCAGGTCGAGTTGCTGCACCGACACGTTCGGGGCCGCGATACGAGCCGCCGCATCCTTGCCCTTGTCCAGGTTCCGCACCGCCAGCACCACCGTCGCCCCGTGGGTGGCGAGCAGCCGCGCCGTCTCGAAACCCAGACCCGTGTTCGCACCGGTGACCACCGCGACCCGGCCGTCCTGCCGGGGAATGTCGTCCGCCGTCCATTTGTCCGCCATGATCATCCGCCTTCTCACGCCGCGAAAACTAAAGACTAACGCCCGAGAAGCCACCGGCCGGAAAGGGCTCTAGCATGTCCTCGTGACCAGCTACGACGTGATCGTGGTGGGAGCGGGGGCCACGGGCGCGCCGCTCGCCGCCCGGCTCAGCGAGGATCCGTCGCGTCAGGTGCTGCTGGTGGAGGCTGGCGACACCAGCGGCGAGTTCCCGGCTGACCTGCTGGAGGCGGGGCGGATGACCGGGGCGATGCCAGGTCATCCGGATAACTGGTCATTCCTGGCAAACCTCACCCCTGAGCTGCCGTACTCGGTGGTGCGCGGCAAGATACTTGGCGGCTCGACCACGCTGAACGGCACCTACTTCATCAGGGCCCGCGCCGCCGACTTCGCCCGCTGGGGGCTGCCCGACTGGACGTATGAGAAGGTGCTGCCGTACTACCGGAAGCTGGAGAACGACCTCACCTATGGCGCCACCGACGTGCACGGTGGCGACGGCCCGATGCCGGTCTATCGTGAGACGACCCCGCACCCGGTCACCGAGGCGTTCTACGCGGCCTGCGCCGAGCTCGGATACGCGTCAGAGCTGGACAAGAACGACCAGGGCGAGCCGGGCTACGGCCCGCTGCCGGTGAACGCCGTGGACGGCAAAAGGATCAACACCGGCCTCGCCTACATCGCGCCCGCCCGCGGCCGTCCCAACCTCACCATCGCCGGCCGTACCCTCGCCCGCCGCGTGGTCTTCGACGGCACCAGGGCCGTAGCCATAGAAGCCATCCAAGGTGGCAAAACGACGCTGCTCCATGCCCCCGAGATCATCCTCGCCGCCGGCGCGATCAAGTCACCGCACCTGCTCGCCCTGTCCGGCATCGGCCCGGGGGATGAGCTGAAGGACGCGGGCATCGAGGTGGTCTGCGACCTGCCGGGGGTCGGGAAGGAGTTCTCCGACCACCCGGACATCATGCTCAGCTGGCGCCCGCGCCGTCGCGTCGCGTCGCATGACCTGTTCGAGTCGGTGCTGAACTTCGACGATCTGGAGGTCCTGCCGGCGCTCAAGCCGCTGTCGGCCGCACTGGGCACGTCGAGCGCCGCCGCGCTGCACCCGCTGCGGACGCTCGGGTCGCTTCGCGGGTCTTCTGCCCGCCGGGTGCTGCAGCAGGCCGCGCACCGTAACGACCTGTTCTGGACCGTCGCGGTACAACGGCCTGATTCGAGGGGCTCGATCACCGCCGTTTCGAATGATCCGTCGGTCAATCCGCGCATTGATTACCACTACCTGTCGGCGGCGTCCGACCTTAGCCGGATGCGGGCCGTGGTGCGGGCCGCGGCGGAGATCCTGCGGTCACGCGCGTTCCGGCCGTGGTTCGCCTCCCTCGGCGAGCTTCCCGAGGACATCCTGAACGACGACCGGTCGCTGAACATCTGGCTCCGCTCCCACCTGGCCACCGCCATCCACGCGTGCGGCACCTGCCGGATGGGTCCCGGCCGCGACCCGATGGCGGTCACCGACCAGCGTGGCCGGGTCTATGGCGTCACCGGCCTGCGAGTCGCGGACACCTCCGTGCTCCCGACGGTCCCGTCCCGCGGCCCGGCCGCCACCGCCGTCATGCTCGGCGAACGCTTCGCCGACCTGATCTAGGGTCCCAACGCGTTATGCCCGGAAGGCGGCTTCTGAGGGGCAGCGCCAGTGTCCCACGCCCGGCCGGTCGGCAAGACAGTGGAAACTAGCTATCGCGGGAAGACGGCTAGTTACCATCATCCTGTCTCGTTGCCTGGCCACGCTCCGGCGCCCAGCAGGTCCGCGATGGCGGCGATGCCGGGCTCGATGGCTCGCTCGCCGGTATTGCCGAACCCCATCACCAGGCTGGGCGGCGCGGCGGCCGACGGGTCCGAGCGGAACAGGCTCATCGGGTACACGCCGACCCGGCGCTCGCGCGCCACCGCGGCGACCGCTAGTTCGTCCGCCGTGGCCGGCAGATGGGCGACGGCGTGGAACCCGGCCGCGAGGCCGGTCACCCGGATCGCCGGTGCGTGCCGGGCGAGAGCCGCGGTGAGCGCGGCCCGGCGGGCGGCGTAGACCCGCCGCATCCGGCGCAGGTGGCGGTCGTAGCGGCCGGATTCCAGCAGGGCGGCCAGCGCGAGCTGGTCAAGGACGGACGACCCGCGGTCGCTCATCAGCTTTCGTTCCGCGATCGCGTCCGCCAGCCCCGGCGGCGCAAGTACCCAGCCGAGCCGCAAGGCCGGCGCCAGTGCCTTGCTCGCGGTGCCGATGACGACGACGCGGTCCGGCTCGAGACCCTGCAAAACGCCGACCGGCTCGGTGTCGTAGCGGAACTCTGAGTCGTAGTCGTCCTCAATTACATAGCCGTCATAACGACGCGCCCAGTCCACCAGGGCCCGGCGGCGGCGGGCGGACAGCACGACGCCAGTCGGTGACTGATGCGCCGGGGTGACGACCACCGCCCCGGCGCCGCTGGCCGCGAGCGCGGCGACGTCAAGCCCCTCGTCGTCGACGGGAACGAAGCTCACCCGCAGGCCGAGGGCGGCGGCCGCCTTGATGGTCTCATCCGTTTCGGCGTTACCGTAACCGGGGTCCTCGAACGCGACGGATCCGGTCCCGGCCCGGGCCACGGCCGCGAGCACCAGGTTGATGCCCTGCCCGAAACCGTTGCAGGCGATCAGCCGCTCAGGGTCCGCGTCCGCGGCGCGCACCCGGCGCAGGTAGGCGGCGAGCACGTCGCGCAGCACCTGGCTGCCGCGCGGGTCCCCGTATCCGAGGTCCGGCGCCTCGATCGCCGAACACGCCTGGCCGGTCGCCCAGACCCAGTCTCCGCGCGGGAAGCTCGACAGGTCGGGCACGCCGACGTCGAAGTCGGCGATCAGCCTCGGTGGGTCGGACTTGGCCAGGACCGGGCGGGGCGGCGACGGCCGGGCGGGCTCCGCCACCCGGGTGGCCGAGCCCGGCGTGGCGGTCAGGTAGCCCTCGGCGAGCAGCTGTCCGTAACACTCCTGCACGAGACCGCGGGATATGCCCAGCTCGCGGGCCAGTTCGCGGGAGGACGGCAGCCGCTCGCCGCCCCGCAGCCTGCCATCGCGTATCGCGTCGCGCAGCGCGGCCTCGAGCTGGGAACGCAGCGGCTGATCGCTGCCCCGGTCCAGCCGCAGCAACAGTTCGGGACTCAAACCGGACCAGTCAACCGCCATGAAATTGGACCTTACCAGTGATCCAGCTGGCCCATACGGTCGAGGTATGAGCACTCAGACTCACCCCGCACCGCTGGTCACCGGCAAGTTGGTACTGGCCTTCATGTCGTCGTTCGGCTCGCTGGCCGCGTTCTTCCTGATGCTGTCGGTGGTACCCATGGAGGCCAGGTCCACCGCTAGCGCCGGGCTGGTCACCGGGGTGCTGCTGCTGGGAACGGTGCTGGCCGAGCTGGCCGCCTCCGCACTGGCGCGGCGTTTTGGGTACCGCGTGGTGCTCGCGGCCGGCGCGCTGCTGCTCGGGATGCCGTCGCTGGCGCTGATGTCCGGCGGCTCGCCCTTGGTCCTCGCGGCGGCGAGCTTCACGCGCGGCATCGGCTTCGGGCTGATCGGCGTGGTCAGCGGCGCGCTGGTCGCGACGTTGCTTCCGCCGGACCGCCGCGGCGAGGGACTCGGATTGCTCGGGATCGTCGACGGGGTCCCGGCGGTCGTGGCGCTGCCGTCCGGGGTCTGGCTGGCCGAGCATTGCGGTTTCCCGGTGGTGGCGGTGCTAGCAGCCGCGTTCGCTCTGCTGCCGCTGGCCGCGGCGGCCTGGCTGCCCGCGCGTGACAGCTCCGCGGAAACGGGATCCGGGCTGCTCGCGGGGCTGCGACGCCCCGGCCAAGCCCGGCTGGCGCTCATCTTCGCCGCCGTCACCGCGGCGGCCGGGATCGTCGACTCCTTCCTGCCGCTCGCCTCTCCGCTGGCCGCGGCGGGCTTGTTCGCTCAGGCGGTGGCCGCCACCACCGGGCGCTGGGGGGCAGGACGGTACGGCGACTCACATGGTCACGCGCGGCTGCTGATCCCGGCGCTGGTGATCTCGTTCCTCGGGCTCGCCGGGCTGGCCGCGATGGGCCACCCGGTCGTGGTGATCGTCGCCATGTGCCTGTTCGGCGCCGGGCTCGGCATCATCGAGAACACCATCTTCGTCCTGATGCTCGATGGGATGCCCGCCTCTGGAGCGGACATCGCCAGCGCCACCTGGAACCTGGCCTACGACGGAGGTTACGGCGCGGGCCCCGTCATCTTCGGCCTGTTCGCGGGCCGAGCCGGGTACCCGCTCTCCTTCGCGCTGACCAGCGTCCTAGTGCTCGCCGCGATCCCCGCGGCGAATCGCGACCCGGGCCGCTCAGCGAGCGTTTCGCCGACCTCATCTCGGGTTAGGCTCGATTAATGGAGATGGAGTATGACCGGCAACGGGTGATCGACGTGCTGCGGCGAACAGGTCAAATGGAGGCCGCCGCCGCGGTGGAGCGGGAATTGCCCGAGTGCGTCTCGAGGCAAGAACTCGAGGACTTCCTCAAACGGTACGGCATCTGGGGGCAGGAGAACCTCATCAACAACCTGGGCGGGAGCCCCTGATCCCGGAGTCGAACGCGGCGTTGGTGCACTCCCTGGTCTGCTGCGCCTCGACGCCACCCGCATAGGTCAGCCACGAGCCGAGCGAGATTTCCGATACCTCGAGATCAGAACGGCCAAGCTTCCGGTAACGCACAGTCAGGTTCCCTTCCGTTGCTTCTTAGGTCGATATATATCCTGGTTGATGGCGGGCACGACCAACGAGGGAGGCTGCGATGCGCGTTGTTATCGCTGGTGGGCACGGCAAGATCGCGATGCTGCTTGAGCGGCTGCTGGCCGATCGCGGCGATTCGGTCGCGGGGCTGATCCGCGATCCCGGGCAGTCCGCTGACCTGGTGAAAGCCGGAGCCGAGCCGATTGTGCTCGACCTGGAGCACGCGAGTGCCGATCAGGTCGCGAGCGCGGTTGCGGGCGCTGACGCGGTGGTGTTCGCGGCCGGCGCGGGCCCAGGGAGCGGGGCCGCCCGCAAGGAGACCATGGACCTTGGCGGTGCCATTCTGCTGGCCGACGGTGCCGAGCAAGCTGGAGTCCGTCGTTATGTGATGGTCTCATCCATCGGTGCGGAGAGTCGTTCCTCCGATGACTCGCTCGACCCGGTGTTCCGCGCCTACCTGCGTGCGAAAGCGGATGCCGACGCGAACGTGCTGCCGCGTGCGGCGTTGCGCACCACGATCGTCCGCCCCGGCGGCCTCACCGACGAGCCAGGTACCGGGCTGGTGGCCCTCGGCGATTCGGTCGGCCGCGGGTCGATCCCGCGGGCCGATGTCGCGGCCGTGCTGCTGGCGGTGCTTGACAGCCCGGGTACCGCGGGCCAGAAGTTCGAGCTCGTCTCGGGTGGCACTCCCGTCACCGAGGCCGTCGCGCGTCGCGCAGGGTAACCGCGCCTGCCCGACCGTTCTCGCGAAGCTGCGGATGGCGCGCCGCTCACCCTCGGTAGTGCCGCCCCAGATACCGGAGGCAGCGGGCGTGCCCATCGCCCAGGCCAGGCAAGTTCCCCGCACCCCGCAGTCCCGGCAGATGCGCTTGGCCGCTTTGACCTGGCCTACCGCGGGCCCGGTCGAGCCAACCGGGAAGAACAGATCGGGATCGGCTTGCAGGCACGCGGCGTCATCGCGCCAGGTGGCGTCTTGGATCATCGCGGTGCCTCCTTCCTCTCGTCTGGTAGTTTCCCGCCCACATGTGGGTGTTGACATCGCACTAAATGGGTGAATCACTCAGCGCCGGCCAAACTGACTTCCCAGAACGGAGTCCATCCATGCACAATTGACGTCGATTTCACCGACTGTCACGAACGCCCGCGTAAATGATCATGGTGAGTGCCGCACTACCGAGCAAAGAATGCGGGTAGCGCTGCACTCACCATGAAAGAGCCCGGCCGGGCCGCAAAGAGGGCCGGGCTGTTATCCGAGATACGTGTAGTCGTCGCGACCGAGTTGCAGGACACGCAGGCTCTGGCCGGTGAACAGCTTGCGCGCATACCGCACGCTGCTGATGCCCGCCAGCCCGATAGCCGCGAGCGCGGCCAGCACGGACCCGCCGAACAGAGCGAGCCCACCGATGACGTGCCCGACCAGCATCAAGATCACTCCGGCGAACAGCGCGACCGGTACCGCCGCCACCAGCAGTACCGCGAGCGCCGCGATCACGATCACCAGCTTGGGCGACGCTATCCGTGTCTGCCCGGCATACCAGCCCGCCATATCGCTCACCTCTCAGGCAATCTCACTTCTTGATACAAGATATATCGCGTATTCAGCTCTGGCAAACGCTGGTGACCGCCACCGCGGTGTAGTGGGTCGTGAAGGCGCCGCCTGCCGCGTCCACGGCGTCGCCGAGCCCGGCTAGCAGCTCCGTCTGGGCGTCCGGCGGGATCCTGGAGAAGCCGCCGAACGTCGGGACCTGCTCTAGCCACTCGTCGCGGGTATAGCGGCGATCCCAGTCGTAACGCCACCGTTCCGGTTCGCCGAACGCGGCCGCCTGCCGTATCCCGCCCTCGGCCTTGACGAAGATCGCCGAGTACGCGTCCAGGGTGGGCATCACGCCCCGGACGTACGGCGAATCGGGTAGCACCCGGCGGTAGACCTGCCGGGAGGACTCAGCCAGTTCGTCCGGTGCCTCGGACACGTACCAGAACAGCGCCAGCCGGCCGCCCGGACGCAGCACCCGCGCGGCCTTTGCCGCTCCCACCGCCGGGTCTACCCAGTGCCAGGCCATCCCCGCGATGACCGCGTTGAAGGTGCGGCCCGCATCGTCCCAGTCCTCGAACGTTGAGACCTCGACCGTCAGTCCCTGCCGCCGGGCCAGGTCGGCCATCTGCTCGTCCGGATCGATTCCGAGGACCTGGCCGCCCGCTGCCTGGAACTGCCGGGCGGCGATGCCGGTGCCGCAGCCGACGTCAAGGAACTCGCGTCCAGGAGTGGCGGCGACGATGCGCTCCACCAGGGCGTCCGGATAGCGCGGTCGTGCCCGGTCGTAGCGGTCGGCGTTCGGGCCGAAGGACTCCGCCACCTGACGTGCCTGGTGCAGCTGGGCCGGATGCTCCGGAGGTAGAGTGGTCATGCGCCCACTTTAAGTGGGCATGTGCCCACTCGTCAAAGGAAAGCGCCATGCCGACCGGAGTAGCCATTCGTGACCCGCGCGAACAGCTGTTCAGCGCGGCGGAACGCATTCTGCTCCGCGACGGGCCAGGCGGGCTGACCAGCAGGGCGGTCACCGACGAGGCGGGGGTGGCCAAGGGCGTGCTGCACCGGCACTTCGCCGATTTCGACGACTTCCTCGCGCAGTTCGTGCTGGACCGGGTCGAGCGGATGGACCACCAGACCGAGATGCTCCGCGACGCCGCCGGCCTCGGGACCGTGGCCGGCAACCTCATGTCGGCGCTGATCGGGCTTTTCGGATCGGCCGCGGTGGCCATCGTCCCGCTGGTCATCTCCCGTGACGGACTCCGCGCCCGGCTGCGCGAGTCCTGGCCCGCCGGTGTTCCGGTGATTACCCAGGCGGCCGAGATCATCGCGGACTACCTGCGGGCTGAGCGTGACCTGGGCCGGGTCGCGGCCGACGCTGATGTCGACACGCTGGCCGTCATGCTGATCGCGACCACGCAGATGGAGTTCACCGCCAAGGACGGCTCCGAGCTAGCCGCGGAAACCGTCGACCGGATCGTGGCCGCAGTCATGTCCGGCGCCCAGTCCGACCGCGTCCGTCAGATCAAAGAACGCCTCAGCGATCAGACCCCGGTGACCCGCGAAACGCTCTGACTCCCACGCCGAACAATTGCCACATAAGGGGCATACCGCCGAACTGAGGGCCTTCTACAGTGCTGTCGATGGCCCATCGGGGGGGCTATACCCCCGATGGGCCATCGATGGCGTCGCGCATGCGGCCCGCGCGGGTCCCGCATGCGGCCTGTGCGGGTCCCGCATGCGGCCCGTAAGGGCCGCGGATGCGGCCTGTGCGGGTCGGCAACCGGGCAGAAGAACTCTCGGGGCACTTGCGAAACACGCGTCACATTCCGGCATCCGTCAACTGACGGATGTTTCGCCGTGCAATTTGCAGCACTATTTCTAGTGCAACGGGCATCGAAACCAGCGCACGTGAGGTGACAGGGTGGAACGCAAGGTACGGCGCGACATAGCGGGACCTGTCTGGGGTATTTGGCCGGGACCAGGACGTGGATACATCACTCTCGAGCATGACATGCTGGTTATAGCGGATGCACTTGAGGCGCTCTGGTTGCTGCGCGCCAGGCGCCGTGAGATGGAAGCGATTCTTGCCGCGAGTTCTGGCGGGGTGACGTTTCCCGCCATCCGGCCCGAGCCGCCAAGGGTCGCCAGGGTCTTTTAACGTTACCTCGGGATGATCCGGATGGTGGTGGCTCGCGCTTCCGGGGTCAGCATCGGGCCGACGTAGTCCGGCCAGCGTGCGTACTTCGTCTGGTAGGCGGCGTCGATCCTGTCGTTGACCTCGGGATCGGTCTCATCGGCGAAGGTGACGTCCGTCTCGACGCCACCAGAGTGGATACGGCCTTCCTTACGGGTTCTGGTGCCGCGGTACCACGGACCGTCTGGGCCTTTATATGCACGGACGTACAGGTCGTTACCGTCCCGCACCACCCACATCGTCACCGGGTTACGCTGTGAGCCGTCGGCCCGCAGCGAGGCGAGGTTCAGTTCCTCGGCCTTCCCGATCCTGGTGAGCTCGTCGTCCGTCCACGTCGGCATCTATCGTCTCCCTCGACATGATTGGGCTGCAGGCATAGCCTGCCCGCTCGCGCGGCTAACGAACCGGAACCGATCGCGAAGATGCCGATGTCGCCGCCGGATCCGACCGGGAGCGTGACGCTCGCGACGGTCTTGCCCGACTCGAGTGCCGCGCTGAACGAGTAGATGTACGTCGTGACCTGCTGGCTGATGCCGCTGGTGAGGTTCCGGTACGGGGTGGTCGCGGCGATCGTGTCCGCCGGCGGCAGCGTGTCCGCACCGCCGCCGAGCGTCCAGTCGGCAAACGTCACTGGAATCTGCTGGGTCGATCCGTCGGTGTAGGTCACGGTCAGCGTACCGGTGGCCCCGGTGCTGGCCCCGTCGATGGCGCTGCCCAGCAGGCCGATGCTGGTCGCGCCGGCCGGCAGGCTGACCGGGATCGTCTGGCCCGCCGACTGGATGCTGTCCAGCGTCCCCGGCTGCTCATCCGGCCAGGTGTAGCTGATCCCGCCCACCGTGACGGTGGCGCCGGGCGTGAAGCCGTCACTGGCGAGCGCGGTCGCCGAGTAGGTGTACCCAGCGCCCTCGTAGCCTTCGGGCACGTCCTGCCCGTTAGTGGAAATCCCGACGTCGTCGTAGTACGGCCAGAGTTCGCCCGCCGTCGCGACGTCCACGTTCAGCGCGGTGCTGCTGCCCGCCGCACTGAACCCGATCGCGTAGCTCCCCGTCGTGGAACCGGCGGTTACGGTGAGACTGACATTCGCCGTTTTGGCCGGAGCCACGGTGATCGACCCGGAACTCGAGCTCAGCGTGATCCCGGACGGAGGCGTCGCGGTCCAGTGTGCGGTGAGCGGACGCGAACCGAGGTTCTCCACGGTGAACGTCGCCGCGCCCGGTGCGCCGGGGGCGAGGATGAGGCCGCTCGCCGGACTGGCGCCGGTCAGCACGGACCTCGCGCCGAGCGGATCCGACGGGGGAGCCGAGCCCCACCCGGTATCCGCCGTCGTCCCGAGGTCATAGTCGATCGTCGTCCGCCCGCCGAGCGTCACGTACGCGGCGTGCGACGGCCTGCCGTTCACGGTGAGTCCCTGCACGTAGACGTCGCCCGGTGCGCCCGGCGCGTCGATGGTCACCGCGTGATCGATCCGGATTCGCGGGAAGGCAGGACTTGCCAGGACCATAACGTCGGTGCCCGGTGTTTCCGGGTACATGCCGATCTCATCCCACACGAACGCCGCACTCAGCGCCCCCAGGTCGTCGTTGCCGGGCTCGCCCGCGGGTGTGTCCGAGTAGAGCTCGTCCGCGACCTCCCTGACCGACTGCTGGGTGAGGTACGACGCGCCCGCGTAGTCGTACTCCCACGGGATCTCCAGGCTCGGCTCGTTGCCGAGGTCCGCGTTCAGCAAGCCGGGGTCGGTGAGGTCGTTCATCAGGCTGTTCAGCCGGGTGATCCAGGCCGCGTCGCCGCCCGCCGCCTGGATCAGGGTTCGCAGCGCGAACGGGACCATCGGGGTGTACTCCGCGGAACTGCCCTCGACGAAGCCGGACTCCGTGCTGGGGCTGAAGTCGCCGAGCCAGGTGCCGTTCTCCATCCGCGCCTGCAGATAGCCGGTCCCGGCGTTGAAGACGTTCTCCCAGTTCTGCGCGCGGGTGGCGAAGCTGCGGTAGTCGGACTGGTCACCGAGTTCGCTGGCCAGGGAGGCGAGCGCGTAGTCGTCGGTGTCGTACTCGAGCTGGGTGGAGACCGGGCCGTAGAAGTTGCAGCAGCCGTAGGTACCGTCGAACGGCAGGTAACCGTACTCGTCTTCGAGCTGCTGGCCAGGCCTGATGTCGTTCGTGGTGGTCGCCTCGGCGACCATGTCTTTCAGGGCGGTGCTGACGTCGAAGTCACGGGCGCCGAACGCGTAGGCATCGGCGATGATCGCGTCGGCCGGGTCCCCGACCTGCGTATAGGTCTCCCCGTTGCCGAGGTTCCACTTAGGCAGCGCACCGGTCTGGGCGTAGTCGTTCAGCATCGACGTGATCGCGTCACTGGTCTGTTTGGGCGCCACCAGCGATGCGAGCTGCACCTGTCCCCGGTAAATATCCCAGCCGGACCAGTTCGCGTACTCCGTGATGGTCGTCGTGTGCAGCTTGCCGTCGAACCCGGTGTACTGCCCGTTGACGTCGCTGAACACGCTCGGGTCCAGCAGCGAGTGGTAGAGCGCGGTGTAAAACTCGGTCTGCTGGTCGGTGCTGCCGCCCGCCACCTCGATCTTGCTCAGCAGCGCGTTCCACGCCTTGACGTTGGCGTTGCGGACCGCGCCGAAGTTCCAGCCGGGGATCTCGGCAGCCCGGTTCAGCGCCGCGTTCGCGTCACTGGTGTAGGAGATGCCGACCTTGGCGATGACCTTATCGGTGGGGAAGGTCAGCGCGATTCCGCCGGGGATGGTGGCGCCGGTGTCACTGGTGCCGTTCCAGGTGGAGCTGCCGGTGAATGGCTGGCTGAAGGTGATGTCGAAGTGCAGCGTGTAGTCGCGCTCCAGCGGATCCGGGTTGCTGCAGAAGTGACCCGCTTCGACGTCGCCCTCGATTTCGTCATCGCCAATCGTCGTCGCCGCCGCGGTCGAGTCGGTCGGGCTCTCGCTGTCGTCCAGCTTCAGCAGCAGGCTGGCCTGCGTGTTGGCGGGGAAGGTAAAGGTGCCGATCCCGGCCCGCGTGGTGTCGGTGAGCTGGACCGTGGTCCCGTTGCCGAGCGTCGCCGCGTAATAGCCGGTCTGCGCGGTTTCCTGGGAGTGGCTGAACGTCTCGGTGGCCGTCGCGGGGTCGGCGGGTATGGCGCCGGTGACCGGCAGGATGGGGACGTCGCCGTAGGCATCGCAGCCAGGACCGGACAGGTGGGTCAGGCTGAACCCGGTGAGCTCGGTCGCGGTGTAGTTGTAGCCGCCGCCGTCCGGCCGGCTCGGGTAGGTGTCCGGGCTCCACTGGATCATGCCGAACGGCATGTCGGGGCCGGGGAACTCGTTGACCCCGCCCGAGGTGCCGATGAGCGGATTGACCAACGAGGCCGGGTCCTGAACCGCCGCTGGCGCCGAGGCGGCGTGCGCCACCGTCGGTGTGATGATCGCCAGGCCGGCCACGACGGTGCCAGCGACTATCAGCCGCCGGATGCGCTGAGCAATACCCATGTCACCCAGGCAAACATCACCGGTCGATCCTGTCCAGTTATGTGGCATCTGAGGAGCGAAGCTTCATTTCTCCGTCACTTCTGGTTAGGTCTCGCGCCGCGATCGTGGCTTGACACGTCGCCCGCTCTCTGTATCTTTGTCTTATGACTATAGATAAAGGAACCAGCGGTGGATCGCCGATTGAGTTCCGGCTGGACGCTGCGTCGGGGGTGCCAACCTATCTGCAGCTCGTGCAGCAGGTAGAGCACGCCCTGCGGCTTGGTTACCTCAAGCCCGGTGACCGGCTACCCAAGGTCAGAGATGTGGTCGCCGCCCTGGCGATCAACCCGAACACGGTGCTCAAGGCTTACCGCGACCTTGAGGGCAAGGGCCTGGCGGCTGGCCGGCCGGGCCAGGGCACGTTCGTTCAGGCCACCTTGAGCCAGGTCGCGTTGCCGGAGCTGACCGAGTTGCGCCGGCCGCTACTGGCCTGGCTCGCCTCCGCCGACGCGGCGGGGCTCGATGAGGACGGGATCGTGGCGCTCTTCACCACTGCGCTGCGGGATTTCCGGGGGGTCCGGGGGGTCGTCCCCCCGGGTCGGCAGAGTCGTGACAGACAGCGCCGCGTTAGCGGTGTGGCGGACGCTGAATCGGAGGACATCGCATGAACATCGTTGAGACAACCGGCCTGGGCAGACGCTACGGCCACTCCTGGGCACTGCGCGACTGCACAGTGACGATCCCCGCCGGGCATCTGGCGGCCCTCGTCGGGCCGAACGGCGCCGGCAAGACCACCCTGATGAACATGGTGGTCGGCCTGACCACCCCGACCACCGGTACCGCCACCGTGCTCGGTGACCAACCGCCGGGGTCGCCGACCGCGCTTGACGGGATCGCGTTCGTGGCGCAGGACGCGCCGGTGTACAAGAACCTGTCCGTAACGGACATGCTGCACTTGACGCGGAATCTGAACCGGACCTTCGACCAGCGGTTCGCGCGGGCGCGGCTGGCCGAGCTCGGCATCCCGCTGAAAAAGAAGTCCGGCAAGCTGTCCGGCGGTCAGCAGGCGCAGCTCGCGCTGACCCTGGCCCTGGCCAGGCGGCCGCAGCTGCTCATACTCGACGAGCCGCTGGCCGCGCTCGACCCACTGGCCAGGCAGGACTTCCTGGCATCGGTCATGACGGCGATGGCCGACGACGGGGTTTCTGTGCTGCTGTCCTCGCACGCGCTGGCCGAGCTGGAGCGGGTGGCCGACTATCTCGTCGTTCTGGCTCATGGTGAGGTGCGGCTGGCGGGCGAGGTCGATGAGCTGCTCGCCGAGCACCAGGTGCTGACCGGCCCGGCCGCCGAGGCCGACGCGTACGCGCGGCGGCTGTCCGCGGTACAGGTCAAGCGGGCCGAGGCACAGGCCCACTTGCTGGTCCGCAACGCGTCCCCGGTCGGTGCCGGCTGGGAGTCGCACCCGGTCACCCTCGAAGAACTGACCCTGGCCTACCTGCGCGCGCCCGTCGCGCGGGACGTCGAGAAGGAGGCTGCGTGATGACAACTCTCACCCTGGCTCAGCCAAGACCCGAGACCCAGCCGCGGCCGGTGCCGTGGCGCCGGATGGTGTGGGTCACCTGGCGGCAGCACCGGCCCACGATCATCACCGTCCCGGCGTTGCTCGGCGCGGTGGCTATATTCCTGTGGATCGCCGGGCTGAAGATTCACCACGACTGGTCGGCCTTGATCGCCTGCCATCCCTTCCAGTCCAACGCGTGCCAGCTGCTGAACAGCAACTTCGGCAGCACCGACTGGACGATGGCCAACACCCTGAACATCTTCATGAAGCTGACGCCGGCGCTGCTCGGCGCGTTCGCCGGCGGCCCGCTGCTGGCCAGGGAACTGGAGACCGGCACGTTCAGGTACGCCTGGACCCAGGGCATCGGGCGACCGCGGTGGACGATCGCCAAGCTCACGCTGGTCGCGGTACTGGTGGCTGGTACGGCCGCGGCGTTCAGCGCGCTCTTCGCCTGGTTCTACCAGCCATTCATCCTCCAGCAGCCATTCATGTCCGTGATCACCGCCGCGGTGTTCCCCGCGCGCCCGCTCACGTTCGCCGCGTGGACGCTGCTGGCCTTCACGATCGGCGCGTGCGCGGGCATGCTCATCCGCCGCATCGTTCCGGCCATGGCCGTCACCCTCGGCGCCTACACCGGTGTCTACGTCCTGACCTGGCTGTACCTGCGTCCGCTCTACCCGGTGTCACTGGTCACCAGCAACCCCAGCGTTATGGGCCCTAGCGTCATCAACGACTCCGCCTCCGCGGCCAGCGGCACCGCTAACCTGCCGACGCAACTCAGCACGTGGTACACCGTCCGTGGCGGGGCACCGGCCAGCATGTCGGTGGTCAACCAGATCAACGCGCTGTACCCCCATAACGGTGCTGGCCCGAAGACGAAGCTCACGTTTGCTCAGGAACTCGCGAACCACGGCATCACCGAATGGTGGCGCTACGTCCCGGTCAGCCGGTTCTGGCCGATGCAGTTCATCGAGAGCGGCTGGCTGCTTGTCCTGTCGGTCCTGCTCGGTGCCGCCACCGTCTGGCTGGTCCGCCACCGCGCCGCCTGAGCAGCTGTCTAGCGAGCCAAGATGGCGGAGTCGTAGCACCGGCGGGACGTGCTACGACTCCGCTGTCTTTGGGAAGCGGCCCCGGGCGGCGAACGAGGGCAGAACGTAGTCAACGATGCCGTCGACCAGGGCACTGTCGATCGGCAGGCCGGTGAGCAGTGCCCGGTGGTAAATAGGCCCGTAAAGCAGGTCGATGGCCAGGTCCAGATCGAGATCGGCCCGCACCTCGCCGCGCGCTACACCGCGTTCCAGGATCGTGCGATCCCGTGCGCGCCGGTCGGTCAGGTAGCGCTGCTGGAACGCCTTGGCCACGGCCGGGTCGTGCTGTGCTTGGCCGATGAGAGCGAGCATGACCTGGCCGGCTGGGTGCTCGGTCAGGAACCCGGCCAGCTGGTGCAGGTGCTGGCGGAGATCCTCGGTGGTGCTGCCGGTATCGGGGACCTTGAGGGCGCTCTCGGCGTCCTCGGCGAAGGTGTCCATGAGGATCTCGAACTTCGATGGCCACCAGCGATAGATCGTCTGCTTAGCGACTCCGGCGCGGGCCGCGATGCCCTCAATCGTCACGCCCGCATACCCGCGCTCCACCAGCAGGTCGTCGGCGGCCCGCAGCACGGCCTCGTGGGCGCGCTCGCTGCGCCGCTGCGGTGCCCTTCCCATGGCGACGATCATAGCTGAAAATAGACGCAACGTTGCGTTGCGTTTCAGAGGACCGGCTTGTACTGTGGACGCAACGGTGCGTCTCGTTTGGGTGAGGAGAAACAGCTGTGGCGAGTCCGTCTGTTGAGGCCTCCTACCGGCGCCGGTGGCTGGTGCTGGCCGTGTTGTGCCTGTCGGTCCTGCTCACGGTGGTATCGAACATGGCACTCAACGTGGCGTTGCCCACGCTTGGCCGCCAGTTGCACGCCGGGGTGTCATCGCTGGCCTGGGTGGTCGACACCTACGTGTTGTGCTTCGCCGGACTGCTGCTGCCCGCCGGTCATATCGGTGACCGGTTCGGCCGCAAGGGCGCCCTGCAGTGCGGCCTGCTGATCTTCCTCGCCGCGGCCAGCATTGGCGCGTTCTCCGCCGTCAGCTGGGAGCTGATCCTGGCCCGGGCGGTCATGGGGATCGGTGCCGCGCTGGTCATGCCCGGCACCTTGTCCATCCTGGCGACGGTGTTCCCGCCTGCCGAACGGCACCAGGCGATCGCCATCTGGGCCGCGGTGGCCGGCGGGGCGGTGGCGATCTCGATCATCTGGTCCGGGGCGATGCTGGAGCACTTCTGGTGGGGATCGATCTTCCTGGGCATGGCGGTGGTGGCGGCGCTGGCGCTGGTGGCCGGCTGGTTCCTGCTGCCGACCTCCCGCCATCCCGACGAGGGCGGCGTCGACTGGCTGGGTGCGGCGCTGTCGATCATCGGGGTGACCGGACTGCTCTACGGCTTCATCCAGGCCCCTGACAACGGGTGGACGAATGCCGAGATCCTGGCCGCGTTCGCTGTCGGGATCGTCGGCTTGGCCGCCTTCGTCGTCTGGGAACGGCGCCACCCGAACCCCATGCTCGACATCCGCTTCTTCGCCGAGCGGCGGTTCAGCTTCGGCAGCTTGTCCATCGCCGCCGCCTATTTCGCCCTGTTCGGCATGTACTTCGTTCTTACCCAGTATCTGCAGCTGGTGCGCGGCTACTCGCCGCTCATGGCCGGCGTGTACGCGCTGCCCGCCGGACTAGCGCAGTTCGCGGTGTCCAACCTGTCCCGGCCACTGGTGGTCCGCCGCGGGTTCCGGCCGGTGCTGACCGGTGGCCTGACCGCATCCGCCGCCGGGCTCCTTGTCCTGGCCACGGCGGGGACCGCATCGCCGATGTGGGTCGTTGAGATCGGCCTTGGCTTGCTCGGCGTGGGCATCGGACTGACCATGCCACCAGCCACCGGCGCGATCATGTCCTCGCTGCCCCCGCACAAGGCCGGTGTCGGCTCGGCCGTCAATGACCTCACCCGCGAACTGGGCGGTGCGTTCGGCATCGGTGTGCTCGGCAGCCTCACCCTGTCTCGCTACCGTGGCCGCCTCACCCCCGTCCTGGCCCACCAGCCCACCCACATCTCGGCCCAGGCCAAAGCCGGCCTAGCCCAGGCGCTCGCCGGCCTCGGCGGCCCCCACAGTACCGCCGGCATCGCCGCCCGCAACGCCTACAGCTCCGGTGTAGCCCTGGCCATGATCACTGGCGCCGCCCTGGTCGCCGCCGCGGCCATCACGGTCTTCCTCGCCCTGCCCGCCAGGACTCCGTCCCCCCAATCAGCCGCTGAGCCCGTCGAAGCCAGCCGTTGAATTCGGTGCCGCCTGACCCCATGGATGGCCCATCGCTGGCGTTATGGCGCTATCGATGACCCATCGCTGGGGGTGTGCGGGGGCGCGAAAATCGCTCGTCTGGGTACGCCGCGCGCACTAGGGTCGCGGCGTGGCTCATCCACTGCGGGAAAGGAACTTCAGGATCCTTTTTGCCGGGCGGGTTGTCGATGCGTTCGGCGACGCCGTCAGCCCGGCCGCGCTCACTCTCGCAGTCGTGACCGCGACCCGGTCGTCGGTCGGGCTGGCCGTCATCCTCGTCTGCGGGATGCTGCCGCGGGTGGCCCTGCTGCCCTTCGGCGGCGTCGTGGTCGACCGGACCGGTGCCCGCCGCGTCGCGCTCGCGTCCGATGTCGTGTCCGGGCTGGCCCAGCTGTCGATCGGATTGCTGCTGCTCGGAGGCCATCTCGTCATCGCGCCGATCGCGGTCGCGGCGGCGGTCGGCGGGGCGGCTTCCGCGTTCGGCGTGCCCGCCACCTTGCCGCTCGTCGCGGGCACCGTGGACGCCGACGGGCGGCTGGCAGCCAACTCGCTGCTGGGCGTCGCGGGCAGCGCGACCAGCGTGGCGGGCCCGGCGATCGCGGGCGCGCTGATCTTCACGGTAGGCGCCGGCTGGGCGTTCGTGCTGGACGCGGCGACCTTCGCCGTCAGCGCGGGCACGCTGGCCCTGATCCGGGTCCGGCCGCTGGTCGTGCCGCGGCAGTCGCTGCGCCGCGAGCTGGTGGCGGGCTGGGCGCAGGTGCGCGCCCGTACCTGGTACTGGGCCAGCATCATCGGCCACGGCACCTGCAACTTCGCCTTGGGCATGATCATGACCGTCGGCCCGCTCATCGCGATCACTGAACTCGGCGGGAAGGCCGTGTGGCTCGCCGCGCTGGAAGCGTCGGCAGCCGGGTACCTGACGGGAGCCCTCATCGCGGGGCGGGCCAGGGTGAGCCGCGGCGTCCTCGCCGTCGACCTCGTGCTGACGAGCTTCGCCGCGCCCTTGGTGCTGTTCGCGCTGGCCGCCCCCGCCTGGGCGGATGTAGCGGCCTACGGGCTGGCCGCCATCGGTCTCGGGTTCGCGAACCCGGTCTGGCTGACCGCCGTGCAGCAGGAGGTCCCGGCCGAGGTCCTGGCCCGGGTGTCCGCCTACGACTGGCTGGTATCCCTTGGTGCGCAGCTCCTCGGCTACGTCGCGGGCCCGATCCTGGTCGAGTCGGTGGGCTTCACGTGGCCGCTGCTGGGGGCCGCCGTCCTGGTCTCGATCACGCTGCTGGTCCCGGCCTCGTTGCCCAGCGTTCGCGACCTCCGCCTCCGCCGGGCCTGGAAGCCGACTGACCTAGAAACCTAGAAGAGGGTCGGCGGGCCAGCGGGAACCGGCTCCGGGAGCGGCTCTACCTCCGGCACCCGGGCCCGCACGTCGTCATGGAACCGGCGGGCGAGTTCGAGCGCGTCGACGTTATCCGGAGTATGGATGAACACGGTGGGCGAGCGCCCCTCACGAAGCCAGCCGGAGACGGTGTTGAGCCAGGGCTGCCATCCCGCGACTGTACTCGCCACGTCGTCCCGGCCGATGTAGCGGACGACGGGACGAGAGGTGAGTGCCCGCGACCGGCGGGGCATCCGCGGCTTCTTCCGCCACGCCTCCCGTTCGGCATCGCTGGTGGGAGGGCGGCCGAACAGGATCGTGGTGTCGAAGGTCACCCATTCGGCGCCGACGTCACCGAGCGCCTTCTCAAGCTGCTGCTCCGACCGCGGGTCCTCGAAGAACGCCCGGTGCCTTACTTCGGCGCAGTACTTGTAGTCACCCGGAAGCTGGCGCAGGAAAGTGGTGAGAGTGTCCAGGCCGACGGGGCTGAAGGACGGCGGCAACTGGATCCAGAGGGAGTGGACGCGCTCTCCGAGGGGCTCGATCGCGGTCAGGAAGGCACGGAGCGGATCGTCGACGTTGGTGAGGTGGCGTTCGTGGGTGACCGTCTTCGGCAGTTTGAGGATGAACCGAAAGTCGGGAGAGACCTGCTCGGCCCACGATTTCGTCGCGTCCAGAGCTGGCGTGGCGTAGAAGGTCGTGTTGCCCTCTACGGCGTTGCACCAGGTCGCATAGGCACGGAGCCGCTCACGTGGTGGCAGCGATGGCGGCAGGAACCGGCCTTGCCAGGGGGAGTACGTCCACATCGCGCAGCCGACGTGGAGTTTCATGGCTCCAAGTTACTATGCCGCTGTGTAGAGATGCCGCTGTGTAGAGATGCCGCTGTGTAGAGATCCGGGCGACGACTCCGTCCATGGGGTAACCAAGGGAGGTTTCGAGATGCCGAAATTTTTGGTGATCGTCAATCACGAAGACGGCGTGGTCAGCACGCCCATGAGCGAGTGGGAGCCGGACGAGGTCACGGCCCACATGAACTATTACGAGGTCCTGCAAAGGGAACTGGTCGGCAACGGCGAACAGGTCCAGTTCATGGCCCTCGCCGATCCCCGGCTGGCCAGGATCGTGCGTTCGGACGGTGCCTCGCCGCCCGTCGTGACCGACGGGCCGTTTCCCGAGTCCAAAGAGGTGCTCGCCGGATTCCAGGTCATTGACGTCGAGTCCGAGGCCCGCGCGATCGAGATCGCCGCTCGGGTTTCCGCCGTGCCTGGTCCCGGTGGCGTCCCCCTCCAGCAGCCGGTCGAGGTCCGCCAGGTGATGGCCGAGTCCGGCGGCGACGTGTGAAACAGGATGCCGAGGACCTGCTGCGTTCGCTGACGCCGCCGGTCCTCGGCATCCTCGTCCGCCGGTTCCGGGACTTCGATGCCTGCGAGGACGCGCTCCAGGAGGCGCTGATGGCCGCCGCCGTGCACTGGTCCCGTGATGGTGTCCCTGACAACCCGCGCGGCTGGCTGCTGCAGACCGCCGGACGCCGGCTGACCGATCGCGCCCGCAGCGAACAGGCTCGCCGCCGACGGGAGGAACAGGTCGCCAGGGAACCGAACCCGGGTGCCGCCCCCGCTCAGGACGACACGCTGATCCTGTTGTTCCTGTGCTGTCACCCGGTGCTCACGGCGGGGTCGCAGGTCGCGCTCACCCTGCGGGCGGTGGCTGGCCTGAGCACCGCCGAGATCGCCCGGGCTTACCTCGTGCCCGAGGCCACCATGGCCCAGCGCATCAGCCGGGCCAAGCAGCGCGTCCAGGCCTCGGGCTCGCGGTTCGTGATGCCCGCGCGGGATACCGGCGAGTGGCCGTCGCGGCTAGGCGCGGTGCTGCACGTCCTGTACCTGGTGTTCAACGAGGGCTACACGGCCACTGGCGGGCCGCACCTGCAGCGCGTCGAGCTGTCGGCCGAGGCCATCAGGCTGGCCAGGGAGCTGTACCGGAGGGCGCCGGGTGAGGGCGAGGTGAGCGCCCTGCTCGCCCTGATGCTGCTGACCGACGCCCGCCGGCCCGCTCGCGTCGGCCCTGACGGGGAACTGATCCCGCTCGCCGACCAGGACCGGACCCGATGGGACCGGCGGCTGATCGCTGAGGGCACCGCGATGCTCGATCGCACCATGGGCAGCGGAACGCCGGGCGAGTACCGTCTGCAGGCCGCGATCGCGGCGCTGCACGACCGCGCGTTCCGAGCTGAGGACACCGACTGGCCCCAGATCCTGGCCCTGTATGACCTCCTGGAGCGGCTGACCGCCAACCCGGTCGTCACCCTGAACAAGGCCGTCGCGCTGGCCATGGCCGAAGACCCCGGCGCCGCGCTGCGCCTGCTGGCGACCCTCGACGGCGAAGCCCGGCTAGCCGGGAACCACCGGCTGCCCGCCGTCCGGGCCCAGCTGCTGGAGATGGCCGGTGACGCCGAGGCCGCGCTCGCCGAGTACCGGGAAGCGGCCAGCCTCACGACCAGCCTTCCCGAACGGCGCTTCCTGCTGGCCAGGGTGGCCCGGCTGCGTTAGAAGATGTACGGGATCAGCATCTTGGTTGACCGCTTGTACTCCGGATACGCGTCGGGGAAAAGCCTGGTCATGTTCCGCTCCTCCGTGACCGCGCTGAAGATGAAATAGGCGCCGACGACCACGACCGCCACGAAGAAGTACAGCGCGACGGCTAGCGCGGTGCCAATAAGCGCCAGCATGATGCCGGAGTAAATCGGGTGACGGATGATGCTGTAGGGGCCTGTGTTCACGAGTTCGGGCTCCGCCCGCTCGGTCATCGGCATCCCCCAGTTCCTGCCGATATAGATCCTGGCCCAGATGGCCAGTCCCAGTCCCAGCAGGAAGACGGCCAGACCAATACCCTCCAGCCACGGATTGGTCGTCTCAGTCCTCTTGCCCTTGAAGAGTCCCAGGTGCAGCAGGAGTACGACAAGGACGACGAGGGCTACCCGTGCACCCGCGAACCGGCCCCACCGATTGTTCCCCTGCTTGGCGGTCGAGGCCGCCAGCAGCCAGCAGAACCAGAACAGGATCCAGATGGCGCCGACAACGATGGCGACGATGTGCATGAGAAAAGGTTATCGCCCCCCATGGATGGCCCACCGCTGGCGCAATAGGCCCGGCGGTGGGCCATCCATGGGCTTGGGGCCGCCGGCCTTAGCCGACCTTGTACTCGTAAGGAATCGCCACCAGCTCGTCGCCGGTGAGCTGGCCGTACGGCTGGACGCCGCTCTCGTAGGCGTCGACGTACAGGTGGCCACTGACCACCGTGCCAGCGGTGGCCGGAACCGTGATGGTCACCTCGACGGTCGCCGACTTGCCCGGGTCGATGACGACCGGCGAGAACGTCACCGACGCGCCGGTGGACGCCTGCCAGATGTCGCCGGTGGATGAGCTCACCGAGGTGTCGAACGTCTTGGTCACCGCGGTCACCGTGTCGGTCGCCGTGCCCGCGGGCGCTTCACCAGAGTAGGGACCGCACTCGGTCGGCCCGGCTTCCCATAGACCCGCCGTTACCGAGCCACCCGACGGGGCGTAGGTCAGCGACGAGGTATCGGAACACAGCGCCGACGGGCCGCTGCTCGCGCTCGCGATGTCCGGGTCGCCCGCGAACGGGCTGAAGTCGAACATCGTGGGCAGGCTGGATGTCTGCGACACCGAAACGCTCGATGTCTCGGACGGGATGAAGTAGGTCGGGAAGTAGCTGGTCATCGGCAACGTCACGGTTCCCGACGAGGGCGAAACCGCGGCGAGCGCGACGGCCGAGCTGCTGTTCAGCCGCGGATCGATGAAGAAGTCCTCCGGCGCTACGCCGGTGTTGGTGATCTTCACCTTCACCGTAACCTTCTTGCCCGGGGCCAGCACCGTGTGAGCGCTGTCCGGCAGCCCGGACGCGGTCGCACTGGCGTCGTTGAACTTGACGCTCCCGGTGTACGGCTGCGACAACTCGTTGCCGACCACCGGCTCGGGGAACTCCACGATCAGCGTCCAGGTGCCCGGCACCGGGTTGAGGGTGTAAGCGGACAACGACGTCAGGTTCGTATCGCCTATCGTGTTCTGCCCGTAGCCGAGGGTGTCTCCGTCCGGGCTGATCAGGTACTCAGCGGCCGGGTCGGCCGCGTCATTGGCGAACTTAAGGTTGGCGGTGATCCCGTGGGTTCCGGCGGGAACGTTGAACTCGTAGTACTGGGTCTGTCCCTCGCCCGGATCACGCCCGTTGCCGCCGGTCAGCGTGCCGCTGAACGCGCCGCCCTTCGACGGCTCGACCAGGCTGCGCAGCGTCACGGCAACCGAGCTGGTCTGGCCGGCGTCCTCGTTGGAGCCGATCACGAACGACCCGTCGGAGTCACCCGCCGACGAGGGAGTGGTCGCGCTAACCGTCACCGTGCGGCTCTGACCAGGCGCGAGACGCAGCGACGAGCACGATACCGATCCGAACGGCACCGCCTTTTCCGTCGCGACCTGCCACGGCACGACGCCGTTGGTCCCCTCATCCGCGGCGACGTCACCGAAGATGACACCGGTCCAGGTCCCGGCGGTCGGGTACCGCACGTCGACGCTGCCGTAGTTGCCGACGCCCTGCGGCAGCGAGTGCGCGGCGAGTCTGCCCTTCGGGTCGATCAGGATGAGCCGGACCCGCGCGTTCTCGTCGTTGGGGTAATCGCCTGCCGGGGCAGGATAGGCGAGGTCGGCGATAAGCCGCTGCTGGCCCGCGGTGACCTTGAAGTGGAAGACGCCGTAGTTGTTCTCATCACCGCCGTAGTTCACGAACTTCGGGCTCGACTTGTCGCTCAGCGTGATCTTGCCGCTCTGCGCGTCCTCGTTCGGCCCGAAGGTGGTGCCGGACAGGTTGACGTTCTGCTTGCTCGCGCCGGTGTTGGTGACGGTGACATTCCAGTGCTCGTGGCTGCCGGGGGCACCGACCGCGTTGAGCTGGCTGGTCGAGGTCAGCAGCGTGTTTCCGACGTGATGAGACAGCCCATAGGACTCGGCGAGCTCGACGGCCTTGTAGGAGTTCACCAGGCCGGCGCCCTGCTCCTGCGCTGGAACGCCGAGGTTGGTCGCGGTGCTGACCAGGATCTGCTTGACCACGGCGGGAGTGGGGGTGACGCCGCCGTGGGTCTGCCGGTAGGCCTGGATAATCAGGGCCGCGACGCCCGCGACGAACGGCGAGGACTCGCTGGTGCCGCCGCTTTCCTCGATATCAGAGGATTGGTCCTTGAAGTTCTCGCATTCGGTGTAGACGGCGATGTCGGTGCTGCACGAGGCGAAGCTCAGGTCGCCGGGCGCGACCAGACTGACCGTGTTGCCGGTCTCGCTGTACCCGCCAGAGCTAAGCGAGCTGATGTTGTCGCTCAGCCACCCCGTCGTCGCGAAGTATCGCGCGGCCGCGTAGTTGGTCTGCGCATACATCTGGAACTGCGTCGTCGCGCCGGCCGCGATCAGGTCCGGGTCGGTCGCCGGCGAGCCGATCGTGTTGAAGTTGCCCGCGTCACCGGTGGAGACGCTGACCACGACGCCGGCCGCGACGGCCGCGTCGTCGAACTGCTTGGTCACGTCGAGCGCGGTTACGTCCGGGAAGAAATTGCTGCCGAACGACTCGTTGATCACGTTCACGTGATCGGTCTCGACCGCGTAGTTGATCGCCTCGAGGAAGTTGGACTCGGTGGTGTCCAGCGTGTTGGTGCTGGTCTCGGCGAACACATCGAGGCCGACCAGGCTCGCGCCGGGTGCCACGCCCTCGATCTTGATGTTGCACGGGCTGGAGTAGGACTGCGCGGAGAAGCCGTTCACGTTGTACGTGACCAGGCCCTGGCCGGCGATCGCGTTCGCGTCCAGGAACGCCTCATCACCGCCGGTCTGCGCGCCGACCCCGTTGCCGCTGAAGTCCTCATAATCGCCGCCGGTCGCCTTGTCGAACACCGACGTGCCGTTGGCCCGGATGAAGTTCTCGTTGTTCGGGTCGAGGCCGTCCGCGATCCAGGCGACCTTGACCCCGGCGCCGGTGATGCCGAGCGAGCGGGCGGTCTTAGCCGTCGAGCTGTCCGAGGCGGTCCCGGTCAGCGACAGGCCCTCTGGCGCCAGCGTCGCCTGGCCGTTCTTGCCGCAGGCACCCGGGATGTTGTGCGCGGTCAGCGACGAGGAAGCCGACGTGCTCGCGTCAGTTCCCGTGGTGCTGGCGGCTGTGCTCGTCTGCTCCGGGTTGTACTTGAGCGTCACGTCGGGGATGACCGATGCGACGTCGGGATCGCTCTTGAGCAGCGACTCCTCGCCGGACGAGACCGTCGCGGCGAAGCTGTTGAGGAGCTGATAGCTCTTCACACCCGTAGCGTGAACCTCGCTCAGCTCGTTCATCAGCGGTGCCTGCTCGGTACGGACGGCGCTGGCGCGGTTGGCGGCCGCTGCGCTGCCGACCGACGCTTGCGCGGGCTGGCTCTTCAGTGTCACGATCACGTGCTGGTTCACGTTCTGCGACAGCTGAGCTGTCTGTGCGGTTGACAGATCCAGCAGGTCGGGGGCGCTCGTGGCCGCCGACGCCGGCATCATTGTCAGGGCGAATTGTCCGGCCACCAGTGCCGCCGCCGATGCCGCGGCTATCCCGAGTGACAGCTTCCTGCTCCCGGCCCGTCTTATGGACGCGCCACCTTTCATGCGTACTCGCATGCTCGCCTCGTCTTCTCGCGTGGGAAACGAGCCGGGGGTGCCAACCCGGCGACTCGAGGACTCCAATAGCATCGGACGCTAGCAGGACGGGACGGACCTGGATATTTCCCGACTAGTAACATATTAATAACGAACACGGGTTCGTGACTCACCTGTAAATCGTCGTTATGATGAAGAGAGATTTTTATTTTTGCATAACGACGATTGGCCCGGTTGACGGCGCATCGCTACTCCTTGCACTATCGAAGGAAACGAAGGGTGACAAATGCTGACACAGCCGGTCGAGCAGGAGATCCTCGAGGCCTATGCTCGCCTGACTGACCTGACCGAGATGGCACGCCGCTGTCACGAGCACTACCTGGACGACTCGCCCCCCGCGCGAGAGCTGCTGAGCCCCTCGCAGGAGCTGATCGCGGCCCATCCTTGGGGGCTTGACGACTTCGGTGCGGCGGCGTGGGACGCCTATTCACCCGACCTGGACGCGCCGCTACCCGATGGGCTGCGCGTTGGCGAACTGCGGGTCGGAGAGGGAGTCCGGCTGCCGGCCGTGGCGAAGTTCGTGAGGTATGGCCACGTATTAATAGCCGAACGCGGTTTCGCTGACCAGGCACGGTCGCTGCTCCAGGCGCTGACGCTGCGGCTGGCCACGGCCACCAGGCCGGGCACCGTGCGGTTTGCCCTCGCCGACGCTGTCGGGCAGGGGCGGCATCTGAGCGCGTTTCTCCGGTTGCCCGCACGGCTGCGGGTAGGCCGCGCCGTCGCGGCGAGCCCGGCGGAGATCGAGGACTTGCTGGTGGCGCTCACCAGCCACGTCGTGGAGGTCACCCAGACTCGCCTGACGAACGTCCATGACTCGGTCGAGGCCTACAACGCGGCCACGGCCGGTACCACCATCCCGTACCACGTCTTGGTCCTGGCTGGATTCCCGGCCGGGGTCAGCGACCGGGCCATGGAACTGCTTGCTCAGCTCGCGCGCAACGGGCCGCGCGCGGGTCTCTTCATCCTCGCGACGCACTCCAGCGATGGCCTCGACCTTGGGGTGCCCGCCACGAACCTGAGCCTGGCCGATGACGGCACTGTCAGCTGGGATGACCCGGAGTTCGGGCAGCTGGTGATCGAGCCCGACCAGATGCCGGTGGCGGCGCGGGCCAATCCGTGGCTGGACGCGGTCGGTGCCGCCGCCGGTTCTGCCTCGCGGAACCTTCCGTTCGGCCCGATCGAGGTTGCCCCCGCGCAGCGCTGGACCGGGACCACGGCCGATGGCCTTGACGTGCAGATCGGCGTGGACAGCAAGGGTGAGCCGCAGCATTTCGCGATGGGCGCGCGGGGCGTGCACCACGGCCTGGTCGGCGGGGACGTCCGGATGGGCAAGACGAACCTGCTGCATGTGCTGATCTGTCAGCTAGCGCTCCAGTATCCGCCGGAGGAACTTGAGCTGTATCTGCTTGATTTCAAGGAAGTCGAGTTCGACGCCTACCTGACGCAGCGACTGCCGCACGCGCGCGCGATCACCTCCCGCACGGACCGGGAGTTCGGGTTGAGCATGCTGCGCAGGTTCCACAACGAGATCGACCGCCGGGCCCGGCTATGCCGCGAGGCACGAGTCACCGATCTTCCCGACTACCGGCGCGAGACCGGGCAGGCACTGCCCAGGGCCCTGGTGATCATGGATGAGTTCCAGGTGCTGTTCAGCGAGGAGGACCGGCTCGCCCGGGAAGCCGGGCGGCTGCTGGCCGACATCGCCAAGCGAGGCGCGGCGTTCGGCCTGCACCTGCTGCTGGCCACCCAGTCACCGGGCGGCCAGCTCGCGGCCTACCTGCGGCCGGTCTACGAGCAGATGGCGCTGCGCATCGCGCTCGGCTGCACCCAGCCGAGCGTGTCCCAGGCGATACTCGGCGAGGGCAACGACGCCGCGACCAGGCTGATCAGGGCCGGTGACGCGATCTACAACGACCGCCGGGGTGAGGGCGCCAACCCGGTCATGCGGATCGCGATGCTGCCGACCAGGGAGCGGCTGGCACTGATCGACGGTATCCGGGAACTCGCGGCAGGCCGGGAATACCCGTCGCCCGCGAGTTTCGACCCCGACGCGCCGGCCTCGTTCGCGCCCGGCCGCGGGAAGCCTGGAGACGGCGTTTCGGCGTGGCTGGGTGAGGCGATCGAGATCAAGCCGCCGACGACGGCGACGTTCGAGCGCTACGCCCGGTCCAACCTGCTGATCATCGGCGGCGAGGAACACGGCCACGGGCTGCTGCTCGCCACCTTGCTCAGCGTGGCCGTCCAGTGCGGCTCATCGGACGTGTCGTTCAGCATCCTTGAGTTCGCCCGTCCGTCGTCGCCCTTTCACGGGTTCTTCGATCCGCTGCGAGATTTGCCGCATGAGGTGCGGATCGCCGACCGCCGGCTGGCCGAGGAGGAGCTCGTCGCACTCGAAGCCGACCTGGATGAGCGGCTCGCGGACTACGACGGGCCGGCCCGGCCGATGCGGTTCCTGCTCATCGCGGGGATGCACCGCTGGCAGGATCTGCTCGCCGAGGGCGACTACGGCCGTCTCAGTGAGACAGCGGGCAGTCTGCTGCGATTGGCCGACAAGGGACCTGATGTTGGCATCCACGTGGTGGCCTGGGCCGACGGCTTCGTAACGGTGGACCGGGCAGTTCGGCGATCTGGCGCCGGCCACTTCGGTCTGCGCGCGGTGCTGCGGGTGTCCTCACCCGCGGAAAGTGATGTGCTGCTGGGGGTGGCCGCCGCCGCGGGGCTCGACGACGACCGCGGGCTGTACCGGGAGACCGAGTGGCCCACCGAGCAAGTCGAGAAGTTCAAGCCGTACTCGATATCATCATTGTGGGCGTTTTTCCGGACCATTTTGGGAACTCAGCCATGACGCAATCGCCTTATCTATCGCTGCGACAGGCAGTCCGGCCCGCCATCCTCGCCTACCGCCTCCTAGCGGAGGATCAGGAACGGGCCGGAAAGCTGGTCGCCGAGTGCGAAGAACTCCTCCAGCTCACCCGCGAACTGCTGCGAGCCACCGGACAGGCGCAGGTACTCGAGCGGTTGCCGGTCGATGACCCCCGGGCGCGGCTGCTGGACGCGTACGCGGACGCCGGGATGCTCTGGGCGAAGGTGGTCGCCAGTTCCATGGTGCTGGCCAGGGCGCTTCTTGACCAGGGCAATCTCGATGAAGTGCGGCGGCTGGCGGACTTCTTCGCGGAGGCCGGAGAAAAGAGCGTCGCCGACGACTTGCGCGCGCAATTGGGCGAGGTCGTACTGGAAAAGTTCAGCGAGCAGTTGCGGCAGGTCAATAGCAAGATGACGCCGAGCGAGATCCGGGCGGCCATAACCGCGCTGCGGACGATACTGCGCGAAGTACCAGAGGATTCTCCGGACCGGAACGCCAAGGTCAACTCGTTCTTGCCGCCGCTCGCCGCGTCAATACATGGGGTGATGAAGCAGCGGAATATCGAAATTTCATACGACAGCCGAGTCGAGCACATCGCGTCCGGCGGAGTAGCGAAATACCACGATATAGTCGGAATCAGCCTTGACGAGCTCTCGTCCGAATTCGAGGAATCATGGCCGGAGTAATCAACGATATCGAGGCCCTGGAGGATTTCAGGGTCCATCTCATCCAGTTCAACCTGGAGCTGACCGAGAGTTTCGCGAGCATGCGGGGTCACTGGCGTGAGCTCGGTGACGTATGGCGCGACGACATGTACCAGCTCTTCGGCGAGGCACTGGAGGAGGTCACACCCGGCATCGAGCATTACCTGGCCGCGACCGAAGGGCATGAGGCGTACCTCGCCGCGCTCATCGAGAACCTTCAGGGCTACCTCGAGACCGGCTACGCGGGGACCGGTCGGCGCGGCCAGAATCCGCCCCGCCGTGACAGTAAGAAGCGCGACGAGCGTGACGAGAAGAAGCGCCGTGACCAGAGTTCACGCTGACATCGACGCGCTGAAGGAATTCCATGGCGCGCTGACCCGGTTCGGGTCAGCGCAGCGGGACCTAGCCGATCGGGTCGACACCGAGATAGAGCTGGCGCGCGCGTCGCTGGAAGCCAAGGCCAGCCGCGCCCGGTCCCGGCTGGAGCAGCGCCGCGCCGAACTCGACGAGTGCCGCAACCGGGCCGCCTCGGCCGACAACCCGGTGGACTGCTCGGATTGTGATCGGTCGGTCAGCGAGGCAGCGGAAAGCCTGGAGCGCATCCGCCTGTGGCAGTACCGGATTGATGCCGAAGCCAGCGAGTTCCGCGCGATCTCCGGCAGGTTCCGCGGCCTCCTTGACGACGATCTGCCACGCGCCGAGGGGGAACTGCTCGCGGCTATCTCGAGCCTGCAGGACGCGCGCCGGATCCAGGGCGCGACCTCGTGACAGCGGACCGGCCAGAGACAGACGTGGCGCTGCAATTCAGCGTGCTGGAGGAAGCCTGGGACAACGTCCAGCGGCACTGGCACGATGACGTCGCACGCGACTTCGCCGCGCAGCACTGGACGCCGCTGAAGCAGGAGTCAGCGGTCTACCTGCAGGCGCTCCGCTCGTTGCTCGACACCCTCAGCGCGGTCGGATTCTCCGACGAGGCTTAGGTGCGCGACGACCGGTCGGCAATACAACGGAAACTAGCCGTCGCGTGGAGATGGCACGTTACCACTATCTTGTCCGAGGAGGCTTAGGCGCGCGACGCACGCTTCGGGTTCCACGGCGGCCAGCACCAGGTCCGCGAAGACGGGGCGATCGGCCCGCAGGCTGAGCAAGCGCCGCCGGACGTTCTTGCCGGTCGCGGGGTCGACGCTGCTGAGGTAGCCGTCGAACTCGGCCGCCCGTATGACGTCGGGCGAGGTGGCGCTGAAGATCTCGTGCAGCGTGCGTAGCGCCACGGCGGCCATCAGCCGTTCGTGGCGCTGCTTGATCTCGTTTTGCGGGCGCGGCAGCGGCTCGGCGGCGTCGCGGTCCGCGACGTAGCGGTACCCGGTCGTCGAGGGCACGATGCTGTCGGGGGGGAGCCCGAACTCGACCGCCACCTCGCGGCTGCCGGGGTGGTAGGCCACCTGGTGCTCGCGCGGAAATTCCTCCGGATACCGGGAAGCCCCGAGAATAAGGCCGATGAACCACCGCACCGCCTCGGCGTCGCCCGCCTCGAACGCCGATTTGTGCCGACGGATCTGCGCGTTCCGCGCCGCCGCGGCCGCGCGCTGCTGGGTGATCTTCTGGTCATGCCGCGCCTTCGCTGCGGCCAGCGCTCGCTGCCGCTGCGATTCTTGCTGTTCGTGTTCCAGTTGCGCGGTCGCGAACCGGCCACGGGCGCTCGCCAGCTCGCGTTGACGGCGCCCGAACGCGTCGAGGAAGCGCCGCAGCCCACGTGACCGGGCAGGCACGAAATCGTTCCAGTTCGGCGCCGGAGCCTCGCGGCCCAGCGCTCCGGCATCGAACCGCGGCGTGTCCGGCATCTTCATCAGCCGGTCGAAGGTCGTCGGGGGGAGGGCCAGAACGCTCGTCAGCACCTGGTCAAGAGCCGCGATCCGTCGCTCGACTTCGGTGGTCTTTTCCGCCGCGGCCCGTTGCCCGGCGTCGGCCCGTTCCTGCTCCTGAGCCTTTTCCCGCTCCCTGGCCTCTCGGGCCCGTTCCCTCGCCTGCCGGTCGATCTGCGCCGCCAGCCGAGGTTCCCACCCCGCACGCCCGCTACCCTCAGCCACGCTATGAAGATAACCCGTCGCGACACCGGCTGCTATCGATGGCCCATCGATAGCGCTATGGAAACATTTCAGAATAAGGTGATTTTCCGGCATGTCGCAGGTGGCATGCGCGCTACAGTGCGCGTCGCCGCGCATCCCGTGCTCGCCTCGCGCGGAGCATCCGGGGCTGAAGTGATGCAGGGGTCGCACGAGGCTGATGTTCTCCGTCCGGCGCATCCGGCAACCCCAGCGGTGGGCCATCGATAGCCGAATTCGGCTATCGATGGCCCACCGCTGGCGCCAGAACCGGGCTAGTGCCGCGGACTAGGCCCGCGCGGCTGACCGGTATGCGAATTTTGTCCGAGTGCACGATCGTGAGCGCGACACACCGCAAACTCAGGTTGCTTTGACATGTTTCCATCCCGCTATCGATGGGCCATCGCTGGGGTCGTCAGGTACCCGAGCGGAAAACATCAGCCCCAGGTGCCACAGGTGCCCCGGCCGGAAGAACGTCTCGGCACTCACAAGGAACGGCCCGGCACCGCGCGCTGGGTAGTGGCCGTGTGGTGTCACACTTCGCGATATGCCGCGATACGGTCTAGGCATGGCTGAGCCGGTGGTCGCGGTAAGCGGCTTGCGCATGGCGTATGGCGATGTCGTCGTGCTCGAGGACGTCGACCTGACCGTCACCGCGGGGGAGATCGTCGCGGTGACCGGGGTCAACGGCGTCGGGAAGTCGACGCTGCTGTCCTGCCTGGTCGGTTTCCGTCGTCCCGCGGCCGGCGCCGTTTCCGTTCTTGGCGGGCCGCCACGGGACAACGCGGCGTTCTGGCGCGCGGTCGCGCACGTCGCCGATCAGCCGACCTGGTATCCAGGGCTGACCGTACAGGAGCATCTGGAGCTCGTCCGGATGACCCATGAGCCGCTAACCGGGTGGTGCCTGCCGTCGGACGAGCTCATCGACACCTTCGGCCTGAGCACGCGGGCCGATGCGAGCCCGCTCAGCCTGTCGTCCGGTCAGCGCCAACGGCTGTCACTGGCCGCGGCGCTGGCCCGGCCGAGCAGGCTGCTGCTGCTGGATGAGCCCGAACAGTCTCTGGACGCGGATTTCCGGCTGGAACTGGCATCGGTCCTGTACCGGGAGTACGCGGGCAACGGCGGCACCGTGATCATGGCGACCCACGACCACGAATTCGCCGAGGCCGCGAACGCGCGGCAGATACAGCTGGCCGACGGCCGGATCATCGGCGATGCCGAGGACTTGACCGGGCCGAATCCATGACGAGGGTCTCGACCGCCCGTTCCTTTATCGGCAGGCGGCGCCGGCGGAGCTGGGTCGATTTGTACTCCGCGGGCTTCGCCCTGGCGATCGCGCTGATCTACCTGGCGGACCTGCTGACCGGGCCGCTCAGCAGGCTCTCGGCCGGGGCCAGCCTCTCGGCCGCGGGTCACCCGGCAACTGCGGCGGCAGCGGCCCAGGCGGTGGCGGGCACCGGGCTGGTGATCGCGGCCGCGGCGGGGCTGCTCTTGCTCGCGCAGGCGCTCGGGCCGCTCGCACTGTCGCCGGCCGACGCGTCCTGGCTGCTGCTTTCCCCGCTTAACCGGCGCGGGTTGCTCCGCCGTCCAGCGACGGGCGCCGCCGTCTTCGCCGCGGTGACCGGCGCACTGCTCGGCGTGCTCGCCCTGGCGATGGCGGGGCCGTTCCTGCGGCCTGGATCACGCGCGTTGCCGTCGTCCTGGCTGGAGCTCGCCGCCATCGCGGGGGCCGCGTTCTCCCTCGCCGCCGTGCAGTTCGTCGTGCTTGCCCAGCCGCACGAGCGTTACCGGGTCGTGGTCCGCGCCTGCTGCGGGGTTGTCGCCCTGATCGCCATGACGGGTGCGGTGGCGGGCGATGGATGGACCGCGGTATCACACGCAGTCACCAGCGGCTTCGCCGGCCTGACCACCTCGGATTTCGGCACGGCCACCGTGGTCGCGCTGGTCCTGGCGGTTGTCGGGTGCGCATTCGTCTGGCTGCTGCTGGCTCGCTTCCCGGCTGGCGTCCTGCGGACCGACTCGGCGCGGGCCGGGCGGACCCTGACGGCGGCCGCGTTCCTCAACCTGCAGCTGCTGACCTGGATCGCCGAGGACAACTACTGGCGGGGGCGGCTGCTGCCATCCAGGCGCTGGCCGAAGCTCCCGCCCGCCATGGTCCTCGCGTGGGCCGACTGGCGCAGGCTCGGCCGCCTGCCCGCCACGCTCTGCGTCATAGCGGCGAGCGCACTCGCCCCCGCGCTCGTCGGCGCGGCCATCACCGGCCACGAGCGTGGTTACCCGATCGCCGCCGTGCTAGTTGCCGGGGGGATCGCCGCCGCCGGGCAGGGCACGGCCTCAAGCAAGCGCGATCTCAACGACCCCGCCCTGCGCAGGCTGCTCGGCGTGGATGCGAGCACGGCGCTGGCGGCTCGCGCCGTGCTTCCGGCCCTGCTGGCGGCCGTCTGGCTCGCGCTCGCGTTCGTGGTGCTCTCCGGGGTCGGCGTCCTGCATGGCTGGCTGTGGCCGCTGGCCGGCTTCGTCGCCGGACCCGGCGTGGCGGCGGCCGCTTTGCGGATGGCCAGGACCGCCCCGATCAACCCCACCGAAGAAGGCCCCAACACCGCCCTCGGCAACACGCCGCCCTGGATGATCACCCGCCTGCTCAGCGTCGTACTCGCCGTCATCGCCGCTTTCCCGGTGCTGCGGGCGGTTCAGGCTGGCCGGCTGCACGGCGGGACAATCGCGAGCCAGATAGTGCTGTCCGCGATCGTGCTTGGCGGCTACCTCGTGGTCGCAGACCGCGGGATGGTCTAGGGCTTGGGCCGGTAAACCAAGACCAGCACGCCACTGGCGAAGCGCGTGACGTCGGCCAGGGCGAGTTGCGGGGCGCCGTCGATCTCCTCGAACATATGCTGGCCCGATCCCACCGCGACTGGTGTCAGCAGCAGGTGAAATTCGTCGATCAGGTTGTGCTCCATGAGGGTCTGGTCCAGCCGTCCGTTGCCGTACTTCACGATGCTGCCACCCGGCTGGCGCTTGAGGTCCGCCACGAAACCGGCCACGTCACCAGGGATGATGGTGGCGTTCCAGGTGGCGTCGGTCAGCGTCGTGGAGGCCACGAATTTGGGGATCGAGTTCATCCGGTCGACGAACGGGTTGGAGGCCATGGCGGTATAGCCGGCCGACAGTCCTTCGTAGGTCCGGCGCCCCAGCAGCAGGGCGTCCGCCTCGTCCAGCAGTCCGGTCGCGTAACGCGTGTGCTCGTCGTCCAGGTAGGGGAAGGCCCAGTCCTGGGGCGAGCCGATCTCCCCGCCGAGGGAGATGTGGGTGGATTCGATCAGCTTCCTCATGTGAGCTTGTTACCCTGTCCGCCGTGGCTGGTCGCGCCAATAGCATCATCGTTAACATCGCGGGCTTGGTGCAGGGTATCGCCCTGGTTACCTTTCCGGCCGCGAGCACCATCCTTACCGCACACGGCCCGCAGACCACCCGCCGCGGCCCGCAGACCACCCCCTCGATGGCCCATCGAGGGGCCTATAGCGCCAGCGATGGGCCATCGCTGGCGCTAGCAACCGCGCGAGGGTGGCTGTTATGCGTAGTTTGTCCCCAGGGGCGGGGCGGTTAGGCGGTTGGGTCGTGCCAGGTGTCGCCGGCGGGGAGCAAGCCCGCGGCTTCGGCGGGGCCCCAGGTGGCGCGGGCGTAGGGGTGGACGGGGACCGCGTCGACCGAGAGGACCGGGTCGACTACCTGCCAGGCGGCCTCGACCGTGTCCTGCTGGGCGAACAGCCAGCGCTCGCCGTTCAGCGCGGCGCCGATCAGCCGGTCATACGGCCGCATGTCCGCACCGGGATGTTCGGCGAACGCGAGTTCCTGCGTCTCGGGCTGCCAGCCGCCGCCCGGCTTTTTGCCGGTCAGGGTCAGCACGGCCTGGTTCTCCGGGTTGACGCGGAACCGGAGGCTGTTGGACGAGGCGTCGCCGCAACCGAAGACGTCATGCGGCGGTCGGCGGAACTTGATGTTGACCTCGGTCGCGGTGACCGGCAGGCACTTGCCCGCCCGGATCAGCACCGGGACGTCCGCCCAGCGCCAGGAGTCGACGCCGAGCCTGACGGCCACGTACGTCTCGGTCTTCGACCCGGAGGCCACCCCGGCGACCTGCTGGTAGCCCTCGTACTGGCCCTTGACGGTATCGGCGGGGGTCAGTGGCCGCAGCGCGCCGATCAGCTGGGATTTGGAGTTCCGCCAGGAGTCGAGGCCGTTACCGTCCGGCGGCTCGGCCAGTACGGTGGCGAGCACCTGGAGCAGGTGGTTCTGCAGGACGTCCCTTATCGCGCCGGTCTTGTCGTAGAAGCTGCCCCGGTCGGCGACGTCGAACGCCTCCGCCATCGTGATCTGGATGCTCTGCACGTAGGTGCGGTTCAGCAGCGGCTCGATGATCGAGTTCGCGAACCGGGTGAACATCAGGTTCTCGAGCGGATCCAGGCCCAGCCAGTGGTCGACCCGGTAGATGGCATCCTCAGGGAAGTACTTATTCATGGTCGCGTTGAGCTGCTGAGCGCTCGCCAGGTCGGTGCCGAACGGCTTTTCCACCATGACCCGGCTGTTGGCGGCGCGCCCGGCCTCCGAGATCCCCTGCGCGATGCGGCCGAACAGCGGCGGCGGAACCTCAAGGTAGAACAGTGCCCGCTTACCGGTCCCGATGGCGTCCGACATGGCCTGGTACGTAGCGGGGTCGTCGAGGTCGCCGTCCACGTAGCGCAGCAGGCTCAGCATCTTGACGGCCGCCGGGGCGGACGGATCCATATTGTTCAGCTTCAGTGAGGCGGTCGCGTAGTCACGGAACTGGTCAACTTTCCAGCCACCGCTCTTGGCCACCCCGATCACCGGCACGTCGAGTACGCCGCGCTCGACCAGCCCGACCAGGGCCGGGAACGTCTCCAGCTTCGCCAGGTCTCCGGTTGCTCCGAAAATTACCAATGCGTCGACTTGATCTGAAGTCATGTCCTCTATCCTGCCTTAGTGGCCGAACACTATGACGTCATCATTGTCGGATCCGGTGCGGGCGGCGGCACTCTCGCCAACGTGCTCGGACAGGCGGGCAAGCGGATCCTGCTACTCGAACGCGGTGACTTCCTGCCGAGAGAGAAGGCCAACTGGGACCCGGCCCAGGTCTTTATCGACGGGCGGTATATCTCAAAAGACACCTGGTACGACGCTGAGGACCGGTCGTTCCAGCCGCAGGTGCACTACTTCGTCGGCGGCGCGACCAAGATGTACGGCGCGGCGCTGTACCGGCTCCGCCCCGAGGACTTCGGCGAGATCAGGCACGTCGACGGGATCTCCCCGGCGTGGCCGCTCAGCTACGACGATCTCGAGCCCTGGTACACCAAGGCGGAGTGGCTGTACCAGGTTCATGGAGCGCACGGCGAGGATCCCACCGAGGGGTACTGGTCCAAGCAGTACCCATGGCCCGCTGTCTCGCACGAACCGCGCATTCAGCAGATCTTCGGCGATCTCAAGGCCAGCGGCTACCGCCCGTTCTCCGCACCGTGCGGTGTCCTGCTGGACGAGGCGGACCGGCCGAAGAGCAGCTGCATCCGGTGTAACACCTGCGACGGCTTCCCCTGCCTGGTGCACGCCAAATCGGACGCGGAGGTCATGGCCGTACGGCCCGTCCTCGAGCTCGATAACGTCACCCTCGTAACCAACGCCGAGGTTGAGCGACTCGAGGCCGACGCGAGTGGCAAGACAATCACTAGCGTCGTTATGGTCAATGGAGAGAAGTATTCGGCCGACATCGTCGTGGTCGCGGCCGGTGCGGCCAATACGGCGCGCATATTGCTGCGATCTGAGCTGGCGAATGGATCGGACCAGGTCGGGCGAAACTACATGTTCCACAACAGCAACGCGGTGGTGGGTATCGACACCGAGCCTAACGACACCGTTTTCCAGAAGACCCTGGGCGTGAACGACTTCTATTTCGCCGGCGACGGTCGCGAGTGGCCGCTGGGGAACATCCAGATGGTCGGCAAGTCAAACGCCGCGGCGATGAAGGGCGAGGAGCCCAAACTCACCGCGCTCGCGCCGAAACTCAGCCTGGATGAGGTCGCCAGGCACGCGGTCGACTTCTGGCTGACAACGGAGGACCTGCCGAAACCCGATAACCGGGTAACGGTCGACCGTGACGGCCACATCCACCTCGCCTACCAGGAGACCAACGCCGCTGAGGCCGACGGGCTATACGGCGAACTGCGGAAGATCATGAACCACATCGGGATCGCCGCGCACCACGTGCTCAAGAAGAATTTCTACATGCACATGAGCATTCCGGTCGCCGGGGTCGCGCATCAGGCTGGCACTTGCCGGTTCGGCACCGATCCGGCCACCTCGGTACTCGACGTGAACTGCAAGGCGCACGAACTCGACAACCTGTACGTGACCGACTCGAGCTTCTTCCCGAGCATCGGAGCGGTGAATCCAGCACTGACGGTCATGGCTAACGCCATCCGGGTGGGCGAGCATTTGCTGGAGCGGCTGGGGTGAGCAGCGAGGGCGATAGCTCAGCCAGCCCTGGCGCTGGTTCCGTCGAAGAGCTCGGTGCCTGGCTAAGACACCAGAGGGAAATCGCGGGACTGACACGAGAAGATGTCGCTGAGCTATCCGCCCTGAGCATAAGGGCTATTAGCGATCTCGAACGCGGCAAGACCAGCAAGCCATATCCGCGGTCAATCCGGGCTATCGCCGACGCGCTTGGATTGCCGCAACACGTGACTGATCAGCTCATCGCGAGCTATCGGCGGCCGCCCGGCAAGCGCTCCGCTCCGCTGCCAGGCCAGGCAGAGCAGGTTATCCCGCCAGCGATCATCCCTCGCCAGATGCCGCCCGTGCCGGCCAATTTCGTTGGCCGATCGGCGGAGCTGGGGAATCTTGACGCGATGCTCGGCGGTGGTCCTTCCATCTCCTTGATCAGCGGGACAGCGGGTATCGGTAAGACAACGCTGGCAGTGCACTGGGCATATCGATCCGCTGATAATTTCCCGCACGGGCAGCTTTACGTTAACCTCCGCGGATTTGACTCAGCGGCAGGTCCGCTAGGGGCTGAAGAGGCACTCGGTTACCTGCTGGACAGCTTGCTGACCGGTGGTTTTCCTGTTCATGGCGGAAACATCCCGAAGGGCCTTGACGCAAGGGTCGGCCTGTACAGGAGCATCATGGCTGACCGGAGAATGCTCGTCATTCTCGATAATGCCCTCGACGAGGCTCAGGTGCGACCGCTACTGCCCGGGGCTGGCGATTCAAGGGTAATCGTCACCAGCCGCATGCGACTGGACGGGCTCGCCGCCACGCACAGCGTTCAGCTGGTCAATCTCGATACCCTCAGCTTCGCTGAGGCGCACAACCTGCTGCTATCCCGGCTCGGCCAGGACCGGATGACGACGGATGCTGACGCGTCCGCCGATCTCATCCTGCTGTGTGCCGGGCATCCGCTGGCCCTGGCCATCGTCGCGGCCCGGGCCGCCGGCAACGCGAGTCTTCCGCTCGCGACGTTCAGCGCCCAGCTGACCCAAGCGCGGGACAGGCTCACCGCGCTGGACACGGGAGATACGGAGTCGAGCCTGCGTGCGACCTTTTCCTGGTCGTGCCGTCGGCTCAGCGAACCCGCGGCACTGCTGCTGTACGGCGTTGGCATTCATCCGACACCGGACATCTCAGGCCCGGCCGCGGCCAGTATCGCCGGCCTGACTTTGGCCGAGGCGGATGAGCCCGTGCGTGAGGTGGTGAGGGCGAGTTTGCTCACCGAATACCCTTCGCACCGGTACGCCTGTCACGACCTGCTGCATCTGTATCTGTCCGAACGAGCCAGCCAGGTACTGGGTGAGGAATCGGCGAGGGCCGCGACCCAGCGCCTGCTCGACCACTACCTGCACGCGGCGGTGGCCGCCTCCACATTGCTGTACCCGCATCTGGAGCCCGTCCGGGTCCCGGCGCCGGGACCGGGATGGGTGCGGCTCAGCTTCGGCACCAGGGACGAGGCCCTGGCCTGGTTCGAGGCCGAACGCGAGGCCCTGATCGCGGCGGTAACCCTAGCGGCGGACAATGGTTTCCTTGAGCATGCCTGGCGGCTGCCGCTGGCGCTGAAGACCTACCTGAGCTGGCGCGGTTTCTGGCATGACGAGCGAGCGGTGCTCGTGGCGGGCCTGTCCGCGGTCCGTCAGCTAGGCGACCAGGCGGGGGAGATAAGCATTCACCGGTCTCTGGACCACGTCTACGCCCGGCTAGGCGATTACGCCCGTGCCATCGAGCACATCCGGCACGCCCGCGGGCTGTGCCACCGTATGAACGACGTGACCGCCGAGGCTTACACCTACGTGAGCGAGGCGTGGGTGCTCGGCGCTGAGTCCAGGTACGACGAGGCACTGGCGAGTTCGCTGGAAGCCCTCGGCCTGTTCCAGGAGTCGGGTCACTTGCCCGGACAGGCGACCGCGCTGAACAGCGTCGGCTGGTTCTACGCGCAGACCGGTAATTACGAAAGCGGCAGGGAGTACTGTCGCCGATCTCTTGACCTGAGCACGGAAATCGGAAACGTGTACGCCCAGGCGAACGCTCTCAATAGCCTGGGATATATCGAGTACCGGCGGGGAAACCCTGTTGGTGCCATCGAGCTACTGCGGGAAACGCTGGATAAAGTGCGGGATCTCGGCGACCGTTCAGCTATCGCCGAGACACTCGATATCTTGGGCGACGCATATCTCGCGACGGGGGATCGTGACGCCGCGTCCGATGCGTGGCGTGAGGCGGTTGATGTGCTGGAGAACGTCCATGATGAACGGTCGCAGGGAATACTAGAAAAACTGCGCTTTGTTCCAGCTGGCCACGGCAGCAGCGAGACCATACCGGAGCGCTAGTTGGATTTGTGCCCTTGAATCCCTCATGCTCTCTCCTTCGAGATTGGCTTTCGCAGCCATGATCAAGTATTGAGAAGACGGAGAGAAAGGAACAGGCGAGGTTACAGGCGGACTAACAGGCGAAGTTGCCCGTCAGTCTCCGGTTTCCTCGACCAGGCGGCGTAGCTCCGGCAGCAGGGTGTCGATATCCCGGGTCGTACGGAACGCGACGATGGCGGTGCCAGTCTCGCCGTCAGCCGCGGCGGACGCGAACAGGCTGATCACTCGCCGCAGCGCCTCGTCGACCTCATGGACCGGATCGGGGGACTCGCCTCGGAGCCAGCGCCGCAGCACGTGGTTGTGCGCCGCGACCACCGCCGCGGCCATGATCTCGGCTCGCAGCGGGGCTGGCTCGGCCGGGTTGCCCATCCAGTCGGAGATGAACTCCCTGAACAGCCGCTGGTACCTGGCCACGCTGACGATTTCCCGGTCGCGGAGGGCGGGCACGGTGCTGGTGAGCGCGTAGCGGCGGCGGGCCAGATCGCCTTCCTCGACGTAGTGCAGCAGGACCAGGCTGACGGCGTCCGACACCGCGGCGAGCGCGGTCCGATGGCTGGACGCGGCCAGCCGGTCCCTGACCTGCTGGAGCATCTGGTCATGGTCGGGGAAGATGACGTCTTCCTTGGAGCGGTAGTGGCGGAAGAACGTCGTCCTCCCCAGGCCCGCCCGTTCGGTGATGTCATCGACGGTGGTCTGCTCGTATCCACGCTCGTCGAACAGGTCGAATGCGGCTTGTGCCAAACGCTCGCGCGCGGATGTCTTGGTCATGACGGCCCATCCTTACCTGAACTCGATGCCGGACGCTACTTGCCAGCAGGCCTAGGTACTGAATACCCTAAGAACGGAATTGAGTACCGCAAGGAGGCGGCGCTGGTGATCGATCACGAGGTACGGACTCATCCTTCATCGGCGCGGCTCGCGCGGGAGGATCAGCTGGCTTGGAAGCTGGCGGCCGTGGCTACCGATAGCGTGGCAATCCCCGCTGAAGTCGCCGAAATGGTGATCTGTCGGCTGATCGACGACGCGGCGGTCGCCGCCGCTTCGCTGTCCAGGGATCCCGTGCGGGCCGCCAGGGAACAGGCGCTGCGCCGACCGGTAGCGCCGGGGGCGGCCGTCTGGGGCGCGTCGCCGGCCATCAGAGTGGCACCCGAATGGGCGGCCTGGGCCAATGGCGTCGCCGTCCGCGAACTGGACTTCCACGACACGTTTCTGGCCGCCGACTACTCCCATCCCGGCGATAACATCCCGCCGCTGCTCGCGGTCGCCCAGCATATGGGCCGATCAGGAGCGGATCTGGTGCGCGGGATCGCGGCGGCGTATGAGGTGCAGGTGGACCTGGTCAAGGGCATCTGCCTGCACGAGCACAAGATCGACCACATCGCTCACTTGGGCCCGTCGGTCGCCGCGGGACTCGGCGCGCTGCTGAACCTGGACACCGAGATCGTGTACCAGGCGATCGGCCAGGCGCTGCACACCACGACCCAGACCCGGCAGTCCCGCAAGGGCGAGATTTCCAGTTGGAAGGCCTACGCCCCGGCCTTCGCGGGCAAGGTGGCGATCGAGGCCGTTGACCGCTCGATGCGCGGCCAGGGCGCACCCGCACCCATCTACGAGGGCGAGGACGGAGTCATCGCCTGGCTGCTGAGCGGGCCTGATGCCGTATACACCGTGCCGCTGCCCGCCCCGGGCGAGCCGAAGCGAGCGATCCTCGAGACCTACACCAAGGAGCACTCGGCGGAATACCAGGCACAGGCGCTGATCGACCTGGCCCGTCGGCTAGGCCCGAAGATCCCGGGAGGTCGGTCGGGGCTGGTTGGTCGGGGAGACACAGACACCGCGCAGGTGGAGCGGATCGTGATTCACACCAGCCACCACACGCACTACGTCATCGGGACCGGTTCCGGTGACCCGCAGAAGTACGATCCGAGCGCGTCGCGCGAGACGCTGGACCACTCGCTGCCGTATATCTTCGCGGTGGCCCTGCAGGACGGCGGCTGGCATCACGTCCGGTCCTACGCCCCCGAGCGGGCCTCCCGGCCCGACACCGTGGAGTTGTGGCGCAAGATCAGCACCGCCGAGGACCCGGAATGGACCCGCCGCTACCACGACCCCGACCCGGCCAAGCGAGCCTTCGGCGGCCGGGTGGAGGTCACGCTGACGGACGGGACCGTGATCAGCGACGAGATCGCCGTAGCGGACGCGCATCCAGCCGGCGCGCGGCCGTTCGCGCGAGAACAGTACATCGCGAAGTTCCAGACCCTGACCGAGGGTGTTATCGCGCCTGGCGTGCGGGACCGGTTCCTTGAGCTGGCGGTCCGGTTGCCGGAACTAGAGGCCGCCGAACTGGCGACGTTGTGCTTGCCCGGCACCGCCGAGGCGGCCGAAGAGCCGCGGACCTGGGGGATCCTCTGATGCTGCACAGCGCGACTTCGGCGGCTGAAAAGCGGGCCGCGTTCCGCGCCGGGCTGTCGTCCGGGAACCTGCTGAGGTTCCCCGGCGCCTTCAACCCGCTGTCGGCGATGCTCATCGCCAAGCGGGGATTCGAAGGGGTCTACGTCTCGGGCGCGGTCATCTCAGCGGACCTCGGGCTGCCCGACATCGGGCTGACCACGCTGACCGAGGTAGCGGGCCGGGCCGGGCAGATCGCCCGGGTTACCGCGCTGCCGAGCCTGGTCGACGCCGATACCGGATTCGGTGAGCCGATGAACGTGGCGCGCACCGTCCAGGTCCTCGAGGACGCGGGCGTCGCCGGGATGCACATCGAGGACCAGGTCAACCCCAAACGATGCGGGCACCTCGACGGCAAGGACGTCGTCTCACCGGGTGAGGCGGTCAGGCGGATCAAGGCGGCGGTCTCGGCCAGGAGAGATCCAGCGTTCGTCATCGCCGCCAGGACCGACGCCGCCGCCGTGAACGGCATCAACGACGCCATCGAACGAGCCAAGGCGTACGCCGGCGCCGGCGCCGACCTGATCTTCCCAGAAGCGGTCGGCGACGAAGCCGGTTTCGAGCGGTTCCGCGCCGCTTTGGACGTGCCGATCCTGGCCAACATGACCGAGTTCGGCAAGAGCAAGCTCCTCGACGTCACGACGCTGCGGGACCTGGGCGTCAACATCGTCATCTACCCGGTCACTCTGCTGCGGCTCGCGATGGGCGCTGCCGACGCGGGGCTGTCCGAGATCTCCCGGCTCGGTAGCCAGGAGGGGGTGCTTGACCGGATGCAGCACCGCCGCGACCTGTACGACCTGCTCGATTACCAGTCGTACAACACCTTCGACACCAGCATTTACAACTTCGATCTGTAGGGGGCCCCCATGCCCGAAGAAGTCCACAAGGGGCTGGCCGGCGTATACGCCGACACGACCGCCATCTCGATGGTCAACCCCGCGAGCAACTCGCTGACCTACCGGGGCTACCCGGTCCAGGAACTCGCCCGCAGCCGCAGCTTCGAGGAGGTCGCCTACCTGCTCTGGCACGGTGAGCTTCCGTCCGAAGAACAGCTTGGCGCCCAGAACGAGGCCGAACGCGCGCACCGCGGCCTCGCGCCGGACATCGCCGCGGTGCTCAACGCCCAGCCCAAGACCGCGCACCCGATGGACACGCTGCGCACCGCGGTGAGCCTGCTCGGCGCGGCCGATCCGGACGAGAACGACATCTCGCCCGAGTCCAACCAGGGCAAGTCGCTGCGGCTGTTCGCTGTGCTGCCCACGATCGTCGCGCTGGACCAGCGGCGCCGCCACGGGCTCGACGCGATTCAGCCGCGCGATGACCTCGGCTTCGCGGCCAACTTCCTGTACATGACCTTCGGCGAGGTGCCCGAGCCGGAGATCGTCTCGGCGTTCGAGACCTCCCTGACCCTGTACGCCGAGCACAGCTTCAACGCCTCGACCTTCACCGCCCGCGTCGTCGCCTCGACCCTGTCCGACCTGTACAGCGCGGTCGCCGCGGCCATCGGCGCGCTCAAGGGCCCCCTGCACGGCGGCGCCAACGAGGCCGTGATGGGCGTCTTTGAGGAGATCGGCACCGCCGACAACGCCGGCGCGTGGCTCACCGACGCGCTGGCGCAGAAGAAGAAGATCATGGGCTTCGGGCACCGCGTCTACAAGAACGGCGACTCCCGCGTCCCGACGATGCGCGCCGCGCTGGAGGAGATCGCCGCGCGCCGCGACGGCCAGCCGCTGGTGGACATGTACGAGGCGCTGGCTGGCGCCATGTTCGAGGCCAAGGGCCTGCACCCGAACCTGGACTACCCGGCGGGTCCCGCCTACCACCTGATCGGCTTCGACACCCCCACGTTCACCCCGATCTTCGTCGTCGCGCGGATCACCGGATGGACCGCGCACATCATGGAACAGCTAGCCGCCAACAGCCTCATCCGCCCGCTCGCGGCCTACGACGGCCCGGAGGAGCGTCACCTGCCCTAACGGCGTGCGAAGGCGGTCGATGAGTCATCGACACCCCTCTATGGCGGTGGATGACTCATCGACCGCCTTCGCGTCCGACCAGAAACCGGGACCTATAGGGTGACCTTATGACTGGACGGGTACCGGTGACGGTGGCGTGCTGGGACTATGACCGGACCCTCGCGCTGGCCAGCGGGGACGTGCGCCCCGTCGGCATCGACCTCACGTACCTGATGCTGCCGGTCGAGGAGACATTCTTCCGGATGCTCCGCTACCGCGAGTTCGACGCGGCGGAGATGTCACTCTCGTCGTACGTGCTGAGCCTGTTCGGCGCGGATCCCAGACCGTTCATCGCGATCCCGGCGTTCACGTCACGCGCGTTCCGGCACAACGGGATCTACGTGCGCGCGGGCTCTGACATCGGCAACCCAGCGGACCTGCGCGGACGCACGGTTGGCGTGGCCGAGTACCAGCTCACTGCCAACGTGTGGATCCGCGGCATCCTCGCCGAGCACTACGACGTGCCGGTGGAGTCGGTGCGCTACCGCACCGGCGGGCTGCACGCGCCCGGCCGGGAGGCGAAGGTCGCGCATGACATCCCGCCCGGCGTGGACATCGCCCCCATAGCACCGGGCGCGACCCTGTCCGACCTGCTGGCGTCGGGAGAGATCGACGCCGTGTACAGCCCGCGGACCCCGCGTGCCTTTCTCGAGGGCCGGGCCCGTCGGCTGTTCGCCGACGCGCGGGCCGAGGAGGAGCGGTATTTCGCGGCCACCGGCATCTTCCCGGTCATGCACGTCGTCGCGCTGCGCCGCGAACTGTACGACGCGCGGCCCTGGCTGGCGCGCTCGCTGTTCGACGCGTTCGAGGAATCCCGGCGGCGCGGCGCGCAGCGGATCACGGAGACCGCGGCGTCCCAGTTCATGCTCCCCTGGCTGTACGCGGAGGCGGAGCGGACCTCCGAGCTCATGGGCGATGACTTCTGGACGTACGGAGTGGCCGGTAACGAGAACGCGCTTGGCACCTTCCTGCGCTACTCCTACGAGCAGGGTCTCGCGCGTGAGCTGCTGTCGGCGGAGAGCATCTTCGCGCCGGAGACCACCCAGGGGTACGTGATCTGAGCGTCCACCTTCACCCTGATCCATTCCGCACCCTAAGCCCCAGCGATGGGTCATCGATAGCGGAATAACGCCACCGATGGGCCATCCATGGGCTTGTAAATTGTCGGCTTTGGGCGCATTGTTTCCGGTATCTCCGTAGTCATATCGTGACTGTCCTGACGGGCAGAACACGCCAGATCAGCTATCGGGCAGGCGCCGAGGCAGCCGGAGGCGAAGCTGTTGGCAGGCAAGTCAGCGCGAGCGACTAGCGAGGCCGCCGCCGCAGCCGGGGCCACTGCGGGAGTCGAGGCTGATGAGTCCGCGTTGCTGCGCGTGGCTGGCGTCAGTTACACCTACCCCGCAACGCATACCCACGCGCTTGATGACGTGAGCCTCACCGTCCACGAGGGCGAGTTCGTCTCGGTGGTCGGTCCGTCCGGCTGCGGGAAGTCCACCCTCGTGCAAGCCGCCGCCGGCCTGATCAGCGGCTACGACGGCACCATCGCCTTCAAGAATGAGCTGATCAAAAACCCGCACCCGAAAATAGGCGTGGTCTTCCAGGAAGATTCGACATTTCCGTGGCGCACTGCCCTGCGCAATGTCGAATTCGGCCTTGAAATGCAGGGAATGTCGAAAAAGGCCCGCAAAAGCCGGGCCATGGACATGCTTGCCCTGGTCGGACTGAATAAGTTCGCCGATCACTACCCCGGCCAGCTCTCCGGCGGCATGAAGCAGCGGGTCACGATCGCTCGCACCCTGGTGACCGAGCCCGCGCTGCTGCTGATGGACGAGCCGTTCGGTGCGCTCGACGAGCAGACCAGGATGCTGCTCGGCGAGGAACTCCTCCGCATCCAGCAACAACTGAGGCAGACCGTCCTGTTCATCACGCACAGCATCAGCGAGTCGATCATGCTGTCCGACCGGGTGGCGCTGATGAGCCGCGGCCCGGGCCGGATCAAGGACGTCGTCACCATCGGTTTCCCCCGCCCGCGGCAGCCGGACCTGGTCAGCACGCCGGAATACGGCATGCAGTCCGCCCGCATCTGGGGCTCGATACGCGAAGAATCACCGCGACAGGAGTGACACCTATGCGGTTCAGATACATCATGTCCGCGTCGGCGCTCGTGCTGACGGCTGCCGCTTGCTCGGCGCCCACCACGAGCACCGGGTCCAGCCAGCCAGGTCTTACCAGCATCAACGTCATCGTGCCCGACTCGGGCAACTTCACCTCCGGCATGCCGATCTACGTGGCGATCGCCGAGGGTTTCTTTAAGAAGGAAGGCCTCTCGGTCACCGTGGTGAACACCACCGGTGGCGCGACGAACGTGGCCGCCGCACTCGCGGGCAAGGGCTCGATCGGCGTCGACACCGGCCCGGTCTCGGTGCTCGCCGCCGATCTGCATGGCGCGAATCTGAAGATCCTCGCCGCCGACACCACCGGCATGGACATCCTGTTCTTCGCCAAGAAGGGCAGCGGCATAACGTCGATCAAGAACCTGTCCGGCAAGAAGGTCGGCTACAGCTCGCCCGGTTCCTCCAGCGAGGTGGCGCTGGACCAGGTCAACGACGATCTGAAGGCGGACAGTTTGGCCCCCGCCGTCGGGGAGGCCATCGGCGGTCCGCCCCAGGAGTACACGGCGGTGGAAACCGGCCAGATCGCCGCTGGCTTCACCGCCGCGCCGAACCTGTTCTCCGACGTCGACAACGGAAGCATCAACCTTCTCACCAGCATCAACAGCTATCCGGCCTACACCGATGTCGCGGTGCGGGTGATCTTCGGGTCCAGCACCTTCATCGCCGCGCACCCCAAGCAGGTCCAGGGCTTCCTGACCGCGTGGTGGGACGCGTGGACGTTCGCCTTCGCGAACCACGTCAAGGCCATGACCGACTGGAAGAGCGGCGCGAACCTCGCCGAACCGGTCAGCGTGCTGGAAACCGGCTTCGACTACTACACCGCGCAGACCCAGCGGCTGCTGCCGATCGACGGACTGAGCCGCGACGTCAGCGACGCGGTCGCCATGGGCGTGCTGAAGTCGACGCTGAGCACCGCGCAGATCGACTCCTACACGGACACCAGCTTCGCCGCCAAGGCTCCATGAAAAATTTGACCATAACGTCGATCTTCATCGTCCTGCTCCTCGCCATTCTCGAGATCGGCGTGCGGACCCGGGTGATCAACCCGCTGTTCGTCGCGCCGCCCTCGGACGCGATCGGCGGCGCGGTCAGCGGACTGTTCAACGGGACCCTCGGCGGACCGCTGCTGGTCACGTTGTACGAGACAGCGGTGTGCGTCGTTATGGCCACCATTCTTGGTGTTGGTGCCGGGTACCTGCTGTGGCGCTACGGCGGGCTGGGGCTGGCGTTCGAGCCGTGGGTGGCGGGACTGTTCGCCGCGCCGCTGATCTTGCTGTACCCCATCCCGCTGGTGATCTTCGGGCGGGACTCGACCGCGATCATCGCGCAGGCGACGGTGATGGCGCTGCCGCCGGTGATCCTGTACACCAGGCAGGGTCTGGCGGCGATTCCCCCGCAGTTGCTGAAGGTGGCGGCCGCCTTCCGGCTCACCCAGCGGCAGGCGATCCGGCATGTGCTCGGCCCGGCGGCCGCGCCGACGCTGTTCACCGGGCTGCGGCTCGGGGTGACCTACATCCTGGTCGGGGTGATCTCGGTGGAGTACCTGGCTGAGATCGACGGTCTGGGCAAGACGATCAGCTTCGACTACCTGGCGTTCGACATGCCCGGCGTGTACTCGGCGGTCGTGCTGGTCATCGTGGTCGCCGCCGTGCTGCTCGCCGCCATCGGCAGGCTTCAGGTGGTGGTCCGCCGGTGAGGGCGCGGTTGATCGCCCTGGTCATCGTGGTGGGCGGCTGGGAGGTCGCGGCGCGTTCCGGCTGGCTATCGGCGACGGTGCTCCCGCCGTTCAGCTCGGTGCTGGTGAGCCTGGTCCGCCAGCTCGGGGAGCACAACACCTGGTACCAGGCCTACGTGTCGGCGTGGGCGATCGTGGTGGGGTTCGCCATCGGGACCGCGGCCGGGCTGGTGTTCGCCGCGATCACCACGGTGATCCGGGTGCTATGGACGGCGAGCGAGCCGGTGCTGTACTACCTCAGCTCGCTGCCGAAGATCATCCTGTTCCCCGTCCTGCTCCTCTACCTGTCGACGGGCATCTACTCGAAGGTGGGGATGGGTGCGGTCTCCGCGTTCTTCCCGGTCGCGATCACCGCGTCGCAGGCACTGCACGAGGTGCCCGAGGTTCAGCTGCGGGCGGCCAGGACGCTCGGCGCGGGGCGCCGGAAGCTGCTCACCCACGTGTACCTGCCCGCCGCGGCCGGGCCGGTGCTGTCCGGACTCCGGCTGGGCCTGGCGGTCGCGGTCACCGGCGTGCTGCTGGCTGAGACCTCGGTCGCATCGGCCGGGCTTGGCTGGCAGGCCCTGCAGGACTATGACAATCTACGCATTACAGACATGTATGCACTTCTGCTATTCGTGTTCTTTGCCGCTGTACTGATCAACGCAGGAATCGGGCGGCTCATTCGGCACGTCACCCGATACAAGCAGACAACGGAGAAGGTCTTCCTTACATGACGAACATGCTTATTGGCGGGGAGCTCGTCCCCGCCGCCGGCGGCCGGACCTACGACGATGTTTCCCCGGTGACCGGCGAAGTGATCGCCCAGGTCCCGAACGCTTCCGACGCCGATGTGGCCAGCGCGGTGGACGCCGCGGCGGCGGCTGCTAAGGCCTGGCGCCGGGTCCCGGCCGGCGAACGCGGCGCGCTCGTCGGCCGCCTCGCCGACATCCTCGCGTCCCGCGGGGACGAACTCGCCCAGCTCGACTCGGTCGATGGCGGCCACCCGCTGGTCAGCATGCTCCAGGACGTCGACATCGCGCTGGAAGGAATGCGGCTGTTCGCCGGGCTCGGCGGTGAGATTAAGGGGGAGACGATCCCGGCCAGCGGCGAGCACCTGCACTACACGGTGCGGGAGCCATTCGGCGTGGTGGCGAAGATCATCCCGTTCAACCACCCGCTGATGTTCGCCGCGGCCAAGATCGCCGCCCCGCTGGTCGCCGGGAACACGGTGGTACTGAAGCCGCCGGAGACGGCCCCGCTTTCCGCGCTGCGGATGGGTGAGCTGTTCGCCAGCGAACTGCCGCCCGGTGTGCTGAACATCGTGGTCGGTGATGGCCCCGGTACTGGTCGCGCGCTGGTCCGGCATCCGCTCGTCCGCCGGATCGGCTTCACCGGCAGCGAGGCCACCGGGCGGGCCGTCCAGCGCGACGCCGCCGAGGTCGGGGTGAAGGACGTGACGCTGGAACTCGGCGGGAAGAACGCGATGATCGCGTTCCCCGACGCGTCACCGTCGGAGGTCGCTGCGTCGGTGGTCAGGGGCATGAACTTCGTGCGGTCGGCCGGCCAGTCCTGCGGGTCCACGTCGCGGCTGCTGCTGCACTCTTCTATCGCGGACGCGGTGCTGGACGAGGTGGTGGCGCTGATGGAGGCGATCAAGGTCGGGGATCCGCGCGACCCTGGCACCGAGATGGGCACGCTGGCCACCCCGGGGCAGTACGAGAAGGCGCTGCGTTACATCGAGATCGCCACGTCCGAGGGCGCGCGGCTGCGGACCGGCGGCGGGCGGCCGGCGGGCCTGGAGGACGACCCGGGGCTGTACATCGCGCCCACGTTGTTCGACAACGTGCGGCCGGACATGCGGATCGCCCAAGAGGAGGTGTTCGGCCCGGTGCTGTCGGCCATCACCTGGTCGACCGAGGACGAGGCGATCGACATCGCCAACTCGGTCGACTACGGGCTCACCGCGAGCGTCTGGACCAACGACGTGCGGCGAGCGCACCGGGTGGTGCGCGAACTGGAAGCCGGGTTCGTCTGGATCAACGGCTCGTCCGCGCACTTCACCGGCGTGCCGTTCGGCGGATTCAAGCTGTCCGGCCTCGGCCGCGAGGAGAGCCTGGACGAGCTGTTGTCCTACACGCAGATCAAAGCCGTCAACGTGATGATGTGATGACCGGCGCCGACCTGCTCGTTGAGGCGCTGCGGCGCGAGGGCGTGTCCCATGTCTTCGGGCTGCCGGGGACAACGATCATGCACCTGATCGACGCGCTGTACGGCTCGCCCGTCAGGTACATCTCGACCAGGCACGAGCAGGTGGCCGCGTTCATGGCCGACGGGTACGCGCGTGCGTCCGGTTCGGCCGGTGTGTGCATGGCGTCGCGCGGGCCGGGGGCGGCGAACCTCACGATCGGCGTGCACAACGCGTACGCCGAGTCGGTCCCGATGCTGGTGCTGCTCGGCCAGGTCGCGGACGACATCTACTACCGCGATGGCTTCGAGGAGATGGACCTGGTCCGGTTCTTCGAACCGGTGACCAAGCAGGCGTTCGAGGTGCATTCCGCTGCTCGGATCGCCGAGCTCGCGCAGCGCGCGATCCGGGTAGCCGAGTCAGGCCGGCCAGGTCCCGTGCTGCTGTCGCTGCCGCTGGACGTGCAGACGGCGTCGGTTACCGATGCCGTCTCGTTCCCGCGGTTCCGGCCTGCTGTGCCCGCGCCGTCCGCGGCGGCGGTGGACACGGCCGCGGCGGCGCTGGCCGGAGCCCGGCGCCCGGTGATCATCGCTGGGGGAGGGGTCTCCGGGTTTGACCCGGGTCTGATCAAGCTGGCGTCGCGGCTCTCGGCGCCGGTTGTTACGAGCTGGCTGCGGAAGAACGTCTTCCCGAACGACTCACCGCTGTTCTGCGGGTCGCTCGGGTACGGGGCGGTCGAGGCGACCGACTCGCTGGTGCGCGACGCCGACGTGATTCTGGCGCTTGGCTGCCGGTTCTCCGAGTTCGCCACCCGGCGGTGGACCCTGCTATCGGACCAGTCGACGCTTATCCAGGTGGACATCGACCCATTGGTGCTGGGCCGGGTGTACGTGCCGGAGATCGGGATCTGCGCGGACGCGGGCCTGACCACGGCCGCGCTGCTGGCGGCTCTGGATACGAACTCCGGCACGGCGGCTTCGGATGTCGACGCGGCGGCGGCCAGGCAGGCCCACGCCAGCGCGGCGCGGACCGCGTACCTCGCGCAGACTGAGCTGCCTGTTGCGCCGGGAACGCTCGTGTCGTCGGGAGGCATCATCAAGGCGCTCCGGGAGATCATGGATCCCGGAACAATCCTGGTGCAGGACGCCCCCGGCCTCGGCACCTGGATCCACCGGTACCTGGACTTCGTCTACCCGGACACCTTCTACGCCGCGGCCGGCGGCTCGATGGGCTGGGGCCTGCCCGCCGCCATGGGCATCCAGCTCGCCCGCCCGCAAGCCCGCATCGTCACGGTGTCCGGCGACGGCTCGTTCTGGATGGTCGCCCAGGACCTGGAAACCGCGGTACGGGAACGGCTTCCGGTGGTGAACATCGTCAACAACAACTTCGCCTTCGGCAACACCCGGGACCGGCAGCGAACCGCCCACGGCGGCCGGTACCACGGGGTGTTCTACGGCAACCCCGACTTCGCCGCGTTCGCCCGGCTGCTGGGCGCCCACGGCGAGCGAGTAGAGCGCGACGAGGACCTGCTCCCCGCCATCCGCCGCGCCCTAGACAGCGGCCTCCCCGCCGTCATCGACTGCATCCAAGACCAGCACGAAGGGCTGCCCCCCGACCTAGTGCCCCCCACGGACGCGCGACCAGTCAGGTGACGTCTCCGCCTCCGTCTCGGCTGCGGCCTCGACCACGGGGGCGAAGCGCATGGCCTCGGCGGCCGGGGCGAAGTGCTCCACCTCGTCGGCGACCGGGGTCGAGCCACGGCGCAGTCCGGGGAGAGCGGCGAGCAGGCCGAGCGCGGCCACCGCGGTGATCAGGTACAGCGCGGGCCGGTAGGCGTTCAGCGCGGCCGAGGACGAAGTGAGGGTGTTGCCGCCGTTCGCGTCGACGACCGCGGTGACCACCGCGAGCACCACCGCGCCGCCGACCTGGAACGAGGTCTGGAACAGGCTCGCCGCTAGGCCTTGCTGCTCGTCATGAACCCCCGATGTCGCGGAAACCGTGAGCGAGGAGAACCCGAGCCCGAAGGCCAGGCCCAGCAGTATCACGGTCGGCAGCATCACCGCCGGGTAGTCGGGCGTGACGCCGATCCGCAGGAACAGCGCATACGCCAGAGCCAGCGCGACGAACGCCGCGGCGACCAGCGGGCCAGGGCCGAACCTGCCAAGCAGCGGGGCCATCCGCACCGACAGCACCGCCACGATCACGCCCGCGGGAAGGAAGGCCAGCGCGGTGGCGATCGCCGACCAATGCGACAGCGTCTGCAGGTACTGGGTCAGCAGGAACTGGAATGACACGTACGAGCCGAACAGGGTGACCGCGCCGACCTGCGCCCGCCGGAGCGGCGCGTGCCTGAAGATGGTGAACGGCACCAGCGGGTCGGAGCTGCGCGCCTCGATCACCACGAACGTCGCGGCCAGTGCCACGACAGCGGCGAACGAGCCGATGGTCTGCACCGAGCCCCAGCCTGCTTGCTGAGCGTTCACCACCGTGTAGACCAGCAGCAGCATCGCGGCGCTGATGACGGCCGCGCCCGGCAGGTCGAACCGGCGCCCGTTGCGCTCGACCTTCTCACCGCGCGGGACCAGCGTGAGCGCGCCGAGCAGCACCAGCGCCGCGGCCGGGGCCGAGACCAGCAGCGTTAGCCGCCAGCTCACCTGTGTGAGCAGGCCGGACAGCACCAGGCCGAGCGAGAACCCGCTGGCACCGAACACGGTGTAGACGCTGAAGGCCTTGTTGCGCACGGGGCCCTCGGGGAATGTCGTCGTCAGCAGCGACATGCTGGACGGCGCGGTGAACGCCGCCGCGACGCCCTTGATGATCCGGGCGGCGATCAGCAGCCCGGGGCTTGACACGATGCCGCCAAGCAGCGACACCACGGCGAAGACCGCGACCGCGGCGACGAACACCCGGCGCCGGCCCAGCAGGTCGGCGGCTCGCCCGCCGAGCAGTAGCAGGCCGCCGTAGCCGAGGGTGTAGCCGCTGACGATCCATTGCAGCGAGGAGGTGCTCATGTGCAACGCGGTGCGGATGGACGGCAGCGCCACGCCGACCATCGACACGTCGAGGCCGTCGAGCAGCAGCGCGCCGCCGAGGACTAGGAGAATGCCCCACTGCTGCGGGGTCAAAGTGGTTGCGGATGATGATGCCAGCACAGCTCGCTGGCTTCGGGTCGATCGCATGAGCGTAACTATATGCATGTGCAAGCAATAGATGCAAACGCAATTAATGCATTTGCATCTAACTTGGGACCACAGTAGTATGCGCGCCTGGCGGCTACCGGGTCGCGGCCGCCGCGCGGCATCTATGTGCAACTCGCCCGGGCCGGACTGGAGAAGCTGGCCTCTTAGACTGGCCCGGTGAGCATCGTCCTGACCCTGCTCGAGGACGTGCGCTGGCGGGGGCAACCTGTTCCTGGCGATCGTCCGCAGGCGCTGCTGGCCGCCCTCGCGGAGCGTGACGGCCGGGTCGTGCGTGCCGAGGAGCTGATCGAGCTCGTCTGGGGAGACGAGGCGCCGTTCAACGGCATGAAGGGCCTGCAGGTGCTGGTGTCCCGCACCCGGAACGCCTGCGGCGCGGATGCGATCGTCCGCGACGGTGCAGGGTACCGGCTGGGGGCCAAGCCGGATGAGGTCGACAGCAGCAGGCTCTCGAGACTGGTCCGTGCGGCGGCGGCAGCGCTGGAGCGGGACGCGGCCACGGCGGCGGACTCCGCGCGGGAGGCCCTGGCGCTGACCGCCGGCCTGTCCGAGACCGACGACGGCGGCACCGGCCCGCTCGCGGAGGTCCGCCGCGCGGCCTGGCTGGCCGCGGCGACCGCCCGGGTGGTCCTGGCCCGCGCTTCCAGCCGGATGGGTGAGCACGAGGCGGCGCTTCCGGCACTGGAGGCGGCGTACGTCGAGCGGCGCGGCGATGAATCGCTGCTGGCGGACCTGCTGCGCAGCGAGGCCGTCGTCCGTGGCCCGGCGACGGCGCTTGAGCGTTTCGAGCGCTACCGGCGGGATTTGCGTGAGCGGGTCGGCGCCGATCCTGGTGAGTCACTGCAGCGTACGCACCGCGGCCTGCTGGCCCAGGACCGGCCGGTCCGCCGTGGGGTGCGTTACGACGCGACCACGCTGATCGGTCGCGACGGTGACCTGGACCGGCTGCGGGCGCTGCTGGCCGGTTCGCGGGTGGTATCCATCGTCGGTGCCGGCGGACTGGGCAAGACCCGGCTGGCCCATGCGCTGGCCCGCGAGGCGGCTCAGCCCGTCGTCCATGTCGTCGAGTTGGTCGGCGTCACCTCGGCTGAGGATGTCGTGGTCGAAGTCGGCTCGGTGCTCGGCGTCCGTGACTCGGTCAGCAGCCGACGGACCTTGACGGCGGAGCAACGGGCCGACACCCGGGCGCGCATCGCAAACCGGCTCGGGCAGTCGCCTGGCTTGCTGGTACTGGATAACTGCGAGCATCTGGTCGGGGCCGTCGCCGACCTCGTGGCGTTCCTGGTGTCGGCGACTCCCGACCTGAGTGTGCTCACCACCAGCCGCGCGCCGCTGGCGATCGCCGCCGAACGCGTCTACCTGCTCGGTGAGCTGCGCACGGATGACGGGGTGGAGCTGTTCCGTGAACGGGCGACAGCCGCACGACCGGGGGTCCGCCTCAGTGAGCGGGCGGTGGCGAGTATCGTCCGGCGGCTCGATGGCCTGCCGCTGGCGATCGAACTCGCCGCGGCCAAGGCGCGCGCCATGTCGGTGGAGGAGATCGATCGTCGGCTGGAAGACCGCTTCGCGTTGCTGCGCGGCGGGGATCGGAGCGCGCCCGATCGGCACCAGGCACTGCTGACGGTCATCGAGTGGTCATGGAATCTGCTGGACGGCACCGAGCAGCGCGCGCTGCGGTGGCTGGCGTTGTTTCATGACGGGTTCACGCTCGAGGCGGCTGAGTCCGTGCTCGGGAACAACGCTGAGGAGGCGGTCGGTGGCCTTGTCGACCAGTCGCTGCTGAGTGTCAAGGAGACCCTCGCCGGGGTGCGCTACCGGATGCTGGAGACGGTACGTGAGTTCGGCCGGATGCAACTTGTGCAGGCTGACGAGGCCTCCGCCGCCCGAGCCGCGCTGCGCCGGTGGGCTACGGAGTACGCCAATGCTCACGGGGATCGTCTGGCTGGTACCAGCCAGTTCGAGGCAATCGACGCGCTAAGCGCCGAGGAGATCAATCTGGCCGACGAGCTGCGCGAGGCTATCGCCGATGATGACCGGCCCTCTCTCGTTCAGCTGCTCGCCGTACTCGGGTTGTTCTGGACGATGCGCGGTGAGCACGTCCGGCTGCTGGTCCTGGCGCAGGCGGTTGCCGACGCGGTTAGCGGGTGGCAACCGCCGCCGGAGCTCGCGGATGCCGCTCGGGCCGCGGTGGGGATCACGCTGAGCAACTCGGTGATGACCGGCAACCAGACCACCGTCCAGCTGCTGGAGCTGCTGCGCGGGCTGGGCCCCGACACCGGCAGCAACGTATACCTCTCTGGCCTGGTCAGAGTAATGCTGGCCTTCGATCCGGCCGGCGATGAGGCGTTCCTCCCCCGCCTGGAGCGGCTCGCTGACGATCCTGATCGTCACGTGGCGGCCGCGGCCAGCCAGTGGCTCAGCCACACGCGCGAGAACGCTGGCGATCCAGTCGGCTCGATGCAGGCCGCCCAGCGCACGCTGGCGCTCGCCAGCGACGAGGATGGCCCGTGGGCTCGCGCGATGCCGCAGACCGTGCTAGCGCAACTGGCCACGAACATGGGCGACCGCGCCGCGGCGGTCGAGTACGCCAGGGCCGCACTCCTGGTAATGCAGCGGATCGGGGCCACTGACGACGAGATCGAGCTTCGCGTGCTGCTGGTGCACTGCGCGATCGCCGATGGACGGCTCGCCGACGCAGCAGCCGAGCTGGAGCGAGTCGACAGGATCGGCGAGACCGCGGCGGTGTTCGGTGCACCAGCTTTTCAGTGGCTCTGCCATGCCGAATTGGCGCTAGCCTCCGGCGACCTGAGTGCCGGACTACGTACTTACCGCGATTACGTGGCCCGGATGCGCGAGCAGGAATTCCCCGGAATCGCCAGGACCGGGACGGAACCGTGGGTCGTGGCCGCTGACGCGATAACGCTGACCGCGCACGCGTACTACGCGAAGGGCGACGATGAGGCAGCTGGCCGAACGCTGTTTCGCGAGTGCCGGGAACGTGCGCTCACGGTGCTTAGCTCCGCGAACACGCACCTTGATTACCCGGTCGCCGGGCAGCTGCTCTTCGCGCTCGGGGCATGGAGCCTGCTGCGCCAGGCCGCGCCGGCCGATGACGCGGTGCGGCTGCTCGCGCTCGCCGAGCGGTTCGCCTACTCCCGTATTAGCCCCACGGTGCAGTGGGAAAAGATCGAGCCCATTGCCGAGGAAGCGGCGCCGGGCCGGATCGCGCAGTTGCGGGCCGAGTACGCTGATCGCCCCCTGCCGGGCCTGGTGGCGGAGGCCCGGCAGGAGGCGGAGCGGCTGCTCTCTTTACAGATGCCGCCGGTAGCTCCGCACTGAAAGCGGTGCGAAAACCGCGATCACCACCAGACAGCAGAGCACCGTCCAGCCGACCTCGCTGGTGATCATGGCGTTGTTGGCCAGGTCGCGGGTGGCGGACACCAGGTGCGACACCGGATTGACCTTAACGAATGCCTGCAGCCAGCCCGGCAGCGTCTTGACCGGCACGAAGGCGTTGGACAGGAAGGTCAGCGGGAACAGGACAAGCATCGACAAACCCTGCACGGAGCGGGCATTCTTGGCGATCGTCCCGAACCAGGTGAAGATCCAGGCGAGTGACCAGCCAGTGAAGATTGACAGGGCGATCGCGCCAAGTACGCCGAGCACGCCACCTCCGGGACGGTAACCGACGAGCACTCCCGTCACGAACGTCAGGCTGGCGGCGATCAGGTAGCGCACCAAGTCCGCGACCATCGGACCGGCCAGCGGGGCGATACGCGCGATCGGCAGCGCCTTGAACCGATCGAAAACGCCTTTTTCCATGTCCTCGCGAAGTTGCACACCGGTGGCCATGCACGTCGTCAGGACGGTCTGGGCGACGATGCCGGGGATCAGCAGCGGCAGGTAGCTCTTGACGTTGCCGGAGATCGCGCCGCCGAAGATGTAGGCGAACATCGCGGTGAACAGCAGCGGCTGGAGCGTGACATCGAAGAACTGCTCCGGGTTGCGCCGCATCTTCTTCAGCGCGCGCCAGGCCATGACCAGTGTCTGGCTGATGGTCTCGGTGATGCTGGTGCGCGGGCGCGTACGGGCCACCGCGGCAGCGGCATCGATAACCTGCGGGGCGCGTACCGGGTCGGCGGTGACGGTTACGGTAGTCACTTGACCTCCTGAAGGGTTTGGGCGGGCTCGGTTTCCGAGTCGGAGCCATGGCCGGTGATGGTGAGGAAAACCTCGTCGAGCGTCGGCTTGGCCACGCTCACCGAGACGATCGACACGCCGGCCTGACGGAAGCCGACGAGCACGTCACCGGCCCGGTCGGCGGTGTCAAGGGGTACGTTCATCCGGCCCGACTCAGGGCTCAGGACCGGCTCGGCGTCCACGATCTGCCGGACGATCTTGCTGGCGAGATCCTGATCGGTACCGGGAGCGAGCTGAAGCTGCAGGGTCGAGTTGCCGACCGAGCTCTTCAGCTCATCGGGCGTCCCCTCGGCGACCTTGCGGCCGTGATCGATCACCGCGATCCTGTCCGCGAGCTGGTCCGCCTCGTCGAGATACTGGGTCGTGAGCAGGACCGTGCAGCCATCGGCGACCAGGCCGCGGATCGTGTCCCACATCTGCCCGCGGGTGCGCGGGTCCAGTCCGGTGGTCGGCTCGTCGAGGAAGATCAGCGGTGGCCTGGTGATCAGGCTGGCGGCCAGATCCAGGCGCCGCCGCATTCCACCGGAAAACTGCGAGATCGGCTTTTTCGCGGCGTCTTCCAGGCCGAATTGCCGCAGCAGCCGCTTGGCGGCGGCGCGGACGTCGGCGGAGCTCAGTCCCTGCAGCCGGCCGAACAGCCACAGGTTCTCGGTGGCGGTCAGGTCCTCGTCAACCGATGCGTCCTGGCCGGTAATCCCGAGCAGCTGGCGGATCCGGTGCGGTTCGCTAGCGACATCCACGCCAAAGATCCGGGCCTGCCCGGCGTCGATCGACAGCAGCGTCGAGAGCATCTTCAAGGCCGTCGTTTTGCCTGCCCCGTTCGGGCCAAGAACACCGAAGATCTCACCCTGGCGTACTTCAAGGTCAACTCCGTCGACCGCGCGGTGATCGCCAAAGGTCTTAACCAGGCCGGTGGCTTGAATAGCTGGTGTAACTGTCATCTCATCGTTCCCCCTTATACGTCGTTACGGACACGCTTAGGACAGTAAGCGGCGACGGCTTCACGGCGGCTACACGCCGGTATCACGGGTTTCACCGGCCTCGCCGCCTGATCCCTTGGGCTCCCGGGCGGCGCCGCTGTCGGTCCGCGCTATCGCCCATGGGTTCGAGAGATTCTGGTGGGTGCTGCACTACCCGGCAAAGAGTGCGGGTAATGCAGCACCCACCATGATCACCGGGTGCGGCGGCCGGGCGAGATGGGACGGATGTCCGGTTCGCGAATTCGCTGCGCGAACCTCGTTGCTCGGGAACGTTCTCCTGGTGCCAAAATATGGAAGGGTGAACACTACTCAGCTGGAGAAGGTTAAGTCCGGCCGCGGTTTCTTCGCGGCACTCGACCAGAGCGGCGGCAGCACGCCCAAGGCGCTCGAGGAATACGGCATCGGGCGGGACCGGTACAGCTCCGATGCCGAGATGTTCGACCTGGTTCACGCCATGCGGACCCGCGTGATTACCAACCCGGCGTTCAACGGCTCGCGTGTTCTGGCGGCGATCCTGTTCGAGCAGACCATGGAACGGGATATTGAGGGCGTTCCCTCGGCGCAGTACCTCTGGGAGACCAAGAACGTCGTGCCGTTCCTGAAGGTCGACCTCGGGCTCGCACCCGAGCAGGACAGCGTGCAGCTCATGAAGCCCATCGACACCCTCGATGACCTGATCGATCGTGCGCTGCACCACGAGATCTTCGGCACCAAGATGCGGTCGGTGATCAAGGACGCCGACGAGACGGGGATCTCGGCGATCGTTGACCAGCAGTTCGAGTACGCGATGCGGATCGCGGCAGCCGGCCTGGTGCCGATCATGGAGCCCGAGGTCAGCATCTCCAGCCCGCACAAGGAGCAGGCGGAGCAGTTGCTGCACGACGCTATCGCCAAGCGCGTCCAGGCGCTGCCCGAGGACTCGCTCGTGATGGTGAAGATCACCATCCCGACCAGGCCCGGCCTGTACGCGGACCTGGCGTCCGACCCGCGCGTGCTGCGCGTCGTCGCACTGTCCGGCGGTTACAGCCGCGACGAGGCCTGCGCCCTGCTCGCCAAGGACCCCAGCCTCATCGCGAGCTTCTCGCGCGCACTGCTGGAGGGGCTCACCGAAGGCCAGACCGACGAGGAGTTCAGCGCACAGCTGGAAGCCTCGATCGAGCAGATCTACCAGGCCTCGGTCAGCAAGCAGCCCTGACCGTTCCTAACCCGCCGGACGAAGGGCGTCGATGTGACATGGGTGTGGCTCCTTGAAAGTGAAGCTCGCTCCGGGAATGCCGGTTCTCCGGCGTACCTGGCACACGGCACATTCCCGGCCATGCCGACAGGCTGCCCGCGGTCCTGCCGCCCGCCGCCGCCCCGTACGTCACACCAGCCACCCGGCAGGACAACGCGAAAGATCCCTGCACTCCCGGACACGTCGGTCATTTACCCGACAGTCCGAGATTCCGGAGCCCGGACGGCGGTAAGGGCTGTCGCGGTGACTCGCCTGGTCATGCAGGCCCCGCCTGGGCTATCTAAGATAACGCGAAGGCTTTTTGGCGCTGGGTGTACGAAAATCCTTCGCGTTATCCGAAACCGGGAGATATATACGAAAAAACCGGCGGCCAGCGTGGCATCCAGCAACGAGACGGGATGATGGTAACTAACCGTCGCCGATAGCTAGTTTCCATTGTCTTGCCGGCGGGCCGGTCCGGACCGTCGGGCGGCACCGCAGGCTAGGGCATATCGGGCAAGCTGCCGACTGGTCGCCGCGAGATTCCGGAAGGTTAAACGGCGAGCGCAGGTACAGCAACTCTTCGCGATACCGGCGGGATCATGCTCACTCTCTCAGAGCCGCACCCATGTGACATCGACGCCCCGGCGGGACCGTGCGGGGCCAGCCATTTCCGGTACTTTTTTACGGTGGGCACCGACATTCAGGAGATAACGCTCCGGCTGAGGCGCAGGTTCGGCGATGGCGTCATGTCCTGGTGCACTCGGCTCCCCGCCCTCGCCGACGCCATGGCCGATCGCTGGGACCTGCTGCTTGGTGCCCCTTTTCCCTCGGGAAACAGTTCCGCGGCATTCCGCTGCGTTCGGTCCGGCGGCACGTCCGCCGTGCTGAAGCTCAGCCCCGACCTGCCGGTCGTGGCCGAGCAGGTGGCGACGCTGAAACTGTTCGAGCCTGGCGGGAGAGTTCCCGCGGTGCTGGACGCCGACGTCGAAGCGGGCGCGGTCCTGCTGGAGCTGATCCACCCGGGTACGCAGGCCAGGGACCTCCCGGTGCCACCCACCGCGAGTGAGTGGGCCACATTGCTGGTCAACCTGCATGTGGCCACGGTGCCAGCAGATTACCTACCTGATCTGCGGACCCAGTGCGATGGATTCTTCGACCGGATCGGCCGCCGGGTATCGGATCCCGAGATCGGGCGCTGGGTGAGTGCCGCGGATGTCGAACGTGGCGCCGAGCGCTGCCGGACGCTGGTGGCCACCGAGCCGGAGCGAGTGCTGCTCCACGGTGACTTGCACCTGGCCAACGTGCTCGACGGCGGTGCTTCGCGTGGCCTGGTGGCGATCGACCCACGAGCCTGCGTCGGAGATCCGTGCTTCGACGCGGTGGACTATCTGCTCGATGGCGCCGGGCGCAACGGAGTCGAGACCAGATGCGCCGCGCTCGCCGCCGCGTCCGAGCTGGAGGAATCCAGGCTGTTTGAGTGGTGCCGTGGCATTGCCGCCGTGGCGGCGATCGGCTACCTGAGGCGACCCGGCACGGAACAGGTCGTGGCGGAGATGCTGACGCTCGCGAGATGACCACGTGACCGTTTTGACCGCGGCTCAGGGCACGAAAACGACGCGTCGGCCGCTGTCCGGCTCGGACCAGGTCTTTTCTACGTCGGCCAGCGGCACGGCCGCGGCATCGATGGAGATCTGGCCTTGGATCGCCTGCTGGAGCAGGCCGTCGAAGGCGATGGCGGCGTCGGTGAGGGTGGCCGGTCCGTCAGCGCCGCTGCCGACGAGTTCGACGGGTGCCGCGCGCAGGGTCATGGCGGGCAGCGCGGCCTTGGCTCCGGCGCTCATGCCGACCTGCAGGTAACGGATGCGGTCGGCTGGCCGGCCGAGATGGATCAGCACGTCGAAGACCGCTTCGGTCGGTGCGCCCCACAGGTAGTCGATGATGAGGTCGTACGGTCCGGCCGCCGCGATCGCGGAGACCAGCTCGTCGTGACCGCGATCGACCCGGATCAGGGTCTGCGCTCCGCGTGCCAGCAGTTCGTCCAGCACTCGCTGGTTGCGCCCGGCGGCGGTCACCCTCGCCCCCCTAGCTGCGGCCAGTTGCGCGGCGATCCGGCCCGAGGTGCCGGTCGCACCCATGACCAGTACGGACTGGCCGGGCTCGGTCCGGCCTTCCCAAATGACGCTCTTCCAGGCGGCCATGCCGGAGTTGAGCAGTGCTGCGGCGGTTACGTCGTCGGCGTCGTCACGGACCGGCAGCCATACCCCCTGGCGCGACAGGACCCGTTGCGCCATGCCGCCGTACGGTCGCTGGGGGCCGAAAAAGCCGACCCGGGTGCCGTCGTCGAGTTCCCCGATCCCGTCTAGCCCGACAACCTGGGGGAATGACTCGGGGGCGTAGTGCACACCCGCCGCCATCAGGAGATCGGACGGCTTTAGCGCCGCGGCCTTGACGGTGAGTACGGCCTCGCCATCGCCCGCCATGGGTGCCGGGAACCGTTCGTACCTCGGTATCTGGCCGATGCCGTGCAGCACCGCCGCTTGGATGTCCATCAAGGCTCCTCCCAGAGATTCCGTTCATTTTGAACGGAATGCTAGCAGGAATTCCGTGCATAATGAACGGATGGCGGACAGCGACTACTACGACGTCTGGCTGGACATGCTGGAGCGGCAGTCCCCAGCCAGATTCGTCGCGCTGATCCTGGACCGGGCTGGCGTCTCCCTCAGCGCGGAGTTGTGCCGCTACCTGGTGATCATCGGCCTGCGCGGTCCCATCGGGGTCGTGGAACTGGCTGAGCTGGTCGAGACCAACCACCCGAAGGCCAGCCGCACCGTCGCCCAGCTCGAAGACCTGGGCCTGGTCGAGCGGGGAGAGGCTCCGCATGACCGGCGGATCAAGACCATGATCCTCACCCGGGAAGGCCAGCAGGTCATAGCCGCCATCAACCGGGGGCGGCGTCGCGTCCTCGCCGAGGCGTTCGCCGACTGGGATGAGCATGACCAGGCCGAACTGGCCCGGCTCACCGCCCGGTTCGCGGACGCGATTTTCAAGCTCACCGATGAGATGTGACTCGGCGTTATGGTCAATGCGTAGTCGGAAGTTACGGTGCGTTACCATGCGGGGATGGGGTGGAGGAACGCGGGTTTCACGGCTGTCGCTCTAGTGGCGGCGTCCTTGCTGGCCAGGGCGGGCGTCGCGCTCGCCCAGACGACGGCCGCGGCGCCGCCCGGCTGTTCGGCCGGGACGACCGTCGTGACGGCGAGTGGCCCGGTGTGCGGCGTGACCAGCGAGGGCGAGACGTCCTACCTGGACATCCCGTACGCCGCGCCTCCGATCGGCGGCCTGCGCTGGCAGCCGCCGCAGCCGGTGATGCCGTGGACGACCACGTATCAGGCCACCCAGCTCGGCCCGCAATGCCTCTCGCCTGGCATCTCACCGGGTTCGGTGCAGGCCGGGAGCAGCGAGGACTGTCTCTACCTGGAGGTTCACAAGCCGGCCGCGCACGGCCAGGGGAGAACCTGCCGGTGATGTTCGAGATCCACGGCGGCGGGTTCCTCGGCACGGCGCTGACCGACAACGGCGCGAACCTGGTCAGATCCGGTCCCGTCGTCTACGTCTTCGCCAACTACCGGCTGGGCATCCTCGGGTTCCTGGCGGACAAGGCACTCGGCGCCCACTCGGGCGACTATGGCCTGGAGGATCAGCAAGCCGCGCTGCGCTGGACGCGGGACAACATCGCCCGGTTCGGCGGGGACCCGCACAACGTGACGATCTTCGGCGAGTCCGCGGGCGGCGCCAGCGTCTGTGACCAGGTCGCGTCGCCCACCGCGAAAGGCCTGTTCGAGCGGGGCATCAGCGTCAGCGGCTTTTATAACTTCGACGTCAACACGATCTGGTGGCAGGCCGACTGCAAGTCGAAGCTGCTGACCGAGTCCCAGGCGCAGAAGATGGGTACGGTATTCGCCGCGAAGGTCGGCTGCGGCAAGGCGCCCGACGTGGCGGCCTGCCTGCGGATGGTGCCCGCGAGCACGCTGGCCGAGGATGGCGGGCAATACCTGAACCCGTCCGCTGGCGGGGCGATCGGGCCCATCGTCAACGGCACGACGCTGCCCATGTCAGCCGCTCAGGCGTTCAGGCTCCGGCGTGTCAACAAGGTCCCGCTGATGATCGGCGTCGGCCGGGATGAATTCGATGGCGGGATCTATACCCCCGCGGTCGTTGCCGGCAGCGTGGCTCAGTACCAGCGGCTGGTACGCCAGCAGTTCGGGTCGCTGGCGCCGGCCGTGATGCGGCTGTATCCGGTCAACCGGTACCCGTCTCCCTCGCCGTTCATCGCGTACCGCACGATCATGGCCGATGCCTTCAGCGTCTGCCCGGCGCTGGCCAGCGAGGCGCAGCTGTCCCGGGTCATCCCCGTCTACGCCTACGAGGACGACGACTCCGACTCCCCGGCTAACGGCGCGACGCAACCCTTCGGGGCCTACCACAGCGCGATCAACCGTCTCGTCCACGCCGACCCGGCGTCGCTGGACGCGGACCAGGGCGCGCTGCAGAGCCAGGTGCTCGCCCAGTGGACCGGGTTTGCCCGTGACAGCCAGCCGACGGTGAACGGTGCGCCGCTGTGGACGACCTACCCGGCGGTGATGTCGCTCGTGCCGGCCGGGGACAGCGTACTCGTCCCGGCCAGCACGCTGATGGCGCAGCACAACTGCGGCTTCTGGGACTCGCGGCAGCGCACCTTTCCTGGTTGATGTGGCAGCAACCACCGTCATCGAGGCAGGATGATGGTAACTAGCCGTCGGCGCGCGACGGCTAGTTTCCATTGTCTTGCCTAAACGCTGAACCGGCATTCGCCGTCGACGTAGGTCGCCAGTACCTGGATGTCGCCGATGCTGGCGGGGGAGACGGCGGTCGGGTCGTCGGACAGCACCACGAGGTCGGCCAGCATGCCCGGCGCGATGGTGCCCTTAGCGTGCTCGGCGTGGCTGGCGTACGCCGAGCCGAAGGTGTAAGCCCGCAGGGCCTGCTCGGCGGTTATCGCCTCGCCCGCGTTGAACAGCTCGCCGGACGCCGTCCGCCGGTTCACCATGTCGTGCGCGCCGAGCAGCGGCGCGCCATTCGACACCGGCCGGTCCGAACTGCCTGGCAGGGTCATGCCCGCGTCCAGCAGCAACCGCTGCCGGTACAGCCAGTCGTGCCGCTGCGGCCCGACCGCCACCAGCATGCCGTCGCCGATTTCGGAGGCGAACCGGCCTTGCGGTACCGCGACCACGCCCAGCTGGGCCGAGCGCGCCACCTGATCCGGGCGGGACACACCGAAGTGCTCGATGCGGTGCCGGGCATCGGTTCGGGGGTAGCGTTCCTGGGCCAGCGAGTAGGCGTCGAGAGCCAGGTCGATGGCGCGGTCACCGATCGCGTGCGACGCGACCTGCCAGCCGCTCCGGTGCGCGGCGATGATCGTGGCGGTCAGCGCATCCGCGTCGCCCTGCAGGTAGCCCCGGTTCCCGGGCTGGCCCGCGTAGTCAAAAGACATCGCGGCGGTGCGCCCGATCAGCGAGCCATCGGTGAACAGCTTCATCGCGCCGACGCGCAGCCAGTCGTCGCCGAAGCCGGTGCGGATCCCCAGGTCAAGCCCGATCTCCAGGCCGTCGTCTGGATGCGCGCCGAGCGGGTGCAGCACGTCGCTGGCCACCATCAGTTCCACCCGGACGTGCAGCAGGCCAGCGTCGCGCGCGCCCTGGTAGGCGGCGAGTTCGACCGGAGTGTGGCCGATCCAGCCGCCGCCGATGCCGGCCTCGGTGACGCTGGTGATGCCCTCGCTGAGGTAGCGGGTGCCCGCGCGGTCGATGGCGTCGGTGAGGAAGGCGAGCGGGTAGGGCCGCAGCAGGGTGTCGGTGAGTTCCTGCGCCCGTTCCTGCAGCAGTCCGGTCGGGCGGCCATCGGTATCGGTCACCACCGTCCCGCCGGAGACGTCGACCGGCTGGTCGGCGATGTCCAGGTCGGCCAGCACGGCGCCGCTGACCACGCACATGTGCCCCGAGACGTGCCGCAGCATCACCCGCCGACCCGGCGCGGCCGACTCCAGCCCGTCCCGGTCGGGGTGCTGGCCGCCCAGTTTGTTCTGGTCGTAGCCGGAGCCGACGATCCAGTCATCGGTTTCCCGCGCCCGGCGGCCGATCGCCGCGTACAGCTCGTCCAGGCTGGTCACCGCCGCCGGACTCAGGTCCACTTCGGCGAGGGACATGCCGAACCAGGCCATGTGATTGTGCGCGTCGTGGAAGCCGGGCAGCAGCGTCCGGCCGCGCAGGTCGACTACCTCACGAGCAGGCCCATCCGCGTCGAGCGCGACGATCCGTCCGCCGGCCATCGCTACCGCACCGGCGCGGGGCCGCACCGGGTCCATGGTCAGCACGTTCGCGTTGACCAGCAGCAGATCGGCCTCGATCATGGCAGCCCTCCAGCGGCGAGTTCGGCGAAGGCGTCGCGGTACCAGTCGCTCCACGGCACGGGCTGACCCTTTTCGTCGATCTTCACGATCACCCGGTGCCCGCGAGCGATCTCCCGCCCGTCGACCGGGTCAGTGCACCGGAAGCCGTAGGTGGCGCTGGTCCGTCCCAGGCTGCGGGCGGTCAACTCGATGCGGAGCGCACCCGGCGATCCGAAAGGCGCGAGGAACTCCACGTGCAGCTCGCGTACCGCGTAACGCAGATCGGGATCCCGGTCATCCAGCCGGGTCCAGCCCTTGCCGAGCTGCTCGAACAGCGCCGACTGAGCCCGCTCGACATGGACCGCGAACCGCGAGTTGTGCAGGTTGCCGTTGAGGTCGAGCTCGTCGAAGAACACCGGGCTCAGCCAGCTGAAGCTCATGCCCCGCTCCACTCGCCGGTGACGGTGTCGAACACCGGGCCGAGAACCGAGCCGAGCCGGGCCTTGGCCACCCGTTGGGAGTCGGTGCGCGGCAGGTCGTCGGCGGGCTGCCAGTACCTCGGCACCTTGAACGCCGCCAGCCGCTCCCGGCAGTAGTCCGCCAGCGCGGGCGGACCCGGGTCGCGGCCAGCCACGTAGTAGGCGTTGACCTCCTCGCCGCGGATCTCGTCGGGGACCGCGGTCACCGCCACCAGCAGGATGTCCGGGTGGGTCAGCAGCACCTCCTCCACCTCACGCGCGGCGACGTTCTCCCCGCTGCGCCGGATCATGTCCTTGATCCGCCCGGTGTGATAGACGCGGCCGGAACTGTCCATCCGGCCCAGGTCACCGGTGTGGAACCAGCCACCGCGCATCGCCCGCGCGGTCGCCTCAGGGTCGTCGAGATATCCGTCCATCATCCCGGGCCCGGCCAGCGTGATCTCGCCCTGTTCCCCGGCCGGCACGCGGCGATCGGAAGCGTCCACGATCTGAACTCTCCGGTAGCTGACCGGGCCGCCGAGGCAGCCGGTCCCGACCAGCTCGTCGTGGTCGGCCTCGGTGACCCGCAGGTCAGCGCCGGTCTCGGTCATACCGAACGCCTCGTACCACGGCACTCCCCAGCGCTGTTCCAGCTCGCGGTGCAGCGCTGGCGGGATGGCCGAGCACTGCACCGCCCGCACGCGGTGTTGGCGGTCAGCCGGATCAGCGGGCATCCGGAGCAGCAACGCGGGCATCGCCCCGAGACAGTAGAAGTATGTGACGTGGTGCTGACGAACTTTTGACCAAAACGACGATGGGTGGAATCCATCCAGGACCACCACTTCAGCCCCGGCGACCAGCCCGGCGGCCACGTTCCACTGCGGATCGATGTAGTTAAACGGCTGGGCGGTGAGCATCACGTCTTGCTCGGTCAGGAACGGGAACTCGGTCACCAGGCCGCCGGCCAGCCGCGTCCAGTACCGGTGTGACAGCACGCAGCCCTTCGGCCGGCCGGTGGTGCCCGAGGTGAACTGGATGTTCGCGGTGCCGGCCGGATCCGGGCTCGGCAGGTCCAGCGTCCCAGCCGTGGCTTTCGCGAGGTCGGCGGCTGGTATCGCGCGGCGCAGCGCGGGCAGGTCGTCGGGCAGCCGGTCAAGCAGCGGCCAGAACGGCGCGCTAGCCACGATGGCCGACGCGCCGCAGGCGCGCAGCACATGCTCGGCGTCCGCGGTCTGGTACCGCATGTTGAGCGGCACCATCGCCGCCCCGACCAGCGATAGGGCCAGCCAGGTCAGCGGGAACTCCGGCTGGTTGGCCAGCAGCACCGCGACCCGGTCGCCCGGCTGGACGCCGCGGTCGCGCAACGTGGCAGCGTATCCGCTGGTCAGCCGGGCTACGTCGGCGAAGGTAAACCGGTCGCCCGGGTCGAATGTCCAGGCGACCCGGTCCGGCCATCGCTGCGCCGCCGACCGCAGCGCGTCGGCGAGCGTTTCAGGACTCATGGCCCGGGTGCCACGGTCAGCGCGGCGAAGTCGGTCTCGGTGGCCATCGCCTCCTCCAGCGCGCTGTCCGCGCCCCGGTCCAGTGCCTGCTTGGCCAGCGCGAGCGAGAGGGCGGGCTGGTCCCGCAGCCGGGCCGCGATCTCACCGGCCGCCTGCTCGTGCTGCCCGGCCGGAACGACCCGGTTGACCAGCCCGAGTTCCAGCGCGCGGGCGGCGCCGAACCGCTCGCCGAGCAGCAGCAGTTCCTTGGCCCGTACCGGGCCGACCAGCAGCGGCAGCAGCCGGGAGATGCCGCCGGTGACGCTCAGCCCGACCGACACCTCGGGGAACCCGAACTGCGCGTCTTCCGCCGCGACCACCAGGTCACACCCGAGCGCGAACTCGGAGCCCGCCCCCAGCGCGTAGCCGTGCACGGCCGCGATGACCGGGCCGGGGAAGCGCCGGATCGCCCTGGTCACGTCCTGGATCTGGTCGACCCGGGACCGCGTCGCGCAGCACCGTCTCCGGCGGCAGTTGTTCCTTCAGGTCGTGCCCGGAGCAGAACGCCCGCCCGCGCCCGGCCAGCACGACCACCCGTGCCCCCTGCTGCCCGGCTCTGTTCAATGCCGCGACCAGCTCATCGGTCAGTTCCGGCACGACAGCGTTGAGCCGGTGCGGGCGATTCAGGTAGATCCGCGCGACGGATTCTGCCAGCTCGAAATCGACGGCCACGTCAGGTCCTTTCCGTCTCGGGGAAATCCCCAGGTTCCAGTTCCCAGCGGTACCGGTACACCGCCTCCACGATGGACCCGGCATCCGGAGCGACGCCGGACAACGGCGCGGTGATCAGGCGCATCGGGGACCAGCCGGCGCTGTGCCGCCCGATACTGGCCGCCGCGACGTCCGGCACGCGGTAGCCGGTTACCGGCAGCAGGCTCGCGTCGTGCCGCTGGTAGAAGCGGATCCGGCGGTGCCGGATCTCGACCTCGGCGGGGTCGCAACCCGGCTCGTCCGGGTCGTCGACGTCCAGCACCAGCAGCGTGTATCGCTCCTGGCGGAGCCGGACGGTCAGCTGTTCCCAGAGCAGCCCGCCCAGGCCCTGGCCGCGCTGGGCGCTGTCGACCACGAAGTAGCGCAGGTAGATCCAGCCGGTATCGCCGAGCGGCCGGAGCATGGCAAAACCGGCAGGCTGTCCGTCGCCGACCAGCGCCAAGGAAAGCTCGGCGTCCCGGCGTTCGGCCGTAACGGCGGCGAAGTCAGCCCGTTCGTGCGGCGGGAATCCCTCCTCGTAGATCCGCCTGAGCACAGCCAGTGCCGCCGGGTTCAGGGTCTCGACAGGCTCAAGGCAATAGCCGACGGCGGTCATGGGCCGAGGCTATCGCGCAGCTGTCCGGGGGGCTGCTACCAGCCCGGTCGGTTGATCCTTGAGGGGAAACGGGCGGTTATGACACACTTTTGGCATGGCTGAGAACGGCTCCACGGCGCTCGGGCGGGTGGCCGTCGTCGGGCCGTTCAGCGGCCCGAGAGCCGCTTGGGGTGAACTGCTGGAAGAAGCCGTCGCGGGATCGCCGACCGCCCGGGAATCCGGTCTCAGCTGGGAATTCCTGGACGACCGGGGGGACGCGGAAACCGCCGTGAAGCTAGCGGGACAGATCGCGCGGGACACGGGCTACCTGGCTGTACTCGGGCACTTCAACGGTTTCGGTGCCGCTGCCGCGATCCCGCTGTATCGCGGCAAGGTTCCGCTGCTGCTGCCGTTGTCCACCAAGCCGGGGCTGCTGCGCGGTGAGCAGTGGGTGCTGCGCTGGTCCCCCGACGACAACGCGCAGATGCGCGCACTATCCCAGGCGATCCTGGGGCGTGGCGTCCAGAACGTGATGATCCTCCGTGAGCAGAGCGCCTACGGGGAAGATCTCGCGCGGTGTTTCGCGGCGAACTTCGCCGGATCACGCCCAGCCTCGTCGGCTCACGTCCCTGGCGCTCCGCTGTGGCTGGTCCCCGAGCCCGGGGCTATCGTGATCTGCGGCTCGCACCCGGTGTGCGCGAAGATCGCCACCGATGTCCGTGCCACTGGCTTCGCCGGCCTGCTCGCCTTCACCGATGACTGCGGGATCGGAGAGTTTCCCCGGCTGATCCGGCCAGCGCCGGGCGAGGCAGTTGTCGCGCGGGTCAGCGACGGGCCGGCTGGACTTGTGCGGGCCTCGGTGGAAGCCCTGACCGCGGGAGTGCTCGCGTCGCCGGAGTCCGCAGGGCTCGACTTGCTGCGGTCGATCAGGACCGTCGCGACCGTGTCCTTTACCCGCGACGGTGACCGGGAGACCGAGGGTGGCTGGGACGTCGTACCGCTAGGCGGATTTTGACCCGAGCTCCGGCTGCGCCTGACGCTGGAACCAGGCGGCGACGAAGTCCAGGAAGAACTGGACCCGGGCGAGCGTCGTGCTGCCCGGTGAATGCAGCGCGTACAGCCTTTCTCGTGACATCCGGGCCACCCCATGGATGTCCCATCGAGGGGCCTACAGCGCCATCGATGACCCATCGATGGCGGCCGCCGCGGGCCACTTGACCCACTTACTGATCCCACGCCCCATGATCCACTCCAGTTCCTCCGGGGTGAACGGGTAGTACTTGGTGAACTGCTCGATCGTGTCGGTGTAGGTAAGGCCGTGGTTGACCAGCCGGCTCAGGTCGGTTCCCCAGAAACAGCGCTCGGCACCCATCTGGTCGACCAGCGTGCGTATGTAACCGGCGATGATGGTCATCCTAAGAACGCCAGGCGGCCGGTATCGCAAACGATGGTGAACCGCCGGCATTCTAGATAGTTTTGCGGCAAAACTGTACGGTGCCGATCATGGACGGAAAATCCGAGGAGCTCGCGGACCGGTTCATCGGGGTGGTGGACCCGTTGCGGCGAGTACTGATCCGGGCCGCGCGGTCGGCTGAGGAGCTACCGCCGCTGACCGAGGCGCACGCGACCTTGCTGCGGCTCTTGGTGGCCGCCGGGCCGCTCGCTCCGGCGCAGGCGGCCGGCGAGTTGCGGCTGAGCCGGTCGACAGTCAGCAACCTGGTGCGGGAACTCGCGGCCGACGGGCTGATCGAACGTAGCCGGTCTGCCGCCGATGGGCGCTCGGTGCTGCTGGTCCCGACCCCCCGCGCCCGCAAGCAGCTGGAAATGTTCGGCCAGGGACGCATCCTCGCGCTGGCTCACGCCCTGGACGCGGTTTCCGCGAAAGAGCGTGACTGCCTGGCCGCCGCGCTCCCCGTGCTCTCCCGGTTGCTGGATCGGCTGACCACCACGACGGACCTTGAGGAGGAAAAGTGACCACAGAAACAGAGAACAGCGACCTCCCGGCCTACCTGCATCACGTGAACTTCCCGACCTCGGACCCGGAGCGGACCATTCGCTGGTACGGGGAAGTGTTCGGGATGAAGGCCATTGACCCGAAGAGCAACAGCAAGCTCCTGTTGCTGACCAGGGGAAACTTCGCGCTGCACTTCACCCCGGTCGACGAGATGGAACGAATGGCGCCCTTCCACTTCGCGGTCGAGGTGGAGAACTGGGACGGGTTCCTGGCCCACCTGAAAAAGCTGGGCGTGCGGCACTCACCGCCGGGCCAGCGACGGTCGGACCAGTCGCTCTTCTGCTACATCTTCGACCCCGACTACACCATGGTCGAGCTCGTGTGGCACCCGAGGCGCCCGAAAGAGAACAGCTGGCGGATGTTCTGACGAGAGGAGCTCAAAATGGCTGACGAATTCAAGTACCACATCGATCACCACGTTGGCTTGGTGCCGCCGTCCGAGCTGCTGGTCGCGCGGGCCGCGCACGCCGCGGGTCAGCTGGACGATGCCGGGCTGCGCGCAGCTGAGGACGACGCCATCAGCGACGCGCTGCGCCTGCAGAGCAGGATCGGGCTCGCCGCACTGGGCGACGGCCAGTTCCGGCGACGCCACCCGCTGTCGGTGATCTACGACAACATCGATGGCTTCACCGCCGAGCCAGCCAGCACGGAGCCAGCCAGCGCCGGGCCAGCCAGCGGCGCGGTAGCCGAACTACTCGGCGACCGCTTCGTGCCCGAGCGCCGCACGCTGCGCGAGCGCCCGGTGCGGCGGCAGCGCCTGGCCAAGCACGAGGCCGAGTACCTTACCGCCAGCACGAGGCGTTCCCGGGTGGTGTCGCTGCCTTCTCCCGGCTACGTCCTGGCGATAGCGGAGCAGGAGTCCGACGAACTCGCCGCTATCATCCGTGACGAGGTGGCCGCGCTCGCCGCCGAGGGCATCGAGTACGTCCAGCTGCACGATCCGGTCATCGGATTCCTGCTGACCGTCGCTGGCCGCGAGTGGGCCAGCGCGCTCGGCATCGATCCCGGCGCCCTGCTCGACCGGGTGCTCAACGCCGACGCCGCCGTCACTTCCGATCTTCCTGACGAGTTCCGGCTCGGACTGGACATCACCACCGGGGGCGCGCTCGATACCCGCCAGGGTTACCACCCGGGCGCGGTGACCACCTTCGCCGAACGCCAGCCGTTCAGCCGGGTGAGCGTCGAGTATCCCGCGCAGGAGCAGGGCCGCTTCCCGATCGAGCAACTGGGCGCGGATACCGTCGTGGCACTCGGCATCGTCGACGTCAGCGGCTCGGCGGCGGAGCCGCATGAGGAACTGCTGGACCGGGTTGACAAGGCCGCCACGGTCGTGAACATCGACAACATCGCGCTGTCCACCAACGGAGCCTTCTCCGCCGAGGGTCCGCTGAACGCCCGCGAGCAGCGCAGCAGGCTCCAGCAGGTCGAAATCATCGCCCGCTTCTACTGGGGCAATGAGATGTGATGCTGCGGAGATCGAGTATGCGCTCGACCGCCGCGGCGCGTACGCCTTCGTGCACCCCGCGACGCCGCCCACCGGACTGGTGCTGCCGAACTATCCGCGGTGGCACTTTGAGTATCCATTCGACACCACCCGGGCACTGGTCAACCTCATCTACACCGGCGCGCTCGAGCGTTACCCGAACATCAAGCTGCCTCGGTGGCACCAGCCTGTTCGTCGCCCACCGGATCGCGTCCCTGGAGGACCGGGAGCCTCAGCAGGCCACCCTGGTGCCGCGGCTGGCCGGCGTTGGATCAAGCCAGCCTGTTGTTGTGGACTCGCAGCGCCACGGCGGCAGCCTCCAGTAGCGGCGTCCGCACGCCGCCTCGCTGGCCGCGCTCGAGCAGGTCGCCCAGGATGGTGTCCACTTCGACTGGCCTGCCCTGCCGCAGGTCGCGGTACATCGACGAGTCGAACCCGGATCCGGGCGCGGTCAGCTTGGCCTGAGTCTGCTTCTGCTCGCTGTCCGGGATGGTATAGCCGCTAGCGGCGGCTATCAGGCCCGCCTCGTCGACGATGGCCCGCGCGATCGCGTCTCCACCCGCGGCCGCGATCTCGCCGGCTGTCCCGCCGAGCAGGCACGTCGCCGCGCCCACCGAGGCGATGAATGCCCACTTGGACCACATGCCGGCCAGGATGTCATCGCTGATGGCGACCTGGAAGCCCGCGCCATCCAGCAGTTCCTTCGTTCGTTCCACGGCCGGCGTCCGCTGCCGGTCCTGGGCGCCGATCGTGAGGCTGGCGTCGGGGCTGAGCACGGCGACGTTCCCGTTGCTGTCGAGCTGGGTGGCGACCAGGGCGACGCCGCCGAGCACCCGCGCGGTGCCGAACGCGGCGCTCAGCATGTCCATATGGCCCATGCCGTTCAGCACCGGGACAATCGTGGTGTCCGGCCCGACCGCGGGCGCTATCTCCCCGATGGCGGCGTCGAGGCCAGCAGCCTTCACGGTGACCAGGACTGTGCTCGCCGTGAACGCTCCGGCAGCGAGCTCGGCGGGCGTGACAACCTTCGGCTCGATGACCTCGGTGCCGTCGGAGCTGACCAGGCGCAGGCCGTGCTCACGCAGGTCCGCGGCGCGTCGCTCAAGCACCAGGAAGGTCACGTCACGACCCGCCTGGGCCAGTCGCCCGCCGAAGTAGCCGCCGGTCGCCCCGGCGCCGACGATCAGGATGCTCATGTCATGTTCCTCGCCTTCGGAGATCCGCCTCCGCTGACTTGCTTCTCGCAAGCCATCGTAAGATGTATACTTGCAATATGCAAGCCAGATCAGAGGGGACCATGAAGACCGGAAGCGTTAGCCACGCGGCGCGCGCGTGCCCGATTGGCCGGGCGGGAGACCTGCTCGGCGACCGCTGGACGCTGCTGATCCTGCGCGACGCCAACAGCGGCATAACGCGGTTCGACGAATTCCGGTCGAACCTCGGCATCGCCGACAACATCCTCGCGACGCGGCTGCGCCACCTGGTCGAGGCGGGTCTCCTGGTAAAAGTCCCGTACCGCGACGGCAACCGCACCCGGCAGGAGTACCGGCTCTCGCAGGCGGGCGCGGACTTCATACCGGTGCTGCGCGCACTGGCCGAGTGGGGCACTCGCTACACCGAGCCGACGACGCCGGCCGAGCCCATGCGGATGCTGCACGCGGGCTGCGGCGGGGAGATCAACGTCGCTGGCGTCTGCGGCACGTGCGGTCAGGAAGTCCCCCGGACCGACGAAGAATGGCTTCGTCCCTGGCGCTCAGCTGACCCGGCCCCGGTAGCTCTGCCGGTGGATAACCGAGATGGCCTGCCGGCCGACGCGACCGCGCATTAACGCACGGCCGGAACTACCCTTGTCGGATGACTTCGGATGAAACTCGTATCGGCTGGATCGGCACCGGCGTGATGGGCACGTCCATGTGCGGGCACCTGCTGTCCGGCGGATATTCCGTTACCGTCTACTCCCGGACCCGGGATCGCGCCCAGCCGCTGATCGAGCGCGGTGCCACCTGGGCCGATTCGCCCGCGGCGGTGGCGGCCAACTCCAACGTCGTGTTCACCATGGTCGGTTACCCGTCCGACGTCCGCGAGGTGACGAACGGCATCATCCAAGCCGCCCGCGCCGGGACCGCGATGGTCGACATGACGACCAGCGAGCCGTCGCTGGCCCAGGAGATCTATGCCGCGGCCAGAGAAAAAGACATCGACAGCGTCGACGCCCCCGTTTCCGGCGGTGACATCGGCGCCCGCAACGCCGCGCTGTCGATCATGGTCGGCGGTGACGCCGCGGCGGTGGAACGCGTCCGCCCGCTGCTGGAACTGATGGGCAAGACCATCGTCCACCAGGGCCCGGCCGGCGCGGGCCAGCATACGAAAATGGTCAACCAGACCCTGATCGCCACGAACATGATCGGCGTCTGCGAGGCGCTGCTGTACGCGCATAAGGCGGGGCTCGACCCGAAGACCGTCCTGGAGTCGGTCAGCGGCGGCGCGGCAGGCTCCTGGTCGCTGGCCAACCTCGCTCCGCGCATGCTAAAGGGCGACTACGCGCCGGGTTTCATGGTCGAGCATTTCCTCAAGGACATGGAGATCACCCTGGCCGAGGCGCGCCGGATGAACCTCAGCCTGCCCGGGCTCGCACTCGCCCACGAGCTGTACCTCGCGGTCCGCGCCCAGGGCGGCGGGCGCGACGGTACCCAGTCGCTGATCCGCGCCCTCGCGCGACTCTCCGCCGTTGATCTCTGATGGCTGAGCCGCATCATACACTACTCATACACAATATGTCGATACTTTGCGCTAATTATCAGCTATTCGTGGGGAAACCCTAAGCGGACATGCCCTTGAATCATCGGAAAACATCACGTAATACTTGACGCGTCAACATCTTGAGTACGCCTGCTTACGCGGAGGTTTCAGATGGACGCTGATCCGCTCGATTACCTCATCATTGGCGCGGGCCCCGCGGGTCTTCAGCTGGCTCAGGAGCTCGGCGCGGCCGGGCGTGACTACCTGATCCTGGAGTCGGCGCAGGTGCCCGGGGCGTTCTTCACCCGGTTTCCCCGGCACCGTCAGCTCATCTCGATCAACAAGCCGCATACCGGTACCGACGATGCCGAGTTCAACCTGCGGATGGACTGGAATTCGATTCTGTCACCGGACGGCAATCTGCTGTTCACGCGTTATTCCGAGCGGTATTTCCCGGCGGCCGAGGACATGGTCCGTTACCTCGCTGACTACGCGGAACGGTTCGGCCTGCGGATTGACTACGGAACCACCGCGACCCGGGTCAGCCGCACCGGGGACGGCACGTTCACGGTGACGGACTCCCGCGACCGCGTTCACCTGGCCCGCCGCCTCATCGTGGCGACCGGTGTCAGCAAGCCCTACATCCCGCCGATCCCCGGCATCGAGCTGGCCGAGCAGTACGCGACGATGCCCGTCGACTCCCACGAGTTCACCGATCAGCGGGTGCTGATCATCGGGAAGGGCAACTCGGCCCTGGAGACCGCCGACAACCTGGTCGAGACGGCGGCGGTCATCCACGTGGCCGGGCCGGGCTCGGTGCGGATGGCCTGGCGGACCCACTACGTGGGCCACCTGCGCGCGGTGAACAACAACTTCCTGGACACGTACCAGCTCAAGTCGCAGAACGCGATCCTGGACGGCACGGTGGTGTCGATCGACCGTGACGACGACGGCCTGTACACGGTTCGGTTCTCGTTCTCGCGCGCCAACGAGATGGTCAAGGAACTGCGCTACCACCGCGTCATCGCGTGCACCGGGTTCCGCTTCGATGCGGAGATCTTCGACGACGGCTGCCGCCCGCCGCTGGTGCACAAGGACCGGTTCCCGCGGATCACCTCCGGCTACGAGGTCGAAGGCGTCCCCGGCCTGTACGTGGCGGGCACGATCACCCAGCCGCGGGATTTCAAGCACGGCACGAGCGGCTTCATCCACGGGTTCCGCTACGGTGTCCGCGCTCTGCACAAGATCCTCGAGCTGCGTTACCACCAGGTGCCGTGGCCGTCGAGCCCGGTGGCCGGGACGGCGGAGGGCATCACCGCGGCGGTGCTGGCCCGGGTGAACCGGACGTCGGCGCTGTACCAGCAGTTCGGCGTGCTCGGCGACGTGGTGATCCGCCCGGCGGACGGCGACGCGCGCTACCTGGAGGAGGTGCCGGTCGACTTCGTCCGTGACGGCGGCCTCGGGGAACTGACGGACTGGCGCCGACGTGCTGGTGGTCACGCTGGAGTACGGGCCGGACCACGACAAGGTCGACCCGTTCGACGTCAGCGTCGCCCGGGTCGCCCAGGACGACGCGGAGCGGGCCTTCGACGCTGCCTACCTGCATCCGGTCATCCGGCTGTACCGGGGGGCTGATCTGGTGGCCACCCATCACGTGGCCGAGAACCTCGAGAACGAGTGGGACAAGCCCGCGCACCGCGATCCGCTGATCGCTTTCCTGGCGGCCCACGACCCGGCCGTACTCGCCGCCCCCAGCCGCTGACCGGCTGATCCGCGCACCGGAAACTCCGCAGAGGGGAACAGATGCCGAGGCTAGTTACTGTACGTGACTTCGAGAATGCGGCCCGCGAAAAACTGGATCCGGTCTACTTCGACTATGTCGTCCGGCGGCGCCCGGGATGAGATCACCCTGCGGGCGAACGAGGCGGGCTTCGCGCGGCTCGCGGCTGCTGCCGCGGATGCTGCGCGGCAACGAGAAGCGCCCGCTCGGAGACCACCCTGCTGAACAGCCGTGCGAGCATGCCGGTGGTGCTGTCGCCGACCGCCTTCCACAAGCTCATGACACCCGAGGGCGAGCGGGCGACCGCCCGCGCCGCCGCGGCCGCCGACACGATCCTGATCACCAGCATGGCGGCGACCGTCGCCGTCGAGGACGTGGTCGCCGCGTCTCGCGACGGCGGCGGGCGACATGGCGCCGGACGTCTGGTTCCAGCTGTACATCCAGCCCCGGATGGACGTCACCGAGGCCCTGGCGGACCGGGCGGCCCGGGCCGGGGCAGCGGCCCTGGTGGTGACGGTCGACTCGCCGGTGCTCGGGGCGAGCGACCGTAACGAGCGGAACGGCTTCCACGATCTGCCAGCGGGGATGCGCTGCGAGAACATGCGCGGCCTGGCCGGGGACGGCAACGTTCGGTCGATCGAGATGTCGGCCGCGATGTCCTGGGAGCACGTTGACCGGCTCCGGGCCCTGACGGACCTGCCGATCGTGGTCAAGGGCGTCCTGCACGCCGACGACGCCAGGATCGCCTTGGATCACGGGCGCCAACGCGATCATGCTGTCCAACCACGGGGGCAGGCAGCTCGACGGCGTCCCGGCCACCATCGACCTGCTGCCCGGCATGGCCAGCGGCGGTGGGCGGCGAGGTCCCGCTGCTGCTCGACGGCGGGATCCGCCGTGGCGCCGACGTGGTCAAGGCGCTGGCGCTCGGCGCCACGGCGGTCGGCGTCGGCCGCCCGGTGATGTGGGGCCTGGCCGTCGGCGGGCAGGACGGTGCCGCCGGGTGCTGGAGATCCTGCGCGCCGAACTCGACCACACGCTCGCGCTGTGCGGCGCCGACGGCACCGGGACCCTGACCCCGAGCTGGTGGTGCGGGTCCCGTGACGCGGCGATCCGGACCGTCGCTCGGTCTGGCCGCGGCCGCGGCGGCGGCCGGGCTGGCCGGCACGCTACCGTACTGGCTGCCCAGGCGGGTGGTGGCGCTGCGCGGCGCCATCTTCACCATGGTCAACGGCGAGGAGGGCATCCCGGTGCTGCAGCGGCCAGGCGGCGCGGCCGGACTTCCTGCGCGTCTACGGTGACCCGGCCGCGAACGGCCGTAGCCACGGCGCGGGCCTGTCGGACCTGTTCTGGTACTGGCTGGCTCCCGGCCCCGAAGTTCACCAGGAGCACCTGGAGCCGGGGCCGCGCTACGACCAGGCCGCTCGCACGACCCGGGCCATCCTGGCCAGCCGCACCAAGGCGCAGTGGGCCGAGCTGGTCACCCGCTGCACGGCGAAGGTCCTGGATGAGCACACCGCGTGACCTGACGTACCGGGCGTCCTGCGGGACCTGATGATGCCGGTGTGGGCCGAGGTGTACTACGAGCTGGTGTTCCGCGAGCCATGCCCGCGCGCCGCCCGCGAGCTGATCGTCGGCAACGCCGACGACGTCGTCAGCGCACTGAAGTGCACCCGGCTGCGGCACATGCGCCGCCGGGACCGGCTGACCCGCTACCTGCGCGCGCCGCATCGACGCCGGCGAGGTGCCGTTCGAGCTGCCCGCCCTGATGACCCCGGCCGAGCAGGCGTGTTACCTGCAGGGGGCGTTCTTCAACACGGCCGTGGTGCAGATGTCGGAGGCCATGGCGCACCTGCTGCTGGCCGTCGCGCAGCACCCGCGCGGTGCAGGACCGGCTGCGGGCGGACCCCGACGACGGCGATTACCTGGCCGACGTCATCAACGAGGCGATGCGCGTGTGGCCGCTGTTCGGCATCGCGCACCGGATCACCACCGCCGACATCGACGTGAGCCCGCCGATCGCGGCCGGGTCGGTGCGTGCTGTTCGACTACCTCGGGCTTCCACCACGGCGGCGGGCGAAGCGGCGGAGTTCGACCCGGCTCGCTGGGAGCGGGAGAGCGCCCGGACGATGAACTTCATCCCGTTCGGGGTCAGCGCGAACCGGCCCTGCCCGGCCCGCGGGGTCGCCCCGGTCGGCATGCAGGCGGCGGCCCGCGAGGTGCTGCGCCGGTTCACGCTGTCGTCGACGGCGCAGCACACGCGGTCGCTCGCGAACCGGGCGCCGGTCTTCCTGACCCCGGTCGGCGCGCCCGGGCCGTCGCCGGGCCCGGCTGGCCCTGATGAAGCTCGGCGACCGGTGGGAAGACGTGTGGCGCAGCCTCGCGCAGCTGTGCTTGGCACCTTCATGGTGTGGGACGCGCGGCGGCTGGCGCTGTGCCGTACGTACTTCGCGCAGCACCCCGAGCACCTGCCCGGCCCGCCCCGCCCGCGCACGGTCGCGGCGACGGCCAGTAGCCCGGTAGGGAGCCTCGCCCCGCAACCGCCGGTCACCGAGCGGAGGAACCATGTCTGCCGCCGACCTCACGACCCGGTTCTTCCTCGCGGCCGCCGTCATCCTCATCGTCTGCAAGCTCGTCAGCCTGCTCGTCGGCCGGGCCGGGCAGCCCCCGGTCGTCGGCGAGATGATCGCCGGGCGTCCTGCTCGGCCCGTCACTGCTCGGCGAGCTAGCACCGCGGCTCGAGGCCGACCTGTTCCCGAAGGCGCTGCTGCCGGTCATCTACGTGGCCGGGCAGCTCGGGCTCGTCGCCCTGATGTTCCAGGCGGGGCGCGAGCTGCGCGGCTACCTGAAGACCGGGACTCGGCCGGACGGCGTCGACGATCAGCGGCCTGGGCGTCGCCGTCCCGCTCGTGGCCGGCGCCGGGCTGGCCCTCGCGGCCGACGGCCACGTCGCGATCTTCATGCCCGGTGTCCACGTCTGGGTGACGGCGGCGTTCGTCGGCGTGACGCTGGCGATCACGGCCTTCCCCATGCTGGCCCGGATCATCATCGAGCGGGGCCTGTCCGGTACCCGGTTCGGATCGCTGGCGCTGGCCTGCGGCGGCATCGACGACATGGCCGCCTGGATCCTGCTGGCGGGCGTGCTCAGCCTGGCGTCGGCGAAGCTGTGGCCGATCACGAAGGCACTCGCCGGCGCGGTGATGTTCGCGGTCATCCTGGTGTTCGTGGTCCGGCCACTGCTCGACCGGTACCTGCGCCGGCCGGGGCTGTCACCGCAGACAGTCCTGCTGGTCACGATGGTGCTGGTGCTGGCCGGCGGCCTGGTTCACCACGGACATCGGGCTGTACGCCGTCTTCGGCGCGTTCTCGATCGGCCTGGTCATGCCGCCGGCGCCCCGGGAGCAGCCCGGAAACGCCATGCGCCGGACCGCACGGACGATCTGGTCACCCCGACCATGGACGGGTATCAGCCGGATGCTCGTCCCGATGTTCTTCACCTACTCGGGGCTGAACACGCGGTTCGCGCTGCTCGCCAACCCCCGGGTGCTGCTGTTCTCGCTGGCGGCGATCGTGGTGGCCGTGCTCAGCAAGGGCGGCGCCTGCTGGCTCGGCGCCCGGCTGGCGGGGGAGCGCGGCTTGGTGCCCGCCCGCATCGGCACCCTGATGAACGCGCGCGGCCTCATGCAGCTCATCGCGCTGAACGTCGGCCTGCAGGCGGGCATCGCCAGCCAGGACCTGTTCACCAGCCTGGTCCTGGTGGCGCTGATCACGACGATCATGACCGCCCCGGTGCTGAGCTGGATGGACCGCCGCGAGGCGAAGACCGTGGCCGTCACCCGGCTGTCTCCGGAGCTGGGCGAGGTCGCGGGCTGACGGTTCTGCACCCATTGATGAACTCGATGCCCGGCCACCCGTCGGTAGCATCTCGACATGATCTTCTCGGTCGACCGGCTGATCGAGTACGCGTCCGGGATCACTGACCTGCGCCCCGGCGACATCATCGCCACCGGTTCCCCGGCTGGCAACGCCGCCGAACACGGTGGCCGGTTCCTCCGCCCCGGTGACGTGCTGGAAGCCGCGATCGAAGGACTGGGCAGGCAGCGCAACCGGTGCGTCGCGGCGACCGTAACCCCCCAAGGGCCGGACTTCGGGCCGGCCTTCAAACCGCGCGATTGAGGACGGCACGATGGCATACGTCGTAACGGCGATCTGGAAGGCCAAGGAAGGCGAAGAGACAGCCGTGGCGGACGCGATCCGTCAGCTCATCGAGCCGTCGCGAGCCGAGCCAGGAAACATCGTCTACCAAGCCCACCGCGATCCCGAAGACCCGCGCGTCTTCTTCCTCTACGAGGTGTACCAGGACGCGGACGCCTACCAGGCACACGGTGCCTCACCGCACTTCCAGGAGCACGGCGTCCGCGGCGGCATCCCGCGGCTGGAAAGCCGCACCCGTGCCTTTTACGAGACCTGGGAAGGAGCGTAAAACATGGGGCTCGAGCCAGTCGAGATCCGCGACGACCGGGCGACGTTCGCCACCCTGGTCAACCAGACATCTGGCTGCTGCGCCCGCCGAAGGCGAACGACGCTCCCCGGATGGACGACGTACCCGTCACCGGCCTGTCGAAGTCGGGCGGCCTGAGTTCGACGTCCGGGCCAGCGGTGCAGTGAGATTTCCCGGCGCACTGGAAACGCGCATTAGTCCATAACGTCGCGCTCAGGTCAGACTGGTCACAGCCGACCCTACGATGACAGAGTGACCGATGGTTCATCGCTGGGCCGCTGGCGGTGGACCGTCACCGCTGGGTTCGGGCTTGGCGGGATCACGGTCTCGGCGTGGGGTCCGCGGCTGCCGGCCATCAAGGCGAGCCTCGGCATTGACACGGCCACGATCGGGCTATTGCTGGCCGGGGTGACCGTCGGGGCGATAGTCGGACTGCTCGCGGCGGCCCCGGTGATGCACTGGCTGGGCAGTCGCCGGGCCATCGGCGCAGCGCTGCTGGTCGTAGCCGTCTCGATGACCGCCCTCGGCATCGCGCTCATCCTGGACCTGATTCCGCTGCTGGCGGTGGCCTTCGTAATCGTCGGGGCGGGGATCGGCGGTCTCGACGTGATGATCAACGTCGAGGGCGCCGCGGTCGAGCAGCTTGCCGGGCGCACCCTGATGCCGCTGATGCACGCCGCCTGGTCGGTCGGGGCCGCCGTCGGGTCCGGGGTAGGCGCGGCCTGCGCGGCTCTCGGCATCACCCCCGCCGCGCAGTTCATCGGCGAAGCGGTCATCATCGCGGTAGCCGTCTTTGGCACCGTGGGTATCCCGCGCGCGCGGCGCCCGCCCGCCGGGCCGCCGTCAAAGGACCGGGGAGCGAAGCTCCGCGAGTGGCTGCGCGGCTGGCTTGACTGGCGGCTGCTGCTCATCGGCGTTGTCATGCTCGGTGTCGAGCTGGGTGAAGGCTCGGCGAATAACTGGCTCACCTTGGCGATGCGCAACGACCATGGCCAGACCGCCGCGGTCGCCGCGCTGTTCTTCACCGCCTTCGCCGCCGGCGAGGCGCTGTCCCGGATGCTGGGCGGACGCGTGGTCGATCGCCTCGGCCGGGTCCGCACCGTCCGTATCACCACCGCTCTCGGCATTGTCGGCGTGGTGCTGTTCATCCTGGCCGGGAACCGGTGGATTGTCCTGGTTGGCGTGCTGCTGTGGGCGGTCGGCGTCTCAATGGGCTTCCCCCTCGGCACCTCCGCCGCCGCGCAGAGCGGACCCGACCCGGCCGCGCGGGTCAGCGTCGTCACCTCCATCGGCTACTTCGCCAACCTCGCCGGCCCTCCCGTCATCGGCGTACTCGCTCAATCCGTCGGCCTGCTGCACGCCCTCTGGCTCCTAGCCGCCCTGTTCGTCGCCGCCTTCGCCGTAGCCGGCTCCCTCCGCCCCCGCGCGCCCGCCGAGGGTTCGCCGACCGGGCATCCGTAGCATTTCGGCCCGCTGTCCCGCCCGCCCCGACCCAGCGGTGGGCCATCGCTGGGCGTATAGCCCCAGCGGTGGGCCATCGACGGGGGCTATTGGCTCGCGCGGAGTTGGGCGGCGGCCTGTGTCATGGCGGTTAGCTTGCCGAAGGCTACGTCTCGGGGCAGGTATTTCATGCCGCAGTCGGGGGCTAGGACCAGGCGGTCGGCCGGGACGTAGGGCAGCGCCCGCTGGACCCGCGCGATCACCGTCTCTGGGGTCTCCACAGTCATGTCGTTCAGGTCCAGGACACCCAGGATGATGGTCTTGTCGGTGAGTTCGGCCAGCACGGAGCAGCCGAGCCCGGACTGCGCGGTCTCGATCGAGATCTGGTCGCAGCTGCAGTCGGCGAGTTCGGGCAGGAACGAGTAGCCGGCGGGACGGTCGTGGATGATGGCGGCGTATCCGAAGCACAGGTGGACCGCGGTGCTTCCCGGCGCGCCTTCGAGTGCGCGGTTGACCACCTTGACGCCGTAGCTGTGCGCCTCGCTGGCGCGGGCCTGAAGCCAGGGTTCGTCCAGCTGCACGATGTCCGCGCCCGCCGCGAACAGGTCTTTGACCTCGGCGTTGACCGCCTCGGCGTACCCCATGGCCAGGGCCTCGGCACTGCCGTAGTGATCGTCTTGTGCCTGCTGCGCCATCGTGAACGGTCCTGGCACGGTGATCTTGATGGTCCGGTCGGTGTTCGCACGCAGGAACCGTACGTCCTCGACCTCGACGGGGTGCCTGCGCCGGATCTCCCCGACGACGCGCGGCACCGGGTTCGGGTGGCCGCTGCGGTCAAGCCCGGTGCCAGGGTTGTCGATGTCCACGCCATCCAGCGCGGTCGCGAACCGGTTGGAGTAACTCTCCCTGGCGGCCTCGCCATCCGTGACGATGTCCAGGCCCGCTTCCTCCTGGGCGCGGATGGCCAGCAGGGTGGCGTCGCGCTGGGCCTGCTCCAGATAGGCCGGATCAACTCGCCATAGTTCCCGGGCACGAACCCGCGGCGGGAGCCGAGCGGCGAGCCGTGCCCGGTCGATGAGCCAGTCGGGCTGCGGATAGCTACCGACCAGGGAGGTGGGAAACAGCATGACAGCACAGTACGCCCGGCGGCCAGTAGGATGCTCAAGCCATGCGACACCCTCGTCAGCTACCGGTGAAGAAAGCCATTATCTCCATCGCATCTGCGTGCGTGCTCGCCGCGCTGTCGGGGTGCTCTGCAGGCTCGTCGGCCACCGCGTCCCCGTCACCCGTCGCGGCCCGCACCGCCTGGGCAGCCTTTCACTTCACCGTCGCGGGGGATAACCCCGTGCTGCCGAGCGGCAGCCAGGACACGCACGCACAAACGCCGGGAACCGTGTGCGACAGCGCCACGTTCACGTCCGACGAGGCGCTGGGGAACAGGGTGGCCGCTGGGTTCGAGCTAGCTGGTTTCCCGGTCGCGGCTGATCTGATGACACATTTCCTGAAGGGGACCGGCGCCGCGGTCAATTACCGCGCGGGGTCGCAGATCTCGGAGGAAGCGCGGGCCAGCAGCGCCTTCCGCGCGCTGAACAGCGAAGTCCAGCAAGCGATCCTCAGCCAGCTGAGGGCGGGCAAGACACGGGTTCAGCTCTCCGTCGCGCAACTGCCGGCTGTGGCCTTCGAGTCCCAGGGCAGCGATCTGTACTGGGCGTTTCGCGGCACCCAGGGCCTGACCGTGACCGGGAGCGGCAGCCGGGTGAACGGGCGGTACACCGGCACTGTGACCTATGTCATCAGGGACAGCTACGGATTCCCGGCTGACGACACGCTCGACGGCTTCGGACCGCCGATGAGATACCTGCAAACCGCATGCGGAGCACCGCAGCACGCAGGCGGAGCCCACTGGTTCCCGGACTCGGTCACCGTCACCGTCCCATTCACCTAGGCGACGCGTTCCGCCGCCGCCTCGAGGATTCTGGTCGGTGCTGCACTAGCCGCACTCTTTGCTGGTCGGTGTCACACCAACCAGCAAAAGCGCCCGAAGGCCCCCTGCTCGGGGCCATATGCGCTGATCGAGATACTTGGCACCCTTTCGGGTAGTCCAGTGGCATGTGTGCTGACGCGGGGCCTCATATCTCAGTGGTGAGCGGGCAGCCGGAGCCGGATCCGCCGGCCCGCCCGCGAAGCCGCTGGCGACGCTGGCTGCCGAAGCTGGTCAAGCCGGTACGGCGTGGCGTGATCGTCCTCGTGGTGCTGCTTGTCATCGAGTATCTGGTCGTGCCCGAACTGGTAGGGGCCAGCAAGGACCTGTACCTGCTTGGCCGGGTGAATGCCGGCTGGCTCGCGGCCGGAGTGGTGCTGGAGGGCGTGTCGCTGTTCTGCTATGCCCTGCTGACCCGGGTGCTGCTGCCGCCAGGACCGAAGCCGCGGTTGTCCCGGTTGTTCCGTATCGACCTGGCGGCCGCGGCGGTGGCGCACGTCATCCCGGCCGGGACGCTCGGCACCGCCGCGCTCGGCTACCGGCTGTTTACCGACGAGGGCATCTCGGGCAGCGATGCCACGGTGATGATGGCGGCCAAGGGGGTGGGCTCGACCGTCATACTGAACGCGCTGCTCTGGCTCTCGCTCGTCATCTCGATTCCTCTGGCCGGGTTCCACCCGATCTACGGGACCGTCGCCATTATCGGGACCTTGGTGCTGCTCGGTGCCGGGGCGCTGGTACTAGGTGTCACCCGTGGCGCCGGGCTGGCATCCAGGCTGATGCGCGCGCTCGCCGACAAGATCCCGGGCCTGAGCGGCGAGCGCGTCGAGCAGGCCATCCGCGAGGGCACCAACACCGCATCGGCGCTGGCCCGCGACCGGCGGGTGCTGTTCTGGTCGCTGCTGTGGGCATCGCTCAACTGGCTGCTTGACGCGGCCTCGCTGTGGTGCTTTGTGGCCGCGTTCGGCCGACTGGTCAACCCGGTCGAACTGTTCGCCGCCTACGGGATCGCCAACGTGGCAGGCGCGCTGCCGGTGACGCCTGGCGGTCTGGGGATCGTCGACTCAGTGGCACCGCTGCTGCTGGTCAGCTTCGGGGTCACCCGCGGTGTCGCGACGCTGGGGGTCATCGGCTGGCGGCTGGTGAACTTCTGGCTGCCCATCCCGGCCGGGGCCATCGCCTACACCACGCTCAAGGTAGATGCCCGGGCGGGACTGCGTGCCGTGCGATCCGCGGCCACCGGTAACGGCACCGTCCCGGGAAGCGAGAAAGATCCCGCCTCCCGGGACTAGCGCCGCCGCCTAGGGGCCGCTGCTATCCCAGGCCACGGAGAAGTTGCCGATCCCGCCGCTAATCGCGGACGGGGTGGCCAGGGTGACGCCCTCCGCCGAGTCCATGGTGATTTCCTCGATGGGAGCCGCGATGGCGGCGTTGTTGATAGCCGCCGCCTCGTAGATGACCGTGCCGAAGTCGGACAGCGGCGTTACCTGACCGTCGTCACTCGGTGCCTCGGCGATGATCTCGGCGGATCCGAGCGTGGCGGCGGTCGAGGTCTGCTCGGTTACCTGGCTCCAGTTCTGGGTCATGTCGAACAGCGTCAGCATGAAGACGCCAGCACCCTCGGCGGTGACCGATGCCTCCATGATGTCTCCCGGCTTCACCGGTTCGTTGAAGAACACCGGGGCGTTCGGGAACATCTCGAACCAGGCCGAGTACACCGGGAAGTCGCCGTCACAGTCGCCTTCGGTGCCTATCTGCTCCACCGTGCTGGTGCCGTCTCCATCCAGACCAACCCAGTAACTGGAATGAGTGTCGGTACCGTTGCAGGTCAGCGCCGGTACCGTCCAGCCGGAGGCCACACTGGTGAACGAGCCCGCTGCCCCGGTGGCGGCGTAGCCCGCCCAGTTCAGGCTGGTCGTCGCGGTGACCCCAGTTGTGGTCGTGGTGGTCGTGGGACTCGGCGTGGCAGTGGGGCTAGTCGTCGCCGTGGGTGTCGTGGAGGGCGTGACGCTGGGACTGGTGGACGGCGTGACGCTGGGACTGGTTGTCGGTGTGGCGGACGCCGTAGTAGTGGGTGGGGCGGACGCCGTGGCTGTGGCCGTAGCCGTAGGCGTCGTGGTAGTGGGTGTGCTGCTGGGCGTGGCGGTGGTAGGCGTAGCCGATGGCGAGGGCGTCGGTTGATGGCCGTGCCCCCCGCCGCGGTGCCGACGGCTGTCCCAGTACCGGATCCACTCCTGGTGCCAGCGCTGGTACCACGCCCGCCACTGCCGGTTGCTCTCCCAGCGGACGTTGAGCCGCCGGGCCGCTTTCTTCCGGTGGTCGGCCTGTTGTATCGCGCCATTGACTGCCGTGCTCTGACCGGGGGCGCTCATCATCACGTAACCGCCGCGCCCGTAGCCGTCGGAAGCTCGGCGGATTGACGCGCTCGACTGCAGGGCCTGAGTCCCTGCCGCCGTGTGGTTGGTGGCGATGAACACCCCTGCCGCAAGACTCAGCGATACGGCGATGGCTCCTATGGCCCACCATCGCCGGTTACTCCGATAGCGCCGTCGGGCGCTTCGCCTTCTGGGCATGGAACCTCCTGGAGTGCTATCGAACTCTCAAAAGTGTGGTCCGGGTGCCCGGCAGATAGCCGTTATGCGGATCACAGGTCCACGCCTCCCCCCGGGTGGGTGGTTCCCATTACGTAATACGGGGGCGGGCCATGCCCGGTTCAAGAAAAACGAAATATTACCTTTCTATTACGGGGCTCTCGATATTAAAACGCCAAGCCAATAATTCCATACTATGCTTGCGGGATTATTATTTGTTCGACAGCGCCAGCGATGACCCATCGCTGGCGCTATACTCCCAGCGCTGGGCCATCGACGGGCTTGTAGAAGCAACTGGACCGGTCGTCACTGAGTGTCTTGGAGCGCCTCGAGCAGCTGCGCCGAGATCGCTTTGACCTGCACGGCGAATGTGACGGGCTTGTCACGCCACTCGATATAGAGGTAGTCAAGCGCGTTTTTCAATGGCGCTGGGTAGCCCCAGTTGTACTGAGGGAACACGAAAATGAACCCATCGTAGGAACTGACTGTGCGGCTCCATTGCACGGTGTGTTCATGCGCGTACTCATGTAGCGCGGCCTTAAGCGGTTCGTCGAGGAAAGGCAAGTTGACCTCGGCCAGATCGACGATCTCGTAATGCAGCGGGCTGTCTTCCTGCGCGTTCCGCAGTATCCAGCGGGCGATGTCGGCACAGATCCGGGTCGGCCGGGTACTCCCGATCACCACAGCTATCCGGCCGGTGAGATGGGAAGCGCCGTTATGGTCCATGACGTTCTCTTTTTCTTTATAGTGCGGACAGGTCGATGCCGTGGGCGTCTGCGTGGCGGTACACAATCTGGCTGGCCAGCAGCGACAACCGGTGCCGGTTCGTGTCGCTGAGGCCGTCGGTGAGCGCGGAGATCTGCCGGTTGACCTCGGCCGTGACCTGCTGGGCGGCCTGGCGGCCCTCATCGGTGAGAACCACGCGAAACGCGCGCCGGTCCTCGAGGACCTCGACTCGCCGGACCAGGCCCCGGTGTACGGCGCGGTCGACCAGCCCGGTCGTGCTGGACTTGTCCAGGTCGAGTAGCCGCCCGAGCTGGGCCATGGTCGGCTCGCGGTCCCGCAGCACGCCAAGCAGCCGGCCCTGGAGGACAGACAGGTCCACGGTGCCGGTGGACTGGACGAGTACCGTCTGGACAAGTACCGAGAGTTGCACGAGCCCGTCGACGACTCCCAGGTCCGGGGGCACGCGAGGCCGCCTGTTTCCTTCCATGGGGCACAGCCTACGTGACGTTAGTACGTGGCATCAACTAACTTGTACGTGACGCGTACTACCGAGGAGGAAGGAGGCAGGATATGCGGACCAATCGGGCAGCTGTGCTCGCCACCCGGGTCCTGCCTCAGCAGGTCAACCCCAGCGGTGGGCCATCGACGGTGCTATAACCCCTGCGCTGGGCCATCCATGGGGTCGCGGCGAGTCTCCATCGGGTCGCGGCGATCAGCTGGCGGATCCCGCTGGAGTGTGCGGGGTGTCTTCCGGGAGCAGGCCAAGCGCGTCGACCACGGCGAGAGCCTCGGCCCGGTTACGCACCCCAAGCTTGCGGTAGAGGCGGGTCTGGATGTTCTCGACGGTCTTGGGGGAGATCCCGAGCGCCCGGGCGGTCTGCCGGATCGAGTACCCGCGGGCAGCTGACTGGAGGATGTCACTCTCCCGCGCGGTCAGCTCCGGCAGTTCGCCGCTATCGGTTATTCGCTGGCCGTACCCGGTGCGGATCACCCCGATGAGCGACCGCATCGGCAGCGAGTCGACCACCAGGTAGCCCTGACTCACCATGCGCAGCACGGTAAGAAAGTGGTCGGTGATCCTGTCGGCCGGCACCAGCGAGTTAGCCCCGCTAGCTAGCGCCCTGGCGAGTTCGGGCGAATCGAGCGGCTCGCTGTGCACCACGATGGCGGGCACGCCGAGCTCATCGACCATGTCCCAGTCGGCGGGCTCCGGATTTACCAGCGCGGCCAGGATCGGGCCGCGATTCCAGCTCGCCCAGTGCGCGTCAGCCAGCGGCTGGTGCCCGCGCAGCAGAACGAACGGCAGCCCGTTCGCGAGCAGGGCGGCCACCACCTGATCAAGGGCCGGGCACGCCCGGCCGGACACTATGGTCAGCACCGGGAAATCGTGGCTGGGCATCATCGGCTGCCGCAGCGGCTTGTCGGCGCGCTGGGCCAGCATGCCGAGCGACGCGGCGCGGGATACCGCCTGCGCGCTGCTGTTCACGCCCAGCTTCGCGTACACGCGGCGCTTGAGATTTTCCACCGTGAGGGGGCTGATTCCGAGCAAGACCGCGATCTCGGCGACGCTGTGCCCGGAACTCGTCAGCACCACGAGCTCAAGTTCCCGGTCGGTCAAGCCGCTGCGGCTGATGTGCGCACCGAGTACGTTGCTGCGCCGCAGCAACGCCAGCACGCCGGCCAGGCCATGCGACTCAGGCACAAGGGAGGTAACGCCCGCGCGGCAGGCGAGCGCTAGATCCGCCTCGGAAGCGTCCCGGTAGACCATGATCAAGTTCAGCCAGGGGAAACGCAGCAACAGTTTGTCCGCGAGTACCGCGAACTCGTTCAGCAGCAACCCAGCATCGAGGATCACGGTGTCTGGCCGACCAAGTTCGCACAACGCAGGGAGGTCTTCTGGCTCCGCGACCTTGCCCACGACGGTAACGTCCGGTCGGCCGGCTAGACACGTAGCGAGCGTGTCGCGAAGCAGTCGTCGCGACGACTGCACGGCTACCCGGACGGTGACACGTGGGGGAGCCGCGGTCATCGCTTCCCTACAAAGTGGTTGCCCGATGGAGCGTTGCATCGGTCAACTTACGCCTGGAGGGCTCATGATATGCCCGCAGCGAGGTTATGTAAGAAGTTTGAAACCTTTGGTCCGCGATGCCTGGTTCGCTCGATGAGCTAGCTGAGATGAGCAGCGGGCCGCGAAGCCAAGCTCGGCCCTACTGAAGTGACGTATCGATGGCCTTGAGGAGAAGGTTCGCCTCTGTCTGGACGGCGGCGCTGGCAACCGCGATGCGCTGGTTGAACGCCCTCATCTTGATGAGTGAGGATGCCCGTGCCTGCTCGGAGGTCAGCGTGATACGGGTCTGGTTATCCTTGCTCAGCGCGTCGACTATGGGAGTCATCTGGGGCGAGAACACGATTGCGGCCGGCGGTATGTCAGTACCGGTGTCAAAAGCGGTCGTGGTCAGCGCGATGGATGTCGCTCGGTTCTGGGGCGTGAACGTGACCGCGGCCAAGCTGTTCTCCATCGTTTGCTCCGTCGCCACCTCCGCGGTGAGGACCGCTTCGGCCGTGGTGAGATTACGGTTTTCGTAGGCGGTGTAGACGGCCGTGTCAGTAGTAAGTTGCCGCGTGGCCGGGGTCACGATTCGCTGGTACTGGCTGACCAGCAACTGCTCGGTGGTGCAAGGCAAGCCCGATATGAACAGGCTGGGCACGCAGTCGCCAACGGCCATCCCGGCCTTGTGACGGGCGCCCATGCCCGTGGCGTAGACGAGGGCCCCGAGCACCAGGAAAGCGGACAGGGAGGAAACTACGACAAGTATGAACCTGCCAGCGGCCGTGTCGTCCTGGCCGCCTCTGGCGTACGTCGCGCTCATCAGACCCCTTTCCTGAACTCCTGCCGCTGGCTCCGCCTTATTCGGCGCTTGGGTGCTCGTTGAAGGAGTCGAGTCCCTTGAAGATCTCTTCGTTGATGATGAAGGTGAAGCCGATCACGAACAGCGCGAAGATTGGCAGGATGGTCGCCCAGACCACCCAATTGCGGCCCTCGGCCTGACGGGCGGCGATCCAGCGTTTCACCGGCGGCAGCCTGAGCGTGAGCAGGAAGAGGCTGCACGCCGAGTACTGGTAGAAGCGCTGGTGGAAGATGGCGTCACCGTCACCAAAGGTGCCCGAACCATTGTCCCCGCGTTCGAATCCGGTTCCCTCCAGAAGTATCAGGTGGCAGAAGAGCAGTCCCCAGATGACGTAGATGAGCTTGTGCAGGGTCTTCCAGTATTTGCCGAGCTTGCGCTGCGCCCAGGGGTTGGCGGTGATCACGAGCGGGATGAGCAGCATCGCCATCATGAAGCCCATGAGCTCGAAAACGTGCCCGGTCAGCCGCCCGAACACGCCTCCGGCGAAGTTGTCGGTGATGCCAGCGGCGATCGCGTCGCCGAAGGACGTGGCCGCCATCATGATCCCGTACCAGCGCCGCAGCGGGAAGAACCAGCGCTGCCCGGTGAGCGTGACCATGGGGGAGATGAGCAGGCACAGGAACAGGTTGATCTCGGCCCCGGTCCCCAGAGTGTCGTCGACCGATGAGGCGAAGGTGGCGCTGTTCACCGTGATGAGCGCGGGCAGCATGAAGAACAGCGGGACCACTGCGGGGAGGCCTAGCAAGATAAGCGCGACGGCCTGCCGCTTGATCCGGGAGCGGCCGAACTTGAAGTCCTGGTCCATCCACACGTCGAGGCGCTTCTTATCCGACCGCGCTGCCGGCTGGGGAGCACTCGCGGGCCCTCTTCCCGCTCTCCGGGTATCCACGACGGCGGCGTTGGGGTAAGGACCGGGCGCGTAACCGCCCTGGGCGGCGTTCGGGCCCGAACGGTAGTCATATGCGGTCGGCGGCGGGCCTGGTCGTCTGCCGGTGGTGTTCCTGGCCATCGCGACTCTCCTTTCGCCCCCGCTATTTGGCTATTGACCGCTGTGCACAGTGATCGTGCTGAGTGGGCTCGACTTCGCCTTGACATCACTGGGTGTCGGCTTGGGTGCATCCGGCTGGCCTGGACCCTGATTCTCCGTAAGCCCGTTGGGCCCTGTCTCGCCGGCCCCGATTGACCGGAAGACGAAGAAGTCGAATCCGTGCAGATGTATCTCTATGGCGCCTGCGGCGACAGCAACCAGGAACAGACCCGACGTCGCGATCACGGCGAACCGCATGGCTGCGCGCTGCCGACCCTGTCCGGACGCGGCTTTTTTCCCGGCCTGCCCCGGCGTGGGGCGTACGGCGGTCCTGGCGGTCGGCGGTGCAGCGGTCCTCGCGGCCAGCGGCGCGACGGTCCTTCCGGCTTGCGGCGCTATGGTCCTTCCGGCCGGCCTCTCCATGGGCCCCGTACCGGGCCTCGCCATAGGCCCAGTATGCGGTCGTGCGTTCGGTCGGGTGGGCGGCCGCCGGGTGGCCGGGTTAATCGCCGGACGGTCAGTCGTCGGTACCCGTGACAACGCTTGGTTGGGGAGGGTGTTCGAGACGCGGGTGGCGAACTCGTTGAGCTCGGTTTGCATCGACTGCACCGCCGTGCGGACCCTGGCGGCTTCCATTTCGGCCTGCTCGCGCATCGCGGAGGCCTGCGCTGCCGCCTGCTGCCTGATCTGCTCGGCTTGCCGCTCGGCATCCGAGAGCATCCTGGACGCCAGGGAGACCGAGTTTCCGTCGGCGCCCCGTGGCGCCACTGCGCCTTGGCGGGCGGGGTAACGCGGTGGCACTGGCTGATCCCATGGCGCACGCGCCATCGGCCCGCTGGGCGGCCCCGCGTTGGGAGCACCCCTGCTCGGCGCACCCATGCTGGGCTGCGCTCCGGTGTTGCGCGGGTCGGCGCCGCGACCACCGTTGTTAGCGCCGTACCCGTAGACGTCGCCGTAATCGCCGCCGAAGGCGACGCTTCCGTTAGCGCTGGGGAAGCCGCCGCTGCTGTAGGGGTCGCCGTACGGGTTCGCTCCGCTGGGTGGCGGCGGGGGCGGCTGATGATGTCTGCCAGCTGCCCGAGGGGATAGGCCCACCATCGGGCCCGAGCCGCGGGGCGGCCCGCCCGGCATGGGTACCTGCGCAGGCGCGGGCCGGCCGGGATAATTCTGGCGTGCTCGGGGCTGCGGTCCCGTCCGCCCGCCGGGAGGCCCGGGGAAGCCAGTCCTGTCCCAGGGCTCCTCGCCTCTGCGGACGTCGAACTCGAGAGACTCCATCAGACCACCTTCCTGTACGCGACCGAAGCCACGGGCGTGCCTACAGACCGTCGCTCAAGCCCCCTCGCAGTGCCGACGCGCTCCATGGCGACGGGCAGTTGTGCGGCTATCGCCGACGGGGGATCGACGCCACGAGCGGGTGATCGCCATGAATCTTGCCGACCCTGGACGCGCCGCCCGGCGAACCGAGGTGACGGGAGAACTCGACGTTGACCCAGTAGAAGTCCCTCCACTGCGGGGGCACGTTGGCCTCCGAGGAGATGGCCTCGACCGGGCACACCGGCTCGCACGCGCCGCAGTCCACGCACTCGTCGGGGTGGATGTACATCATGCGGTCGCCCTCGTAGATGCAGTCGACGGGGCACTCCTGGACACAGGTCTTGTCGAGCAGATCGACGCAGGGCAGCGCAATGACGTAGGTCATGTTGGAACTCCCTCTGGGGTCAGACTGGGCGCGAACGTAGATTGGATTCTGCTGCTTCTCCGGGGTGGGAGAAGTTCAAACCTGTTCCTCGCTCAGCAGCAATATAGGCCCAGCCGGTAACTGTCGGATTGGAACCGATATCTACCGGGAGACGGAAAACCCTTAGGGGGGGTAACGACAAGCCGAGGTGCCTGCGGTATTAGTGTCCCTGACCGTGATAGATAGCACTGTGTATCTCAGGGAGATCACAGCGTTATCTCAGATGATCTTGACCTGCTGAAGGGGCCGGGGTGGAGCCCGCATGTTTGGCCCCCCGTGCGCGGGTAGATGAGGGGCTGCGACGGCAGGAAGGAATCAACCGATGTATATCGGCATTGGGACAGTAGTCCTCATCGTGATAATCGTACTGATAGTCCTGGCACTTCGCAGGTAACTGGGCGTCAGCTCTCAGAATCGTATCGGAAACCGCCGAGGAAGCGCCGAAACAAACCGCCCTCCCGGGTAAGAGCCGGGCCGGGCGGCGGCGCTTCCTCGCGTTCCCGGCCGACGGGCTCGTCGTAGTCGGCGCGCGCGATGGCGTCCACGATCTGCGCCTCGTCGAAGTCGTCGGAGCCAGGGATGTCCGGAACGAAGCCGACGAGGTCCCCGTCGAGCAGGACCTGGGCTCCCAGGGACGACGTACCTTCGTTGCCCCAGATCGCCTCGCGGTGCTCGCCGAGCATCACGCGTACGCCGTAGATGTCAATGCCCGCGGTCTCTAGGTGCGCGTCAATGCCGCGGTCGCGGAGCGCGTCGGTGACCCGACGGGCGCGGTTCTCATCCATGCGACCATATGTTATCCGCATCCAGCAGCCGCACACGCCGCGACGCGTACGCTCATCCTTTCACGAACCCTGAATGGGCGCGTTAATTGGTGATGCCTGGCATTAAAAATATTGTTAGATTCGTCACCGCCGGCCGCTCTAAGATCCCATATATGACTGACGAAAAATTCCGGATCGCTATCATAACCGGCGGGGCTGGCGGTCTTGGCCGGGCCCTAGCGCACCGGCTGAGTAACGACGGGCTCCAGGTCGCCGTCGCGGACGTCGAGCCGGGGCCCGGTGAGCTGCTGTCCGTGCAGGTAGACGTGACGGATCCGGAGTCCGCCGCGGCGATGTGCGCGCAGGTTCACGACGGCTGGGCCGCATCGACGTCTTGGTCAGTAACGCCGGGATTGCCGGGCCAACCTCTCCGGTGATTGATTATCCGCCGGATACGTGGCGCCGCGTGCTAGAGGTGAATCTCGGCGGCGTCTTCCACTGCACGCGCTCATGCCTGCCGTACATGATTGAGCGGGGATACGGGCGCATTGTGAACATTTCCTCAATTGCCGGAAAGGGTGAAAATCCGGAGATGTCCGCGCTCGGCCGGAGCGCTGTTCTTTCAGCACCGGTGCCGCGTTCGACCTTTCCGGCGGCCGAGCGGTGTACTAGCGCTCCGGTGAACGGCCAAGCCGGGCCAGCAACCAGGCGAACGGTGCCTCACCTGGATCCCGCTTGGCGCGCAGCCGCATCTTCCAGTCCGGGAGCTTGACATTCACCGCGCTGCAGAACAGGTCGCAGCGGACCACCAGCACCGGCGCACCTGGCTGCGGTTTACCGTACAGTTCGGAGGATTTGGCACTGAGCACGGCCCGGCCGGTCATCCGCACGTCGGTCCCGTCGGGCACCCAGATCGTCACCGACCCGAACTTGGCGGTCACATCGATGGTCGTTACCTGCTGCTCGATGACCGCCTCTTGCATCTCCAGGTGGCAATCGCCGAGCACCGAGCGGACCACCATGTGCGGCGGCACTACCCACGGGCCCTTGCGTGACTCGTTGCCCAGCACCGCGGTGATCTCCTCGGGGATCGCCACGGCATTACCCTGCGGTCGTTCCGCCGGCAGGTCGGAGGTCAGGATAGCCAGGTCACCGTGCGTGCGCGCGGCGAGGGCGGCGTCGACTCGCTGCGAGTACTCGTCCGGACTGAGCCGCCCCTCCGCGCTGGCGGTGGCGAGGGCCTCGACCACCTGGTCTCGATCCGCGTCCGATGCGCGCACCTGGCCGCCCCCAGGCTCGACCTGCTTACCATCGGGGTCCACGGACGCCTCCCGCGCTAGACATCGATCGCTGTCATGGACAGCTACTGTTGGCAATAGCATATAGGTGATGGAGAAACAGGCGTCAATGGGCCAGCTGACGGCCGATCCTGGATTCCTGCTGTCCCGGGTGGGTGCGGCCGTCCGCGCCGGGTTCAAAGACGTGCTGGCCGGCTGCGGGATCCGCCCCCAGCAGTACGTGATCCTCCTCGTCCTCGACGCCGGCAGCGGAGTCTCCCAGCAGGAGCTGTGCACGGCGGCGGGCATCGACAGCGGCAACATGGTCGAACTGCTCGACGGCCTGGAAACGCTGCGGTACGCCCGGCGGGCCCGCGACTCCCGCGACCGGCGCCGTTACGTGGTGACGATCACCCAGCGCGGGCACACGGCCCTGGCGGAGCTGCAACGGGCCGTCGCGGAGTACAACCGGAGCTTCCTCAGCCCGCTCACCGGGCAAGAACAACAGCAGCTGGCCAGCACCCTCGCCAAGCTCTATGTCACCACCGCCGAGGGGGCGGGGCGGCTAGCTGAAGCTCTCCCCGCCGTCGACCAGCAGCGTCTGGCCGGTGATGAACGAGGCTTCCGGTGAGGTCAGGTAAGCGACGGCGCCCGCGGAATCCTCGGCCTGCCCGGATCGCTTCACCGCCTGCCGGGCGAGCACGGTGGCGAAATGGCTCTCCGGGACGTTGGCCTCGGCCCGCGCGGTGCGGGTGAGCCCCGGCGCCACCGCGTTGACCGTGACACCATCCGGGCCCACCTCGGTGGCCAGCGCCCTGACCAGCCCCTGGAGCGCGCCCTTGCTCGTCACGTACGCCACCATGCCCGGCGGCGGACAGAAAAGCGTAGAAGACGTGACCATAACGACGCGACCCCATCCCGCGGAGCGCATCGCCGGCAGGAATGCCTGCAGCAGGTGGAAGGCACCGTCGACGTTGACCCGCATGGTGGCCCGCCACTGATCGAGGTTCAGGTCGGCGAACGGGTGCGACTCCTGCAGCGCGGCGCAGTGCACGAGAATGCCCGGATCGCCGAACTCGCCGCGGATAGCTTCGCTCGCGCGGGCGACCGCTTCGGGATCGGAGATATCGCAGCGCAGGCTCAGCGTGCCCTCGGGCAGTTCGTCTGATGAGTTCAGGTCGAGCACGGCGCATGGGGTACCCCGGGCGTGCAGCGCTTCGACAATCGCTCGGCCGATTCCCGAGGCGCCCCCGCTGACCACCGCGCAGGATTCAGTAGTGTCCACCAGCGCGACACTAGCGGCACCGGCGTTCCACCAGGACCATCGATGTCCCATCGATGGCGCTATTGCGCGCTCGATGTCCCATCGGTGGCGCGGCCAGAGCGACCTGCGCTGCCCGGGTAGTCGGGGAGGTCGGCGTCGGTCGCCAGGGACTTGGTGCTGGCGACCAGCAACCGCTGGATCAGCCGGTTTCTGAACATCGCGTTCCTGACCCGCAGCCGGGTCGCGGTTGGCGGCGCCAGGAACTGACCGGGGTTGGCGCCGCGCTGCCATTTGGAGGCGTAGCCGCGCATCCGGCTTTCGTACCCGGCCAGCGCGGCGCGGTGATCACCGCGGGCGGCGGCGAGTTCACCGGCCAGCACGTAGCCGCCGACGATGCCCGTGCCGACTCCCATCCCGCCGAGCGTGACGCCCCAGGCCGCGTCGCCGAGCAGCGCGACCCGGCCCGCCGACCAGCGAGGCACGCGGACCCGGGCGATCGAGTCGAAGTAGAGATCATCCACGTCCCGCAGCGTGCTGAGCAGATAGGGCACGTGCCACGGCAGGCCGGCGAACGCATCGGTGATCAGCTTCTTGTGCCGTGCGCTGTCGTGCCAGTCGTGGTCGTCGCGGTCGAGAAGGGGAGAGGTGAAGACGACAAAGGCACCGGCCCGGCTCGGATCCCGCTCGTCGGCCTTGACGCTGGCCATCCGGCCCGGCACGTTGAACTGCTGCGCGGTCGGGCCGGCGTGCACCTCGTTGGGCAGATCCCAGCCAGCCAGGTAGTAGCCGAGATGCCGGACAAACTGCGATTCATCGCCGAAGGTCAGGCGGCGTACGGCCGAGTGCAGGCCGTCCGCTCCGACCACCAGATCCACGTCCCGTGAGCCGGACGCCGCGAAGTCGACGTGCACCTGCCCGCCGGTCTCGGTCAGGTTCGTCACCGTGTCGCCGAACAGGTACTCAACCCGGTCCGCGGTGTGTTCATAGAGCAGTCTGGACAGGTCGCGGCGATCCACCTCGATGTCGCCGCCCGCGAACGCCTCGGGCAACCGGAAGATCTCGCGACCGTCGGCGTCCACACAGCTCATCGCGCCGCCATGGGTCTGGACGGCTCGTAGCTCGTCGAGCATGCCCATCTGGCTGAGCACGCCCAGGTGCGTCGGGCCGCGGAAGTCGACGGCGAACCCGCTGGTGCGCAGTGCGGGTGCGATCTCGACCACGGTGATGTCGGCGCCGTAGCGGGACAGCCAGTAGGCCAGAGCGGGGCCGGCGACGCCGGCGCCCGAGATGAGGATCCTGAGGCCGTGCAGTGGATTCGTGTCATTCATCGCGTCTCGCCCTTCGGTTGAGTTAATTGTGTCCAGCGGACACAGTATATGCTAGACACAGTTAACCGAATCGGTCAAGACGGGAGCGCACATGGCAGCCACTGACGAGGCGGCGGGAGCTATCGCCCTGCTCTGGGAGCGGCAGACCGTGACGCGACGCGGCCCCAGGCCGACGCTGACGCTCGAGGCGATCGCGCGCGCCGGGATCGAGATCGCCGACGCCGATGGCCTGACCGCGGTGACCATGCAGCACGTCGCCGCCACGCTCGGCGTCACCAAGATGGCCCTCTACCGGTACGTGCCGGGCAAGGCGGAACTGGTTGCCCTGATGATCGACATCGGGATCGGCGAGCCGCCGCGGTCCACTGCCGACGGCTGGCGCCCGCGCCTCGATGCGTGGTCGCGGCAGATGTTCGGTAAGTTCTCCCGGCACCCATGGGCGCTGGAGGCCACGGTTGGTGCCAGGGTTATCGGCCCGAACGAGCTTGGCTGGATCGAGGAGGCGGTCGCGGCGCTGGACGGCACCGGCCTGGACGGCAGCGAGATGCTCGACGTGGCGGCGACGCTGGCCGGGCATGTCCGGGCGATGGCGCAGCAACTCGCGGCCACTCCGGGGGAGGGCCCGGAACAGGCCATGCAGCTGGCCATGGCCGGCATCTTGCGCGGCCGCGAAGACCGTTTCCCGGCGTTGACGGCGGCCTTCAGCTCAGCCGGCACATCGGATAGAGCCCTTGACTTCGGGCTGACCGTCATCCTCGACGGCGTAGGCCTGCTGATCGCCAACCGCGCCAGTGATCACCCAAGCCGACCCTAGCTCTTTGGCCGCGAGTGATCCTGATGGGTGCCGCACCATCCGCATTCTTGGAGCTGTCGGGAATCTAGTTGGTGTTTTCGGGCATGCGGTGCCGTCGTGAGAGCCCCGGGCCGAGATGGTGGAGTCGTAGCACCGGCCTGCTTGCCGTTTAACCTTCGGGAATCTCGCGACGACCGGCCGGCAACTTGCCCGATATGCCCGAGCCTGCGGGGCCGCCTGACGGCCCGGGCAGGCCTGACGGCAAGACAGTGGAAACCAGCTATCGCGGGAAGACGGCTAGTTACCATCATCCTGTCTGCAGGTGACCCGACCTCGTCGCTAGCACCTCGTGAGCAATCAGAGGTTAAACGGCAAGGCCTGACGTGCTATGAATCCGCTGTCTGGGTGAGGCGTCCCGTCACCGGTGGCTTGCGTGCCATGGGGACGCGCCGCTGCGTATCCGGCGTTCTTCCGGCCGGGGCACCTGGGGCACCTGGGGCTGATGTTGTCTGCTCGGGGTGCTTGAGGACCCCAGCGATGGCCCATCGATAGCGTGGTAGCGCCATCGATGGGCCATCGATAGCAGCCGGGGTCACCAGCCGGGTTCACATGGCTGTCCGGCATGGCGGCTTTTGCCCCAGGATGCGCGGCGCACCGCGCACTCACAGCGTTTGGAACGCTTCCTGGCATGCACCAGTCAAAACCGCAATTAAATCCGCGACGCGTCCCTTGTGTTGGTAATGCGGCACCCACCACAATTCCTAATCCCCTAGGCGGGCCGCAGCAGGCCGTGTTCGAGCACGACCGGCACGAACAGCTCGCGGTAGCCGTGCTCATCGAATAGCACCGTTACCGCGTCGTCGTCGTAACGCTGGACCGTGCCCTCGCCCCAGCGCTCGCTAACCACCCGGGCGCCCACCTCGAACGGGACCTCGGATGGCGCGCTCTGCGGATGCTCGAGGTCGTTGTCGCAGTTGCCGCAGGGCGGCGGGTAGTCCTGCCCGAAGTAGGAGAGCAGGAACGATCGCCGGCATCCGGTGTGTTCCGCGTAGCGGCGCATCATCGTCAGCCGCGTCCGCTCCACCTCGTCCTCGCGCTCGGACTCCGCTTCCGATGCCGCCAGCGCCTCCGCGGCACTCATCACTGCGGTCCACCGGACGTCCCCGTCCGCTGGCCACGTCGCGGCACCGAGATCGGCCAGCCGGACCAGTGCGGCGATCTGCTGCCGGGCGCCGGCGTCGATGCGCTCACCAGCCGCCAGCGCGTGCGCGACCCGCTTCACCACCTCGCCGGAAATGCCGCGCGTGCTCAGATGGCGCGCCGCCTCGATGTCCTCGTAGCGGTACAGCAACCGCGCCTGCGATGGCTGGCTGTCCCGGCCCGCCCGGCCGAACTCCTGGTAGTACGCATCCGGCGAGGGCGGCACGTCAGCGTGCACCACCCAGCGAACATCCGGCTTATCGATCCCCATCCCGAACGCCACGGTGGCCGCGATGATTCGGGCCGAACCGTCCAGGAACGCCGCCATCGCGTCGTGCCGCTCCTTCGCGGAAAGCCCAGCGTGGTAGAGCACCACCTGCTCGCCTGCGGCGGCCAGCGTGTCGTGTGCCTGCTGCGCGCTCGCGTGCGTCGCCGCGTAGACGATCCCGGCGCCGGTCAGCTCGCCCGCGGCCCGGGCCAGCTCGTGCTGCTTGTCGGACCTGGTCTGCGTGTGGTGCACCGACAGGTAGATGTGCGGCCGGTCGAAGTCGCCGATCGCCACCTCGGGATCGCGCAGACCGAGCCGCCGGATGATTTCGTCTCGCACCGGCGGCGCCGCTGTCGCGGTAAGCGCCAGCCGGACCGGCGCTCCGATGGCATCGGCTTGAGCTCCGAGCCGCATGTAGTCGGGGCGGAAGTCGTGGCCCCACTGACTGATCAGGTGCGCCTCGTCCACGGCGAACAGCCCGGGTCCCGCGCGCCGCAGCGTTTCGCGGGTCTGCTCGTTGGCCAGCTGCTCTGGGGACAGGAAGATGAACGTATCGGTGTCGCACGAGGCCAGCAGGGCCGCCGCGCGCGCCCCGGCCCGCAGCTGGGAGTTCAGCACGACGGCGCGCAGGCCAGCCGCCCGCAGGTGGGCCAGCTGGTCATCCTGCAAGGCGATCAGCGGCGAGACGACGACCGTCGGCCCGTCCCGCAGCAGCCCCGCCAGCTCGTAGATCGCCGACTTACCGCCGCCGGTCGGCAGCACGGCCAGCGCGTCGCGGCCATCCGCCAGCGCCTGGACCGCACGGAGCTGCCCGGGACGAAGCTGCTCAAAGCCGAGACGCTTCCGCGCGAGCTCCTCGATAGGTTCGGCTCGAGTCACCCTGCGACGGTAACACGTGCGCTAGTCGAATACCTGCTCCATGTCACGTACCCGGCCCGGGTGCTTGACCGCCAGGTAGCCGAGGTAGAGGACGCCGATGGCGAACCAGATGCCGACGGCGAGGCCGGCCTGGCTGATCGGGTAGGGCAGCGGGGAGACGAATTTCAGCCAGGACGCCCCGACGCCGAGCGCGGCGGCCAGTACGGGCAGCAGGAGCACGGTGCCGATGACCGGGAGGACCACGTGGGCCAGCCAGTTGAATTCGGCCCGCTGCTTGCGCGCGTAGTAGCCGATGACGGAAATGTTGATGATGATGTAGATGCCGATCATCACGGCGGACAGGATCGTGGCCAGCAGCTGGAACGCGGTCGCCGGGCCAAAGTGCCAGGCCAGCGGCAGCGCGATCACGATCGTCAGCAGGGTCTGCGCGGCGATGCCGACGACGGGTGAGGCGTGCCGCTGGTCGGTCCGGGCGAAGGCCCTGGGCAGCAACTCGATGCGTCCCATGGCGAACCAGGTGCGGGTCGCGGCGATCAGCGCCGAGTTCCCGTTCGCGAAGAATGAGTTGATGATGGCCAGGAAGACGATGACCCAGCCCCAGCCCCACAACTGGCGGCCGAACAGGATCCACGGGCTGCCGCCGTCCAGTCCGCCATACGTCGCCACGTGCGATGGCCCGACGTATGCGCCGACCGCCAGGGTCGTGAACAGGTACAGGATCCCCACGATCAGGCAGGACAGCAGGACGGCCCGTGGCACCGTGCGCCGCGGCGAGCGCGCCTCCTCGGCGAGTGGCGCCGCGGCCTCGAAGCCGACGAACGCGAGCAGCACGTAGACCGAACCGCCCGCCACTCCGGACGCCCCGGTGAAGCCCTTTACCGTGGCGTACTTCAGCGTGAAGGTGTTGAGAACCTCCCCGCCGCTGGCGGTGGCGTGGGCGAACATCCAGATGGATAGCGCGACGAAGACCAGGATCTCCACGCCGCCGAGCACGACGCCGACCCTGGTGCCGAACTTGACGCCGAAGTAGCCGCCGAGCGCGGTGAGCGCCGCGGGCAGCAGCATGAAGATCACCCAGGTCGCCCGGAAGTTCCAGCCCGCCTCGGCGTTCAGTTCGGTCCCCACGAAGTACCCGATGAGCAGGTTGACGATCGGTCCGACGAGCCCGGTGATGAGCGCGTACCCCCACCCGACGAGAAATCCGACGTACGGATGCAGCCCCTGGGCCGGGTAGGTGTAGATGCTCCCCGCGGATGGCAAGTGCCGGGCGCCATGAACGTCACGACTGAAAGACGACGCCCGCCAGCCCGACGGACTGGTGCGCGAGGCCAGTACCGGTACGCGGCCCCTGCTCTGATGTCATGTCTAGAGTCTATGAATGTGACTATCCGTGACGACGGCACGGCTGGCTCCCCGGGCGTCTTTGCTGGTGGGTGTGACACCAACCAGCAAAGAGGCTTGTTAATGCAGCACTGACCATGATCGTCGGGCGCGGCATCGGGGGGAGATTTCGCAGCTGGGCGGTTCGCGAACCCCCTTCTCAGCCGCCGAAGGAGATGGCGAAGACGTGCAGCGCGGCTGAGCCAGCTGTCACGCCCGGGCTGACGTCGGGCAGGATCACTCCCGACGACCGGGGACGCCGAGTCGAGCGCGACGGTCTGCTCGTACACGTAGACGGAGTGATCGTCCTGGGTGTTGCCCGGCGCGTTCCGGTACGCCATCGTGATCGCGGCGGTGGAACCGGCGGCCGGGCCGTCGTACCAGTCCGCCGTGTTCAGCGTGAAGCTCTGCGTCGTACCGTTCGCGTACAGGATCGTGCCGGAGCCGGATGATGGCCCGTAGGTCGCGGTGTCGAGGAAGCCAAGCGAACTGCCCGCGCCGCTGACCGAGATCTCCTGGCCGGAGGCCACCACGTTGTCGGCGTCGCCGGTGGCGGCCGAAGGCCAGGCGAAGCTCAGCCCGCCCGCCGTGACCGTTGAGCCGGGCGTCACCCCGGCATCGGCCAGCGCGGTCGCCGAGAAGCTGTAGCCGGATCCGTCCAGGTCGGCCGGGCCGGTGTCGGAGTCCGCGGAGACGCCCACGTCGTCGAACGCCGCGGCCAGCGAGCCGTACGGGATCTCGACCTGGGTGGCTCCGGTCAGGGCGCCGCCGGCGTAGCTGGCCACAGCGGTGAACGTGACCGGGCCCGGCGACGAAGCGACGCAGGCGGGGTCGCGGTGAACGTCGCGGTCGCGGTGCCGCCTGGGCGCACGGTGCCGAGGCCGACCGGGCCGGTCACCGACCAGCCGGACGGCGCGAGCAGCGTGACCCGGGCACCCGCCAGCGGCAGGCGGGCCGGGTTGGCCAGGGTCGCGGTGATGGTGACCGGGCTGCCTGCCGCCGCCGCGCTCGTTACGTTGAGGTACGGCTGGGCCGGGACCTGGAAGGAGCCGACCGCCAGCTTCGCCGGTGACGTCGGTGACGGTGATCGTGTGCTTGCCGGGCGGCAGCGACGTGTCGGTGAAGACCGTCTGGTCCGAGCCGGCGAAGGCGTCAGTCTGGATGTCGCTCACCGCACTTGCCGTCGATGCGAGACCGTCTCCGTCGCCTCCGCCCGGTGCCGCGCCACGAACGCGATGCTCCGCCCGGTGAAGGGCAGCGTCACGGCGGCGCCCGGTGAGCTGGTGGTGTGGGTGTCGCCCAGGTCGGTCAGCGTGCCCTGCGCGGACCAGTCGCCGGTGTAGCTGAGCGCCTGGCTGTCGTCACCGTAGACCTGCGCGGGAACGGCGCGGTCGACCGGGCCGGCCGCGTTCATGATCGCCTGGGCAGCGGCTGGCCAGGCGCCGTCGGTGACGATCGTCGGGGCGGTGTAGCTGATGTCGGTGCCGTTGTTGTTGACCGACGTGGTGGCGGAGTAGTTGCCGGGTCCGACCGTGATGTTGTTGATGGTCGGGGTCCACATCCCGATCCAGCTGCCGCCCGCCGGCGAAGTTCACCACGTTGTCGTAGGTGTGCCAGTACGAGCTGCCCTCGTCCTGGTAGAGCATGTTGTCGTCGTGGTTGCCGATGGACACGTAGTTGCCGGCCAGCACCGAAGTCGGCTGCCGTTGGCCGCCCTGGCCGCCGTTGGTGTAGATCGGGCCGCCGTCGTACAGCGTGTTCATCACGTCGTGTACGTAGTTGTCGGTCACCGCGTTGCCGCCGGCGTAGTTGGTGCCGTGCTCGCAGGTGGACAGACCCTGGGCCGTCTGCATGCTGCACGGCGAGGCGTATCCCCAGCCCCAGCCGATCGACATGCCGGAGTAGGGGGTGTGGCCGATGTCGTTGTGCGTGATGGTCAGGTCGCGGGTGTACCCGGCCCAGATCGCCGACCGTGTCGGAGTAGTCCTGCCCGACGTAGGAGATCCAGTCGTCGGAGATCGTGTCGCCGGTGGTCATCAGCGCCGCGTCGTTCTGGAAGTAGTCGTCGACCTCGCCGACCGAGACGCCGCCGCCCGAGGTATCGGTGATCACGCTCTCGGTGACGCCAGAGTCCTGGGTGCCGTCGGCCAGGTCGACGGCGGTGGCTCCGAGGTGCTGGAAAACGTCGTCGGTGAACGTACGATGCCGAAGCCGCGCGAGACGGTTACCGCGGCCGGGACGATCGACTGGGGACGGCGTAGCTGCCCGAGGTGTCCCACAGCACGCCGGCCTGGTTGTCGATGTAGCCGGTGGTCGCGGGCAGGTTCCACGTCGTGTACTCGAAGCCGATGTTCTTGAACGCGATGTCTCGCACCGGGTCGATCGCGTCCGGGATGACCTCGAACCCGTCGATGGTCAGGTAGGTGCCGCCGGTCTTGACGATCTTGACCGTGTGCGTGCCCTGTGAAAGCCCCTGGACCGAGTAGACGACCTGCTGGGCCAGCCGGGTGCTGCCGCTGGTGTTCTCGGTGAAGTCCTGGCTGGTGTCCTGCTTGCCGTCGACGTAGACGTCGAAGCTGCCCTCGTCGTCGTAGGTTTCGGCAAGCACCTCGAGGCCGGTGCCGGTGAACGTGTAGCTCATCGAGTCGCCGTTGTCGGTGGTGTACTCGACGTCGTTGTCCAGGTCGCCGAGGCCCCGGTCGGTGGAGAGCTGCCAGCCGATGCGCCGAGTACGAGGCCCGGCGTTCTGGTTGACCGGGGCGAGGTGGCCGGGCGTGCCCTGCGAGGGTCAGCAGGCTCTGCGACGACCGGGAGCTCGACGTCCGCGGTGGCCATGTCCTGGCCGGGCTTGGGGATGTAGTAGAGGTACTCGCCCGGTCTTGTCCAGGTAGAACTGGCCGGGCTGGGTCAGCAGCTGGTAGGCGTCCTCGACGTAGGAGATGCTCGACATGGCGGGCAGCCCGGAGCCGTTGTACGGGAAGCCGAGGTTGGGCACGTCGAGGTTGTTCGCCTGCCAGCAGCTCGGCAGGATGTTGATGTCGGATCCGCCGCTGGCGTCGGGGTGATGCTCTGCACCGGGCAGCTCTCGTGCTTCCAGTCGCTGTTGTCAACGACCTGGATCTGGCTCTGGTTGGTGAACGACGCGTAGGCGGAGTCGGTGGTGCTGAATCCGGTCGCGGTGACCTGCACGCCGGGCGGCGACCCGGCGCTGCGGGCGAGCTGCGCACGCTGGCCGTCGACGAACAGCTGCTGACCGCCCGCCGCCGCCTCGGCGGCGGAGACCGGGGCGCGCCAGATGCCGAGGCTGGCGTTGTACCGGGTGAAGCCGGTGACGCGTTCTGCTCCGCTGATCACCGGCGACTGCCCGTCGGCAGCCTGCCAGACCACGTCGTACCCGTTGCTGCCTGAGTCGGCGGGCCCGAGGGTGAATCCGTCCGGAGACCCGGTACGTCCCGCCGGCCAGATCGACGTCGATGTTCGCTGTCATGTCGTGGTCGAGCTGCTCGACCCTGGCTTTCGCGTCAGCCAGGCCGCAGGGGGAGGCGGCGGCGCACGCGGTCCCGGTGCCGCTGGGGGAGGCGTACAGCACGGTCGGGCGGCTCACCGTCGACCCCGCGCTTGCGGTGAATCCGCTGGCGGCCAGGCACAGGCCGGCGATGACCACGATGCGCTTCGGAGTTCTCAAGACGCGCCCTTTCCGAGTGCAGGCAGCCAGATCAGATGTCTCGCGAAACGCGCGCCGTAAATGACCGTCAGTCTGGCGTGATCACGTTAATTCATCGGATGTCTGCCTCAGATATAACGCCGGGTTCGGGCAGCGTCAAGAGGCCCGCTCGATAGGCCAGCGGGGAGGCCCGGCGCCGGGCTTGCGGCACGACGTGACACAGAATATCGTGCCGATATATCCATTCGATATATCGGGCAGAGGCTGCTCGGCTGACGCGGGAGCTGCGATGAGGCGGATCGACTACGACACGGAGCAATACCAGGACTACGCGCGCGGCCGCGCGCTCACCGAGCAGCAGCTGCGGGCATGGATCAGCGCCTTCGCCGCCCTGCTGCCCGAGCGGCGCCCGCTAGCCGGGCTGGACATCGGCTCCGGAACGGGCAGGTTCACCCCCGCGCTGGCGCGAGCGTTCGGGCCGGTGACCGGCATCGAGCCGTCGGTCCGGATGCGCGAGGTCGCGCAAGCGCAGTCTCCGTATCCTGGTGTGCGGTACCCGGCAGGCTCGGCCGAGGACCTGCCGGTGCCGTCCGGCAGCGCCGATTACGCGCTTATGTTCTTGTCCTGGCACCATGTCCAGGACAAGCCCCGGGCCGTCCGGGAGCTGGCCAGGGTGCTCAGGCCCGGTGGCCGGCTGCTGCTGCGCGAGAATTTCAGCGACCACATCCCGCCGTCAGGGTGGTGGCTGGAGTACTTCCCCCGCGGTTACGAGGTCGACGCCGCGCTGTTCCAGCCGCTGCCTGAGGTCATCGCGACATTCACCGCGGCCGGCTGGCGCGTGGCTAGCTTCGGCCGGGTCACCGAGCCGTCCTCCGGCACCCGTGCTGACATGCTCCAGCGGCTGCGGCTGCGCACCTACTCGACCCTTGCGCAGTTCACTCCCGAGGAGCTGGAGACCGGGTTCCGCCGATTGGAGCAGGCCATCGCCGCGGATCCCGGCGCACCGGCGCCTGTAGATCCGGCGACCCTGCTCACCCTCGAGATCTACGCGCCGACGTCCGGAAGCTAACCCTTAACTAGCATGGTCCTTGTTAAGGGTTATGGGATAAGCCTTAATAAGGAGTGCGGGCGCCTGAGTGGGACCGTCCTGCCCGGCTCAGAGCTGCGGGTGTCACCTCCAGGGCTGGCGAGCTGCCGTTCCAGATCGGTGAACGCGTTGATGATTTCCTTTGCTTCGAAGGTGCGGTTCCGCTTGCCGACTGTCACCTGGGATACCACGTCGGCCTTTGTGAGCCGTGCTACAGCCTCGTTGGTCTGCGGGAAGCTACGGCCTATCAGCTCCGTCGCGTCGTTGACGGTCAGCACGGGTGCTCCCGGCAGCGATCGGAGGAGGAGATCAGTCGCTGATCCGCCCCGGACAGGTCCGAGACGCGCTCGCCACGCGTTCTGGATGCGCTGGATGCACTGCTCGAAAGATGACGCGTCGTCGACTGCGCGTATGCACGCGCCAGCGAATCTGCCAATCCACAGGTTGAGGCCCTCGTGCGCTTCCTTCCCGGTTGCCGGGCCGCGATGGCGCTGGGGCCAGATGGGCTGGGCGGCTACCCAAGAACACTGATGAAATCGAGATGACCCTGGCCGTTCCCCTGGATGAGATTTACGTCCGCGTGGCCAGCCTCCTGGGGTCGCTCGGGCGGATCGTTGCGCAGACCCGCCCGGCCGATGGCAGGGCCATGGTACGTGGCGTCCTGGGAGCAGGCACCATGAACCTTAACCCTGCCGTGGTCACAGTTACGATGAGCTTTACAGGCCAAGGTGCCACCACGCTGCGCATCCGGGGAGCGGCCATGGAGGGCCTGGTCAAGCAGCGGGCGGGGGAAAAGGCCGCTCAGCGGGTAGCGACGCATCTTCTGAAGGCAGAGACGTAGCGTAACCGGTCGGTCCGCTTCTCTGCGCTCACTGCGTCGTCGTCCGCGGAAGCGTGTGTGGCGACCGCGGGATCGTCAGCTGGCAGCCCCGACGGCACGGCTCCGACGTGTAGGGCACACAGCGCGGCGAGATACCGGTAATCTCAGGACTGGCGTCGCGGTTTGCGAACGTCTCGCCTTGTTACGAGCCAACCGCCGAGTGAAGCACCGGGCAGCCTTGAGCGGGCCCGGTAGTGGATCCGAGAGGGGCCGGAGGACCGTCAGGCCTCCCAGGGACGACCCTTTTGGTCTGCCCGGAGAATCTCATGGACTCGGCTCATCTGGATCTGGCAGAGGCGCGGCTAAGGGCGCCGGTAGAGGCACTCCGGGGTGGACTAATCCTTCGCCCCGGCGTGCTGCCGCAGATGGAAGCGCCTCAACCAGGTGGCGATGCACCGTGACAGCATCGCATCGCCGCACGCGCAGAAACGGCTGATATGCACGCTCCGTTTCGCTGAAGTCGAAAAAGCGTAGGAATGCAGATTCGGCGATCTGCATGGCTCGAGGGCTGCTGGGTCAGTTCTGGCCCTATGACTGATCGTGCATGGCGCATCCCGCGGGTTTGCGGTCGCGGCAACGCGTGGTTGGCGGTGGATGCTGCAGAAAGGGGACTCGCTTCGCTCCTCGTTGAAGGCGCTGTGGCCGCAGGCACCGCAGGAGTGTTTATCCGGGTGCGCGGGGCCGGGACTGGGGGCACGATGTTCATATGTCCCGGGTGATCGCTGTCGCCGGCCCAGTGCGGCTGGGCAGTCCGGCCGCACCGCTGCGGTTCGGCGAGAGGGAGCACCGGCAAGGGCGGCCTGGTAACCGGTACCTGATGCTCGATGGCCGGGAAGCGTTTGAGCTGAGCTTCTGGTGCGGGACGTGTCCCTTCTTGTTTCAGCGGCAGACGGGAGCGGCGCGCACGCTCTCGCCGGCGGAACTCAGCGCCCGGCTCAGCGACGGGCTGCCGGGCGTGGATGCCGATATCGTCGCGGCGGCTGGCGGCCTGCTGCCGGAAGGCGAGTACCTGCCAGTGCTTACGCAGATCACGCCCCGTCTGGTGGTCCCCGGCGGGACAGGAGATTACTTCTCTGCGGAGCAGGTGCGCACCTGGGGCACCGGTAACTTCTGGGGGCTGCCGGAATATCCGCGTACTCCCTATTACCGCGGTGCGGTTGTCCGGGCCGGCCCGGCTGCCCGCTTGTTCGAGTTCGTCGTCCCGATGGTGCCGCCGAGCTGGAACGACCAGAACCGTGTCGCCGGTTACGCGGAACGGCTGTCCGGCGGGCAAGTGCCCGCCTGCCTGTCCGTGGCGATCATGGATATCTGCCGGCCCGCCGTCGCTCATCCTGATGCGGCCGAACCGGACCTGGCGCACTGGGGGCTAGCCCACTTCCTGCTCGACGGGCACCACAAGATGCAAGCCGCCGCCCAGGCAGGCCGCCCGGTCCAGCTGCTGACCCTGCTGTGCATCGACCACAGCCTCGCCCGCCGCGAGGACGTCCTCGCGATCCCCTCCATTCTGGATCACCCCGGCCAGGACACGAACTAAGACTTCTACCCGGCACCGCTTGAGAATCGTCACCATCCGCGATGCCGGTCATACCCGTGCACGAGATAACCGCCGATATGGCGTTGCCCTCGTGGCCCGGCGTGCGTGGCCGTGCAACGCCGGACGAGATGATCGGCGTTGTGAATGGGCCTCATGCATCGTGGTAGGCGATCGTCAGCGC
>CAVUOU010000013.1:0-56129 GCA_963743085.1 uncultured Actinomycetota bacterium
GGGCGTGCCGGCCGAGCAGGACGTTGATGCGGTTCGCGGCCTCGGCGGCGTCGGCCGAGGTGAAGACCTCGCGTAGTTCGAGCGCCGCCGCGCGCAGGTCCGCCAGATCCGTGCCGGAGATCTCGATAGGCCCATGTTCGCCGTGCGCGCGAAGCACCTCGACGACCCGGTCGCGCTGATCCGGTGCGTCGGCCAGCAGGACGGCCAGCATGTCGGCGGCACGCTGCGCGGTGTCGTGCACCGTGCTTCCAGGAACCCTGTTTCCAGGAACCCTGTTTCCAGGAACCCTGTTTCCAGGAACCCTGTTTCCAGGAACCCTGTTTCCAGGAACCCTGTTTCCAGGAACCCTGTTTCCAGGAACCGTGCCGTCAGGAGCCGTGCCGTCGGACAGAGCACCTTGCCATCGCATACCGGCCAGTGTAACGTCTTTTGGTGAATTCCCGTTACGTACGCTATCTCGGTGGCGCGGCGGCAGCCCGGACCGGGGACGAGATGTCCGGGCCCGCGTTGCTGTTGCTGGGGTTCGCGGTCACCGGTTCGGCGGCGATGGGATCGGCGCTGCTGTCCGGTCTGACGGTCGCGGCGGCGCTGGGCGGCCCGGCGTTCGGCGTGCTCATCGATCGCAGTCCGCGGCCGGAACGGGTGCTCGCGGCGACGCTTGGGGCGTACGCGACGGGGATCGGCGTGCTGCTGGCGACCGTGGGGCGGCTCGCCCTGCCGGTCGTTGTCGTGATCGCGCTCGTTACGGGGCTGTTCGCCCGGCGGTCGCGGGCGGCTGGACGTCTCAGGTGCCCCGGCTGGTGAGCGGGGAGGGCCTGGCCCGTGCGTCGGCGCTCGACGGGCTCACGTTCAGCACCGCGAGCCTGACCGGCCCGGCGCTTGCCGCTCTGGTCGCCGCCTTGGCGGGTGCGCGGCTCGCGACCGGAGTCGCCGCCGTGCTGGTCGCGCTCGCGGTCCCGGCCGCGCTGAGCATCCCGGGGGCCGTGCGTGTCCGCGAGCCGTCAGGGGTTTCGGTGCGGCGACAGCTCGCCGACGGGTTCGCCGCGATCCTCGCGCGGCCCCGGCTGCGCCGGGCGACCGCGACCTCCGTCGTGTCCTTTATCGGGATCGGGATGCTGATCGTGTGCTGCCCGGTTCTTGGCCAGCAGCGGCTCGGCGCATCAGCCCGCGGAGCGCTGCTGATCAGCGCGGTCGCGGTGGCCTCCCTGATCGCCAACTCGGTCCTGGCCAGGTGGCCCGCGCGCTCACCCGACCGGATCGTCTTCGCCAGCACTCTGGTGCTCTGCCTGGCGATGGCCGCGACGGCGGTCGCACCTGGCTGGTTCACCATGCTCGCGGTCGCCGTCGGGGGCGCGGGGGACGGTCCGCAGCTCACCGCGCTGCTGGCGGTGCGGCACCGGGAAGCCCCGGTGGCGATGCGCGGGCAGATCTTCACCACCGCCGCGAGCCTGAAGATCGGAGGCCTCGCCGTGGGCAGCGCGCTCGCCGGACTGCTCGCCAGCAGGTCCCTGACCACCTGCTTGCTAGTCGCCGCGGCGACCGAACTGCTCGCGGCCGTTATTTACGCGGTAACCGGGTAGATTCAATCGCTATGCGCTATCTGGTCAGGGAACGACTGTTCTCTATCAAGGACGACTTCTGGGTGACCGACGAGCACGGCAACCGGGCGTTCTTCATCAACGCCAAGATCTTGTCGCTGCGGAACACCCTCGAGCTCGAGGACGTGTCGGGGCGCAAGCTCGCCTCTATCAAGCACAAGCTGCTGACCTTCACCGACGCCATGGAAATCGAGCACGACGGGCGGGAGATCGCGAAGGTGCACCGTGCGGTGTTCTCACCTCTGCATCACCGCGCGATCATCGACGTGCACGGCGTCGGGCAGTGGGAAGCGATCGGCAACATCATCGACAAGGACTTCGAGATCAAGGACGGGCACCGGGTGGTCGCGCGAATCTCGCGCAACTGGTTCCGCATCCGTGACACCTACGGTGTCGACGTACCGCCTGGCGAGAACGACGCTCTCATCATCGCGATCGCGGTCTGCCTGGACCGCATCCACCACGACGACGAGGAGCGCCACGGCTGATCAGGCCACTGCCGGCCGCCGACACGACGCAGAGGTAGGGTGGGTTCCGTGCAAGCGGCGGCGGCATTGGTACGGGGAGCGGACGCCCGGAACGCTGGAGAGCGGGCCGCTAGAGAAGCGCTGGCGTCGCTGGGGGATGGGGCACCATCGTTTTGCGTAATAATGGCATCTGCCCAGTACTACCGGCACGCCGAAACGGTGCTGGCGGGGGTTACGGCGGTGGTCGGTGATACGCCGCTGATCGGGTGCGTGGGCGAGTCGGTGATCGGCGGGGCGCGCGAGATCGAGGGGGAGCCCGCGGTGTCGGTGTTCGTCGCCGCGGGCGCGGGACCCGTCGAGACATATGAGATGGAGTTCCTGCGCACCGAAAGCGGCGGGGCCTTCGCCGGGTACCTGTTCGATCCGGGGGCGCACCTGATGATCGCCGACCCGTACAGCTTCCCCGCCGACGTGCTGCTCGCGCACCTCAACGAGAATGTGCCGGGGACGTTCGTGATCGGTGGCATGGCGAGCGCGGGATCACCCCGGCAGCAGAGCCGATTGTTCTACAACGGCAAGGTGCGGTCCGGTGGGGCGGTCGGAATGCGGCTGTCCGATACCGAGGTGCATCCGCTGGTGTCGCAGGGCTGCCGTCCGGTGGGCGATCCGTTCACCGTGACGTCGGCGGAAGACAACGTTATCTATTCACTCGGTGGCAAGTCGCCGTGGGCGCGGCTGCGGGATCTAGCGGACGAACTGAGCGCGCGCGAGCAGGAACTGCTGACCCATGGGGTCCAGCTCGGGATCGTCATCGACGAGTACCGCGCCGAGCAGTCGCTGGGCGACTTCCTGATCCGCGGCGTGCTCGGCGGTGACGCCGATACGGGGGCGCTGGTGATCGGCGACGACGTGCAGATCGGGCAGACCGTCCAGTTCCACATCAGGGACGCGTCGTCAGCGGACGAGGACCTGCGGCGCGCCCTTCGGCAGGAGGTCACCGCGCTTGGCGGCGAGACTCCCGCCGGGGCGCTGCTGTTCAGCTGCAACGGACGCGGAACCCGGCTGTTCAGCGAGCCCGATCACGACGCCGGGCTGGTGGCGCAAGCTTTCGGCGACGCCCCGGTCGCCGGCTTCTTCTGCGGCGGCGAGTTCGGGCCGATCGGCGGCCGGAACTTCCTGCACAGCCTCACCGCCTCGATCGCGGTGTTTCCTCGGTAAGAAGCAGAAAATCACGCACGAACTCGAGCTGGTCGCGCTCGGGGTCGGGCTCGGGCTCGTCGTGCTCGAACTCGGCGAACCAGAACGGGGTCGATGGGCTGGACGCCTTAGGCGAGGTCGTTGTCTCGCCGGTGCTGGCGCGAGTGCTGCTGGCGGAGGCGGCGGGTGTCGGCGACGCCCCCGGCTGGAACGCGGCGAGGACCACGACCGAGCTGCCCGTTGACACGGTCCCGCTGGGGGTAACGCCCACAACGGTGCCGGTTGCCAGCGTCCCGTTCGCCTTCCACTCGAGCAGCGGCTGGAGCCCAAGCGCGCGCAGCCGATCGAGGACCGTGTTCACCTGCTGCCCGATCAGCGAGTGCACATCGATCTTGACCGTGCGCTGGGTCGCGATCGACGAGGCGGACGATGACGGTGAATGCCCGGTATCAGCCCGCGCCGGAGGCAGGCTCGACGTGCTGAGCATGGCCGGTATCAGCCAGCCCGCCAGCCCGGCCGTCACGCTCGCGGCCGCGGCCGCCGCCAGGCCGTGCCGTCGCCGGAAGCGCCGGGTCCGAGTAGCCCCGCCCATCACGTCCATCATCGTCTCCGATGAGACGGCGGGCACGGTGGGGAGATCGCCACCGGCGGCGAGCGCGTCGCGGATCTCGGCCGCCAGTTCGGCCACCTGGGCGGCGTCGTCCGGCCGTGACTGCGGATTCTTCGTGGTGAGCAGCACGATGAGGTCCGCCAGCCCGGTCGGCACGTAGCCGGGAAGCGGGGGGAGCGGCTGATGCAGGTGCGCCGCCATGACATCGGCCTGGGTGCCGTCATACGGCGGGTGGCCGGTGAGGCACTCGTAACCGACGATGCCCAGCGAGTACAGGTCGCTGGATGGCGAGCCGGACGCTCCGGCCGCGCGTTCTGGCGCCAGGTAGGCCGCGGTTCCGACCACGATGCCAAGATCCGTCACCGGGGCGGACCCGATAGCGTGGGCGATCCCGAAGTCGGTGATCTTCAGGATGCCGTCATTCCTGAGCAGCAGGTTGCCTGGCTTGATGTCGCGGTGTACCACGCCGGCCCGGTGCGCCGCGTCGAGTGCGGCGGCGGCCTGTGCGATCACGTCGGCGGTGCGGAGCGGATCAAGCGGTCCGTAGTCGAGCAGCTCGGCCAGCGAGGGGCCGTCCACGAGCTCCATCACCAGGTACGGAGCGCCTGCCTCGCCGTAGTCGTAGACCTGGGCGACGCCAGGATGGCTCAGCGAGCCGGCATGCCATGCCTCCGCGCGAAACCTAGCCACCACGGTGTCGGTCTCGGCGTACTCCGGACGGAGCATTTTTACCGCTACCCGGCGTTTTAGCGCGAGATCCTCAGCGCGCCATACCTGTCCGACGCCTCCCGCGGCGATCGGTTCGTCTAGCCGGTAACGATCACGGATTACGAAGCCGATATGCGTCACAATGGTTCAGAATGTTACCCCGGGCAACGCGGACGAAGCAGGCATATTGGGAAATACCTTACTGACCAGTAAGGATCCTCGCCCGGCCACCGTGCGACCCCACCGATGTCCCATCGATGGGCCTGTAGGCAGCGTTCCAGAGCAACATGAGTTTGCGGCGTGTCGCGCCCGTGAAGCGCACACTGGGGCAAACGCCGCATACCAGCCAGCTGTGCGGGCCTGGTTCGCGGCGCCAGCCCCAGCGGTGGCCCACCGCTGGCGCCATAGCACCAGCGGTGGGCCACCGATAGCACCGCCGGGCGAGCCGGACAGGCAACATCAGCCTCACCCGGACCCTGCACCACGTATCCCCCGGGTGTCCCGGCCGGAAGAACGCTGGAAACGCGGCGACGCGCACCCCTAGCACGCAAGCCACCTGCGACATGCCGGAAAATCACCTTATTCTGGAACGTTGCCGTAGCGCCAGCGATGGGACATCGGTGTCGCTAGGGACGTCGGTCCCGAGGTTCAGATCGCCCGGTACCAGGCCTACCACTCGGGCAACTGGGGCGGCGCGCTGCGCAACCCGGCCACGGTGTTGGCGAACGCGCTGTCCTGCCTGGTCGACGGCCGGTGAAGGGGGGAGGGGAGGTGGGTGGGTGCTGGTCCCCGCGCTCCGCCCGCCATCGCCTCCGGCCTGGGTTAGTGCCGCGCTCCGTGACATCCCCGTCGGGGGAGGTCCCGGCGACCCGTTGGTCGACGAGGACTGGGGTGAACCGGGTCTGACCCCCGCCGAACGGATCGTCGCCTGGAACACCCTGGAGGTTCTCTCGCTGTCCTCCGGCAACCCGGAGGTACCGGTCGGCACGATCCCGGGATCCGCGCACGCGTTCTGCCACCTGCGTTTCGTCCCTGGCACCGATGTTGCGTCCCTCGAGACGATGCTGCGCGCGCATCTGGACTCCCACGGGTTCGGCATGGTGGCCGTCGAGCCGTGGGATTCGATGATGCGCGCGTCGCGCGCGGACCCGGAGGACCCGTGGGTCCGGTTTGCCCTGTCCTCGCTGGAACGCACCGCCGGGTCGGCGCCGACCCTGCTGCCGAACCTAGGCGGGAGCCTGCCGAACGCCGCGTTCGCTGACACGCTCGGTATGCCAACGGTATGGATCCCGCACTCCTACCCGGCCTGCGCCCAGCACGCCCCCGACGAGCATCTGCTGGCCCCGTTGGCCCGTGAGGCTTTGGGTTTGATGGCGGGCCTCTTCTGGGACGTAGGCAGCGTGCCGCCAAACGACGGTGCTCAGTCCGACCCGCTCGTCCGCGCCATTCGCAAACGTTTACTCCACTGCATTTGACTCCCGGCCGATTTCATCGAGAAAAGCGGCGCAGCGTTCGGCGAACTAATCCGATCGTGCTGCTTTACCGTGACTGCTCGAAGGACTCTACGTAAGGAGCCGTGCAGCCACCCACGCCCCGCTCACCATGGCGATCGCACCGGCGGTCCGCAGGTCGTAGCCATCTGCTGCCATTTAGATGCAACGCCTGTTTCATGTCGAGAACGTCATCGCCAACGAAACACGTATTACAACCAGCAGGTCGCGGTGCCAATCTGGTCAAGCATCACTGTCGCCCGGAAGACGGCTCAGAATTGAGGCTTGAGAGTTCGCCGAGAACTGTTGACAGCTACTGGTGGCTGATTTAAGTTCGCATGCAAGTGGATCATGCTAGCGCGCCACTGCCAACCGCCACAGACGAGCGAAAGGTGCCTGGCCTGACACGCCCCATCCCGACTCGCGAGTTCGCTCTGTACTCCCTCCCGGTCACCGACGGGAGCGGTTCCCCGCCGTTCAGCGCCGCGCTCTACAGCAGGTACAAGTACGGCTCGCTCGGGGCCACGGAAGTCTTCGCCCGGAGCCTGGGCGCGGCCTTCGATGACCGTCATCCGGAATTGCTCCGCGTGCCGCGGCTGGTAATGACTTCCTCTCCCTACAGTCACGTCCCTACCGCGGCCACCGCGCTCGCCCGGGAGTTGCGGCCGGTGCTGAACGCTGCCCGGGCCCGGTACGGGCTTCCCCCCGTCCCGCTGATCCAGATATACCGCGCCAGCACATCCGCGGGCGACTACGGCACGCTTCCGGCCCGGGCCAGGGACCAGCGCATGACCGCTAACGTCCTGTCGTTCCGCCGGTTCTCGCTGGCGGATGTTCGTGACGCCCACCTGCTGGTCGTCGATGACGTCCGGGTGACCGGCGCCCACCAGCGCAACCTGACGCACGCGAGCGAGGAACTGCCCCTGGCCGCACGGACCTTCCTCTACATCGCCTCGTTCGCCGACCCGGCCAGCGGTTATTTCGACCCGACCCAGGAGGATGCGCTCAACCACGCGGCCATCAGAACGCTCGACGACCTGGCCGGGATCGTGGAAGATGACGACTTCGCCGGTAACGTCCGCGTGTGCAAATTTGTCCTCAACCCGGCGAACCACGGTGACCTGCCGCGATTCCTCGCCCGGATGCCAGACTGGTTCATCAGGGACCTGCACAGAAACAGCCTCCGGGACGGCTACGCGCGGATGGACCCCTACGCCCCGAGCCACGCGTTCGTCGGCGCGGAACTGCGAAGACGCCGCGGTCGTCTGACCGGTGACGGGCTGCCAAGACACCGTCAGCCCGCCTAGCCGAGGATCCGACATGTACTGTCCCCCAGATGCCCTGCCGGATCAGCTCACCGGCATGATAGATGAGCGGCATGCGCAGCCCGTCGCAGCCGCGCTCGTCGCGTCGGCGGCTTTCACCGTCGACATGCGGACGCCGCGAGATCAGTGGTACCGATGGAAGTCCGGGATCGTGGCTCCGTGCGGCTGCAACTGCCGTCGTCTGAACACGATGCCCGCTTTTCGCCGTCTCGTCGACGATGCGCTGGCCGCGGCCACCCGTACCTCCTACCCCGACGCGGACTACATCGTCGCCGTGGCTCATGCCGGGATTCCCTGGGCCAAGACGGTCGCCGAGCGTCTTGATCTGCCGCTGGCTTACGTGCGTCCTGAGTCCCGCACCGGCGGCGGCCCGGTTGTCGAGTGCGCGCCCGCCGGGGGTGCCCGCGCCGTCATCATCGAGGATGTGGTCGCGAGCGGCAGCAGCACCGCACGGGCGATCATCGCGTTGCGCGCCGAGACCGGCCTGCGGATAGCTGGTGTCCAGTCCATCGCCAACTGGAACTTCCCTGAGATGCGGGCGGTGCTGGCGCACTGGCCGGTCCGGGCGATTACGAGTTACCCGCAGGTCCTGGCCAGCGCTCAGCAGGCGGGGCTGGTAAACGCGGAGGACGTGAGCGAGTTGCTGCGGTTTTACTCCGACCCTCGCGGCCACCCCTGGCCCGTCGCTGATGGTGTTTCTGGGCAGGCATGATGCCCGTCGCTGGCGGGCGGACGCGGCGTCGGCCGGGGGCTGTCCTGCTCGACCTGTATGACACGCTCGTTCACGCCTCACCAGGCGGTTCTTTCTACCGCGCGGTGCCGGCCGAGCTCGGCGTGAGCCACGAGTGCTGGCTCGCCTGTTACCGGGCCCTCGGGCAGGCCGCGATGCTCGGCCAGGTGCCAGACATGACGACGAGGGTCTGCCTGGCCTGCCGCGATGCGGGCCAGCCACGTGACCGCGACTTGGTGGCCGCGGTCGTCCGCGACCAGATGCCTGCGCTCTACGCGGGCATAGCACCCGATCCGCAGGCGCTCGCGGCGCTCGATGACCTGGGGGCCGCCGGTGTCCGCCTGGCGATCGTCTCGAACGCGGCCAGCCACTCCGAGCGGCTGCTGGATATCTTCGGTTTGCGGGCCAGGGTAAGCGTGACCGTCATGTCCTGGTCGCTTGGTGTCCTGAAGCCGGATCCCCGCATCTACCGGGCGGCCCTCGACGCGCTCGACGCCGTTCCCGGTGAGACGGTGTTCGTCGGCGACGGCCGTGACAGCGAACTCCGGGGCGCGCGGCGGGTGGGACTGCGTACCGTCCTGATCGAGCGAGGGCTGCCCCACACCGGCTCAGCGCGAACCGACGCTGATCTGTGCTGCGCGGACCTGGCGGAGGCCGTGCATATGTTGCTTGCCGGGTAGCCGCGGGTCACATCGGTGCGACGGTGCTCCAGGCCGCCGCCCGAGTCCTCCTAAGTTCCTGACATCGCTGGCTAGAAGCCGTGGTGGTGGTGATGTCCGGTGGGTGTTCCGCTGTCGGCGGGTGCTGTGGTGGTGGCGGCCGGGGTTGCGCTGGCGGTGGCGGGTGGTGTGGTGGCGGTGGTGTTGGTGCCGTTGCTGTCCCAGGTGACGGTGAAGGCGTTGTCGCCGGTGAGGGCCGACGGGGTGGCTTCGGTGATGTCGCTGGCGGAGACCATGGTCAGGGCGGTGGCGTTTTCGTCGCCGGCTGGCTGGTTGTTGATGGTGGCGTTGGTGAAGCTGACGGTGCCGAAGTTGGACAGCGGCAGGACGGTGCCGTCGCTGGGGGCTTCGGCGATGATCTCGGCTGATCCGAGCTGGGCGGTGCTGGAGGTCTGGTTGGTGGTCTGGGTCCAGTTCTGGGTGGTGTCGGTGAGGGTGAGGGTGAAGGTGCCGCCGCCGTCGGAGGTGACGGTGGCGCTCATGGCGTCGCCGGGGTCGACGGTGTTGCCGTAGAAGACGGGGGCGTTGGGGAACATCTCGAACCAGCCTTGGTAGCTGGCGGTGCCGGCGTCGCAGTCGGCTTCGGTGCCGGTCTGCTCGACGGAGTTGGTTCCGTCGCCGTCGAGGCCGACCCAGAAGCTGGAGAAGGTGTTGGTGGCGGTGCAGGTCACCGCGGGTTCGGTCCAGGACGAGGACACGCTGGTGAAGGTGCCCGCGTCTGCGGCCGCTGCGTATCCGGCCCAGTTCTCGCTGGTGGTGGCGGCCGCGTTGGTGGCTGATTGTGGTGCCGAGCCGTTCGGTGCTGATCCGGTGGGGGCGGGCATCATCATGTAGCCGCCTCTGCCCCAGCCGCCGGAGCCGTTCTGCGTGCCGTTGCCGTAGGTTGAGACGCTGGCTGCGTCGGCTGCCTTGCCGCTGTGGTGGGCGGTGATGCTGGCGTAGCCGATGACCAGGACCGAGACGCCGCCGCCGGCGGCGGCGATCAGCCACAGGTTCTTGCGGAGCCGGCGATTACCTCTGCGGGAAGACACGAGACCGAGTTCCTTTCTCCGGTGTTACCGCATTAGGAATGAGCCACCCAAACGTCAATTCACGAGGAGATGGCACCGGCCAGGCAGGCTCAGTGTTTCGGAAAAAGACCGGCCACCTAGCCGTATAAAACACTAGCTGCGTCTATGTCACTGGTAAGTGTGAGCGCGGGCTTGTTCATAATCTCGCAAGAATCTGTGAATCCGAATTCCGGGGATTTCGCCGGGGCCCTGCGTTTGGTAAGGTCGGGCGGCCTCATTCAGGGCGCAGCAGTGGGTCGCCGCCTGACGGCTCCGTTGGTCGCGCTGGCGTGGGCGCGGAGTCACCCGCCCCCTTTGAGCGGGCATCCTCGGCTGGTGCCTGCACTCCCTCGGCCGCGTAGACCGCGGAGGCAAAGCCCTCGAGAGTTCCGCGGCAGCGCTCCAGCGTCTCGGCCGACTGAGGCCAGCGCTCGTCAGGGAAGAAGTCTCGTGACTGGATCTTCGTCAGCCAGCGCGCCAGCTTCTCCAGATCCTGCTCGCCCTCCTCCAATTCGGCGAAGGTGAACTTCCCTGCCCCGGTCTCCTTGCCGATCTCATCGAGAAGGGCCGCGCCGCGCTCGGCGAACTCATCGTATTCCCGGCTGCGGTCGGCACGGAAGCGCCGGACAATCGTCTCGTTCACGTCAGGCTGCGCCGAAACGGCCAACACGAAAGCCGTCCCACCCTGCCGGTGCACCGTCTCGCGCATCTGCTCGAAGAACTCCGCATGCGCTGCGGTATGTGGCAGCACCCAGGCGCCGTTCAGCATGCCCACCGCACCGATGGCGCGCAGCCGGCGCCACAGTGCGACCCGCGCGCTAGACGGCGAGCTCGGCAACTGCGCCAGGAGCAGCAGCCAGTCGGCCGCTGGTTTCTCCGCATCCAGGATGACCAAGCGATAATCTCCGGCGGTGACTCACGGCTGGTCGGTGCTGACTGCCGGAGGTGCCACATAGTGGGCGACCTTATGGTGGATGAAGTGGGGGAGGAGGTGGGTGGCGACCGGAGGGCCGACCAGGAGGACGGCCGATAGCGCGACAAGCACGCCGCCCGCTGTCAGCTTGGCGCCGGAGGTGATGCGTTCTGAGCTGACCCCGAGGCTTCCAGCGCGAGCTTTCCGGCCGAGGAGCTGGCCGATCATGATGGCCAGGAACGCCTGGATAACAATGGCGGTGATGACGTCACGCACTGGCAGACTGGTGAAGCTGAGCGTGAAGCCCACTACCAGTTCATCCAGGCTGATGCCAATGCCGAGCCCGATGACGGACAGGCCACGCGCTGCCACCAGCGCCTTCGCCTTAGCTGCCTCGTCATCATCGTCATCGTCGTCCTCATTGAGGCTCTCGTCCAGCATCAGGATGCCAAGGGCGCCGACGACCACCGGGACGACAATCGGGAGGATGTACCGGCCGACGAAAGTCAGGTCTACGGTGTCGGCCAGGTGAGTGCGGTCGACCTTGCCAAGCTGGTAGGCCTCGGCCGGGCTGCCGATCTGGTAGGGGTCGATGTACACGTGGGCTGGGCTGCCGGCCAGGTGAGTCAGCGGCGCCCCCAGCGCCATCCCGACCAGCGGCATGCCGGCCTCGAACGCGATGAGCAGCACGACGACGCGCATCCGCTGCGCACGAGTCAGCCGCATTTCCCCCAGAACGGCGAATGCGACAGCGAAGGTGTCCAGACACAAGGGCAGGGTAAAGGCCAGCAGTTTGAGCATGTTCCCGACCCTTCGCCACCTGGAGTGACCGCCACGACCGTGGCGGGTTGACCTCGCATCACGAGGAGGTAACACACATTAAACGGCGGATCGGCCCCGCGGGTTCGATGTTCCGGAAAAAAAGGACCGGCTACCTGGCCTTATACGTATGCGGGACGGAGGCCTGATGGAACGCCGATCGTACTTATACCACTTGGCAAAAGTCAAGCGCAGGCTTTTTATGAGCTGGTAAGAAGTTACGCATGAAAAATTCCAGCGATGTGGCCTGGGGGCCACTCTTAGTGATTTTAATAGTGTAGTCGTGGGATCACCCTCAGTGGTGCCGCTCCTCCCTGCCGCCCTAACTTATGGCAACGACCGCGAACCAGTAAGGAACTGCTGAGGGGCTGCACCAGGTCACGCTGATACCAGGTGCCTTGCTTGCCGCCGATGTCGGCCGGGTCCGCCGGGCCGACCGGGACGAACCCCGCCTTGGCTAGTACCTTCTGAGACGCGACGTTCTCGCGGGAGGTGGCCGCCTTGAGCGTGCGCAGCCCGTATCGCGTCGCCGCCAGACCGCACAGCTCCCGGACGGTCGCGGTCGCCACGCCATGCCCAGCGACGTGCTGCGCGACCCGGTAGCCGAGATTCGCGGACTCGTCCCCGGAGAAGAACAGGTTGAACCGGCCCAGGACAGAGCCATCCTCGTCGACGAGCACGTGATAAGCGCCGCCACTGGCCTCTTGATCGTCCAGCATGGCGCTGTGCCGCTCGGCGAACCGGTCAAAGTACTCATCGCCCCGGTCCGAGATATAGGTGGCGAAGTAGCCGCGATTGGCCAGCTCGAAGGCGAGGACCGCCGGGGCATGGTCGGCTCGCAGGCGCTGCAACTCTGGCACAGCACGACTCTATCCAGATGACGCGCAGAGGTCATCTGAGTTTCCGCCGGTCAGGTCGGCAAAGCAGCACGACTGACTGAGACCTCCATGCAGCTGACGTGAGTTACCCCAGTCCGCAGGCGCGGACTGGGGCTCGCGTACGATCGGCTTACCAGCCGGTGTAGAGCAGGATCCCCGCCGTGGCGATCACACCGACGCCCACGACCCCAAAGGTGCGGTACATCCGGGTACGCAGCGATGGAATCAGGATTGCGAGGCCGATTCCGACCGCGAGGCCGATCAGGCCCAATCCGGCGCTCGCCAGGGCCTGCAGGCCCGCTGAGGCCCATACCGAGGCGTTAGCGGGTACGCCGGTAACCGCACCGTAGGTCATGTTGTCGATGCTCAGGGCCACCGGCAGAATCCAGATGCCCCGCCACGACCATTTCTGCAGCTCCGGCGACGCCTGCATCTTCCTCGCGACGAAGTAGATCCCGATCCAGTAGAGGCCGAGCAGGACAAGCAGCGTCGTCTCGAGCACTGAACTGAGCGTGTCTGATATGGAGAAGTGGAACAGGGTGCCGATCAGGTACCCGATTCCATCTCCGGCTCCGTATGAAAGTCCGTACGGCACCGTCAGGGCTGAGAGGCCCCCGATCACCCACCACTTCCGCTGTGATGAGTGCTCGTGCCCGTCCGGCGACCTGAGTTCACTGTTCTCGGGACGCCGCTGTTTGATGAACATCGGTCCCGTGACGATGCAGGCGATCAGTGAGTCGACGCCCAGGAGAAAGAAAGCCGCGTAATTGAAACTACCCATGCTGCTTCGACCTTTCGATTTGACCGCTCCCCCTGTCTGCTGGCGAGGGACGATACTTACGAGGTGGAAGGAGCGTAAAATGTTAATAGGATGACTGTCAAGAGTCCTGTGCTGCTTGTAATATGTTGTTTCGCGTAAATTAAGGACACTCCTAGATTGAAACACGTGTTGCATCTTAATGGCTGCAGGACTTGAAACACGTGTTGCATCTGAATGGCTGCGGATAGGTCGTTTATTGATTTGGCACCGATCAGCGGTGTGAATGAGCGTGGCGCGGCGGTCTAGGCGCCGGGTTCGGCGCCTGACGGGAATGCGCGGAGCGCTCATCCGCGCCGTATGAGCCTGGGGCGCCAGTCGAGGCCCTGACCTGCGGTGATGGTTGGCGGGCCGTTCAGGGAGTGGCCGAATGTCGTGTCGAGGCTGGTGACAGCGACGACGGCGGCTGGCTTCCAGGCCGCGAGCTGTGCCCTCGTCTTAAGACCGGCCGGGCACCGGAGAAGTTCCCCGCGATCGTCGCCCTGCCGGTCGGCATAGGCGACCGGTTCTGCACCAGGCTGGACTGCGTCGGTAGGTTCGCCGCGAACTTCGTCGCCCGGTTCGGAAGATGACGAGGCCGGAGGCTGCTCCGTTCGGCGGGCCGCCTACGGCCCGCCGAACGGAGCAGCTAGCCGCACATCGCCGACGGGGCACGCGTCACCGGTATGGGCTGACCGTCCTTGTGGATTCGTGAGCGGCCAATTACGTTCGGTAACGGGAGGTTGAAACCTGGGTGCTTGCGGTGCGCATCTCGTGGCCATCACGCCGTTATCACGCTTCGATCACGCGCGCTCTATCTGCGACGTTAGAAGTCCGCAACAGTTGATCTTCCAAAATTGCGCCTCATGCCCGCCTAGCTGGTCTAACGTATGCCTCCAAGGGGCAAACGGCGGCCATCGGAGGTGGATCGAGTGTCTAACGGGCGCGGGCCCGCATGGCGACGCCGCCTGCCAGGAAGTGGCGTCGCGCGTATTGCGGTCCAGCTTGCCGTGCCGGTGGCGCTGGGCCTGGTGATCGGCGGGGTGCTCGCGTTCCAGGCGGGCTCGAGCAACTCAGGTATCGAGCAGATAGCTCTGGGTACTCCGGTAAGCCCGAGTCCCTCGGCTAGCATTCCGGCGTCGGTGACGACTACTCCGACGACGCTGACGACCAATACCAACTGTGACATTATCGTTCCGGCGAACCCGCTCACCGCGAAGGGCCTGGCAACCCCCTACCAGCTCACAGGCACGGGCAGCCGGACCCCGGCGGAGTCGGGGTGCGAGATGGCGAACGCGGCGAAGCTGGGGGCCTTCGTCCAAGCCACGATCCTGGACCCGACTACCGGGGTGCTGTCGGTCTATGACCCGCTCGTGGTCACGAAGGGCACTAGGCCGGCCGTGGTGCCCTCGGTGCCGAAGATTCCGGCGAACGCGGTCGTGACGATCGACTTCGCGTTCAATGGCAAGGACCTGTTCCAGGTGGGGGCGACGCCGACCACGCTCGCGGATGCCGGCTGCGTCAACGGCCAGACGGGGTCGATCTTCGGGAAGGTGTCGTTCTGCAACGGGATCAATTTCTTCAACGCGGTGCAGAAGGACGAGCGGGACGGGCGGCTCAAGGTGCCGTCCCCTGGTACCTCGGACAAGATCATCGCGTCGGGCGGGGACCTGGGCACGGGCACGGTGTGCCCGGTCACGCGCAACTTCGAGGTGACCGGCCAGGATGTGGGCAACAACGTGACCACCGAGTACCTGCTCAACCCGCTCACCGGTCAGACGGCGCAGGACACCACGTCGAACGCGGGCAACATGGCGGGGCCGAGGCTGCTGTTCAGCCGCAGTGACAGCACCATGCTTGACCGGTACCTCGATCCGCTTCTCGGGTGCACCCCGTACCAGGCGCCTGACCTGGCCAATAACGACCAGCCGACCACTTCCCAGGCGCTGGACGAGATACTGTCGGGCGCGTATCAGCCAAAGATCGCGGCGCTGGTGCCGGAGAGCGCCGCGATCGTGCGCAGCGGCGACGACGAGTTCGATGCGGCGAAGACCGACCTGTACCGGGGGGAACTGGGCCAGGCGCCGGTCAGCAACCAGAACAATAAGACCAGCGACCCGGAGATGTACTGCCAGAACCTCGTCGATATCCAGACGCCGTTCCTGTCGGCCAACCAGAAGCTGCTCGCCACCGGTCAGTCGCCGGCGACGGCGGTAGGTGACAACCTGCTCACCTTCATGGCGAACGAGCTGAACCTATCCTTCACCGACCTTGGCTGCCAGCACTTCCACCTGACGAATCCCGTCGCGGTCAAACGGAACGGTGCGGGCGTGACGGTAGCGGCGACCTTCAACACCTCCGTGCAGACGGCGACCGCCACCGCGGAAGCGCCGTGAGCGGACAGCGCGCGGGCCGTGGTGACCACGAGTTGATGAACCCTTCCGGGGGGTGGGCACTGTGAGGAGGAGCCAGACGATGCATGTTCAGGAAGTGGACGAAAGCGGACAGGGCACGCCTGCGGAAAGCGACGCGGACGCGAGTGATTCCGCGAAGACCGGCCAGGCTGTCCCGGAAGCCTGGCAGAACAAGCGCTTCAGGCTCTCTGCGATCGCGGCGGCGGTCATCCTCGCGGCGGGATTCGCTTTCGGCGTCGGCCGGGCTATGGGGCTTGGTGACACGGTGATTCTGTCGGCGATTCCCAAGCCGTCGACGGCGAAGAACGCGTTTATCGAGGACGATGACCTCACCGCTCAGGACAACCAGGAGAACATCCTTCAGTCGACGGCTCTTGGCATGGTGCACGTCCTGTCGGGCGGGACCTCGGTCGGGATCGGCCTGGTGCTCACGGAATCGGGGAAGGTGCTGACCACGTACCAGCCCTCCGCGGGTGCGGCGAACCTCTCCGCGGAGTACGTCATCTCCCGCGCGACCTTCAAGGCCAAGGTGATCGGCGTGGACAAGGCGGCGGGCCTGGCGCTGCTCCAGATGGAGGGTGGGAATGGGCGGGAGTTCTCGACCGTTCAGGTCGGGAACTCGGCCACGATCGTCCAGAGCGCGGAAGCCTCCAGGGAGTCCTCCTATCATGCGCGGGGCCAAGTTTACGACACCGCGGTCGGCACCACGGGCCGGGAGAACGCGGTGACCATCGATGTCGGCACCCTGGCCAGCCTGAACACGACCGTCGACGTCGGCAAGACAACCAGGAGCGGGCTGATGGCATCGGTGCTGCAGACTGCGATGCCGTCGGCGATCGGCGGGCCGCTGGTCAACCTGAACGGCCAGGTGATCGGCATCATTGTCGGGGGTTCGGGGACCGGCCTCGACATCGTTGGCTATGCGGTCCCGATCAACACGGTGCTCGCAATCGCCACGCAGATAGACGACGGCAACTCCTAGCGGGAACCGTTGGCTAGCCCCAGCTCATGAGTTTGCCCGGCGCTCCCTCCCACTGCGGTCACATCGGCGCGACGGACCATGGCCTTGGTGCTACTGGTGCTCATGAAGCTGGCGCGGCCGCCCGCCCCAGGGTCCGTAGTCTCCGGGAGGCATCCCGCCCTGGGCCTCCGGGTAATGTTCGGGCCTGTCAGCGGTGGCTTGTGTGCTGAGGGACGCGCCGCTGGGCATTCAGTGCTCTCCTGGCCGACGCTCCTGGGGTTCCTGCGGTGCAGAGCTGAATCTGAGGCTGATGTTTCCCGCTCGGGGTACCCGGCGACCGCCAGCGATGGCCCATCGATAGCGCGTTAGCACCATCGATGGGCCATCGCTGGCAACCGGTACCGCGAACCGGCTGGCTGAGATGGGGCTTATGCCTGGTATGAGTCCGGTGCACCGCACGCTCCTGGGATGCACCACCGCACTCAGGTTCGGCACGACACACCAACTAAATTCTTGACAGCTCCAAGAGTCTCGGTGATGCGGCACCCACCAGGAACGATCGCTGGCATGCGCCCACCTGAGATCCCTTTTCGGGGTCTACTTGTCATCCGGCAGAAGAACTGCACGGGCGGGCCCCCGACGGGCTGCCGCTGGCTAGAAGCCGTGGTGGTGGTGATGTCCGGTGGGTGTTCCGCTGTCGGCGGGTGCTGTGGTGGTGGCGGCTGGGGTTGCGCTGGCGGTGGCGGGTGGTGTGGTGGCGGTGGTGTTGGTGCCGTTGCTGTCCCAGGTGACGGTGAAGGCGTTGTCGCCGGTGAGGGCCGACGGGGTGGCTTCGGTGATGTCGCTGGCGGAGACCATGGTCAGGGCGGTGGCGTTTTCGTCGCCGGCTGGCTGGTTGTTGATGGTGGCGTTGGTGAAGCTGACGGTGCCGAAGTTGGACAGCGGCAGGACGGTGCCGTCGCTGGGGGCTTCGGCGATGATCTCGGCTGATCCGAGCTGGGCGGTGCTGGAGGTCTGGTTGGTGGTCTGGGTCCAGTTCTGGGTGGTGTCGGTGAGGGTGAGGGTGAAGGTGCCGCCGCCGTCGGAGGTGACGGTGGCGCTCATGGCGTCGCCGGGGTCGACGGTGTTGCCGTAGAAGACGGGGGCGTTGGGGAACATCTCGAACCAGCCTTGGTAGCTGGCGGTGCCGGCGTCGCAGTCGGCTTCGGTGCCGGTCTGCTCGACGGAGTTGGTTCCGTCGCCGTCGAGGCCGACCCAGAAGCTGGAGAAGGTGTTGGTGGCGGTGCAGGTCACCGCGGGTTCGGTCCAGGACGAGGACACGCTGGTGAAGGTGCCCGCGTCTGCGGCCGCTGCGTATCCGGCCCAGTTCTCGCTGGTGGTGGCGGCCGCGTTGGTGGCTGATTGTGGTGCCGAGCCGTTCGGTGCTGATCCGGTGGGGGCGGGCATCATCATGTAGCCGCCTCTGCCCCAGCCGCCGGAGCCGTTCTGCGTGCCGTTGCCGTAGGTTGAGACGCTGGCTGCGTCGGCTGCCTTGCCGCTGTGGTGGGCGGTGATGCTGGCGTAGCCGATGACCAGGACCGAGACGCCGCCGCCGGCGGCGGCGATCAGCCACAGGTTCTTGCGGAGCCGGCGATTACCTCTGCGGGAAGACACGAGACCGAGTTCCTTTCTCCGGTGTTACCGCATTAGGAATGAGCCACCCAAACGTCAATTACGCGGAGCCGCTCGCTGGTGGTCCCGGCCTCACAGGCCAAGCCGGGACCACCAGCTTCATGCGGGCATCTGTCCGCCAGGAGTGCTTACATCCCCGACGGGTTCATCCTCTCGTGATGAGGGCGACCCTTGCGCTGTCCCTCAGCTGGCGCTGACGCGGCGCCCGTGTTGGTCGCCTTCTGCTGCGTGGTGTTGAACGTTGCGGCAACCGCTACGCCCGCGCCGTTGAGGGTGACGGTGACCGGGTCGGTAAGGCCGAAGTTCTGGCAGGCGAGGTTGGTGAAGGACATACTCAGCCGGTTCGCCAGGAAGGTGAACAGGTTGTCGCCCACAGCCGTCACCGGTGACTGTCCGGTCGCCAACAGCGTCTCGTTGTCTTTCAGGAACGTCGGCGTCTGGTCAACCATGTTCTGGCAATACATCGCCGGACTCGAGGTCTGCTGGTTCGTCCCGTTGATCGGTGCTATGCCGAGCTCTTCCCGGTACAGGTCGTCCTTCTGAGGGTCGAAGGCGCCGGCGCCGTTCAGCACCATCTCGTCGTTCTCCGGCACCAGCGCATTCATCGTCAGGTCGTTTTTCTCCGACAGCAGTTCGTCCATGGCCTGGGAACTGGTTGGCGTGTCGTTATTGGCCAGGTCGGGGGCCTGGAACGGCGTGCAGCCGAGGGTCGGGTCCACGAACGCGTCGAGCAGCGTGTTGTCACTGCCGTTGGCCAGCAAGGTGGACCCGGCGATGTTGGCCGCGTTCGACGTGGTGTCCTGCGCGGTCTGGCCGGTCGCCGGGTTCAGCAGGTACATGGTGGTCACGTTGTCCGACGGGTCCTGGTCGACCAGGGAGAAGTTGTGCGTCGTCAGGCACTCCTGGCCGGTGCTGCCCGGCAGGCCGGTCGCTACGATCTTGCCCGAGGTGCCCTCACTCGGCACGACCAGCTTGCCCTCGTTCTCGAGCGCGTGCGCTTCGTTGAAGAAGTTGATGCCGTTGCAGAACGACACCTGCCCGAACACCGATCCAGCCGTGCCGTTGACGCAGTCGCCCTGCCTGAGGGCGTTGGCCGTCGCACCGACCTGGAACAGGTCTGTGCCGTTGAATCCGATGTCGACCGTCGCGATGTAATGCGCCGGTAGCGTCGGCACCGTGGGTGTGACCGCCGGTGTGGTGCCCTCGGTGATGACCAGCGGGTCGTAGACGGAGAGCGCTCCGGTCTGCGTGTTCAGGATGGTCGCCTGGACGAAGGCGCCCAGGTTGGCCGCGTTGGTCATCTGGCAGCCCGACGCCGCCGGGCTCATACCGTCCGTGCCCGTGAGCTGGTACGGAGTCGCCATGCCCTTCGCGGTGAGGGGGTTCGCCGGGATGATGATGTCGCAGTTGACGTTGGTCGACGTCGTTGTGGCGGTGCTCGTCGTCGCCAACGGCGTCGCACTGGCGCTGGCCGCTGCGGCCGCCTGATCGAGCTTGTTCGAGTGTCCGCTCTGGACCGCGATGATGATCCCGAGAGTCAGTGCCAGCGCCATCGGGATACCGAGGGCTACCGCGATACGCGTAAAGCGTTGCCTGCTTCCGCGTCGGCGCCGTGCAGACCTGTGCCCAAAGAGCATCTAGTCCACCTCCATTAATGTTTGTGATGCCCGCTTCTGGCGATACATTAGACCCACTAGGGATCGGCGCATGAAGAAATCAGAAGATCTCGTTCGTGCCGTAATCACTTCCGCAGACGGTTCTCAGGCCTGGGAATTCTCTCGAAAAAAACATTTCGTATATCTAACGTCGCAGGTAGGTCTGCTGTTATGCAGCTGAGATCGTAGCGTGATGGGCGCCGAGCCGCAGCGAATATGCGTTAACGTGATCAATCAATCACTCTGGGTTGCATGCGATGATAAAAAAATAACCGTGCTGCCTATCCTGGATCACGGAGTATGACTCATGGTATTCATGCGATCACTAAAGGTCATCGGTATTCTTGGTCGTACCGCGGGGCGCAATACTTATTAAGGCATTCTCTCGTTCGGGCGAAAGCGTCTGGCGGGCAATGGGAAATCGTTACGCTGTGGCTTATGTTGGCCTCGTCCATGGCTAGCGAAGCGCCCACCGTGGCAACGGCCATACGCATACGCGGTGAGCGCCGCGTGCTCGCGGTGGCCGGAGTGTGTTATTTGCTCGCTGCGGTCGTTGTGACGATGTGGCTCTGGCGAGACCCGGCGTCCCGCATTGTCGCTGGCAATCCTTACGATTCCGACCAATTCACTTGGTTTTTTCGGTACGATGCGGCGGCGATCGCTCATTTCCGTCTGCCGGCCCTGACGACTGACGGGATGAACGCTCCGCAAGGCGTTAGCGTGATGTGGAACACCTTCATGCTGCTGCCGGGCACGCTGCTCGCCCCCGTGACACTGCTGGCCGGCCCGCAAGTCAGCCTTACCGTGCTCATGACGGCAGGGTTCGCCGGGTCAGCGTTCGCGATGTTCGCCGTACTGCGCCGCTGGGCTGTCAGCACGCTGGCCGCCGCGCTCGGGGCCTTCGTATACGGATTCTCACCAGCGCTGATTCAGTCCAGCCTGGGTCACTATGATCTGCAGTTCGCCGTCATCCCGCCGCTGATCGCGCACTTCGCGTTGCGGCTGGTCACCGGGCGGGGCAGGTGCAGGGGGGACGGGGCGGCGGGTGGGGTGCGGGCGGCGGCGCGATGCGGAGCCTGGCTGGGAGTGCTGACGGCCGCGCAGATCTTCATCACCGAAGAACTGCTATTCGACACCGGAATCGCCGTGGTGATCATGGTGACGGTCGTGGCGGTCTCCCGCCCGCGTGCGGTGGCGGGCAGGGTCCGGGACACGCTCACCGGGCTAGCCGCGGCGATCGGCGTGACCGGCGTCATCGCGGGCTATCCGTTGTGGGTGCAGTTCTTCGGGCCACTGCGCCAGCTGAACAGCCCGTTCACCGCGGACTACTACAAGAACGACCTGGCGGGCTTCGTCCAGCCGTCGTCATACCTGCTGCTGCACACGGGGAGCAGTGCCGCGTTTGCCGAGAACTTCCAAGGTCGGCTCCCCGAATACCTCGCTTATCTCGGCTGGCCGATGCTCGTCGTGCTCGCGGTTGTGGCGATACGGTTCTGGCGGCTGCTCCCGGTCCGCGTGACTGTTGCGGCGTTCGTACTGCTCTCCGTATTTTCCCTGGGCGGGACGCTGCTGGCGGGCGGTCACGAGCATGAAGCGATCAAGCTCCCGTGGTACTGGCTGCAGACGCTTCCGGTCACCGGGTCAGTGCTGCCCGACCGGTTCTCTATCGTCGCCGATGGCGCGGCCGCGGCGGCGTTCGCGTTCGGATTCGATGCGGCCAGCAAGCGATGGCCACGAGCAGATCAGGTTATTACCTCACTAGCCGCGATCGCCATCGTCCCGCTGTTGGCGATGCCGTTGCCGGCCACGTCCGTCACAGCGCTACCGACGGGCTGGACCGCGACATTCGATGCGCTCCGGCTGCCGGCCAGCGCACACGTCCTTGTCGTTCCTATCCCGTTGTCGACGTTCACCGAACCGCTCCGCTGGCAGGCTGACACCGGTCAGCCCGCCTCGATTGTCGGCGGCTATTACATGGGACCCACGTATTCCGGTGAAGCGGCTACCGATGGCGATGGACTGAGCTCTGAGGCCATGTACCTGAATCAGCTCTGGGCGGAGTCGGCGCACGTCGACATCGCCGACCTCGCGACCTTGCCGGTGAACCAGATCTACCCGGACTTCGCGCAGATGCGGGCCCAGCTGGCGGGATGGAAAGTCTCTGCCGTAGTCGCCGTCACCAGCACCAGCTCAGATCTCGGCCGTTACCTGACCGGATTGCTCGGCCAGCCGACGGCACGCTCCGGACAGGTTCTCGGCTGGCGGATAGTCACCCGAGGGGCTGGATGATGAGGTGCTCGCCCCCTGGCGTCAGGTTCGCACCTGCGAGTGCGTCGAGGTCTTCCAGCGCCGCACCGTGGATGGTCATGGTCACCCCGGTGTCCCGCAGGTCCCGCAGATCGGCTACCAACGTACGGGTCAGCCGGGATCTGGCCAGGTCGATCAGTACGGCTGTCTCCGCTGGCAGTGCCTCGAGCGCCAGCGGGATCTGGCTGATGGCGTAGGAGTCGATCTGGCCCTCGAGCCGCAGGCCATTCTGGTCGGCGAACATGCGGAACTGGGGTTGCGGGCTGCTGTCGGAGGACAGCGGATGCAGCGTGGCCAGGTGCCGCAGCCGGTTTACGTCGACCTTGGAGCCGTTGAAAGCGCACAGGGCGCTCGCCGAATTCTCCGCCATGAAACGGTCGGCCATCATTTCCCACTGGTACCAGGCCGTCAGCCCCGCGTCTCCCGTGACCAAGGGAGTGTTGTCGGCGGCGACCCGGAGCCCGCTGTATCCGTCGCTGAGCACGTTGAGGAAAACGGAGGTGAAGAACGCGAGTACCGCCTGCGGGTCGATGACCCCCGAGGACCCGTACACCTCCGCGATGCTGGCCGTGTGGACGCCATGCGGGGCGAGGGCGGCGAGCCGGGACGTGACCGAGGCTCCGGGATCTGCGGCGATGTAGAAGATCTGCTCACCGCGCGCCGCCCCAGCGGCCAGGAACGGCATGGCGATGGCGTCAAACCCCTCCGCGTCATCAAAAATCCACCCGATATGGTCATGTGGGCGCATTGTTATGCATTCGGATCGTATGCCGCTATTACGCATAAGGCCCCTGACCAGTAATGAATGAGGAATGAGGTTACTGTGTAGCTTAGCCCCTCACCCAGCGTCAAGCCACCTGAAGCCTGAACCGCATAATTATACATCGATGCGGCTGTTATGCAGGTTACATAAGCCCGAATTGTCTAGTTGTTCTATATGCCATTTGACACAACATACCCCGTAGTCGGGTACCCACCTCCGGCGCGACCCACCCCAGTGCGCTTCGCGACCCCAGCGATGGGTCATCGATAGCGGCATACCCCCAGCGGTGGGCCACCGATGGCCCCTGTAGAACGTGAAAAAGCACCGCGGCGAGTGCCGCGGTGCTTCTTCTACGCTTTGCTGAGCTAAAGGCTAGGACAGCGTTGAGCGGAACTTGTAGGTCCCCGATCCGACCTGCACCTGCAGGCACGAGCCCTGCATGCCGATTACGGTGACATCGTTAGCGTGGGCGATCGGGTTCCCGCTCTCCGTCACCGACTGGGCGCTGGAGGTTGGGATGCACACCGTCGCCCGCGAGCCGACCGGGACCTGGGTCGTGAGGCTGAAGCTAGTCCCGTTGTGGGTCCAGTTCGAGCTCACGCGTCCCAGCGGGCTGGTCTCGTAGGCCGACGCGTGGGTCAGGCCCTCGACCGCGGAAGGGTCGATCGAAACCGTGCGGAAGCCGGGGGAGGTGGACTGGATCCCCCCGACGTTTGAGAACAGCCAGTCATCGACCGTTCCCATGAAGGCGTGGTCATGGGACCGTGCGACGTCGCACGAACTGTCTTCCCACGCCTCCCACATGGTGGTGGCACCGCACTGCAGGAACCACTGTCCCCAGCCGGGAGCGGTCGGGTTGGTGGCGACCAGGTAGGCGAGGTTGCCGTATCCGTAATCGGTCAGCATCGGAAGGATGTACTTCGATCCGTTGGCCCCGGTGGCCAGGTGGTTCCCGTCCGCGGTGACGTTGGCGGCCAGGCCGGCCGCGATCGCCTGCTCGGTCCCGGCGGGAGCCAGGCCGAACGCGAGACCGTACACGTTGGCCGTCTGGTCGTAGGCGGTGGAGGTGATGACGCCGTTCGGTCCGCCCAGCGCGTGAGAGTCGAGCCCGACGGGGTCGATGTACTCATTGCTGGCGGGGACGTAGAACTCGTTGTTGACGGCCGTGCGGATGTCGGTCGCGAGGCTGGCATATTCGCTCGCACCGGAGGTGTTGCCGATCGCCGCGGCCATGATGGACAGGTCTTCGGTCTCCCGGTAGAGAAACATGGAGCCCAGCATCTGGCTGGAGGGCGGGTTGGGATCGTTGCTGGGAACCGACCAGTCGCCGTACGTCGTGCCCTGGTAAATGTAGCCAGTCGGCTCGATGATGCTTTCCATGTCGTTGATGTAGGCCGCCATATTGCTGTAGTCCTGGCGGATCTCGGGGAGATCGTTGTAGTTCAAGTACAGGTTGTACTCGATCAGCAGGAATGAACCACCCCACAGCGGGTCGACGTTGTCGTCGCCAGGCGGCGTCGGGACCAGCACGCCGATGTTGCCCGCCGGGTCCTGCGAATCGTCGAAGTTCTGCATCATGTGGTTGTAATAGGCCTCGGCGTCGAAGTTATCTATCTCCGAGTCCGAGTAGTCGCCGTTGTCGTTGGTCCAGCCTCCCTTTTCGTACACCGGGGTGTCGCTGCCGTAGGAGTACTGGTTGTTGAGAACGGTGTTCGCCTGCGCGGTCTGATAGTCGTTCAGCAGACTGCTCGAGCTGGTGAAGTTACCCGACGTGGCCAGGTCCGTGTGCGCCACGACCCCAGTGATCGACAAGATCTTGGGCAGCGGCACGGTACACGGCGTCGCCTGACCCGCTGGGCAGGAGTTGGTCGTCACCTCGACATACTCGTAACCCTTCCAGCCGAACTCGGGCTGGTACGTCTCCGGGCCACTTCCCCCGAGGATGTATGTGTCTGTCTGGCCGGACGAGCCGTTGCCCTCCGACGCCACCGTTCCGTCCGAGTTGAGCTTCTCGGAGTATTCGATGGCGACCGCGGTGCCGGGAGTGCCCTGCATGGTGATCCGAGTCCACCCGGACGTGGTGATCGGGAACGTGTACACCTTGGTGTCCGCGATTGGCTCGGTGACCGAGGAAGGCTTGATCGTCGAGGTCTCCTCGACCGGCGGGATCAGGTCCGCGCTCAGCGTTCCGGTGGGCGCTGACAGCGCCGTGGCACTGACCCAGCCGGTGTCGCTGCCACCCGCCCGCGTCCATCCGGGCTTGGCCTGCAGAGCGTTGTAGACCTCGGCCGCCGGTGAGTTGTACGTGGTGGGTCCGGTCGCGACTTGCCACGTGGGGTTGGTTACCACCTGGGTGGAGGTGCCGTTGGCGTAGGTCACGTCCAGTTCGACCTTGAGCTTGGGCTGGGCCGGCTGCCACGGCTCGCTGGTGGACGGATAGTCGTCCGCTCCTGCGGCGTAGAAGCCATTGCCAAGAGCCACAGCGATCTCGTTGGCGGCCGAATGCACCAGCTTCGTGACGTCGAAGGTCGAGTAATCGACGGTCTTGCTGTAGTCGGTAAGGGCGGTGTCGAGCTTGTCATTGCTGACCGACTGCCCGTTGATGTACAGGTACGGGTAGCTGAGGCCCGAGACGTAGACGCGCGCCGACGTGATGTCCTTGTTGTCCAGCGCAAAATTCTTGCGCAGCAGCAGCTCACTGCCGACAGTGACGTTGCTGCCCCACGGGCCGTTGCCGTAGGAGTCGACATCCATCGCCGGGACCCACGAGGAGTCGTCGAAGCCGGGGTTCTGCCAGCCGGTCGGGTCTGTCGTCGATGACAGCCAGTCGGCGTTGGTCACCACGTTGCTGGTCGTTCCGTCGGCGTATTCCAGGCCTAGCGTGCCGATCCAGCTCCCCGGGCCCCCGTCGTTGGTCGCCGCGACGGCGATGGTGTTCTCGCCAGAGTGGAGGTCAGCGGTCAGGTCCTCCTCTTGGCCTTCGTACCACGCGTTTGCCTGGCCGTTGGACTGCCCGATGAATGTCCCGTTGACGTACATCGTCCACTGGTCGTCCGCGGTGATCAGGAAGTTCGCCCGGGAGAGAGTCTCGTCCGACGGAATGTCGACCTCGTCGCAGGAAATAGCGGGTCGCGGTCGGCGCGAGGGAGGCCGGGTCGCCCTCCGGGTACCAGATCCAGTCGGAGTTGTTGAGCGACAGGGGATCGGGGTCTCCGATCCAGTCGCCCTGGAACTGGCTCGGGTTAAGGAACGCGGTCTCAAACCAGGCGGGCGTGCTCCAGGCCGAAGCGCTGCCGTAGTTGTCCCAGACCCGGACCTGCCAGTAGTAGCGAGTCCGGGACGTGAGCGCCGGGCCGCTGTACTGGATGTTGTACGACTGGTCGGAGTTCACGACGCCCGAGTTCCAGACCAAGTTCTGGCCGCTGGCCAGGTTGTGCTCGCTCTTGGCGACGCGAATCTCGTACTTGCTCTGCGAGACTCCGCGCGCGGTCGAGGTTGTGAGCCAGCCAAGATCGGGCTGGCTGGAGTCGATTCCGAGCGGGTCGGTGACGTCCTCGGTGGTGAGCGAGCCGACCACGGGCGCCGACGAGTCGGCCTGAGCCGTGGATGATTGAGCGCTGGGCGCGGAGGCGCCGGTGAGCGCCAGAACCAAAAGGGTCAGCGGAAGCACAATTGCGGTGCCGACTCGCAGCCGGCCTATCACTTGTTTGCTGGCGGGACCGGATCGATGCGATGAAAGCGCCCGACGGCGCAGCCTCTCCATCATCGGAGTCACTCCTGTCTCTCGTCCTGTCACTCCCGCCCCGGATACCTCGGATCGCGCGAGTATTGAAACGGTCTAATCATCACTTATATGGGTGCCGCGCAACATCAATCAACAAGCCTGACCGGAACTGGCCAAGGCGGCCCGAGCCAGGATCAGAACGTGTTCTACTTCTGCACCTGGATGGCTGGGTTGATCCGGCGGTCCGAGCGGTACGGGAGATCTTCGAGGCGAGCTTCGCCGGCGGCGCGCTGCTGACCTCAGCAGCATCGATGTGGCGTTGCTGCTGACCTGACGGCACCCACGCGGCATCGGTGTCGTTGGCCCGCGCTGCGGGCCGGGTGCCTGGCCGCAGCAGAGGTGCCTGGCCGCAGCAGAGGTGCCAAGCGGCGCTCCAGGACAACGTCAGTGTCCCGCGCCCGGCCCGGTTTGGCGGGGTATGACCCGGTTGCGCCGGCCGCTGCCGCCGTCCCTGGGTCCGGGGGATTGTGGTGGGTGCTTCACTGCCCCGCAAAGAATCTGGGTAATGCAGCACCCACCATAATCGTCGGGCCTGGCGGCGGGAAGAAATGGGGGCGTATGTTCGGTTTGTGAACCTCCGGAAGGCCCACAGCGGTACTTCCCGCGGACGCTTTCGAGTGTCGCTTGCCACCGTGATGGGACCAGGGTGTTGCCACGAGGAACGGGGAACTCCTCGCCAGGCCCGGGCGGCGAGATGCGGCATATGGGAGAATCGCCCTGATCTAGCAGCCTTGAGGCTGACCCGGCAGCCTCCGGGCACCCAGACGCCGGGGGAGCGGCCGGCTTCGGCGACATCGCTAACCAGGTCGCGACCGCGTTCATCCCCAGCCGGCGTCGCGACCGGCGGCATCCGACCTCATCGCCACCGTCTACGACGTGCTCTAACCAGCGCGACGCGCCCGCATCAGGTGAATCGGCGGCAGCAAGTGAGCGGCGAGACCGGCCACGATCAGCAGTATGGCGACTCCGAGCGGCAGAGTGATCCCCTTGGTCGTGCAACCAGCCGACGAACAGGTGGCTTTGGCGGAGAACGCGGCCACGAAGCCGAAGAAAAGAGCGACCAAGCCGATGGGCGGAACAAAGGTGGCGATCACCTTGTCGCGCTGGCCCCAAGTCGGAGAGGTCCACAGAATCAGCACCCCGGCGACCCAGCCCAGCCCGCTCGCGAGTGGGCCAAAGATGATCAGCCACGGCGCCCACGCGTCCCAGCGGCGGCTGCCCGGGGACGGCGCGCCTGCCTCGGCGGCGATGACGGCGGGGTCACCGACCCTGTCCAGGAGGGTCCGGACACCCGCTGGGTCATCGGGATCGAGCCCAGTCCGGCCCTCTTCGATATGCCCGCGCACCTCGGCGAGGATCTCCTTCCGCCGGGAGGCATCGACGCCCCGCAGCGCTGCGTCCAGCTGTGTCAGATATTGCCCGACGAGCTTGTCCGCCTCGTCGGCGGATTGTCTGGAAATCACTCCTGGCTCCCTTCATCAAGGATCTCGTCGACGGCGTCGCGAAAAACCCGCCACTGTTTCGTGAAGCTGGCGAGGGCTAGCTCGCCGTCCCTCGTGAGGTGGTAATAGCGGCGGGGCGGACCGGCGTTGGACTCCCGCCACGACGTCTCGACCAGGCCGTTGCGCCGAAGACGGGCGAGCAGCGGGTAGAGCGTCCCTTCGCTGGCGATGATCTGTCCTCTTGCCCCGAGCTCACGCGCCAGCTCGAACCCATATTTTTCCCCGGTGGTGAGCAGGGCCAGGACGCATTGCTCAGCCACGCCCCTCCGCACCTGGGCCAGCCAGTTGGTGTCCCCGCCAGGTTCCATGTACTACAAGGTACCCGGTACTGACAGGAAGAAGCAACGGGAAAGGATTTCGGCCCCTGAGCGGTGTCCGTACATGGTTAGTGCTGCACTACCCAGAAAAGAAGCTGGGCAGTGCAGCACCCACCAGGGAACGGTCCGCTGCCGCGCGCCCGCGGCTCAGGCGTCGCGAAACCGCAGGACGACGGCCCCGAGCAGCAGGCCACCCACCGCCCACAAAGCCACCACGCCTAGCCCCTGCCACGGGGTCAGCGACAGCGTCTTCACCCCGATCGTCGCCTGCACGTCCAGCCCAGCGGTCAGCGGACCGATCTGCTCCAGGTGCCGTTTGATCGTCGCGTCAGGCACCAGCGCCGAAACGATCGGGAACAGGTAGAGCACCCCGAGCACGATCCCGATGGCGGCGGCGGGATCCCGGACCGCGGTAGCCACCCCGAGGCTGAACAGGGCGATCAATGTCAAGTACAGCACCGTGCCCACCACGGCACGCAGGTCCGCGCCCGCGGTGAGCGAGTCGTACCCGTGGGCCGGAGTGAAGCCGTGGCCGGGGAACAGCAGCCACCCGGCGAGCGCGGAAAAACCCACCGCCAGTGCGGACGCGACGAGCACCGGACCGGCCAGCACCGCCGCCTTGGCGAAGAGCATCGTCAGCCGACGGGGTACCGCGGTCAGTGTGACCTTGATCATCCCGGTGCTGTACTCGTTGCTGATGGCCAGCACGCCCGCGACGGCGACGACCGCCTGGCCCAGGTAGACCCCGGTGAAGCTGACCTTCGCCGGGTCAATCCCGCACCCCGAAGCCGGGCAACGGGCGGCGCTGGCCGCCGCCGCCCCGATGGCGACGGTCGGCGCGACGATACTCACCAGCAGCCAGGCCGGGCCTGACACGGTGCGGAACTTAGTCCATTCCGCATTCAGCGCCTGAACAACGCCGGGGTTCATGCGTCCCTCCGGCGCAGCAGGTACGCGGCCAGCACCAGCGCGGCGACGGCCCACGCGCACTCCACCGCGAGCCCGGCCCACGGCGCGAGCGGGTAGTAACCGGCTGCCGGAGCGTAAGAGGCGCCGCCGACCTGCGGATACGCGGGAAACGGCTGCTGTATCGAGAAACCAGCGGCCGGGGTGAGTCGCAGCACCCAGTCGGATACGCCTTGCGGAAACAGGCCCGGGACGAGGGCGAGCAGGTAGGGGATGAAGATCACCACGATGACGGTCGCGACGGCGGTGGCGCTGCGCCGCATGATCGTGCCGATGGCCAGCGCGAGGACCGCGGCGACCGCGAGCAGCAGTGCGGTGCCGACGATCATCCGCATCTCGGCGGACATCGGGATGGGCAGCAACGGGGCGCCGAACGCGGTGAGCGAGTGCTTGCCGATGGCGACCGCGAGGATGGCGGCGATCAGCCCGGTGACGAAACTGACCGCGCCGATCACGACGGCCTTGGCGGCCAGCAGCCGGCCCCGCCGCGGGGAAGCGGCCAGCGAGATGCGGATCAGCCCGCGCCGGTATTCCGTAGTGATGAACACCGCGCCCACCACGATCAGCGCGATCAGTCCCGCGAACGAGCCGACCAGCGCGTTCCATAGGCTGTTGCCGGGTTGCGCCGGTGCGATGTCGCCGGAACCGGACAGGCTGATCGTGCCGGCACTCTGAGTGAAGGTGCCGGGCAGGCCCACTCCGTTCGGGCCGTTGCCGCCCACGTCGGTGCCGGTCCATGCGCTAGCAGGCCAGGACACCCCGACGTGGCGGAACACCGCGGTGGCCATGACGGGACCGCCGCCGACGGACCCGTTGCCGATCCCCGAGCTGGCGGTGAACGAGTAGCCGGGCGAGGCGGCGAACAGCCCGGCCTGCACGGTGGAGGTCAGCCCCGGAAGGGTGACCTTGTCCACCAACGTCCAGCGCGTGCCGTCAGCGGAGTCGTACCCCAGAATTGCATCGCCGGTACGCACCAGCCGCAGCCACCGTGGTGAGGACGCGGACACGCTGCCCGTCATCCCTGGGGTGTCGTTGACGTAATCCCATTGCATCCGCACGCCGTTGGACCCGGTGACCATCATCGCCGCGTAGGCGGACCCCTGCGCCGTGTTCTCCTTGATGATGATCCCGGCCTTGGACCATGGCTGCAGACCGCCGGACTTCAAGGAGGACTGGCCAGCGGGGGCTTGGCCCTGACCATACGCCCCGGTCAGCGACGTCAGCTGCACGGTGATCGTGCCGTTCCCGGTCAGCGGCTGATGCGCGAAGTAAAAGGCGTCCTGGACCGCCTCGCCGCCTGGTCCGGTGGGCAGCGCCGGGCAGGCGCTGACTGTCCCGGGGCTGGTGGAGTACCCGCAACCGTCGTGGCCGAGCAACCCGACACCGATGGTCGCCAGGATGGCGATGACCATCGCGATCACCCAGCCCCGCACGGTGCGGAACTTGGTCCACTCCGCGTGCAGCAGCGGCATGAACTCGGTCATGACGCCACCTCCCCACGCTCTGCTTGCCCGGGGGGGCGACCCCCCGGAACCCCCCGATATTCCACCGAACCCCTGGTCAGCTCCATGTAGGCCTCTTCGAGGGTCGCCCGGTGGGCGGTGATCTCGGTAAACGGGATGGCGTTCTCGGTGAGAATGGCCACCGCTCGTTCTGATGGAAGGTTTGAAATAGTGAGCACGTCGGGTCCGGAGGTGGCGACCTCAGCCCCGGCGTTGGCGAGCGCGGTCATCGCCCGGGCGCGCGCCGTGGTGCGCAGGGTGATCCTGTCCTGCGAGGCGGCGGCGATGAGGTCGGCGACGGATGTGTCGGCGATCACCTGGCCCCGGCCGACGACCACCAGGTGGTCAGCCGTGTCCTCGAGTTCGCTCATCAGGTGGCTGGAAACCAGCACCGCGCGGCCCTCCCGCCCCAGAGCACGGAGGAATTCCCGCATCCAGACGATGCCCTCCGGGTCCATGCCGTTGAACGGTTCGTCGAAGATCAGTACCGGCGGGTCGCCCAGCAGCGCGGCGGCGATCCCGAGCCGTTGCCGCATGCCGAGCGAGTAGCCGCCGGCCTTGCGGCGGGCGGCGGACTCCAGCCCGGCCAGCTTGATCACCTCGTCGACCCGGTCGGACTTCAGCCCCTGGGAGTGCGCGAGCCACAGCAAGTGGTTGCGGGCGGAGCGGCTCGGCTGCAGCGCCGCCGCGTCAAGCAGCGAGCCGACGTGGCTCAGCGGGTTCTTCAGGGTGTGGTACGGGTGGCCGCCGATGGTGGCGGCGCCCTCGTCCGGGGTATCCAAGCCGACGACGACGCGCATCGTGGTGGATTTGCCGGCGCCGTTCGGGCCGACGAAGCCCGTCACCTGCCCGGGATGGACGGTGAACGTCATCCCGTCCAGCGCCTGGGCCGAGCCGAACCGCTTGCGCAGCCCGTCGATCTCGATAGTCGCTTTCATGGTTGCTCACGCTAGGGGTGACAGGTATGCCTGGGCGTCACGCTGTGGAGCCGTCTTTCGGATCGCTCTCGCGGGGGATGCCGAGGATGTCGCGAGCGGGCAGAATGACGGTTATGCCGGTAGACCATGCTAGAGGGACGCTGCTCGCCGGGGTAGCGCTCGGGGTCGGCGCGGCGGTTGAGCTGCTGCTCCGGCTGGTGACTGAGCCTGGCGAGGCGGCGCGGCTGGGCGTCGCTGGCCCGGCGACTGTGCCCACGGCACTGGTACTCATCCTGCTCTGCCTGCTAACAACCACACCTTTGCTATCAAAACGATGGTCGGCGTCGGCCCTCGCCATCGACCTGGCCTGCGTGCTATCACTGACCGTGTTCGGCTGGCTGCCGGTGGCCGGCGGGTGCGCGCTGCTGATCGCCTCCTATCTGGCGGGTCGGCACGGGCCGGCCTGGGTCGCGGCTGGACTTGGCGCCCCGTTTCTGGTGGTCGCGCTGGTGTCCCGCAGCTGGCCGGCCGTGCTGCTGGCCGGGCTGATACCGGCGGTGGCACTGGCCGGGCTGGGGCGCCGGGCCTCCGGTGAGGCCCGGCTGGCGGACGCGGCCCGGTCGCTGTCGGAGGGGGCACTGACCGAGAGCATGGCGCGCGGCGAGCGGGCACGCATCGCACGTGAGCTGCACGACGTGGTCGCGCACCACATCTCGATGATCTCGGTGCTGGCCGAGACCGCGCGGCTGACCACGCCGGGGCTGACGGCGCTGGGCCAGAAGCGGTTCGCGGAGATCGGCGAAACGGCGCGCACCGGGCTGACCGAGATGCGTCGCCTGCTCGGCGTCCTACGACCCGACGCCGACGCGGTCGCCGACCGGCAGCCGCAGCCCGGGCTGCGGCAGCTCACCGAGCTGATCGACACCGCGCGTTCCTCGTCGGGTTCGAGCATCCGGATGATCGTCTCCGGGCCGGTCGAGTCGCTGGACCCGGGGGTGGAACTGGTCGCGTTCCGCATCGTGCAGGAGGCGCTGACCAACGCGCGGCGGCACGCGTCCGGGGCCGCGGTCGACGTGGAGCTGCGGTTCACCGATCGGGACCTGCGGCTCAGCGTGCGCGACAACGGGCCGGGACCGGCTGTGAACGGCTCGGGTCACGGACTGCTCGGGATGCGGGAACGCGCGGTCGCGGTCGGCGGGTCGCTGACGACGGGCGGGGTTGCTGGGGGAGGGTTCCGGGTGGAGGCCGTGCTGCCGGCGAAGGTGCTGGTCTCATGACGGGCATCGTGGTAGCCGACGACCACGCCGTCGTGCGCGAGGGGTTCGCGGCGCTGCTGGGCACCCAGCCGGATTTTACCGTGCTCGGCACGGCGTCCGACGGATTGTCGGCGGTGCGGCTGTGCGAGTCGACGGCTCCCGATGTCGTGCTGATGGACGTGCGGATGCCGGTGATGGATGGCATCGAAGCGACCCGGGCCTTGTCCGGGGGGCCGCGGGTGCTGATTCTCACCACGTTCGACCTGGACGAATACGTCTTCGACGCGCTGCGCGCCGGGGCCAGCGGATTCCTGCTCAAGGACGTCTCGGCGGAGCGGCTGTTCGAGGCGGTGCGGGTCGTCGCGTCGGGGGAGGGGCTGCTCGCGCCGTCGGTGACCAGGCGGCTGATCGCGGAGTTCGCCAGGTCCGGTCCCGCTACGCCGGCTCCGGTGCTCGCCGGCCTGACGCCGCGGGAGACCGAGGTGCTGCGGCTGGTCGCCGAGGGACTGTCCAACGCCGAGATCGCCGGCCGGCTGATCGTGACCGAGGAAACCGTGAAGACGCACGTCAGCCGGGTGCTCTCGAAGCTTGGCCTGCGCGACCGGACTCAGGCGGTGGTCGCCGCGTACGAGTCGGGCCTGGTGGTGCCCGGCGGGTCACGGCCGACTCTCGAATAAATGTCCGTAGAATGTGTTGCTATAGTGACACATTCTACGGACAGTTCGAACGCCTACACAGTAACTGCACGTCGACTACGACGCTGCCGGTCGTGGTCCTGCCTCGGTACGTCACGGTGGCCGTGATCGTGGCCGGGCCGGTGCCGACGGCGCGGAGGGTGGTGCCGTCGTGGCTGACGTCCACTGCGGACGGGCGATCGCTGGTGTAGCGCACGACCATCCCCGGCGGGAGCGGAGTGCTCTGGCCCTTGGTGATATAGCCCCACAGGCTCTGGTCGCTCAGCGAGACCGTCAGCTGCGGGACGATCGTGGCGCCGGTTGGGAAGAAGACCCGCTGCGCGACACCCTTGGCCGGGTCGCCGGGCATGACCGGCTGGATCGTCACAACCGAGGGCACCGGCGCCAGCGCGCCCGTGACATCGATGACCGCCTGCTGGGCGATATCCGAGCTCGACGTGCCGAGCTGCAGAGTGTACTGGCCGTCGTAGGCCACGTACCGGTTAGCCGAATCGCTGAAGAAGGCGAGGTCAGGCACGCTGATGGTGAAGCTGATGCGCGTGGTCTGGCCCGGCCGGAGAGAGACCTTCCTGAAGCTCTCTAGCTGCCTGACCGGCAGCTGCAGCGAGGCGGGCGCACCTGGCGTGGCCGCATAGAGCTGCGCGACGGTCGCGCCCGGCACGCTTCCGGTATTGGTGACGTCGGCACTCACGGTCACGGAGCCGTTGGCGTTGACATCGGTCCGGTCCACGCTCAGGTGGGAGTACCTGAAGCCGGTATAGCTGAGCCCATATCCGAATGGCCAGCTGACGCTCCCGCTGAAGTACATGTAGGTCCGGCCGTCCGTGGTGGCGGTCGGCTGCAGCGTGTAGTCCGTGATGGGCGGGAGCTGGTTCTGGTTCGGGTACCAGGTGAACGGCAGGTGGCCGCTGGGGTCGGCCTTGCCGAGCAGTACGTCCGCCAGCGCGGCGCCCTGGCGCTGGCCGTTGTAGGAACTCCACAGCAGCGCCGGGGTGGTGGACAGGAACGGGCTGGTGTCGACGTCGCCCATCGTCTCCATGTAGACAATCGTGTTCGGGTTGGCCGCCTCGATCTGGCTGATCATTGACGCTTGCGCGCCCGGTACTGCCAGCGTGGTGCGGTCCACGCCCTCGGAACCGGTGGTGTTGTCGGTCCCGATCACGACCACGACCGCGTTGTAGTTCTTGGCGGCGGCCACCGACGCCTCGTCCACGGTGGTCAGCGTCGCGGCGGTCGTGCCGCCGGTGACGCCCGGATAGTAGTCCACTTGCGCGTCCGGGTTGATCTTCTGTACCGCCGCCTTGATGCCCTCGTAGGCGTCGACGTTGTTCTCAGCGCCCTTGTCTTCCTGGAGGCTGGCGTAACCGCCGAGGTACAGCGACTGCGGGTGCGAAGTAGCCCATGACCGCCAGCTTGTACGGACCCGACGACGGGACCTTGAGCGGGAGCAGCGGGTTCTTGCCAGCGTTCTTCAGCAGCACGATGCTCTGGTCGGCGACGTCTTGGTCGAGCCGCAGCCGCTGCGGTGTCTCGGTGATCGCCTCGTTGGCGGCGCTGTTGGTCCAGGTGGCTCCGCCTAGCTCCTTGCGCGCCGCGGCGACCCACGGGACCTGCGACTCGGCGTCGAACTCGCCGGTCTCGATGCGGGCCGTGAACAGCCTGACCAGGGAGGTGTCCACGTCGCCGATGTTGTAGGTGTCAGTCACCGTATGGATGTTCTGGGTGAGCGCGGTCGGGATCGCGGGTGCCTCGCTGCTGTCCATCTGCTGGGCTTTCTCCGCCGTGGTCATCCGCGAGACCAGGTCGGCGGCGCGCTCCGCCGGAGAGTAGGCCGGGTTCAGGTAGATCGGTGTGGCAGCGGCGGCGGTCGCCGTCGACGGCCCGGCCGCGGCGAGCGAGGCCGCCGCTATCGCGGCGACACCAACGGCGATCGTTGCCAGCTGCACTCTTTTCGCTGCTTTCATCGACCTGCTCCCTTGCCGGTACGAGGACGCCCATCGTTAAACTCAGGCGAAAATTGCCGAAAGTCAAGGATCCGTGTAATCGAAAACTATCGGGCCGAAATGTTGCGGTCACACAACTTGCCGTTGCGCGCCACGGACGGCACTGTCGGCAAGATAATGGTAACTAGCTATCGCGGGGCGACGGCTAGTTACCATTGTCCTGTCTCGTTGCCGGTTCAATCGGGTAGCGAATAGCCCCGGGCCGCGAATTCCTGGCGCACGATCTGGCGCTTGCGCTGCATGGACCGGCCGAGCCATGTTCTGGGTGCCGTCGGCTCCTTGCCGGGCAGCGGATAAGACAGCGGTATGGGCAACGTGCGGAAATTGGTGCGTGACCACTGCAGGGCGTCGCCGAGCTTCGCGGGTACCGGGGGCACCGGTTGTTCGGGATGACGTGGGTACCTGACCTGGATCTTCCGGCGCACGGTCTCTTCGAGTTCGTGATCGTAGATGTCGCCGAACGACACCGAGCTCACCTGTTCCCAGCGAACGCGGGACGGCCGGAGCCACATCGTGACGGCGATGTCGTGTTCCGTGAACCTGATCGATGTGCGCAGCCAGAAAGCCGCCCATAGGGCGACGATAAAGGCGAGCCAGGCCCAGAACACGACCACGTGATGAGGCCACAGCAAGCCGACGATGATCACTGGTGGCAAGCTGACGAGCAACGCCACCGCGAAGTCGAGTGCGATTTTCCAGGTGAAGAAGAACCTGAGAGTTACCGAGCCGTCTGCTTCCCCGCCCACAATTTCGATCTTACGGGTCTTAACAGACCGGTGTGTAGGAATACTGCGAGATGTATTCGTTCCACAGATCCGGGTCGACGGGGGCGCGGAGCGTGGGACAGATGCTCGCCGCCACATCCTGGGGATTGGTCTCCCATACCTGGGTGACTTTGGCGGCGGTCGCGATGATGCCTGTCGAACCGCTGTATGCCACCCTGCCGATGATTGTCGCGCTCGCCTGGAACGACGCGTGGAGTGCTCCGGTAGCCGTGTCCCACACTCGAACCGTCCCGGCTTCGCCTGCGGCGATCAGGTACTGGCCACCCGGTTCGAAGGCCAGGGAGGTGACCGTCTGACTGCTGTCAGGGAGGATGAATCTCGGGTCGGCTTGGTACAACTCCGCAGACGGTCTCACGTCGTTGTAAATGTAGATGCTGCCGTCTACACCGGCGATTGCCAGGGTACGTCCCGTCGGGCTGAAGGCCAGCGTCCACGGATGCGTGCCGGTGATGTAGATCCCGGCCAGCTTGTCGTCCGGAAGCGTGTAGAGGCGGGTGAGTTCGTCGGCGCCCGCGACGGCGAGCAGTCGCCCGTCGGAGCTGAACGCTACACCCCACTGTCCTACTATTTCTGGGTAGTAGAGACTGTCCTTGGTGGCGCGAATTGCCGCGACCTGTGTCAGCCGCGTGGCCGACCACATCCGGACATAGTCATCCCCGATTGTCGTGGTGGCGAGCGTACGGCCGTCCGGGCTAAACGCCATGCCATTGACCGTTCCTTCTTGTCCGGTGGCGATGACACCGATTAGCCGGTGGCTGGTCACGTTCCACATCTGCACGCTGGCGGGGGAGGTGTCGACGGCGGCGGCCAGCGTCCGGCCGTCCGGGCTGAAGGCCAGATCCGCCACGAACTTGGGTCCCACGCGCAGGGTCGCGATCAGCCTCCTAGAGGGCATGTCATACAGCTTGATTACGGGGACGATAGTGGCCGTCGTGGTCGTGACCTGCGTACCAACCGCGAGCAGGCGGCCGTCCGGGCTGGAGGCCACAGCGGCGGCGCCGTTGGCCCGTCCGTCGAGTGTGCTGCCGCGAACGTCCCACAGCTCTACGGTGTCCGCGTCGGTGCTGGCCAGGGTGGACCCGTCGGGGCTGAACGCGACGCCGTAGATCGGGAGCCTGCTGGCGGCGAGCGTGTTGAGCAGTACCGGGGCCGGGAGGGATCGCAAGTCCCACAGCTTCACCGTGTCGTCAACGCTGCCAGCGGCAAGGTACCCTCCGTCCGCGCTGAACGTGAGCGCGCTCGCGGTATTGGTAAAGCCGGTAGTCAGGGTTGTGGCCCGCTGCGTGGACAGGTTCCACATCTCGATGGGATACGAGCCGGTGGCTGAAGACGCTAGCGGAAACGCGATGGTCTGGCCGTCCGGGCTGACCGCGACCGCGCCGAAGGAGTCTGAGCCTAGAGTCAGCGGCACGAGGTTTCCCGGTCGGCTGAGGTCCCATAGCTGGACCGGGCCGCTGCCACCATCGACGTCAGCGGCGGTGACAAGGTAGCGGCCGCTCCCCGCGAAGGCGAGGCCAGAGATGACGTCGGCCGTGGGGATGACGTGTTCGAGGGTCCGAGTGGCCACGTTATATACCAATACGGGACCTGCTGCTCCGTGTGCGGTCGTCTCCGAAACCGCTAGGGTCTCGCCGTCCGGGCTGGAGGCGACGGCTGTACCTGCGTATGTCGTGCCACCGGAGCCAAGGACGGCTTCGCGCACCGGATGCGCGGGATCGGCGATGTTCCATAGCCAAGCGCCGCCTCCGCCGGTCGCGGCTAGCGTCTTGGAGTCGGGGCTGAAGGCGACTGCGTGCACGGTCCCGACCCCGCCGTCGAAGGTAACCGGGAGCTTAGCGAGTTTGTGCCGCGAGGCTGCGCTCCACAACATCACGTATCCGTACTCGCTTGCGGAGGCGATGACCGCGCCATCCGGGCTGTATCTCACTCCGTAGACTAGGTCACTGGTCTCAAGCCGACCGGTCATCGGCTGCGTCTGCGTGCTGAGTACAGCGCTGAGTACTCCCTGCGCGTTCTGGTCCAGTTGTTCTGCCCGCAGCGCGAACTCCATCGCGGTGTCCGGCCGGTTGTCCGCCAGCGCCGATTCCGCCGCGCCGGCGAACACGCTGGCCGACGCCTGCTGGTAATTCTGCTGGGCGCTGGTGCGCTGATTGAACGCGAAGCCGGTCAGGAAGCCGAGCGCGACCACTAGCGCGGTGAGAGCGGCGATGATCTCGTTCCGGCGGCGGACACCCCGTCGGCGGCGGTGGTCGGACGCGGTGAGAAAGTCGCGGGCCGGCGGGCTCAGCTCACGCTGGTGCCCGGGATCGGTGGTCCACGCTCGCGCGGCCGCCAGCCGCACGCCGCCGTACAACGCCCCCGCGTCCCGGCCCTCGTGGTCCCACGCGGCGGCGGCTTCCTCGACACTCTGCCGGACGAGGTTGCCCGCGTGGTCCTCGTCGATCCACTCCCGCAGCCGGGGCCAGCGGCGGAGCAGCGCCTCGTGGGTGATCTCTACCGCCTGCCCGCCGGAGGTGAGCAGCCTCGCGTCCGTGTACGCGGCGAGCACCGTCCGTGTCGTGTCCGTGTCGGGCAACTGGGCGTACAGGCTCTCCGCGCTGACCCGGCGCCGGGTATCGGTTGTCGCCTCACCGTCGCCGATTCTGACCAGGGAGAGAAACAGCCGCCGCGCGGTGTCCTGCCCGGTCTCGTCCAGCCGCGCGTAGACGTCCTCGGCCGTCTTGGCGATGGCACCGTGGATCCCGCCGGTGGCTTCGTAGCCCTCGACCGTCAGCCGGTCCCCGGATCGGCGCTGCCAGGTGGCGCGCAGCGCGTGCGCGAGCAGCGGGAGCCTGCCGGCTTCGTAGCCGCCCGTTTCGTCGACGCCGAGATCGCGCAGTAGCCGCTCGACAAGACCGTCGTCCAAGGTGAGCCCCACCGACCGAGTCGGCAGGGCGATCGCGTCCCTGACCTCGGCGGCTGTCATCGCGCCGAGCACCAGCTGACGGGACTGCATGGCCGCCCGCAGCACCGGGTATCCGGTAGCGCGCTCGTAGAAGTCGGCGCGCAGACCCGCGATGACGTAGCCGCCGCTAGCGGCGAGCCCGTCGAGGAACTCCGTGCGCTCGTCCTCGTCATCGCACGCGGTGAAGATCTCTTCGAGTTGGTCAACCACGATGATGGTGCGCGCCGCCGCGTCCGGTGCCTGGGCGGTCGCCAGCGCATCGCTCAGCGTCCGCGCCGGATGCGCGCCCGGCGTGATCATCAGCCGCGGCCAGGCCTCTGACCCGGGGACCGGCAGCCGCCCCTCGCCGATCGCGGCCAGCAGCCCAGCACCCAGCAACGATGACTTGCCCGCGCCCGACGGGCCCACCACGAGGACCAAGCCGGGACCCGTCTCGTCCAGCACCTGGAGCAGGTCGCCGGTCAGCTTCTGCCGACCGAAGAACCACCGCGACTGACCTGGACCGAAGGCGTCCAGACCAGGGAACGGGCACTCACCAGGCGTCGTCTCACCCGGCACCCACAGCGCCGACAGAGCGGGGTCCGACACGTAAAGGTCGCGGCCAACCTGGATGATCACGGCCGCGTCAGTGGCCGAGGCCCGCTGCACCTGGATCGGACGTTCGTTTAACATGACGTCACCGATCCTGGCGTCTCTGCCGACCTGGATCACGGTGCCGTGACCCGAGGCCTTGGCCTTCTGAGTGATCGTCGTCGGCCGTTGTTCCACGAGCCGGTCGGTCAGCAGCCGAAGCTCGGCCACGGCCTCCGAATCGGCGGCGATCAGCCGCCCGAGCCGGGACTCCCATTCGGCGGTCAGCGTCCGCGCGACCGCCTCGTCCCCGGCTACCGCCTCATCGTGCGCCTGCGTGAGATCGGCCTCGACTGCATCGGCGTGCGCGGGCCGGAAACGACGCCAGAGAGCGACGATTTCACTCGTTGCCCGTTTCCAGGCGTCGGTGGTCAGCAACGCCACCAGCGTCGTGGCCGCAGTGGAGGCCAGCGCCGCGCTTTCCCCGTCCACAAAGCACCTCCGCTCCCTACGGGAAAGCCTATCCCGTAAGGGTTTTTGATGGGGTAACAGGTGGGTTAAGCCGATATGTTCCGCGCGGCGTGTAACGCTGGCGGAGATGCACCGGCTGCCAGCGATGGCCCATCGATGGTGCTATCGCGCTATCGATGGGCCATCGCTGGGGTCGCGGGGCACCCTGCGCGGGCAACATCAGCCTCAGGTAAACCCCGCACCGCAGGAGACCCAGGGGCCAGGGCGGCTCGCGGATCGGGCTACGCCGAGTAGAGCGGGGGCACTGCTGGCAGCGGAGTATCGCAGGCTAGGTCGCTGCCGTCGGACCGCCCGATCAGCCAGGCCAAAATCGCATATTCCGGGCCAACCACCACCGTAGCCGCAGCTGCCCCGAAAACCCGTCCCGTATCGGTGGCTTCGATCCGTACCTCGAACCCCTTGAGCCCGCGCACCGCGGTGTCGAGGTAACCGCTGACGAACGCGGCGGGCCAGTCCGCGGGCCGGTAACCGATGTCCAGGTCCACGTGATGGACGTGAACCTCGCCGAGCCGCAGCGGCAGGATCATCGCCGCGTCCACGTCGTATCCTCCGGTGAAGGTAACCGTCCGCTGCCACGACTCCACCGGCATCGCGTCCGCCTCGGCGAAGAACGCCTCGGCGGTGCCGCGCACGTCCGCGATCAGCGCTCGCGCCGGTCGGCCCGCGCCGTCGGCGATCTCCGCCGCCCGTGCCTCGTGGCTTTCGTATTCGTAACTCGGCACACCAGTCCGCGCCCAGTTCAGCAGCCGGGTGCTGCCCTCGGCGTTGCGGGCGATGTGCGTCAGCACGTGGGCCCGGGTCCATCCGGGCAGCGGCGACGGCGCCCGCACATCCGTGTCCGACAGGCTGTCGATGTCGCGCAGCAAATCCGCCGTCGCGGACCGGAGCTGCGGTAGGTATTCCACGGGTGAACAACGAGCCGAGGCCGGAAACCGATTCCTCACCGCGCCGCGGCCAGCAAGTCGCGCTGGTGCTGCTGGCACCAGCGCCGGGCCCGGGCCGCCGAATCCGCTACCGCGCGCCAGTGATCGGCGAAACCCTGGTGGCCATCGGCCGCGGCCTCGGTGACGATCGCGTAGGTCCAGTCATGATTGGCCACGATCGCTTCGGCGACCCGGCGGCGGTCGGCGCGCGTCAGCCCGCTGGCGTCGAGGAAGATCCGGAACCGCTCCAGCGCGCGCCCCTGCCGGATGTCGGAGATGTCACGGTCGGGCTGCAGCGGCGACCAGGACCGCGCGGCCGCCGCGAAATCCCAGATGGCGCTGCCTGGTCCGGCCCAGTCGAAGTCGATCAGGGCCACCGCCCGGCCGCCGCGGAATACCAGGTTGGCTGGGTGAACGTCGTTATGGCTAACTAGGCCAGTGCGGAACGCGGCGGGGATCTGCCGTGGCCACCGGTATCCGGCCGGGTCGAAGGCCGCGACAGCGAGGTGATACCGGCGCAGCAGATCCGCGATGCTCACCAGGGCGGCGTCGGTGAGCGTATCGCCAGGCAGCGGAGGTACCGCGGCCTGACCCTCGATGTAGCTGAGCGTCTCGGTGGACGGGCCGACGTTCAGCACGTGGGGCGCTCCGTCGAAGCCCACCGCGCGCAGATGGGCGAGCAGGGCGTGGGTTGCGGGCCAGCACGGCGCGATCGGCCTGACCACGGTGTCGGCGACCCGGACAACCAGGCCGCGGTTGGCGGTGCCGCCGGGCAGTGGCTGCTCATTACCGTTGGTCAAGCAGGGCCCGCGCGAGACTAGCGTGCGTGACAAGGCCATGGATCAGCCCTCCTCGAATCGCGGCCGATACTGCTGGGCTCTTGGCGACGTCGTAGGCGACGGAGAGCACGAACGGGATCCGTTCGAGCACCGGGCCGGGGGTGACGATCATGCGGCTGTCGAGTGGCGTCGCCAACGGCCTGCCGTCCTCGCCGAGGAACACACCGGCCACCTCGGTGCACACCCCCAGCGCGGACAGGGCTTCCCGCTCGGCCGGGGTGACGGCATCGTAGATCGTGGACAGGCCGGGCGCCCAGCCGCCGATCGTGACCACGGCGATCGTCACCGAGGGGACCAGGGCGAGCGCGCTGGCGACATCGCCCTGGCGGCGCAACGCGGTAGCGGTCTCCCCGTCGTCGACGATCATCGGCGCGTAGAAGACGTGCGCCGGCCCGCCGCCGATGCTGGCCACGCTGCGGACCAGATGGAGCAGATCGCGGCCGTCGGGTGGCGGCACCGCCCCGGTGAGCTGGACGATCGGGCACGGCGGTATCTCGGTCAACGCGGCGGTCAGCTCGCTCAGCGTGCGTGACCACGACAGGCCGAGCACGTCACCGGGCGTGATGAGGTCCATCAGGGCCTGGCCCGTCACCTCGCCCAGCCGGTGCCGTAGCAGTGCCTGCTCATCGTCCGGGAAGTTGAAGACGAACGCCTGCTTGAGCCCGAAGGCGGAGCACAGTTCCGCTGACAGGGCCGCGTCCAGGTTCCCGCTGGGCAGCCCGATTTCGATGCGTACCATCCCCGATTCCCTGGCTCCGTCGAGCAGCCTGGCGACCCGGAACCTGCTGATGCCGAGCCGCTCGGCGATGTCGACCTTGGACAGGCCATCGAGATAGAAGTGCCGCGCCACCCGGGCGGCCAGGACAACTTCGGACGGCCGATCCGCCGACAAGCCGGGCATGACACCCCTCCGTCCGCTCATTTGAGCGTCTAGGTCTCAGATTTACAGCTTCTCTTGACTTTGCCTAGTGACGAGATCACTGTGAAGGTCAGTGACACATATGAGCAAAGTCGCGCTCATATGAGCGTACAGCTTTCGGCCCCCGTCGCGACCGGCGGGAACTCCTCATCGTCACGGAGGTTTATTCAGTGAGACCTTCCCTCTCCAAGCACCGCAGGATCACGGTCCTCGCCTCGGTAGCCGCGTTGGTGGCACTGGCCGCCTGTTCGAGCGGCGGATCGAGCGGCAGCTCTAACAGCACTACTGGCACGGTGACGGTGGCCGTCGTGTCCAACCCGCTGATCACCGGCCAGATGATCCCGCTGACTCAGTCGGTCTTCGAGAAGGAGAACCCGGGGATCACGGTCAAGTTCGCCACCTACACCGAGGCGGACCTGCGGGCCGCGATCGAGAAAGACGTCAGCACGCACAGCAACGCGTTCAACGTCATCATGATCGGCCCGTACGAGACGCCGCTGTTCGCGAAGAACGGCTGGCTGACCAACCTGTCGACCACCTACATTACGAAGGACGCCAGCTACGACGCGTCCGACCTGCTTCCACCGGTGGCCAAGTCGCTGTCCTACAACGGCGATCTGTACGCGGTGCCGTTCTACGGCGAGTCCTCGATGCTGTACTACCGCAAGGACCTGCTCAAGGCGGCCGGGATCACCATGCCGGAACACCCGACCTGGGCGCAGGTGCAGTCCATGGCGGCCAAGCTCAACCAGCCCGGCAAGGTGGCGGGGATCTGCCTGCGCGGCCTGGCGGGCTGGGGCGACAACATGGCCTCACTCGACACCGTGGTCAACACGTTCGGCGGCGAGTGGTTCAACACGAAGTGGCAGCCGCAGCTCACCTCGCCAGCGTTCGAAGCGGCGACGAACTTCTACGTCAACCTGGTCCGCAAGTACGGCGAGGCCGGCGCCTCCAACGACAGCTTCAACCAGCTGCTCACGCTGTACGGCCAGGGCAAGTGCGCGATGTGGTACGACTCCACGGTGGCGGCGACGTCCATCGCGACCACCTACCCGTCGGTCTTCGCCAGCACCGGCTATTCCTTCGCGCCGGTGGACAAGACAACCTCGTCTGGGTGGCTGTGGTCCTGGTCTCTCGGCATCCCGCAGGGCACCGCCAACTCGGGCGCCGCCTGGAAGTTCGTGTCCTGGGCCACCTCCAAGGCCTACGACTCGCTGGTCGCGTCCAAGTACGGCTGGGCCGCGGTGCCGCCTGGCAGCAGGACCTCGCTGTACAGCAACCCGTCTTACCTGGCGGCGGCCAAGGCGTTCGCTGGCATCACCCTCGCCTCGATCGACGGGACGGACCCGGATCACCCGACCGTCAACCCGGTTCCGTATGTCGGCGTCCAGTACGTCGACATTCCGCAGTTCGAAAGTCTTGGCGTTGAGGTCGGCCAGCAGATCGCGGGAGCGATCGCCGGGACAGAAAGCGTCAGCCAGGCGCTTTCGACCTCGCAGTCCGACGCATCGCAGTACACCCCGGCCGAACTGTCCGGAAGCTAGCGCCGTGGCGGTCCTCGAGAGACCCGCTCCTCCTCGGATCACCGCGGCGCCGCGTGAGGCCAGCCGACGCGCGCGGTGGCAGCGTCGCCTCCCGCTGCTGCCCGCGCTGATCTACGTGGTGGTGGTCACCCAGATCCCGTTCCTGGTAACGCTGTGGTACAGCTTCCAGAACTACTTCTGGGATCAACCGGGCGGCGCGAAGTTCAACGGGCTGAGCAACTACAAGACGGTCTTCACCGACCCGTCTTTCCGCGGGGCTCTGCTCCGTTCCGTGGAGATGACGGTGATCTCGGTGATCCTGGCCATGATCCTGGGAGTGGCGTTCGCCGTGCTACTGGACCGGAAGTTCTTCGGCCGGGGCATTGTCAGGACGCTGATCATCACCCCGTTCCTCGTCATGCCCGCGGCGGCGGCGCTGGTGTGGGCCGGGCCGATGCTCGACCCGAACTTCGGCCTGCTGAACTACCTGCTGCAGCCGTTCGGCGTGCACCATGTGGCCTGGCTGTCCACGCACGCGCTCGGTTCGGTGATCGTGGTGATGATCTGGCAGTGGACGCCGTTCATGACCCTGATCGTGCTCGCGGGCCTGCAAAGCCAGCCGCCCGAGGTCCTGGAGGCGGCGAAGGTCGACGGTGCCGGTGCCTGGGCCACGTTCCGCGGTGTCACCCTGCCGCTCCTGCGGCCTTACATCGAGCTGGGCATCCTGCTTGGCTCGGTCTACCTGGTCAACGTCTTCGACCAGGTGCGGCTGATGACCAACGGCGGCCCCGGCACCTCCACCACCAACCTGCCCTTCTACCTGTACGAGCAGGTGAACAACGCGTTCGACGTCGGCGGGGCGGCGGCCGCGGGCGTGGTCACCGTGATCCTGACCATCATCGTCGCCACGTTCGCGCTGCGGATGTTCGCCAGCGTGTTCCGTTTCGAGGAGGCCTCGTGAGCGAAGTGCGCGGCGCGGCAGCGCCTGGACTGAGGAGCGGAGCGACGAAGGAAGGCGTTGCCTCAAAGCGCCGCGCTGCGAGCGAACAAATAAGCACAGCTGGCTGGGGGGTGGTTGCGTGGATTGTCGGGATCGCGTTCTTCCTGCCGGTGCTGTGGATGGTGCTCACGGCGTTTAAGCCGGAGTCCGCGGCCGAGACCTGGCCGCCGAAGTTCGTCTTCAGCCCCACGCTGGCGGAATTTCGGCTGGTCTTCTCCGGCATGGGTCCCTTCCTGACTCACTCGGTGGTCGCGACGATCGGGTCCACGATCCTGGTCCTGATCCTGGGCGTTCCGGCCGCGTACGCGCTGTCGGTCCGCCCGGTCAAGCGCTGGCGCGACGGACTGTTCTTCTTCATCTCCACCAAGATGCTGCCGATCGTGGCCGCCATCGGCCCGTTGTACGTCATCGCGCTCAAGACGCACCTGCTGGACAGCATCTGGCTGCTGATCATCCTGTACGCGGCGATGAACCTGCCACTCGCGATCTGGATGATCCGTTCGTTCATGCTCGAAGTGCCGAGGGAACTGCTCGAGGCGGCGCGGCTGGACGGCGCGGGCCGTATCAGGGAGATGAGCCGCGTCATCCTGCCGATCATCTCACCGGGCCTGGTCTCTACCGCGCTGATCTGCGTGATCTTCGCCTGGAACGAGCTGTTCCTGGCGCTCAACCTGACGGTCACCAATGCCGCGACCATGCCGATGTTCCTGATCAGCTCCGTGCCGCAGGAAGGCCTGTACATCGCGCACCTGTCGGCGGCCGCCACGGTGGCCTCGGTCCCGGTGATCGTCGTGGGCTGGATCGCCCAGCGGTCGCTGGTCCGCGGCCTGTCGATGGGAGCCATCAAGTGAAAGCTATTGTCATCGACCGCCCCGGCAGCTTCCGGCTGGCGGACCTGCCGGTACCAGAACCGGGCGACAACCAGGTCCTGGTCAAGGTGGAGTGCGTGGGTATCTGCGGTACGGACCTGCACATCCTGGCGGGGGAGTTCCCGCCGACTCCGTACCCGATCACGCCGGGACACGAGTTCGCCGGGACCGTGGCGGCGCGTGGCCCGGGGGTGCGGGACGACCTCGCCGTTGGAGCCAGGGTGGCGGTCGACCCCTCGCTGTACTGCGGCTACTGCCGGCGATGCCGGGCCGGCCGGGACAACCTGTGCGAGAACTGGGCGGCGATCGGCAACACGGTCAGCGGCGCCTTCGCCGAGTTCGTCGCGGTGCCCGCGAACAACGCCTACCTGCTGCCCAGCCAGCTGGACGGGCAGTACGGGGCAATGGCCGAGCCGCTGGCGTGCGCGGTCCACGGCCTGCGCCGCCTGGGAACGGTGTTCGGCAACTCTGTCGTGGTGGTGGGTGCCGGAACGATGGGCCTGCTGCTCGTGCAACTGCTGCTGCGAGCCGGGGCGGGCCCGGTCGCCGTCGTGGACCGGGTCGCCGAGCGGCTGTCGGTGGCCCGCAAGCTGGGTGTCGCCCAGGCCGTCACCGATGTGGCCGAGCTCAGCGGCACCCGGTTCGAGATAGGGGTCGACGCGACCGGGGCTCCGTCGGCGATTGAGGCGGCGATCGGCCTGCTGGACCGGGGAGGGCGGATGCTGGTCTTCGGTGTAGCGCCCGCGGACGCGAGGATCAGCGTCTCTCCGTTCAGCGTCTACAACGACGAGATCGCCATCACGGGTTCGATGGCCATCCTGCGCAGCTTCGGCGAGGCCGTTGATCTGCTGGCCAGCGGTGCGATCGATCCGCGTCCGCTGCTCAGCCCGCCCCTGCCGCTTGACCAGTTTGGCGACGCGCTGGACCGGGTGCGGGCGGGGGAGGGGATCAAGTGGCACATCAGCCCGGGCGGTCCTTCTTAGGGAGCTTGCTGACCACCGCCGCGTACGAGGCGTCGACCGCCTCGAGAACCTCGTCGTCCGCGATCGCGCCGCCGACGCTGAGACTGTTCCATCCGGAGCGGCCGATGTAGGCCATCACCGTAACGTCGTCGGGGTAACGATGCAGCCACTCGTCGGCGATCTCGCGGGTCGCGCCGCACTTGAGCCCGACCGATGGCGGGTCGCCGGTCCCGAGGAATGCGAAGATCTTGGGACCGACCTTCGTCACGACGCCATCGCCCCACGGCTCGTCGCGCCAGGCGCCCGGCTTGGCCAGACAGTACGCGAGCAGCTCATCCCAGCTCATGCGTTAACGCTAGCCCAGTCGCTGGCGAGCACCGCCATTACCTCCGCGTCCACCCATTGACCGTCCCACAGCAGCGCGTCCCGGCGGGTCCCCTCGTACACGAAGCCGCACTTGGTATAGACGTGCCTGGCCCGCGGATTGAACGTGAACACCTCTAGCTCGACACGGTGCAGCCCCACCGGGCCGAACGCGTGAGCCAGCATCAACCGGGTAGCCTCCGTCCCCAGCCCGCGGCCGAAGAACCGCGGCTGCGCGAGCATGATCCGGAATCCGCACGACAGGTTCTCCGGGTCCAGGTCGTTGAGTACGACCTCGCCGGCCCACTCCCCGCTGGTGCGTTCGAAGATGGAGAGGTCGAGGCGGCCATCGTCCTTGGCCCGGGTGGAGTACCAGTCCTTGAGCGCGCCGAGGCTGTGTTCCTGGTGGGTACCGGTAAGCCGAAGTGCCTCGGGGTGCATCGTGTACAGGCCATCCGCGTCCTTAACACGAACCGGGCGAAGCTGCACGAGAGTGCCGGTGAGCACGGGCTTGACCCTGAACGTCGGCTTAGCGTTGGTCATGAGCCGAGTATGTCAGCAAGCCGGTCGACGCCTAGACCGCTGATGAGCAGCCGTTCCTTGTGGTTCGAGGTGAGTCGGCGTGTCCAGTCGGTGAACCCCCCGTCTCCGATCTCCACGCCATCGGCGTTGACCTTGAAGCACAGGTCCTCGTAGTACCCAGATTGCCGCTCGGCATCGATTCTGGCCGGTACCGCGTCAGCGATCAGCTCACCGGCGGGGGAGAGCGGAGTCAGCGCGACGTCGACGTTTGCGCCCTACGATGCGCGTCGCGGCGCGTCCCGCGCTCGTCCGGCGGAAGCATCCGGGGCTGATGCGACGGAGGGTCCACGCGAGGCTGATGTTCTCCGCGCGGTGTACCCGGCAACACCAGCGATGGGCCATCGATAGCGGAAAAACGCTATCGATGGCCCATCGCTGGGGCCAGGTGCCGCGGACCAGGCCCACACAGCTGAGCGGCGCTGATCAATAACTACTTCCGCGGCATGCTCGGTACCCCGTTGGGCGGCACCAAGCACAGCGGCTACGGCGTCACCGACGTGTACGACACCGCAGGCTCCTGACCACTGCCCCGGTTCAGTAGCTAGGCTGTTCAGCTGTGAGTAAGCAGCCCGAGGTCGTCTACATCATCCGGCACGGCGAGAAGCCTGCCGACCCGAAAGTTACGGGAGTCGATTTTCACGGCGGGCCCAGCGAGCATTCACTGCTGCCGCGCGGATGGCAGCGCTCCGGGGCCCTCGTGTCGCTCTTTGACCCCGACCGGGGCGGACTGCGGACTCCCGATACCCTGTTGTGCCCCGGCTACGGCCACCCGCACAAGAACGCTCAGCACCGGACGTATCAGACGCTGCAGGGCCTGGGTGAACGCTTCGGGCTGCCGATTACGCCCGCCTGCGCCGAGGGCGAGGAGGCATCGCTCGCGTCGAGCCTGACGCGGGACCATAAAGGGGTGGTGCTTATCTGCTGGGATCACGCCCACATCCCGGCGCTCGCGACCGCGCTGCCGTTGGCGGAGGGGACCGCCATTCCCCGTAAGTGGCCGGACGATCGTTTCGACATCGTCTGGGCATTCTCGCTCGTCCCCGGCTCCGGGCGGTACAGCTTCGCGCAGATCCCGCAGCGGCTGCTGGCCGGCGACGCCGACGCGGTGATCCCGGCGTAAAACTGAGCACGGCGAACTCGGCTCTGTTCGGGGGCGGGGCGGTTTGCAACGGTCATGTCGGTACAGGTCACGCAGGACGCCGAGTTCGGCCCCGTGGTGGATCTGTTCGTCAAGCTGGTGAAGCACGAGAGAGGCCCTGTCATCCTCGGTGTAGGGGCCAGCGACGGGTCCCAACGGCTCCCACCAGGAAGCTGCTGGCAACTCCTGGAGAAGGTCCCGCCAGAAAGCGTGCGCGCGGTCCAAGACGGCAATGGCCTCCGCGGCAGTGGCCGGTGCCGGGTCATCCCTCTCAAACCCGCCGGGCGGTCGCTCCACTCCAAGCCACTGCGGATTCCGTTTCCCCCCGTAGCATCCGATGAGGTGCCACAGCCGCCACGCGATCGTCGTAAAGGGCGGGTCACCGGTACCAGTGGCAGGGCGCAGGACGGCGACGGGCTGGTCCGTGGAATCAGCACGGTAGGCCCCGGAGTCTGTCCGGCGGATCGTACAGCAGCCGGACACCGGCTCCCAGAAGTATTCGTCATCGGTGAGCCCGGCGAGCCTGCTCCGGGTGCGCTGGTACACGTAGTCAGACAACCCCATGACGTCAGCCCGGGCGTCACTCACGTCGAGGACTTTTTCCATATACGTCACTCTGACTCACCTCCCTGTCCTTTGACCAGCCCGGCTGTCACGCCGCCTCGCCCGTTCGCGCCAGGTTCCGGAGCACTGATTTAAGAGATCGGCCACCCCTGTGGCAGTCGCTCGCCGTGCCACGAATTCCACAGGCGGGCATAGGCTCCCCGGCTCGCGACGAGATCGTCATGGGTTCCCAGCTCGGTTAGCCGGCCATCCTCCATGACGGCCACCCGGTCGGCGTCGTGCGCGGTGTGCAGCCGGTGGGCGATGGCCAAGACCGTGCGGCCTTCGAGTACGGCCGCCAGCGCCCGCTCGGTGTCGCGTGCCGTCGTCGGGTCCAGCGACGCGGTGGCCTCGTCGAGGATGACTGTATGCGGGTCCGCGAGCACGACCCGGGACAGGGCGAGCTGCTGCGCCTGAGCGCCATCGAGCCGGTGCCCTTGGGGGCCGGCTTCGGTGTCCAGGCCGTCGGTAGTTCGTCCGCCCAGGTGGCGCCGACCGCGCGGAGTGCGGACGCCGGGCACATCCGCGGACGTTTCCATAAAAGTAATCTTACTTATGGGGAAATCCCCAGATCGGGCCCTGCCCCGGTATCGCGGAGTCGTAGCACCGGCCTGAGGTGCGGAGCATCCGTTATCTTGGCGCGGATGCATTCCGGCGCGCGGTGCAGGATCGACTCCAGGACCGGAAGCAGGGTGTCCGGGTGAAGACCCTGGTCTGAACGCGCCGCGACATGCTGATCAGGCCGGACCAGCATCGCGCCTCCGGACGGCAGAAAGCCGGGACCGATCTCGTGTACCGCGACACCCCGCACCGTCGAGGCGGCCGCCCGCCAAGCAGCCACGTCCGCCGTCACCAGCAGCGCGAAACCCGGACCGCACAGGTCGAGAGTCGAAACCCCGTCGCTAACCCACACGTGCGGTACCCGCGTACCCACCTGCCCCTCGAGGTGATCCACCCAATCGCTCTCACCAGAAGAAGCCGCGGACACATAGCAGTACCGCGTCATGACCACACCGGAATCCACCTGACGGGATGTGTTCCCCACGCCGTACCGTGCCAGGAAGTCGGTGCGGAGCCGGGCCTGCTCGGCGGCTAGCACCGCCTGCGGGCGCCGCTCGGGCTGGTAGGTGTCCAGCAGCGCTGAACCGGCGTGGCCAGCCAGCACGCTGGTGAGTTTCCACGCGAGGTTGTGCACGTCGGCGATCCCGGCGTTGGCGCCGAAGCCACCCCAGGGCGCGTGCTGGTGGGCCGCGTCACCGGCCAGGAAGACCCGGCCCCGCCGGTAGTCGTCGGCGACGTGAACCTCGGTGTCCCAGGCGCTGCGCCCGAGCAGCGTGACCGCGATGTCCGGCACGCCGATCGCGGCCCGTATCAGGTCCTCACAACGCGACGTTGGGTAATCTTCGGCCGGGTCGTACTCGAGGTGAAATGACCACTCGTCGGTGTTGTTCTTGGACGCCATGAGCCCGCGGACGGTATCGTTCGCGATCTCGCACTGGCTGAACGTACGGTCCCGGACCAGTTCGGTGAGATCGGCGCGGAAGAACAGGTTGAGGTAACGGTGGGTGGGCGGCAGCGTCCAGCTTCCGATGCCAAGCGCCCGCCGGATCGAGCTTCCGCCGCCGTCCGCCGCGATCAGGTAGTCCGCCCGTACAACGCCGGAATCGCATACAGCCGACACGCCGTCGTCGTCCGGCGTGAAGTCCGTGAGCTCGACACCGAACCGCAGGTCGCCGCCGCGCTCGCGGGCGATGCCGGCCAGCACCGGCTCAAGCAGCACCTGCGGGCAGAAGCAGAACCGCGACGGGCTCGCGTCACGCCCGAGCACGCCCCGGGGACCGCCGATCTGGAGAGCCTCCGAGTCCAGCACCGACGTGCCGATGCGGGCGCCGCCGAACGCGCCCATCTTCACCGCGGACGCGCCCGCCGCCTGGACCTGGTCCTCGATCCCGATCTGGCGGAACATCTCGACGGTACGCATGTGCACGCCACGAGACCGGGGGAGCACGGAGGCGTGGTCGCGGCGTTCGACCAGCGTGAAGCCGACGCCGTGATACTGCAAGAACAACGCGGCGGACAGGCCGACCAGACCGCCGCCGACGATCAGCACAGGGGTGCGCTCACCGGATACCATGGTTCACCTCGAAACGTCGTGTCCGATATAATTTTATATCGGACTGTAAGTTTATCGGAGAGTCGTGGAAGAGAAGACTGGTTTGCGGGAGCGCAAGAAGCGCGCGACCCGGACGCAGATCGCCGATACCGCGATGCGCCTGTTCGCGGAACGCGGGTTCGAGCAGACGACCGTCGCCGAGGTCGCGGAGGCCGCGGGCGTGTCGGTGAAGACGGTGTTCAACTACTTCCCCGCCAAGGAAGACCTGTTCTTCGACAAGGACGAGGAAGTCAAGCAGCACTGGCTGGACGCGGTCGCCGACCAGCGGTCAGGTGAGCCGGTGCTGGCTGGCCTGCGCCGCCGGGAGCTGTCCAGGTTCGCCAACCACCCCAACGGCCCCAGCGCCCAGTTCCGCAAGATATTCGCGGGCAGCACGCACCTCCAGGCCAGGGGAGAGCAGATGTGGGCCGACCACGAGGACGCCGTTGCCAGCGCGCTGGCCGAGCGAGTCGGCGATGATCTGACCGCGCGAGCACTAGCGCACCAAGTGCTGAGCACCCACCGGATGGTGGTGCGCATGGTGGAGGTATGGACCCAGCAGGGCGCCGCCCCAAGCGAGGTCCGCGACCGGGCCCTCGACCTGGTTAACCGGGCGTTCGACATTCTCGAGCGAGGAATCAGCCCAGATAGCCGGCATCGGTGAGCAGCGCCCGCGCGAACCGGCTGAGCGCCGCCTCGTGCAGTTCATCGCGGGTGAACCAGGCGATCGTGGCGAGTTCCTCACCATCGGGAACCGGGCTGCCCGACACGATGAACGCCTCGTAGCACACGGTGACGTACGCGACGACATCCTCATTCGGGTACGTCACCACGTAATCCGGTCCGCCGAACGCGCCGAGCAGCTGTCCCAGCCGGATCTTCACACCAAGCTCTTCGTGTGCCTCCCGGACGGCCGCCTCCCGCGGCGACTCATCGGGATCGATGGCGCCGCCGATGACGTGCCAGCCGTCGCTGTGCCCGGTCGGGCGGGACAGCAGGATCCGGCCATCCGGATCGGTCAGCAGCATCGCGACCGACGGCAGCACGAGTAGCTCGTGTCCGACGACGGCGCGTAGCCGCGCGATGTGCGGTGAGATCGCCACAGCAGCCACGCTAGTACAGTAGCCAGCGTGGCGGTGACTGGACCTGTTGGCTTTGACCTGGACATGACGCTGATCGACTCACGCCCGGCGATCCTGGCGTCGTTCGCGGCGATGGCCCGGGAAACCGGGGTCGCGATCGATCTCGCCCAGACCGACGCGCGGCTTGGCATCAAGCTAGAGGACGAGCTGTCCTACTGGCTCCCGGCCGACCGGATAGCCGACGGCGCGGAGATCTACCGGCGCAACTACATCCAGCTGGCACCAGAACAGACCACCGCTCTGCCCGGAGCAGCCCGCGCCATCGCCGCCGTGCGCGAGGCCGGGAGCCGAGCCGTGATCATCACCGCGAAGCACGCGATCTCGGTGGAGCCGAGCCTGCGCGCCGTGAACCTCGACGCCGACGAGGTGTTCACCTTCGTCCACGGGCCGGAGAAAGCCGTCGTGCTGCGGAAGATAGCCGCGGCGGTGTACATCGGCGATACCCCGGCGGACATCAAAGCGGCCCGGAGCGCGGAAGTAACAGCGGTCGGCGTACCGACCGGATCGTTCGGTGAACAGGATCTGCGGGACGCGGGCGCCGACGTGGTGCTGACGGACCTCACCGAGTTTCCTGATTGGTACCGGCGATGGCGGACACCGTTCGGTAGCTGAGATACCGCGGGGAGACCAGCAGCGCCCGGGCTACCTGCCTGATGGCAAGACGCCGCGGCGTGAGCAGTTCCTCGGTGTGCCGCCAGGCCTCCACCGGGTCGCCGGGTATCGTCCGGCGAAACCGCGCGGCGTCGCCGCCGTCACGTTTCCATGTTGCCAGCCATGACCGTAGTTGATCATCGTTGACCGGCATTGACCAATCCCGTAGTCGTTCGGCCACCTGGCCGGCCGCCGCCACGACGTAAGCCAGCGAACCCTCGCCGCCGATCTTGTGCACCCGGCCGGCGCTGCCGGTTCCCTGCCGTATCGACGCCGAAGAGAACCGCGCCCCGACGGTCAGCGCGGCGACCGCGTGTCCCGCCTCATGCCACGCCGTGATCACCGCCGCCGTCCGGGCCGGCGCGTAGCTCGCCGCGAAACCGCCGTCGTACCGCTGCTGAATCCACTCCTCGTGCACGATCGACTCGTCGTCATAGCGCGCGAGCCGGTCCAGCTCACGCTGAATTGATGCCGGTTTCACACCAAGGATTCTAGGAGTGTGGTGGGCATTCGCTGAGACTCATTACTATCCGTGTCTGAAGACACACGTGGAGCCATATCGTCCCGGGCGTGAGTCTGACCTTGATTCCCTCCCGCGTCCCGAGAACCTCCGGCCGGGCCGGGCTATCGCGCCTGCTGATCGCCGGGATCGCGGTATTCGCCGCGGCCCTCGTCTCGTACCTGTTCTACGCGCTGACGCATCCAGCCGACTACACCCTCTACCCGGTGGACCTGCGGGTCTACCGAGACGGCGGGCTCATCGTGCGGCACGTCGCCCCGGTCTACGAGCCGTGGCTGAAGTCCCCGCTCTACGACTGGCCATCCGGCAGACCCGCCGCGCTCAAGTTCACCTACACCCCGTGGGCGGCGATCGTGTTCGCCGTCGTGTCGTTCATTCCGTGGTCCGTGCTGCCAGGGCTGTCCGTCGTGGTGAACATCGCCGCGATGGTGGCCATCTGCTGGTTCATCCTGGGCGGACTCGGCCACTCCGGACAGGTCAGGCTGGGGGCGACGCTGCTCGGGGCGGGCGCCGTGTTCTGGACAGAACCGTTGCTGCGCACCCTCTTTCTCGGCCAGATCAACCTGGTACTCGCCGCGCTCATCGTCTGGGACCTGCTGCAGCCGGGCTCCCGGCGATGGAAGGGAGTCGCCACCGGCCTCGCGGCCGGGATCAAGCTGGTGCCGCTGATCTTCATCCCGTACCTGGTGCTGACCCGGCGGTTCCGGGAGGCGCTCGTGGCCACGGCCGCCTTCGCGGCGACGGTCGCGGTCGGGTTCGTGATCCTGCCCGCCGACTCCGCTACCTGGTGGCTTGGCGGGTTGTTCCTGAACGACCGGCGCACCGGGTTTCCTGGCTGGGGAGGCAACCAGTCGCTGCGCGGCATGATCATCCGGCTAGCCGGAAGCGTGAACGCCGGGCTGGTGCCGTGGCTGGCGGCCGCCGCTGTCACCGGCGCGGCCGGGCTGGTGGTGGCGGCGCTGCTGCACCGGAGCGGTCACACCGTTGCGGGAGTGCTGATGACCGCGCTCACCGGGCTGCTGATCTCGCCGGTGACAGCGGCGGCCGCCAGCCACGGCACCAGCCCGGCCGCGCCGGTGACAGCGGCGGCCGCCGGCCGCG
>CAVUOU010000014.1:0-57728 GCA_963743085.1 uncultured Actinomycetota bacterium
GCTGCCCTGTTCTCGACGGTTGGTCTTGTCGAACGACGCGGCCAGCATGGCCCGGAGCCGGCGGTTGCCCACCGCGCGCCGCGCGGGCGCGTACAGGTCGCGGCGGTGACCGTAGAAGAGGCTGGCCACCGAGCCGTGTGTTATCACGACCGCTTTCGGGGTCCCGGTCGACCCAGAGGTGTAGATCACGTACGCGGGGCTGGCCGGTGACAGCGGCGCTGTCCGGTCCCCGTCGTGCGGACTGTCCGGCGGATGGGCGGCCACGGCCGCGTCGACCGCGGGGTCGTCGAGCAGCAGCAGGGGGATATCGCCGGGCAGGCGGTCCTGGCTGGCGATGTTCGTCACTACGCAGCCTGGGTCGGCGTCGGACAGCAGGAATCCGATCCTGGCCGGCGGATACGCCAGATCAATGGGCACGACAGCGGCGCCCGCCTTGACCACCCCGAGCAACGCGACGAGGAGCTGGGTGGTTCGTGGCAGCGCGATCGCCACCCGCTGCTCGGGCCCGAGCCCAGCGGCTATCAGGTGGCGGGCCAGGCGGCTGGCCGCCGCGTCCAGTTCGGCGAAGGTCAGCCGCGCATCGGGGCAGACGACTGCCACCTCATCCGGTGTGCGGGCCACCTGCGCCTCGAACAACTCGGGCAAGGTCACCGGCGGGACCGCCAGTGCGGTGTCGTTCCACTGCTCGAGGACCCGCTGCCGCTCCTGCGGGGCGAACAGGTCCACCTCGCTGACCCGCGGGTCCGGGTCGGCAGCCACCGCCTCGAGCACCGATACCAGCCGGGCCGCGATCGTCTCGGCGGTGACCCGGTCGAACACGTCCGCCGCGAACTCCAGCTCGCCCGCCATCCCGCCGGGCGATCCATCGGCCGCCCGCGCCTCGTTTAGGCCGAACGACAGGTCGAACTTGGCCACGCCGAGCCGGACCGGCTCGGCCGTACCGTGCAGCCCGGGTAGCCGCAACGCCACGCCAGGCTCATCGTTGACCGCGATCATGGTCTGGAAGAGGGGGTTACGAGCGGGTGAGCGGGCCGGGTTCAGCAGCTCTACCAGCCGGTCGAACGGCAGATCCTGGTGACCGAGCGCGGCTAGGTCCGCCGCCCGTACCCGCTCCAGCAGCTCACCGAACGCCGGGTCGCCGGATGTGTCGGTGCGCAGCACCAGTGTGTTGACGAAGAAACCGACGAGCTCCTCCAGCGCTTCGTCCGACCGTCCCGCCACCGGCGTCCCCAGCGGAATATCCGTCCCGGCCCCCAGCCGGGTCAGCAGCGCCGCCACCGCGGCCTGCACGGCCATGAACAGCGTCACCCCGTGTCGCCGGGCCAGCGCGGCCAGGCCACGATGTACCCGCGGTGGCACGGTAAACCGAATCCGCTCGCCGCGGTAGGACGCCGCTGCTGGCCGCGGCCGGTCAAACGGCAGCATCAGCTCCTGCGGTGCCCCGGCCAGCACCTCCGCCCAGAACCCGGCCTGCTCGGCCGCCAGGCTCCCTGGGTCCTGCTCATCTCCCAGCAGCTCCCGCTGCCACAACGCGTAATCCGCGTACTGCACCGCCAGTGGATCCCAGTCCGGCGCCTTTCCGGCGCACCGCGCCGCGTACGCCCGGCTCAGATCCCGCCCCAGCACCCCCATCGACCAGCCGTCCCCCGCGATGTGATGCATCACCACCACCAGCACGTGTTCGCCGGCCCCATCACCAGCAGCCACGCCCGCAGCGGCAGCTCCGCCACCACATCAAACGGGTACCTGGCCGCCGCGGCGAGCTCTTGCTCCCCACCGATCTCAAGCGCTGGCACCCCCGCCGCGCCCTCCAGCACCCGCTGCCACGGCACCCCGCCCGCTTCGGGAAACACCGTCCGCAGGCTCTCATGCCGGGCCGCCACATCGGCCAGCGCCTGCTCCAGCGCCGCCCGGTCCAGCGGACCGGTCAGCCGCACCGCCACCGGAATGTTGTACGTCGCCCCCGGCCCTTCCAGCCGGCTCAGGAACCACAATCGCTGCTGCGCAAACGACAACGGAACCGGCTCAGGCCGGGTGCCGGCGGCCAGCCGCCGCCGGGCCCGGCCCGCGCTATCCAGCCTCTTGTTCAGCTTGGCCACCGTCGGCGCCTCGAACAGCGCCCGGATCCCGAGTTCGGCACCCAGCACCGAGCGGACCCGGCTGGTTAGCTTGGCCGCCAGCAGCGAGTGGCCGCCGAGGTCGAAGAAACTGTCGTCCGCTCCAACCCGGTCCACGCCCAGGACCTCGGCGAACAACTGGGCCAGGAGCTCTTCCCTGGGGGTAGCCGGGGTGGCATGGCCCGCGTCGGCGGCCGTCTGGTAGTCCGGCGCGGGCAGGGCCGCCCGGTCCAGCTTCCCGTTCACCGTCAGCGGCAGTGTTTCCAGCGCGGTCACCGCGGACGGCACCATGTAATCCGGCAGCCGCCTGGCCATCCACTCCCGCAGCCCGCGGCCATCGACCGCCTGGCCAGCCGCCGGAACCACATACCCCGCCAGCCGCCGGTCCCCCGGCCGGTCCTCCCGCACCACCACTACGGCCTGGCCCACCCCCGGCGCCGCCGCCAGCACGGCCCGCACCTCCCCCAGCTCAACCCGGAACCCGCGCAGCTTCGACCTGGTCATCGACCCGGCCGACGAACTGCAGCTGGCCGTCCGGCCGCCAGCGCACCAGGTCCCCGGTCCGGTACATCCGCTCCCCCGGCTCCCCGAACGGGCACGCTACGAACCGCCCCGCCGTCAGGCCCGGGCGCCCTAGGTACCCTCGCGCCACCCCGGCCCCGGCCACGTACAGCTCACCCACCACCCCCGGCGGCAGCACCCCCAGCCACTCATCCAGCACGAACACGCGAACGTTGGCCACTGGTTCGCCGATCGGTGGCGCAGGTCGATCGTCCGTCGATGACAGTTGGGCCCACGTCGCGAACACGGTCACCTCGGTGGGCCCGTAGATGTTGATCATCTGCCGGTCAGCCGACCACGTCGCGGCCAGCTCGGCCGAGCACGCTTCACCGCCCACCACTAGGCATTCCAGACTCGGCGCGGTCCCGGGGAGCACCTCGGCCAGCACCGCGGGCTGCACGAAGGCGTGGGTGACCCGCAGCTCACCCAGCACGCGGGCAAGCTCCTCCCCGGCCAGCCGCTCCGGCCCCGGGACCGCCAGACAAGCCCCGGTTGTCCAGGCCAGCAGGAGTTCCAGCACAGCCGCGTCGAAGCTCAGCGTCGAAAGCTGCCCCACCCGGCTGCCCGGCCCCACCGCGATCCGCTGCCGCAGCGCGCCCGACAGGCTGGCCAGGCCGGTGTAGGTGACGGCAACCGCCTTGGGCATACCGGTGGAACCCGAGGTGTAGATGACGTACGCCGGGTTCCCCGGCCGTAGCCCGGCCGTGCGGTCCGCGTCGGTCACGTCACGGATCGGGCGGGCCGCCACCGCGACCCGCACCGCCGGGTCGTCGAGCAGCAGCAGCAGCAGCGGCCCGCCCCCGGGCAGTACTGCGCAGGTAGCTACGTCGGTCACCACTAGAACCGGCGCGACGTCGGCCAGCATGAGTTCGATCCGGGCGGCCGGCAGCTGCGGGTCGACGGACAGGTACGCGGCTCCGGTCTTGGCCACCGCCAGCAGCGCCACGATCACCGGTTCCCCCCGCGGCAGCGCTAGCCCGACCACTCGCTCCGGACCCACGCCCAGGCTGACCAGGTGGTGCGCCAGCCGGTTCGCCCGCTCGTTCAGCTCGGCATAAGTCAGCTCGCCGGCCGCCGAGGCCACCGCCGGAGCATCCGGCGTCCGGCGCACCTGCGCCTCAACCATCTCCGGCAAGGTCACCGGCGGGACCGCTAGTGCGGTGTCGTTCCACTGCTCGAGGACCCGCTGCCGCTCCCCCGGGGCGAACAGGTCCACCTGGCTGATCGGCAGGTCCGGATCGGCAGCCACCGCTTCGAGCACCCGGACCAGCCGCGCCGCGATTGTCTCGGCGGTGGCCCAGTCGAACACGTCCGCCGCGAACTCCAGCTCGCCCGCCATCCCGCCGGGCGATCCATCGGCCGCCCGCGCCTCGGCTAGGTCAAAGGTCAGGTCGAACTTAGCCATCGACAGTTCCACCGGCTCGGGCACACACGTCAGCCCCGGTAGCTCCAGCGGGATCCCGCGCGCCTCACGCACCACAACGACCATGGTCTGGAAGAGGGGGTTACGAGCGGGTGAGCGGGCCGGGTTCAGCAGCTCTACCAGCCGGTCGAACGGCAGGTCCTGGTGGGCGAACGCGGCCACATCGGCGGCCCGGGCACGTTCCAGCAGCTCGCCGAACCCTGGATCCCCCGACGTGTCGGTCCGCAGCACCAGCGTGTTCACGAAGAAACCGACCAGTTCCTCCAGCGCCGCGTCTGACCGTCCCGCCACCGGCGTCCCCAGCGGAATATCCGTCCCAGCCCCCAGCCGGGTCAGCAGCACCGCCACCGCGGCCTGCACCACCATGAACAGCGTCACCCCGTGCCCCCGCGTCAGCGCGGCCAGGCCACGATGTACCCGCGGTGGCACGGTAAACCGCACCCGCTCGCCGCGGTAGGACGCCGCTGCTGGCCGCGGCCGGTCAAACGGCAGCATCAGCTCCTGCGGTGCCCCGGCCAGCACCTCCGCCCAGAACCCGGCCTGCTCGGCCGCCAGGCTCCCCGGGTCCTGCTCATCTCCCAGCAGCTCCCGCTGCCACAACGCGTAATCCGCGTACTGCACCGCCAGTGGATCCCAGTCCGGCGCCTTTCCGGCGCACCGCGCCGCGTACGCCCGGCTCAGATCCCGCCCCAGCACCCCCATCGACCAGCCGTCCCCCGCGATGTGGTGCATCACGACCACCAGCACGTGTTCAGCCGGCCCCATCACCAGCAGCCACGCCCGCAGCGGCAGCTCCGCCGCCACATCAAACGGGTACCTGGCCGCCGCGGCCACGGCCTCGGCTAGCTCTTCGTCTCCGCTGACCTCCACCACGTTCAGCGGCGGCGCCCCCGCCGCGCCCTGTATCACCTGCTGCCGCGGGTCGCCGTCTACCTCGGGAAACAGTGTCCGCAGGCTCTCATGCCGATCTGCCACATCGGCCAGCGCCTGCTCCAGCGCCGCCCGGTCCAGCGGACCGGTCAGCCGCACCGCCACCGGAATGTTGTACGTCGCCCCCGGCCCTTCCAGCCGGTTCAGGAACCACAATCGCTGCTGCGCAAACGACAACGGCACCATCATGGTCAGCTCCGCCGCCAGCCGGGGCCAGGATCCTTACCACGCACGCGTTGACCCGCCAGGAGCTCCATCAGCAGCCGATACCCCGACACGTTAGTAAATTACCACTGGTTATCCTGAAGTGACAGATATATACACAAACCGGACACCCGCTCCAGTTCCGGGGACTGTCGCGCGGCACCGTCGACGTGCTGCGCCCCGGACCCAGCCGCTGGCACCTGCCCGCAGCGCGAGCCAACGACACCGATGCCGCATCCATGCCGCCGGGACAGCAGCAACGCCGCATCGATGCTGCTGAAGTCAGCCCCCTTCCGGGGCGCACAACGGCGTACAGCCTCTGACAGTGATCTAGTTGGTGGAGTAGCTCGTGCCGTTCCCGGATATTGTCGCCGTCTTCGTGGTGGACTCCCCAGTGGACAACCTGATAACGCAGCTGTCGGTAGTGGTGCCGGATCGCGCGCAGACCACGGAGGTGACGGTTACGCCCGGATCGTAGTCCGGGCCGGACTTGTCGCTGAGCCGCTGCTGTACCAGAGTCTTGATCGAGGCCGCGACCACCGATGGGTTGTTGTAGTCCGAGGTTGACGCTTGCGCGATGATCACCACCACCAGCAGGATGATCCCGAGCACGTCCAGCACGCTTGACGCGATCAGCCAGGACCGGGCCTTCCGTGACGCCTTGACGGCCGCCTGCACGTCACCGCTAGCCCACAGCCCGGGAACTTCGCTGCTGTACCGGCGGGCGGCGAGGGCAGTGGGGAGGCCGAGGATCAGGTTGAACAGCACGCCGCAGATGACGGCGGCTATCCCCCAGGCCCGGTACGTAGGTGGCTCTGCTCCCGGCTGACCATACCCAGGCTGGTTCAGGTAGGAAGGCGGCGCTCCGAAGGTTTGTCCGGTGTCATATTCTTCCTGCTCGCCGCCAGGATTATCCCCATGGCTCATGGTGGCCATCCCCCTCGCCCGAGACGCGCGCATCGATAGGTACCGCGTTGAGTGAGGCAATCATAGCGAGGGTCTAATCGATTCTTACCCTTTCGTCCCGCTTCTCGTTGCGAAGAGGTCGCCCGTCCATCGACCTGGCTCGGTGAACCACTCCGTCCCGCAGACGACCCGGGATACCGCGGGGCAGGGAACCGCGCGAAGCGCCCCCGACCTGCACGTCATGGCAGGTCAGGGACGCTTCGTGCTGATCCAAGAGGGTTACCAGGCGATGGAACCCCAGCCTGAGACGCCGGCCAACTGGACGGGGAGGGTGACGGTTTTCGTGGTGCCCAGCCGGTAACCGGTCACCGTGCTGGCCGGCTGTGCCAGCGACGTGTCCGTGGCCGGAACGGTCGTGGTTACCGAGGCAAGCAGGTACCCCGCCGACGCGTCGGTGGACAGGTCACAGATAGTCGTCGTCCGCTGAGGCACCTGCCAGTCGCGTAGCACGCTGGTCCGCGTGCCGGTCGCCGTGCCGTAGGCCGCGATCGTCATCGTCGTGCCCTGCTGCGTGCAGGCGTACAGCGTGCCGCCGTTGGCACTGATCGCGACCGACTGCACGCCCCCGTGGCTGCGCAGCGTGACGCGACTGGCACCTTCCACCGTCGAGGACCGGGACCCGGTGTCCAGCACCAGTCCCGACTGGACCAGACCCTCACCGGGGACGAACATCGGGAACGCGAGCTTGCCCGCGCTGGGGGAGACCGCCAGGGTGTTCGCGTAGTCCTCGCTCAGGGTGAAGGTCCAGCGATGGCTGCCCGCGCCGATGTAGCCGATCACCGTGTTCGAGCTCTCGTGACCCGAACCGGTGGCGCAGTGGGCGACGGAGTACGCGAACGTGCCACCGTCGGCGGCCACCGCCGTCGGTATGTCGCCTGCCACCGCGCCCAGCTGCGTCAGCGACAGCGGCTGGCCGTTGGCGGAGAGCTGGAGCCTATAGAACGTGGCCGTGCAGGCCGTGACGGCGTCCAGGCCGGTCGCGACAAGGAAGGTCCGGTCGTTCCCGTCCGGGGCCACCTCATCGAACTGCTGCCCGGACGGGGCGTTCATGGTCCCGGCAACGACGCCGCTGACGGTGTCATACACCATGAGCGAGTCACCCTGGCTGACAACGACAAACGGCGGCAGTGCGGAGGCCGAGTCGGCGGACCGCGCCGAGGCGGCAGAGCGCGCCGGGACACTCGTGGTGTGACGGGCGGCAGCGTGCGGCACGAGTGTCGTGGTGGCTACGATAAGCGCGCAGGTCGCCGCAGCCGCGACGGCCGGCAACGCGAACTGGAGCCGACGGGACCGGGGCCGCCGGGCGACGCGGGTGACTTGGTCGCTCAGACCAGGCACGCTGTCTGGGTTGACGGTGTTCGCGGCCGCGCGGTAAGCGTCGCGCAACCGATCTTCGACGGTGTTCACTGTCGCTCCTGAAGCTGGCGGGCGAGGACGGCCACTGCGCGGGACGCCGTTGACGACACGGTGCCCCGGCTGATCTTGAGCATCGCGGCGATCTCGCTATCGGGCAGGTCGAGGTAGTAGCGCAGCGCGAGGATCTCGCGCTGACGTCGGGGGAGACGGGCGACGGCGGCGAGTACCGAGCGTCGTTCTTCCGAGTCGATGACAGCGGCCTCCGCGGACCAGACGGGCGAGTCGGGCGGCGGCCGCCCGGGCAGCCAGACGCGGCGACGCGACCGGTGCACGCTGCGGCAGCCGTTGATCACTGCGGTACGCAGGTAGCCCACGGCGCTGTCCGGATCACGCAGCCTCGACCAGCCCTTGTAGAGGCCGATGAAGGCGTCCTGAACCACATCCTCGGCGGTCGCCTGGTCCCCGGTCAGCAGCACCGCGAGCCGCACCATGGCGATCGCGTGCTCGCGATAGAGGTCGTCGACGCCGCCGCCGGGAGGGCCGGCGGGCCGGGTCAAGTTGAGTGTCACGCCCTTAAAGACGACCGAGGGGGCATGACTGCTGAGTCTGGCGCGGAATTAGTTACGGCAAAACCAGGCAAAGCGCCTCACATAGCGCATCCGTACAGGTCAGGAGCGCTTCATAACGGGTACCGGTGGGGCGGGTGGGGCTCGAACCCACGACCGACGGATTATGAGTCCGCTGCTCTGACCGACTGAGCTACCGCCCCAGACCGGTAGCAACCTTACCGCAAAGAGGATCGCCCGAAGCTCGCCTGCCACGTGGCGAGGATCGTCGTCACGTGCCGGGTCAGATCCTCGCGTGAGAGCGGCTCGCCGGTTTCCAGGATGACGTAGATTACCGGTCCGGTGAGTTGCGCGACAGCGAGTCGTTGCGACGGCATGGCCTTAGCAGCGGGTCGGACCCGGTCCAGAACAGCGCCAGTGGACCGGTAGATCAGGTCGGCGTCCCGGACGAGGTCGCGCACCGTCTGGTCGTGTTGCGCTTCACCAAGCAGGGCTCGATAGGCCAGTCCCGCGGGCGAGACGGTGAGGAACGTGGTCAAGGCGCTGAGGTAGTCCAGGAGATCGCGTGCCGGATCTTCGCTCGGGGGGCTCGCGAGCTCGGACCGAGCGTCGGCAATGCTCGCCTCTAGCAAGATCTCGGCCTTGTTCGACCACCAGCGATAGACAGTCTGCCTTCCCACCCCAGCCCGCGACCTGACCGCGCGGATGGTGCGGCTCACCCTGGGGGGACCTTCACTGACGGGCCTCGCGCCGCGCCCGGCGCAGGACGTGGAGCTTTTGCTGCCTGGTGATCGGGGCACGGTCAAGCGCCGCTACACCATCCGTCAGACACGACCAGCCGCGGGCGAATGGCCTGACCGGCTCGACCGCCGGGCTGCTCTTTCTCGCTCAAGCCATCGGTGAGCTGATCGGCGGGCTTGGCGGTGGGGCACTCGCCGACCGGCTGGGTCACCGGCGAACCCTGCTCTTCTCCACGATCGGCATGGCGATCGGATACGGGTCGCTGTTCTTTATCAGCACGCCGCTCGCCGCCGTCGGAGCGTTCGTAGTCGCCGGGTTGTTTGAATCCGCGTTCCACCCGACGATCAGCGCGCTGGTCGGCGACCTCGCCAGCGACCACGAACTCCAACGCCGTTTCGGCAGGCAGCGAGCGGCGGCCAACCTCGGACGCGTCGCGGGTCCCCTGCTGGGGGCGGTCGCTGTCGCGTTCTCCCTGCACTGGGTCTTCGCCGTCGCCGGGCTGTTCCTCATCGGCGCGCTGGTGGTCATCGCCTGGCGGGTACCAGCTGACCGGCTACTCACGCCCGAACCCGAGGCGGTCGCGACGGGCTCGTGCTCCTGCGCCAGCAAGGACCGCTCGGCACCACCGCTTTCGCCGTGCTCTTCGCGGTCGCGGCCGCCACGACCATCGCCCTGCAACGCCCCTGCCAGCAACTGGCCCGGCGCTTCCCCGTCGGCGGGCTCCTGCTCGCGGGCTCGGTCATCCAGGCAGCCGGCCTCGCCCTGCTGGCCGCCGCGACCGCCGGTTACCCGCTGCTCGTCATCTCGGCCATCGTCATCGAAGCCGGCCAGATGCTCTACGGCCCCTCGGTATCGACCTTCATCACCAGAAGAGCCGCCAACAGCCGGGGTGCCACTTACCAAGCCGCGATCTCGACGACCGAAGACATCGGCTCCGCCATCGGCCCGACCACCGGCCTCGCCCTCGGGAACGTCGGTTCCCCGCGGCTGGTCTGGCTCCTCACCATCCCGTTGTGCGTCACGGCGGGACTGGCAGCCCGGCGCGCCACCAAGCCCGCGGGCCGGGACCTAGATGAGGAACTTCCCCGGCCCGGTGATCCGGGCTCGTCCCGACGGCGCCCGCCAGTGGAAGATTCCCGGTTCGAGCTGGGTTAGATTCCAGCCTGTCTCCTGCTTATTTCGATGATGGTATCGGCATGGAGCCCCAAGGTTTTCTTCACAGGTCGGACCTTGCGGCCACGGAATCGTGTGGTCGGCGTCCCCGTCGGCCGCGGGACGGTTGCAGCACGGCGCCACGCACGTCGCCTTGCGTGCCTTAACGAGGTGCTTGAGTCTGCGGGGAACCACATAAGAGTCGGAGTGCTGCTCGTGATCGCAGGTTCCTTTCGCGATCCGGGCGAGTTTCACCCGCAGGCTGGCTAGGAACTCCCTAGCTGCCTGCTGCCCTGGCTCTGGCTGGTCCCCCGTCCCTGGCGATTCCCGGTCCGGGGCCGGGAAGGGCCCGTCGCGGTCACCGCCTCCGGTGCGGTACAGGTTCGGGTTCCACCGGTGCTGACCTGGCGCACAACCGTGTGCCACTGCCTCCTTGGTCACCGGGTCGATCATGGTGACACACCACCGGGTCTTGGGGTGGGCGGAGGCGCTCTGCACCAGATCCTGCAGGGTCTCCGGGTCCACCGCTCCGTACCCGGGGATCTCTCCCGGCGCTGCGGACCACCCGAACTGGGTCCCCACCGGGACGAGCAGGTTGATTACCGCCTCGAAGGGCGCGTCCTGTCCGCCGAGGCCACCGGCCGGGCCTTGCGGCCCCTTCGGCCCGCGCGGCCGACGGGTCCCGCCCGAGGGTCCATCCTCGCCTTTTTCGGCTTCGTCGGGCTTATCCCACGGCCACCCGTCGACGTCCGCGCTCCCGGGCGCCGGGGTCTCCCATTCCTGGGGGTCCTCCCCCGCTATCTCCGGTAGCAGTGTCAGCGGGTCGTTCCCGCTCGTGAGGGCCAGGTACACCACGACCCGAAGCTGCTCCAGGGTGCCGTAAGCTCCGGCCGCCCTCAACGCCCGTGCCCGGGAGTCGATGTGCTGCCAGGAGCGAAGCACGGCCTGGGTGGGCAGATCCCGCCCGGACAAGGCGGCGGTTCCCGCGACTTCCTGGAACTTTTCGACGCGCGCCTTCTTGGCGGCCTCCTTGCGGCGTTCCTTGGCCGACTCTGGATCGATCATCAGCACGACCCTGGCGACCAGGCTCCGGAGCTGGCCTGGGGTCAGTTCCGCGGCGGTGCAGGCGATGATCGCGTCGGCCTCGGTGGCGCCCTCATCCGTCAGGCACATCGTGTAGTCGGTGATGATTTTCATCCAGTACTCGCCGATGTGCCCGTCCCACATCAGCCCAGAGCACTTCGGCAGCCGCCGCTCCGCGTCCTCACTCCGGGTCATCCGGTCCTCGGCCTGGTTTGAGTTGATCATCAACTCGGGGGCCAGGTCGTCTTGGGAGAACAGCGTGTACCCGGCCTTACCCGCCTTGCGCGGGTCGGTCGCGCGCTGCCGCCTCGCGTACTCGGCGATCGCTCGCTGCTGGACCGCCGCGCCCCGCGCCGCCATCCGCCGCCCGGCCCCCACCACGCCCAGTAGCGCGTTATCCGACAGAGCCGTCAGCTGGTCGCAGGCGGTCTCCGTCATTGCCGCCAGTACCGGGTCGGGCTCCATCTGGTCGAGCGGACCGCCCTGCTCGAACCCCTCCGTACGGATCGCCGCCGGGTCCTCGGTCGCCGCTAGCGCGAACCAGCAGCCTTCCTGACCCGCCTCCGGCCCCGGCACCGGGATCTCTTCGGCCTCCACCGCGGCGGCGAACCGGTCCGCGTACCCCTCCAGATCAAACTCATCGATGACGGTCATCCGGTTCACCCCCTCGCAGCTTCCGGATCTTTGTTCGATACGCTCATCGTAACATGAAGACACGCCGTTATGGCCAGCGAGGAAGGTATTTCACTATCTTTTTCGAGTACGGGGCCCGCTCCGAGGCCGCAGGCTGAAGCTGCTGATCGTCGTGGTGACAGTGTTACTGGCGTGGTCGCCAGAGTGGCGGCCCGTTGCTGGTGAGTGCTGCACTCACCAGGCTCTTTGCTCGTCGGTGCAGCACCCACCAGGAAAAGCCAGCCGCGGCGGGGCGGAAAGGGCCGCCGAGACGGTCAGTTGGCGAAGATCTCGCTTAGGGCGGGGGCTACGTCTCGGTAGGTGCGGACCAGGCGCAGGCGGCCGTGGCCTAGGCGGGCTAGGTCCCGGGCCAGGTCGGGGTCCTGTTCACTGGTGGTGTCCAGCAGGACCTCCAGACGAGGGAGCCGGGCCGCGAAAACCCGCGGGTCGGGGCCGGCGTTGTGCACGCAGTCGGACAGCAGCAGGACGCGTGCGTCGCGCGCCGGGACGCGGGCCAGCTCGCGGAGCGCCACCTGGAGGGGAAAGGCGAGGTTGGTCAGCCCGCCCGCGGGTACCTGGAGCATCGCCTCGACGAGGGTGCGGGCCGGTACATGCTGTCCGAGGTGCGCGAGCACGGCCGCGTCTGACCAGAACGCGATCACCGCCAGGTCGTCGCGGGCCAGTTCACCGGCCAGGGCTCCCACGGTGGCGGCAGCCGTCCGCACTCGTTCGCCGCGCATCGAGCCGGACACGTCGACCAGCAAAACGACGCTGCGTCTGGTCCGCACCCGCTCACGCACGATGATGTCCTCATCCTCGGGCACCGGGTGCTCAACGAGGCGCGCAAGCGTCCCGTCGAGGTCGATGTCGTCGGACCCGCCACGGTAAGGCACGCTGGCGATCTCCCCGATGCCACGCCGCGCGGTCAGGTCCCGCCGCGGCCGGCGCAATGCGAGCCGACCGGCGATTTCCCTCGCCCGGCGCAACGTCTCGGGGTCGGGCGTGACCGTGTCGTCGGTCGCCGAGGCCAGCGTCCCCTGCTCGTCGGTGACGGCAGGCCCGCCGCTACCGCTCCGAGCAACACGAGAGCCCGAACGACCTGGCGACAGCACCAACCCAGCTCCCCCGCTGGACGAGGCGTCAAGCAGAACAGGATCCTCGGTCAGCCGCTTGGGTCGCCGCCGCAGCGGTTGTAGTGCGGGACGCCGAGACGGAAACGAGTCCGCCTCCACTGCTCTTCAACCAGGCGGCGCCGCGGCCGGATTCAAGATGAAGTGATCTTCCCAGATCTGGCGCAGCACTTGCTCGGGCAAAGCATCGACGGTCTCGTCCAGGAAGATCCGGCCGGACAACGCGACCACCATCGCGTCGTACACGACCTCGCGATACCGGGAATCGCCAGGAGTGAGTACAGAAGACAGCAGCTGCCCGGCGATCAGCGTCAGGTCGATCGCGCCACGGACGCTGCTGCCTTGCCGGATGTCCGCGTGGGTCCTGGTCGCGCGGGTGACCGCCACCGCGTCCGCGACGAGCCGCTCGTAGTGCGCGGGCTTGAGATCGGGCAGCGGGGCGCGCAAGGAGACGATGCCCCGCTCGGCCTCCTCGTCCTGATAGGTGATCGCGAGCCGGCACAGCCGGTCGTGCACGGACGTGGACAGCCGGGTGGTACCGATGTTGTCGTAAGGGTTCATCGAGGCGATCACCCGGAACGTCGGTTGCGCATCGACCGTGCCGACCCGAGGGACGGTGACGCTGCGTTCGGCCATCGCGGTCAGCAGCGTGTTGAGCGTGTCCTCTGGAGCCCGGTTGAACTCCTCGATGTACAGGAAACCGCCGCCGCGCATGGCCGCCAGCAACGGGCCATCGACAAAATTCGATGCGCTGTAGTCCTCGCGCAGGACGCGCGCCGGATTGTGGTGCCCGACCAGCTTGGCCGGGGTCAGGTCGGCGTTGCCCTCGACGAACACCAGCGGGATGCCCCACTCGGCGGTGATCGCCCGCAGCAGCGTCGACTTGCTGGTGCCCGGCGGTCCCTCCAGGATGATGTCGCGACCAGCCGCGACGGCCGCCAGCAGCAGGTCAAGTTCCCGCTCCCGGCCGACCACCCGAGCGCGGATGCGGTCGCCGCGGCTGTCGCTCATCGGATCGTGTTTCCCGCGTCGACGGTGAACTCGAGCCCGGTGACGAAGGCGACCTTGCCCGCTACGCGTCCTGCCATAGGTGTGTCCTCCCCTTACTTCTTGTTCGTGAAGCCCGCGTCGACCGGGAGTGTCACGCCCGTCACATAGCGGCCGTCGTCGGAGACCAGGAAGAGGATGGCGTTGGAGATGTCGACCGGCTCGACCATGTCGACCGGCAGCGCGTTCATCATCGCCTGGCCCATCGTCGGGTCGGACTGGAGGAACTCCTGCATGGCGTCGTTGACCACCATGGGGGTGTTGACACCGGTCGGGTGCACGGTGTTGACCCGGATGCTGTGCATGGCGAGAACGTTGGCGTAAGACCGCATGAGACCGACCACGCCGTGTTTGGCGGCCGTGTAGCCGAGCCCGCCCGGGGTGTCGCCACCGATGCCGTTGATTCCCGCGGTGGAGCTGGTGAGCACGATCGCGCCGCCCTGGCCGCGCGCGATGATGCTCGGGATCGCGGTCTCGACCGTGTTGTAGACGCCGGTCAGGTTAACGTCGATGACGTCCTGCCACTCCCGCGGATCTGGGCGCAGATGTCCACCGCGATGATGTCCGCGCCCTCCTGGGCGAGCCGGATCGCGTGGCTGCGACCCTGGCCGCGCGCCGCGCCGGTGATGAAGGCGACCTTGCCGTCAAGCTTTCCCATGACCCTGCGTTCCTTTCGCTGGACGTCATCGTCCCGGGACATTACGTCAGTGGGTGACGTAATACGGTCAATGTTAATGTCATGACATGACAAAAGCAACCGGGGCTATCCGAGGGCGGCCGCCGGCGACGAGCGCCCGTGAGCTGCGGCTGATCGCGCTGCGGCTGTTCACCGAGCAGGGCTTCGAGAACACGACCATCGGGCAGATCACGGCCGAGGCGGGGGTCAGCGAACGCACGTTCTTCCGGTACTTCTCCTCGAAGTCGAGCGTGCTGTGGATTGAGTTCGAGGCCGAGGTGGGCGAGATCCGCGCCGCCCTCGCGGCCGCTCCGGGCGACATGCCGATGATGGACGCGATCCGCCGCGCCGTGGTCTCGGTGAACCACTACCAGGCCGAGGACGTACCGGAGATGCGGATGCGGATGAACCTGATCGCCACCGTCCCCGCGCTGTCCGCCGGCGCCGCCGAGCACTACGAGGCGTGGGAGCGAGCCATCAGCGAGTTCGCCGGCGGACGGATCGGCCAGGACCCGGAATCGTTGTACCCGCTCGCCATCGGCCGGGCCACGCTGGCCGCGTGCCGCGCGGCCTACGACCGGTGGGCGGCGCGCGCCGACACCGACCTCACCGTGTACCTGGACGCTGCACTACAAGCACTGGCGTCCGGATTCAACAATTTTGACCATAACGACGCTGAGCCGGTCACCCGGTCCAGCTGACGTCTGCACGGCACCGTTAGGCTATTTGCCATGGAATATCGTCAACTCGGGCGCAGTGGCCTGCGAGTATCGGCTCTGACACTTGGCACGATGACGTTCGGCGGACACGGCGGTTTCGCCGCCGTCGGAACGACGGATGTCGAAGGCGCGCGGCGACAGGTCGACATGTGCCTGGATGCCGGGATCAACCTGATCGACACCGCCGACGTGTACTCCGGCGGGGTCTCGGAGGAGATCACCGGGGAAGTGCTCAAGGGCCGCCGCGACCAGGTGCTGCTTTCCACCAAGGTACGCATGGTGCTCAGCGACGATCCGAACGACGGCGGCCTCTCCCGGCAGCACATCATCGCCGGGTGCGAGGCGAGCCTGCGGCGGCTTGGCACCGACCACGTTGACATCTACCACGTGCACGAATGGGACGGGCACACCCGCCTCGAGGAAACCCTGTCCGCGCTCAACAACCTGGTGGACTCGGGCAAGGTCCGGTACCTCGCGGCGTCCAACTACTCCGGCTGGCAGCTCATGAAGGCGCTGGCCATCGCGGACGCCCATGGGTACGAGCGGTTCTCGGCGCAGCAGATCTACTACTCGCTGGAGGCCAGGGACGCCGAGTACGAGCTGTTGCCGCTGGCCGTCGACCAGGGGCTCGGCATCCTGGTGTGGTCCCCGCTGGCCGGCGGGCTGCTGTCCGGCAAGTACCGGCGCTCCGGTTCGCCGTCGGAGGGAACTCGGCTGGTGTCCGGCACCTGGAACGAGCCGCCCGTGCGCGACCAGGAGAAGCTGTACGACACGATCGAGGTGCTGTACGACGTCGCCGCCGGGCACAACGCGTCGCCGGCTCAGGTCGCGCTGGCCTGGCTGCTCGGCCGTCCCGCGGTGACCTCGCTGATCATCGGCGCCCGCACCGACGAGCAACTGCGCGACAACCTGGGCGCGGCTTCGCTGGTGCTAAGTGCCGACGAGCGTGCGGCCCTGGACAAGATCAGCGTTCCTGACCTGATCTATCCGCACTGGCACCAGGCCAACACCGCGACCGACCGCCTCTCGGCAGCCGACCTCGCCCTGCACGGCGGACGCTAGCGCCGGTGTCGGCGTATCGTCCGGGTTATGAGGCTCAGCGAGGTTCGTGCACTGGTAGGTGTACAGCGGCCGGAGCTCAAGGCCGTTCCCAGGCGGCTGGCCGCGTGCCACGACATCGAGGATCTGCGGCGGGCGGCTAGCAGAGTAGTGCCGAGACCGGTCTTCGACTACGTCGAAGGCGGCGCGGACGAGGAGGTTTCCCTGGAGGGGAACCAGGCGTCGTTTTGGCAATGGAGGTTTATACCTCGAACGCTGGCCGGGACAGGCTCCGTTGATACCTCCGCCCGGGTGCTCGGTGCCGACCTGAGCATGCCGCTCGGTCTCGCGCCGACCGGGTACACGCGGATGATGCATCCGGCCGGAGAGATCGCGGCGGCACGGTCAGCGCGGCGGCACGGGCTACCGTACACCTTGTCCACCATGGCCACCACGGCGATCGAGGACCTGCCGCCCGGGACCTTCTGGTTCCAGCTCTACGTCCAGCGGGACGTCGGGCTGACCAAGGAACTGGTGAGCCGGGCCGAGGCGGCAGGATGCCCCGTGCTCATGATCAGCACGGACGTCACCGTCCCCGGCTACCGGAAGCGGGACGAGCGGAACGGGCTGGTCATACCGCCGCGGCTGACACCGGGCACGCTGGCCAGCATCGCCGCCCGGCCTGGGTACTGGACCCGGATGCTGAGCGGGCCCGCCATCGGCTTCGCCAACTTCAGCAGGCAACCGGAGACGATCGCAAGGTCTGCCTCGCTCTTTGACCCCGCCATCGACTGGGATACCCTCAGCCAGATCCGCTCGCTCTGGCCACGGGCCCTCGTGCTGAAGGGCCCACTGGGTCCGGCCGACGCCCGGCGCGCGGTCGAGGCCGGGGTCGATGGGCTCGTGCTGTCCAACCACGGCGGGCGGCAACTCGACCGCACGATCGCGCCCATCGACCTGCTCCCCTTGGTGCGCGCGGAATTGGGGCCCTCGGTGCCGTTGCTGGTCGATTCCGGAGTCAGGCACGGAGCCGATATAGCCGTGGCCATCGCGCTCGGCGCGGACGCCGTGCTTATCGGGCGCGCCTACTTGTATGGGCTAATGGCAGGCGGCGAGCCGGGCGTGGACCGTGCCCTTGACCTGCTAGCCACCCAGTTCACACGGACGCTCCATTTGCTGGGAATTGGATCCGTGACGGAATTGAAGACGACACCGCACGAGCTAGTAATAAGACCTTCGCGGGAGTTATGCTGAACCACGCGAGGGTCTGGCCTCCCCCCCAATTCTGCCCCAGCCAGATCCTCGCGACCATTATTCTTGTTTTATTTGACTATTCAATATGTTCAACTGCGGAATCGCTGGCGGTTGGACGCTAGCGGACGGCGGTCGCGGGAGTTACGCTAGTGCCGCGCGAGGATCTGGCGTATGTCAGCAATTGTGCTGCTTCGCTCTGGCTGGATCCTCGCGACCATTCGTCCATGGTTCGCGCGGAGGGGCAGATGACGGTACAGGCGGAGCGGTCGGGGCAGGAAGTCTTCAGCTACCAGGCGGAGGCCGCGCAGGTTCTAGACCTAGTGGTTCATTCGCTGTACAGCAACAAGGACATCTTCCTGCGGGAGCTCATCTCGAACGCGTCGGACGCGATCGACCGGCTGCGCCTGGAACTGCTGTCCCGCTCAGAATCGCCCGAGGCCGACGGGCCGCTGCAGATCCGGGTCAGCTATGACGAGGACGCGGGCACGATCACCATTGCGGACAACGGGATCGGAATGAGCCGCGACGAGGTGATCGAGCACATCGGCACGATCGCCAAGTCGGGAACCCGGGAGTTCTTGCGGTCGCTGTCCGGTGACCAGGCCAGGGACGCGGCGATGATCGGCCAGTTCGGTGTGGGCTTTTACTCCGCGTTCATCGTGGCCGAGAAGGTGGTGCTGACTACCCGGCGCTCCGGACTCGAGCCGGGCGACGCGGTGCGGTGGGAGTCGGACGGGAAGGGCGAGTACACGCTGGAGCCGATCGAGCGAGCGGATCGGGGCACGACGATCGTGCTGCAGCTCAGGGAGGGCGAAGACGACCTGCTGAACGGCTGGCGGCTTCGGTCGATCATCGAAAAGTACTCCGACCACATCAGCGTACCGATCATGATGCCGGGCGAGCCTGAGGACAAAGCCGACGAGAGCGCCGACAAGCAGCCGGTGCCGGACGTGACCGTCAACAAGGCGTCGGCCCTGTGGACGCGGCCCAAGAGCGAGCTTACCGACAAGGACTACAACGAGTTCTACCAGCACATCGCCGGCGAGTTCTCTGATCCCCTCGCCTGGGTGCATGCCCGGATCGAGGGGACTTACGAGTACACCCTGCTGCTGTTCATACCGTCCAAGGCACCCTACGACCTGTGGGTGGAAAGCTCCCGGCGGGGAGTCCGGCTGCACGTGCAGCGGGTGTTCATCATGGAAGACACCGGTCAGATCCTGCCGAAGTACCTGCGGTTCATCCGGGGAGTGATCGACTCCTCCGACCTCCCGTTGAACGTCTCCCGTGAGATCCTGCAGGGCAGCCGGGCGGTGGACAACATCCGGGTCAATGCGGTGAAGAAGGTCCTGCGCCGCCTCGCCGAACTCGCGGACGAGGATCCCGAGAAGTACGCGACCTTCTGGAAGGAGTTCGGCATCACCCTCAAGGAGGGCATCGCCGATGACTACTCCAACCGGGACGACATCGCGAAACTGCTACGGTTCACCTCCACCAAGTCCGCCACCGACGACCCGGACGTATCGCTAGCCGATTACGTGGCGCGGATGAAGGAAGGCCAGGAGGACATTTACTACCTGCTCTCACCGTCGCTCGCGGCGGCGAAGTCCAGCCCGCACCTGGAGACGTTCCGCTCCAAGGGTGTGGAGGTGCTGCTGCTGGGCGAGGGCGTGGACAACTGGGTGGTCAGCAGCCTGCGCGAATTCGACGGCAAAAAGTTCCAGTCGGTGGCACAGGGCGCCGGCGACCTCGGCGCGCTGGCCGACGAGGAGGAAAAGCAGGAGAAGGAACAGGCCGACGAGGAGTACGCGGCGCTGCTCGGCAAACTCAAGGCGTACCTGGCCGGACAGGCCTGGGACGTACGGCTGTCCACCCGGCTCACCACGTCGCCTGCCTGTATCGTGAGTAACGAGCCGGAGATCGACTTCAACCTCATGAACCGGATGCGCGGGACCGGGCTGCCGCGCCAGGCGGTGCTAGAACTCAACCCGAAGCACCCGCTAATCCGCCGGCTCAACCAGCGACGAGACGACAAGCGGGTGGCGGACTGGGCGAGTGTGCTGTTCAACCAGTCGGTGCTCACCCTCGGCGCGCGAATCGACGACCCGACCGGTTTCGTCGGCCGGCTGAACGACCTGCTCACCGCACTCACCGACGACGTGGCGGTTCCTGACACGGCGGTTCCTGATGAAGGGGATGACAGCTGACGCGGCTGCTGGCGGTCGGCGACCTGCATGTGACCTACCCTGACAACCGGGAGTTCGTCCAGAGCCTCCGGCCGTCCCCGCACGACTGGCTGCTTGTCGTCGGCGACGTGGCGGAGAAGGCCGCGGACATCGAGTGGACGCTGCGGGTACTCGCCACCCGGTTCGCGAAGGTCATCTGGGTACCAGGCAACCACGAGCTGTGGACGCAGAGCACCGACCCCGTGACGTTGCGCGGCGAGTACCGGTACCAGTATCTGGTCTCGATGTGCCGCCGATTGGGGGTCGTCACGCCCGAAGACCCTTTCCCGGTTTGGACTGGACCGGGCGGGCCGGTGGTGGTGGTACCGCTGTTCTTCCTGTACGACTACTCATTCCGCCCCGAGGGCATGACGACGAAGGATGAGGCGCTCGCCTACGCGTATGAGACAGGGATCGTGTGCTCCGATGAGGCGGTGCTGTACCCCGATCCCTACCCGAGCCGCGATGCCTGGTGCCATGCCCGCGTGGAGGCGACCGAACGGCGTCTTTCCTTGTTGCGGCCAGGAACCCGGACCATCCTGGTCAGCCATTTCCCGCTGACCCGCCAGCCCACCGAGGTTCTGCACTACCCGGAATTCGCCCTGTGGTGCGGGACCGAGCGGACGGCCGACTGGCATCTGCGGTTCGGCGCGGAGGCGGTCGTCTACGGGCATCTGCATATCCCCGGCACCACTTGGGAAGACGGAGTGCGATTCGAAGAGGTGTCCTTCGGCTACCCGCAGGAACTCGAAATATATCCGGACCGGCCGCGTGAATTGCGGCAGATCCTCCCCGCTGAGGCCGTGCCAGGTAACGCGGGGAGCACGATCGCGGTCACCAACAGTCCCTGACTGGACAGCCAACGGCCGTTCAGCGAACTGAACGGACCAGGGACGAGCACCTGGGCGGTGAAGCTGCGCGCGTCCGGGTCGAAGACGACATCCGCCGACTCGAAGCCTAGCCAGCGCTGGGCCAGCGGGAACCACGTCTTGTACACGGACTCCTTGGCACAGAACAGCAAGCGATCCCAGCAGGTACCCGGCGCCGCGGCGGCGAGATCGGCTAGGCGCACGCGTTCGGTTTCGCTGGCGATGAGGTCGAGCATGCCGTCGTCGGGCAGCGGTTCGTCGGGTTCCGCGTCGATGCCCAGTGACCTGACGTCCCGGGTACGCGCGACCGCGGCCGCGCGGTACCCGTCGCAGTGGGTGATGGAGCCGGCTACCCCGGCGGGCCATCGAGGGGCGCCGCGCGGTCCAGAGAGCACCGGTACGGGTGGCACACCCAGCTTGGCGAGCGCCGCGCGCGCGCAGGTGCGCGCGGTGGCGAACTCCCGCTGTCTGCTGGCCACGGCTCGCGCGACGATGGCATCCTCTTCTGGGAAGAGGACGGCAGCGGGATCGTCCCCGAACGCCTCAGTCGCGACGACCGGCGCTGGCAGTATTCGTTCGATCATTGTCAGCCGACCGATGAATGCCCGCTACACAGCGAATAAGGCGAAACAGGCCCTGGACATACCACTATTGAGTGCCATTTCACTGGAAGGACTTTAGGTAGCTTCACGGCATAACAATTACCCCGTAGCACCACCGGTCATCAAGCTAATCTCGTGACATGGGTCAGGACACGAAACCCATATCCGATCGCGCCCCGGTCATTCGCGCACTGGCTGAGCCGCCAGGTCACCGAGTTGAGCTCACCGTCCACCGGCCGGTAGAGCCGCAACGCCCGCCCCGCGTACACCAGGGCCTGCGGAATGCCACCCTGCGACGGCATGACGCGGGTGGCTAGGTCCCGCGCGGCGCCGAACCGCCCGCCGCCGAGCCGGATCGCCAGTTCGATGAAACCGTCGAGGTGACGGTAAGCCTCGGCGCCCTCTCCCAGCCAGAACCTGAGCCAGCCAAGATGATGATGGGCCAGGGCCAAACCAGCGAAATCGCCGACCCCGGCCGCGATCTTGAGCGCGGTCTCCTGCGCGGCGGCAAGCTCCCGCCAGCACTCCTGGCCACTGAAAAACCACCCAGCGGCCCATGGCAGTTCCCAGGCATGCGGGTAGTAACCGCCCTCGGCCGCCTGGCCGATGACGCCCAGCAGAACGGACCGCTCACTCTCGGCCCACCGCGCCGCCGTCGAGACGTTACCGATGAACTCGGGCAGCACTCCCTGCCTCGGCTGGCCAAGCGCACGGGGGGCGAGGATGGGAAAGAGCAGGATCGACGCGGCGCTCGCGGTGTGCAGATAGTAGTCGAGCATCCGGTAGACAGCGGCGCGCCGATCGGTCTCGCTGATATGGGTGCCCGCGGCCTCGGCGGCGTAGGCACGCAGCAGCTCATGACACGCGTAGCGGCCAGGGCCGCACTCGGAGAGCAAATGCTCGTCGCATAGCTCGGCCAGCGCCAGCTGAGCTCGCGGCCAGTCAAACGCGGCCATGGCCGCGGCGGCCGGAACGGTGATTTCCGGCCCCGGATGCAGGCCAAGCATCTGGAACATCTTCCAGGCGGGATCACTCAGCCTGGCCTGTGACAACGAGAACACCATGCGGACGCTGGTGGCGGACTCCCCGGTCTCCAGCGCGTCAAGCCGGCCTCGATCGTCTCTCATCTCCGCGGCCAGCGTGGCCAGTTGCATTCCGGGCCACGCCGCGGGGCGGGCCGCCGCGTTACACAGGGCCAGCGGCAACCCGGCGCACCGCGCGATAAGCTCGCCGGTCGCTCCGCGCTCAGCGATTACCTTGCCGGTGCCAACCACCCTGGTGAGCAGGCTGTATGACTCTCCATCGGTCAGGCCGCCCAGCGTAACCAGGTACGCGCCGTCGGCAGCGGCCAGTCCGGTGAGCCGGTGCCGGCTGGTGACCAGCACCATGGAGCCGGGTGACCCGGGCAGCAGCGGTCGCACCTGTTCCGCGTCCCGGGCGTTGTCAAGCACGATGAGCACCCGTCGGCTGGCCAGCATGCTGCGATAGAGGGCGGCCTTGCCTGCCGTGTCAGCAGGGATCCGAGCCGACGGAACCCCGAGCGCCGCCAGAAAGCCTCCCAGCGCTTCGCCGGGTACCAACGGCGGACCAGAAGAAGAGAATCCGAGCAGGTTGACGAACAACTGCCCATCGGGGAACCGGTCGGCAACCTGGTGCGCCCAGTTCACGGCCAGTGCGGTCTTTCCGATTCCCGCCATTCCGGTCAGCGCGGCCACCACCACCTCGCCCGCCTCGGGTGAGGCCCGGTCAAGCAGACCGGACAGCACGTCGCGTTCCCGGTCACGACCGGTGAAGTACCGCGCGGAAGCGGGCAGCTGCCTGGGCACCACGTGAGCGGATGTCCGCTGCCCGTATGAGCGTCTCAGTACGGGCAGGTCCTGGCGAAGCACGCGCAGATGCGCCTCGACGAGTTCCTCGCTCGGGTAAATCGCGAACTCGCGGTCCAGGCGGGCGCGGAGTTCCTCGTAGACGCGCACGGCCGCGGCCTGCTGCCCGGCCCCAGCGAGTGCGATCATCAGCCGGGCGTGCACCCGCTCGTTCAGCGGTTCGGCCGCCGCCAGCGCGTGCAGTCTGGGAAGCACCCGGTCGTGAAATCCGAGTGCACAGGCCAGCTCGGCGTACCGCAGCAGTACCTCGGTCAGCTCGCGTCTTTGCTCCACGATGGCCGGCTGGTCATGAAGCACGTCCACATCGGCCATCGGTTCGCCGCGCCACAACTCCAGCGCTTGCTCATAACGTTCGTACGCCGTCAAGCTGTCGCTGGCCATTCGCGCGACCTCGGCACCGGCCGCGAATTTCCTGAAGGTGAGCAAGTCGAGTTGCTCGCTCCGGAGCCGCAACCGGTATCCGCCCCCAGCGGAGGCGATGATCTCTTCACCGGCCGACGCATTCCTGGCCTCCGGCGTCAAGATCTTGCGTAGCCGACTGACGTGGGCCTGCACCAGGCTCACCGCGGTGCTCGGAGCCCGATGCCCCCACAACACTTCCATGACGCTGTCCCGCCGTACCACGGCCCCCGGATCCATCGCCAGCAGCCCAAGCACCGCACGGCGACCCGGCGGCCCGAGTGGTAGCGACGTGCCGTCCACCCACACCTCGAGGGGACCGAGAACGGTCACCCACAGGCCCGGCCGGGATTCCGCCGCACCGATCCCGGCGACTTCCTGATCTGGTTCCCGGCTGGCCGCGGTCCGCCGCCGTGGCGCCTGCGCGGCACTAGAGGCCAGCTCCGCGGTTTCGTGCGGATCCAGGTCGAGCGCTTGCGCTAGCGCCGCCAAGGACCCAGGCCGTGGCCGGGCGTGACGGCCCTGTTCCAGATCGCGAAGCGCGGCTAGGCTTAGACCTGCCTTAGCCGCCAGTTCCTGCTGTGTCATCCCCGCCTTGTGGCGGTGAGCTCGCACCACGTCAGCAAGCCGCGCGACTGACTCACTCTCCCGTGGGTACATACGCTCCCCATCCCGAAAGCCCCACACATCGGGCTATGTCACGACTTTATATGAACTGTAATGATCTACCTAGGTCTGTTGAGTCACGAGCGCACTCGCCTGCTCAGAGGGCTGCGACGCGACCAGGCATTTTTCCATGAATCGTTCTAACGCCCAGCTGGACCTGCCGCGAACTCTCACTCAACTCTAAGGTGACCCGGGCGATCGACGATGCGGAATTCGCGTCGAAACCGTACTGCGGCAGCGGAGTCACGACCACGCGCGGCGGCACCGTCCTGAACGGGGGAAACAGGCGTCCGTGATCGTCAAGTACGGCAAATTCGCGGTCAGCGAGCCGCCAGGGAGCGGACTCGACGTACGACGAGACTGATGATGACAACCGCAAACCGTCGCGCATCTGCATCAGCATCGTGCATCGGAGGGAGCTGTCGTGGACCAGACGGGTAACCGTTTGATGCATCAAGTAAACAAGACCAGCGAGGTCGTAGCAGTGTCAATCATGTCGCTGCGAGCTGGTGAGTCGCCTCGACTGAACGGAGAGGACAAGGCGCACATCGCGCGACTCGCCGAGACAGAAGTGCCACTGCCGCCGATCCTGGTGGACAGGCGCACCATGCGGGTGATCGACGGGATGCACCGTCTGATGGCGGCGTCGTTGAGAGCCCAGGAGACAATCGACGTCGTGTTCTTCGACGGCAGCGAGGCGGACGTGTTCCTGCGCGCGGTCGAGGAGAACGTCGCGCATGGATTGCCGCTGACCCAGGCCGACCGCCAGGCCGCCGCGGAGCGAATCGTCGCGACCCACCCGCGCATGTCCGACCGGGCCATCGGCCAGGCGACCGGACTGGCGGCTAAGACCGTGGCCACGATACGGAGACGTTCCACCGAAGAGTCGCAACACTCAAACGTCCGGATCGGCCGGGATGGCCGAGTCCGCCCGCTAGATGCGAGCGAGGCCCGCCGCCGCGCCGCGGAGCTGCTGACTGACCAGCCGGACGCATCCCTGAGAGACGTGGCCCGCGTCGCGGGCATTTCCCCAGCGACGGTCCTCGATGTACGCAAGCGCCTCGAACGCGGCGAGTCACCCGTACCGGAAAGATCATCTTCCGCCTCCGCGTCGGGCCACGCGGCCGCGGCCGCGGCGACCGGCACCGGACCCGCGCTCACCGCGGTTAGAGGGGACGGTCCCACCGTGGACATCCGTCCTTCCGCGCGGTCGGTCGCCCGGTTCGGGACCGCCGACCCGGCCGCCGCCGTGGAAAAGCTGCTGCGCGACCCGTCACTGCGCAACAACGAACGTGGCAAGGACATGCTGCGCCTGCTCCGTATCAACGCGGTCGGCGTGGAGCAGCTGCCCGACGCGGCGGCGGCCATACCCCCGCACTGCGTTGCCGTAGTTGTGCAACTCGCTGGCCAGTACGCGAAGATGTGGCAGGACTTCGCCAAGGAACTCGAGGGCAGAGCCCGGATCATCGACCCGTCCGCGGCCATTCGGTAGCCATCCCCGGCCGCTGGGCCAATGCCGAGCAGGCACTCGCGGCGGCCGGCGATGATTACTGGTATGACGGCTGGTCCTGGAGTCCATCGCGAAGCCTCGGTTCTGGAAGGCGCCCTGGAGCGGATAACGTACGCCAACCCGGAGACCGGGTACACCATCGCGCGGATCGACACCGGACGCGGCGCAGACCTAGTGGCGGTCGTGGGGCCGCTGCTAGGTGCCCAAGTGGGCGAATCGCTGCGTCTGAGCGGCCGTTGGACATCGCACCCCAAGTACGGCAAGCAGTTCGAGGTGTTCTCCTACACCACCGTGCTGCCGGCCACCATCCAGGGCATCCAGCGTTACCTGGGCTCCGGGATGATCAAGGGCATCGGCCCGGTGATGGCCGAGCGGATGGTCGGGCACTTCGGCGTCGACATCATGCACATCATCGATGACTGCCCCGAGCGGCTGATCGAGGTGGACGGCCTCGGTCCCAAGCGAACCGCGATGATCACCGCCGCGTGGGCCGAGCAGAAGGCCATCAAGGAAGTGATGGTGTTCCTGCAAGGCGTGGGTGTGTCCACTTCGCTGGCGGTCAAGATCTACAAGAAATACGGCGATGAATCCGTCGACGTCGTACGGGCGCAGCCGTACCGGCTGGCCTCCGACGTATGGGGCATCGGCTTCAAGACCGCGGACACGATCGCCACCTCGGTCGGCATCGCGCATGACAGCCCGGAGCGGATCAAGGCCGGCCTCGCGTACACGTTGTCCGAGGCCGCCGACGACGGGCACTGTTACCTGCCGGTGCCCAACCTGATCGCCGACGCCGCCAAGATCCTCGAGGTGCCGACCGAGATGATCGGCCCATGCCTGGACGAACTGGCCGCCGTCGAGGGGGTGGTGCGGGAGGAACTACCCGGGTCACCCCCGGTTCCCGCCGTTTACCTGCCGCCCTTCTATCAGGCAGAACGAGGGTTGGCCGCTGCCCTGCTCCGGCTGTCCGCCTCGCCGGCAGACCGGCTAACCGCGTTCTCCTCCGTCGACTGGGACAAGGCATTCGGCTGGTTGCGTTCCCGGACCGGATCGTTGCTCGCGCCGGAACAGGCCGAGGCGGTCAAATTGGCCCTGACCTCTCGGGTCGCGGTGCTTACCGGCGGGCCTGGGTGCGGGAAGAGCTTCACGGTGCGTTCCGTGGTTGAGCTGGCCCGCGCCAAGGGGGCCAAGATCATCCTGGTGGCGCCGACCGGCCGGGCCGCCAAGCGGCTCGCCGAACTCACCGGGTACGAGGCGGCCACGGTCCACCGGCTGCTGCAGCTGCGCCCCGGCGGCGACGCGTCCTTCGACGCGGCGAATCCGCTGGACGCCGACCTGATCGTGGTGGACGAGACCTCCATGGTGGACGTCATCTTGGCCAACAAGCTGATGAAGGCGATACCGCCCGGCGCGCACCTGTTGCTCGTCGGGGACGTGGACCAGCTTCCCTCGGTCGGTGCCGGGGAGGTACTGCGCGACCTGCTCACCGCCGGGACGCTACCGGTGGTACGGCTGACGAAGATCTTCCGGCAGGCGCAGGAATCCGGGATCGTGGTCAACGCGCACAAGATCAACTCCGGTGAGCAGCCAGCGCTCCGCGATTTCGGGGATTTCTTCTGGTTCTCTTGCGAAGACACCGAGGAGACCGCGTCGCTGGTGGTCGACATCGTGGCACGGCGCATCCCCGCCCGATTCGGGCTCGACCCACGTCGCGACGTGCAGGTGCTGTGCCCGATGCGCGGTGGCCCGGCAGGCGCGGGAAACCTGAACCTGCTACTGCAGGAAGCACTCACCCCCTACCGCGAGGGTCAGCCGGAACGACGCTACGGCGGGCGAGTGTTCCGCCCCGGGGACAAGGTGACCCAGCTCCGCAACAACTACGAGAAAGGGGCCGCGGGCGTCTTCAACGGCACGGTCGGCGTCGTCACCGGCATGTCGCCAGAAGATCAGAAGCTGACAGTCGTCACCGACGAGGACGAGTCCATCGACTACGGGTTCGATGAGCTGGACGAGCTCGCCCACGCCTACGCGGTCACCATCCACCGTTCTCAGGGCAGCGAGTATCCCGCGGTGGTGATCCCGCTGACCATGGGGTCGTACCTGATGCTGCAGCGCAACCTGCTCTACACCGGAGTGACCCGGGCCAAGAAGCTAGTGGTGCTGGCCGGGTCGCGCCGGGCGCTCTCCATCGCGGTCCGCACCAAGGGCGCGGGCCGACGGCACACGGCCCTTGACTACCGGCTGCGGTGAGCCAGCGAATCGGCACATGAATTAGCCGGACATCGCCACCAAGACTCGGCGGTCGCCAGTTCAACTGGTGCGCTGCTGCAGTTGGACGTAGTCCAGGCTGGGCGAATGAGACCCGCGGGCTTGTACTGTATCGCCATCGTAGCATAATTACCCCCATGAAGAATTCGCCTGTCTATGTCATTGGCACTGGTCTTTCGCATGACAGTTCCGTCTGCCTGCTAGCAAACGGTAAAGTGGTGCTAGGCATCGAGAAGGAGCGCCTTACCCGCAACAAGCATGACCGCGGGAACGACAGGCTAGCCATGAAATACGTACTTGACAGGGCAGGGATCACCCTCGGGGACGTCGCGCTTGTCGTGCAGAACGAGAACTTCGGCATGTTCCGCCGCGGTAACTCTGAATACGGCAAGGAACCCCGCCTGCTGACCGGCTCGACCCGGGTCGTCACGATTTCGCATCACCTGGCGCATGCGTACAGCGCGTTTGGCCCTAGCGGGTTCGACCAGGCGTCTGTATTGGTCATTGATGGCTGCGGAAATGCCTACGAAGATTGTATCGACCTACCTCAGAGCACACTTCTCGAAAAGGTCGCGTCAGGCTCTGAGCACATTTATTTTGAGAAAGATAGCTATTACACCTCCCGGGACGGTGTCCTGCATACTGTGGCCAAAGATTTCTCGATTTGGGGCGCGAGAGAATGGCCAGTGAATCCACCCACCACCCTGCATTCGATCGGCGGAGTTTATCAAGCGTTCAGTCAGTACGTTTTCACTGATTTCGACGATAGCGGCAAGCTGATGGGGCTGGCACCCTATGGCAAACCCGGAAGGTTCGGGCTCTCGCTTTTCGACCTCTGCGACGGACAAGCGCTCGTACGCCGGGACACTCTCCAGGAGTTCACCTTTCCAGCGCGGTCCCGCTCCGCCCTGAAGGCGAACTTCGAGTACTACGCCGATGTCGCGCACTGGGTGCAGCTGGAGATCGAACGGGCGCTGCTCTATGTCGTGGGGGACCGGTTCGAACGATGCCCGTCTCGAAACCTCGCCTACGCTGGCGGCGTGGCACTCAACGCGGTTGCAAACAGCCGGATTCTGCGCGAAACCGGTTTTGAAAACCTCTATATCCAGCCGGCCGCCGCGGACAACGGCCTTGCCATCGGCTGTGCTTACTACGGCTGGCTGGAAGTGCTGGGCCAGGAGCATGTTCATGGCAGCGGATCGACGTATCTCGGAGCGCCGTACCCGGCCGACCGGGTTCGGTCCGCGGTAGCGGCGGCGGGCGACAAGGTGATGGCCGAAGAGGACGCCGACCCAGTGGTGCGGGTAGCCCAATTGCTGGCCGAGGGCAAGGTCGTGGCCTGGTACCGTGGCGGTGCCGAATTCGGCCCCAGAGCCCTGGGGCACCGCAGCATCCTCGCGCATCCGGGAATCGCGGGCCTTCGGGACCACATCAACACCAACATCAAGTTCCGCGAGGACTTCCGACCATTCGCGCCGTCGGTCCTCGCGCATGAGGCCCAGCGGTTCTTCGATTGCGAGGGTTACGACAGCCCTTACATGATCCTCGTGTTCGATGTCCGTCCCGAATGGCGGGAGCAACTGGTCAACGTTGTCCACGAGGACGGCAGCTCACGCCTGCACACGGTCACCGAGGAAAGCGACCCGGTGTACTTCCGGCTGCTTGAGGAGTTCCAGCGCTTGAGCGGCTTGCCGATCCTGCTCAACACTTCGCTGAACAAACGGGGCATGCCGATTGTCGAGACTCCTGAAGAGGCTCTCGCTTTTTTCCTCGACTGCGCGCTTGACGTTCTGGTGCTGGAGGACTTGGTAATCACCAAGCCGGACGTGAAACCGGGTGGCCCTGCCCGTCTGCGCGGGCTGATCGAACGCCCCGGCGAGCACGACATCCCGCTAATCGGGATGCGGATAGCCAGCGTAGGCGTGAATTACACCATAAGTCACGCAACTCCATGCGAATGGCAGGCCGCGGATGATGTGGTTCTCACGTTCAAAGACACGCCCGATACGATCACGCTTTCGTGGCCTGCGGGCGGCTGCTTCCGGTTGTGCGACGGCGTCCGCACCTATAGCAGCATCGCAGCAGAGCTAGAGCTCGATATCGACCGCGTCCTGCGAGCCGCAGGATCGCTAGCCCGTCGTGGAATTCTTGACCACGTAGACCGTGACGCGGAGCGAGTCGTCACTGACTAGCGGAAGGTTTCGTCCGCACCGGAAGGCTGACCACGCCCGCTATCTCATTAGATGCGAGATGGACCGGAGCGCCGGCTAGCTCGAATGAGTCGACGCTAGCGATCAGCTGCTCAAATGCATGCCGAAGCATGAGTCGGGCCAAATTTCTGCCCACGCATATATGCGGGCCCGCACCAAAGGAAATGTGCCGATTCGGCACTCGACCGAAATCGAGCTCATACGCTCGCTGGAATACCCTTTCGTCCCGGTTCGCCGACCCGATCCACGCGGTAACCGCATCCCCCTCGTTGATTTTCTGACCGCAGATCTCAGTATCGCTACGGGCCCGGCGCATAAAATGAGTCACCGGTGACGACCAGCGCAGCGCCTCCTCGATCGTCGCCTGCATCGATGGACTGTCCGGCCAGTGCCCCTCGCCGCCGCGGGCTTCGGTGAGTGCGATGATCGTCGCGGTGATCACGTGTGATGTCGTGACCACCGCGCCCAGGAGCAGGCTCAGGCAGTTAGCGAGAAGTTCGAGATCGGTCATGCGCCGACCGCCCACCTCGACGGCGATGAGATGGCTGATCAGGTCATCCCCTGGGTTCTTCCTGCGTTCGGCCACGCAACCGGCGAAATACTCGGCGATCTCGAAGTGCGCGTGCGCAGCGGTATACGCGGCCGTCCCTGGTCTCCGGTATCGCGGATCATCCGGCGCGAGGGAGGCGTACGCCAAGCGCATCAACGGATCGACATCGGCGGCGGGAAGGCCCATCATCTTGGCGCCAACCGCCATGGGCAGCGGAGCGAACGACATTGCCACGTCCACCACGCCGCCATCGCGCACCGGCTCGATCGCTTTCCTGACGAACGTCCGGATATATTCCGTGTGCTGGTCTACCGTACGCGACGTGAAAGGCTTACCCAGATGCTCACGGAACTGCCGGTGCCGAGGTGGATCGGTGGCTTGCATCATAAGCCCGGCGGTGGGATCCGGACTGTCGAGCATCGCTAGGGCGGTACCGCCCTGCGAGCTGAAAGTCTTATGTTCCGCGAGGACACGGCGTACGTCAGCATGACGCGTTACCGCCCAGAACCCTTCGCCGTTCGCTCGCTTCTGCCAGAAGACGGGGCACTCGCCGCGGAGGGTCTGCCAGACGAGGTGCGCGTCTCCTTCCGTATACAGGTGAGTGTCGGCCAGGTTGATGTGGTCGAGCGTAATCCTCGCATCCGAAGGCGGTGCTGTGATCCTCACAGCAATACGCTCGCATATTTATCATTGATCGCGAAAGCCACTGCGGTGCGCGTTCAGGAAAGCGCCGCTGCGGAATAGGCGCTGAGCCAGCCGGTCGCCAGGTAGTCGTCCCGCCAGGTGAAGACCGCCGCGCCAGACTGCCCGGCGTCCGGGTCACCCGGGTCAGGCTGGCGCCGCCCGGCGACGGCGTAGCCTCGCCTGATCGGCGTGAGCTGATGGGCAGATCCGGTCCAGACCGCCAGCACCGATCCGGGTGGCCCCTTGGCCCGTATTTTGGTGCCGGGCACCTCGATGCCCGGCACCTCGATGGCGGCGCCGGTGGCGCGGTCCTTCAGGAACTCCAGGTACGCCGCGTTGTCGAGTTCGCAGTGCGCTGGGCGCCCGGTCGTCGGCCAGTCGGGGCTGGCGTGGCCTCGCGCGCGGGCCGCGTTCCACAATTTCGGCACCGTCTGGCTGGCGTTGGCCGGCATCGACATCTGCTCGCACGCCCACAGCAGCCGGCCTGACCCGCGGGGCGGCTGGAGCATCCGCCAGGTGATCCGCCGCTCGAGATCGGCGGCGACGATCGCGCACCACGGGTGAATCGTGCCGAAACGGCCCTGGCAGACAATCCAGTGCAGATACCGCGGCACCTCTTCGAGTATCTGGTATATCGCCGCGTACGGGATGCCGCCGATCTGCCTGACACCGGGCCGGAAAGCGTCCGGCGAGTTCGCGACCGCCAGGATGGCTGCCCGGGCCAGGTCGCCGCGTTGCGGGCCGCCGTCCAGGCCGGGAGATGGAGCGCGTCGTTGTGACTCATAGGAAGTCAGCAGTCTGGCCGAGCGCGGCCTTGGCATCATCACCCACCCTGGCCTGGGCTAGCTTCGGTACGGCGGTCGCGAGGATGGCGGCGAGCGTGGCCTCGGCCTGGTCGGCGGTGGCGGGCAGAGCGGCGTCGCTCAGCGACTGCCGGAGGCTGTCACACACCGCCGGCGGCACCATGAGCCTGGCGGTCAGCCTGCCGAGCTCGGTTGGCTCCAGCCGGCCCTCGCCGACGGCGAGCATCCCGGCCGAGTTCAGGAAGCCGACGGCCTTGCGGAGCGGCATCGCACCGCGGTTCCCCTGGTGGTAGGCGAGGGTCCGCACCCACCAGCGTTCCGCGTCCGGCGGCGGTGCCGATGCGCTGCTGGACCGCCTCGCCTAGTACGTGATCCGCGAGGCTGCCCTGGATCCGCGAGAGCACCGTGTGCCCGGCCACGAGCTTCGCCTGCCATCCGGGACGCTCATGCTCATCGGTGATCATGAAGGCCCAGCCGTTGTCCTCCCCCGCGCCGACCCGGCCGGCCCGGCCGAACATCTGCTGCACGGTGGCCACGTCGAGTGTGTTCAAGGCCGACCTGCGTGTCCTGGATAATGACCGCCCGAGCGGGCAGGTTCACCCCCGCGGCCACGGTCGGCGTCGCGATGAGGACATCCGTCTCCTTCCGGCGGAACGCCCGCTCCGCGTCTTTGCGGTGCTCCCATCCCTGGTAATGCAGCCCGATACGCGCCTCACGGCAGACCTGCTGCCAGCCGCTGCGTATCGTCCTGCCGTACGCCCGAGACGTTGACTCCCCGGCTGTCCGCGATCACCAGGGCGGTGCGCCGCACGTTCCGCTTGCTGCCGCAGAAAACGATCACGCTGCCACCGTCACCGGTCACCAGCCCGGTGATCGCGGACGCGAGCCGGGTACGGGCCACCTCGGTGACCGCGAAGTCCGAGTTCGCGGGAATCACCGGCAACTGCCAGGTCAGCCGGCTCGGACGCCAGAACGTCCGCAGCAGCTTGGCCTGGAGCCAGTCAGCGATCTGTTCCGCGTTGGACACGGTCGCGGACAGCCCGACGACACGCGTTCCCGTCTCGCTATCGCGTATCCGCGCCAGCAGCGCCTCGAGCACTGGGCCGCGGGTCGCGTCGCCCAGCATATGGATCTCGTCCACCACCAGCGCCCCGACCTCGGCCAGCGCCTCTCTGAGTGCGGTGATCCGGCAGATCGCCTCGAACTTCTCGGTCGTGGCTACCCACAGGTCGGCCTGCTGAATGCGTTCCCGGTCGACCGCGTATTCACCGGACAGCCGCTCGACTCGCAACCCTTGACGGCGCCAGCTCGCGAGTTCGCGATCGAGTTCGTCGGTGAGCGAGCGCTGCGGTACCAGCCACGCCGCCTTGCGTCCGCGCCGGATCACCGCCTTGAGGCAGGCGGCCATCCCGATGACGGTCTTACCCGCTCCCGTCGGCGCGACAACAAGCAGGTTCTGGTCGTGCTCGAGTACCTCGGGAACGACCTCCGCCTGCGCCGGGTTGAGCTTGCTGAACGGGAGGAACGGGGCCAGGTCGGTTGGGATCAGCGTCTTGACCGATTCCGGCGTGGCCGCTGATCCCGCTCCGCGAGCGTGGTCCTGCCACATGAGGTCAAAGGTGGCCGTGGCCGCGGTGACCGCGGGCCCGGTCTCCCTGGTATATGTACCGCGTCCGGGTTTGCCTAGCTGGCATACCCGGCTGACCACCTCGTGATGCCGGCCGTCGGCAATAATGGCCTCGTCTTCCAGCAGGTACCTGACCTGGCGTACCTGTGCGCCAGCACCGGTGAGCTTGTCAGCGAGGATCGCGAACTCATCGCCCTCGGGCAGCAGCACACGCAGATCGGTGTCCGGGGATACGGCCGGGAGGGGTCCAGCGGGGTCGGTGAGCTTAAACCACGCAATCCCGGGCACTGGGCTAGTCTGCCGGACGCTAGTGGGCCGCGTACCAGGATCGGTCTTTTCCAAGGACCCGCGACCGCACAGCCAGGACCGCCAGCAGCCGGGACGCCGCGGCAGGCATCGCGAGGGCCCGGCACTATAATTAACGATCCATTTACCGATAGCCATTATTCAGGATGGCCGAATTCACTTAGCTTAAATTGATCGAACCGGGGCAGGTAAATAACTCTGGGTCGACGTGTTCAACCGCGCCTGTCGCGGCGGTTGAACGGCGCTGCAGCAATGCACCGCGGGCCATAAATATCCGTCATTTGATCATCACGACATGACGAATCTGTACAATTCTCCTATGGAATGCTATGGTCGTTCGCGTGCGGGGGCAGCGGCCCGCGTGACCGCACGATCCACAATCAAGCACCATCCCTTGGAGGATATCCATGAATGACCTGACCGAGCGCCTCACCGTCGACCAGCCGATCATCATGGGCGGTGCGGATCCCACCGTGGAAGAGCTCCGCGAGCGTACCGGGGAGATGGGCTACGTATTGGTCAAATTCACCGAGACCCGCGGTGGCACCGAGCTTGGTTTCCCGCTAGACCGCGACGCTACCGATATCAGCGGGGCTAACTTCGACGAGGGAACGGGCAGCGTCCACGTCGAGGGACACCTCACCCTGAACGACGATCACGTGCGCCTCATCGCTAATATCGAACTCGCGACACTGAAGGGAACCGGCCGCCTGAGGCTCGAAGAGAAGGCCGAGGTAGTCGCTGAGTAATGATCGTCAATAGCCGAGGGGACTGATGGATAAAATAGCCAGCGACGCCACCGACAGCTCCGGTGAAAAGGATTCGCAGGACTCTCCGGACGGTCAAGCGTACGGCGTACTGTGCGAGGTGCGAGACGCCATCACTAGAGGTCTCAGCTCCCGTCTTTCCGCTGCGGGCTACGGTGATCTTACCGGGGATGATCTGCTCACCTTGACCGCGATGAATCTCAACAGGTCGGAAGCGCGTGCGCTGATCCAAGAGCTAGGCATCACCGGCCAGACGGGCAGTCAATCGGTCAAGAAGATGATCCTGCGCGGCTACTTGGGTTTCCGTGACAATCCTGATACGCCGCGCCAGTCCGCGATCGTCATCACCGATCGAGGTCGTGCGGCGGTTACAGAAGCCCTGCACGGCCTCACGTAACTCGCATGTGATCCGCGGTCTTCTGTTCGTCGTCACCCGCCGAACACGGTGGGCGCCGGTCGCTGGCGCCCACCGTTACCACCTGCGGAGTGAGGCGGACGCCGCGTGAATTGGGTCTCGTAAAGCTCGGCATAGAGCCCGCCTGCCGCCAGCAATTCATCGTGGGTCCCGCGTTCGGCGACCAGGCCCGCGTCGATGACCAGGATCTGGTCTGCCTCGCGGATGGTGGACAACCGATGCGCGATCACCAGCGAAGTCCGGCCAGCTAGTGCGGTCTTCAGTGCCTGCTGAATCGCAACCTCGGATTCGGAGTCCAGGTGCGCCGTTGCCTCGTCCAGGACAACCACCGGAGGTTCCTTGAGCAGCAGCCTGGCTAGGGCGATACGTTGCTTTTCCCCGCCGGAGAAGCGGTAGCCGCGGTCCCCCGCGACAGTGTCGAGCCCATCAGGGAGCGAGGAGAGCAGGTCCCAGATTCTCGCGGCCTCGCATGCCTCTCTCAGGTCCTGCTCGGTGGCGTCGGGGCGCGCGTAGAGCAGGTTGGTGCGAAGGGTGTCATGGAATAGGTGCGCTTCCTGGGGAACCACGCCTATCGCCGAGTGCAGCGACTTCAGGGTGATATCGCGGATGTCGTGACCGCCGATCCGCACCGTCCCCGAACCCGGGTCATACAGCCGGGGTACCAGGTGGGTGATGGTGGTCTTCCCGGCACCGGACCGGCCCACCAGTGCGGTCAGCTTCCCCCCGGGGACCACGAAGCTCACGTCTTTCAGGACCCACACGTCGTCGCCGGAGCGTTCCGGCATCGGCAATGCGATCGATTCCAGCGAGGCCAGCGAGACGTCCTTCGGCGCCGGGTACCGGAAGGACACATGATCGAACTCGATCGGCGGCGCCGAGCCATCGCCGATCTTGCTGATGGTCAGCGCTTTGGCCGTCGGCTGGTCCGTGATGAGCGGCTTGAGGTCCAGCACCTCGAAAACCCGGTCAAAGCTCACCAACGCGGTCAGGAAATTGACCTGCATGTTACTGAGGCCGTTGATCGGCCCATACAGCCTGGTGATCAAGAGCGCCATAGATACAAGAACGCCTAGCTTAATCGTGCCATTGATGACGAGGCTGCCGCCCACGCCATATATCAGCGCGGTCATCAATGCGGCCAGCAGACTGAGGAGGAGCGGGAGCATTCTGCCATATACATTGGTCATCACGGCGAGATCACGGACACGACCCGCCTTGCCGTCGAACGTGGCAAGATCCTCGTCCGGACGGCCGTAAAGCTTGGTGAGTATCGCCCCGGCCACGTTGAATCGCTCATTCATCATGGACCCGAGCTCGGCGTCCAGTTGCATCTGTTGACGTGCCAGCCGTTGCAGCCTCGGGCCTATGAACCTGGCCGGTGCCACGAAAAGCGGAATCGCAATCAGCGCCACGAGAGTTATTTGCCAAGAAAGAGTGAACAAAGCAGCCAGCACGAGACAGAGCGTCAGAATAGTCGACAGCGTCTGGGCTAGCAGGGTGGTAACCGCCTGCTGAGCCCCTATTACGTCGGTGTTGAGTCGACTCACCAGTGAGCCCGTCTGCGAGCGCGTAAAAAAAGCCAATGGCTGCTGCAAGACATTCGAGAATACCTTGGATCGGAGGTCCAGGATGAGTCCCTGCCCTATTCGGGCCGACGTCCAAGCCTGAAGATAGTTCGCAAATGTGTCCACCACGGCCAGAGCAGCAATAAGCGCGGCCACCGTTATGAGAACTGCGAGCCGACGCGGCAGTATGCCACGATCGATGACCAGTCCGAGAAGAACCGGGTTCGCCACGGTGATTGTAGAGTCGAGCGCTGTTACAAACAGCAGGAGTGCCAGCATCCAACGATAGGGCTTGGTATATGGAAGGATCCGACGTACAGTACCCGGCTTGACCTTCTGGTTAGTGATCGACTCATCAAGGCGTAGGCGCATCATGCCTCCGCCGGGCCCCATCATCATGATGCCGCAACCTCTCTGACTAGCAACATTTTCCAGCGTTCGGCTCTGCATATAGGCCCGCTAGCGCACCACACGTTGGCTAGTCTCGCGACGCCTGACGATAGCGTATAAGTAGGGCATCAAAGAAAAGATGTCGTTCAACCGGCATGGTTCAGCAGTTGAACGCGACATGTCGCCATGCATTGATCCCGGACTTCTCACGTGCCATACTGTCAAGAATTAGTGTCGCAATATTCGATAATCTGTGCGGAGGATAGAGGAGCAGATTATGAGCGACGGGGGAAAGTTTCTCCGCCCTGACGCGATTATCGAGCCGTTGGTGGACAGCTTCCTTGCCTGGCTGCACACGGTCACGCCTGTGCAGTCCGCGATGAACCTGGCGTTCACGCAGATCCCGCTGCTCCAGTCGTATCTGCGGTCTCCTCAGGTCCATATCAACGCGAAGCGGAGAGGTCCGGGATCTGCTCGCCGCCATCAAGCGGGGCAGGGCGGAGATACTGGGCTTCGGCCGTGGCCGTGGCCGAAGCCGAGGGACTGGTGCGGAACGGTAACGGCCGGAAAGCGAGACACGATAGATGACCAGTAACGAAGAGACCAACGTTGTCGTCGTGGGCGGCGGGCCAGGCGGATCCACGCTGGCGACACTGGTCGCGATGGCCGGGCACCACGTCGTTCTGCTGGAAAAAGAAAAATTCCCGCGGTATCAGATCGGCGAGTCACTGCTGCCATCCACCGTCCACGGGATCTGCCGGCTCACCGGCGTCGCCGACGAACTCGCCAAGGCCGGGTTCACCAAGAAACGCGGCGGAACCTTCCGGTGGGGGGCCAACCCCGCACCGTGGACGTTCGCGTTCTCGGTGTCACCGAAAATGACTGGTGAGACGTCACATGCTTTCCAGGTCGAGCGGAGCAGGTTCGACCAGATCCTGCTCGACCACGCACGTCACACCGGCGTCGACGTCCGCGAGCAGCACGCCGTCACCGACGTAATCGACGACGGCGACCGGATCTCCGGCCTGACCTACACCGACGCCGACGGCAACCAAGGCACTATCCGGGCGAAGTACGTCGTGGACGCCTCGGGCAACAAGAGCCGTATCTACCAGCATGCCGGAACGACCAGGAAATACTCCAAGTTCTTCCGCAGCCTCGCCCTCTTCGGCTACTTCGAGGGCGGCAAGCGGATGGCCGAGCCGAACTCCGGGAACATCCTGTCCTGCGCCTTCGACGGCGGCTGGTTCTGGTACATACCGTTGTCCCCGACACTGACCAGCGTCGGGGCCGTCGTCCGCCACGAACTCGCGGACAAGGTCCAGGGCGATCCCGAGGAAGCCCTCATGGCGCTCATCGCGGAATGCCCGATGATCAGCGACTACCTCCGCGGCGCCAAGCGCATCACCGAAGGCCAGTACGGGCAACTTCGCGTACGCAAGGACTACTCCTACACGAACACGAAATTCTGGCGGCCAGGCATGGCGCTTATCGGCGACGCCGCCTGCTTCGTAGACCCCGTATTCTCTTCCGGCGTCCACCTGGCCACCTACAGCGCACTGCTCGCCGCCCGCTCCATCAACAGCGTCCTCACCCAAACAGTCGACGAAGACACCGCGTTCCGCGAATTCGAGCAACGATACCGCCGAGAGTACGGTGTGTTTTACGACTTCCTGGTGTCCTTCTACGACCTGCACGAAGACGAGAACTCGTACTTCTGGTCCGCTAGGAAGGTAACCGATAGCACCAGTTCCGATCTCGAGTCGTTCGTCAGCCTGGTCGGAGGGGTCTCCTCCGGCGAGACGGCCCTGGCCGACCGTTACAAAGACGGATCCACCGAGTTCGCCGCGGCTGTAGACCAGCTCATCGCGAACAAAGAGCAGAGCATGGTGCCGCTGATGAAATCGACAATCGTCAAACACGCCATGCAAGAAGGTGCCAAAGAACAAGTCCGGGTGCTGCTCGGGGGCGACACCGAACCTGAAGCCCCGCTCTTCGAGGGCGGTCTGGTCGCGTCGGCGGATGGCCTGAGCTGGTCACTCCCCCGCTAATACCCGGCCCTCCTGAGCCGGCCTCACCTTTCATCTGCACATGGCAGGTCGCAGATAGTTGTCATCTTCGAGAATCTCCTTGTATATCTCCAGGCACTCGGAAACGTGCTGCCGCATTCCACCCTCGACTGGGAAGGCGGCTATCCCTGGTATGCTCGGGTCGGGTGGTTCGATCGATGTGCTGCGGAGGGCGCGCTCGAAGAAGTAATCAAGACCCTCCCCGATCCCGAAATCGATATGACTGGCAGGATGCCAGGACATTGGCGGTTCGGTCAGCGGCAGTCCAACCGTCTCGAATATTTTTGATACCAGTTGCGCCGGGAAGCAGCGCAATAGGGTACCGTCAATGATCAGGTAGTTTATGCTCTGTGCCCGGCAGAATTGAACTTGGCGGCGGAGTGCCGCCCATCCTGATTCCTCATGCGGGAAGATGCTACTGCGTCCGCCTTCCCGTAGCTTAGTCATGCGCGATTGGATTGTTAGCCTGGGGTCGCGTACCGCGAAGACCACTGGCCTGGTAGTGAACCGTATGAATGACGCAAAGTACTCGTCAACGTGGTACGTAATCTCTTTGATCAAGATCGCGCCGCCTGCCCGCTTCTCGCGGATCATGTCTGTCAGTGGTCGCGGTTGCCTAATATCGGCCATAGCGTCGTCCACTGATCTGCGCCGCTGATATACGCCGTCAAATGGCTCCATGACAAAGAAGCCGAGATTGGGGTGTTCCCAGAAGATACGCGCGATCAAAGTGGAGCAACTGCGCGGAGGTGACAGTATGATGAATACATCTTTATTGCTGGCCAAGTCTTCTCGTGTCCTCAGTCTAACGCGTTGGCTTTCCAGCTTATAAATGCTGGGATTGTAAGTATCACATCCAAGCACGTAGTTGACAAGCTGCAGAACTCGGCACTACGCTACGCATAACTAATTCGAATGACAGCCAGAGCTAGATTCATTAATGAGAGTCGATTCTAGATGGATATTCAAATAGACGGCTACCGGGCGGGCAAATCTTATTTCACATTTGCGGAACGCGTAAAATTTGATCCGGCCGACGTTGTCGCCGTCTTGCGGAATGAAATTCTAGGGGTGATCTTTCGCTCGGTAATAGATATCGACGTCAGAAGTGAGTTGTCCCGGCGGTTCTGGGATAACCAGAAAACTAGGCGGCGTGAGGACGCACCGGCCTATTTTCTCGGCGCTTACAGCTTCGATAAATCGATCCAGACTTACCTGGATGAGTCGGCTGATGTGCGGCCCAGCATAGCGGCTCTGCTCGATGCCGAGGCATCGTCTCCCCTGGTCTGGTTCCGAAACGAGCTGGTTGGCGAGCTGAAGCCGCACGGAATTTCGCTGCGGGTCGCGGAGTTGGACGGTCAGAAGGCGTGCCTGGCGATGATGCGCTCGTGGAATGCCGATGGCCTGCTGTCGCTCAGTCCGCACGAGGATCTCGCGCAATGCCTCGATCCTCGTCAAGCTGGGTTCGACGCCCAGCGCGTACCAAATTACGAAGTGTGCTCGGTAAACATGTGCCTGGCAAATGACGGTGACGGGCGACTCGTGCTCTGGAACGTGCGGCCCGACCACGCCACTCGGAAACGACTCGGGATTGAGTTCACTGGGTTTCCTTATCCAGTTCCCAGCCTTGCCGGATTCGACGAATTGCACATTGATGTGCGGCCGGGTGATGTGTATGTATTCAACGGCGCTTACGTTCATGCGGTCGAAGCCGCCAAGGGCGAGCGGACCAATATCGCGTTCTTCATGGGATTTCATGACGCTCGGACAGTAGTTACCTGGACGTAGCGGTCCACCGGGCTCTGAGTACCGCGTCACCGTCGTCCGGCCGCGAAGTACGATGCCGTGCGATGGCGTTCAACTGACGCGACGAAGCAGTCGAATATGCCAGGCCACGCGGTCGGCCGACCGGTGGGATCGACGTCGGCACCGCCCTCACCACGAGACATACAAGTGGTCCAGCCCTCGCGTCGCCAGTCCGCTTTTCCAGCTCAGCGAACTTAGATCATCGGCGACCGCGAGTTCTGGGAAACGTCTCACCAGTTCCGTGAGCAGCGTCGTCAGTTGCAGACGAGCCAGCGGTGCACCCAAGCACCGATGCGCTCCATGACCGAATGTGAGGTGTCCAGGAACCGGCTCTTTCAGCGCCACTTCGTCCGCTAGGGAAAAGGCCGATGCATCGCGATTAGCCCCCATGATAAAAACCATCAGTTGCTGTCCGGAGCGAATAAATTTTCCTCCCATGGAAACGGACTCAACTGCCATGCGGGGGAAGGTGACATAAGGAGCTGGATTAAGGCGCAGAAATTCTTCAACAACACGAGGAATAAGCTCTGGGCTATGGGTCAGACTTCCCATCAAGGGCCTGTCTGTTATCAACGATAGTACGCATAGCGTGATCTGATCAGCCGTAGAGTCGAACCCAGCCATCAACAGCGATAGGCATAGGGTCACCAACTCGCGATTTGTAATGCCACCCTTATGCGTTGCTGATCTGATCAACTCACTGATCAGATCAGCAGAAGGCTCTCGCCTCCGCTCTTCGACCACCTGCCTCATGTAGCGCGTCAAGGAAAAACTGTGTTGCCTGGCGACAGCCCTATCGCCTTCCAATCGAAACAGCACGTTAACCCAGGAGCCAAAAATCTCCCGGTCCTCTGATGGAATCCCGAGGAGGTGACATAGGATACCGAAAGGAAGCGGAGAGGAAACATGAGACACGAAATCCGCCGGGGAATGCTGAGCTTCCAGACCATCAAGCAAGTCGGTAACGGAATTAACAATAAACGGCCTTAGCTCAGCAGTCCTGCGCTCCGTAAATGCCGGATTTACTAGTCGGCGTATGCGTGCATGCTCTGCGCCTTCTAGGCTGATGATCGCGTCCGGCGATGAATTATTTGGCAGTGGCTTGGGAGCATTCCTGTTCACCGCATCGCTGCGACGGAAACGCTGGTCGCCGAGAATCTTCTTGGCCAGTTTGTAATCGGATACCAACCAGTACCCACCCTCATGAGGGGCAGTGACCCATTGTATCCCAGGTAGCGGTTTGCCGATTTGAAGTGGGGCGAGCAACGGGCCAACGAGGCGCTCCCGGTAATTACTCACGTAACCATCATTCCGGTAGTCCGAAGTCCGGCCATACGCTCAAGCCGACACGTCGGCACGCTGGGCGCGCCGCACATAATTCACGACATCCTGAACAGTGTTGAGATCCCGAATAGCTTCATCGGGAATCTCGATATCGAATGCGATCTGCGCGGCGACGACGATCTCAACCATCGACAGTGAGTCAATTCCAAGGTCATCGTCCAGGGCCGCTTCCGGGGTCACATCGTCCGCGGAGGTCTCGGAGTACTCCTCAATGATCGCCGCAAAATGGTCGAAAATCTCCTGCTCGGTCATCACCACGATCTCTTGCCTCCTCTTCGGCAGATCCTAGCTACGAACTGTCCATTCAGGAAATTTGTGCTAGGCCCGACGATAGCGTAACGTCGGAAATCTTCCACGAGCGGATATCGTTCAACCCGCGTGTTGCAGCAGTTGAACGACACGTCATCGCGCATTGATTTCGGACCTCTGGCGTGCCACAGTGTTATGGAATTTTGCTAAGGAGTCCAGCATGAGCTACCTGACGGCCGGCTGAGACGTGCCCGTCCCTTCATCAGCAACCGGAGACTGGTGTGTCCGCCTCGGGGGGATAGCCGATGCACCTAGGCGCGTGATCTGCTTCCCGAACGCCGGCGGCAATGCCGCCATGTTCCGGACCTGGCTGAAGTACACCCCGCTGGACGTAGAGCTATTCGCCATCCAGTTCCCGGGTCGACAAAAACGCATTCGCGAGCCGCCGCTTCGCGATTTCGGCGCAGCGATTAGAGCTCTGCTGCCTGCCGTCGTCCCGCTGACGGGCCCGGGCACGGTCTATTTCGGGGATTGTACGGGCGCGCTTTTCGCGTATGAGCTGATCCGGGCGCTTGAGGCGGCGCGAGCGACCGGTCCAGGGCGTCTTGTCGTCTCCTGCTGTCGTGCGCCGGACCTGCCGCCGCGGCATCCGCCGCTGCACCGTCTCGACGACACCGGGCTGACCGAACAGATCCGGGCGCTGGGCTTCGCGCCGGAGTGGCTGCTGAACGACGCGCCCCTCCTGGAGGACTTTCTTCCGCTGCTGCGCTGCGACTTTGAGCTCGTCGAACCCTATCGGCACAGCGCCGACCCATCACTTGGGGTTCCGGTCACCGTCATCGCGGGCGCAAGCGACAAGATCACCCCGCTTTCAGACGTGGCCGCCTGGAAAGCCCACACCCGCGATGTCTTCGAGTTCGTCGAGATGGACGGTAACCACGACCTCGCGCGGACGCATCCTGACCAGGTGATGGCGCTTTGTGCTGGCGAGGATGGGGACTCGCCATGCTGACTGGCGACGCCGGACCGCCCGGCGCGCAGCCGATCGGCCTCCGGGCGCGCAATGCAATTCTCGACCGCTTCGCGGCAATTGCCGGGAAGGCGGGCGATCGGCCGGCCGTGCTCGGTGTCGGCCGCGCCCTCACCTATGGTGAGCTGGATGCGGCGTCCGACGCTCTGGCCGCCCGCCTCGCCGAGCTCGGTGCCGGCCCAGGCGTCCTGGTCGGCGTGATGAGCGACCGGAGCCCGGATGTTGCCGCCGCCTATCTGGCGGTGCTCAAGACCGGAGCGGCATTCGTGCCGCTCAGCCACCAGGCGCCGGTCCGGCGTAACCTCCTGATCCTGCGTGAAAGCCGGATCGGGGTGCTGCTGGTGAGTCCGGCGGCGTTGGCGGCCGGGCCAGCGTCGGCGGCCTACGCGCAAGCCGCGCACGTCGTCGATATCCGTGGTCTCGCCCTAACCGACCGCACGCTGGCCGCGGACCCGGCCGCCACGGCGGACGGCGAAGCCCTCGACGGCGCCGCCTATGTCATCCACACCTCGGGCTCAACCGGAGAGCCGAAGGGCGCGATCAACACCGACGTGGGCCTGCTCAGCCTGATGGACGCCCTGGCGGCCGAGGTCTACCCGAGGGCGGCCAGGCCGCTCAGAGTGGCCCTTGTCGCCCCCTTCGTGTTCGACCCTTCCATCCAGCAGATCTTCGGCGCGTTGCTGCAGGGACACAGCCTGCACATCGTTCCGGACGAAGTTCGCTTCGACGGCGCCGCGCTGCTCACCTTCCTCAATACCAACGAGATCGACATCGCGGATGGAACGCCGACTCACCTACGCCTGATCACAAACGCCCCCGCGTCACTCGGCGGTCACCTCCGGCCGAAGCTGCTCCTGATCGGCGGCGAGGCGATGACACCGGACGTGGTCCGCACGTTCTGGGCGCGGTTCGGCGGTCGCGAGGCCGTGTCCATCGCGAACCTCTACGGCACGGCCGAGTGCGGTGTCGACTCGACCTGCTATTTCGTCGACCCGGCCGAAGTCGACCGGCTAGGTTTCGTCCCTATTGGGCGGGCGCTGGCGGGCGTCGTCGTCCAGATCCTGGACGACGACGGGGAGCCGGTCCCGACGGGTGAGACCGGCGAAATCGCGCTCGGCGGCGCCGGGGTCGGACTCGGTTATCTCGGCCAGCCGGTCGTGACCCGCCAGTTGTTCCGTACCAACGGCGATGGACGCCCCCACTACCTGACTGGAGATCTTGGGCGTCTCGATGCGAGTGGGCTCCTGCAATGCCTTGGCCGCCGCGACCGTCAGCTCAAGGTCCGCGGGGTACGGATCGAGCCAGCCGAGATTGAGTTGGCGCTCCGCGGCTTCCGGCGCACGGACGAGGATCGCGCGGTGGTCCGCTGCGAGCGGTGCCTGCTGGACACCCGGCATCCCGGCGTCACCGTGACGGACGGGATGTGTTCGGTGTGCGCGCAGTTCGAGTCCCGTCGCGACGCCATCGATAGCTACTTCGGCGACGAGAATGACTTCAAGGCGCTGATGACGGCGGCGCGGGCCGAGCCGGGCCGTGGCGAGCACGATTGTCTGCTCCTGTACAGCGGCGGCAAGGACAGTAGCTATGTCCTCTTGCGGTTGCTCGAACTGGGTTACCGGGTCGCGACCTTTACGTTCGACAACGGGTACATCTCGAGCACCGCGCTGGACAACATCGAACGGACTACGCGCGCCTATGGCGTGGCGAACGTCACGGCCACATTGGCGCAGATGAAGCAGGTGTTCGCCGAGAGCCTGAAGCATGAGAGCACCGTCTGCGGTGGCTGTTTCCGTGCCTTGACCCAGCTGAGTACCCAACTGGCGCGTCAGCGCGGCATAAATGTCGTGATAACTGGTCTGTCCCGCGGTCAGATCTTCGAGACCAAGCTGAAGCGGATCGTTGACCAGGGCTTGCTCGACCCGGCCGAGATCGATCGCCAGCTTGACACTCACCGGCAGATCTTCAACGTCCGGGACGATGCCATCGCCGGCGCCGTGGGGCTGAACGAGGTGCTGGCCCGGCGCAGCGATCACATCCGCTACGTGGATTTTTTCCGTTACGATCCAGCCTCCTCGACCGAGGTGCGAAGTTATCTGGCCGCACGGGACGCGCGCTGGAGGGCGCCCACCGACACCGGGTTCTGCTCGACCAACTGCCGGATCAACGACGTCGGCATTCACGTGCACCAACTGGAGAAGGGTTACCACAACTACGCCGCTCCCTTGAGCTGGGATGTCAGGCTGGGCGCGGCCAGCCGCCCAGACGCCGACCAAGAGCTTGCCGCGGCCGTCAGCAGCGACGTTCCTGCCATTTTGGCGGAGATCGGCTATACGCCGCGTGACCTGGCCCGGGGCGTCATCCAGCAAGCTTTCGCGGCGGTTCAGGACGGTCCCATGGGCCAGCCGTCCCTGTGCGCCTACTACGTCTCCAGCGGGCGGGTGAACACAGCGGAGCTGCGCGACCACCTCGCGACGACGCTTCCCGGTTACATGCTGCCCAGACACCTGATCCGTGTCGACGCATTGCCGCTGAACGCGAGCGGCAAGGTGGACGTCGCCAGGCTGCCCCCGCCCACGGCGGGAAGCGCCCAGACGACCGCGGAACAGGAGGATCCCTTCGAGTGGCGCCTCAAGAAACTCTGGCAAGACGTCCTGGGCTTCGACGGCATCGAGGTCACCGACAACTTTTTCGACTTGGGCGGGGACTCACTGCTGGGGACTATCTTGGTCTCCCTGATCGAGACCGAGTTCGGAAAATCGATCTCGGTCATCGAGGCGTTCCACCACCCCACGATCCGGGAAATGGCGCGGCGACTGCAGGCTTGAGCCTCGGCCTGACCTCGCATAGCCGGGCACTGAGTTTTGAAGCGGTACGTGCTATACGCATAGCAACACGTGTCGCCGGCCTTGGGACGCCTGACGAATAACCACCGTGCCGTCCCGGTCCGTTTGTCCGACCGTGACACTACACCAGTTGGACAGGCACAGGCCTCCATCATAAGTTATCTAATAGACGAGTACGCAACGCAGGTGATCGTCGAGAACCGGCTTAAGATGAGTACCCCACCACTGAGCTACGTGCCGCAGGCCGTCCGGAGGGAATATATTGCATTCTATGGAATTCGAGATTGATAAGGGAGCCGCGCACTCGGCGAAGAGATTTATAGTCTTGACACTTACAGGAGCCAGTCATGCTAGTAGACAATAGCCCACCCGAGAATTTCGCAATGACTTGCCCAACGCATGGCGAAGTATCAGGCGGAATCGCTCCGTGGGCGTGCGGGCTCTGTGGTGCAACGCTTCGTCCGGTGCCGGACCTGTCAGCAATAAAGCTCGACAAGAATTCTGCTGGGCGCCCATATAGCATTCACCGATTCCAGGAACTCTTTCCGCTGCGGAGCGATCCCAGAGTCGGCCTTCACACGGGCTGGACTCCATTGGTTCCGGCTCCACGCCTAGCGCGAACCCTTGGCCTCCGGCACGTGTATCTGAAATTGGATTGTTACAATTGGCCATCCTATTCCTATAAAGACCGTGTTGTCGCCATGGCCTTGCAGAGGGCAGTCGAAGATGGCATCACTACGGTGGCATGTGTCTCCACGGGCAACGTCGGCAATGCGGTCGCCGCACAGGCGGCCGCGGCGGGCATGCGTGCGATCGTTTTCTACCCAGCAGGTCTCGAGCCTGGTAAAAACATCATAAGCTCGGTACACGGAGCTTCAATCATCGAGCTTGACGGCACCTTCGATGAGGTCAACACGATATGTCGGCGGCTCTGCCTGGAGGATGGAATCCCATTCGTCAATCTTAATCTGCGGCCGTATTACGCTGAAGGGGCCAAGTCGATTGCCTATGAAGTGGTGGAGCAATTGGGCTGGCAGCAGCCAGACCACGTAATCGTGCCGACAGCGGGAGCGGCCTTGCTAACGCGGATGGCTTTTGGGTACGAGGAGATGTCTTCGCTTGGAATGTGCGCCGGTGACCGCCTGCCCCGAATCCATGCGGCACAGGCGGCTGGGTGCGCTCCGATCGCGACGGCATTCATGGAAAACCGAGATTCAATCACAGCGTGCAGGCCTGACACGGTGGCAAAATCGCTGGCAATCGGCAATCCATCCGATGGCGGTGTTGCCCTCCAGGTAATTCGGAAGAGCGGCGGAACCGCTCATGGCGTAAGCGACAAGGAAATCCTAGAGGGAATCGATCTACTAGCCGTAACGGAAGGTGTTTACACCGAACCGGCCGGAGGCACTGCTGTTGCGACCGCGAAGAGGCTCGCCGCAGCGGATAGAATTACCGAAGAGCAGGTCGTGGTGATCGTAATCTCAGGCAACGGCCTGAAGACCCAGACGGTCACTGACGGCGCGGTCGGCAGAACCACTCGTCTGCCACTTAACTACGAGCGCACACGAGATCTCCTGCAAGAGGACTTGCTCGCGTGACTAGTGAGCTTGAGCACGACGGTACCTGAGCGCAGCGGAGTTGTGCTGGTTCACATATAGCTCGCCAGCAGACCACACGTACTTTGTCTTGCCCCAGCGCATAGCCGACTCGGCGTCGGGGAAGAATCCCCGGCCGTTGAAGTTCGCGCTCGTGTTGCAGAGCACCGGTATCCCGCTCAAGCGGGCGTATGCCGCCAGGATCCGGCCACTGACACTCGCGTCCGGGCGGATCGTCTGAAGACGCGCCGTGCCGTCTAGGTGCATGACGGCGGGTATGCGGGACTTCCATGCATGCCGGACACCGTGCTCAAAAAGCATATACCGATCTGACATTCCCGGATCAAAGACTTCGGAAGCCTCCGATTCGAGACATATCGGCGCAACGGGACGATATTGTTCGCGGCCTTTGATTTCGTTGAGGAAGTCTTTCATCGTCGCGTCCGTCGCGGGGGCGAGGATGCTCCGGTTGCCCAGCGCTCGCGGACCGAGTTCAGCCCTCCCAGATACGACCACGACCGGCTCGCCTTCCGCATGGAGAACCGCCGCGACCTCAGCCTCCGTACACGGGCGGCGAGTCCACCCGTTCGGCACGTCGACCGTGGGCCGCAATGAGGGGCCGCTGTAGACATCCCAGTCGAGCGAAGACTCTCCGCCAGTGACGAACATCTCCGACACCGCAGCGCCGATAGCCGCGCCAGAATCATTCGGGAACGGCGGAATCCATATTTCGCGGAACATGCCGCTGTCCCGGATAAGCCTATTCCATTTGATATTGAGAGCGCAGCCTCCCGCCATGCCGAGGTTCGGTGTCTGACCAGGGAAATACTGCGCAAGCGTCTCGCGGAGACTGGTGAGCAGCCGCTCGCCGAGATATGCCTGCAGGGTAGCTATCAGGTCGGCGTTGGTCAGTCCCGGGAACATCTTCACGCGGTTCGCGATAACGCGCTGCGCGAGGGCGTCAGCATTATCGGCCGATATGCTGGGCATACTGTCCAAGACTTCGTTCTATATATCCGAACAGTTCCTCCGCCACTTTGCCAAGCGCGGTAAAGGCCATGGCCTTTCCAGCTGTCCCGAGACCGTAGCGGAGGTCTTGCTCCGCGTCCCAGCCGGTCGTGTCCACGGCGAACGGGTCGAAGCAACGGGTGAAGTCCGCGAAGATGTTGCCAATGACCGGCATCAAGGGACGTACCAGCCGGACGTCCTTGCGGCGGCCGCTCACCTCGTATAGCCGCGGCGCCATGCCGCCGTCCCACACGAGAACCAGTGCGTCCTCGCCGCGCTTGGCGAAGGGACTCGAGCAGTAACTCCCCAGCAAGTGCCCGGTCGAGTGGTGATAACTCGCGTATGAGCCGAGGCCGAAGGCCGAGGTCGCGAATTGGTACCGGGTAAGACTTGGCCGAACGTTGCCCTCGTCCGTATACGGAGCGACCTCAATCCTTACGGGCCTGCCGTTCACTGCGGACCTGACAAACGGTGCCGCGTCTCCGGGTTGGATCCACCAGCCGTCAACGACAACAGCATCGACTTCTGATAGCTGAACGTTCTCGGAGGCTAGGATCTCCGTCACTCTCTCAAGGTAACCAAGCGAGCTGTAGCGATAATTGTTATCGAGCTTCTCTACCTCGACGTTGAACGCTAGCCGGTTGCCATCTATGAGTGCGACCCCGCCATCATGGGATAGCTTCACCCCGCAGATCAGCATGCGCAGAATGCTCCCTGTATGATTTGTTGACCCCAATGAGTAACATTGCACGACAGGATAGGTCATCATACGGGCGGTCTGCAATACTTGAACAGTGAATGCGACCGCAAATGGCGGTCGCCGTCACCGCGCGCCGCACCCGACGGGCTCCCCATGCTCGAAGCCACCCTCGCCTACGGTGTCACCGGTCAGACCATCCTGCAACGTGTCAAGGACTGCGAGCTCCGCGCTGTCCAGGTCCGCACTGGACGCAGAAAAGGCCCGCGCATCGAACCACCGCAGCCCCGAGACGCCCTGTTCTGACCCCATCAATTAGCAGAAGGAGCAGTGTGCGATAACGCCGCGCTTCCTCCACGGACCAAGACGCCTCATAGATTAACGATTAGCTCGGCCGGTTCAACCACGTCGATATGGAATCACAGATTCTTGGCAGCATGTCAGGGCGCATCATGGCGGCATGGCGGCATGGCAGCGGGACCTTCACTATTTCTCCGGATATATAGGAATCCCATCTCTCAGCAAGCTGCACGTCTGGGGATTTTCCTTGTGTTGAGGTGAAGAGCAGAAGATCCCCATGGAATCCCTGAAGTTCATGCGCGCGGCCGATTCTCCTATGATTTGCGAAGAGTCGCGCAAAGAGTGCTTTGAACTCATCGGAGAGGTGCCCGATAAAGTCACTGTACTCCTGCAGGAGCCTGTCCGGCACGCCCCCGAATTCCTGGTCTTGCCTGGGCTTCTCGTTCAAAGCGGCGGAGTTTGGGTACGTGTCCATGACGACGAGAATTGCGCGCTCGCCTGCCGCTTGCAGTTGAACGGCGATTTCCTGTGCAACAATACCGCCGAAGGACCAGCCGAGCAGGTGATATGGCCCGGATTCCTGCACGGCGCGTATCCGCTCGATATAGTCCGCTGCCATGTCCCGGACGGAGGGAGCGAGCCTGCTCGTGCCGTCGAGGCCCGGATCCTGCAGCGCGTAGACTGGATGATCTGCTGGAAAGTGCCGGGCAAGCGGCATATATGGCCAGCCCGCTCCTCCTGCTGGGTGGATGCAGAAGAAGGGCGGCTTATTTCCTTGTACCCGGACTGGAAGGAGCGGGTCGACGGCGAGCGCAGATGCTGTTGCCGGGGAGCTCAGGGTGTTGATCAGCCCGGCTACTGTCGGCGTCTGGAACACCGCTCTGACATCCAGCTCGGCTTCCAGCACCGCTCGGACCCGCGACGTCAGCTGTACCGCCAGCAGCGAGTGGCCGCCGAGGGCGAAGAAATCATCCTCTGGTCCGACCGTGGGCAGTCCTAGCACTTGTGCGAACACTGCGCACAGCAGTTCCTCCGCGACGGTCGCGGGGGGCCTGCCCTGACCGTCGGCCGGGGCGTAGTCCGGGGCGGGCAGCGCGGTGCGGTCCAGTTTCCCGTTCGCGGTCAGCGGCAGGGTGTCCAGCACGGTGACCGAGGACGGCACCATGTATTCCGGTAGCTGGGAGGCGGCGTGCTCCCGCACCTCGCCGCCAGCCCGCCGACGCCCTGACCGTCGGTGTCCTGCCCGTCGGCGGGGATGACGTAGGCGATCAGCCGCCGGTCACCGGGGGCATCCTCCCGGACGGTCACCGCGGCGTGGCTCACCTGTGGGTGGGCGGTCAGTACCGCCTCGATTTCGCCGGGTTCGATCCGGAAGCCGCGGATCTTGACCTGATCGTCGGCGCGTCCGGTGAAGATGAGCTGGCCGTCGGGGGTCCAGCGGGCCAGGTCCCCGGTGCGGTACATCCGCTGCCCGGCCGGCCCGAACGGGCAGGCGGTGAACCGCCCGGCGGTCAGCCCGGCCTGGCCGGCGTAGCCGCGGGCCAGGCCCGGGCCGGCGATGTACAGTTCCCCGCTCACCTGGGCCGGGACCGGGCCCAGCCACCGGTCCAGCAGGTAGATCCGGGTGTTGGCGACCGGTGTCCCGATCGGCACGTCGGCGCCGGTGCCGGCCAGCGGGCTGCTCATTGCCGCGCATACGGTGGTCTCGGTCGGCCCGTAGGCGTTGATCAGCTGCCGTCCGGCCTGCCACCGCGCCGCCAGGGCCGGCGGGCATGCTTCCCCGGCGGTCACCACCGTGCCCGGCAGCCCGGCGGCACCACTGCCGGGGACGGTGGCCAGCACCGACGGCGGCGCTGTCAGGTGGGTCACCGGCCACCGCCGCAGGGTCTGCTCCAGCGGCACCGCCGGCGGCATCCCGGCGGCGGGCGGGATCACCAGCGCCGCCCCCGACAGCAGCGCCATGCACAGCTCCGAGACCGAGGCGTCGAAGCTGGCGGGCGCGAAGGCCAGCACCCGGGCTCCCGGCCCGGTGCCGAACCGGCCGATCTGGGATCCGGCCAGGCTGGCGATCCCGCGGTGGGTGACCACCACGGCCTTCGGCGTCCCGGTCGAGCCCGAGGTGTAGATCACGTAGGCGGCATTGCCCAGCCCGGCGGCCCGCCCTGGCTCTGGGCCGTCCGGCGGGCAGGCCGCGATCGCCGCCGCCGTCACCGGGTCATCCACCGCCACCGCCCGGATCCGCCCCGCCGGCAGCTCGTTGATGACCGCGCGGGTCCCGGCCAGGACCGCCGCCCGGCTGTCAGCCAGCATGAACGCGATCCGGTCGGCCGGATAGGCCGGGTCGACCGGCAGGTAGGCCGCCCCCGCCTTCAAGATCCCCAGCAGCGTGGTGACCAGCTCCGCGGAGCGTTCCATGGCCACCGCGACCACCTGCTCCGGGCCCGCCCCCAGCCCGGCCAGGTAACCCGCCAGCCGGCTCGCCCGCGCCTCCAGCTCCCGGTAGCTGACCCACTGCCCGCCTGCCACCACCGCGACCGCGTCCGGGGTCCGGAACGCCTGCGCCCCGAACAGCTCCGGCAGCGTGGCGTCCGGCACCGCCATAGCGGTGTCGTTCCACCCCGAAACCAGCTGCTCCCGCTCAGCGGGGTCCAGGACCTGCACCCGGGACGGCCCGATCCCCGGATCAGCGGCCACCGCCGCCAGCACCCGGCCCAGCCGCTCACCCAGCATCCGCGCGGCGGCCGGGTCGAACAGGTCCGCCGCCACCGTGACCGCCCCCCGCAACCCCGCAGGCCCGCCGTAGCCGCCGCGGGTCTCGGCCAGGGCGATCTGCACGTCGAACCGGGCCGCCCCGGTCCCGGCCGGCAGCGCGGCGGCCTGCAGGCCGGGCAGGTCCAGCACCGCCGGGGCGTTGTTCTGCACGGCCAGGCTGACCTGGAACAGCGGGTGGCGGGCCGGCGACCGCTGCGGGGCCAGCAGTTCCACTAGCCGCTCGAACGGCACGTCCTGGTGATCCAGCGCCCCCAGCCAGTACCCGCGGACCTGGTCCAGCAGGTCGCTGAACGAGGGATCCCCGGCCAGGCTGGTGCGCAGCACCAGGGTGTTGACGAAGAACCCGGCCAGGTCATCGAGGGCCTCATCGGTCCGCCCGGCCACCGCCGTGCCCGACCGGGATGTCATCGCCGGCGCCCAGCCGGGACAGCAGCACCGCCAGCGCGGCCTGGATCACCATGAACAACGTCACGCCCCGGGCCCGGGCCAGCGCCGCCAGGCCGGCGTGCACCCCGGCCGGGACCTCCAGCCCCGCTGCGGTGGCCCCGGTGACTGGCCAGCGGCCGGGCGCGGCCGGTCGGCCGGCAGCGCCAGCTCCGGCGGCGCTCCGGCCAGCGCCTCCCGCCACCAGGCCACCTGGGCGGCCAGCACACTGCCCGGGTCATCTTCGGCCCCCAGCAGCTCCCGCTGCCAGCTGGCATAGTCGGCGTACTGCACCGGCAGCGGCCCCCAGCCCGGCACCCCGCCCGACCGCCGCGCCGCATACGCGGTACTGATATCCCGGGCCAGGACCCCCATCGACCAGCCATCGGTGGCGATATGGTGCGCCACCACCACCAGCACGTGCATCTCCGGTTCCAGCCGCAGCAGCCGGGCCCGCAGCGGAATCTGCCCGGCCAGGTCAAACGGCTCCACGGCGATGCCGGCCACCAGCCCGGCCAGCTCCTGCTCCCCAGCCGGGACGGTCTCCAGCTGCCAGCCCAGCTCGCCGGCTTCCAGTACCTGCTGGAACGGCTGCCCGCCGACGGCCGGGAACACTGTCCGCAGCACCTCGTGACGGCCGATCACGTCGGCCAGCGCCGCCCCCAGCGCCGCGGCGTCCAGTTCCCCGGTCAGCCGGACGGCCACCGCGTTGTTGTAGATCGCTGACGGGCCCTCCAGCTGGGCGATGAACCACAGCCGCTGCTGGGCAAACGACAACGGCACCCGCCCCGGCCGTTCCCGCGCCGTCAGCGGCAGCCGCGCCGGGCCCGCCTGACCCAGCCGCACCGCCAGGGCCGCCGGCGTCGGCGCCTCAAACAGCGTCCGCACCCCGACCTCGGCCCCCAGCACCGACCGGACCCGCGACACCAGCCGCACCGCCAGCAGCGAATGCCCGCCCAGGGCGAAGAAATCATCCTCCGGCCCGGCGCCCTCCACGCCCAGAATATCGGCGAAGATCCCGCACAGCAGCTCCTCCACCGCGGTCGCCGGGCCCCGGCCCCCGGCGGCGGCCGCGGCGTAATCCGGGGCCGGCAGCGCGGTGCGGTCCAGCTTCCCGTTCACCGTCAGCGGCAGGGTGTCCAGCACGGTGACCGAGGACGGCACCATGTATTCCGGCAGCCGGGAGGCAGCGTGCTCCCGCACCTCCGCCGCCGAGGCCGACCGGTGTCCTGCCCGTCGGCGGGGACGACGTAGGCGACCAGCCGCCGGTCACCGGGGGCATCCTCCCGGACGGCCACCGCGGCGTGGCTCACCTGTGGGTGGGCGGTCAGTACCGCCTCGATTTCGCCGGGCTCGATCCGGAAGCCGCGGATCTTGACCTGATCGTCGGCGCGTCCGGTGAAGATGAGCTGGCCGTCGGGGGTCCAGCGGGCCAGGTCCCCGGTCCGGTACATCCGCTCCCCGCCCGGCCCGGCCGGGAACGGGCAGGCGGTGAACCGCCCGGCGGTCAGCCCGGCCTGGCCGGCGTAGCCGCGGGCCAGGCCCGGGCCGGCGATGTACAGTTCCCCGCTCACCTGGGCCGGGACCGGGCCCAGCCACCGGTCCAGCAGGTAGATCCGGGTGTTGGCGACCGGTGTCCCGATCGGCACGTCGGCGCCGGTGCCGGCCAGCGGGCTGCTCATTGCCGCGCATACGGTGGTCTCGGTCGGCCCGTAGGCGTTGATCAGCTGCCGTCCGGCCTGCCACCGCGCCGCCAGGGCCGGCGGGCATGCTTCCCCGGCGGTCACCACCGTGCCCGGCAGCCCGGCGGCACCACTGCCGGGGACGGTGGCCAGCACCGACGGCGGCGCTGTCAGGTGGGTCACCGGCCACCGCCGCAGGGTCTGCTCCAGCGGCACCGCCGGCGGCATCCCGGCGGCGGGCGGGATCACCAGCGCCGCCCCCGACAGCAGCGCCATGCACAGCTCCGAGACCGAGGCGTCGAAGCTGGCGGGCGCGAAGGCCAGCACCCGGGCTCCCGGCCCGGTGCCGAACCGGCCGATCTGGGATCCGGCCAGGCTGGCGATCCCGCGGTGGGTGACCACCACGGCCTTCGGCGTCCCGGTCGAGCCCGAGGTGTAGATCACGTAGGCGGCATTGCCCAGCCCGGCGGCCCGCCCTGGCTCTGGGCCGTCCGGCGGGCAGGCCGCGATCGCCGCCGCCGTCACCGGGTCATCCACCGCCACCGCCCGGATCCGCCCCGCCGCGCAGCCCGTCGATGACCGCGCGGGTCCCGGCCAGGACCGCCGCCCGGCTGTCAGCCAGCATGAACGCGATCCGGTCGGCCGGATAGGCCGGGTCGACCGGCAGGTAGGCCGCCCCCGCCTTCAAGATCCCCAGCAGCGTGGTGACCAGCTCCGCGGAGCGTTCCATGGCCACCGCGACCACCTGCTCCGGGCCCGCCCCCAGCCCGGCCAGGTAACCCGCCAGCCGGCTCGCCCGTGCCTCCAGCTCCCGTAGCTGACACCACTGCCCCGCCTGCCACCACCGCGACCGCGTCCGGGGTCCGGGCCGCCTGCGCCCCGAACAGCTGCGGCAGCGTGGCGTCCGGCACCGCCGTGGCGGTGTCGTTCCACCCCGAAACCAGCTGCTCCCGCTCAGCGGGGTCCAGGACCTGCGCCCGGGACGGCCCGATCCCCGGATCAGCGGCCACCGCCGCCAGCACCCGGCCCAGCCGCTCACCCAGCACCCGCGCCGCCGCCGGGCCGAACAAGTCCGCCGCCACCGTGACCGACCCCCGCAACCCCGCGGGCTCCCCGCCGTCGCCGCGCACCTCGGCCAGGCTGATCTGCACGTCGAACCGGGCCGCCCCGGCCCCGGCCGGCAGCGCGGCGGCCTGCAGGCCGGGCAGCTCCAGCACCGCCGGGGCGTTGTTCTGCACGGTCAGGCTGACCTGGAACAGCGGATGGCGGGCCAGCGACCGCTGCGGGGCCAGCACCTCGACCAGCCGCTCGAACGGCACGTCCTGGTGATCCAGCGCCCCCAGCCAGTACCCGCGCACCTGGTCCAGCAGGTCGGTGAACGAGGGATCCCCGATCAGGCTGGTGCGCAGCACCAGGGTGTTGATGAAGAACCCGGCCAGGTCATCAAGGGCCTCATCGGTCCGCCCGGCCACCGGGGTGCCCACCACGATGTCGTCGCCGGCGCCCAGCTTCGCCAGCAGCACCGCCAGCGCGGCCTGGATCACCATGAACAACGTCACGCCCCGGGCCCGGGCCAGCGCCGCCAGGCCGGCGTGCACCCCGGCCGGGACCTCCAGCCCCGCTGGGTGGCCCCGGTAACTGGGCTGGGCCGGACGCGGCCGGTCAGCCGGCAGCGCCAGCTCCGGCGGCGCCCCGGCCAGCGCCTCCCGCCACCAGGCCACCTGGGCGGCCAGCACACTGCCCGGGTCGTCTTCGGCCCCCAGCAGCTCCCGCTGCCAGCTGGCATAGTCGGCGTACTGCACCGGCAGCGGCCCCCACCCCGGCACCCCGCCCGACCGCCGCGCCGCATACGCGGTACTGATATCGCGGCCCAGCACCCCCATCGACCAGCCATCGGTAGCGATATGGTGCGCCACCACCACCAGCACGTGCATCCCCGGACCCAGCCGCAGCAGCCGGGCCCGCAGCGGAATCTGCGCCGGCCAGGTCAAACGGCTCCACGGCGATGCCGGCCACCAGCCCGGCCAGCTCCTGCTCCCCAGCCGGGACGGTCTCCAGCTGCCAGCCCAGCTCGCCGGCTTCCAGTACCTGCTGGAACGGCTGCCCGCCGACGGCCGGGAACACTGTCCGCAGCACCTCGTGACGGCCGATCACATCCCCCAGCGCCGCCCCCAGCGCCGCGGCGTCCAGTTCCCCGGTCAGCCGCACCGCCACCACGTTGTTGTAAGTCGCTGACGGGCCCTCCAGCTGGGCGATGAACCACAGCCGCTGCTGGGCAAACGACAACGGCACCCGCCCCGGCCGTTCCCGCGCCGCCAGCGGCAGCCGCGCCGGGCCCGCCTGACCCAGCCGCACCGCCAGGGCCGCCGGCGTCGGCGCCTCGAACAGCGTCCGCACTCCAGCTCGGCCCCCAGCACCGACCGGACCCGCGACACCAGCCGCACCGCCAGCAGCGAATGCCCGCCCAGGGCGAAGAAATCATCTTCTGGCCCGGCGCCCTCCACGCCGAGGACATCGGCGAAGATCCCGCACAGCA
>CAVUOU010000015.1:0-127685 GCA_963743085.1 uncultured Actinomycetota bacterium
GTTGCCCTCCCCCGCGGGGGTCCATTCCTTATCCGCGGAAACGATGAGTTCCAGTGCCTCGAGAAACGATTCTTCCGGGAACTCCGGCATCGCCATCCGGCGAGCCCCGGAGTTGAATCGCGCCGCGTTCGCCTCGGGGCGGAACATGACGATCGCTCCGCTGTCGCCGCGGTACGCCTTCAGGCCTTCGAAGAATTCCTGCGCGTAGTGGAACACGGCGGTCGCGGGGTCCAGCGAGAACGGGCCGTACGGCTCCAGCCGGGCGTTATGCCAGCCATCTTCCCGCGTCCAGCGGGCAGTGACCATATGGTCGGTGAATACCTGACCGAAGCCGGGCGCTCGCAGGATTCGTTCCCGCTCCTCGTCTGGTACCCGAGTCTGCGAGAGACGAGTCTCGAAACTAAGCGGACCTTCTCCGGTCATCGGTATTCCCCTTCATGTACTCGTGTTTCCGAGTTGGGCCCGCAGCCGCGACTAGCCTGCGGCTCGCTCCGCTATATCTTCACCAATCTCGACCGTACTCCTACTCCCCTGGCGTTCCACCAGGTCAGCGGAGACCGCGTCCTCGATACGGCTGGCTTCAGATGCTAGGCCCATGTGCTGGCACAGCAGCGCCGCCGACAGGATCGCCGCGGTGGGGTCCGCCTTGGACTTGCCCGCGATGTCGGGAGCGGATCCGTGCACCGGCTCGAACATCGAGGGCGCGGTGCGGTCGGGATTGATGTTTCCTGACGCCGCGAGGCCGATGCCGCCGGCCACCGCCGCGCCCAGGTCAGTCAGGATGTCGCCGAACAGGTTGTCGGTGACGATCACGTCGTAGCGCTCTGGCTGGGTGACGAAGAACATCGACGCCGCGTCGACGTGGTTGTAGTCCACCGCGACATCGGGGAACTCCTTGGCCAGCGAGTCGACGGTGCGCTGCCACAGGTCACCCGCGTAGGTGAGCACGTTCGTCTTGTGCACCAGCGTGAGCTTGGACCGTGTGCGGGACTTGGCCAGTCCGAACGCGTACCGCGACACCCGGTCGACACCGAACGCCGTGTTCAGCGATTCCTGGGTCGCCACCTCGTGCGGGGTGCCGCGGCGGAGCACGCCGCCCGCTCCCGCGTAGAGCGACTCGGTACCCTCGCGGACGACGATCATGTCGACGGTCTCCGGCCGGGCGATCGCCACCGGAGAGGACACCCCGGGGTACAGCTTCACCGGCCGCAGGTTGACGTAGTGGTCAAGCTCGAACCGCAGCCGCAGCAGCAGCCCGCGCTCAAGCACACCAGACGGCACCGTCGGGTCGCCGATCGCGCCGAGCAGGATCGCGTCGTGACCGCGGATCTCCTCAAGCACCGCGTCGGGGAGCGTCTCACCCGTCCGGTGCCAGCGCCGGGCGCCCAGGTCGTAATCCGTCACGTCGTAATCGACGCCGACGGCCTTCAGCACCTTAAGTGCCTCGGCCGTTACCTCGGGTCCGATGCCATCGCCACCGACGACGGCCAGCCTCATTGCTGCCATGCCGCAACCTTACTGGGGCAACCGCCGTTGTCCCTCCGGTCCAGCGAGAACTGAACTGCCTCAAGAGCCTCACGCGGCTCGGGCACAGGCGCCGGCTCCGGCTCTTCCCGGTACGGATACATGTCGTACATAAAAAGGTCTCCTCGAAGACCGTCGATGTGACATCGACCGTGTTCGATACCGGTCGATGTCACATCGACGGGGCGATTACTCGTCGGCGGACAGCCAGCTCATCAGGGGGCGAAGCTTGGCGCCCACCTGCTCGATCTGCTCGTTCTGCTCCTGCTCGCGGCGCTTGGCGAAGTTCGGCTTGCCCGCGTCGAACTCCTCGACGAGCTGACGGGCGAACGTGCCGTCCTGGATCTCGGAGAGGATCTGCCGCATCTCGGCCCTGGTCTCGTCGTTGATCAGCCGCGGGCCTCGGGTGTAGCCGCCGTATTCGGCGGTGTCGGAGACCGACCAGTACATCTTGGAGATGCCGCCCTCGTACATGAGGTCCACGATCAGCTTCATCTCGTGCAGGCACTCGAAGTACGCGGCCTCCGGCTGGTACCCGGCCGCGACCAGCGTGTCGAACCCGGCCTTGATCAGCTCGGAGACGCCGCCGCAGAGCACCGCCTGCTCACCGAACAGGTCGGTCTCGGTCTCCTCGGTGAACGTGGTCTTCAGCGCGCCCGCCCGGGTGCCGCCGATCGCCGCGGCGTAGGACAGCGCGAGCGCGAAGGCGTTGCCGGTGGCGTCCTGCTCGACGGCGACCAGCACCGGGACACCCCGCCCGGCGGAGTACTGGCGGCGGACCAGGTGCCCGGGGCCCTTCGGCGCCACCATGCACACATCCACGTCGGCGGGCGGCTTGATCAGCCCGTACCTGATGTTGAGCCCGTGCGCGAAGAACAGCGCGTCCCCCTCGACCAGCGACGGCGCGATGGCCGACGCGTACACCTCGCGCTGCAGGTGGTCCGGGATCAGGACCATCGTCAGGTCGGCTTCCTCGCAAGCCTCCGCCGGGGTCAGCACGCGAAGCCCGTCGTTTTCCGCCTTTTCGCGGCTCTTCGAGCCTTCCGGCAGGCCCACCCGCACGTCCACCCCGGAGTCACGCAGCGACAGGGCATGCGCGTGCCCCTGGCTGCCGTAACCAAGCACCGCGACGTTCCGCCGCTGGATGAGGGACAGGTCGGCGGAATCGTCGTAGAAGATTTCTGCCACTGATATGGCCTTTCTGATTGCTTAAGCGGTCTTCTCTAGCGGACGGAGAGCACGATCGGTGATGGAGCGGCCGCCCCGGCCAACCGCGACCATCCCTGACTGGACGAGTTCCTTGATACCGAAGGGCTCGAGGACCCGGACCAGCGCCTGCAGTTTGTCGGTGCTGCCGGTTGCCTCCACTGTCACCGCGTCCAGGGCGACGTCCACCACCCGCGCGCGGAACAGCTCCACTGTCTCCAGCACCTTCGACCGGGTCTCGGCGTCGGCGCGGACCTTGATCAGGATCAGTTCGCGCTGGACCGCTTGCCCGGGTTCGAGCTCGACGATCTTCAGCACGTTCACCAGCTTGTTGAGCTGTTTGGTCACCTGTTCCAGCGGATGCTCGTCGCAGTTGACGACGATGGTCATCCGGGAGATCTCCTCGTGTTCGGTGGGCCCGACCGCGAGGGAGTCTATGTTGAAGTTACGCCGGGAGAACAACCCGGCGATCCTGACGAGGACGCCCGGCTTGTTCTCCACCAGCACAGACAGCGTGTGCTTAATCACTCGTCTGACCCTCCCCAGTCGGGCGCGAGGTCGCGCGCATACTTGATGTCGTCATTGCTCGAGCCCGCCGCGACCATCGGCCACACCATGGCGTCCTTGTGCACGATGAAGTCCACCACGACCGGGCGATCGTCGATCTCCATGGCGCGCTCGATCGTGACGTCGACCTCCGACCGGTTGTCGCAGCGCAGGCCGACGCAGCCGTAAGCCTCGGCGAGCTTCACGAAATCCGGTATCCGGGTGCCGGAGTGTTCCTTGGCGTGCAGGGTGGTGTTCGAGTAGCGCTGGCTGTAGAACAGGGTCTGCCACTGGCGGACCATGCCAAGCGCGCCGTTGTTGATGATCGCGACCTTCACCGGGATACCCTCGATCGCGCAGGTAGCCAGCTCCTGATTGGTCATCTGGAAGCAGCCGTCCCCGTCGATCGCCCAGACCGTCGTGTCCGGCAGCCCGGCCTTGGCACCCATCGCGGCGGGGACCGCGAAGCCCATCGTGCCGAGTCCCCCGGAGTTGATCCAGGTTCCTGGGTTCTCGTAGCCGATGAACTGGGACGCCCACATCTGATGCTGGCCGACGCCGGCGACGTAGACGGATTCCGGGCCGCTGATCTGCCCAATCCGCTCAATGACGTGCTGCGGCGATAGCGATCCATCCGCTGGCTGGTCGTAGCCGAGCGGGTACCGGTCACGCCAGCCGTTCAGCAGCTGCCACCACTCCTGGTAATCACCCTGGTGGCCGGCCTTGTACTCGGCCCGCACCGCGCTGATCAGATCGCCGATAACCTCGCGGGCATCACCCACGATCGGCACGTCGGCCCGCCGGTTCTTGGAGATCTCCGCCGGGTCGATGTCGGCGTGCACGATCTTGGCGTCCTTGGCGAACGTGTCGAGCCTGCCAGTCACCCGGTCGTCGAAACGCGCGCCGAGCGTGATGATCAGGTCCGCCTTCTGCAGCGAGCCCACCGCCGCGACCGTCCCGTGCATGCCTGGCATGCCGAGGTGCTGCGGGTGACTGTCGGGGAACGCGCCGCGGGCCATCAGCGTGGTGATGACCGGGATACCGGTCAGCTCGGCGAGTTCCCGCAGCGGCGCCGACGCCTTGGCTTTGATGACCCCGCCGCCGACGTACAGCACCGGGCGGCGGGCCTCGGTGATCATCCGCGCCGCCTCCTTGACCTGGCGCGAGTGCGGGCGGGTCACCGGATGGTAGCCAGGCAGATCGTAGGGGACCGGCCAGCTGAAATCGGTCATCGCCTGCATCGCGTCCTTGGCGATATCGACGAGGACCGGACCCGGGCGGCCGGTGGACGCCAGGTGGAAGGCCTCCCCGATGGTGCGGGCGATGTCCTGCGGCTTGGTGACGAGGAAGTTGTGCTTGGTGATCGGGTAGGTGATCCCGGAGATGTCCGCTTCCTGGAATCCGTCGGTACCGATCAGCCTGGTCTCGACCTGACCGGTGATCGCCACGATCGGGACGCTGTCCATATAGGCGTCGGCGATCGGGGTGACCAGGTTGGTGGCACCTGGGCCGCTGGTCGCCATGCACACTCCGGTCCGCCCGGTCGCCTGCGCGTAACCGGTGGCCGCGTGCCCGGCGCCCTGCTCGTGACGGACCAGGATGTGCCTGATCAGCTTGGAGTCGAGCAGCGGGTCGTAGGCCGGCAGCACGGCCCCGCCCGGGATGCCGAAAACGGTGTCCGCCCCGACCCGTTCCAGGGCCATAACCAGCGCCCGCGCGCCATTAACTCTGTTAGCCGGGGGGGACGACCCCCCCAAGACCCCCCCCGATTCACCAGCGGCGCCGGGGGGCGCCTGACGCCGCTGGTCCGCTCCACGACCGGCGCCTAGGGGCGCTGGACGCCGGTCGTCTCGGCCTGCGGCCTCGTGGAGCGGGTCGCGCAGAGGCGCCATCCTCGCGGCCAGGTCACGGGGGGAGGGATGGGCCGGGGATGGGCCCGTATGCTCGGTCATCGGGTGGCTTCCTTGTCAGCGCTGGTCTTCGATCCTCGGGTGGTCTAACCAGCTTGTGCATTAAAAAACCCCTCGTGCCAGGTGGCAGTCGAGGGGCGCGCGCAGCAAGCTGGCTGGTCAGCTCGCTACGCGCCAGCCGAGTACGAGGATGTTGGTCCGCTTCACGTCTCACACTGTAGTCCCGCGACCGGCGGTGCCGTCAAATCATTCCGGTCGCGATCTCAGCATGTGAGACGCCATTTGTCGCTGTTCGGATGAGCGATTCGACGCTCGGTGCCGCCATCGGCCGCGCGACCAGGAAACCCTGCCCGAAGCCGCAGCCCATCTCGCGCAGCGCCGCCAGCTGGCGCGGCTGCTCGATGCCCTCGGCCACCACCTGCATCCCGAGGTCGCTGCCCACCGAGACGATCGTGCGGGTCAGCAGCGTCAGCGTCTCGTCCTGCCCCAGGCCGGCCACGAACGACGGGTCGATCTTGATGATGTCGATGGGCAGCTGCCGCAGGTGAGCCAGCGACGCGTAGCCGGTGCCGAAGTCGTCTATCGCCAGCCGTACGCCCAGCGCGCGCAGCGCGGCCAAGTGCTCCACGATCTGGCCGACGTCCTCAACGAGCACCCGCTCATTGACCTCGATGGTGAGCGCCCCCGGCTCCAGGCCCGTCTCGGCCAGCACCCCGGCCACCTTGGCGGCGAAGCCGGGCGAGTTGAGCTGTCGGAGGGAGACGTTCACGCTGACGCCCACGTCCCAGGGCGCGGCCCGCCACGTCGCACCTTGCGTGCACGTCTCGCGCAATACCCATTCGCCAAGCGGAACGATGAGTCCGGTGTCCTCGGCAACCGCGAGGAATTCGCGTGGCGTGACCAGCTCGCCGTCCCGCCACCAGCGGACCAGGGCCTCCGCCCCGGTGACACGGGAGGTACTCAGCTCGACAATCGGCTGGTACTCCAGCGCCAGCTGACCGCCCGCGATCGCCTTCTGCAGGTCGCTGGCCATCTCCAGGCGGCGAACCACATCGGCGTGCATGTGCGCCGCGTACACCTCAACCCGGCCGCCACCGCTGTCCTTGGCCCGGGCCATGGCGACGTCCGCGTTCCGCAGCGCCAGGCCCGGCTGATCCCCGTCGGCCAGCGCCACGCCGACGCTAGCGGTCAGCGCGATCTCACGTCCGGCTGCTTGGAACGGGTCGCTGGCGATCGTGCCCACCAGCCGCTCCGCGATCTCGGCGATCTCCTGGGCGTTCCCCGCCTGCTCCACCAGGACCGCGAACTCGTCGCCGCCCCAGCGGGCCACCGTATCGTGCGCTGGGACCGCGGCCCGCAGCCGCCGCGCGGCCTGCGCGAGCACCAGGTCCCCGGCGCCGTGGCCCACCGAGTCGTTGACCGCGGTGAAGCCGTCTATGTCGAGGAAGATCACGCCCGACTTCCGGTCCGTGTGGTGCTCGCGGAGCGCGTCTCTGGCGCGTTCCTCGACATACGTGCGGTTCGGCAGGCCGGTGAGCCCGTCGTGGAAGGTCAGGTGGGTGACCTGCTGGCGGAGCGCCACCTGGGCGCTCACGTCACGCGCCGTGACCAGCAACTGGTCCGGCTGGCCGGGCACCCGGTACCTGAGCACGGTGCCCTCGACGTGCCGCCACGTGCCGTCAGCGGCGCGGACCCGGCAGGACATCCGTCCCGATTCTGTCTCCGGGCTGGTGAGCGCGGCTCTGGCCGCCTCCACCACGGCGTCACGGTCTTCCGGGTGCAGGTAGGACTGCAGTTCCTGGCCGCGCAGGTCGGCTGGCTGGTAGCCGTATTCGGCCACGGCCGGGCTCGCGTAACTGATGATCCCGGTCAGGTCGCAGATCAGCACCACGTCGCTGGTGCGGTCCGCGAGGTCACGCACGCTCTTGCTGGCCTCATGCCAGATCCGGACGGCGACCGCGTTCTCACGCACCAGCATGAGCACCCGCGCGGCGAGCACGAGTACGGCCGCGCCGCCGGCGATGACCAGCGCGAGCCCGGTCGCCGGAGCGTTCGCCAGGCCGCTGGAGATTATTACGAGCGCGGCCACCACGACGGACGCGGCGGCCACGATGGTCGCGGCGCCGGAGCTGGTGATCCCGCCATCGCTTGAGGCAACCCGGCTCGGCGTGCCGTCACGGCGCCACGGGGGCCTGGACAGCTGCGTACCTGGGGACGTCACCCACGGCCCGGCGCCAAGCAGCGCGGCCGCGGCGATCATGGCGAGTTGCTGGAGGATCCCCTCGTGACCGCCGGAGACCCGGGTACCGACACCGAGGGAGTCGGCGAACGTCAGCATGGCCAGCGACAGGTAGGGCAGCAGGAGCCGCCGCCAGGCCGTGGTGAGCAGCGGCAACAGCGCGCCAAGCACCGCCAGGTCAGTAAGCGGGTGCAGCAAGTCGAGCAGGAAGGTGCCTGGTCTCTCGCCGGATCGGTGGAACTCGCTGCCGAAGTCAACTACCCAGCCGATCACCAGCAGGGCCACTGCCATGACGTACCCGTCGGCGAGACCGGGCAGGACCGAGCCGGAGAAGGGATTCTGCGGGTGCTCGCGGTCGCTGGCGGTTTCGTCAGGCGTTCCGAGCACGGTCATGCCGATCCCGAACGCGCCCAGGCTCAGCAGGGGCGCGACATCCGCGAGCGACAGCGAACCACCGGAGGAACTGACCGAGCTGAACAGCGCCATCGTGACGATCAGCCCGACGCAGCCAAACAGCGCGGCACCGCCAAGCCAGCGGTAGCCGCGAGCCACGGTACCTGTGTGCCGGCGCGCCCCGTACCACAGGCTGACCACCGCCGCGGCGAACGCGACCACGGTGAGTACGCTCACCGCCGGTCCCCCGACATGTCCAGGTGCACTGGGCTCCTTCCGAGCGTGGCCAGCTGAATAATGGTTACGTCTTCGTAACGCAGTGCCTTCACGACACAGGGTCACCATCGCCAGGCACCATGTGCCCTTAGGTTCCCGCCGGAATCCGTCGGCGGTGCTATTCGGATTCCCGGTCGTGTCGCTCACTCTACGTACCCGAGGTCACGCTTCGGTTGAGGAAGGGCGTACACCGGGAGACAACTGCTGTCACGGAGCGATAGAGGATGCCTTTCGCTGATGAACATCCTAGATTGGGGCATGAGTCGGTGATGGCCATGTTTCGCAGGGTTAACGACGCTTACCCGCGCTTCCATCCCGGCGACCCTGCTCAACGGCACTGCCCATCCGCGCGCCGACGCCAAGTGTGACGGTAGTCACATTTTAGTAGGCCTCGGTGATCACGTTCCTCAGCGGCTCGCCGCGGGTGAAAGAGATCACCTGAGAACGCACCAGGGCGGCAGCGCGGCGGTACGACACCGGGGTGGACGCCGCCACGTGCGGTGTGATCAGCACACCTGGCGCGGACCACAGCGGATGGTCAGGCGGCAGCGGTTCTGGCGCGGTTACGTCAAGCGCGGCCCGCAGCCTGCCGCGGCGAAGCTCGGTGACCAGCGCGTCCGTATCCACGACAGGCCCGCGCGCCGCGTTGATCAGCAGCGCGCCGTCCTTCATCGCCGCGAGAAACGACGCGTCCGCCATCCCCTTGGTATCGGGCGTGAACGGCACCAGCAGCGCCACGACGTCCGCGCGCGGCAGCAAGCCGGGCAGCGCTTCGATGGGCTCGACTCCGTCTCGGCGCTGGCGAGCCACCCGGAGCATGTCGACCTCGAAGCCGGCCAGCCGCCGCTCGACGGCGGCGCCGATCGAGCCGTACCCGACGATCAGCACAGTCTTTTCCGCGAGCGCATCGGTGGGCTGGTAGGCCCACCGGCTGGCGGCCTGCTCGCGAGCGAACAGCGGAAGGTCTCGCAGGGACGCCAGCATGGCCGCGACCACCCACTCCGCGGTCGACGCGTCGTGCGCACCGCGCGCATTGCAAAGCGCCACCCCGGCCGGTACTGAGGGCCGCAGCGCCTCCACCCCAGCGGTAAGTGTCTGCACGACCTTGAGTTTCGGCATCTGCGCCATCGCGGACACGACCGGCGGTGACGGGAAGAAGCTCGGCACGTAGAACTCGACGTCCGCGACGCTGCCAGGCAACGCTTCGCGCGCCGGGTTGACGACCTCCACCTCCACCCCGGGCAGGTCCGGCAGCCCGTCCGATGCCCAGTCCGCTGAGACCCACTGCTCTGGCACCCACACCAGCATGCGCATCACCTCACGCAGCCCAGCGTATGAGGAAACCGCCAGGCGCACGCTCTAGGTGAGCCGCTAGGGCGTCCCGGGCCGCGGGGGCGTCTTGGGCGATGATCGCCCTATTGCCTTGTCGCGCGAGGATCTTGTCAACCGCGGACGTATGACACATTTCCGGTCAGCTGATGCTGCCGGGGCTGGTCAGGCACCGGGACGCCAACGACACCTATGTCGCATGGGTGCGGCTCTGCGAGAGTGAGCATGATCCCGCCGGTATCGCGAAGAGTTGCTGTACCTGGGCTTGCCGTCTAACCTTCGGGAATCTCGCGGCGACCGGTCGGCAACTTGCCCGATATGCCGCAGCCTGCAGTGCCGCCCGACGGTCCGGACTGGGCTGCCGGCAAGATGGTGGTAACTACCCGTCGTGGGCCGACGGTTAGTTACCACCATCCTGTCTCGTTGCTGGATGCCACGCTGGCCGGTGGAATTATCCGGCGCTGGCGAGACGCCAGGCTGGATGACCAGCGCCGGGAAAACCTTGATCCGGTACTCTCAGCCAGCGGTGCCGGTAATCCGACCTCGCCGCTAGCACCCGCGATAACACATGGTGAGCAATCAGTGGTTAAACGGCGAGTTGGGGACGCGTCTGCTAGTGACGCGGGCACCCACCCCCGCGATGGGACACCGATAGCGCGATCACCCCAGCGACGGGACACCCATGGGCGCACAGCGGGACGGGGACCTGTACGCCCCGAACTGGGAGCGCTGGGCACGGCAAGAAGAAGAAATGCTCGCGCGCGAGCGAACGCCCGAGCGCGCGGATGTGAGTGGTGTCATGCTGAACGCGTCGTACCGCCCGCGCTGATCGTGCTGGCGCTGGTGCTGTTGCTCGGTTTCGGTTCTTCCCGAAGGACTGATGCTTAACGTCGCTCCCGCTCGAAGTGGGGTAGCGTGCTGCCGTGATGGCACGGCTGGCGGGGAACCCGGGCATATTCCGGCGTTTGACGTACTACCTCGGGTTCCGGCTGCCTGACGCGAACCGCGAGTGGGTGCGTCATGAACTCACCGACGCCGGATGGCGCCTGCGGCTTGTACTCGGCCACCTGGTCATCATGGTGCCGGTCTGCGTGGTGCTGGCGTTGCTGCCAGGACCGCCGTGGCTCCGGATCGCGGTTCCCGGCCTCGCGCTCATCGCCAGCCTGGGAACGATCGCCATGTATGCCGACGACCTGCGGGTCAAGCGGCTGCGTCAGTATGGCTTCGACGCTCCGGCCGACCGTGATACGGGACGCCCCTCGCACTAACTGGCGTGGCTGGGCCGACGCTCGCGCTGGGAATCCAGCGCCGACTCAGGCATTGTCACCTCTAGTGCTGTGGGCTAACTCAGAGCCACAGGAACACGTGTAGCAGACCGTGAAGCCAGATTACTAGCATCTTGAATCACCCCCCTGCCCTCAGTTACCGCCTCCGGTTCTACCCCTCGGAGTGGTCAGATAACAGCGGGTGATTGTCCTCACATGCGCGCTTTCCGGCAGAAATTTCGATAATGGTGTCGTGAACTCCATCAACTGTCTCGCGGCCTCAGTGGTGGATCCTGACAGCGACGGATAGACCGAGAAGGTATGCGCCAGCTGGCTCGCGGTCAGGCCCTGCTCGACGGCGATCGAGACCGGGAGAATCAGCTCGCTGGCGCGCGGTGCGACGATCACGCCGCCGAGGATCGTGCCGGTGCCCGGGCGGGTGAAGAGTTTTACGAAACCGTGCCTGACGCCGGCCATCTTGGCTCGTGGGTTGGTGTCAAGCGGCTGGGTGACGACGCGTGCCTCGATCTCGCCCCGGTCGACCTGGGCCTGGGAGACGCCGACGGTGGCGATCTCGGGGTCGGTGAAGATATTGGCCGCGACATGGCTGAGCCTGATCGGCTGGACCGCCTCACCCAGCGCGTGCCACATCGCGATCCTGCCCTGCATGGCGGCGACGCTGGCCAGCATCAGCACGCCGGTGCAGTCACCGGCCGCGTAGACCCCCGGCGCGCTGGTGCGCGAAACCCGGTCCACCTCGATGAAGCCCTGGTCGTCAAGCGTGACGCCTGCCTCCTCGCAGCCCAGGTCGCTAGTGCTCGGCACCATGCCGACCGTGAGCAGGCAGTGTGAGCCGGTGACCTGACGGCCGTCGGCGAGCGTCACGATGACGCTGTTCCCCTTGCGGTGCACGGCCGCCGCACGGGACCGGTTGAGCACGTTCATCCCGCGGCGGCGGAACACCTCCTCGATCACCTCGGCGGCGTCCTGATCCTCATGCGGAAGCACCCGGTCCCGCGACGAGACAAGCGTGACGTCCGAGCCGAGCGCCTGGTAGGCACCGGCGAACTCGGCGCCGGTGACACCGGAGCCGACGACTATGAGGCTCTCTGGCAGGCAGGGCAGATCGTAGAGCTGACGCCAGGTCAGGATGCGCTCTGCGTCGGGCATGGCATCCGGCAGGATCCGCGGTGTCGCGCCGGTCGCGATCAGCACGATGTCCGCCTGGACGGTGGTGTCGCCGTTACTGATCGTCCGCGGGCCGGTGAACCTCGCGCGCCCGCTGACAACGGTGACGCCCTCGGTGGCCACGTGCTCGGTGATGTCGTGCGACTGCGCCGAGGCGAGGGCCTTGATCCGGGTGTAGAGCGCGGGCGCGTCCACCGTGAGGTCGGCGTTGGCGCCGTCACCTTGCTGAATGCCAAGCGACGCGCTGCGGGTCATGCTGGTCATGGTGGTCGAGGACTCGATCAGCGTCTTTGATGGCACGCAGTCGGTCAGCACACACGCACCGCCGAGCCCGGCATCTTCGAAGATCGTGACGTCAGCACCGAGTTGAGCAGCGACCAGAGCGGATTCATATCCGCCTGGTCCACCGCCGATGATCGCGATGCGCGGTCGAGGCATGGTCACGTTTGGCGATTATCTCGTGTTGTTCGCGCGGGTGAGGCGACGGGGTGGGGTCTTGAGGTCGTACGCTTATCTGCCGTGGCACTATACGCCGCTTACGGCAGCAACATGGACCCGGCGCAGATGGTCGCCCGCTGTCCTCATTCACCGCAGCGGGGAACGGGGTGGCTGGAGGGATGGCGACTGACCTTCGGCGGGGAAGACATGGGCTGGGACGGGGCACTCACCACGGTTGTCGAATCCCCAGGCGACCGCCTGTTCGTGGTGCTGTACGACGTTCCGGAAATCGATGAGAAGGCCCTTGACGTCTGGGATGGGGTCACGCTCGGCTACTACCGCAAGATAAAGGTGCGCGTCGAGACGCTGGATGGCGACGCCCTGGCCTGGCTGTATGTACTGAACGCATGGGAGGGCGGCCTCCCGTCGGAGCGGCATGTCACACTGCTCGCCGACTCCGCGGTGAAGGCGGGCGCTCCGGAGGACTACGTGGCGTGGCTGCGGGCTCGCCCCTGTAACCCGCCGTGACGTTATACGGCCGCCACGATCGCGAGCAGGATCGCGGGCAGCACGATGGCGGCGATCGGCTGCCAGCGCCAGGTGGACACCGGCGGCAGAGCGGGCTGCTGCTGCTCGCGTGCCTCCTGGAGCCGGGCCTTCAGGGAGTCGACGGCGTACTGCGGGCTGCCGAGGGCAGGCTCCTTGTCCTGTCCCGCGGGGCTCGCGGCGTAACCGGTGTCACGCACGCTGTCGGGACGCGACGGGGCTAGGCCCCGCCGGGTCCGGCGGCCCTCGCGTGCCTGGTGGGCCATCTCGCGGCGCCTGGAGTGCTGCACCGCCCAGGCATGGAAGACCTTGCTACGGGTCTGCTCACCGTCTGGCCATTCGCAGCGCACGCGGAGCAGGTCGAGGGTGTCGACCCGCGTGATCGATCCCCAGCTGATCACGTGATCCCGCAGCGGGTTCCTGATCAGGACGCTATCCGGGCGGGCAACCACCCTGGGCACCTGGGCGGTGACGTAGACGATCCCGGTCACGAAGACCAGGATGACCGCGGCCACCGCGGATGTGTGATCCCGGCCCTGAACGGCCAGGTCAATGAGATTCCCGATGGCAAACAGCAGCCACAGCCACCACACCGCCACCGCGACCGGGGAGCGGAAGACCGGGAGCTTGTCCGCCTTCTTTCCAAGGTCGGCCTGACCGTCAATCGCCACCGTTCAACTGTATGGCGTTACCGCAGCGCATGGCACGAACGGCATGGCGAGTTCCCGCCCGCCGCCCGGTTCAGCGCCCCTGGGCGTGGGTGGCGAGGTGGCCGGCCGCTGGACGCGGTGGGTGGACGCTGTGCTAGTGGTGTGTGTGGGGGTAGTGGGGGTAGTGGGGGACGGCGGAGGCGCCGCACGGGCTCCTTTTTGCTGGGTGGTGCGGCCTTACCCACACTCTTTGCTGGTCAAGGCCGCACCGCCAGAATCGGTGGCCATGGCTGGGCGCGCCGCCCGGGGCGCGGGAGCACGGCGCGGGGCGCGGATTAGCGGCGCGGGGCGTTGGAGTAGAACGAGTCGAGGTCGTAGCCGACGTCGCCGTAGGGGCGCGATTGTTCGGACGGGGACAGTGCGTCCGTCGAGGCGTATGCGTCCGGTGGGATGTACGCGTCCGGCAAGGCGTATGTGCCCGACGAGGGGCTCGCAGCCGACGAGCCGTATGTGCCCGATGGGGGGCTCGCGGCCGGCGAGCCGTACGTGCCTTGCGAGCCGTACGTGCCTGACGAGCTGTTCGCGCCCGACGGGGTGTTCGAAGCCGACGAGAAACTTGTGGCCGACGAGGGGTAGTTGTCCTGGGCTAGATAGCCGTCGCTGGGTTGGTAGGCCGGAAGCGACGCGGGCGCGGGCAGGGACGGCCGGAGCGGCTGAGGCATCGGGGCGGCTGACCGGAGTGCCTGGGGTGAGCGGGCGGGCTGCGCCGATGGCAGCGGCGGCGGGGCCGGGATCTGCTGAGACTCCATCGCGCGGGGATCGTCCCACAGGGCGGTCAGCGACGTCGCGGACATCACCCGGATGCCGACGGCGATCGCGCGCTCGTCCACGTCGAAGGACGGCTGGTGCAGGTCGAAGGAAGTCTCCAGGCCAGGGACACGAGTGCCCAGCCGGGCCAGTGCTCCCGGCACCTTCTCCAGGAGCCAGGCGAAGTCCTCGCCGCCGAGCGACTGCGGGGTGTTGACCACGCCGTCCAGACCAAGCACCCCGGTGCCCGCGACGGTCAGCATGTCCGCGGAGACCTTGTCGTTCACGGTCGGCGGGACGTTCCTGGTGTACTCAAGCTCGGCGCGGATGCCATAGGAGGCAGCCACCGAGTCGATGAGGCCGCGCAGGATCTCCGGCGCCCGGCGCCAGGCTTCCTCGTCGAGCGTCCTGATCGTGCCCTCGGCCACGCCCTCGTCGGGTATCGCGTTCGGCGCCTTGCCCGCGGAAACCCGTCCCCAGACGAGCGACAGCGAAGATCGGGGATCCACCCGGCGAGACAGCGCGGCGGGCAGTTCGGTGACGATCTTCGCCAGCGCGAACACCAGGTCAGCGGTCAGGTGCGGCCGCGCGGTGTGCCCACCGGGGCCGCTTACCCGCACTTTGATCTTGTCGCAGGCCGCGGTGATCGCGCCGGTGCGCACTCCCAGCTTGCCCGCGTCGAGCCGCGGATCGCAGTGCAGCGCGAAGATCCTGCCCACGCCGTCCATGCCGCCGGCCGATATCACGTCCAGCGCCCCGGAGCCGAGCTCCTCGGCGGGCTGGAAGACCAGCCGGATCCGGCCGGGAAGCATGCCCTTCTCGGCCTGGGCCGCGAGAAACAGCCCCGTTCCCAGCAGGACCGTCGTGTGCACGTCGTGGCCGCACGCGTGACACACGCCTGGGACGGTCGAGCGGTAAGGCACCCGCTTCTCGTCCTCCATCGGGAGGGCATCGATATCCGCGCGAAGAGCTACCGCCCCTCGTTCTGGAATATCTGGGCCTATATCAACGATGAGGCCGGTTCCCTTGGGCAAGATGGCCGGCCGAAGTCCGGCAGCGGCCAGCCGGAGCGCTACGCTCCGTGTCGTACGGTGCTCATTGTTGCCCGTCTCCGGGTGCGCGTGCAGATCACGGCGGAAGCCGATCAGCTCCGCCGCGTGAGCGGACCAGAACTCGTCCAAGTCCGCATTTAGATCAGCGCCCTCCATGAGCCGGTCCTCCATCGCTGCCGTCCCCCGGGCTGGTGAACCTGTCCTCCGCGAACTCGGTGACGAGTGCGTCCACCACGTCTGTCATTCCGCCCCCGTCAGCCACTATGGCACGCTGACGCTCATAGGACGCGCCGTTTTCGAGAACCTCAGAGGTGACACTCAGCTCCTCGGAGCAACCGAGACGTTCCGCAAACGGCTCGAGTTCGCGCACGAGCTCGTAGATTTCGTCACGCAGCGGCGCGACGCTGCCACGGTCATCGGTGATGATCATCGCGTCAAGCCCGTACCGCGTCGCGCGCCACTTGTTGTCCTTGACCAGCCAGGGCTGCGGGCAGGGCAACGTGTAGCCCCGGTCCAGCTGGGAGTCGAACAACTGCACCAGGCACTGCCCGAGCGCGGCGATCATGCCGATCTCGCGGAACGTCGGGACACCATCGGACATGCGCAGTTCCACCGTGCCGAAGTCCGGATGCGGACGGACATCCCACCAGACCTCCTTAATGCTCCGGATCGTCCCCGCGCGAAGCAGGGTGTCCATGTAGTCCTCGAACGCCGCCCAGGTGGTGAGCCGGGGCGGCGGTCCCGCATTTGGCAACGCACCGAAAATGATCGACCTGCTTGAGGCAAGCCCAGTGTCTTGTCCGGACCAGAACGGACTCGACGCCGTCAGCGCGAGAAAATGCGGCAGGTACCCGGCGAGCGCGTTGACGATCGGCATCGCCTTGCTCTCGTCGCGCAGCCCGACATGGACATGGACCCCGAAGGTCTGAATCCGGCGGGCGAGCCACTGCATTTGCTCGACAAGCTCCGCATAGCGCTGAATAGGCGCCATCTTCGCATCGCGCCAGTCACTGCCTGGATGCGTACCAGCGCACGTCAAAACAATACCGTGACCGGCCGCGGTCTGCTGGAGTTCGCTGATCGTTTCCGCTAGGTCGGCCTTGGCCTCCGCCACGGTTGAGCAGATCCCGGTCACCACCTCGACGGTGGATTGCATGAGCTCATGCCGGATTCTGCCGTGTTCTCCCGTTTCGTCGATGTTCGGCAGGTCGGCGAGGACCATGGCCGCGTCCTGGCGCAATGCCCTTGTTTGCGGGTCGATGAGCTGTAGTTCCCATTCGACGCCGAGGGTCGGGCCTTTGGACGGGTTCCACTCCATGATCAGTACTCCTGTGGCAGGTAGCTGAGCTAGTTCGATTTCTCGGCCATCACGAATCCGGCGTATCGCCGCATTGCCCGCGGCACCTCGATACACATACCTGGATTTACGCCGCCGCTAACGGTGTACTCCCCCGTGCTGCCGATCTTTTCCGTAAGCTTTCCCTGGTCGCAGGCCGGATTGCGGAGCGGACCGGCCTCCGACATATGTTCCATAAGTTCAGGGTACGCGCGGGGTCCTACCGGGGGGAGGGGCGCTCAGTGGCTTACTGGCGTCCGAAGGAGACGGTGCGGCGGGTCATTAGCACCGTCGTGACTGGGTCGTTGCTGGCAGCGGCGTCGATGATCTGCGGCGCGGGCGCCGCAGCGGCGAGCACCCAGTCGGCGGGGCCGCCCTCGATAGCAGCATCGGCGTGGGTGGTGGCTGACGCGGGGACCGGACAGGTGCTGGGGTGGCGGGACCCGCATGGGTGGTACCGGCCGGCCAGCACGCTGAAGCTGCTGACCGCCGTGTCACTGATCCCGGTGCTGAATCCGTCCGCGATGGTGCGGGCCACGCAGCGAGCGGCCAACGTCGTCCCGAACGTCGCGGGGCTGATCCCCACCCACAGCTACCGCGTCTCCGATTTGTTCACCGCTATGCTCACCATCTCCGCCAATGACGCGGCGGTGGCGCTCGCGCAGGCCACGGGCTCGTACGCCCGGGGTATCGCGCTGATGAACGCCACGGCGCGGCGGCTTGGCGCGCATGACACGGTGGCGGTCGATCCCAACGGGCTGGACGCGCCTGGTCAGCACACCTCCGCCTACGACCTGGCGCTCATCGCGCGCCAGGCGCTGCGGATGCCGGCGTTCCTGCGGTACGACGAGACGCGCGCCTTTGACTTCCGCGTGTCAGCCCAGCGTTCGGAGATGCTGTACAACCAGAACCGGCTGCTGTCGGAATACCCCGGCGGCATTGGCGGGAAGATCGGCTGGACATCCGCGGCGGGCGCCACCTACGTCGGCCTCGCCCGGCGGCATGGGGTGACGCTCATCGTGACCGAACTGCACTGTCCGGCGCTCACCGAGACCGTCTCGGCCGAGAAGCTGCTGAACTGGGGCTTCGCGGTGGATGGCCGGATCCGGCCGGTAGGCAAGCTGGTATCCGCTTCGTTGCCGGCCGCACCCAAAGTTCATGCCGCTCGCAGCGCCCGGCGGGCGGCCGCCGCTCCCGACGCGGGACGGCCGCCGGGCCCATCCAATGCGGCCCCGGTCCACACGGCCCGTACGACCGACTCCGTGCACGCCACGGACGCGGCCGCCTTCATACGCCGCGGCGTCGGCGGGACCATCGCCGCGGTCGCGTTTACCGCCATGGCCCTGCTGGCCGTGGTTGGCTTCCTCACCCGCACCCGGCGTCGCCGACCAGCCACTCACCGCCGCGCCTCCGCGACCAGGCCCTCGTAGCTACGGCCGTCCTTGCCGCGGTGCCCTCGGCGGGGATCAGCTGGCTACTGGGGTGCCGCAGGAGGCACAGAAACGCGCACCGGTGGGGAGTTCGGTTCCGCATTCGGTGCAGTGCAGGACGGCCGGGGCGATCGGCTGGCCGCAACTCGCGCAGAATTTCGCGCCGGCCGGGCCGGGCGCGTGACAGGAGGCACAGACCACGCCAGCGGGCTGCGCCGCCGCGGGAGCCTGTGGCGGTGGCTGCTGAGGCGGCTGCTGCTGCTGAGGCGGCTGCTGCTGGCCGAACCCGCCGCCAAGGCCGCCACCAAGACCAAGGCCCGCGGCGAGGAACGCGCCCTCGGTGGCGCCGCCGCCCTGGGCCATGCCCTGGCCGGCGCCCAGCGCCATCTCGCCTGCCGCGTACTGCTGGAATCCGCCGGCCAGCTGAGAGTAGCTGGTGTCCTTGGCCAGCTGTTTGAGCTGCGCCTCGTCCTCAGGCGACAGGTTGATGTCGAAGTTGCCCATCCGGGTGAGCGAGACACCGTACGCGTCGAGTTGCTCGTTGGCGGAGCCGATCGCCGCCTGCTCGATGTCACCCGAGTACACAGACAGCCCGAGGATCGGCCAGCCATTCCTGACGATCTGCGTGGTGACGTTCGTCCGTAGCACCTTCAGCAACTGGTCGCTGACCCAGCCCGCGATCTTGTTGTTGTCGGTAACGTCCACGGTCGCGGTGAGGTTCGTGATCAGCTTCGCCGGGTTGACGACGCGCAGCGCGTAGTCGCCGAACACACGCAGTGTGACGACCAGCCCGGTCCGCGGGTCCTGAACGTCGTCGATGCGTCCGCCGAACTTGAAGCCGGTGTACTCACGCGTCCCGATGAAGTACAGCTCGGCGCGGTACGCGTTGCCGCCGCTGAGCCGGTCGATGATCGCGCCGAGCCCGGGAAGCTCGTTGGCGTCGATCTGGTACCGGCCAGGCTCGAGCGTCTCGACGATCTCGCCAGTGTTGACGAACATCGCGATCTCGTCGGCGTTGACGATGGCTCGCGTGAAGCGCCGGATGGAAACGTCCGGCCACTTGAAGACGATCTGACCCTTACGGTCATCAGGTACGGCGATGAACTCCCGCCCGAGCAATGCCATGACCACACCATACCGGTTCATACTTTGCGACATAAGTAGTGGTTTGACCTGCACGACTGCTATGTTCCGTCTCGTGGAAATGATTCAGTGCCAGTGGTGCCAGGCCCAGAACCAGCCAGGCACCACTAGTTGCATGACCTGCGGGGCACCGCTCGACGAGCGGGACAAGGTCAGCGACTCGGGCTGGCGAGAAGCCCCGCGGCTGCGCGACATGACAGAGTTCCGTTTCTCGGCCAGCACCTGCCAGGTAGAAGGCGAGCTGGTGCCGGTGGCGGAAATTAACCTGCATCCTCATGATGGCGTCTATTTCGAGCATCACGTGATGCTGTGGAAGGACGAACAGGTCCCGGTCTCCTCGCTGAAGATCCCCGGCGGGGTCAAGCGCACGCTCGGCGGCATGCCGCACATCGTGACCGTGGCCAACGGACCCGGGCGCATCGCGTTCTCCCGGGACGCGCCGGGCGAACTGGTCGTGCTGCCGCTGCACCCGGGCATGGAACTGGACGCCAGGGAGCACGCGTTCCTGGTGGCCTCGCATAGCATCCAGTACTCGTTCGTGCGGATCAAGGGCCTAGCCAACGTCCTGCACGGCGGGAACGGCATGTTCATCGACCGGTTCGTCACCGCGGGAGAGCCGGGCATCCTGATGCTGCACGGCAACGGGAACGTGCTCGAGCGCACGCTCGCGCCTGGCGAGAAGATCCTGATCGAGCCGGGCGGTTTCCTCTACAAGGACTCCTCGGTGCAGATGCAGGCGGTACAGCTACCGCTCAAGGGCGGCCTGATGCACCACCACTCGATGTACCTCGCGGAGATGACCGGCCCCGGCCGGGTCGGCATCCAGTCGATGTACGTGCATCACCACGCTGGCGAGTGAGCGCACGATGAACGCCTACATCTGCCAGTACTGCCGGCAGCCAAGCGATCCGAACGCGCCCTCGTGCCCGCTGTGCGGTGCCCCCATCGATGTGCGACAGGTGGTCAGCGACTCCGGCTGGACCGAGCAGCCGCCGATCAAGGACATGGCGAGGCTGCAGTTCGGGCAGTCGCACGTCCAGATCGCCGGCACCACCGTTCCGGTCGCGGAATTCAGCCTTGACCATAACGACGGGGTGTACTTCTCCCACCACACGCTGCTATGGGCCGACACCCAGGTGCGGCTCGGCAACATGTCAATGCGCGGCGGGTGGAAACGCATGATGGCGGGAATGCCGCTGATCATGATGGAAGCCCACGGCCCCGGGCACGTGGCATTGTCCGACAACCACGCCGGCGAGGTCGTGGCGCTGCCCCTGCAGCACGGTCAGCAGATGTGGGTGCGCGAGCACCGCTTCCTGGGCGCGACCGGGAACGTGCGCTACGACTGGCAGCCGAACGACGTCTGGTTCGAAACCGGCCAGGACCAGAACGATCGGGAGATCCACTACCCGATGGGGCAGTTCGGCGACATTTTCGGTGCGCACGATGGGGCCGGGCTGCTGCTGCTGCACTCACCGGGCAACACGTTCATCCGCGACCTGCAGCATGGCCAGAGCCTGCTGGTGAAGCCCACCTCGCTGCTGTACCGGGACCTGTCGGTGCGGGTTTCGCTGCACCTGGAGTACCCGCGGAACATGGGCTTCGCGTTCTGGAGCAACCGGCTGAGCTATCGCAGCATCTGGATAAGGCTGCACGGCCCGGGCCGGGTCGCGGTGCAGTCGATCTACGCGCCCGAGGAAGAGTCCGAGATGATCACGCGCCACTCGTCGGCGACGACCCACCACTGGTAGCAGTGTGCCCGCTGTGAACGTCCAGCCGTGCGGGCGGTGCCCCGGACCGGAGTCCGGGGCACCGCCCGCGCCCCGCGCGCTCTAGCGGCCGGGGCCGGTTCCGGCGCCAGTGCCACGTCCCGGTCCGCGCAGGCGGCGCGCGTCCCGCGCGGCTGGGACCTCATCCGGATCGGGCGGCTCGTTGAGCCACGCTCCGCCCGTCCTGCCGCCAGAACACGATGGGCTCCCGCATTGGCACCAGGCACTCCCGTGCCCGGTCCCCTTCAGCGCGACGGCCGGCTCGGTGAGTGCGTCCCGGACTATTACCTGCCGCTCGATGATGGTTGTCGATGACATGTACCACTCCCCGTTATGCGGAAATGACGATGTTCGAACACTAGCTCGAGTGACTGACATTCTGGGAGTGACCTGCGGGAACGCCGAACCCAACACCCGGCCGTGCGGCCGGCGAGGCGCCTAACCGGCCCGTAGCCCAGCGATCAGGGCGTCCGTGATGGCCTTGGCATGAGCTTCTATCTCGCGCCAGCGACACGGAGTGGACGATCATGCGGCCCTCGCCACTGACCAACGGCCCGCGCCGCGCAAACTACAAGATCACGATCGACCGGTACGCCGGGGCTCGCACCGCCCGGGCTAACCTCGCTGACGCGATACTCAAGGCGCTCGGCGACCCCGGCACCATCCGCCACCGGGTCGATGTGGCCAACTGAACTCGCGGCAGGGCTAGCTAAGCGACGCACCGAGCAGGCCCGCGCGCTGCCTTACCGTCGCCATCGTTGATTCAGCGACAGAACGGGCGCGGGCCGCTCCCTCGGCGAGCACCTTGTCCAGCGCGGCTTCATCGGTGAGGAAGTGCTCGGTCCGCTCCCTGATCGGCGTGAGCGTATCCACCGCGAGGCTGGCGAGGTCCTTCTTGAACCGGCCGTAACCGGTGTCGCGGTACTCGGCTGTCAGGTCATCTATCGACCGGCCGGACAGCGCGGAGAAGATGCGCAGCAAGTTGGTGATGCCGGGCTTGGCATCCTCGTCGGCGTATACCTCCGAGCCGGTGTCGGTCACTGCGCGCGAGATCTTCTTCCTGATCGCCGCCTCGTCGTCGAGCACGTCGATGATGCCCTGCGGCGACGAGGACGACTTGGACATCTTCGCCGTCGGGTCCTGCAGGTCGGTGATCTTGGCAACCGAGGACAGGATGTACGGCGACGGCACCACGAACGTCTCGCCGAACCGGTGATTGAATCGCTGCGCCAGGTTCCTGGACAGCTCGAGGTGCTGACGCTGATCCTCACCCACCGGCACTTGATGCGGCTGGTAAAGCAGGATGTCAGCCGCTTGCAAGATCGGGTAGGTGAACAGCCCGACCGAGGCCGAGTCCGCGCCGCCCTTGGCCGACTTGTCCTTGAACTGCGTCATCCGGCTGGCCTCGCCGAAGCCAGTGATGCAGCCGAGTATCCAGCTCAGCTCGGTGTGTTCGGCCACCTGGGACTGCACGAACAGGGTGCATCGCTGCGGATCGAGCCCGCAGGCGAGCAGTTGGGCGGCGGCGACCCGGGTCCTGCGGCGCAGCGCTTCCGGCTCGTACGGCACGGTAATCGCGTGCAGGTCCACCACGCAGTAGAACGCGTCGTAGGAGTCCTGCAGTGCCACCCACTGCCGCACGGCGCCGAGATAGTTCCCCAGGTGGAAGGAATCGGCCGTGGGCTGGATTCCGGAGAGGACGCGTTGTTGGGTGGCAGAGTCCATGGTCTGGAGTTTATCGACCGCTAGTGGCGGCTAGGCGGGGTGACCACAACCTCGACACGCTGGAATTCCTTGAGGTCGGTGTAGCCGGCCGTGGCCATCGTCCGGCGCAGCGCACCCATCAGGTTCATCGATCCGTCGGGAACGGTGGACGGGCCGTGCAGGATCTGCTCGACCGTCCCGATCGTGCCGACCTCGACACGAGCGCCGCGCGGCAGCTCGGGGTGATTCGCCTCCGAGCCCCAGTGATACCCCTGCCCCGGTGCCTCGGCCGCGCGGGCCAGCGGCGAGCCGACCATTACCGCGTCGGCGCCGATGGCCAGCGCCTTGGCGATGTCACCAGACTTGGTCATCGAGCCGTCCGCGATCACGTGTACGTAGCGGCCGCCGGATTCGTCCAGGTAGTCGCGGCGCGCGGCGGCGACGTCCGCCACGGCGGTGGCCATCGGCACCGCGACCCCGAGCACCGCCGTCGTGGTGTGCCCTGACCCGCCACCGAAGCCGACCAGGACGCCCGCCGCGCCGGTACGCATCAGGTGCAGCGCGGCGGTGTAGGTGGCGCAGCCGCCGACGATGACCGGGATGTCGAGCTCGTAGATGAACTGCTTGAGGTTCAGCGGCTCAGCGCGGCCAGAGACGTGTTCCGCTGAGACGGTGGTGCCGCGGATCACGAAGATGTCGGCCCCCGCGTCGACCACTGCCTTGTAGTACCGCGCGGTCTTCTGCGGTGACAGCCGGGCCGCGGTGGTGACGCCCGCGCGGGAGATCTCCTCGATCCGCTTCCCGATCAGTTCCTCGGAAATCGGCGCGGTGTACATCTCCTGCAGCCGCCTGGTGGCCGCCGCGTCGTCCAGCGAGGCGACCTCGGCCAGCAGCGGCTCCGGGTCCTCGAACCTGGTCCACAGACCCTCAAGGTCCAGGACCCCGAGCCCGCCGAGGCGGCCGAGCGTGATCGCCGTCGCGGGCGAGACCACGCTGTCCATCGGCGAGGCGACAAGCGGCAGCTCGAAACGGTACGCGTCGATCTGCCAAGCGATCGACACCTCTTCCGGGTCCCGGGTACGGCGCGCCGGCACGATCCCGATCTCCTCAAGCGCGTACGCCCGCCGGCCGGTCTTACCCCGGCCTATTTCTGTGTTCATTGCTCGCCTCCGGCGCGCTTTTGGCTCGGGCGGTTAGCCTCGTCCGCTGTAGTTCGGGGCTTCGACGGTCATCTGCACGTCGTGGGGGTGTGACTCGATGAGGCCGGCCGAGGTGATCTGCACGAACTCCGCCTCCTTGAGGTCGGCGATGTGGCGTGCCCCGCAGTAGCCCATCGACGCGCGGAGCCCGCCGACGAGCTGGTCGGCGACGGCGGACACCGGGCCGCGATAAGGAACCTGTCCCTCGATCCCCTCCGGCACCAGCTTGTCCTCGCGCAGCACGTCGTCCTGGAAGTACCGGTCCTTGCTGTAGGACTTGCCACGTTCCCGGTTGCGCATCGCGCCGAGCGAACCCATGCCCCGGTAGAGCTTGTACTGCTTGCCGTTGAGGAAGACCATCTCGCCCGGCGATTCCTCGCACCCGGCGAGCAGGCTGCCGAGCATTACCGCGTCGGCGCCGGCCGCGATGGCCTTGGCGATGTCACCCGAGTAGTGCACGCCGCCGTCCCCGATCACCGGGATACCGGCGGGCTTGGCGGCGAGCGACGCCTCATAGATGGCGGTGAGCTGCGGGACACCGACCCCCGCGACGACCCGGGTAGTACAGATCGACCCGGGGCCGACACCCACCTTGACGCCATCCGCGCCCGCGTCGATCAGCGCCTGCGCGCCGGCCTTGGTCGCTATGTTCCCGCCGATCACCTCGACGTTGAGGTTCGCCTTGACCTCGCGAACCATGTCGAGCACTGGCTGCGCGTGGCCGTGCGCGGTGTCCACCACCAGAAAGTCGACGCCGGCTTCCGCGAGGGACTGGGCGCGCCGTTTCGCGTCCTCTCCTACTCCGACGGCCGCGCCCACGACGAGACGCCCGGTGGCGTCCTTGGTGGCGCTCGGGAACTTCTCGGACTTGGTGAAGTCCTTGACGGTGATCAGGCCGCGCAGCCGACCGCGGTCATCGGTCAGCGGCAGCTTCTCTATCTTGTGCTCGCGCAGCAGCCGCAGCGCTTCCTCAGCAGGCACTCCCACCGGCGCGGTGACCAGCGGCATCTTAGTCATGACGTCGGCGACCTTGCGCGTCTCGTCGGACTCGAAACGCATGTCGCGGTTGGTGACGATGCCGAGCAGTGTGCCGTCGTCGCTGGTCACAGGTACACCGGAGATCCGGTACCGCGAGCAAAGCAGCTCCACATCGGCGAGGGTCGCGTCCGGCCCGCAGGTCACCGGGTCGGCGACCATACCGGCCTCGGAACGCTTCACCATGTCGACCTGCTGCGCCTGCTCCTCCACCGAGAGATTGCGGTGCAGCACACCGACACCACCCTGGCGCGCCATGGCGATCGCCATCCGCGCCTCGGTCACCGTGTCCATCGACGCGGAGACCAGCGGGATGCGCAGCCGTATCCGCTTGGTAATCGGCGTGGACGTGTCCGCCTCGCTCGGCATCAAGGACGAATGCGCCGGAAGCAGCAGTACGTCATCGAACGTCAGGCCTACCGGATGGAACTTCGTCATGGTGACCTCGCGGCTGGTAATGGTGGGATTCAAGTCCCTATTCTACTGAACTGTGGCCGCCACGCTGCGCAAACGCCCCATTGCACGGTGCTGCGCCACTCGGACCGCGCCCGCCGTCATGCCGAGTGCCTCCGCGGTCTGCTCCGCCGACCAGTCCGCCAGTACCCGCAGCGTCACCAGCTTGCGCAACGACGGTTGCAGAGTGCTGAGCAGGTCCCTGGTCCACTGAGCGGCGAGCACGATCTCCTCCGGCCCGCCGGAGAGGTCCACGGTCTCGGGTAGTTGCTCCACCGGCACCGCTCGCCTCGTGGCCGCGCGAATCGCGTCGACCACCTTGTGCGCGGCGATCCCATACGCGAGACCTTGCGGTGTGCCCTGATACCCCGGCAACGCCGCGAGTAGCGCGATGCATGTTTCCTGCGTGACATCGTCCGCCGCGTCGTGCTGTCCCGGCATGCGGGCCAGGCAGTAATGAAGTATCAGCGGCCGCAACGACCGGACGATGTTTTCCGTATCCCCCTGGTCCACATAGATGTGATGCCCAATGGACACTGTGAGACGACAACGCGGGGGCCACATTCCTGTAGCCCCCGCGTTACCTTGCGTAGTTCCTAACACACAGCGCCTAACACACAGAGCGTTAGTGCGTGTGGCCGTGGCCAGCGTCCGCAGGCTCCTTGTCCTCTTCCGGCTTCTCCACCACCAGGGTCTCGGTGGTGAGCAGCATGCCGGCGATGGAGGCTGCGTTCTGCACGGCGGAGCGGGTGACCTTGACCGGGTCGATGACACCCTGCGCGATCAGGTCGCCGTACTCACCGGTCGCGGCGTTGTAGCCGTGACCAGCGGGCAGGTCCGCGACCTTGGAGACCACGACGGAACCCTCCTGGCCCGCGTTGAGCGCGATCCAGCGAGCAGGCTCCGACAGCGCCTTCTTCACGACCTTGGTACCGGTCGCGACGTCGCCCGTGCGGCCGAGGTCGTCGAGGTCAACGGCGATGTGCACGAGGGCGCTACCGCCACCGGACACGATGCCTTCCTCGATCGCGGCGCGGGTCGCGGAGACCGCGTCTTCGACGCGGTGCTTCTTCTCCTTGACCTCGACCTCGGTGGCCGCGCCGACGCGCAGCACCGCGACGCCGCCGGACAGCTTGGCCAGCCGCTCCTGCAGCTTCTCGCGGTCCCAGTCGGAGTCGGTGTTCTCGATCTCGGTGCGGATCTGGCGGATCCGGTCCTGCACTCCGGACTCGTCGCCACCACCGTCGATGAGCGTGGTGTCATCCTTCGTCACCACGACCCGACGGACGGTGCCGAGCGCGTCCAGGCCCACCGAGTCCAGCTTCAGGCCGATGTCCTCGCTGATCACGGTGCCGCCGGCGAGCGTCGCGATGTCGGCCAGCATGGCCTTGCGACGGTCACCGAAGCCCGGCGCCTTCACCGCGGCGACGTTCAGCAGGCCGCGGATCTTGTTGACAACCAGGGTGGCCAGCGCCTCGCCTTCGACGTCCTCGGCGATGATCAGCGTCGGCTTCTTGGTCTGGGCGATCTTCTCAAGCAGCGGGAGGAACTCCTGCATGTTCGAGATCTTGCCCTGGTTGATCAGGACGTAGGCGTCGTCGAGTACGACTTCCTGCCGCTCAGCGTCGGTCACGAAGTACGGGGAGATGAAGCCCTTGTCGAACTGCATGCCCTCGGTGAACTCGAGCTCCAGGCCCATGGTCGGCGACTCCTCGACGGTGATGACACCGTCCTTGCCGACCTTGTCGAACGCCTCGGCGATGAGCTCGCCGATCTTGGCGTCCTGCGCGGAGATCGTCGCGACGTGCGCGATCTCCTTCTGCTCGGTGACCTCGCGAGCGGACTTCAGCAGCCGGTCAGAAACCTCGGCGGCGGCCGCGTCGATGCCCCGCTTGAGGTCCATCGGGTTGGCACCGGCCGCGACGCTGCGCAGGCCCAGGTGCACCATCGCCTGCGCCAGAACGGTCGCGGTGGTGGTGCCGTCGCCGGCGACGTCGTTGGTCTTGGTGGCGACTTCCTTGGCGAGCTGAGCGCCAAGGTTTTCGTACGGGTTCTCCAGCTCCACTTCCTTGGCGACGGTTACACCGTCGTTGGTAATGGTTGGAGCACCCCACTTCTTGTCGATGACGACGTTGCGGCCGCGCGGGCCGAGCGTCACCTTAACGGTGTCGGCGAGCTTGTCCACACCGCGCTCAAGTGAGCGACGGGCGTCCTCGTCGAACTCCAGGATCTTAGGCATTGATTTCCTCGCGTCCGCTGTGCTTTTAGCTTTCGCTGTATAGCTTGCGCGGCGGCGGCGCGGACCGAGGCCCGCGCCGCCAATGCCGCGGCTGATTACTTCTCGATGATCGCTAGCACGTCGCGAGCGGAGAGCACCAGGTACTCCTCGCCCGAGTACTTGACCTCGGTGCCGCCGTACTTGCTGTACAGCACCACATCGCCGACCTTCACGTCGACCGGAACTCGCTTGGAGCCCGCGTCGTCGAAACGGCCGGGACCAACCGCAAGGACCTCGCCCTCCTGGGGCTTCTCCTTGGCGGTGTCCGGAATCACTAGGCCGGAAGCGGTGGTCTGCTCCGCCTCTAGTGGGCGGACCACGATCCGGTCCTCGAGCGGCTTGAGAACAACTTTGGTGGCGGTCGTCACGATCGGACCTCCCCCTCCAGAAAGGCTGTGCTTATGAGTGGGTAGGCGAACGTAGCGGCCTGCCGTCGCGGGGGTCAGACCGTCCGTCGCGGTTAGCACTCTACCAGACTGAGTGCTAACTGCAACGCCACCCGGGGCCACTCGGCCGCTGCGACGAACGGGGCCACATGAGGGCCGCGTTACAGGCGCGACTCGCCGTACCCGATTTCGCTCACTGCACACATCCGATTACCGAGAGCTACTAGAGTGGGCGCCGCGAACCCCTTTTGAAGGAGCATCATGGACCACTCGGGCAACCAACTCCTGCTGCGCGGTAACCAGCCCGGCGCCGCCGACCGGATGCGTGAACTGCTCGCGCGAACGATACAGGATCACGCGGCGGAAGAGCGATCCACGACGACCGCGCTCGAGGAGATCCGGCAGCGACTGGAAGGCCTGGAGCTGGTGGTCAAGGAGGTCCGCGAGCGCGAGGTACCCGGTCTCAGCGCCCACCTGGACGGGCTGACCGCGCGGATCGACGACGTACGGGACCGGCCGCCGGGCTGGGCGGAGTCACTGGCCGAGCACATCGAGGTGCTGCGCAGTCAGCTCAAACCGGTGGGCGAACTCCCCGCGATGTGGGCCGATGTAGGCACCGTGTCGGAGAACGTCGACGCGACTCTGTCCCGGCTGCAGGTGGTGTGCGACACCATCTCCCAGACGCTGGACGCGCTGCGCGTCTCCGACGAGCGGATGACCTCGCTACAGCAGAACGTCAGCAAGCTTCAGCAGGCGATGGAGGGCGCGGCCACCAGGTTCAGCCGCCTGGATAAGGCACTCGCGGAGCTGACCCAGCGCACCACTCACCTGGACAAAGAGATGTCGGTGATCAAGGGTCGTTCGGACCAGGGCTTCGCCTCGCTCAACGCCAAGATCGACCAGACCACCGAGGGACTGACCACCCGGCTCCAAGAGCAGGCGGCATCCGCCACCGAGCTGAGCGGTGGGCTCGCCAGCGTCGGCGGCCAGGTGGATGTGCTGGGCGGCCAGGTGCAGCTCGTGCAGGGTCACCTCGAACGGCTCGAGGAGCGGATCGGCGACACCGACGACAAGCTCACGGCGACCGATGCCGGCCTCACCGCCGCGATCGCCACCACCAGCGCGCACCTCACGGAGGCCATTGCCGCCTCCGACGCCGGCCTCACCTCGGCGATCGCCGCGACCGACAGCAAACTCACCGCCACCGTGGCCGCGACCAGCGCCAGCCTCACCGAGGCGATCAGCGCCACCGATAGCAAGCTCACCTCAGCCGTGGCCGCGGTGGACACCAAGCTCACCGCCGCGGTGGCCTTGGTAGACGCCAAGGTCGGCGCCCTGGACACCAGGATGGAGCGGCTGGACGAACGGCTGGACGACTCCTACGACCGGCTCAGCGCGATCGACAACACCGTCGGCGCCGTCGACAGCAAGGTCGCCGCGGCGGACACCAAGATCTCGGCGGCGGACACCAGGATCGGGCAGCTCGGCAACCGGGTGGACGAGCGCTTCGCTCAGCTTGGCGACCACCTGGACGAGCAGCTCACCCAGCGCGACGAGCGGCTGGACGAACGGCTCATCGCGCTCGACGAACGGCTGGCCGAACACGACCGTGGCCTGTCCACGCTCGACGGCCGGATCGCCACGATGAACGGCAAGCTCGGCCCGGTCGACAGCAAGCTGTCCGCCCTCGACATCCGGCTGTCCGCGGTCGACGCGAAGGCCGGGAACCTCAACGGCAAGATGGAAGGCCTTGACGGCCGCCTGGAAGCCGTCGGGGCGCGCATCGAGGGGGTGTCTGACAAGTTCGGCGCCGTGGACGGCAAGTTCGACGCGGCCAACGGCCGGTTCACCGCGCTCGACAGCCGGCTCGCCGGCCTCGTCGATCAGGTCACCGCGGTCGCCGGCCGGATCGACGCGGTGGACCGCCAGCTCGGCGAGCTCCCGGCCACGCCCGACCTTGACGAGGTGCGGAACAAGATCGGCGACGCCACCCGCCGCAGCGTTCTCGAGCTCGAGGAACGGATCGCCAAGCTGGACGAGAAGCTGGGCCTGGCCGCCACCGATGACTCGGTGAGCAAGGTCGTGGAGACCGCGACCAGCGACGTGAGCGCGCGGCTCGCCTCGCTAGAGGAAACCGTGCTCACCCTCGCCGAGGCGCTGCTGCGCCCGGCCGCTACCGCAGCCCGCGCGGCCGTCCCCGCCCCCCGCGAAGGCAACCGCATCTAGCCGCTTTCCCGATAACGCGAAGGATCGTCGCGCCCATGGGTACGACGATCCTTCGCGTTATTTCGATAAATCGGGTGGCCCGGGGCTCACTCCCACTCGATGGTGCCTGGGGGCTTGCTCGTTACGTCGAGGACGACGCGGTTGACCTCGGGGACCTCGTTGGTTATGCGGTTCGATATCCGCGCGAGCACACCGTCCGGAACTCGGGCCCAGTCGGCGGTCATCGCGTCTTCACTGGTGACCGGGCGTAGCACCACTGGATGTCCGTAGGTCCGTCCGTCTCCTTGCACGCCGACCGAACGAACGTCGGCCAGCAGCACAACCGGGCACTGCCATATCGAAGCGTCGAGACCGGCCCGGGTCAGCTCTTCCCGCGCGATCGCGTCCGCCTCGCGGAGCACGGCCAGCCGGCCGGCCGTCACCTCGCCGACGATCCTGATCCCCAGGCCAGGACCAGGGAACGGCTGCCGCTGGACGATCTCAGCAGGGAGCCCGAGCGAAGCACCGACCGAGCGCACCTCGTCCTTGAACAGCGCGCGCAGCGGCTCCACCAGCGTAAAGCTGAGGTCGGAAGGCAAGCCGCCGACGTTGTGGTGCGACTTGATGTTGGCGGTCCCGGTGCCGCCGCCAGACTCCACAACGTCCGGGTACAGCGTGCCCTGCACCAGGAAATCCGCCGGGCCGACCTCACGTGCCGCCCGCTCGAAGGCCCTGATGAACTCGCGGCCGATGATCTTCCGCTTCTCCTCGGGGTCGCTGACGCCGTCCAGCGCCGCCAGGAACACCGAAGCGGCGTCGACCACCTTCAGCTTCACCCCGGTCGCCGCCACGAAGTCCTGCTCGACCTGCTCGGCCTCGCCCTTGCGCAGCAGCCCGTGGTCGACGAAAACGCAGGTCAGCCGGTCCCCGATGGCCCGCTGCACGAGCGCGGCGGCCACTGCGGAGTCGACCCCACCGGACAGCCCGGCGATCGCGCGGCCCTCAGGCCCGATCTGCGCGGAGATCAAAGCGGTCTGCTCGTCGACGATGTTCAGCATCGTCCAGGTGGGCTGGCAGCCGGCCGCGTCGAGGAAACGCTTGAGTATGACGGTGCCGTGGTCGGTGTGCATCACCTCGGGGTGGAACTGCACGCCATACAACCCGCGAGCCGGCGCCTCGACCACCGCCGCGGGCGTGACCGACGTGCTCCCGGTGACAGAAAACCCCGCGGGCGCTTGGGTGGCGGTGTCGCCGTGCGACATCCATACCGTGAGCTCTTCGGGCAGCCCGTCCAGCAGCACACCGCCGCTGGCGGAAAGATCAGTAGCGCCGTACTCCGCGACGCCGGTGTGCTCGACGGTGCCGCCGAGGTCGCGGACCATCAGCTGGAACCCGTAGCAGATGCCGAAGACCGGCACTCCGCTGTGGAAGATGTCGCCGGACAGCGAGGGGGCCCCGGAAGCGTAAACCGAGGAGGGCCCGCCGGAAAGGATGATCGCCTTGGGATTCTTGGCGAGCATCTCGGCGACCGGCATGGTGGACGGCACGATCTCCGAGTACACGTGGCACTCGCGGACCCGGCGGGCGATGAGCTGTGCGTACTGCGCACCGAAATCGACCACCAGGACCGTGTCGAACCCCTGCATATAACCCCTCCACCTGCTGTTCTCCTAGGAGAACAGTCTAGTTGCCGTCCGTGACCTCGGTCTGCTGCTCAAGCGGGGTCACCCGGACTCTGGATATCCGGCGGCCGTCCAGCTCGGTGACGGTGATCGTGTAGCCGGGGACCTGGACGGAGTCGCCGATGTCCGGCAGCTCGCCGAGCGCCGCCAGGACGTAGCCCGCCACGGTCTCGTAGGGTCCCTCGGGGAGCTGAATGCCGGTCTGCTCGGCGAACTCGTCCAGGTTCAGCAGGCCGTCGACTTCCATCACGCCGCCGCGCAGCTTGGTGGGCTGCGGCTCCCCCACGTCGTACTCGTCCCTGATGTCGCCGACCAGCTCTTCGACCAGGTCCTCCAGGGTGACGATGCCCGCCGTGCCGCCGTACTCGTCCACCACGATCGCCAGGTGCGCGCGCTCGCGCCGCATCTCCGACAGCGCCGCCAGCACGGTCTTGCTGATCGGCAGGAACTTCACCGCACGCGCTATATCTTTTACCGGCAGGTCACGCCCGGCGTCGGCTCGCGGCCCGTACAGGTCGCGGACGTGCACGAACCCGCTCACGTTGTCGTAGGAGTCGGTGTACACGGGCAGCCTGGAGTACGGCGCGTTCGCCGCGATCTCGGCGGCCTGGCCGACCGGTGTGTCCGCGTCGAGGAACTCCACCTCGGTGCGCGGCACGAGCACCTCGCGCAGCTGCCGCTTCCCGGCATCGAAGACCTCGCCGACGATCTGCCGCTCATCGAGGCTGAGCGACTGTGCGCCGGTCACCAGGTCGCGTAGCTCCTGCTCGCTCATCATCTGGCGTCCCGCCTTCGGGTCACCGCCGAGCAGCTTCACCACCCCGTTAGTCGTCACAGAAAGCAGCCAGACGACCGGTCGCGCCAGCGTCGCGATCTTCTCGAGCAGCGGGGCCGCCACCAGCGACAGCCGGACCGTCCGCTGCAGCGCGATGCGCTTGGGCGCGAGTTCGCCGAGCACCAGGCTGATGAAAGTGATGCAGGCGGTCACCACGGCGAAGGCCAGCGGTCCGGCCAGATCGGGCGACATGTTCTGCCGCACCAGCCAGCTCTTGAAGATCCCGGCCAGCGTCTCCGCGCCGAAAGCGCCGGATACCAGAGTGGCCAGCGTCATGCCAATCTGGACGGCGGAAAGAAAGCGGTTCGGATCCTGGGACAGTCTGGCGACCGTCGCGCCCCGTTTGCCCCGCTTCGCCAGCGCCCGGACCTGACCCTCGCGCAACGAGACAAGCGCCATCTCCGCGCCCGCGAAGAAACCGCCGATGAGCACGATGACCAAGACGATAACTATGTCCCAGATGAAGTTCACTGTGGCATCCCTCGCTCCACGGTATCCCCGGATATCACGCTACGACCCCAGGACACGCCGAGCCGGCCCAGACAAGATAACGTATGTGTGTGTTGAACACTGAATCTGTCTGGAAAAGTACCGCTCGCCTTTCGGACGGGCGGGAAATTGTTTACTTTGACGAAGAATCTGACTCGGGACGGGCTGAAGTTCCCGACCAGCGCGGGCTGCCGCCGGCCCCGACTGGTGGTGTGGCTACCCAAGATTCCGGATTGCGCTGGGACGTGCTAGCCGGTGAGTGGGTGGTGATCGCGGCGGCGCGCCAGGACCGGACGTTCCTGCCGCCGGCCGACCAGTGCCCGTTGTGTCCTTCGCTTGGAGACCGGCTCAGCGAGGTGCCCGCGTCCGATTATGACGTCGTAGTGTTTGAGAACCGGTTTCCATCATTGCGCGGAGTATGGCATGACATGCCGGATCTTGCCGGTTTGACACCGCGCGGCGAGGCGCCGCCAGGGACGCTGGCCGCCCAGCGCGCCTCGGTGGGCCGCTGCGAGGTTGTCTGCTTCACCTCCGACCACAACTCGGCGTTCGCCGCGCTCACCCCCGAACGGGTGCGCACCGTCGTCGAGGCCTGGGCGGACCGGACGCGGACCCTCGGTGACCTCCCCGGAGTTGAGCAGGTCTACTGCTTCGAGAACCGGGGTGAGGAGATCGGTGTCACGCTGCACCATCCGCACGGGCAGATCTACGCGTTCCCTTTCGTCACTCCGAAGACAGAACGGATGCTCCAACAGGCTTGGACATACACCAGCGACAACAACGGGGCGAACCTGTTCGATGACCTAGTGCAACGAGAGCTGAACGTCGGCACCCGCGTCGTCGCGCGGAACGACGACTGGGTGGCCTTCGTCCCCGAGGCGGCCCGCTGGCCGTACGAGGTCCGGTTGTTCCCGCTGCGCAAGGTGCCCGACATCCCGGCGCTCGACGACGCGCAACGCGACGCGTTCGGGCACCTGTACCTCGACGTGCTCCGCCGGTTCGACCGGCTGTTCGGCAAGCCCGCGCCGTATATCGCCGCCTGGCACCAGGCACCGGTCCACGACCGGCTGGCCCGGGACGGATTCGGCGCGCACCTGCAGGTGTTCTCCCTGCGACGCGCGGAAAACAAGCTGAAGTACCTCGCCGGGACGGAATCCGGTATGGGAGTGTGGATCAACGACATCGTGCCCGAGGCCGCAGCGCAGCGCCTCCGGGACGCTGGGGAGGCATGATGAGGCTGCTCGTCACTGGCGGCGCCGGCTACATCGGCAGCGTGGTGACCGCCAAGCTGGTCGAGGCCGGACACGAGGTCACCGTGCTTGACGACCTTTCCACCGGGCACGCGGACGCGGTTCCTGACGGGGCCAAGTTCGTCCGGGGGACGCTCAAGGCCGACGCCGCGCCGCTGATGCGGGATGCGGGCTTCGAGGCGGTGGTGCACTTCGCCGCCAAGTCCCTGGTCGCCGAGTCAGTCGCGCACCCGGAGCTCTACTGGTCCAACAACCTCGGCGGAACGCTGGCGCTGCTCGAAGCGATGAGATCAAGCGGCACCCGGTCCATCGTCTTCTCCTCCACCGCGGCGGTGTACGGCGAACCGGAGTCGAACCCGATCACCGAATCAGCGCCAACCCGGCCGATCAACCCGTACGGGCAGACGAAACTCGCCGTGGACACCACGCTGACCGAGTTCGCCAGGATGTACGGGTTCGGCGCGGTCAGCCTGCGTTACTTCAACGTGGCGGGCGCCTACGTCACGCCGTCGGGCCAGCGGCTGGGAGAACGCCACCATCCGGAATCCCACCTGATACCGAACGTGCTGGCCGGGGCGGAGAAACACACCGCCGTTATGATATTTGGCGATGATTATCCCACTCCGGACGGTACCTGCGTCCGTGACTACATTCATGTGTCCGACCTCGCGGACGCGCACCTGAAGTCGCTCGGCGGGTCCGAAGCGGGCCGGCATCAGATCTTCAACCTCGGGAACGGGACCGGGTCCTCGGTCAAGCAGGTGGTGGAGGTGTGCCGGTCGGTGACCGGTGAGGAGATACCGATCGAGGTAACCCAGCGCCGCCCGGGCGACCCGGCGGTCCTGGTCGCCTCGGCGAGCAAGATCCGCAGCGAACTCGGCTGGCGGGCCGAGAAGGACCTGACCGCGATGGTCGCCGACGCATGGGCGTTCATGTCGTGAGGGGCATTTGGCAGGCCCCGGGGCGGGCCAACCTGATGGGCGAGCACACCGACTACAACGGCGGCCTGGTGCTGCCGTTCGCGCTCAGCCAGGTCACGACGGCAGCGGCGCGGCGGTCCGACGGGGTGCTGGAGTTGCGATCGGCGCAGGCTCCCGGCGAGGAAGCGCGCGTCGCGATCGAGGATCTCAAGCCGGGGGCCGTGACCGGGTGGGCGGCGTATCCGGCCGGGGTCGCGTGGGCGCTGCGGACCGCGGGGTACAAGGTGCCGGGCGCGTCGATCTCGTTTGATTCCGATGTCCCCCAGGGTTCCGGGCTATCCTCCTCGGCCGCGCTCGAGGCGTCGACGGCGCTGGCGCTGCGTGACCTCGGCGGGTTCTCGGTCGGCCGCGACGTGCTGGCCACCTTGTGCCAGCGGGCGGAGAACGAGTTCGTCGGCGCGCCAACCGGGATCATGGACCAGTCCGCGTCGCTGCGCTGCGAGGCCGGGCACGCGCTGCTGCTCGACTGCTCGACGCTCGAGACGACCCAGATACCGTTCGACCCGGCCTCGGGCGGCGCGGCGGCACTGGTGATCGACACCCGCGCGCACCACGCGCACACCGGGGGCGGCTACGGTTCCCGCCGTACGGAATGCGAGACCGCCGCACGCCAGCTGAACGTGCCTTTCCTCGGGACCATAACGTCGGTCGCCGCGGCCGACAAGCTCACTGACCCCATCCTGCGTCGTCGGGCCCGGCACGTCATCTCCGACGACAACCGGGTCCGCCTGGTGGTCGAGGCGCTAACGAACTCGCACGCGGAAAAATTCGATATCTACCGGGATATCGGGGCGCTGCTCACCGAGGCGCACATCTCGCTGCGCGACGATTTCGAGATCTCCTGGCCGGAGGCCAACGCCACCGTGGACGCGGTCCTGGCGGCCGGCGGCCTAGGCGCCCGGATGATCGGCGGCGGCTTCGGCGGCTCCGTCCTGGCGCTCATCCCGGTCGCGCGGGTGGAAGCCGTCCGCGCCGCGGTGAAGTCAGCCTTCGCCGCCTCCGGGTGGCCGGAGCCCGCGTTCTTCGACGCGATCCCCTCAGCCGGCGCCTCCCGGGTGTCTTAGGCCGGCGCACGTTGCCCGCGGCCGACCCCCATGGATGTCCCATCGCTAGCCGAATAGCACCATCGATGTCCCATCGCTGGGCTGGTGCCGGATGCCTGGGCAGGCGATATGCGAGGATGGTCCGATGACGATCACGGATGAGGCGGCTGGGCTGGCCGGGGAGCTTGCCGAGTTGCGGCATGCGATCCACGCGGAGCCGGAGATCGGACTGGACCTGCCGAAGACGCAGGACAAGGTCCTGCAGGCGCTGGACGGGCTGCCGCTCGAGGTCAGCACCGGAGACCAGCTCACCTCGGTGACCGCCGTGCTGCGTGGCGGGGGCGGCTCCGGCCGCTGCGTGCTGCTGCGCGGGGACATGGACGCGCTGCCGGTGCGGGAGGAGACCGGGCTGGCCTGGGCGTCCCGGCACGACGGGGTGATGCACGCCTGCGGTCACGACCTGCACACGGCGATGCTCGCGGGCGCGGCGAAACTGCTCGCGGAGCGGCGGGAATCGCTCAGCGGGGACGTGATCTTCATGTTCCAGCCCGGTGAGGAGGGCTACGCGGGAGCGCGGTACATGATCGAGGAGGGCGTGCTCGACGCGGCCGGACCGCGGCCGCTCGCCGCCTACGCGCTGCACGTGAGCTCGAACAACACGGCCCTCGGCAACTTCTCCACCAAGCCGGGCCCAATGCTCGCCGCCGCCGACATCCTCAAGGTCACCGTGCACGGCCGCGGCGGGCACGCGTCGACGCCGTACCGCACGCTTGACCCGATCCCGGCCGCGTGCGAGATGGTGACCGCGCTGCAGACGCTGGTCACCCGGCGGTTCAATGTGTTCGACCCGGTAGTGATCACGGTCGGCAGCTTCCACGCGGGCACGGCCGACAACATCATCGGCGACGACGCCACGTTCCTGGCGACCTGCCGGTCCTTCAGCGTGGAGTCCCGCGGGCGGCTACGGGACGAGACGGTGCGCCTGGTCCGGGACATCGCCGCTGGTCACGGGCTCACGGTGGACGCTGAGTACGTCGACGAATACCCCGTGACGCTTAACGACGCGGCCGAGACCGAGTTCGCCGCGCGGGCCGTCGCGGAACTATTCGGCGACGAGCGAGATGAGCGCGCCGCGTACCCGATCACCGGCGCCGAGGATTTCTCGTTCGTCGCCGAACAGGTACCCGGTGCCTTCCTGATGTACGGCGCGTGCCCGCCGGACCGTGACCCGGGCGAGGCGCCGTCCAACCACTCGGCGCTCGCTATGTTCGACGACTCGGTGCTACCCGACGGCGCCGCGCTGCTGGCCGAGCTGGCCGTCCGCCGCCTCGCGGGCTAGGAGCATTCGCGACCCAGCGATGGGCCACCGATGGCGCTATCAGCCCATCAATGTCCCATCGCTGGGGTGAGAACGTTACAGCGAGGCGACGTCCGCCTGCTTGGCGCGGACCGCCTCGGCGGCCTCGCGCAGCGCGGTCAGCTCGGAGTCGGTGAGGTCGCGCTCCACAACGCGCTTGATGCCGGAACGGCCGATCTCGGCCTCGACACCCAGGTACACGCCGTCGATTCCGTACTCACCGGAGACCCAGGCGCACACCGGCAAGACGTCACCGGAGTCCAGGTGCACCGCGCGCGCCATCCGGGCCGCGGCGGCGGACGGTGCGTAGTACGCGGAACCGGTCTTCAGCAGCCCGACGATCTCGGCGCCGCCGTTGCGGGTGCGCTTCACCAGCGGCTCGATCTCGGACTCTGGCAGCAGCGAGGACAGCTGCTTGCCGTCCACGAAACACGCCGACGGCACCGGGACCATCGTGTCGCCGTGCGACCCGAGGGTCAGCGTGGTGACCGAGCCCACCGGCACGCCGAGCTTCTGTGCCACGAAGTAGGAGAACCGCGCGGTGTCCAGCATGCCGGCCTGGCCCATCACCCGGTTGTGCGGGAAACCGGAGACGTTGGCGGCCAGCGCGGTCATCTCGTCCAGTGGGTTGGAGACGACGATCAGCACGGCGTCGGGCGCGTGCTTGGCGACGTTCTCCACCACGTTGCGCACGATCTTGGCGTTGACCTCGATCAGGTCCATCCGCGACATGCCAGGCTTGCGCGGCAGGCCAGCGGTGATCACCACGATCCCGGCCCCGGCGAGCGCCTCGTAACCGGAACCGTCGGCACCGGTGGTCGCGCCGGTGACGTGGGTCTCGAAGCCCTCGATAGGACGGGACTGGTTCATGTCGAGGGCCAGGCCCTCGGGCTTGCCCTCGATGATGTCGGTCAGCACAACCTCGTCGAAGATGTCGTACTCGGCCAGCCGCTGGGCGGTGGTGGAGCCGTAGAAACCGGCCCCGATCACGGCTACTTTGCCCCCTCGGGCTACGCCCGACTGGCCAGCACTGCGCGCGGGCATCTATTTCCTCCTTAAATCGTGAGCGCGGCCAGCGCGGCGTTGAACGTGGCCGACGGCCGCATCACCGCGGTGACGAGCTCCGGGTCCGGCCGGTAGTAGCCGCCAAGCTCGACGGGCTCACCCTGGACGCCGATCAGCTCGCCGACGATGACGTGCTCCTGCTCGTTCAGCGCCGATACCAGCGGCGCGAACGCCGCCGCCAGCTCCGGGTTGGAATCCTGGGTGGCCAGCTCCCGCGCCCAGTACAGCGCCAGGTAGAAGTGCGAGCCCCGGTTGTCGATCCCGCCGAGCTTGCGTGACGGTGAGCGGTCCTCGTTGAGGAACGTCTCGGTGGCCCGGTCCAGCGTCTCCGCCAGCACCCGTGCCCCGTCGTTGCCGGTCACCCGCGCGAGGTGCTCGAACGACGCGGCCAGCGCGAAGAACTCACCCAGGCTGTCCCACCGCAGGTAGTCCTCCTTCACCAGCTGCTGCACGTGCTTGGGCGCCGAACCGCCCGCACCCGTCTCGAACAGCCCGCCGCCATTGATCAGCGGAACGATGGACAGCATCTTCGCGCTCGTCCCCAGCTCCAGGATCGGGAAGAGGTCGGTGAGGTAGTCGCGCAGCACGTTGCCGGTGACCGAGATGGTGTTCTCGCCGCGCCGGATCCGCTCGACCGAGTACTTGGTGGCCGCCACCGGGTCGAGAATCTCGATGACCAGCCCGGACGTGTCGTATTCGGTCAGGTAGGTGCGGACCTTCGCGATCAGCTCGGTGTCGTGCGCGCGGGTCTCGTCCAGCCAGAAGATCGCCGGGTCACCGCTGATCCTGGCCCGCTGCACGGCGAGCTTGACCCAGTCCCTGATCGCGACGTCCTTGGTCTGGCACATCCGGAAGATGTCGCCCGCCTCGACGTCCTGCTCGAGTACCACGGCGTCGGAGGAGTTGATCACCTGCACGGTCCCGCCGACCGGGATCTCGAAGGTCTTGTCGTGGCTGCCGTACTCCTCAGCCGCCTGGGCCATCAGCCCGACGTTCGGCACGTCGCCCATGGTGGCGGGGTCGTAGGCGCCGTTCGGCCGGCAGTCGTCGATGACCGCCTGGTAGACGCCCGCGTAGCTGGAGTCAGGTATCACCGCGAGGGTGTCGCGCTCGGCTCGCCGTCCGGTCCCCACATGTGCCCGCCGATGCGGATCATCGGCGGCATCGACGCGTCGACGATCACGTCGCTCGGCACGTGCAGGTTGGTGATGCCGCGGTCGGAGTCCACCATGGCCAGCGCCGGGCCCGGCGGCCAGCTCGGCGTCGAACGAGGCCCGGATCTCGCTGTCCTGCAGGCAGCGCGCCGAGGATGGCGCCGAGGCCGTCGTTCGGGTTCAGCCCGGCGGCGGCCAGCTCCGCGCCGTACTTGGCGAACGTCTTCGGGAAGAAGGCGCGCACCACGTGCCCGAAGATGATCGGGTCGCTGACCTTCATCATCGTTGCCTTGAGGTGCACGGAGAACAGCATGCCTTCGGCCTTGGCCGTCGGCGACCTGCGCGGCCAGGAACTCATCGCAGGCGCGTCGGCGTGCATGACCGCGGCGTCCACGATCTCGCCGGCCAGGACCGGGACCTGCTCGCGCAGCACGATGACGGTGCCGTCCGCGGTGACCAGCTCGATGCGGAGCGTGTCATCGGCCCGGATGAGGACGGACTGCTCGGTGTGCCGGAAGTCACCGTCGGTCATGGTGGCGACGCGGGTCCTGGAGTCCGGTGACCACGGCCCATCCGCTGCGGGTGCGCCTTGGCGTAGTTCTTGACGGCGGCGGGGGCCCGGCGGTCGGAGTTGCCCTGGCGCAGCACCGGGTTGACGGCGCTGCCCTTCACCTTGTCGTAGCGGGCCCGGATCGTCGCGCTCGTCGTCGGTCTGACGGGTCGTCCGGGTAGTCAGGCAGCGGGTAGCCCTGCGACCGCAGCTCGGCGATCGCGGCCTTCAGCTGCGGCACCGAGGCGGAGATGTTCGGCAGCTTGATGATGTTGGCGGCCGGGATCGTGGGTCAGCTCGCCAAGCTCGGCCAGCGAGTCGGGGATCCGCTGCTCCGGCGTGAGGTAGTCAGGGAAGACCGCGAGGATGCGCCCGGCCAGCGAGATGTCGCGCGTGTCGATCTCAACGCCGGCCTTGGCCGCATATGCCTCGATGATCGGCAGGAACGAATACGTCGCCAGCAGCGGCGCCTCATCGGTGTATGTGTAGATGATCGTCGAATCGGTCACGGCTGCTCCGCTGTGTCAGTTCGGTAATTTTGCTCGATATCAAGATATCGCGTCATGGACGGCACCACGTCCCGTGCTCGCTGGCTGGCTTAGGCAGGCGGCGGGACCAGCAGTCCCACGATGAGCGTCCCGAGCCCGAACACCGCGAGCGTGGCCGCGTCCATATACCGCTGCCTGGTCGCCAGCATCCCCGCGGCCGAAGCCGGCAGCACCAGCCTGATCAGCGCCGCGAGTAGCATCCCGGCGCCCACGACCGCCACACCCCACCGCACGTCGCGTGGCGAATACCACACCAGGCCCATGGCGACGGCGACACATACCAGTAGCGACGGGTAGACGAAGCCGACGTGCGACTCGCTCCTGGCGCGGTGCCGACTCTCGGTCAATGCTGCTCCTTGGTCCCGTTTCCGGAGTGTACCCGTGTACATTTCCACGGTAGGAATAACGGCGTCGGGGTAACCAAGAAGTGAGACATGCGTCACGACTTCGATAGGACGGGAGAGCTCTCGGTGGACACCCCCTACATTCGCGTTGAGGACACCGGTGCGGTCATTTCGCTTGAGCGCGAGGTAACGACGGTCGGCCGCGGGCGGGCGGCGGATATCCGGATTGACGACCCGAGCGTGTCACGGCTGCACGCCGAGCTCGTTCGCCGCGGACCATATTTGTACGTGGCGGACCTGGGTTTATCACGGCACGGTACCCGGGTAAACGGCCGTCCCGTCGGCCGCCGGGTGCTAGACGACGGCGACGTGATCACTTTCGGCGCCGTCCGGTGCCGCGTGGGGGGACTAACTGTGGAGGAGCTTCCTCCGGATGAGCAATCGAGGCGTCCGGCGGCGCCCGAACTGACCCGCCGCGAACTTGATGTGCTGAGCGCGCTCTGCAAGCCCGCGCTCTCCGATGAGGCGTTCGTGCTTCCCGCGACCGCGCGGGAGATCGCGGTGGACCTGGTGGTGACGGAGGCGGCGATCAAGCAGCACCTGCTCCGGCTGTACCAGAAGTTCCACATCCCGGAGGGACCGAACCGGCGGACCAGGCTGGCCAACGAGGTCATCGCGCTCGGTCTCGTCCGGCCCTTCGAGCCGCCGCCCGCCTCCGCTGCCGCCGCCTCCTCCTACGTAGCGCGCGGCAACGGCGCCTTACCCCGCCCCGCGAAGTTACCGGAGCCACCCGCCCCGCGCGGGACAAAACCACCATAAAGGGCATAACGGGCACACCACTGGCATACCCAACCCCAGCGATGGGCCATCGAGGGCGCTATGCCGCCACCGATGGGTCATCGCTGGGGTGGTGTGAAGCGGGTCCTACGGGATTCGAAACGTCCCCATCCGGAAACGGGGGACGTTGAAGTGCGGCACGAGGCTCGAGGTGTTGCTGAAGATGGAGTGCACGGCGTGGGTCAGCTCGGTGCCGACTGACGGGATGTGCGGCATCATCACGGTGTCGGCGGGCCAGTACAGCGGCGGCTGAGAGGTCGCCTGCAGGATCGCCGCGGCGGCGAGCGCCCAGGTGGCGATGACCGCCACCGTGAACACGCCCTTGCTCCTGACCATGCTGCCGACGACGCGGCCGAGCTGACGCCGCGGGCGCTTGGATCCGGGGCCCGCGCAGTACATGGCCACAACCGCGCCCGCGGCCCACGCGCCCGCCCCGGCGAGCGTGTGGGTACGCAGCACGATGACCGAGGCGATAGCGGCGGCCACCCCGACGAAGAACGCGATCGGGGCGAGCGTCACCGTGGTGAGCAGCGCGCGGACTATCGTCCACGGCGCCGAGATGACCATAACGACGATGTTCCGACGGCCGCACCCCGCGCGATGAGCGGCGCAGTACCAGCGCGCTGCTCGCGTAGTCGGCCGCCCGGAGCAAGGTGATCACCACGAGCGCGAGGATCGTCCCGGCGACGGGCAGCAGGATGCTCAGCGCCACCGCGATAACCATGATGGCCGCGATGACCGGCCCGAAGGAATCGGGGCGGTCTGAGTCGGTGTCGCGCGCGCCCTCGCGATCCCGGTCGAGCAGTGCGGTGCCTGCCCGCGGGTCGGAACGCGGATCGGCGAGGAGGCCCGCGCGTTGGGAGGCAGGCGGCAGCAGGTCGGCGACGTCACGCGCCGCCTCTCTCGGCGATGGTGGTGCCGGGGTATAGCGAGGGCCGAGCAAGGTACTGCCGGCCGCCGGGGCCAGCAGCGTGCCGTTCGGCCCGGCACCATTCATGGTCGACGCGCCGCGCTGCAGCGCCACACCGTTCGGGATGACGCCGTTGGCCAGCGCGGCGCACTGGCCCGCCAGCCAGCTGGGGGGCGGGCGGTCAGCCGGGTTGACCGCGAGCGCCGCGGCCACCATGGACCCGAGCGGCTGCGCAATAGCCGTGAGGTCGGGCTTCCCGGTGACTACCCGGTAGAAAATCGTCTGGTAGGTGCCGACCCCGTAGGGGGACTTGCCAAGCGCGGCGTACGCCACGGTGGCTCCCCAGGAGTGCACGTCGGAAGCGCCGCTGCTCGGCTGCCCCTCGATGACCTCCGGGGCCAGATAGCCGGGGGTGCCCATCACCATCCCGGTCTGGGTGAGCCTGGTGGCGTCGCCTAGGTGCGCGATGCCGAAGTCGATCACCACCGGGCGGCCGTCCACGAGCATCACGTTGCCGGGCTTGAGGTCGCGGTGCACCACACCGGCCGCGTGGATCGCCGTCAGAGCCTCGGCTAGACCAGCGGCGAACCCGGCGAGTTCCCGCCCGGACAGCGGCCCGGAGTCCCTGACGACCTCTTCGAGCGTCCGTCCGGGGACATAGCGAGTAACGATATACGGCGCGTCCGCGGCCACGTCTGCGTCCACGATCTCGGCCACGTAAGGCGAGCGGACCCGCCGCATGGTCTCGACTTCACGCATCAGGCGGCGACGCGCGTTCGGGTCGGAAGTGACCGCGGGTCCCAGAGCCTTGATCGCGACGCTACGTCCCTCAGCGTCACGGGCCAGGTACACCACGCCCATACCGCCCGCCCCGATCTTCTGCAAGATACGGTACGGTCCCAGCTTGCCCGGGAGGCTGTCCTGTACAGGCATCGTGCTTCTAGAGTACGAGAGGAATCCGGGGCTCGCCCGCTTCGCCCCAAACCTGACGGTCGGTTAGGTGCCTGTGACCAGGCGACGCAGCGCCTCAGCCGCCTGGGCGTTGTCCTCGGCGTGCCGCACCAGTTCGCTCGCCAGCCGCGCGGCCCACTCTTGCAGCGGCATGTCGTCCCTGGACAGGACGACTCCGCGGACCTCGCGGCACACCTCGGCGACCGGCCGGCCACCGCGGACCGACAGCGTCATCAGATTGTCACCAACTCGTACCGCGACCTTGCTCACCTCACCGGGCCGCCCGTGCATCCGGTCGGACATCGAGCGTTCCCGCTCGACGACCACCCATCCGTCGGGAAGCGCTTCGGAGAGCGAGCCCGCGAGCGCGCGAGCGTAGACCGCGACGTCGGCGCTGTCCGCGCGCAACGCCGCCGTCACCATGTCGAGAGAGAGCGGATCCTCCGGCTGCAAAGTCATCGCAACGCCTACGGTAGCGGATGACAGACACCCGTGGAATCCAACACCACCCCTGGGCTTGAGTTTTGCTTGTCGGTGTCGCACCAACCGGCAAAGAGACTGGTCGGTGCTGCACCGACCAGGACCCGGCGGGCGCGACAGCCGGGCGAGATAGCCAGGATGCCCGGTTCGCGCGACCTCAGCGGCCCTGGAACTTCGCCTTGCCGGGACCATTTTCCGTGAAGCTTTGCATTCCGGTACGCGCGTCCTCGGTGCCGAACAGCGCCGAGAAGTGCAGCCGCTCCACCTCGAGCCCGGAATCCAGGTCGACCTCAAGCCCGGAATCGATCGCCTGCTTGGCGGCGCGCAGCGCCAGCGCCGGCCCGGCGGTGTACCGGTCGACCAGCTCGCGGGCCGCCTCGTACACCGCGCCATCCGGCGCGATCCGGTCGGCCAGCCCGATGGCCAGCGCCTCCGGCGCCCCGACGAACCGCCCGGTGTAGACGATGTCCTTGGCCCGCGCGGGACCGATCAGCCTCGGCAGCCGCTGCGTACCGCCCGCGCCAGGGATCAGGCCGAGCTGGATTTCCGGCTGCCCGACCTTCGCGTTCTCGCCGACCACGCGGAAGTCCGCGGTGAGCGCCAGTTCAAGTCCGCCGCCAAGCGCGTACCCGGTGATCGCCGCCACAACCGGCTTGGGAATCCGCGCGACCGAGGTCAGCGCGGCTTGCAGCCGCCCGGACCGTTCGGCCATCTCGGCGTACCCGAGCCCGGCCATCTCCTTGATGTCCGCGCCAGCCGCGAACACCTTCTCGCCGCCGTACAGAATGACGGCACGGATTTCCCCGTCATCGCTCACCTCACGAGCCGCGTCCGCGATCTCGCCCTGCACCTGTGCGTTCAGCGCATTCATCGGCGGCCGGTCCAGCCGGATCGTCGCGACCGCTCCGTCGCGCTCTACTCGGACAAACTCACCCATCACACCCTCACTCTAACTGCGCCCGATCCTGGTGAGTGCGGCCCTGCCCAGCAAAGAGCAGGGGCAGGGCCGCACCAACCAGCAAAGAGCCGCCGCACCGACGAGCAAAAATCAGCGGAGGTCGCCGTTGGTCATGGGGGCGGGGGCGTCCGGGTAGGTGACCAGGCCCATCTCGGCGCGGGATGCGAGCAGCGCGTGCCGGGGCAGGACTCGCACCGTGTAGCCGAACGGGCCGGGCTGACCCAGCTCGACCGAGCCGGTGAACCGCACCAGACCGCCATCAGACGGCTCGGCGGCCAGCTCGGTGAAGGACGGCGAGACGATCTCGTCGTCGTCTCCCGGCCGGCCGAACACCACCTCGACGGCCACGTCGTTCGCGGACAGGCCGGCCAGCGAGACGGTGACCCGCACCTGCAGCGCCGAGCCGAGCGACGGTTCCCCGCCGTCCGCCTCCATGTGCTCGATCCGCACGTCCGGCCACGCGTCACGGACGCGTCCCTTCCACGCCGCCAGCTCGCGTGCTCCCGAGTATCCGGAAGCGGCCAGCGCACGCGACGAGGAAGCGGCCGGGGTGTAGAGGGCAGAGACGTAGTCCCTGACCATCCGCTCGGCCTGCACCTTGGGGCCGAGAGACAGCAGGGTGTGCCTGATCATCTCCGTCCAGCCAGCGGGCACCCCGTCGGGGCTCCGGTCGTAGAACAGCGGGGCCACCGACTTGTCCAGCAGGTCATAGAGAGCCGAGGCTTCCAGCGCATCACGACGGTCAGGATCGGGAACCCCGTCGGCGGTCGGGATCTCCCAGCCGTTCGCGCCGTCGTACCACTCGTCCCACCAGCCGTCCCGCACGGAGACGTTGAGGCCGCCGTTCAGCGCGGCCTTCATGCCGGAGGTGCCGCAGGCCTCCAGTGGCCGCAGCGGGTTGTTCAGCCAGACGTCACAGCCCTGCACCAGGTAGTGCGCCATCGCCATGTCGTAGTCGGGCAGGAACACGATGCGGCGCCGGACATCGGCCGAATCGGTGAAGTTGACCATCTGCTGGATCAGCCGCTTGCCACCCTCGTCGGCCGGGTGCGCCTTGCCCGCCACCACGATCTGGATGGGACGCTCGGGATCGAGCAGCAGCCCGGCGAGCCGGGCCGGGTCGTTCAGCATCAGCGTCAGCCGCTTGTAGGACGGAACACGGCGGGCGAAGCCGATCGTCAGCACGTTCGGGTCGAGCACCTCGTCGGTCCAGGTGAGCTCGGCCTCCGAGGCACCGCGAGCGCGCCAGGAGGCCCGCAGCCGCCGCCGCGTCTCCGCCACCAGCCGGCCACGCAGCGCGCCCCGTGCCGTCCACAGCGTGGCGGCTGGCGCGGACGCGGGCTCATCGAGCGTGAGCATCTCCGGCGCGACCCAGGTCGGGGTGTGCACCCCGTTGGTGATCGAGCCGATCGGCACCTCGCTGGTGTCGAACCCGGGCCACAGGCCGGCGAACATCTCCCGGCTGACCTGGCCGTGCAGCAGCGACACCCCGTTGACCCGCTGGGCCAGCCGCATGCCCATCACGGCCATGTTGAACACGTGCGAGTCGCCGCCGGGATAGGTCTCGGCCCCGAGCCCGAGCACCCGGTCGATCGGCAGCGACTGGTCATCGGCGAAGTACCGTTCCACCAGGTCACGCGGGAACCGGTCGATACCGGCGGGCACCGGGGTGTGGGTGGTGAACACCGTGCCCGCCCGGCAGGCCTCCAGCGCCTCGTCGAACGACAAGCCATCCGCGATGTACTCGCGGATCCGCTCAAGCCCGAGGAAGCCCGCGTGCCCCTCGTTGGTGTGGAAGACCTCGGGGACCGGGTGCCCGCTCAGCGAGCAGAACGCACGGACCGCGCGGACCCCGCCCACACCGAGCAGCAGTTCCTGCCGCAGCCGGTGCTCGCTGCCCCCGCCGTACAGCCGGTCGGTGACCTCGTACAACGCGGGCTCGTTCTCCTCAACGTAGGAGTCGAGCAGCAGCAGCGGAACCCGGCCTACCTGCGCCAGCCACACCTGGGCGGACAGCTTGCGGCCCTCGGCCAGCGTGACCGACACGCGTACCGGGAGCCCGGCCGAATCCCGTAGCTGGGACAGCGGCAGGCCATTCGGGTCGTCGGCCGGATAGCGCTCGGTCTGCCAGCCGTCCGGGGACAGCGACTGGGTGAAGTACCCGTGCCGGTACAGCAGGCCCACCCCGATCACCGGAACGCCCAGGTCGCTGGCGGACTTCAGGTGGTCGCCGGCCAGGATGCCGAGGCCGCCCGAGTACTGCGGCAGCACCGCGGTGATCCCGTACTCGGGCGAGAAGTAAGCGATGGCGGATGGCTCGTTGGAGCCCGCGCTCTGGTACCAGCGCGATCCGGCCTGGTAATCGCGGAGGTCGCGTTGCGTTTCCTCAAGGCGCTGCAGGAAATCCGGGTTCGAGGCAAGCGCGGCGAGCTGACCGGGGCGCAGCGAGCTGAGCATCGCCACCGGGTCGCCACCGGAAGCTTCCCACGCGGCGGGATCAATGGATCGCAGCAACGCAACCGTCGGCGGGTGCCAAGACCAGCGCAAGTTCAGCATCAGGTCGTGCAGCGGCGCTAGCGGCCCTGGCAGGGTGACGCGGACGGTGAATCGGCGAATTGCTCTCACGCAGAGTGACCCTAGTGGGTTGTGGCGAGTGATAGGGCATCTTTCCGCCGGGAGGTTAGCCGGGAAAAACAACTGTTACCGGGCCGGCTCGCGTGCGACACATCTCACTGGGTACGGTGACCCCGTGATCGGTCGCATCCCCATCCTCGGCATCGAACCGGCAGTTGAGAGCGGGCGCCGTGCCGTCAAGGCCGTCGTCGGCGAGACATTCGAGGTCAGCGCGACCGTCATCAGAGAAGGACACGGCAGTCTGGGCGCCGCGGTGGTGCTGCATGACCCCGACGGCTCGCCGCGGCCGAGGGTCCCGATGCGCGAAGTGACACCGGGCACCGACCGGTACGCGGCCGAGGTAACCCTGGGCCTCGCCGAGGGCCTGTGGCACTTCCACGTCGAATCGTGGAGCGACCCGATCGCCAGCTGGAAGCATGACGCCGGGATCAAGATCCCGCGCGGCCAGGACACCGAGCTGATGCTCGCCGAGGGCTCGCTGCTGTTCGCCCGCGCCGCCCGCGCCGTCCCGGTCCCGCCGGGCGCGGCCGCGCCCGCCCGGGCACGGTACACACTCAGCCAGCTTTCCCGCCGTCTGCGGATGAGGTCCGTAGTACCAAATGATCGGCTTAACGACGCTCTCCATCCCGAGATCGACGAGATCCTCGCGGTCTATCCGCTACGCGAGCTGGTCACCAGGTCGGCCCGGATGCCGGTGCGGGCCGACCGGCAGCGTGCGCTCTTCGGGTCGTGGTACGAGTTCTTCCCTCGTTCCGAGGGCGTGCAGTACGACCCGATGGGCCGCCGCGAGCCGGTGTCGGGCACGTTCCGGACGGCGGCCAAGCGGCTGGCGGCGATCGCTGACATGGGATTCGACGTTGTGTACCTCCCTCCGGTGCACCCGATCGGTTTCACCCATCGCAAGGGCCGCAACAACACGCTGGCAGCCCACGCGGGTGACCCGGGCTCGCCCTGGGCGATCGGCTCGGCCGAGGGCGGCCACGACGCGATCCATCCCGACCTCGGCACCTTCGCGGACTTCGACATGTTCGTCGCGCAGACCCGCGACCTCGGCATGGAGATCGCGATCGACCTGGCGCTGCAGTGCTCGCCTGACCACCCATGGGTGCGCGAGCACCCGGAATGGTTCACCAGCCGGGCGGACGGCTCGATCGCCTACGCGGAAAACCCGCCGAAGAAGTACCAGGACATCTACCCGGTCAATTTCGACAACGACCCGGAAGGCATCTACGCGGAGGTGAACCGGGTCGTCCGGCTGTGGATGAGCCACGGAGTCCGGATCTTCCGGGTGGACAACCCGCACACCAAGCCGGTCAGGTTCTGGGACCGGCTGCTCGCCGATATCCGGCGGACCGACCCGGATGTGCTCTTCCTGGCCGAGGCGTTCACCAAGCCCGCCATGATGGCGGCGCTGGCGACGGTGGGCTTCCACCAGTCCTACACGTACTTCACCTGGCGCAACGGCAAGGACGAGCTGACCGAGTACATGCAGGAGCTGTCCGGTCCGGCCGCCGCCTACATGCGGCCCAACTTCTTCACCAACACCCCGGACATCCTCACCGAATACCTGCAGCACGGCGGCCCCGGTGCGTTCCGCATCCGGGCGGTGCTGGCGGCAATGCTCTCCCCCAGCTGGGGGATTTACTCGGGTTATGAACTGTGCGAGAACACGCCACTACGACCCGGCAGCGAGGAATATCTCGATTCCGAGAAATATCAGTACCGGCCGCGTGACTGGGACGCGGCAGTGTGGGGGGCAGGGGAGGCGGGTGGGGGTCGAGGTATCTCACCACTCGTCACAAGTCTCAACAGAATCCGCAAATCCCACCCCGCGTTGCACTGGTTGCGTAATCTACGATTCCATCACGCTGATCAGCCTGAGCTGATCTGCTTCTCAAAGCGTGAACCAGGTGGTGACACCGTCCTGGTAGTAGTGAATCTTGACCCGTATCAGGCACGAGAGGCGACGGTCTGGCTGGACATGCCCGCGCTGGGGATGGAGTGGGGTGCGGAGTTCACCGTGACAGATGAGCTCAACACCGCCGACCACCATGGGAGTGAGTCCTACCGGTGGGGGCAGGCCAGCTATGTGCGCCTTGACCCGTCGGTACGGCCAGCGCATGTTTTCACTGTCTCCCCGCCCCCCGCCCACCTTCCCCCCTCCTTAGCACTCCCAGGAGAAACCCGCAGTGACAGAGCCCCACCCCGCGCTCACCGAGCCAGTCCCGGATTCACTAGAGAAGCCGCGCGATCCCGAGTGGTACAAGCGCGCCGTTTTCTACGAAGTCCTGATCCGCGGGTTCGCCGACTCAAACGGCGACGGCACCGGGGATCTGCGCGGGCTAACCTCCCGCCTCGATTACCTGCAATGGCTGGGCATCGACTGTATCTGGCTGCTGCCCATCTACGATTCCCCGCTCCGCGATGGCGGATACGACATTTCGGATTACATGAAGGTTCTCCCGGAATATGGCAATATCGGGGACTTCGTGGAGCTTGTGGAGGAATCCCACAAGCGCGGCATCAGGGTCATCGCCGACCTGGTCATGAACCACACCAGCGACGCCCACCCCTGGTTCCAGGCCAGCCGGTCGGACCCGGACGGGCCGTTCGGCGACTTCTACGTGTGGTCCGACGAACCGGACAAGTACCCGGACGCGCGGATCATCTTCGTCGACACCGAGACCTCCAACTGGACCTGGGACCCGGTTCGCGAGCAGTACTACTGGCACCGGTTCTTCTCGCACCAGCCAGACCTGAACTTCGAGAATCCGAAGGTCCAGGACGCCATGCTCGAGGTGCTCATGTTCTGGCTCGACCTGGGCATCGACGGGTTCCGGCTGGACGCGGTGCCGTACCTGTACGAGCGCGAGGGCACCAACTGCGAGAACCTCAAGGAGACTCACGAGTACCTGAAGCGGATCAGGGCCGAGGTGGACAAGCTCTACCCGGACCGGGTGCTGCTGGCCGAGGCCAACCAGTGGCCCGCCGACGTGGTGCAGTACTTCGGTGACCCGGAGACCGGCGGCAACGAGTGCCACATGGCCTTCCACTTCCCGCTGATGCCGCGGATCTTCATGTCGGTCCGCCGTGAGCAGCGCTACCCGATCTCGGAGATCCTCGCCCAGACGCCGAAGATCCCGGCGGGCTGCCAGTGGGGCATTTTCCTGCGCAACCACGACGAGCTGACCCTGGAGATGGTCACCGACGAGGAGCGGGACTACATGTGGGCGGAGTACGCCAAGGACCCGCGGATGAAGGCCAACATCGGCATCCGGCGTCGGCTCGCCCCGCTACTCGACAACGACGGCAACCAGCTCGAGCTGTTCACCGCGCTGCTGCTATCGCTGCCCGGCTCTCCGGTCATGTACTACGGGGACGAGATCGGGATGGGCGACAACATCTGGCTCGGTGACCGCGACGGGGTGCGGACGCCGATGCAGTGGACACCCGACCGCAACGGCGGGTTCTCCACCGCCGATCCGCAGCGGCTCTACCTGCCGCCGGTCATGGACCCGCTCTACGGATTCCAGTCGCTCAACGTCGAGGCCCAGCAGCGCGGCCCGGGCTCGCTGCTGCAATGGACCCGGCGGATGATCGAGATCCGCAAGCGGCACCCGGTCTTCGGCCTGGGTGCCTACGAGGAGCTCACCTCGTCCAACCCGAGCGTGCTGGCGTTCGTCCGCGAGCACGAGGATGAGCCCAATTCCGGAAACACAGGTTCCGAGACCACCGGGCACTCCGAGACCTCTGGCCAGGACCCAAGCGACCGGATCCTGTGTGTGAATAACCTCTCACGATTCCCCCAGCCGGTCGAACTTGACCTACGCCGGTTCATCGGCGTTACCCCAGTTGAGTGCATGGGCGGGGTGGTTTTTCCGCCTATCGGGGAATTGCCCTACTTGCTCACTCTTCCCGGACATGGCTTCTACTGGTTTCAGCTGCCTCCTCCGAGGGAGGACATTGAACGTTGAGCGAACCCGGTGAGAGGGCGATGGCAGTCGAGGAAACACTAGCGACCTGGCTGGTCAGGCAACGCTGGTTCGCGGGCAAGGGCCGCAACCTGCGCGATCTGGCCATTGTGGCGAACACTCCGATTATTACTGGTGACCCAGAGCTACGGCACCTGATCGTGACCGTGTTCTCACGGCACCACTGTGGACTACTACCAGGTGTTCCTCGGGCTGCGGAGCAAGCTCCCTCCCCGGCTCAGGCACTCCAGGATCGGGCAGATGAAGGCGATGCCAGCGGAGGGGACGGCGGCGGCGAGCGGAATGCGCATCGGCTACGACGCGCTGCACGACGCCGACCTGACCAAGCCGCTGCTCGCGATGATCGCGTCCGACGCGACCGAGGGCACGCTGAGCTTCCATAAGCTGCCGACGGCCGAGTTCGAGACCGGCCTGGACAGCCTGGTGATCACTACCGAGCAGTCGAACACCAGCCTGGTGTTCGGCGATGAGTCGATACTCAAGGTGTTCCGGCGGCTGTCTCCGGGTCCGAACCCGGACCTGGAGGTCACCAGCGCGCTGGCCAACCTCGGGTCGCCGCACATCGCCGAGCCGCTCGGCTGGGCCTCGACCGTGATGGAGGGCGTGCCCACCATCCTGGGGATCCTGTCCAGGTACCTGCGGCTGGCCACCGACGGCTGGTCGCTGGCCGCCACCAGCGTGCGGGATCTGTACGCCACCCAGTCGACGTCCGATTTCGGTTCGCGGGCCGGCGAGGCGGGCGGTGACTTCGCGCCCGAGTCGCACCGGCTCGGGACGGCGACGGCCAGCGTGCACCGTGACCTGGCGGCGGCGTTCGGCACCGACGAGCTTCCGTCGGACGCGATAAGCGAGCTGACCGAGCAGATGTTCCGCAAGCTGGACCTGGCCACCGCCCAGGTGCCCGAGCTGACCAGGTACTCGGACATGATCGGCGACGCCTATTCCTCGGTCGCCAAGCTCAAGGGCCCGTTCCCGGTGCAGCGGGTCCATGGCGACTACCACCTGGGCCAGGTGCTGCGCACCGAGACCGGCTGGGTGGTGCTGGACTTCGAGGGCGAGCCCGCCACACCGCTCGCCCAGCGGCGCGCCCGGTCCTCCCCGCTGCGCGACGTAGCGGGCATGCTTCGGTCCTACGACTACGCCGCCCGGCATCAGCTGCTCACCCACCCCGAGCGGGAACGGCTGCTGCCGGCCGCCCGGGACTGGGTGCGGCGCAATGCGGCCGCGTTCTGCCACGGGTACGCGGAAGCGGGCGGCCTTGACCCGTACGCCAACGAGGTCCTGCTGCGCGCCCTCCAGCTCGACAAGGCCGTCTACGAGGTCATGTATGAGGCCAGGCACCGCCCGTCCTGGCTATCCATCCCCCTCGACTCGCTAGCGGACTTCTGATGGCTGATGACTAATGACCTGACCACCGGCGAGATCGATCGGCTTGTCGCCGGACAGCACCACGACCCGCACTCCATCCTGGGCGCGCATCGCGACGGAGACGCGGTTATCGTCCGGGCGTTGCGGCCGCTCGCCGACTCCGTCGAGGTGATCCTGCCCGACGGGAGCAGGCACCCGATGACCCACGTCCATCAGGGCGTGTTCGAGGTAACGCTGAAAGACCTCGAAACCGACGTTATGGACTATCGAATCGCCGCGAAGTACGGCGAGAACGTAACAGAGGTGGACGACCCGTACCGGCATCTTCCTACCGTCGGCGAGTTCGACCTGCACTTGATCGGCGAGGGACGCCACGAAGAGCTGTGGCGGGTGCTGGGGGCGCATACGCGAGGCTCGGGGACGGCGTTCGCCGTCTGGGCGCCGAACGCGCGTGGTGTGCGGCTGACCGGCGACTTCAACTACTGGGACGGGACCGCGTTCCCGATGCGCTCGCTCGGCGGCGCCGGGGTCTGGGAGCTGTTCGTGCCCGGGGTGAGCGACGGGGCGAAGTACAAGTTCTCGATCTGCGGGCCTGACGGGGTATGGCGCGGCCACGCCGATCCGCTGGCCGTCTACGCCGAGCACCCGCCGGCCACCGCGTCGGTGGTCTTCACCTCGGGATACTCCTGGGAGGACGGCGACTGGATCACAGCGCGCGGCGCCAGCCAGCCGGTCACGGAACCGCTGTCGGTCTACGAGGTCCACCTGGGCTCGTGGCGGCCGGGGCTGTCGTACCGTGAGCTGGCGGTCCAGCTCACCGAATACGTGACCGAGATGGGATTCACCCACGTCGAGTTCCTGCCGGTGATGGAGCACCCCTACGCGCCATCCTGGGGTTACCAGGTCACGTCGTATTACGCGCCGACATCGCGGTTCGGCAACCCCGACGAGTTCCGGTTCCTGGTGGACTCGCTGCACCAGGCGGGGATCGGGGTCCTGGTCGACTGGGTGCCCGGGCACTTCCCGCGCGACGAGTGGGCGCTGGCCAGGTTCGACGGCACCGCGCTGTACGAGCACGAGGACCCGCGGCTCGGCGCGCACCCGGACTGGGGCACGCTGGTGTTCAACTACGGGCGGCCCGAGGTGCGGAACTTCCTGGTGGCCAACGCGATCTACTGGCTCGAGGAATTCCATGTGGACGGGTTGCGGGTGGACGCGGTCGCGTCGATGCTCTACCTGGACTACTCCCGCAAGGCCGGCGAATGGGTGCCGAACGTCTACGGCGGGCGGGAGAACCTGGACGCGATCTCGTTCCTGCAGGAGGTCAACTCCGTCTGCTACCGCCGCGTGCCGGGCATCATGATGGTGGCCGAGGAGTCCACCGCGTGGCCAGGCGTGACCCGCCCGGTGCACCTGGGCGGACTCGGGTTCGGGTTCAAGTGGAACATGGGCTGGATGAACGACACGCTGTCGTATTTCCGGCTGGACCCGATCTACCGGCAGTATCACCACAACGAGATCACGTTCTCGCTGATCTACGCGTTCTCCGAGAACTACATCCTGCCGCTGTCCCACGACGAGGTGGTGCACGGCAAGGGCTCGCTGATCGGCAAGATGCCGGGCGACGAGTGGCGGCGGTTCGCTGGGCTCCGGGCGCTGTTTGGCTACATGTGGGCGCACCCGGGTAAGCAGTTGCTGTTCATGGGGTCGGAGTTCGGCCAGGGCAACGAGTGGTCAGCTGACCAGGGGCTCGACTGGTGGGTGCTGGACTTCGATGTGCATTCCGGGGTGCAGCAGCTGGTACGCGACCTTAACGGGGCTTATCGGGCTACGCCCGCCTTGTGGACGCAGGACTCGGTTCCCGCGGGTTTCTCGTGGATCGATGCCAACGACGCCCCGGGGAACACGCTGTCCTTCCTGCGGCATGGTCTTGATGGTTCGGTACTCGCGTGCGTGGTTAACTTCTCCGCCGTTCCGCACGAGTCGTTCCGGCTGGGCCTGCCGTCCGCCGGCCCGTGGCGCGAGGTGCTCAACACCGACGCCGTGGGCTACGGCGGCAGCGGCGTGGGCAACCTGGGCCTCGTCACGGCGTCGGAGGTTCCGTGGCACGGCCAGCCCGCCTCGGCAGTGCTGTCCGTCCCCCCGCTAGCCGCCCTCTGGCTAGCCCCCGCGTAAGCTTTCGCCGCCGCCCCGCCGCCCCGCCGCCCGCCCCCGCCGCGCGGACAAAAGCCACAAAGGGGGCATCTCGCCGGGCGCGGGGTCTTCTACACTGCTGTCGATGGGCCATCACTGGGGCTCTGGCGCTATCGATGGGCCATCGCTGGGGTCGCGGGATGTCGCGGTTGTTAGGCTTTCGGGCATGCAGACCTGGGAAGCGATACGGTCGCGGCGGAACGTGCGGTCGTTCGAGGACAAGCCGATCGCCGAGGACCATCTCAACGAGATCCTGGAGGCGGGCCGGCGATCGCCGTCGGCCAGTAACTGGCAGCCATGGGACTTCATCGTCGTGACCGACCGCGACCGGCTCACCGAGCTGGCCAAGGTGTGGCGCGGAGGTGGTTCGGTCGCGGGGTCGGCGGCGACCATCGCGATCATCTCGCCGCTGCCGGATGCCGAAGGCAGCGACCCCCGGCAGATCGGCCGGGTGTTCTTTGACCTGGGGCAGGCGATGATGAGCATGGCGATCGCCGCCGCTGGGCTGGGCATCGGCAGCGGCCACTCAGGCGTCGGCGACCAGGACCTGGCCCGCGAACTGCTCGGGTTCCCCGAGGACAAGTACTGCGCCTACCTGCTGCCGCTCGGGTATCCGGCCGACCGGCCGCTCACCCTGATCCGCAACCCTGACCGGCGCCCGTTCGACGAGGTAGTCCACCGCGACCGCTGGTAACGAGACCGGCAGGATGCGGGCGGAACGCAGGGTTCCCTCGTCCACGTCCAGGATGCCGATGGTGCCGTGCGGCTGGCGGCGGCGGTCGGTGGGCGAGCCGGGGTTGAAGATGCGGAAGCCATCCACAGATTCGTCGAGCGGGATATGTGAGTGGCCGAAGATCACCAGGCTGGCCGTCGGGAAACGGCGCCGCATCCGGGCCAGCCGCCCGGTGGCCTGGCCGCTGTCGTGAATCATCCCTACCGTCAGGCCGTCGATGTCCATGGTGAGCGCGTCGGGCGCTCCCCAGGAAGCCACGTCCGGGCCGTCGTTGTTGCCCAGCACCGCGCTGACCGGGGCATAGTCGCAGAGTTCGGATAGCACAGAGGCCGTGCACACATCCCCGGCGTGCAGGATCAGGTCAGCGGACCTTAGCTCCGCCGCCACCGCGGGCGGGCAAGACTTCCAGCGCCGGGGAGCGTGCGTATCGGACAGGACCAGGACGCGAGTCACGCGACCTTGCGGGGGCCTTTGTCGTCGGCGATGGCTGGGATGACCGAGGTGAGGGCTCCGCTCTTCTCTTCGGCGGAGCGACGCTTCTTTTCCTTCTCTTCAGCCACCGACGCGGCGGCGAACAGCCGCTCTGCGTTGGTCCGGCGGCGTCTGCCGCGGGCCAGGACCTTGAGCGTACGGTCCAGCGCGTAGAGCAAGCAGGCGAGCAGAACAATGAGGACGATGGCGACCACGAGCATTGGCATCAGTTCCCGACGGCTGAGCTTGCGGACAGTGGTGGGATTAATTACAAGGTTACGTAACAGAAGTAGATGCGTGAGCCAGCGGGGTCCCTGTACGGTGGCACCCGCTTCCTCGCACCGCCTTCTGAGCTCCCGGTCCGCTGTGACCACGATCACTCCTTCCCGGATAGACCGGACCAACGTAACAATTGCTTCGTCCCCTGAACCAGGCGCTCTAATCACCTTGACCCGTGGCAAGTCCGGGGCCTCGGCGGCCTTCGCCTGGCCCTCAAGGACCAGAAAATACTGATCGGATTCAGAGTTGGCCGCCAAGGCCACGATCTGTCCGTAGAGCCGCTGGGCGGCGCCGGCCCGGTCCCGCCACCAGCCGTCGGGGCGGGATCCCATGACGTTCGCGACGTCGACGATGATGTCCACGCTTTAGGTCCGTTCTAGGCTTAACCCCATGGACGTCACCACCAGGCTTCGGAAACGCGCCACGGGACCGCTGATCCTTGAGCTGGACCTTACCGACGGACTAGCCGACGGACAGCCGCAGGACCCGGTCTCGGCGCTCCTCGCGATGAAGCGCACCCGGCTGCTCGACGTGCTCGACGGGCTCAAACGGGCCAGTGAAGACGCCCGGGTACGCGCCCTCGTGGTGAAGGTGGGCGGCAGCCGGATCGGGCTGGCCAGGATCCAGGAGCTGCGTGATGCCATCACAAAGTTCCGCGAATCAGGCAAACTCACCGTCGCCTGGACGGAGAGCTTCGGCGAGTTCATCCGCGGCAACCTGCCGTACTACCTGGCAACCGCGTTCGACAAGATCTACCTGCAGCCGAGCGGCACCCTCGGACTGACCGGGATCAGCGTTGAACAGGTGTTCTTTCACGACGCGCTAGCCAAGCTCGGTGTCGACTTCCAGTCCGCCAAGCGCTATGAGTACAAGACCGCCGCCGACGCGCTGACCGAGACCGGGTTCACCGAGCCCGCGCGGCAGACCGCGCAGCGGCTGGCCGCGTCGATCGCCGAGCAGGTGGCGGCCGGGATCGCCGAGGGCCGGGGCAAGACGCCCGAGGAGGCCCGCGCGCTGCTCGACCGCGGGCCGTTCCTGGCCAAGCAGGCGCTGGACGAGGGCCTGGTGGACGCGCTCGGTTATCGCGACCAGGTTTACGAAGACGTGCGCAAGCAGGCCGGCTCCGACGCCTCGCTGCTGTTCGTCGGGCGTTACCAACGGGCTCGCGCGCTCGCGGAACTGCCGCGCCGCGCTGCCAACACCCGCGAGCCGCACGTGGCGCTCATCTACGCGCATGGCACCATCCGGCAGGGCCGGGCCACCCGGAGCCCGCTCGGCGGTGGCGGCGGCATCGGATCCGACACCCTGACCGCCGCGATCAGAGCCGCCGTTTCCGATGAACGAGTGCGCTCCATCGTTCTGCGCGTCAGTTCTCCTGGCGGGTCGGCGGTGGCGTCGGACACCATCTGGCGCGAAGTGGTGCGGGCCCGCGCGGCGGGCAAGCCGGTGGTGGTATCGATGGGCGACGTGGCGGCGTCCGGCGGCTACTACATCTCGATGCCCGCGGACGTGATCGTCACCCAGCCGGGGACCATCACCGGGTCCATCGGGGTGATCATGGGCAAGCCGGTGCTGGCCGAACTGTTCGGCCGGGTCGGCGTGTCGACCGACGCGGTGACCGAGGGCGGCTCGCTCGGGACGATGTTCTCCGCGTCCCGGCCGTTCAGCGAGGACGAGTGGGCGCGGATCAACACCTGGCTGGACGCGATCTACACGGACTTCACCGAGAAGGTCGCGTCGGGACGGCGGCTGCCGCTTGACCGGGTGGACGAACTGGCCCGCGGCCGGGTGTGGACCGGCGTGGACGCGGTGGCCAACGGGCTGGCCGACGAGACCGGCGGGCTGCGCGACGCCTTGGCGATCGCGCGCCAGCGCGGCGGGCTGCCAGCGTCGGCACCGGCTCGGCTGTACCCGCGGGTGTCGCCGCTTGACCAGTTGCGGACGCCCGAGTCCAGCGAGACCCACCCGGCGGCCGCCCGGTTGTTCGACGGCTGGGGGACGTTCTCCCAGGTGGCAGCGGCTGCGGGGCTGCCCCCAGCGGGGCCGCTGATGCTGCCGGGGCTGTGGAAAATCTCCTGAGCGCCCTGTCCCAGTGGGCATCTGGCGTCACGCTGGTTACGTTCGCCGATGACCGTGACGACATCGGCGTCACGGTCTCGGCGTTCCTGCCGCTGTCACAGGAGCCGCCACTGGTGGCCGTCGCGCTGATGGCGGAGTCGTATCCGGCGGAGGTCTTTGGACGCGGCCTCGAGCGGTTCGCGGTGACGTTGCTCGCGGCGTCGCAGAAGATGCTGGCCGGACGTTTTTCTGCCTCGGGCAGGCCTGGGGCGCGGCTGATGCTGGCCGACGTTCCGCATGACCGGGGGAAGGAGTCCGGCGCGCTGATACCGGCCGGCGGGCTGGCGGCGGTTGAATGCCGGGTCTCGCAGCTAGTGACCGCGGGCGATCACCTGCTGGTGATCGGTTCCGTGGCTAACGTGGCGTACGTCGCGGAATCGGGTGAGCCGCTGCTCCGGCACGCTGGCCGGTACTCGTTAGGCGACTCGCTTGCCGTCCCGCCAGACGGACTCGATCAGCGGGACTCCCGGGCGGTACGCGAGGTAGACGTGCGACGGCGCGTCCAGTACCACGAGGTCGGCCCGTGCTCCCGGCACGAGGTGGCCCACGTCGTCGCGGCGCAGCGCGCGGGCGCCGCCCGCCGTCGCCGCCCATACCGCCTCGGCGGTCGTCATCCGCATGTCCCGCACCGCTATCGCCACGCACAGCGGCATGGACGTGGTGTAGGAGGTCCCAGGGTTGCAGTCGGTGGCGAGCGCCACCGTGACGCCCGCGTCGAGCAGCCGCCTGGCGTCCGGGTACGGCTGCCTGGTCGAGAACTCGGCGCCGGGCAGCAGCGTCGCGACGGTGCTGGATGACGCGAGCGCGGCCACGTCGGCGTCGGTGGCGAACGTGCAGTGGTCCGCCGACGCCGCCCCCACCTCAACCGCGAGCTGGATCCCCGGCCCAGGTCCGAGCTGGCTGGCGTGCACCCGGGGCTGCAGGCCCTTCCCTTTTCCAGCGACCATAACGGCGCGTGCCTGGTCTTCATCGAACGCGCCCGTCTCACAGAACACATCCACCCACTTGGCGTGCTTTGCGCAGGCATCCAGCATCGGCCCGCAGACCAGCGCGACGTAGCCGTCGGGGTCATCGGCGTACTCGTCAGGGACGACATGCGCGCCCAGGTAGGTGGTCTCCGGCGTGACCACTTTGGCTAGCGCCAGGGCTCGCTGCTCGTCGCGCACGGTCAGCCCGTAGCCGGACTTGCACTCGAAGGTGGTGGTCCCCTGCCTGAGCATCTCCGCGGCGAGCCGGTGCAGCCGCGCGCGCAACCGGGAGTCCGTCGCGTTGCGGGTAGCGGCGACCGTGGTGCGGATGCCGCCCGCCTGGTATGGCCAGCCGGTCATCCGCGCGGCGAACTCGGCGCTCCGCTCGCCGCCGAACACCAGGTGCGCGTGCGAGTCGACGAACCCGGGGATGATGGCGCGGCGTCCAGCGTCGACCACGTTGTCGGCGGCGGGTGCCCGGGAGGCCGGCCCGGTCCACGCGACACGGTCACCCTCGATCACCAGCGCGGCATTCTCGATTGCGGCGAAGCCGCCCTCATTGGTCACCAGCTCGCCGATACGGGTGATCAGCGTGCTGCGCGCCCCCGTGTTAGCAGTCACGATCGGTAATTCTTCCCCGCCGCGCTCTCGACGGCCGCCTACTCCACCCGATCGTTACGCAGCGTGCAGCAGATGGTCAACGCGGTTGCCCTCCGTTACCCGAGGACTGCGACCCCAAGGGATGTCGATGACTCATCGACCGCCTTCGAGCACGGCCCCCGAAGGCGGCTTTCCTGGTCGGTGCGGCTGATCTCGACAGCTGACCGGTTTGACGGGTTATCGCCTGGTTGCGTCGGCCGTTGCCGTCGCCTCTAGGTTCGAGTGATTCTGGTCAGTGCTGCATTGCTCGCACTCTTGTCTGGGTAACGCAGCACTGACCAGAATCGCCGGGCGCGACAACGGGGTGAGATGGTGCGGATGTCCGGTTTGCGAACCCGCTTACCGATAGAACGCGGCTCCGATGGCTGCGGATAGCTCGTCGGGGACGTCCTCGACGAGAAGGTGACGACCATCCCGGACGATCTCGCGCCCGCTTATCACGACATATCGGATATCTGCGTCGACGGCGCGGCGGTGTCACGGCCCTGGCAGCGGTGCTGGAGATGCTCAGCACACGGTGCTGGAGATGCTCAGTACACGCAGGGGATGCCGTACTCGGCCTGCGCCTGCTTCGCCAGCGGTGTCGTCGCGGTGTTCACGTTACTGTTGCCTGTGGTGCCAGTGGTGCCAGTGGTGCCAGTGCTTGTGCTGCTCGGCGAGGCCGACGGCTGGGCGACGAGGCCAGCCGGCAGGGTTGTGACGGATGCCCCGAGGACGACCTGCACGTGACCCGCCGCGACCGAGGAACTCGCCGTCGCGGTCAGGCCAAACTCCTTGGCAATCACATCAGCGTTGGCCTGGGCTGCCGCACCCGTCCCGTAGGTGATCGTGGTCAGTGGCAGCGCCGTTGAGTACTCCGCGATGGTGCCCGCCCGATAGCCCTTCTTGACCAGCACCGCTGACAAGTCCCCCGCCAGGTTCGGTGTCTGACCGGAGTTGTACACATCCACGGTGACATCGGAGGCGGGCGGCACCGCGGCTGCCTGCTTCGTGTTGCCGACTCTGGGCTTGGCTGTGCTGGACGGGGCCGGAGCGTTGAATGCCTGCTGGACCTGGGTCTGGATCTGGGAGACGTTGACATCGTTCACGTCCCCGATGCCCGAAACGTCGGGGCCCGGGGTGCTAGGCAGCGTGTAGAAGGACAGGTTGTGCGAGGTCAGCGCGTTCATCTCCGCGGCGAAGTCCACCAGGTTCCAGCCCCCGCTGACCTGCAGGTATGTCTTCGCGACGTTCACCAGTGAGCTGAGTTTGCCGAGGTCGGAGAGCATTCCCTCGTGCCTCAGCTGGAAAAGCACGTAGTCAAGGACCGCCTGCTGGCGCTCGGTCCGGTCGATGTCGCCCTCGGGCAGGTTGTGCCGTTGCCGGACGAACTCCAGCGCCTGCACCGGGTTCAGGTGTTGCAGGCCCGCCTTCCCCGCGAAGCCGGAACCGGCGTCCTGACCCTCGTCTGAGTTGTACGAGACCGGATCGGACAGGTTCCCTCCCGGCCCGACACCATCGCCACCCGGCCAGCTGTTGATGCACGCCTCGACGCCGCGGAACGCGTCAGCGAGCTCATAGAAGCCGATCAGGTTGAGCTCGGCGAACTTGTTGATGGTGACCCCGGTCAGCGCCTCGACCGTATCGACCTCCGCCTGCTGGCCAGACTGGTTTGCGTCGAGGTTGTCCTGCGCCGACGTCCAGTTCGGGTGCTGCGACCGGTCGTTGATCAGCTCCTGCTGCATCGCGGCGTTGTACGCGTCGTCAATCTTGTTCTGCGGCGGGGTTCCGGCGTAGCCAAGGGTCCCGTACATCGTGACATAGTCGTCACGAGGGATGGAGAAGGCTACCGCTTTGTGCCCGCCAGCGAAGATGTGCATGAGGATAAGGGTGTTGGTCTCCTCGCCGCCGATTGACCCGAGATTCAGCATGTACTGGAGATGGTGATCAAGCGGGGTCCCGTCCCAGTAGGTGCGTGACTCCAGGCCCATGATCAGGATGTTCATCGCCCCGGTCGACGGTCCGCCTGCCAGCACTCTCGAGGTGCCGAAGCTCTCCGCGGTGTTCGTCGCGTAGTACGCGAACCCGCTGGTGGCCAGCGCCACGACCGCGGCGACGCAGGCGAGGCCATAGGCGGCCTTTCCCATCACCGCCTTCCAGCCCGGCAGCCTCACCTGGCTCCTCCCGTTGAACGACAGCAACCTCGCCCCGACAATTGGACGGAATGTTACCCGGCGACGCATACACCCTGACGGGCAAAAGCCAACATAAGGTGCATATTGCCACGTCAGCGAGCTTCTACAACGCCGTCGATGGCCCATTACTGGGCCCAGAACGCCATCGATGGGCCATCGCGGGGGTTGCAGGAGGCCAACAGACCCGACATGGCGGACATTCTCCGGCGGCAGGCCCTGGCGTGCGCCCGCTTACTGGCCGAGCACGGCTCCGATGGCGGCGGTCAGCTCGCCGGGGACGTCCTCGACGAGCAGGTGACGGCCATCCCGGACGATCTCGCGCCCGCTTATCACGACATGCCGGATATCTGCCGCTGTCGCGGTGAGGATGGTCTGGGCAAGCTGGGCGTCTGCGGGACCGGGGCCGGGCGCGGGTGTGTCTGCGGGGCCCAGCCGGAGTGTGGGCGCGGGAGCGGTGCGGACTGTGTCCTGGGCGATGGTTACCAGGTCGGCGTGGGCACCGGGGGTGATTTCGCCGGCGTCGGGCCAGCCGAGGCAGGCGTGACCGGCCGAGGTTGCGGCCATCCCCAGAGCTTCCGCGCTGAACACGCCGCGCCGGCCCGAGGCCATCCGCTGGCCCCACTCGAGTAGCCGGGCCTCGGTGAGGATGTCGATCACGGCGTGACTGTCCGAGCCGAGGGACAGCGGCGCCCCCGCGGCAGCCAGTGCCGCCGCGGGTCCGATGCCGTCGCCCAGGTCGGCCTCGGTCGTCGGGCAGAAACAGCAGGTGGTCTGCGACCCGCCGAGCAGCCGGATGTCCGCGTCGGTCAGGTGGGTGGCGTGCACCATCGTGGACCTGGGTCCGATCGCCCCGGCATCGGCGAGCACCTGAGCAGGCGTGCGGCCGTAGGCGGCCTGGGACGCCGCGTTCTCGGCCGGCTGCTCGGACAGGTGCGCGTGCAGCGGCGCGACGCGATCGGCGGCCCAGCCGGCCACCACCCGCATGGCGTCGAACGGGACGGCGCGGACCGAGTGGATCGCCGCGCCGAGCCGGGCGAACGGGGGCACCTCGCCGAACTCTGACACCCGGCGAGCCCATTCATCCACGGAGCCGTCGCTGAACCGGAGCTGGGTGCCGGTCAGCGGCTCGCCCGACGGGCCCGCCGTCAGGTAACAGGCGTCGAGCAGCGTCATACGGAGCCCGGCGTCCCGGGCCGCCTCCAGCAGCCGGTACCCGAACTCGTTGGACCCATCGTGCAGGTAGTGGAACTCCCCCACGCACGAGATGCCCGCGAGCGCCATCTCGGCGTAGACGGCGCGGGCGAGCCGGTAGTAGCTATCAGGATCGAGCCGTTCCACGACGGAGTACATGACCGTCCGCCAGGCCCAGAAATCACCGCCGGCCGCCACCCCGCGCAGCGCGCGGTGGAAGGCGTGCGAGTGGGCGTTCGCCAGGCCCGGCAAGGTCAGCCCGCGCAGCGCGATGGCGTCCGGCGGGCGGGCGGCACCGGGGACGACGGAGGTGAACCGATCGCCGGACGCCTCGATCAGCACGTCAGGGGCAACGCCCCCGGGTAGCCACGCCCGCTCCGCGTGCCAGCGGGTCACTCGGCCTGCGGATCGATCGTCACCCGCAGGCCCGCGCGGTCGGCGAGGTCTTCCGCCGTCGGGTAGCCGGCGTCGGCGTGCCTGATCACGCCGGTGCCCGGGTCGTTGGTCAGCACGCGCTGGAGCTTCTCGCCGGCCAGCGCCGTGCCGTCGGCGACGCATACCTGCCCGGCGTGAATGGACCGGCCGATCCCGACGCCACCGCCATGGTGGATCGACACCCAGGTCGCGCCGGAGGCCGTGTTGACCAGCGCGTTGAGCAGTGGCCAGTCGGCGATCGCGTCGGAGCCGTCGGCCATCGCCTCGGTCTCGCGGTACGGCGACGCGACCGAACCGGTGTCCAGGTGGTCCCGGCCGAGCACGATCGGAGCGGAGATCGCGCCGGACGCGACCAGCTCGTTGAACCGCACGCCCGCCTTGTCCCGCTCGCCGTAGCCGAGCCAGCAGATCCGCGCGGGCAGCCCCTGGAATTTCACCTTCTCGCCGGCCAGCCTGATCCACCGGGCCAGCGGCTCATTCTCCGGGAACAGGTCGAGTACCGCCTGGTCAGTGACCGCGATATCCCGCGGATCGCCGGACAGCGCCGCCCAGCGGAACGGCCCCTTCCCCTCGCAGAACAACGGCCTGATGTAGGCGGGCACGAAACCGGGGAACGCGAAGGCACGCGAGTATCCGGCCAGCTCGGCCTCGCCGCGGATCGAGTTGCCGTAGTCGAACACCTCGGCGCCCGCGTCCTGAAAGCCGACCATCGCCGCCACATGCGCGGCCATCGACTCACGGGCCCGCCGGATGAATCCCTCGGGGTCCTCGGCGCGCAGCGCCGCCATGTCCTCGAACGACACTCCCTGGGGCAGGTAGGTCATCGGGTCGTGCGCCGAGGTCTGGTCGGTCACCACGTCCATCGGCGCGTCCATCGCCAGCAGCGCGGGGAGCACGTCGGCCGCGTTTCCGAGCAGCCCGATCGAAAGAGGCTGTCCAGCGTCCCGTGCGACTACCGCCCGCCGGACGGCGTCGGCGATATCGTCCGCGCTCTCGTCCAGGTAGCCCTGCTCGATCCGGCGCTGAATCCTGGACGCGTCACAGTCCACGCAGATCGCCACGCCGCCGTTCATCGTGATGGCGAGTGGCTGCGCGCCGCCCATGCCGCCCAGGCCCGCGGTCAGCGTGATCGTGCCGGACAGCGAGCCGCCGAAGCGCTTGGCGGCGACGGCGGCGAACGTCTCGTAGGTGCCTTGCAGGATGCCCTGGGTGCCGATGTAGATCCAGGAGCCCGCCGTCATCTGCCCGTACATGGTGAGCCCGGCCTGTTCGAGGCGGCGGAACTCATCCCAGTTCGCCCACTGCGGGACGAGGTTCGAGTTGGCGATCAGCACCCTGGGCGCCCACTCGTGGGTGCGCAGCACCCCCACCGGCTTGCCGGACTGGACGAGCAGCGTCTCGTCGGCGGCGAGCTCGCGCAGGGTGTTCACGATCGCGTGGTACGCCGGCCAGGACCGGGCGGCGCGCCCCGAGCCGCCATAGACGATCAACTGGTCGGGATGCTCGGCGACCTCGGGGTCGAGGTTGTTCATCAGCATCCGCATGGCGGCCTCTTGGGGCCAGCCCTTGCACGTCAGCGTGGTGCCGTGAGGCGCGTGGACCGGGCGGTAGGTCGGGGCTGGTTGGTCGGGGAAACTCAGTGTCACGGGGATCAGGTTAACCCCGGATCGCCCCGACCACGCTGAAGCCTGCCAGTATCAGCATGCCGACCGCGGCGCCGCGGACCAGCCACTGGACGGGGATGAACCGCATCAGCGTCCGGCCGCCGACCACCGCGATAGCTGAGACGGACACCAGCGCCAGGAACGCGCCGAGACCAACCGCGAGCGGGTCGTTATAATGGGCTTGCAGGTTCGCGGTTACCAGCTGCGTAAGGTCACCGAACTCGGCCACCGCGATAAGCGCGAAGCTGGCACCCGCGACTCGCCAGAAGCCCGGCTCGCTGTCCGGCGTCTCCTCCTCCTTGCCATGCTGACCGCGCAGCAACGCGAACGCCCCGAAGATGAACAGGCTCGCGACGACGGCCTCAAGCGGCCGGTGCGGCAGCAGGGCGAGCAGCGAGCCGATGCCTATGGCCAGCCCCACGTGTATAGCGAAGGCGGCCGCCACCCCGGTCATCACCCAGGAGGGCCGGTACTTGGTCCCTAGAACCACCCCGGCAATAGCCGTCTTGTCCGGCAGTTCAGCTGCGAAAACGATCGCATACACAGTGATCGCAATCACAACCTGATGCACGGACAAAGCCTCCGTTCCTCACCCGTTACCATAACCGTTAGACGATCTCATGACTACAGACCAGCAAGAGCACCGCGCCGAGGCGCACGGCCATCAGCACCGCGACGTGTCGGGCGGATGGCTACGTCCAGCTGTCTTCGGCGCCATGGACGGCCTGGTAACCAACGTATCGCTAATCGCCGGAGTAGGCGGCGGCGGAGTATCGCCCCACACGATCATCCTTACCGGCCTCGCGGGCCTAGCGGCGGGCGCGTTCTCGATGGCGGCCGGGGAGTACGTCTCGGTCTCCTCGCAGAACGAGCTCATCTACGCCGAGGTGGCCAAGGAACGGGACGAACTCAAGAACAATCCGGTTGCCGAGCAGGCCGAGCTGGCTGGGATGCTCCGCGCTCGCGGCGTGTCCGCGGCGACGGCGCGGCAGGCAGCGGCCGAGATCTCACAGCACCCGGAGAAGGCACTCGCGGTCCACTCCATGGAGGAACTCGGGGTCAACCCCGATGAGCTGCCCTCGCCCTACCTGGCGGCAGGCGCGTCACTGCTGTGTTTCGCGGTCGGGGCGGCCATCCCGCTGGCGCCCTACCTGGCTGGCTTGCACCTGCTGTGGCTCTCCCTGGTACTCGCCGCGATCGCGGCGGTCGCGGGAGGCGGCATAGTGGCCCGGCTAGCCGGGCGGCCCTTCTGGCGTGGCGCCATCAGGCAGCTCGGTCTCGGCACTGGGGCGGCCGCCATTACCTACCTGATAGGGCTGGCGGCGGGCCACGTAGGCTGACGCGAGCGCGTATCCGCTAGCCGTCACGATCGAGGTGAGGTGCCCGATCGCGGAGACGTTCAGCTGGGCGAGCCCGCCGAAGATGCCGCCCGGGAAGATCAGGATCACCAGGTCGGCCGCGGCGAACGCACATGCCACCAAAGCACGGGGCGCCAGCGCGCGGAACGCCAGGCCCGGCCAGATCAGCGTCAGCACCAGCGCCGCCACCACCACGTAAGACGGCCCCACGTCGGTCAGGTGATTATCCGCTAGCGGCAACTGCCCCACGTGCACCCGGTAGGCCACGATCCCCTCGCTGACCAGCGTGCCCACCATGTGGCCCGCCACGCAGGCGATGATCGTGCGCCGGTTACCCGCGACATGGCAGGCCGCGACCAGCGCCACCCCGATCAGCACCAGCCACACCCACTGGTTACCGCCGGTCACGAAGGCCGAGACGATCAGGCAGCCGATCGGATCGGTCTTCAGGTTGGCCACGCTGGTGCTGGCCCAGGCCGTGAACGACACCTGGTCATGCGGGTCAAGCCGCGCGTAAATGATCTGCGTGAGCAGGAACAACACCAGGTAGACCCACGCGAACGCGTAGCGCCGGAGAAAGTGCCGCGCCCCCATGCCATGTAAGTATGCTTCAGAGGTGCCGTCCCCGCTCCGTATCGCGTTGCTGTCGTACCGCAGCAAGCCGCATTCGGGTGGCCAGGGGGTTTATATCCGTCATCTGAGCCGCGAGCTGGCGGCCCTCGGCCACCGGGTCGAGGTCTACTCGGGCCAGCCGTATCCCGAGCTCGACCCCGGGCCAGTGCTGCGCGAGGTGCCCAGCCTGGACCTGTACCGGGATCCCGACCCGTTCCGCACCCCGGGGTGGAGCGAGATCAGGGACTGGACCGACATGGCCGAGGTCGCGATGATGTGGGGCGGCGCGTTCCCGGAGCCGCTGACCTTCTCGTTTCGCGCGCTGCGAGCGCTGCGGCTGCGGCCGCACGCCTTCGACGTGGTGCACGACAACCAGGGCCTCGGCTATGGCATGCTCGGCGTCCGGTCGCTCGGGCTGCCGCTCGTTACCAGCATCCACCACCCGATCAGCGTGGACCGCCGCATTGAGCTGGCCGCGTCTCACGGACTTTCTTCATTGTCAAAACGACGGTGGTACGGCTTCGTGCGCATGCAGGCTCGAGTGGCCAGGAGGCTCGCGGAAAGCGGCTCGCCGATCGTCACGGTGTCGGCTTCCTCCCGGACGGACATATGCCGCGATTTCCGGATAAGTCCTGATAACGTGGCGATCGTGCCACTCGGTGTGAATACGCGGGTCTTTCATCCGCGCGGTGAGCGAGTGCCGGGCCGGGTCGTCACCGTAGCGAGCGCGGACTCGAGGCTCAAGGGGCTGCCCACCCTGCTGCGGGCGGTGGCCAAGCTGACCACAGAACGCGATATCCACCTGATCGTGGTCGGCAAGCCCTCCGAAGAGACCCGCAAGCTGGCCGCCGAGCTGAGCGACCGGATCTCGTTCCAGTACGGCCTCCCGGAAGCCGCGTACGCGGCACTCCTCGCGTCCGCCCAGGTCGCCGTGGTTCCGTCGGTATACGAGGGGTTCTCACTGCCCGCGGTCGAGCACCTGGCGTCAGGGACCCCGCTGATCGTCAGCCGAGCGGGCGCGCTGCCCGAGGTCACCGGCGACGCGGCCATCCAGGTGGCACCAGGCGACGCCGAAGAGCTAGCCGCCGCCCTGCGCCGCATGCTAGATCAGCCGACCCTCCGCGACCGCTACGCCGGCCGCGGCCTCCTCCGCGTCAGCGAGCGCTACTCCTGGCAAGCCGTGGCGGCCGCCACCGCCACCCACTACCGCGCCGCCATCGCGACCACCCCACCCCCGTCGATGTCACATCGACCGCGTTCTAGCCCGGTCGATGTCACATCGACAGAGGTGGCAGGCGGGGCGGGCGGGGCATGCTGACCGTGGACTTCTCGCGGTTCCCGGTGGGTAGCGGGGATCGGGTGCTTGATCTTGGGTGTGGTGGCGGGCGGCACTCGTTTGAGGTCTATCGGCGGGGGGCGCACGTCGTCGCGTTCGACCACGACTTCGCCGAGCTCGGGCCCGTGGCCGGGATGTTCGCCGCGATGCGGGACGAGGACCAGGCACCAGCCGGCGCGGACGCCGAGGCGATGGCCGGGGACGCCACCTCGATGCCGTTCCCCGACGGGTCCTTTGACCGGGTTATCGCGGCCGAGATCCTGGAACACGTGCCGCGGGATGCCGCCGCCATGGCGGAGATCGCCCGGGTGCTCAAGCCCGGTGGCCTAGCCGCGATCACGGTTCCCTCCTGGTTCCCGGAACGCGTCTGCTGGGCCCTGTCGGAGGAATACCACACCGTGCCGGGCGGCCACGTGCGGATCTACACCCGCCATGAGCTGGAGACCAAGCTCGAGCGGGCCGGGCTGACCGTGACAGGCAAGCATCACGCGCACGCTCTGCACTCGTCGTTCTGGTGGCTAAAATGCCTGGCGGACGACGATAACGCCCTGGTCGGCGCGTACCACAAACTGCTTGTCTGGGACATCATGCGCGCGCCGGTGTGGACACGCGCGCCGGAGCGCGCGCTGAATCCGGTGCTGGGCAAGAGCCTGGTCCTGTACGCCAGGAAGTCCTGAAGGGTGGAAGTCCGCGCCACCGGCGAGTCGATCGCCCGCGCCCAGCTGCCCTGCGGCGCGATCCCCTGGCCGGACGGGCACATCGACCCCTGGGACCACGTGGAGTGCGCGATGGCGCTGTCCGCGTGCGGGCTGCTTCCCGAGGCGCGGCGGGGATACGAGTGGCTACGTGAGACCCAGCGACCGGAGGGTTTTTGGCCTCGGTCGGTGGCGGCGTCCGGCGTAGTGCTCGACCCGGCGGCCGAGAGCCACCACGCGGCGTACGTTGCCGTGGGGGTGTGGCACGAATTCCTCGTGTCGGGGGATGCGGGGTTCGCGGCTTCCATGTGGCCGGTGGTACAGCGAGCGGTGTCCTGGACGCTGAACCTGCAGACGCCGCGCGGTGAGGTCGTCTGGGAACGCGACGCGAGCGGGCAGCCTGGGTCGTTCGCGCTGCTGTCCGGCTGCTCATCGATCCTGATGGCGCTGCGCTGCGCGGTCGCCGTGGCGGAACTCGTCGAGCAGCCGCAGCCAGACTGGGCGAAGGCAGCCGATGCCCTGGCGCTGGTGCTCAGGTCCGATCCGTCCGCGTTCGCGGACAAGTCGCGGTTCGCGATGGACTGGTATTACCCGGTCCTGTGCGGCGCGCTGCGGGACGCCGCCGGGCTCGGCAGGCTCCGCGAGTCCTGGGACACGTTCGTCGTGCCAGGTCTCGGCGTCCGGTGCGTAAGCGACCAGCCCTGGGTGACGGTCGCGGAAACCTGCGAGCTGGTGCTGGCGCTAGACGCGTGCGGCCAGCGCCCAGAAGCGGCCGAGTTGTTCGACGCCGTGCACCGCCTGCGCGAGCCCGACGGCTCGTACTGGACCGGATGGCAGTTCGCCAACCAGGCGCACTTCCCCGACGAGCGAAGCTCCTGGACCGCCGCCGCCGTGGTCCTGGCCGCCGACGCCCTGCACCCCTTCAGCCCCGGCTCAGGCCTGTTCCGCGACTGCACGTAGCCCCGCGCCCCGCGCGCCCCCACCCGCGCGCCCCCACCCCGTGGATGACCCACCGCTGGCGCAATAGGCCCCTCGATGGGCCATCCATGGGGCTGCAGCAGATCACATGGGTAACACAGGCCGCACGCGTTCCAGCACCCGGAGCGAGCCCACGTGGCGGACCTCGGTGAATTCTCCGCTGTCGAGCGCGCGGCGGTAGATGTGGTGCGGGGCCTGGCCACCGTCGGCGGGGTCGGGGAACACGTCGTGGATCGCCAGCGCGCCGCCCGGAGCCACGTGCGGTGCCCAGCTCTCATAGTCGGTGGCGGCCGTTTCCTCGGTGTGGCCGCCATCGATGAACACCATGCCGAGCGGGGTGTTCCAGTGCCGGGCAAAGTCCTTGGACCGGCCCACGATCACGATCACCTCATCCTCCGCCCCGGCGGCGGCCAGGTTCGCGCGGAGGCCGGGCAGCGTGTCGAGCCTGCCGGTCGCGGGGTCGACGAGCGACGGGTCGTGGTACTCCCAGCCAGGCTGGTGTTCCTCCGAGCCACGATGGTGGTCGAGGGTGAGGACCGCCGGACCGACCGCATGCGCTTGGCGAACACCCGCGACGAGGTACAGCGTTGACTTACCGCGATAGGTACCGATTTCCAGGACCGGCCCCTTATTCACGTAGTCCGCCGCGGTCTCGGCGAGAGCCAGCCCCTCGCCATCCGGCATGAATCCGGCAGCAGCCCGCGCCGCCTCAATCAGATCACTGGTCACAACCGACCAGCCTAGGCCGCCCACCCGGCCAGCGGGACGGCAAGGGCCGGGGGGCGCTAGGAGTTGAGGTAGGCGAGGACCGCTAGGACGCGGCGGTTGTCGTCCTCGGAGAGGGCCAGGCCCAGGCGGGCGAAGATGCCGGCCGCGTGTTTGGACACCGCCTTCTCGCTGATGAACAGGCGCTGCGCGATCGCCGCGTTGGACCGGCCCTCGGCCATCAGCGCGAGTACCTCGCGTTCCCGTGGCGTGAGGGCGGCCAGCGGTTCGTCGCGAGATCGGTGGTTCATCAGCCGCCCGACGACCTCCGGGTCCAGGACGGTTCCGCCGGCTGCCACCTTCCGGATCGCATCCACGAACGCCTCGTCGCTGAACACCCGGTCCTTGAGCAGGTAGCCGATCCCGCCGGCCGCGTCGGCGAGCAGCTCGCGGGCGTAGAGCGGCTCGACGTACTGGGAGAGCACGAGGACCGGAAGCCCGGGATGAACCTGCCGGGCCGAGATCGCGACCCGGAGGCCGTCGTCGGTCTGGGTGGGCGGCAGCCGGACGTCCACGATCCCGACGTCCGGTTTCAGCTCGGTCAGCGCGCGCAGCAGCTCAGGGGCGGTAGGAACCGCCGCGACCACCTCGAAGCCATGCGCCTCCAGCAGCCGGACCAGGCCGTTCCTCAGGAGATAGAGATCTTCGCCGATGACAACGCGCACGGGACCTCGATGACGACGATGGTCGGACCGCCGACCGGACTGGACACCGCCAGGATGCCATCGAACGTGGCCAGCCTGCGCTCGACTCCGGCGAGTCCGGTCCCCCGCGAGGCGTCGGCGCCGCCACCCCCGTCGTCGGTGACCTCCACGCGCAGCGCCGAGCTGGTGCGGAGCCCCTGTATCCGCACCCTCGTTGCCCCAGCGTGGCGTACCGCGTTGGCGAGTGCCTCCGCGGCGGCGAAATACACGGCCGCCGCCAGCGGCATCGCCACTTCGTCGGGCAGGTCGAGCTCGACATCCACCGGCAGCGGCGCGTCGAGCGCGAGCGATCGGAGCGCGTCGCCGAGCCCGCGGTCGGCAAGCACCGGCGGGTAGATGCCGCGCACCAGGTCGCGCAGGTCAGTCAGCGCCCGCGAGGACGTCTCCCGCGCCTCGCTGACCAGCGCCAGCGCTGCCTCCGGGCTCGTGAGCATGAGCTGCTCCGCTGCCCGCAGCGACATGCCCACCGCCACCAGCCGCGCCTGCGCGCCGTCGTGCAGGTCGCGTTCGATCCGCTTGAGCTCGGTGATCGCGCTGTCGGTGGCTTCGGACCGGGAGAGGGTGAGCCGTTCCACCCGCTGGGTGAGCTGTGCCACCTCCTTGTGGCTCAGCGCCGGCCACAGCCGGGCCGTGACCGCCAGCAGCACGAGCCCCTGCACGCCCGCGAGATACCCGGCCGCGGTGGAGTTGACGAGTACGAGTCCGTAGATGTGTGCTGGGGCCTGCACCGCGGCCACCAGCAGGCCGTAGAGGGCGAAAAGCCCGAGGCCCAGAACCGCGAGGTACGCCGCCAGGCGTTTTGCGATACTCAGGGTGATCACGAAAGCCGCCAGGGCAGCCGCCCACCACACCGGGTACTCGATATGGAAGTCGCGGGCCACGGCGATCCAGCCGATGACCACCGGCAGGAGCAGGGACGGCGGGACCGGCCCCCGGTTGCGCAGCGCGTTGCCGAACGCCCGCAGCTGCGCCGATCCCGGGCCGCCGACCCTGGCCAGCAGCCACAACCCGGCGGCGATGAAGATGACGGCCTCGACCGGCACCAGGCCCGCCGTCCAGATATGCGAACGCTCGGTCCACGAAAACAGGGATGGCACGCCAACCGTCGGATGGAGGGTCAGGGTTCCCTTCCCGGCCGGGAGCACCGAGACTGCCTTCGATGTAAAGGCGAACCCAGTTTCCCGCAGCGTCTGGGTGACGGGCAGGACGCCGTAGAAGATCACTGGCTGGGTGATGAACGAATTCGCGTAACCGATCCCGACGGCTCCGTACGCGATCAGCGCGAACGAGGTCAGCTTGGCGGCGATCGCCGGGACGACGCAGGCGAGCAGCCCAGCCACGATGACCAGCGCCAGCGGGACCGTGTATACCCCGTCGTCCAGGCCGAGGGTCGCCAGCGAGATGACGATGAGCGCGAGCGGTAGCACCCGGGCGCGGAAACGCTGCTGCAGCGAACCCGGCGCGCGGGCCAGCGTGATCGCGATGCAAAGGGCGGCGTAGGCGACCGCGAAGATGATCGTTGCCATGGCTCCATCGTGGCGGTCCGCGACTCGGTGCGGGAGGGGTCTAAGCCCCCAATGCGGCCAATCGGGCCAGCGCCTCGGCCAGCACCTCTTGCCGTTTGCAGAACGCGAAGCGTACCTGTGTCCGGCCCGCTTCCTCGTGGTCGTAGAAGACGACGCTGGGGATGGCGACCACCCCGCAACGTTCCGGCAGCGACCGGCAGAACTCGATGCCGTCCTTCTCCCCCAGCGACGCGATGTCGGTGGTGATGAAGTACGTGCCGTCGGGCTGGTAGACGTCGAAGCCGATCTCCGCCAGTCCGGTGCCGAGCAGGTCGCGCTTGGCCCGCAGGTCGTCGGCCAGCGACACGTAGTAGGAATCGGGCAGCGCCAAGGCCGACGCGACCGCGTACTGGAACGGGCCGCCGCTGACGTAGGTGAGGAACTGCTTGGTGGTGCGCACCGCGTTCACCAGCTCGGGGGTGCCGGTCACCCAGCCGATCTTCCATCCGGTGAACGAGAACGTCTTGCCTGCCGATGAGATCGACACGGTGCGTTCCGCCATCCCGGGGAACGTCACGATCGGGATGTGCTCGACCCCGTAGGTGAGGTGCTCGTACACCTCGTCGGTGACCACCAGCAGGTCGCGCTCGACGGCCAGTTGCGCGACGGCCGCGAGCTCGGAGCGGGTGAATACCGCGCCGGTGGGGTTGTGCGGCGTGTTGAGCAGGATGAGCCGCGTCCGGTCGGTGACCGCCGCGCGCAGCGCGTCCAGATCAGGGCGGAAATCCGGCGGCCGCAGCGTCACCGGGACCCGGACCGCTCCCGCCATCGCGATGTTCGCGGTGTAGGAGTCGTAGTACGGCTCGAACGCGATGACCTCATCCCCCGGCTCGAGCAGAGCCAGCAGCGCGGCGGCGATCGCCTCCGTCGCGCCCGCGGTAACCAGGACCTCGGTATCGGGGTCGTATGACAGCCCGTAGAAGTGACGCTGGTGATCAACCACCGCCGCGCGAAGCTCAGGTATCCCGGCGCCCGGAGGATACTGGTTGCCGCGCCCCTCAAGGACGGCAGCAGCGGCAGCCCGCGCGACGGCCGCCGGGCCGTCGGTATCCGGGAAGCCCTGCCCCAGGTTGATCGATCCGGTAGCGACGGCCTTGGCGGACATCTCGGCGAAGATCGTGGTGCCGAGGCCCTCGAGCCTGCGATTCAGCAACGGACGGGTCACGGAGTTAATGTTGCCGTATGCGCATCGCACTCTGCCAGCTGCCGGTGAGCCCGGACCCCGACGTGAACCTGAAACGTGTCTCCGACGCGCTCCGGCAGGCCGCCGGGGCGGACCTGGCCGTGTTCCCGGAGGCGACCCAGGCCCGGTTCGGCTCTGACCTGCCGGCGATCGCCGAGCCGGTCGATACCGGGGCGTTCTGCACCGGACTGGCGGCGCTGGCCGCCGAGACGTCGGTGCCGCTTGTCGCCGGGGTCTTCGAACCCGCGCCCGACGGCCGGGTGTACAACACCGCGGTGGTGTTCGACGGATCCGGCCAACTCGTCGCCACCTACCGGAAGCTGCACCTGTACGACGCGCTCGGGGTCACCGAGTCGGATGAGGTGGCTCCGGGTGAGGCTCCGGTGTCGGTCGAGCTAGGCGGCGCAAAGATTGGCCTGGAGATCTGCTACGACATCAGGTTCCCCGAGCTTTCCCGCGCGCTCGCCATCGGCGGCGCGCGGCTGATCACGGTGTCGGCGGCCTGGGCATCGGGGCTGTTCAAGGAGGAACACTGGGTGACGCTGCTGCGCGCCCGCGCCATCGAGAACACGGTGTGGATCGCCGCCGCTGGCCAGGTTCCCGATCCGGAATCGCCGCCCACCCGGGCCCCGACCGGCATCGGCCGCTCGATGCTTATCGACCCGCTCGGCGTGGTCCGCGCTGACCTGGGGCCCGCGCCGGGGGTCACCGTCGTCGAGGCGGACCTGTCCTACGTGAATACCGTGCGGGAAACCCTGCCGTCGCTGGCCAACCGGCGCGCCGACCTCTGGGGTTAGCCCCGGACCGGCGACTGCCAGATGGTGGGCTGCTCGGTTTCCGCGGTGGCGACGAACCCCACCGCCGTGAGCTCGTTGCCCGCGGCGGTGATCGCGGTCAGCTCCTCGATGCCAGCCCCGGACAAGCCCCGGCCCGCCGGGGCGGCTTCCGTCCAGGTGGTGCCGGTGCGGAGCGACCAGATCACGACGTTCTGCGTGCCGGGGGTTGAATTCGTGGTGCCGATCGCCGTAAACTCGCTCCCCGCCGCCGTCAGCCCGGTGATCGTCGCATTATCGGCGGCCATAACGTCGATATCCGAGTCCACCCAGGCACTCCCGCCATCGGAAGAGACCACGGCGAACGGCTTGGACGTCCCCCCGGTCGTGCTAGCCCCCGCCGCCACCAGCTGATCCCCGTTCGCCGCGACAAATCCCAGCTGGGCGCTCGAAGCGCCGGCGGGGAGGGCGATCGTCACGGAAGTCCAGCTCACGCCGTTATGGCTAATCCAGGCAACGGGATGACCGGCGTTGGTTCCGACGGCAACGAAGCCACCACCTGACGCCGTAACGGCGCTCACGGTGGCGCCCGCGGCGTTCGGCAGTGCGACGAGTTGCCAGCCAGTCAGGCCTTTGGAGAACCACGCGATGGCATTGCCATCCTGCTGGCCGGTGACGACGTAGCCCGGCGTGCCCGCCGCGACCGAGGTCGCGGACTCGTCACCGCCGCCGAAGGCCACCTCGGTGTCGGCAGCGGTCCAGTTGGTTCCGTTGGCCGAGGTCACGACCACCGGGTGCGCGGTGGCACCGGACACGACACCGCCCGCGGCGACCCAGCCCGCGTTGCCATGCGCGATGCCGGTCAGCCGCTGGATACCGGGCCGGTTGAGCGCCGCGCTGGTCGCTCGGGTCCAGGCGCTGCCGCCGTCGGTGGAGGTCCAGATGGCCGGGAAGCCGTCCGCGCTGCCCGCCGTGACCTGGGTCCCGCCGGACGCGGCGATGGCGTTGACCGCCAGTTCGTTCGTGACGGCGCCGGTGAGGGTGATGTGCGTCGCGTTACCCTGCGCGCCGACGAGGGCCAGCAGCGGCTGGCGGCGGCCATTGGTGAACGGGGTGGCGCCGGTGGCAACGGCGACGTTGCTGGTGGTCAGCGCCACGCCGCTTTCGGTGTCCTGCTTGGTGGTGCCGACCGGGTCGGTCCCCGTCCAGTTCGTACCGTTACTGGTGATGAACGCGATCAGGAAGCCGTCGGCGCTGCCGGTGAGAACGGCCCCCGTCGGCCCGCCGCTGACCTGGCCGAGGGCGAGCGCCGCGCCGTCCGCGGTCGCGATGGTGGCCGATCGGGTCCAGGTCTGCCCGGTCGCCGAGGTGTAGGCGATCGCCTGGGACCTGGCCGCTCCGGGCCGGATCACCACGAAGCCGTTGGCGATCTGAGCGACACCGGTGAACGCGTTGTCCGCGCCGGTCTGCGGCACGGTGACCTCGGTCCAGTTGACGCCGTCGGTGCTGCGCCAGGCGGTCGACTTGCTCGTGATCACGATCGCGTTCGCGGTGCCCGCCGCCGAGGTGATGCTGGTGGCGCCCTTGAGAGTCGGTGTGGTCCGCTGCCAGGTCGTGCCGTTCGCCGAGGTCCACACGACCGGCGTGCCGTTGTTGCCACCCGCGGCCAGGAAGCCGTTGGCGGTGCGGGTGAGGGCGTTGATCGTGTCACCGGCGTCCGTCGGCAGCCCGGTCGCGGAGCTCAGCGTCCAGTCGATGCCGTTCTTGCTGGTCCAGATCGAGTTGGGGCCGACCGCGACCCAGCCGTCCGGCCCGACGGCGATCCTGGTCGGCGCGTGACCGGCGGGCGGGCTGCCTTCTACGGTGGCCAGTTGCCAGGACTTGCCCGCGTTCTGCGACACGAAGAACTCAGCGTGCGGGGTCTGTGAGCCAGTCTCATCGCCGACCGCGACGATGTCGCTGCCGTCCGCGGCGACCGGGCCGAGTGTCTGGCTGAGCCCGCGGCCGGCCTCGGCGGCACTGGTGGTGAAGTCCGCCGTGGCGAAGTTGGCAGGCGGGAACCCGACGCTGGCGGTGCCCGGGTCCTGGCTGGGGTTGCCGCTGTTGGCGCCGGCGAAGATGACCACCAGGATGCCGACCGGGATCATGGCCAGGATGGGCACGCCGACCTTCAGTACCCAGCCGCGCAGCCGCAGCGCGGCGCGGATCTCCTGGAGCAGTCGCTGCTGGGTGCTGAGGTCGTTATCGTCGTCCTCGTCATCGTCCCGGCCGGCCGTCCGGTAGCCGACCCGGTCATCGATTCGGTCATCGGTCCGCGGGAAGGCACCGGCGACGCGCGGCGGGCGGGGCTGTCCGCCGAATACGTCGCGTGGCTTGGCCGCCGGGCCCGCTCCGGCTCCGTTGAAGCCCATGTCGTCCGCGCCGAAGGCGTCGGGCCTCGGGGCGGGGCGCCGGAGCGGCGCGGAGGTGAAGTTCAGCGCGCGCATCGGCCCGGTACCGGGGCCGAACTCGTAACCAGGAGGCCCTTCCTCCACGCCTGCCTCGGGCCCACCGAAAGCGGGCGGTCCTCCGAAGGCAGGCGGCGCCCCGCGCTCACCGAATGGGGCTGCGCCGCGGGGCGGTGACGGCATCTCGCCGCCGAAGGGGACCTGCGATCGCCCATCGAACGTGTCGACGTTCCAGGTCCCCAGGCGGTCGCCGCTCTGGACCGGGTTTTGCCATCCGGGGGCGCCGGTGAAGGCGGCTGGTGGCTGCGCTGGGCCGGGCGGCGGCACTGAGGTGGGAGCCCCGGAGACCGTCGGCGTGTAACGGATCTCCCGGGGACGGCTCTCTCGAGGACGGCTCTCGCGGGGACGACGCGGCAGGTCGGGATCCGGGCTGCCCGGTGTCGCGGGACGGTCCAGCGGCGCCGGCAGCGCGGCCCGTGGCCGCCGCCTGCCCGGCGCTGCCTGCCGTGCGGCTTGGGCTGGCTGCGCCGCTGCCTGCGGGGCGCCTGTCTGCTGGGCCCCCGCCTGCTGCGCTGCTCGCTGGGCCGCTGCCCGCTGCGCCATGGCTTGCTCAGCGGCTATCGCCTGGCGTGCCGCGGCGGCCTGCCTCGCGGCCAGGGACTGCCGCCCCGCCGAGCCGGGCGTGCCACCTGGGGTGCGCGGCGCCGCAGGAGACGGCGGGCCAGGCGACGGCGGGCCAGCAGACGGCGGCGCGGCAGGAGAGGGCGAGCCGGCGGCTGGCAGCGCCAGCCGAGGCGGCACGGCATGCCGAGCCCGCGGCCTGCCCATCGGCCCGGTGTTGAGCGAGTCTCGCCGGGAGCCCGCGGGCATCGGCGGCTGGCCGCCCGCAGGCGGTGCCCCCGCGGCCCCTGCGCCGGGCGCGGGCTGTCGCGGCCCGGCAGCGCGGCGCGGACCAGTGCCGTGGCGTGGGCCGCCGCTGGGCTTCGGTCCGTTGCGCTGCTGCCCGTTGCGCTGCGATTCGTTGCGCTGCTGTCCGTTGGACTTCGGACCGTTGGGCTGCTGTCCGTTGGGCTGGCGCGCCGCGGCGGGTGGCGGCCCGGCGGCGGGAAATCCTCCGGTGTCGCGCGCCCGTGGCATCGGGCCGCTGGCCCGCCTCGGAATCGGGTCCGTGTTGCGGTTGGGGATCGGCCCGGTGTTGCGGTTAGGCGCGGCCCCGGTGCCACGACCCGGAATGGGGCCAGTGTTGGCACTCGGCATCGGCCCGGTATGACGACCACGGGCGGGGCCTAGCTCGCGGCCAGGAACCGGACCGGAGCCACGCCCCGGGACCGGACCCGTGTTGGCACTCGGCATCGGCCCGCTGTGACGACCCCGAGAGGGACCCGGACCGCGGCCAGGAACCGGACCGGAGCCACGCCCCGGAATGGGACCGGTGTTGCGGTTAGGCGCGGCCCCGGTGCCGCGACTCTGGATCGGACCGGTGTTGGCACTCGGCATCGGACCGGAGTTACGACCCGGAATCGGGCCCGTGTTGGCACTCGGCATCGGCCCGGTGTGACGACCTCGGGTCGGGCCTGGATCGCGGGTGGAGATCGGGCCGGTGTGCCGTCCCCGGCTCGGGCCGGGGATAGGGCCGGTGTCACGGCCGGGCATCGGACCCGTATTGCGGCCCGGGATGGGCCCGGTGCCCCTGCCGTTCGGGCGAGGGGGTGCCGGGGGCAACGCGCGAGCGGGTGGCCGAGCCGGGGGCATGGGACGCGCGGTGCGCGGGGGGCGCTGAGCGTCGAACCCTGTTCCCGGGTCGGTGTCATCGGAGTCCGACGGGCCGGGATAGCCACGCGGTGGGACGGCACGTGAACGTGGAGGGCGCCTCATCGGGTCGCCCCCTTGATCACTTGTCGAACCCCTACTCACCAGCCTGTCCCTGTCGTCGCCTCGGGTGCGGACCGGGCATTCGGGCCCGACCGGCCTTCGTGCACTCCCTGGCGAAGATGGTACTCGGCAGTACCCCCACAACGGCGTAAAACTACCCTACGTGCTCGAAATCGACAGCAGTCCGTAATCACCTGAGAGCTCACCCGCAGCCGGAGACCAGTCCGGCCCTCAACTGCCTCACCGACCGCGCCCGCCGGAGTTACCAGTGAGGCGAATGATGCTGATGAGACGGGTGATGTCACCCGACCGAAAGCTCGTTCCTGGTTGGTGCTGCACTGCCCACACTCTTCGCTGGTCGGTGCGGCGTTCACCAGCAAAGACGGGCGGCCCGCGAACCACCGAAGATGAATGCTTAGCGTGACGGGACCGCCGCGTGAGCGATACCACAGGGCCAGCACCTGTACTTACGGGTACCCGGGACGTTAGGCGCCAGGTAGCCTGGAATTCCGGGAGAGAACCTACACAGTCAAGCTTCGGAAGAGGGCGATGTCCGCCGTGTCTTCGGGGTCGCCGCGTGCCACCGCGGATCTCAATGAGCCGTCAGCAGATTACTCAGCGTCAGGAAACCAACCCGGCGAGGCCGACGCCCCGCCGGAAGGCCACATCGAGCCGGATTTCGGCCCGAACGAGTGGCTAGTCGAGGAGATGTACCAGCGCTACCTCGCAGACCCGAATTCGGTCGACCGAGCGTGGTGGAGCTTCTTCGCCGACTACAAGCCCACGCTGAACGGGACGGTTACGCCGACGACCACGGCTAACGGAACCGCCGCGCAGGCCGCAGCACCGGCCGCACCCGCCGTGCCAGCACCGGCGCCCGCGAAGCCTGCACCAGCACCCGCGGCGCAGACTCCGGCTCCGCCAGCCGGCGCGCAGGTGACCCGGCTACGCGGGGCCGCGGCACGGACCGCCACGAACATGGCGGCCAGCCTTACGGTGCCGACCGCCACCAGCGTCCGGGCTGTGCCCGCCAAGCTGCTGTCCGACAACCGGATCGTCATCAACAACCACCTGCAGCGTGGCCGGGGCGGGAAGGTCTCCTTCACCCACCTGATCGGGTTCGCGATCATCCAGGCCGTCAAGAAGCTGCCGGAGATGAACGCCGCCTATGCGGAACAGGATGGCAAGCCCACCCTGTCGCAGCCCGAGCACGTGAACCTGGGCCTGGCCATCGACGTGAAGAATGCCGACGGGTCACGGCAGCTCCTGGTGCCGAACATCAAGGGCGCCGAGGAGATGGACTTCCGGCAGTTCTGGACGGCCTACGAGGACGTCATCCGCAAGACCCGCTCCGGCAAGCTCGCGGTGATCGACTTCCAGGGCACCAGCATCAGCCTGACCAACCCGGGCACCATCGGCACCGAGCACAGTGTGCCGAGGCTGATGCCCGGCCAGGGCTGTATCGTCGGCGTTGGCGCGATGGAATACCCGGCCGCTTACGCGGGGGCCAGCGAGGAGACGCTGGCCAGGCTGGCGATCAGCAAGACGATCACGCTGACCTCGACCTACGACCACCGGATCATCCAGGGCGCGCAGTCAGGCGACTTCCTCAAGACCATCCACGAGCTGCTGCTCGGTGCGGCTGTCTTCCCCGGGGACACCACGGGGTTCTACGACCAGATCTTCGCCAGCCTGCGGATCCCGTACGAGCCGATCCGCTGGGTCAAGGACCTTTCCTACGCCCACGAGGACGACGTCGCGCGAAGCGCACGCGTCCAGGAGCTGATCCACGCCTACCGGGTGCGGGGTCACCTGATGGCCGACACCAACCCGCTGGAGATCGTGCAGCGGCGGCACCCCGACCTGGACATCTACCAGCACGGGCTGACCCTGTGGGACCTGGAGCGCGAGTTCGCCACCGGTGGGTTCACCGGCAAGCCGCGCGCCAAGCTCCGCGAGATCCTCGGCGTGCTGCGAGACTCGTACTGCCGCACGGTCGGCATCGAGTACATGCACATCCAGGACCCCGAAGAGCGCAAGTGGATCCAGGCGCAGGTCGAGGTGCCGCACGCGCGGCCCGACCACGACGAGCAGATCCGCATCCTGTCCCGGCTGAACGTGGCCGAGGCGTTCGAGACCTTCCTGCAGACCAAGTACGTCGGGCAGAAGCGATTCTCCCTTGAAGGTGGTGAATCGCTGATCCCGCTGCTCGACGCGGTGATCAGCGAGGCGGCGCACGCTCGCCTCGACGAAGCCGTGCTCGGCATGGCGCACCGCGGCCGTCTCAACGTGCTCGCCAACATCGTCGGCAAGTCCTACGGCCAGATCTTCAAGGAGTTCGAGGGCAACCTCGACCCGCAGTCCACCCAGGGCTCCGGCGACGTCAAGTACCACCTTGGCGCCGAGGGCATCTATCAGACGGTGAACAACGGGACGATCCAGACGAGCCTGGTCGCCAACCCGAGCCACCTCGAGGCTTCCGACCCGGTGACCGAGGGCGTTGTCCGCGCCAAGCAGGACATCCTCGACAAGGGCGAGCCCGGCTTCACGGTGCTGCCCGTGCTGATCCACGGTGACGCCGCGTTCGCGGGTCAGGGCGTGGTCGCGGAGACGCTGAACCTGTCCCAGCTGCGCGGCTACCGTACCGGTGGCACGGTGCACATCGTCGTGAACAACCAGGTCGGCTTCACCACCTCGCCCAGCTACGCGCGGTCCAGCGTCTACTCAACCGACGTGGCGCGGATGATCCAGGCGCCGATCTTCCATGTGAACGGCGACGACCCGGAGGCCGTGGTCCGTGTCGGCCGGCTGGCGTTCGCGTACCGGCAGGCGTTCAACAAGGACGTCGTGATCGACATGGTTTGCTACCGCCGCCGCGGGCACAACGAGGGCGACAACCCCTCGTTCACCCAGCCGCTGATGTACGACAAGATCGAGGCCAAGCGATCGGTGCGCAAGGTCTACACCGAGTCGCTGATAGCCAGGGGCGACATCTCCATGGAGGAGGCGGAGGCAGCGCTGCGCGACTTCCAGTCGCAGCTGGAGCGCGCGTTCACCGAGACCAGGGAAGCAACCGAGCAGCCGCCGCAGCCGGGCACGGTCGCCCGGCCCGAGCCTGAGGACCGGCCGGTCAACCACAAGTCGGTTACCAGCGCTATCCCCGGCGAACTGCTCAAGCAGATCATCGACACGCAGGTGAACCTGCCGGATGGCTTCACGGTGCACCCGAGGCTGCAGCCGCAACTCGCCCGCCGCGCCAGCTCGGTCGGCGAGGACACCATGGACTGGGCCACCGGAGAACTGCTCGCGCTCGGCTCCCTGCTGACCGACGGCCACCCGGTGCGGCTGGTCGGCCAGGACACCCGGCGAGGCACGTTCGGCCAGCGGCACGCGGTGCTCGTCGATCGGGTCAACGGCTCGGAACACACCCCGCTGAAGAAGCTGGACAACGGCCAGGCGAAGTTCTTCGTCTACGATTCGCTGTTGTCCGAGTTCGCCGCGATGGGCTTCGAATACGGCTACTCGGTGGCGCGTCCCGACGCGCTCGTGCTCTGGGAAGCGCAGTTCGGCGACTTCATGAACGGCGCCCAGACCATCATCGACGAGTTCATCTCGTCGGGCGAGCAGAAGTGGGGACAGCGGTCAAGCGTCGTTCTGCTACTGCCACATGGGTACGAGGGGCAAGGCCCTGACCACTCCTCAGCCCGGGTGGAGCGGTTCCTGTCACTGTGCGCGCAGGACAACATGACGGTGGCGCTGCCATCCACTCCGGCTAACTACTTCCACCTGCTGCGCTGGCAGGGACTGTCCGGCCGGCGCAAGCCGCTGATCGTCTTCACGCCCAAGTCGCTGCTGCGCCTCAAGGCCGCCGCGTCGGCGGCCACGGACTTCACCAACGGGTCGTTCCAGCCGGTCATCGGGGATTCCTCGGTCAACCCGGCGGGAGTGCGCCGCGTCGTTCTGTGCTCCGGCAAGGTGTACTACGACCTGGCCGCACGTCAGGCCAAGGTCCATAACGACGGTGTCGCGGTCGTCCGGGTCGAGCGGCTCTATCCGCTGCCAGTGGAGGAGCTGAAGGCCGAGCTGTCCCGGTACCCGTCGGCTACCGAGATCGTGTGGGCGCAGGGAGAAGGCCCGGCCAACATGGGGGCCTGGCCGACCTTCGCGCTGAAGCTGCCGAAGGTGCTCGGCCGCGAGGTTACCCACAGCTCGCTGCCTGCCTCGTCGGCGCCGGCTCCCGGCTCGGCGAGCAAGCACGCTGAGATGCACCGGCGGGTGATCGAAGAGGCCATCCCGGATGTACTTCACTGACCGGGGCATCGAGGAACTCGAGGACAGGCGCGGCGAGGAGACCGTCTCGCTGTCCTGGCTGGCCGATCGGCTGCGCGACTTCACGGACCTGAATCCGGAATTCGAGATCGCGGTCGACCGGCTGGCCACCTGGCTGGCAAGACTCGACGACGAGGAATAGTCCTCGTCAGCAGCCCTGCTCGCTGAACGACTAGTCGAGATACATCTTGACTTCTGCCGAACGCGACATATCGTGGGGTTATGCCTACTTGGACTGCGGAAACCCCCGGATCCTTCAAGTTCGACGAAGTGCGGACGCTGCGGGTACGGCTGATCGGCGGATCGGTAGCCGTACTCGCCAGCGACGAGCGGCCGTCGGTGTCGATCACCAGGATCAGCGGCCGTCCGCTCGTCATCAGCGAAGCCGAGGGGGTGCTGACAGTGGCCTATGAGGAACTGACCTGGGACCACCTGCTGGAGTGGCTGCAACCGCGGCCGCACTCCGCGGACGTGGCCATCACCGTTCCGTCTGGCTGCGACGTCGAGCTAGGGGTGGTCTCCGCGGCCGCGTTGCTGTCCGGCCTGACCGGCGGCGCCTCGGTGAAGTCGGTCTCGGGCGGAATCACGCTGGACGGCGTATCTGGGGATGTGACCGCACGGTCGGTATCTGGCGATGTGGAAGCCAGGGACATCGACGGGCAGGTCCGGTTCGAGTCGGTAGCGGGTGATCTCACGCTGGCTCGCGGGCTGCTGCGCGGGCTGCGCGCCAACAGCGTCTCCGGTGACCTCACCGCCGACGTGGAGCCGACTCCCGATAGTTCGATCCGCGCGGCCAACGTCTCCGGAAAGGTGACGCTCAGGCTTCCTGAGGACCTCAGTGCTCAGGTACGGTTGAACTCGATGTCGGGCAAGATCACCAGTGATTTCACGTCGCTGCCATCCGTGCGATCTCCCGCGTCACGTAGCGTCAGCGGTAAGGTTGGCGCTGGTTCCGGACGAGTGTCCGTTACCAGCGTGTCCGGCGCCGTCACATTGCTGCGACGCGCGAAGGTGGAAAGCGAGATCCGATGAGCCCGGTTTTTCGTCATGGCAGGCTCCGGTTGTACCTGCTACGGCTGCTGGACGAGCAGCCCCGGCACGGCTACGAGGTAATCCGGCAGCTCAGGGACCAGTTCATGGGGGTCTACGCTCCCTCACCCGGGACGATCTACCCGCGGCTCGCACGGCTCGAGGAAGAGGGTCTGGTCACCCACGACGAGGTAGACGGACGCAAGGTCTACCGGATCACTGAGGCGGGCCGGGAAGAGCTGCGCAACCGCTCCGACGAGCTCGACGAGCTGGAAGAGGAGCTGCACGCGTCGGTCAGCGACATCGTGCGGGAAGTCAAGGAAGACGTACGGGAGACCGTACGGAACCTGCGTGAAGAGCTGACTTGGGCCGCCAGAGAGCAGGCTAGGTCGGCCAGGGACGAGGGCCGCGAGGAAACGCGAGCCGCTCGCGACGAAACCCGCGCCGAACGTGAGCAGACCCGCGCTTCCCGCGATGAGGCACGCGAGCAGGCCCGGCGAGCCGCTGAGGAGACCCGGGACAGGATCCGCGCCGCCCGCGAAGAAGCCCGTGACCGGGTTCGGCAGGCACGCGACGATGCCCGCGGCCAGTCTCGCAACGCCTGGGACGAGGCCAAGCGCGCGTGGCAGGACGCGACGCGCGAAGGCGACGCTCCGTGGGACAAGTTCCGGGAGCACGCGGCCGCGTTCCGGCAGACCGCCGACGACATGGGCAGCGGCCACGACTGGCACGGGTGGTCCGAATGGTCCCGCTGGACCGACTGGCCCGGCCGCAAGAACTGGCCTGGCCCGCACGACGCCGCCGCCTTCCGCGACCTAGAGCGGCTGGCCAGGGATTTCGTCGGCGACCTGCGCAAGGTCGCCTGGGACTCCGGTGCGATCGGCGGCGATGTCCTCGGCAACCTGCGCGGCATCCTCGAGGACACCCTGGAGCGAATCCGCACCGAGATCTTCGGCGACGACGCCCCGGCAGATAGCTCTGCTCATGGTGACGCTGCGGAAGATAGTGCTGCCGACAGCGGCTCCACCGACAGCGGCGCGAGTGCCGAGGCCTCCGCTGGCACCCACGAGCCCGATTCAGGCCCCGAGCCGCACGGCGAAGCGGACCCGAGCTAGGACATCGTTCCTGGTCAGTGCTGCATTACCCCGACTCTTGTCTGGTTGGTGCGGCACTCACCAGGAACGTTTTCGTTAATTGGACTTCTTTGGGGCCAGAAAGTGCTGGCTCAAAGCAGGAAACGTACCGAAGAGATTCAATGTGACGACGTGATCTAAAGGGCAGTCCGCTGGTCCCAACTACACCAGCCATCACTCCCGTACGAACGATTCGCCAATATCTCGCCGCCCCCGCTACCGATCGCGGCGGGCACCGACCGTCGCCCGGCCGAGATCGGTACGGTTACGCCCGGATACACTCCAGTTACTCTCAGGAGCGGTACAGTTACGGGCGGGAGTCGTCCCCATTTCGGGTTACGGCCTCGCCCGAGTAGCCCCCAGCGCCCGATACTGATTAGAACGACGCGAGAGTGATTGGATCTTTTCCCAGGTAGATGCCACTTTGCCGCTGCATCTACTGGTAACAATTTCGTCGTATGGGTCAGTAACCTATTGCCAATTCCGGTTGGCCAGCGCACCATTAGTTTGAACTTACGTGACCTACGTCACACCCGAGAGGATGCGATGACACAGCCGTCCGTTGCGCCGCCGCCCCCGACGAAGAGCCCGGTCGCCGCGCACCCATTCATTTCTGCGCTTATCGCCGTGCTGATCCTGGCCTGCATATGCTGCACGCTGTTCGTCCCGATCTACGCGCGGGCAACGCCAAAGGTAGGCGATTTCCCGTTCTTCTACTTCTATCTGCTCGCTTACATGCCGGTTGTCGGCATCGTGCTGTGGATCGTGATGCAGCTCCAGAAGCGCCTGACCCCCGTGTCCGACGAGGAGCAGAAGTGAGTAACGTCAACGCGGTCACGCTCACGATCGTCATCGTCTTGTTCCTGCTCGTCACCGGAACCGGTTTCGCGGCGGCCCGCTGGCGGCGCACCGAGGACATGATGCACCTGAACGAGTGGGGGCTCGGCGGACGCGGCTTCGGCACGTTCATCTCGTGGTTCCTGCTCGGCGGCGACGTCTACACCGCCTACACCTTCATCGCCGTGCCCGCGGCGGTCTACGCAGCCGGGGCCGCGGACAGCGGCATGTACGCCGTCTCGTACACGATCATGGTGTACCCGATCGCGATCATCTTCCTCCCCCGGCTATGGTCCATCTGCCGGGTGCACAACTACGTGACGCCCGCCAACTTCGTCCGCGGCCGCTACGGGTCTCGCGGACTCGCGCTCGCGGTGGCGTTCACCGGCATACTCGCGCTGATGCCGTACATCGCGCTGCAACTCGTCGGCATCCAGGCCGTGATCACGGTGATGGGACTCGGCGTCTCGTCGAGTAACACGTTCATCCAGGACCTCCCGCTGTTCGTCGCCTTCGTGGTACTCGCCGTCTTCACCTACGTATCCGGATTGCGCGCGCCCGCGCTGATCTCGTTCATCAAGGACACGCTCATCTATGTCATGGTGATCGCCGCGATCGTCTACATCCCGATTCGGCTAGGCGGCTGGGGGCACATCTTCGCCACGGCCGAGACTCACCTGAAGGCCATCAACCCGAAGACCGGCAAGGCCAACGGGCTGTTCATCCCGACCACGGGTGACAGCCAGATCTCGTTCGCCACCCTGGCCCTCGGGTCCGCGGCCGCCCTGTTCATGTACCCGCACACGATCACCGGCGCGATCGCGTCGAAGCGCCGCTCGGTGGTCAAGCGGAACATGTCGCTGCTGCCGGTCTACTCGATCCTGCTCGGCCTGATCGCGTTGCTCGGGTACATGGCACTGGCCGACAAGACCACGGTGGCGAACGTCAAGGGACCTGGCAAGGACGACACCCAGCTCGCGGTGCCTTACCTGTTCCAGCATCTGTTCCCGAGCTGGTTCGTCGGCGTCGTATTCGCCGCGATCATTATCGGCGCGCTGGTGCCCGCCGCGATCATGGCGATCGCCGCCGCCAACCTGTTCACCCGCAACGTCTTCATGGAGTTCTTCAAACCGGATGCGTCACCCAGGCTGCAGACCCGGATATCGCAGTGGGTGTCGCTGGTGGCGAAGCTCGGCGGCTTGCTGTTCGCGATCGAGCTGCCACGGGAGTTCTCCATCAACCTGCAGCTACTCGGCGGGGTGTGGATACTCCAGACGCTGCCGACGGTGCTCTTCGGGTTGTTCACCCGGTGGTTCCACCGATGGGCGCTGCTCATCGGCTGGCTGGCTGGAATGGCGTTCGGCTCCATCGCGGCGTACCGGGTATCGTCCCCGACGGCCTCGCACTGGGCCTCGCCTGAAGACATCCTGTTCGGTCATCACATCTACATCGGCATATCCGCAGTGGTGATCAACATCGTGCTCGCGGCGATCTTCAGCCTGATCTTCAACGCGTTCAAGGTCCCCGTCGGCGCCGACGAGACCCTGGCGCATCAGTACACCGCCGACCCAGAGACCGCACCGGCCCCGGTCCCGGCCGCCGTCGGCGCCGCGGGAGCCGCCGGCAGCCACCGCAGGCGATAGCGGAGGCCCGAGCCGTCCCGTGGATGGCCCATCGCTGGGGTTGTAGCGCCAGCGATGGGCCATCCACGGTCCTGGCCACGGCGCGGGGAGCGGGGAGCGGGGCCGGGCCATCCACGGGCTGATCCCGGCGGCCCGGCGGCCATGGGCAGCGGGGCAGCTAGTCGATTACGGCGATTAGGTCGTCTTGCTGGACCACGTCGCCTTCGGCTACGTTCAGCTTGGATACGGTGCCGGAAAGCTCCGCTACCACCGGAATCTCCATCTTCATGGATTCCAGGATGACCAGGGTGTCCCCCTCGGAGACCTGATCCCCCTCCGCGACGACAACGCGCCATACGTTCGCGACCATCTCCGCGCGGACTTCAGCCACTGCTGGTCTCCTTCATCTGTAAGTAACGAGAGCAGGGTACTACGCAGGCCTCATGCGGCTGACCAGCGACGTATCGTAGTCGCCGCTGACGAACCCAGGGTCCTCCAGCAGCTCGGCGTGGAACGGCAAGTTGGTCTTCAGCCCGGCCACCTCGAACGCGGCAACCGCGTCGCGGGCTCGCGCGATCGCCTCGTCCCGCGTCGAGCCGTGCGCGCAAAGCTTGGCGAGCAACGGATCGTAGAACGGCGTGACCTTGTTCCCCGCGATGTACCCGGCGTCTACCCGGATGCCGGGGCCCGAGGGCTCGGCCCACTCGGTGAGCGTGCCCGGGCTGGGCAGGAACCGCTTAGGGTCCTCCGCGTACACGCGCAGCTCGATGGCGTGCCCGTTGAACCGAACGTCCAACGGGTCGAACGTCACGTCCAGGCCAGCCGCGATGCGGAACTGCTGCTCCACCAGATCGATGCCGGTCACCAGTTCGGTCACCGGGTGCTCGACCTGCAGGCGGGTGTTCATCTCGAGGAAGACGAAATCGTCGGAGTCAACCAGGCACTCGACGGTACCGGCGCTGCGGTAGCCGACCGCCTCGCCCGCCCGCACCGCCGCCGCTAGCATCCGGGCCCGCAAATCGGGCGTCACCCCCGGCGACGGGGTCTCCTCGGCGACCTTCTGATGGCGGCGTTGCACGGAGCAGTCCCGCTCGCCGAGCGCGATCACCCGGCCGTCGGCGAGGCCCAGGATCTGCACCTCCACGTGACGGGCACGCGGCAGGTACCGCTCGAGCAGGATCTCCGGCGACCCGAAGAACCGTTCCGCCCGGGTGCGGGCCGTCTCGAAGGCGCCGCGGAGGCTATCGGCGTCGAAGGCGGCGCTCATCCCGATACCGCCGCCGCCGGCCGCGGCCTTCACCATCACGGGATAGCCGATCAGCTCCGCCGCCGCGACCGCGGCGTCGGCGTCGGCCACCGGCTCGCGGGTGCCTGGTGCTACCGGAACGCCCGCCTTCTCCATCAGGTTGCGGGCGCGGATCTTGTCGCCCATCTGCTCGATCGCTTCCGGAGCGGGCCCGATCCAGCCCAGTCCGGCCTCGATGACCCGCCGGGCGAACACCGGTGACTCGGCGAGAAAGCCGTATCCGGGGTGGACGCTGGCCGCGCCAGTCCGCTCGGCCGCCTGGAGGATCGCGTCGATGTTGAGGTAGCTCTGGGAAGGCGCCGAGGGACCGATGTAGACGGCTTCGGAGGCGTCGGAGACGTACGGCAGTTCGGAGTCGGCGTCGGAGTAAACCGCGACCGCCTTCATGTCGAGCCTGCGGGCGGTGTGGATTACCCGGCGGGCTATCTCCCCACGGTTAGCGACAAGTACTGATTCGAGCACGCCAGTAGCCTAACCCGAGGGGGCCTCCGACCCTCAAGTCCCCCCGAGGACAGACCGCCGGCTGATCAGCCTGCCGAGGGCGTCCACCACCGCGGGGTCGTACTCGGTAGCGGTGTCCAGCCGCAGCCGCTCCACCGCCGCCGCGGCCCGAGTCGGCTCCACCGAGGAGCCGACCAGGTCATCGAACGCGTTCGCGGCCCGGATGATCCGGCTGCTCAGCGGCACCTCGCCGGCCGATTCGGCCGGCCGGACGGTACGGCTCGCTCTGCCGCCGGACGATCTCTGCCACCGGGTCGAGCACGTGGGCTTGCCTGATGACTTCCGCGCCATACTCGGCGATCCGGCGCTGCTCGGCGGAATCCACCAGAACGGTGGCGCCGCCCGGTATCTGCTCGCGCAGCGAGAGCTGGCCGATATCGTGCATCAGCGCCGCATACTCCAGCTCCAGCAGCGCGGGCTCGGGCATCCCGAGTTCCCGGCCGATCGAGACCGCCAGCCGGCTCACCCGTGCGGAATGTCCGGGCTCGACGTACCCGCCGATCTCGGTTACCCGGGCCAGCGCGCGGACGGTCTGCAGGTAAGTCGCGCGGATGCCCGCGTACCGCCGGAAGGCCACCTGGGTAACCAGCAACGGCGCGCTGAACACGGCAACCGCGGCCAGTCCCATCACCTCGGCGGCGAACGCGATGAGCAGTGCGGACGCGCCGACCGCGGCCCCCAGTGGGAGCTGCACCCGCATCTCGTCCACCAGCGACACCCCGAACCGTGCCCGCAGTTCGTCGGCGCGGATCAGTGCCGCGATAACCGCCTCGACCAGCCAGGCCAGGACGACGAGCGCCGTCATCACCAGCAGGTCCGCCCACCAGCCGGCTCCGGCCAGCGGTCCGTTCATCAACGGCCGGAACACTCCCGCGACGCAGGCGACCGCCAGCAGCCGGGCCGCCATCGCGGCCAGCCGCGCCGGACGCCCGACGGCCAAGTGCGGCAGCGCCCCCACGACCATGCCGGTCGCGGTGATGGAGACAACCTGCTGGGCGCTCAGATGCGCCGTGGTGGTGCCGACCCGGATCAGCATGGCGTAGGCCAGCGCGCCGGCCGTGGCAATCGGCGCGGACTCCCGTTCCCCCGGCAGGTTGAGCCGCAGTACCTCGCCGAACGCGATCAGCGCGCCGAAGACCAGGGCGGCCCGGGCGTCACGGACTCCGGCCACCGCGGTCTGCGCTACGCACGCGATCAGCAGTACGCCAGCGAAAATGACCAGCAGCGACTGACCAGAGTCCAGGACCTGCCGCGGGAACCCGCGGGGCTCGTAGTGCCGGGCGGCCACCGGCGCCCTACAGGCTCTCGATGGTGGTGCTCAAAGCCGGATCATCATGGTCCCTGGCGGCGGCCACCGGCGGCGGTACGGGCTCGGGCTCCTCGGTCGGCGGGCCAGGCGCGGTCCAGCCGTCCCGCTCGACGGCGGCCACGAACGCGTCCACGAACGCGGGATCGAACTGTGTGCCCGCCCACTTCCGCAGCTCTACGATGGCCTCGGGCACCGGCCGGGCGCCCCGGTAGGACCTGGTGGAGGTCATCGCGTCGAACGCGTCCGCGACCGCGAGCACCCGGGCGAACTCCGGGATCTCGTCACCGGCCAGCCCCATCGGATAGCCGCGGCCATCGATCCGCTCATGGTGATGCATGATGCCCGCGAGCGCCTCGTCGAGGAAACCGATGTCCCGCACGATGTCAAGGCCGCGCATCGGGTGCAGCTGGATGGCGGCAAACTCCTCGTCGGTGAGCTTGCCCGTCTTCTGCAGCACCTCGGTGGGGACGCCGAGCTTGCCGACGTCGTGCAGCATGCCGGCGAACCTGATCGCCTCGACCCGCTCGGTATGCATGCCGATCTCGCTCGCGATCATCACCGATCCGCGCGACACCCGCTCGCTGTGTCCCCGGGTGTAAAAGTCTTTCGTCTCAACTGCCTGGCAGAGCGCGCTGACCGTCGCCTCATACGCTCGCTGCTGCTCCGCGAACTGCGCCACCGCCCACCGCGACACGAACAGCGGGATCAGCACCAGCACCGGCGCGAACGGCCCGATGACCGACCACAACCCGGCGATCAGCAGCCCGAACGCCGCGTACCCGAGCTCGGTGATGATCAGCTTCAGGTCCAGGAACATGCGGGCTTGGTCACTGGTCAGCCAGAGCGCTATCCACAGCAAGGAGTAGTTGATGAAGACGTGCGAAGCCGCCGCGGCCGCGAACGGGACGATGATGCCGGGGAACGACGTGTGGCCTGGCACCCCGACGACTCCGCCAGCCAGCATGAAAACCCGGCTCGGCAGATAGCCGCTCAGCGCGAGCATGCCGACGTTGAACAGTCGCTTGGTCGGCGCGTGCCCGCGCCGGTGGCGGAACACCGTGCAAGCGCCCACCAGGGCGGCGCCCACCGGGCCAGTCATCACGACGGCCGCGAGGATCGCCGCTGAGTTAGGAGACCATGCCACGTTCTGCGAACGCGTGGCCATCAGCTCACAAACGACGAGGAGAACGCACAAGATGACGACGGTTCGCCAGTCTGGGACCGTCGACGGCGCGACCACCGGCAACAGGATCGCAGCCAGCACTACGGTGCCGACATAAATTCGCGTTGCCGAGAAGACCTTGCCCAAGCTCCCCCCCTCGGAGGATGCGCGCGGCCGCCTAGCGGCTTCCCTACAACCAGGTAACACCGCGACGACTCATCAAGACGGCGCTGCCTTCGATTGTGCTGAACTCATCAGTCGCCCGCATGAACGCCTCCTTGTTGGGCGATGCCACGTGCTCACCGTGAGCCGTCAGATACTAGGATAACGTGATCACGGCGATTCGCGCAGACCCAAAAATTACGGACCCTACGCTACTCGGTGAACTCGAGCTCCGCTCGCACCTCGCGAATCTTCACCAGGACTTTTGCCCGCAGGTCCGCCGGCACCGGGTCACAGCCGCAGTGCTTGTGGACCAGCCGCTTGACTGCCTCGTCCAGGCCGTACTCCTGCAGACACGGCCCGCACTCCTCCAAGTGCTCGCGGATCTTGAGGCAGTCCGTGTCGGACATCTCCCCGTCGAGGTAGCTGTACACCCGGTCCAGTACCTCGGAACACGGTACGTCGTGAGGTTTCCCGCAGCTCATAACCGGTCCTTCCCGCCATCCGCCGAGGCGAGCCCGCGCTCGACCGCGTAGTCCTGGAGCAGGTCCCGGAGCTGACGCCGACCACGGTGCAGGCGGGACATGACCGTGCCGATCGGCGTGCCCATGATGTCGGCGATCTCCTTGTAGGCGAACCCCTCGACATCGGCCAGGTACACCGCGATCCGGAACTCCTCAGGAAGCTCCTGCAGCGCCGTCTTGATATCGGAGTCGGGCAGCCGCTCTAGCGCCTCGGACTCGGCTGACTTCAGTCCGCCAGAGGTGTGCGAGGCCGCGCGAGCGAGCTGCCAGTCCTCAACTTCCTCTGCTCCCGAGCGCTGTGGTTCTCGCTGGCGCTTGCGGTAAGTGTTGATGAAGGTGTTAGTGAGGATCCTGAACAGCCAGGCCTTGAGGTTGGTGCCGGGCTGGAACTGATGGAACGAGGCGTACGCCTTGGCGAAGGTCTCCTGAACGAGATCCTCGGCGTCCGCCGGGTTGCGGGTCATCCGGAGGGCGGCCGAATACAGCTGATCGAGGAAGGGCATGACCTCTTCCTCAAAACGCGCGCCGCGCTCTTCGAGCGTTTCCGCTACCGGACCCACCCCCTCCTGGTTCGCATCCCATCCATCGGGAAGACCGTACGAGGATACCCGGCTTCTGCCCGCTTCCACACGGGCGGGCGTAGTTACAGAGGCGACCATGCCGCCTTAAACACGAACCGTCCCGCGCGCATTCCACGATCACGGATGGGGAAGACTGCCTCTATGGGCTCCCTCGCGGCCTATTGGCGTTTCCAGGATGCGGTCGGGCGGGCCCAGCTCCAGGCGTGGCTGCCAGCGACCGGCCGGGTACTCGTGGACATATCTGGGCCTTCCACACATACCGCAATGCTCGCCGCCCGGGCCGGTCATAGCGTCCTGCGGGTGCTGCCGCCCACGGCCGACCGAGACCAGGAAGACGCGCCCGAGCCGGGGGATCAGGCATCATCGTTTTGCGATGTAATAGCTGATCTTCCTAGCCTCAGCTTCCTCGCGGACGGGTGCGCTGACGGGGTCATCGCCGAAGGCCGCACCCTCTCGCTGACCCTGGCCGCCGAATCGCTAGTCGCGGACATCAGCCGGGTGCTACGGCCGTCCGGGCGGGTCCTTGCCTGCGTGGACTCGCTGGTGTTCGGCATGGCGGTGCTCGCCGAGCACCAGCATTGGCCGGAACTCGCCGACCTGCCCCGGGCCGAGGTGGTCCTGGTGCCGTGGCCGGACGGGACGATCACCCGCTGTTACGGCACCGAACACCTTCGTGAGCTTTTCACGGACAACGGTCTCGACATCTCCTGGATCAGGCCGCGGACCGTGCTCGCCGCTAAGACCGTGAACTACCTGCTGCGCGACTCCCGCACCAGCCTCGCGCGTCTCGTCGAGACCGAACTGCGCGCCCGGCCTGACGATTCGGTCGGCACTCAGCTGGTCGTGTCGGCCAGAAAGCCATTAGCGCCGACGCCGGTCCCGCTTGCCCTGGCAGGCAACGCACCGGGACGCATCCGGCCTGGCCTCGAGCCGTCCCTCAGGAACGGGCTTGGCGCAGTCGACGCAGTGTCCGTAGGAACCGTCCTCGATCCTGGCCAGCGCGGCCAGAATCTCGCCCCGCTGTGAGGTCGCGTGCTGGAGCAGCGCCTCGCTGCCCGCCGCCTCCGACAACCGCAATCCGGCGTCGGAGACATCCGACGTGGAGGCTCCCCGGTCATCCTGGTGTTCACCTCGCAGCACCGAGATAGACCTGTCCAGGTCGTCGCGAATTTCCTCTAGGCGCTTACGGGCAGCACTCAGGTCCACGGGGGGTCTCGCCTCCTGCGTTCGGAACAGGGGCGGTCGTCGGATTAACCTCCGGCGGACGCGGGCTCGACAAGGGTCGGCCCGTTGTTGCGCACAGAGTTGACGGCCGTTGATACGGGGTACGACGTAAGCTCGCCGGCATTGTCCGGGACAGCGGGCAGCATCGTCGCCATGAGGTGTTTGGTGTCTTTGTTCTGGGGGTCAAGCCAGTCCGCCCAGTTATCGGAGGCCACCAGCATGGGCATCCGGTCGTGGATCTGGCCGAGTTCGTCGGTCGCGTCCGTGGTGATGATCGACGCGGTCCAGAGGAACGCGTCATCGGCACCCTCCGGCACGTTCTTGTCGCGCCACAGCTCGTAGATTCCGGCGAACGCGAGGATTCCGCCGTCTTCCCGGTGGATGTAAAACGGCTGTTTGACGGGCTTACCGTCACCCTTGGCAAGAGATTGCCACTCGTAGTAGCCGTCCGCGGGAATGATGCAACGCCGCTTGGCGAACGAACTGCGATACGCGGGCTTGGTCGCCACCGTCTCGGCGCGCGCGTTGATCAACCGCGCGCCGCCGGAAGGGTCCTTCGCCCAGAACGGGACAAGTCCCCAGCGAACCAGCCGCAGCTCACGTTCCGGCTTCCCCCCGCCCGCCTCCCCTGCCCCCTTCGCCACCTCCACCCGATCCATCACCGCGTAGATCTGCTTGGTGGGAGCGACGTTGTAGTCGGCTGGCTTCTCCTCGGGCGTGCGGTCACGCTCGACGGCGAACTCCGCCAGAAGTTCCTGGCGCTTTCGCGCAGAGACAAAACGACCGCACATGGACACCTCCGGATTGGCATTTCATAACCAGAAATTGGCATCGCCAAACCCGTTTTCGCCTCCGTCAACGTCCGACGTCTCAGGCACCGGCGGCGAAGCCGGGTACCCTGCCAGTATGTCTCACGGAACCTGGCAGGCGCCGGCCGCGCCCGCACCGGTGCGCGCTACGGTGCGGCTGCCCGGCTCAAAGTCCATCACCAACCGCGCCCTCGTGCTGGCGGCCCTCTCGGCCTCGCCATCGGTAATCCGCGAGCCGCTGCGTGCCCGCGACACGTCACTGGCCACCGCCGCACTTCGCACCCTCGGTTACGACATTGATGAGTCCATAACGTCGCTCTCCATCACCTCGGGCACACCCGTGTCCGGCGCGGTCGGCGTCGACGTGGGCAACGCTGGCACAGTGATGCGGTTCCTTCCCGCGGTGGCGGCGCTCACCGCCGCAACCGTGTCGTTCGACGGCGACACGCGGGCGCGCGAGCGGCCGGTCGGTGCACTGCTCGGGGCGCTGCGCGCGCTTGGCGTCTCCATCGACGGCGATGTCGTACCGTTCACCGTGCGCGGCACGGGCCGGGTGCCAGGGGGGCGCGTCACGCTGGACGCCTCCGGCTCCTCGCAGCTGGTGTCCGGGCTGTTGCTGGCGGCGGCGCGTTTCGAGGACGGGGTGGAGGTGCAGCACTCCGGGCCGCCCGTCCCGTCGCTGCCGCACATCGAGATGACCTTGCGCATGCTGTCTCTGGCCGGGGTCTCGGCTTCCGCGGTCGGATCCGACGGGTGGCGAGTTTCACCGGGGCCGATCAATCTCGGTGACTTCACGGTCGAGCCCGACCTGTCCAACGCGGGGCCATTCCTCGCCGCCGCGCTGGTCACCGGGGGCCAGGTGACGATTCCCGGCTGGCCGTCCGACAGCCTGCAAGCGGCCGACGCGATTCTCGACGCGGTCACGTCGATGGGCGCGACGCACACGTTTACTCCGGCCGGACTTGTGATCAAGGGCTCCGGCGAGGTCCGCGGCATTACCGCGGACCTGCGAGACATCCCCGAGCTGGCGCAGGTGCTGGCCGCGGTCGCGGCCGTCGCGTCCTCGCCGTCGAAGTTCACCGGGCTCGCGCACACCCGGAGGCACGAGACCGACCGGCTGGCCGCGATGGCCAAGGAGATCAACGCCCTCGGCGGGGACGTAACCGAACTGCCCGACGGCCTGGTCATCAACCCGCGGCCGCTGTCGCCGGGTGACCGGCCGTTTGAGACCTACGACGATCACCGGATGGTGATGGCCGGCGCCGTCCTTGGCCTCGTGGTCCCGGGTTTGCAGGTCGCGAACGCGGAGACTGTTGGCAAGACGTTCCCCTCGTTCATCGAGGTCTGGTCTTCGATGCTTTCGGAGCCGGACCGCTGAGAACGCTCGACGAGGACGACATCCGGGTCCGCGCGGGCCGAAGTTCCCGGCCGCGCACCCGTCGGCGTCCCGCGCACGCCGACGCGGTCGACGCGTTCGTGGTCAGCGTGGACCGCGGTCGTTACGGCTGTCTGCTCGCTGGCAGTGTCATCACGGCGATGAAGGCCCGCGAGCTCGGCAAGGGCTCGGTCGTGGTCGGCGACAACGTGGCCCTCGCCGGCGACACGTCGGGCGCGCCCGGGACTCTCGCGCGGATCGTGCGTGTCTTTCCCCGCTCCAGCGAGCTGCGCCGCTCGGCGGACGACACCGATCCCGTCGAGCGGGTCATCGTCGCGAACGCGGACCAGCTCGTCATCGTGTGCTCCCTCGCATCGCCAGAGCCGCGCGTACGGTTCGTCGACCGCTGCCTGGTCGCCGCGTACGACGCGGGGCTCGAACCGCTGCTGGTGCTGACCAAAGCCGACCTCGGGTCGTCCCGCAAGGTGCGGGCGCTGTATGCGCCACTCGGCATCCCGATGATCACCACCCGCAGGCCGTTGCCAGCTCGGACGCTCGGGCAGCTGCGTTCGGCGCTGCGGGGCCGGATCAGCGTGCTGATTGGTCAATCCGGCGTGGGCAAGTCCACACTGGTGAACGCGTTGATCCCATCCGCATCGCGCGCCGTGGGTACGGTAAACCCGGTAACCGGCCGGGGACGGCACACGTCCTCGTCGGCGGTGGCGGTCCCGCTCGCCAACGATGACGGGTGGCTGATCGATACCCCCGGCGTACGCGGTTTCGGCCTAGGCCACGTGTCCCCCGCCCGGGTCGTAGAGGCCTTCGGCGACCTAGCGGAAGGCACCGCCGACTGCCCGCCCGGCGACGACCACCTAGGCCCCGACTGCGCCCTCGACGAGTGGGCTACCGCCCACAACGCGACAGCCCGCCTGGATTCCCTACGCCGCCTGCTCCGCAGCCTCGCCACCACAGATGCTTGACCTCTTAGCGCGCCCCCGCGTTTCGCCCCCTGCGCATTTCCGCGCCTCCCCATTTCCGCGCCCCTGCGCCTCCACCAAAATCTTCACCCCGAATGCGCGCCGCCCTCACCCATGTTCGCGGACAGTTCACGTGTCCATGAGCCCTGAACTGTCCACGAACGCGGCGCCCCGACGATGCGGCGCCCCACGGGTAACATCAGTCCCGTCGAGAATTAACGCGAAGGATCGGTGTACCCCTAGAGGCTGTCGCGCGACTGCTGCCGTGCCAGCGTCAAGGCTGCTCAATCGGGTGATTCTCCGTATACCTCACATCTCACCACCCCCGCATGGCAAGGAACTCCCTCGTTCGTTGCAAGCGCCCGCACGAAGCGCCGCCATAGACTCTCCGGAGGTTCACAAACCGAACATATATGCCATTTCCCCTCACCGCCAGGCCCGACAATTGTGGTGGGTGCTGCACTGCCAAGGCTCTTGGCCGGGCAGGGCAGCACCCACCACAATCCCGCGGACTTCGGGGCGCCAGCAACGGCCGGCGCAACCGGGCGATATCCCGGCAAACCGGCCAGCCGCGGCGGCACGGACGCTGGCCCGGGACGCTGCCGGATGCGTCTGCGGCGGTCAGCCGCCTGCCCGGAAGCGCGAGCCAACGACATCGATGCCGCATTCATGCCACCGGGACAGCACCAACGCCACACCGATGCTGCTGAAGCCTGGAGCGACCCGGAACCGACAGTCCTGCGTCGCGAGTCATGCGACAGAGACCCCAGCTACAAAAATCCTTCCCAATGTCCAGGGTTACGGGCGGGACTGGGGGAGCTTTACTGAGCCTGGCCTTGATGGGCGGGCGGCGGATGGGGGCGGGACCAGGGGACCGATGTCGCCGTCGGGGGCTTCGTCTAGGTCCGCGATGACCGGGGCATGGTCGCTTGGACCGGTGCCCTTGCGGGCTTCGCGGTCTACCCAGGCCGCTTGCACCCGCGCGGCGACCGGTGCGCTGGCCAGGATCAGGTCGATACGCATCCCCAGGTTCCGGTGGAACATCCCGGCCCGGTAATCCCAGTAGGTGAAAACCTTCTCCGTCGGCCAGTGATCCCGGACCACGTCGCTCAGCCCGGTCGCTTCTAGCTCCGCGAGCGCTTCGCGTTCCGGCGGTGTCACGTGCGTTTGCCCCACGTACGCCGCGGGGTCGAACACGTCCGCATCGGTCGGCGCGATGTTCATGTCGCCGGCCACGATAATCCCGGTCGCGGATTCCGCGGCGACCATGCCGCGCAGCGCCTCGAGCCACGAGAGCTTGTACGCGTAGTGGTCGGAATCCGGAACCCGGCCGTTCGGTACGTACACGGACGTGATGCGAACGCCACCGCAGGTCGCGGTGATCGCCCGTGCTTCGGGGCCCGGGAAGCCAGGCTCTCCGGGAAGGCCGCGCACCACGTCGCCGAGTCCGGCCCGTGACAGGATCGCGACGCCGTTCCACTGCGGCTGGCCATGCGCGGCGAACTCATAACCTCGCTCAGCGAGTTCGGCACCGAGCAGCGCGCTGAACGCTTCCTGGGACACCTTCAGTTCCTGCAGGCACAACACGTCTGGCTGACGTTGGTCGAGCCAGGGAAGCAGCCGCGGCACGCGCTGCTTTACGGAGTTCACGTTCCAGGTCGCTACGCGCACCCAGTCAGACTAGTGCACAGGTACCGGGCCGCCCGAGCGCCAGTAAACGCCGTCCGGTGACCTGGACAGCAACTCGTGCTCGACGAGGTACCGCCGCAGGGTGGCCGGATCGTCGGTAATCCTCTTGAGCACCTCGTTTACGCTACTTTCCGGAAAGTAACGTCCCGGCTCGAATTCCAGCGCCACCTGCTCCAGCAGCAGCCGCCGTCTTTCCGGATTCTTCGGATACCCCGTGATGCGCCCGTGCAGAAGGAACGCGCGGACCTGTTCCGGGGGGTCAGACAGTCCCATACATCTCAGTATGACCACGCGACGCAAGCCCTTACCTGGCCAGCGCGATGTCCCAGACGGTACCGTTTCGCGAGTGGCACACTACGACGACGAACTGCGCTTCGCGCACGTCCTCGCGGACAACGCCGATGACATCACGACGCGACGGTTCCGCGCTCTCGACCTGCGAGTAGAGAGCAAACCCGACCTGACGCCCGTATCAGACGCCGATCACGCGGTCGAGGAATCCCTCCGTAACCTCTTGCGCCGGTCACGTCCTAGGGACGCCGTTTTGGGCGAGGAACACGGCAAAACAGGAAGCGGTCCCCGCTGCTGGGTCATCGACCCAATCGATGGCACCAAGAATTACGTGCGAGGCGTGCCCGTATGGGCGACTTTGATCGGCCTAATGGACGGTGACGATGTAGTCGTCGGGGTCGTTTCCGCTCCCGCGCTGGGCCGCCGATGGTGGGCGGCGGCGGGCGGCGGAGCGTGGACCGGGCGCTCGCTGACGAAGGCAAGCCGTTGCACCGTGTCCGCGGTGACAAAACTGTCCGACGCGTCGTTCTCTTACTCCAGCCTCTCCGGCTGGGAGGAACAGGGACGGCTGCCTGGCTTCATGGACCTGACCCGATCGGTGTGGCGCACCCGGGCATACGGGGACTTCTGGTCGCACATGCTGGTGGCGGAGGGTGCGACGGAGATATCGGCCGAGCCGGAAGTCTCACTGTGGGACCTGGCCGCGCTGCAGGTGATCGTCACCGAGGCCGGCGGCCGCTTCACCGACCTGAGCGGGCGGGCGGTACCCGACGGCGGCAGCGTCGTCTGCACAAACGGCGTGCTGCACGAAGAGGTGCTCGACCTCCTGCAGCCCACCCCCTGAACCCGCCCTAGGCGCCGGCTGGACGCCGGTTGGGCGCGGGCGCCGGTTGGGCGCGGGCGCCATCGATGGGACATCGCTGGGGCTATACCGCCCTCGATGGGACATCCATGGGGCGCGAGCAGGGCGCGAGCAAGACGCGAGCGGGGTGCGGGCCGGGCGCGAGCAAGACGCGAGCGGGGCGCGGGGAAGAATCAGCTTTCGGGGTGTTTCCCAGTCCCGGGCATGGGGTATTTCACAAGTTCACAAGCTCGCCCGGCAACGGGACCCCCGAGGAGGTGGGCCGCCGATGAAGGTCGAAGATGGCATGTCGGAGTTGGTTCTCACGGTCGGACCGACGCATTCGATCCGAGAGGCCGCCCGCATGATGGCGTCCCGGCGGGTGGGCGCCGCGGTGGTGAGCGACCCGGAAGACGCGGGCGTCGGGATCCTGACCGAGCGCGACATCCTGAACTCGATCGGGGCCGGCGAGGACCCGGATAATGAGCTGGCGGGCCAGCACTGCACCCAGGATCTGGTGTTCGCGGCGCGGAACTGGACGCTCGAAGAGGCCGCGGCCGCAATGGTTCGCGGCGGGTTCCGGCACCTGGTCGTTGTCGAGGGTCCGCAGGTGGTCGGGCTGCTCTCGATGCGCGACATTGTGCGCTGCTGGACCTCGGCGAGTGTTCCTCCACAGGGCGGCGCCAACACCGGCGGCGACAAGCGTCAGACCGACTCCGGCGTGACCAGCGTCCTGTAGTTCTCTGGCGCAGCAAGCGTTCTGTCGCGTGACCAGCGTTCTGTGATCACCGCGGTTACGCAGCGGATGCAACACCCAACCGCAACGATTTCGTTATTTGTTAACTGTGCGTCACCCGCGCGGTCACTCACCCCACCCCTCAAGGGGTTCACATGCGTAAACACACGCCTAGTGAGATACGTACTACTACGCGTATATTGCGCGCAAATAATAACAGGGTCTAACGTATGGCGGGATTTCACCTGAGATGTGCACGGGGCTTCTAGCATCACGCGTGTGGCTGGATGCGCGCGATGTGCAAGGGGCGGGAACCAGTACCGGATCTCGGGTGAACCGAGAAAACCGCATCATGAGGAGACCCCCCTTTGAAGGTTCCCAGGCACGCTAAGCGGCGCCGGACCGTCGCGGCCGCCGCAACCGCCGCAATCATCCCCGCGGCCGCCCTGATCGCCTCGACCGCAGCCGCGTCGCCCAGCGCCGCGAGCTCGCAGAAGGTCACCGTCTCGCAGGGCATCGGCGTGGCGGCACTGAAGGACGCTAGCGTCTTCGGCAACACTCCCCCGAGCACAGCGGAGACTGTGTCGTTCGTCCTGCGGGCGCGTAACTCCGCTGAACTCTCCAAGGCCGCGCTGACCGGGCATGAGCAGCTGAGCGTCAGGGAATTCGCGCAGCGGTATGGCCAGACCCCCCAGGCGATCGCGGCTCTCGAGGGCTACCTGAAGTCCTTTGGCATCAAGACCACCGCGTACGCGGATGGCCTGGACGTGGTGGCGAACGGCACGGCCGGCGAGTTCGACAGCGCGCTGTCGGTGACGCAGCAGAACTACTACGTCCCGGCGGTCAAGGCGCATGACGGCCAGCAGGGGATCCCCGCCCAGCACATCCACGGCACCAAGCAGAGCCCGCGGCTGCCGGAGAACTGCGGCGGCAGCATCGTGCTGTCGGTACTTGGCCTGACCAACTACTCGGGCTTCACCACCAACCTCACGCGCACGCCGGAAAAGACCGACACGTCGACGACGCCGGCCTCCAGCAGCAGCACCGTCTACACGGGCACGCTGACCCCGGCGGACTTCGCCAAGCAGTACAACGTGGATCCGCTGTACCAGGCGGGTGACACCGGCGCCGGAGAGACGCTCGGCATCGTCACGCTGGCCGCGCTGAGCACGAGCGCTCCCACCTACTTCTGGAACAACGTGCTGCACATCAGCACGAAGGCCAACCGGATCACGGTCGACAACGTCGATGGCGGCCCGGGCGCGCCGAACGAGGACGCCGGGTCTGGCGAGACCGACCTGGACGTCGAGCAGTCCGGCGCGCTGGCTCCGGACGCGAACATCATCGTCTACCAAGCCCCGAACACGGACTATGGCTTCGCCGACGCCTTCTACTCGGCGGCCTCGGCCAACACGGTGGCCACGCTGTCCACCAGCTGGGGCGAGTCGGAGACCTACCTGCAGGAGTCGGTCAACGACGGTACCGAGTCCACCGCGTACGCCGCGGCCTTCGACCAGGCCTACGAAGAGCTGGCCGTTCAGGATGAGAGCTCGTTCGCCTCAGCCGGTGACCAGGGCGCCTACGACGCGACCGGCGACGCCCTGACCACCAACCTCGCGGTTGACAACCCGGCCGACAGCCCGTACACCACCGCGGCAGGCGGCACCACGCTCGGCGGCACGGTTAGCTTCACCGGCACCACCGAGACCGTCAACGTCAAGATCCCCAGCCAGCGGGCGTGGGGCTGGGACTGGCTGTGGCCTTACTGGTCCCAGCTGGGCCTCCCCGGCGTCACCTCCGAGGATCAGGCGATCTCCGAGGACCTCGACACCGGTACCGGCGGCGGATTCAGCGTGCTGGAGAGGATCCCCTACTACCAGGAGGGCCTGACCGGCCAGTTCCGCGCGGTTGAGTACCTGACTCCGACGGACTACACGGAAACCGATGGGCTCGACGTCCCGAACGCCTGGGACATCAACCTCAAGCCGAGCGTCAGCAGCGGCTACAACAGCACCGGACGCGCCGTCCCCGACGTCTCTGCCGACGCGGACCCGTTCACCGGTTACCTGCTGTACGACCCGCTGGCCAGCAGCACGGCGCAGGCCGGCTGGGTGGCACCAGCTTCGTCTCCCCGCAGCTGAACGGCGTGACCGCGCTCATCGACGCGTACGTCGGACACCGGGTTGGCCTCTGGAACCCGTCGATCTACCGGTTCGCGGAGTCCGGCAGCGACCCGTTCACCCCGCTGGACACCACCGGTACCAGCAACGACAATCTGTACTACAGCGGCAGGTCCCACGCCCTGTACAACCCGAGCACCGGGCTTGGCACCCCGAACGTAGCCAAGCTCGCCGAGGATTTCGCTAGGTCCTGACCAGGCAATTCCCGGGAGCGGGCAGAGCGGCGACCAGCCGTTCTGCCCGCTTTCGCTTAGTTAGGCGAGCTACTCAGAGCGTTTGCTAAGGAAAGGCTCACATCGCTCGCAGGTTGGCGGGCCACCATGTCATATGTAAGCAGCTGACGGCGAGTTCCCGCTCGCGTCGTTGGCTCGCGCGCCCGGACGGTGCCCCCGTCTGTCCGGGTGCCTCGGGCGCCTGGCTCGGACACACCCCCGTCCACCGAGCCAGGCGCCTCTTTTCATCCATACGCTTACTTTCGTGAACCGCGCCGAAACCTACCTCCGGTTGCTAGCCGAGCGCGACATTCGTGACGGCCGCGGCCCCGACGGACTACGCCAGGCGGGCGCCCTGCTGACCGACGCGGGCGCCGTGCCTGAGGACACCGCGGAGGCCATCGTGGCATCGGCGGACCTGGCGTTCGCCATCCGCTCCGGGCAGGCACAAGCCTTCGGTTTCCGCCGAGCGAAGTTCCCTGACCAGGAGCTACCTGACCAGCCGTGGCAGGTCATTCCGGCGAAGCAGGTGATGGCCGGCCGCACTGGTCCCATCCACGTGGGGTCGGTCGTGCGCACTGCGCACAGCGTCTTCGTTGTGGCCATGCGCCGGACCGGTGAGCCGGTGCCGCTGGAGGACGTCGCTTCGTTGACCGCCACCGACGAAGCGGGCGTCCGCTATACGTTCACCCTCGCTTCCCCGGTCGCGCTCGAACTGGATCCGGTGCCGCCACCGTCGGTTCGCCAGCTGACCATCTACGAGAACCAATCGGAGCGACTACGGCTGGATCTCACGGCCAGTCCCGACATCGAGACCAGCCCGGTCGCCGAATCCATTGCCGAACGTGTCCTGATCCGCCGCGCGGAAGCCATCCTGACCGCGGCCTCCAGCGGGCGCCCGCCTGGGACGTCATCGCTCGGTGCGCCCGTCGCGGTGTTCCAGGCGGCGGGCCTGCTGGCAGCCGACAGCCAGGTGCCTGGCCAGCTCGCCGCCCTCGCCCAGCACCTGGGTCTGTCTGGCACCGGGCTGCCGACGCCGACCGAGCTTCCCGAGCCGTGGCGCAGCGCGCTCACCCAGTTCGCCCGGCTCCGCCAGCCGTCCGTGCGCGAGGACTCGGCGGTGACACCGCTGGCCCTGCCGCTTCCGGGGATGCGCGGCGTGATCACCGGGCTGAGCCGATCGCGGCTGTACCTGGTCATGCAGGAGGATCCCCGCCGCCGCCCGTGGTCGTACCGGGCCTGGTCGCACGGGCCCCGGCCCGCCCTCCCGACCGCGCCCGAGGTTCCGCTGTCCGTCTGGGCGCACGACGACACCGATCACTGGCATCTCGTCGCGTCCGACGACTTCCGCGCCCACTCCAGCGGCCTGGTCTCGGCCGCCCTGGCCTGGCATCCACCCCTAGGCCGGGATGTCACCAGCGTCCAGGTCACAATCACCGACAGCACCGCCCAGACAACCATCAACGCGAAGGTGCAAGGCTGATGGCCTGGTACCAGTCACTCCCTCCCGCCGACGCCTACGTCCCGTGCGCCGACCAATGGCACGAGATTCAGTTTCATAACGGCGAACTCCATCTCGCCGGACACCCCGACATCGAGTCCGAGCTAGTCCTGTCCGCCCTAGGCGGCGTCACCCCCGAATGCCTCCACATCGCCCAAGCCTGGAATCACCGCAAGACCGACGTTGACCTGCTGATGATCCTCCCGCGTTCGGCCGAGGACCGCATCACAGTGTCCTGGAACGACGTAGAAACGTTCGAGTCTCCCCAGCGAAGCGCCGTAACCCTATCCGGCCGCGCCGCCATGCCGATCCCCACCAGCCTCCCGCCGAACGCCCCACCCCGCATGCGCCAGATGCGCGACGAAGCCCTGCGCTCCCGCGCGCGGCATCTGGAGCTGCTGCGGCTGCTGGCGCTGGGGTACGAGTTTCAGGTGCGTCTTGCTGGTTGCATTGCGGTGGGGGCGGCGAACGCCGGGGACGCTTCGCCCGGCGGGAGCAGAACGCCGGGCGACTCGTCCCCAGCGCTCACCGCTGCGCTCGCTGGACGCGCCGCGCCTGTGGTCGCGAGCTGGCTTCACATCAATCCGGACGACGTGACTGTGGCCGTGCACGAAGGCCCAGGCTGGGGGACTGTGTTCGCGGCGGGCGACGAGGCTTGGGTGGCTTTGCCGGTTAGCTGGCTCTGGGAAGTGTGGGCTTGCGGGCTTGAGATGGCAAATGGGCATCTCGTCGTCGCTGTCAATGAGCCGGGCTGGCCGGAGGCGCGGGTGCTCGCCTTGCGCGAACCCGGGGTGAAACCGGTCGAGTTCACTGCCCGTCGAGGTCCACACTGAGAGCTATGAGTACATACGCGGCCGAGGCACTCGGAGTCGCCGTTGCGGCGCGGGTCCCGGTACTGCTTTGGGGAGCCCCCGGGACCGGCAAGACATCCGCTATCCGGGCGATGGCGGACGCTATGCAACTGCCGTGCGAGACGGTGATCGCCTCGATCCGCGAGCCTTCGGACTTTGCCGGGCTGCCGATTGTGGTCGGGGACTCGGTGCGGTTCGCGCCGCCGCTGTGGGCGACACGGCTGAAAGAGGCCGGACGGGGCGTGCTGTTCCTTGACGAACTGTCCACCGCGCCGCCGGCCGTGCAGGCCGCCCTGTTGCGCGTCGTGCTTGAACGAACCGTCGGCGACCTCACGCTGCCGGCCGAAATCGCGATCGTCGCGGCCGCGAACCCGCCCGAGCAGGCCGCCGACGGCTGGGACCTGTCCGCGCCGCTGGCCAACCGTTTGTGCCACCTGTCCTGGGAGACCAGCCCGCGTGCGGTCGCCGAGGGACTGGCCGCCGGTTTCGACCCGCCGCACGTGCCGTTCCTGCCGGACGGCTGGGAAGCCGAGGAGCACCTGTCCCGCGGCCTGGTCGCCGCCTTCCTGCACGCCCGTCCGCCGCTAGCCATCGCTCCCCCCGGTGATGCCTCCGCCGCGGGCAAGGGCTGGCCCTCACCGCGCACCTGGGAGATGACCGCCCGGCTGATGGCGGCGGCCGGCGCCTGCGGAGCCAGCGAGCAGGCTCGCGCCGAGCTGGTCAGGGGCGCGGTCGGTGACGGGGCGGCGGTGGAGTTCCTCACCTGGCTGCTCGAGATGGACCTGCCCGACCCGGAGGCGGTACTCGCGGACCCGGCATCCTTCGTGCTGCCAGAACGCGGCGACCGAGCCTACGCCGCGCTCGCCTCCATCGCGGCGGCGGTCGCGGCCCAGCCGGACGCTGAGCGCTGGGCAGCGGGCTGGCGGGTGCTGGGCACGGTGGCGGACAAGGTGCCCGACATCGCCGCCGTCGCCGCGCGCACGCTGGCCCGCTGCCGTCCCGAGGGAGCACCGCTGCCCGCGGAGATCAAGCTGTTCGCCCCGGTGCTGAAGTCGGCTGGCCTGCTGACATGAATCCCATCCCAGGCGAGCAGAGCATCCCGGGCATGGCGGCAGCCCGGCTGTGGGCGGCGACCCGGTTCCCGTACCTGGCCACCGGGATCTTCGGCACGCAGGTGAGCGTGGCTCCGGGCAGCGGCAACGTGTGCGTCGACGAACGCTGGCGGCTGCGCGCCGACCCCGCCGTCGCCGCGAACTGGACGCCTGCCCAGCTGGGATCCGTGCTCGTGCATCACGTCTGCCACCTACTGCGCGATCACGCCGAACGAGCGCGCTCGATCCCCGTTGACTCCGAGGACTCGGCCGCGTGGATCCAAGCCGCCGACGCGGAGATCAATGACGACCTGGTGACCGCCGGGCTGGAACTACCCGGAGAGCCGGTGCTACCGCAGGACCTCGGGATGCCAACCGGCAAGCTCGCCGAGGAGTACTTCGGGGCGTCCAGGCAGAGTGAGTCACATCGTTATGGTCAATGGGGAGATTGCGGGAGCGGCGCGCACGGCCGTGACGACGGAGGCGGGGACGGCGAGCGGGACGGCGAACAAGAGCAGGAACAGGCGGGGCTCGACCCATGGCGCAGCGACCTGCTGCGGCGGCAGGTGGCGCAGGACGTGCTGCGGGAGCCGGGGTCGGTGCCGGCCGGGCTGCGGCGCTGGGCGTCGCAGGTGCTGACGCCGCGGGTCGACTGGCGGCGGCTGCTGGCCGCCGAGCTCAGGCGGGCGATCGCCGACGTGGCCGGCGCGGTGGACTACTCCTACCGGCGGCCATCGAGGAGGGCCACCGCGGTTCCCGGGGTGGTGCTGCCCGCGTTGCGGCGGCCGATCCCTGAGGTCGCCGTGGTGTGCGACACGTCGGGCTCCATGACCGATAGCCTGCTCGCTCTCGCGTTGGCCGAGGTCGAGGGACTGCTGCACGCTCTCGGGCTGTCGCTGCGTCTGCTGGCGTGTGACGCCGCGGTGTCCTCCGTGCGGCGGGTGACCTCGGTCAGCGACGTGATCCTGACCGGTGGCGGCGGCACGAACATGGGCTCCGGCATCGCGGCGGCGGAGCGGCTGCGGCCCCGGCCTGGGGTGACTGTGGTGCTGACCGACGGGTTCACGCCCTGGCCGTCCTCCGCGCCCAAGGGGATGCGTGTGGTATGCGGGATTCTGGGGACTGATGGGGCTACTGGGCCGGCATGGGCACGATCAGTGCGGATCGAGCGGGAACCGTAGGCCCGGTCCGGTGCGTCCTATAAGCGTGGGATGGAGCTGGACTGGGTGATCCCGGCCCTACCTGGCCCGGCTCTCGCTGTGGGGGTCGCGGGGAGGAAAGAGTGAAAGACAGGTGCCGTCTCCTCTTTCCTCCCCGCACTCTGCACTCTGATTTAGCAGCATTCTGATTTGGCGGTCCTGCTGCGGAGATGGTGTCCTTGCGTGGGTGAGTTCCATGCGCCCGTCCCGCCAGGTCATGACCGTGATCGCCGTTTTGCTGACGTTCGGGTCCGGTGCGACGGATGTCGCCAGCTTCACTCGCTTCGGTAACGTCTTCGCGAGCGTCATGACCGGCAACATCGTGGTGTTCGGTCTTTCGCTGGCGCGCGGGTCGGTATCGCTGGCCGCGCACACGGTGGCCGCGATCGCCGGCTACATCATCGGGGTCGCGGTCGGGACGCGGGTCGAGTGGTTCCACGCTCGGCGCGTCCGGGCTACCGAACTCGATTCCCCGTGGCCGCCGCACATCACCATGGCATTTCTGCTTGAGTTCCTGCTGATGGCCGGAGTCACGGTCGGCTGGGAGGCCACCGGCAGCAGGCCCGCCGGCGTGACCCAGTTCGTGCTGCTGGTGCTCGCCGCCTCCGCGATGGGCATCCAGTCCGCCGCCGTGAACGACATGGGGCTGAAGGAGGTCTCGACCACGTTCCTGACCGGAACGCTGACCGCGCTCGTCGCCTCGGTGGCGGCTCCGGACGGCTCGAGGCCGGGACTGCGGCGCCCCGGAGTTCTCCTCGGGCTGGCCAGCGGGGCGATACTCGCCGGGGTATTCGTGGCCTACGTCCCCGACCTGGTGCCCGCGCTGCCGCTCTCATCACTGATCGCCGTGATCGTGCTCGGTTCCAGGAACGCCGACGCGTCACCGGGGCAGCGCCCGAGTGCCAGAATCCCGATTCCCCGGCGCCCACGATAACCTCGGGTCATGACGATCCGCCCGATCCGGCTGTTTGGCGATCCGATCCTGCGCACCGCGGCGGATCCGGTCACTGATTTCGACAAGCAGCTACGGAACGTGGTTAAGGATCTCGTCGACACCCTCCGCGACGCCAACGGCGCCGGGCTGGCCGCGCCGCAGATCGGCATCGGGCTCCGCGTGTTCGCCTACAACGTCGATGACCGCCGCGGTTACCTGGTCAACCCGGGCCTGGACTTCCCCGACGACGAGGAAGAGGACGGCGAAGAGGGCTGTCTGTCATTCCCCGGCATCTACTACGACGTGAAGCGCCGGAAGAACACCGTCGCCCAAGGCTTCACCGACCGTGGCGATCCGGTACAGGTAGTGGGCACTGACGTGATGGCGCGCTGCCTGCAGCACGAGACCGACCACCTGGACGGCGTGCTGTTCATCGACCGGATGGACACCGCGACCCGCAAGGCCGCGATGAAGGCGATCCGCGAAGCCGACTGGAATGGCGGCCCGGTTCCGCTGGTCAAGCCGAGTCCGCATCGAATCACCGATCGCGCTTACTGACCTGTCGTTTGGGCAGCACAGCGACTGGGCGGTTAAAGTGGTTGCACGGGGTAGCGATCCGCGGATAGCCCCGGGCATGATCGGAGTGCGCTAGCGGTCGAATTCCCGCCAAACCTAGCCATAATGTGCTATCAAGTTGGTGGAGCGACGCTCGGCGGGGCCTGCTACGCGTGGCGCTCAAGAACCGGCATCACAAGGGACGGACTGGTGATTTGCGTGTACGGGCCCGCACTGGGTGTGCAGACTCTGGCGATGAGCCGCGACTTTCTGGCGGCGGTTAACCCACGGTGATCACCCAAACACAACCGGCGCGTCCAGCCAACGAGCCACCGCTCGTCCGGGCTGCCCGCTGGCTCAAAGCGGTTGTCCGGACTACCCGGCCCCGGCAGTGGCCGAAGAACCTGCTGGTTTTCGCCGCGCCGCTGGCCGCCGCTTCGCTAGGCCGCAATAACGGCCTGGCCTACGCGCTGCTCGGCGCTTTCGCTTTCCTGTGCGCATCGGCCGCCGTTTACCTGGTGAACGACGCCGTAGACGCCGAACGCGACCGCCAGCATCCCAAGAAGCGGTTCCGCCCCATTGCCTCCGGTGAACTCCCTCCGGCCCACGCGATCGCCGTGGGAGTCGGATTCGCCGCTATAGCCCTGGCGGCCGGGCCGGTGGCCGGTGTGCCGTGGCTCTCGGCGACCACCGGCGCCTACCTGGCGATGTCCTTTTTGTACTCCGGGGTACTCAAGCACATCCCTGTCGTCGAGGTGATTTTCGTCGCCTCCGGCTTCCTGCTGCGGGTAGTGGGCGGCGCGGTCGTGACCCATGTCCGGCTGTCGCTGCTGTTCCTGCTGGTCTGCTCGCTGGGTGCGCTCGGCGTCGCGGTGGCCAAGCGGTACAGCGAGCTGGTCACGCTGGGTGAGCACGGGATCAAGCACCGCCCGACGCTGGCCCACTACACCCCCGCGGCGCTGCGCCTGGCGCAGATCCTTATCGGCGCGGCCATGATCGCGACCTACCTGCTGTGGGCGGCCAGCGAGAAGGACACCACCCGGCTGTGGCACATCGCCAGCGCGATCCCGCTTTCCGCCGCGCTGTTCCGGTTCGGTGTGCTGACCGGCAAGCATGAGATCCGCCCGGTGGAGGACATGATCACCCGGGACGCGCTGATGCTAGCCTGCGAGGCGACCTGGCTCGCTCTCTTCGTAACGGGGCTATACGCATGACTTCCGACCATAACGACGCGGGGCGCGGCCCCCGGGTCCTGCTGCTCGGCGGGACTTCCGAGATCGGCCTGGCGACCCTGTCAGCGCTGAACCTGCCGTCCAACGCCGAGGTGATCCTCGCCGGGCGAAACGAGCAGCGACTCGCGGACGCCGCGAAGACGCTGAACTGCGGGGTGCGCACCGAACTGTTCGACGCTCTTGACGTGGGCTCGCACCAGGGGTTCATCGACGGGCTGTTCGCCGACGGGCCGCTCGACCTGGTGATCGCCGCGACCGGCGTGCTGGCGCCGCAGGAGGAACTCGACCAGGACGTGGTGGCGGCCGCGACGATGATCGAGACCAACCTCACCAGTCACATAACGACGCTGCTGGCGGCCGCCGGGCACCTGCGATCTCAGCGGAGCGGGACCATCGTGGTGCTGTCCTCGGTCGCCGCGATCAGGCCGCGCAAGTTCAACCCGGTGTACGGCGCGACCAAGGCGGCGCTTGACGCGTTCGCCCGCGGTTTCGCTGACGCACTGCACGGCTCGGGTGTGCACGTGCTGCTGGTGCGGCCTGGTTTCGTCACCGGACGGATGACGGCCGGCATGCAGACGGCGCCGATGGCGACCACCCCGGGCGCGGTGGGCATCGCCATCGCCGCGGCACTGACCCGGTCCGGACCCGTTTTCACCCCGAAGCGCTCCGTCGTCTGGATCCCCCCGCAACTAGCCGCCTTCTCCACCGCCCTGCGCCTAGTCCCCCGCCCAATCTGGCGCCGCATCTCCCGCTAACCGCCGCAGACGAGGTGGCCCACGCGGCCCGCCCCGTCAGCCCCTTTGCCGCCGCGTCCTGCCGTATCCTGCCGCCCTCCTGCCGCATCCCGTCGCATCCGGCGGTTAACGGCTTCACTGGTTGATGCCGCGTTGGCCAGCAATAACCCATCCTGGACATTTCACCCTGATCGCGGGCATCTACAGCGCTGTCGATGGCCCATCGCTGGTGCCCCGACGCCAGCGATGGGCCATCGCTGGCGTCGGGGAGGGGCCCCGGAGGCGGCCGAAGCCGTCGGAGAAAATCTCTTGGCTCAAGGAATATGCAAGTTGAGTTGCAGGTTCTCTACGGGTGGAGGGCGAGGCTCTCTGAGAACCTCATGGGAAGGTGGAGGCAAGGATGTACCTTACGACTTTCGACCAGTTCAGCGGCGGCGCTGCGCTGCCGGTGGATGGTATCCGTCGGGAGAACGACGTGCTGCTGCGCTTCGACGTGCCGGGCATTGACCCCGAGTCGATCGAGCTCACTGTCGACCGCGGCTGGCTGACCGTCAGCGGCAAGCGCGAGGCGGAGACCAGCGATGGCGAGCGGTTCTTCGTTCGCGAGCGGCCGACCGGTTCTTTCACCCGGCGAGTGCGGCTGTCCGACCGGCTGGACGTCAGCGCGATCGAGGCAAGCCACCGCAACGGCGTTCTCGAGGTGCGCGTGCCGGTGGCCGAAGAGGCCAAGCCGCGCAAGGTCGAGATCCAGACCGCGAACGCGGGCGAACTGGCCGCCTAAGGGCTTGTCTGGCATGGCGCCGGTGGCCCATTGGCGACAATAGATATCGTCAATGGGCTGCCGGCGCCATTGCCGTATCGCACCGGAGGTAACGATGGACCCGCTGGAGGACGAGCACCTGCCGCTGTTCAGCGTCGGACAGGTTGCGGCGATGCTGGAGATCAAGGAAGCGTTCCTGCGGCGCGTCGACTCGCTCCAGGTCGTCTCTCCGTCGCGTTCGGCCGGTGGGCAGCGCCGGTACACCCGGCACGAGATCCGGGTGATCCGGCAGGTCGTCATGATGGCGGACGAAGGGATGACGATGGCCGCGATCCGGCACATCATCGATCTTGAGCAGCGACTGGCGATCGTCACGGCGGAACGGGACGAACTGGCACGACGGCTCAGGAAACTGACGGCCTCAGAGCCAGCCGCAACGCCGCCGCGGCAGGGAGATCCTCGCTAGCCGACGAGGCGGAAAACCCGCCTTGACCAGCGATAACGCGCTGGACCAGAAGCCCTGGGCCAGCGCGTTATCGCTGTCTCGGCCGCCCGCTCACCAGCCGGTTTGCCGCCGATGCCCGGAACATCGATGTTTTTCTGACAGTTGCCTATGGGTATGGGCAGACCGCTGGACAGACCGATGAGATGGGGGCTATGGGATTGGGCGCCGATCATGGCGATACGGTCATGAACATGGTGAGAACATAATGAAGCTGATGTTCTCGGTCATCTTTGCGATGCTCGGAGCAGTGAGCAACGCTTTTGGCACGGTGTTTCAGCGGCGTGCCGCGGTGACCGTACCCGAGTCTCAGGGGCTACGGCTCGGGCTCATGTGGGACCTGATACGCACTCCCGTCTGGATCGGCGGCATCGGTGCGGTGATCATCGCCGCGATCTTCCAGGCCGTCGCGCTGGCGACCGGGCCGCTGGCGATTGTGCAGCCGATCTTCGTGCTCGAACTGCCATGCACGCTGCTGATCAGCGGAGTGGTCTTCAGCCGTCCGCTGACCCGGACCGGCTGGGGCGCGGTCGCCGCTGTGGTCGGCGGGCTCGGCATCGCGCTCGCCGCCGCGTCCCCGGCCCATGGTGTCGGCCAAGCGCCACTCGGCCTGTGGGTGCTCGCGCTCGCCTGCTGCGGCGGGTCGGTGGTGGTGCTGTGCGTGCTAGGACTGCGCACGCCGCCCGGACGCCGCCGCGCGGCGCTGCTCGGCCTGTCCACCGCGATAACTTACTCGCTGACCGCGGCGCTGCTGAAGTCGGCGACCGACAAGCTCGATCACCACGGGGTCCACGCGTTCTTCACCTCGTGGCAGACGTACGCGTTCGCGGTCTGCGGCGCGACCGGGCTGTTCCTGCTGGAGAACGCGATGCAAGCGGGGCCGCTTACCGGTTCACAGCCCGCCCTGACCCTGGGTGATGCGCTGATCAGCCTGTCCCTTGGTGTCGTGCTCTACAACGAGACGGTGCGCACCGGATGGTGGCTGCTGCCGGAGATCCTCGGGGTCGGGCTGGTCGCCCTCGGCGTGCACGGGCTATCGCGTCCAGATATCACCACCGGCTCGGCGACGACCGCGTCGGCCGCTGAAATCCCGCGTCAGAGCCCTTATCTGCCCAGCGACGAGGACTCCTGCGCGCGATAACCCCGGCACCTGGGTGGCGTAAACGACCACGTTGCTGAGGTAGGAATGGCGCGCGTAGTCGAACGTGCCGCCGCAGGTGATGAGCCGCAGTTGCGGGCCGGACACCGGCCCGTACACCGAACTGGCCGGGAACGCCGCCTTGGTGTACATCAGCACCCCGGTGACGACGAAGGTCGCGACGCTCCCGTCCGCCCGCTTGACGTACACCCGGTCACCGGCCCGCAGGTCACCGAGCAGGTAGAACACCGCCGGTCCCTGGGTGCTGTCCACATGCCCGGCGATGACCGCGGGCCCCGGCTGGCCGGGACGCGGCCCCAGGTCGTACCAGCCAGCCACGGTGAAGCTATCCGGCACCTGCAGCGCTCCGCTGGAGGTGCGCCCAAGATCGATCAGCGGAGTGTCGATCCCAATCGAGGGAATCGTCAGCGCGACCGGGACCGCCACCTGAGGGGGTGGCGTCACAGCGGGCCAGGTCGCCTCCGGCAGGGCAGTCGGCGCGGCAACTGGCGCGGGCGGTGGCCGCTGGCCGCCTTGGGAGACCAGCAGCCCTACGACACCAGCCATGATCAGCCCCAGCCCGCCGAGTAGGTACCTCACCGCGCGAGACGACGCCGCAGGCCGACGGTGGTCAGGCCGACGCCGGCCAGAATCATCACCACCCAGGGCAGCGGCGACCGACTGGTCCCTGACGCGGTACCGCCGAGTCCCGTCGCCGCACCGCCGTTCGGCACTGCCGCCACACCCACCGCGTCGACGAGATCGATCACCCGGACGCCGCTGCCGTCATCGAGCACCACGAGAGTGTGCACCGAGTCCGCGCCGAGACTGAGGCTCTCAGCCTGTCGCAGCGACGAGCACGAGACGAGGATCTGGTCGGTCCCCGTGGCGACGGTCCGGTAAGCGGAGAGCTGGCCGAAGCCCAGGTCCCGGCCCGCGGCGACGCTGCCGACCCGCACGCTCACCTGCCGCTGGCTGACCGAGGCCGACAGCACGCGGACCATCGCGAGGCTGGGCGACGCGGTGAACGTGTCGTCAAGGACCTCCAGCCGGGTCCGCTTTCCCTCGCCGATGCCCACGATCGTGTACATCATTCCGCTATCGACCCATACCGCCGTGGAAATCAGCGGGTTGTTCGTGCTGGCTTTCCTGATCGCCACCGTGTACTCGCCCGCCGGAAGCGCCAGGTACCCAGAAATATCGCCTAGTCCGACGTTGTGCAGCACCGTGTGAGCGTGCGGGTCGCCGAACGCGTACAGGTAGACATCCACCACCGGCGTGCCTGGGGACAGGTGCGCGAGACGCACCCATCCCGTCCCCGGCCCGCCCGAACTCGCGGCGGCCGGCGTTGCGCAAAGCACCAGTGCCGCCAGCACCGCTAGCAGCAGCTTTCTCATCGATCATCCTTCCAGTAGGCCAAACGACGTGGCCACATCGAACTGGACCACCAACTCGCCACGGGTGGCGATGAGCCGCTGTGGCCGGAACGGGCTCGGCTGGGCGGCGAAGAAGGCGGTCATCTCCTGGTCCCCGCCGACCATCGTCGCGGAACGAAGCGGGACATCCCCATCGGCGCCCGGTCCGCTGTCCGCGAACGCGGAGACCGTCACCGGCTGTCTCTGCAGCAGCGCCGCGAGCGTGATCAGCAGCCGGGCGTCCACGTCCCCGTCGGCGACCTGGCGGCGGGCCAGCGCGGACAGCCGCAGCCGCGAGTTCGCCAGCAACTGGCCGCCGGCCCGAACCCGGTCCGCGTGGTCGGCCGCCAGCGCCTGCCTGACGCCAGGGCTCACGAGCCCGATCTCGATTGAGCCGAACCTGGCCAGGGTCACCAGCGCGGCCCCGGAGCCCGCGGCGGTGACCAGGATCGCGGCTGTCTTAGCCGAGGCGAGCTTTCGTGGCACGGCGGCGCAGTCTCCCGGCGTGCAGCCGACTGGCGTCCCCGGCGCGACCTGGCTAGCGAGCCACCCGGCCGCACGGACGGCGGCCGGCTGGGATGCTGCCGAGGTGACGCCCGGATGCGGCGCGACGAGCGCCACGGCGACCAGCGCGGCGGTAATGGCCCCGGCGAGTACCAGGTTGCGCCGGGCCGAGTGCCTGAGCGCGGACTTGCTCCGCGGCCCGCACGAGGGTGGCTCCGGTATCGCTTCCGGGGGTACCAGTGTCCCCAGGGCGCGCGGCGTGCTGAGGAAAGCCGTCGAGACGGCGGCGATGGTCTCGGCGACATCGGCGGGCAGTTCGGTGGGCTCAAGCCGGTCCGCCGTCCAGCCGGTGACCGCCGTCACCGCCGCGCTGAGCTGACGGGCCACCTCGGCGAAGTCCGCTCCGCGCAGCCGCGCGTCCAGGTCTTTCATCGCTTGGGGATGCCCGGCGACCAAACGCCAGGCCCGGTCGAGCTCGGCGCCGGAAAGATCGCGCAGATTCTCCAGGGACGACGCCAGCTCCCCCGCACCTGAACGCGTGAGCGGGCCGACCCGGCGGAAGATGGTGCCACGCCGTTTTGATGTAAAGGGAGCGCGGGTGGTGATGACGAGCTTGCCGGGGATGGCGGCGAGGTCGCGGCGGCCTGGCTCGAAACCGTCGATGACGGTGAGTTGGGTGTCTGGCCGCAGCCGACGGACGCGCTGGGCGACCTGACGAGCGAGCGTCGCCTTCCCGATCCCGGTCGGCCCGTAGAGCACCAGGCAGGTGGCGTCATCGCGGAGCAGGTCCGCGGCCCAGCGGCGTCGCTCGGCCGAGCGGATCGGCAGCATTGGATGCGGCAGCGACTGGCCGGACCGCCCAGTCAGCTCCGCCAGCGATTTATCGCGCTGAAGCGGTACTAAGCTCATGAATTCCAGCACCCCCTACCGTTATCCCGCACCAACGGTTATATACGACGACGGACGTCTCCGTCAGCACAACCGTTTATGTTTCCGCAGGTCACAGTAGGGTCTTATGGTTTATGTCCGGATATTCCAGGCAATTCTAGCTAGGGGTAGAGCGGCGCCCCCAGACGAAGTAGGACACCGGAATCACGCCAGCCGAATTGATCAGCATGCTAGCGGCCCATGCCTTCTTGCCACCACGGATCTGTTCCGCCGGACGGCGCTTGATGTCGATGAGCGCGGCGATCTTCAGCGCCCCCTCGACGGCCGTGCCCGCCAGGATTAGCCGACGGACCCGCGGGCTGAGATCACTCCACTTTTGCTTGGCCATAAGACCACTGTAATTACCCGCGCCAGTGACCGGACAGCGCGGGGATCGCCCTGGTCACCCGCCGGGGTCACGCGCCCGCCGGACACGGCCGCGCCCCTGTCGATGTGACATCGACCGCGCTCTATGCCGGTCGATGTCACATCGACCGCGGGGGGACAGCCGGGGCGACGACGGGACCCCAGCGGAGTCCCGTCGTCGTTTCGGTGACAGCATCAGTCCAGCTGACAGCGCCGGTTACTTCCCGTTCTTGGCGTTACAACTGATATGCGGGTCGACGCCTATGTAGTTGAGCGGCCCAGCGACGATGGTGACAGCGATGGTGCCAACGCTGCTGCAGGTGCTATCGCTCTTGAAGTCGCCGCGGTTCGCAGCTGCGATCACCCCAACGACCAGCCAAATCAGGAGTATTACCGAGCCCACACGCATCTGAATGTCTCCCTTCCGCCCGGAAGCTACCCAGAAAAACGGTAATCAGCCCATTGGCCGGTTACTTTCCAGAAACCTGGATCTCGTCATCGAGCAGGGCGAACAGGTGCTGGTCATGCAGCCCGTCGGGCTCGGCGGCGGAGCGGCGCAGGGTGCCCTCCAGGGTGAACCCGGCGTTCACCGCGACCCGGACCGAGGCGAGGTTGTCCACGTTGACGGTCAGCCAGACCCGCTGCAAGCCACCGGTGGTGAGTGCCCAGCGGCTCACGGCGGTCAGCGCCTCGGTGGCATAGCCCTTGCGGCGTTGTGCAGGCCGTACGCCGTAACCGATCTCGGCCGAACGTACCTCCCAGTCGGCGCGGAACAGGCTGATCGCTCCCACCAGATCGCCACTGCCCCGGTCGAACATGCCCAGATGCACGCCTTGTCCGCTGCGGCGCAGCAGGTGCACCCCGTCGGAGAGCCAAGCGGGAATGGTGGCCGGGTCCTCAGGCGCGCCGGGCGGCAGCGCCTCCGGCTCGTTCAGTACCGCCCGCACCGCGTCGGCGTCCCGCCAGCCGAATTCCCGCACGTCCAAGCGATCGGCGCCGATCAGCACCTCGGGAAACACGCTCACGTGCCGCACTCTAGCGCGCCCGACCCAGGGGTCACGAGTCCGGTCTCATACGCGAGCCCAGCCGACTCCCCGCCGACCGGGCCAGCGTCCTCATCGCCTGGCCTGAGCAATGCCAGCACCCGCCGCATTTCCTCAAGTGCTTCTTCAGACACGTCCATAACGACGCTCAGCGCGTCCCTAGCGACCTCCGGCTCTGACTCCAGGACATACTGCGCGAGCCCGGTCTGCACGGAGATGACAGACACGTGATGCGCGACGACGTCGTGCAGTTCCCGGGCGATCCGGATCCGCTCCTCGGTGATGGCGCGCCGTTCCCGCGCCTCCTGCTCGCGGCGAAGCTCGGCGGAAACTTTCGTCAGACGCTCGTTGCTCACGTCGAGCTGGCGGGCGGACTCTCCGAATCGCCACAGCACCGCGAGGAAGATCAGGCCGACGATCATCGGGTCGGCCAGCCCGACCTTCCCGTTGGCCTCGGCCGTGTAGAAACGCATGGCCATCCCGTGGCAGCCGCGCCTACCGCGCGGGTTTACCCGGCGGGCGCGCTACCGCAGAAGTTCGCGCCCGATTTCAACTCGTTGCCGGACGCGGAAATCGGCTTGTCTCCATTACTTTCCCGATAGGGCAGCCATTCGACGAAAGGAACGAAGCGCTGCAGATCACACGGGGTACCAGCTGGGCACGGCGAGGCTTCCGGGTCGGTGACAGGGGCACCCGGAATCCAGACGGTGCAGTGCGGCGACTGCTTGGCGGCGCGGCCGCTACGGCGCTCGTCGCCGGGGCACTCGTAGCCGGGACGCTGGCGTTCTCCGCTCCGGCGCACGCCGCGACATACGGGTGCACCGGCGGCGGCTGCGACAACAAGAGCGCGGTGGCCCAGGGGTGAGCCGGCGTCACGTCGCTGATGACAGCCACAAGCCGTAAGACCGAGATGGCGGAGTCGTAGAACCTCAGGAAGGTGCTAGGACTCCGCTATCAGGCATTGACTGCCGCACCGCGTCGGAGTGCCCGGCCAGCCGTTGTTCTGCAGGACCTTGCCGACCTGGCGGGCGGTCTGGCATGCCTCGTACCGGACGTGCCGCCAGCCGTAGTGGAGGCTGCTGCTTCCGTGATCGGCCGCCGCGGCGTTATCGCGGTCGGTTTCGCGCCACCGGTTCTCCCGTGGGTGGTAGGCCTTGCCGTCCAGTTCGACGACCACCCCGTACTGTTCGTAGCACCTGTCGCGATATCCGCGGCTTCCGCCGGGCTTGACGTAGCGGACCTGCCGCCGTGCGCGGGGGAGGCCGTGGGCGCGTTCGACGTACCGGTCATACCGGTACTCCAGCACGGAATGCGTGCCGCTGGCGGCCTCGGCGATCAGATGGATCAGGTCTTCCCGCCACTTCAGGCGGGTGCGTTCCCGCATGTGGGCCAGCATGGTCCCTTCCGAGACCTTGCCCCTGCTGAACGCCGCCGTGATCCAGCCGCACACGTCATCGAAATCCTGCGCTGTCTGGGTCAGGTCAAGCACTGTGTCCTCGGCCCAGGTCACCGGGATCTGCCCGGCAGGGAACCGGAGGCCGACGACGTGGGCGGCGCGGTGGACCGCGATCCCGGGGACCGGCAGGAGACGACGGTCCGGCGGGATGCTGACGTGGAGCATATCGCTGCCGGTGCTGGTGATCATGAGTATCTCCGCAGCTGTCTCGTGGCTGAGGACCGCTCCGTCGCCAGCCCACAAAATGGCCCCCCACGCCCGGGCGGTACGGCCGAGGGCACCGGGAGCAAGCGCATAGACCCTTGGAAAGACGCGCTGCCACTGCCCGCACCGCACCTTGGACTCGATCGATGTCCGTGGCATCCCCGCCTCGAGTACCTGACGGCGCGACACGACCCCGCACTGCCGCCGCGCCAGATCACCCAGCGCATCCGCTATATCACGCCTCATGTCTGCCAGTGTGCCGCTGCGCACTGACATTCGGAGATAACGGAGTCGCAGAACCTCAGGAAGGTGCTGCGACTCCGCTATCTCCGGTGGATATACGGGTAGGTAGGGTCCGGCGGAGCGGGCCGGCTCTGCCAGCCGGGGGGACCCGGAATCCTGAGATCGCGAAAATGAGGAAACATGGAGTCGCTCTCCGCTGCCGAAATCGACGATCTTGACCGCTGGTGGCGTGCCGCCAACTACCTGTCCGTGGGGCAGATTTACCTGCTGGACAACCCGCTGCTGCGTGAGCCGCTGCTCCCCGAGCACATCAAGCCGCGACTGCTTGGCCACTGGGGCACCACCCCCGGGCTCAACCTGCTCTACGCCCACCTGAACCGGGTGATCAAGGCCTGGGACCTGAACGTCATTTACGTGGCGGGTCCCGGCCACGGCGGGCCGGGCATGGTGGCCAGCACCTATCTGGAGGGCACCTACTCCGAGTTGTATCCGTCGGTCAGCAAGGACGAGGCGGGCCTGCACAAGCTGTTCCGGCAGTTCTCCTTTCCTGGCGGCATCGGCTCCCACGTCACCGCCGAGACACCCGGGTCCATCCACGAGGGCGGCGAGCTTGGCTACTCGCTCGCGCACGCCTACGGCGCCGCGTTCGACAACCCGGATCTGCTGGTCGCCTGCGTGATCGGCGATGGCGAGTCCGAGACCGGGCCGCTAGCCGGAAGCTGGCATGGCAACAAGTTCCTCAACCCGGTCACCGACGGCGCCGTGCTGCCGATCCTGCACCTGAACGGGTACAAGATCGCCAACCCGACCGTCCCCGCCCGGATCCCGCACGAGGAGCTGATGGCGCTGCTCACCGGGTACGGATACGACGTACGCGTGGTCGCCGGTGACGACCCGCCAAAGGTGCACCAGGCACTGGCCGCGACGATGGACGACGTGGTGCGCACCATCGGCGAGATCAAGCGCCGTGCCCGCAGCGGGGAGAGCACCGAACGCCCGCGCTGGCCGATGATCGTGCTGAAGACGCCCAAGGGCTGGACGGGTCCGAAGACCGTCGACGGCGTCCCGGTGGAGGGCACCTGGCGCGCGCATCAGGTACCGCTCGCCGAGGTCCGCACCAACCCCGCCCACCTGGCCCAGCTAGTGGAGTGGATGAAGTCCTACCGGCCGGAGGAACTCTTCGACGAGGCCGGGACGGTGAAAGCTGAGGTCACCAAGCTCGCGCCGGACGCTTACCGCCGGATGGGCGCCAACCCGAACGCCAACGGCGGCCTGCTGCTGCGTGACCTGAAGCTGCCCGACTTCCGCGACTACGCCGTGGAGTTGAAAGCCCCGGGCCAGGCCGAGGCGGAGAACACCAAGGTGTTCGGCACCTGGCTGCGTGACGTTATCAAGGCCAATCCCAGCAACTTCCGGCTGATGGGACCCGACGAGACCGCCTCCAACCGGCTCACCCCGGTCTTCGAGGTCACCGGCCGGGCCTTCGACGGGGAAATCATCCCGGGCGACAACGACCTCACCCCGGACGGCCGGGTGATGGAGATCCTGTCGGAGCACCAGTGCGAAGGCTGGCTGGAGGGCTACCTGCTGACCGGCCGGCACGGGCTGTTCAACTGCTACGAGGCGTTCGTCCACATCGTCGACTCCATGTTCAACCAGTACTCGAAGTGGCTCAAAGAGGCCCAAGCAGTACAGTGGCGCCGACCGATCGCCAGCCTGAACTACCTGCTGTCCAGCCTGGTCTGGCGGCAGGACCACAACGGGTTCTCCCATCAGGACCCCGGGTTCATCGACATCGTCGTCAACAAGAAGGCCTCCATCATCCGGGTCTACCTGCCGCCGGACGCCAACACGCTGCTGTCGGTCGGCGACCACTGCCTCCGCTCGCGCAACTACGTCAACGTCATCGTGGCGGGCAAGCAGCCGCAGGCTCAGTGGCTGAACATGGACGAGGCGATCGTGCACTGCACCCGGGGCATCGGCATCTGGGAATGGGCGTCCACCGGATCGGAAGAGGGTGAGCCCGACGTGGTGCTCGGCTGCTGCGGCGACACCCCGACGATGGAAGTCCTGGCCGCCGCCGCGTTGCTCCGCGAGCACCTGCCAGAGCTCAAGGTCCGCGTGGTCAACGTGGTGGACCTGATGCGACTGGAACCGGAGACCGAGCATCCGCACGGCATGTCGGACGCGCAGTTCGACTCGCTGTTCACCACCGGCCGGCCGGTGATCTTCGCCTACCACGGGTACCCCTGGCTCATCCACCGGCTCACTTACAGCCGGCACGGGCACGACAACCTCCACGTCCGCGGGTACATAGAAAACGGCACGACCACGACGCCGTTCGACATGGTGATGCTCAACAACCTGGACCGCTACCACCTGGTCATGGACGTGATTGACCGGACACCTGGGCTACTGGAAACGGCCGGCGGGCTGCGCCAGCTGATGGTCGACAAGCGGATCGAGGCCCGCACCTACACCCGCGAGCATGGCGAGGACATCCCCGAGGTCGCCGACTGGAAGTGGCCCTACTGATGCGCACCCTGGTGGTTAACGCGGGGTCCAGCAGCCTCAAGCTGCGGGTGCTCGACGGCGACGAGCTGACCGCGAGCGCGGATCTTCCCGGCTCGGCCGATGAGGGGGCCGTACGGGATGCGGTCGCGTCGTTTAGCGAAAAAATTGATGTTGCCGGTCACCGGATTGTGCACGGCGGGACCGAGTTCCGTGCGGCGGTGCGGGTCGACGACGAGGTGCGGCGGCGGCTGGCGGCGCTGACGGATCTCGCTCCGCTGCATCAGCCGAAGTCGCTGGCGGCGCTCGACGCGGTGACCGCGGCGCTGCCCGGTGTGCCAGCGGTGGCGTGTTTTGACACCGCGTTTCACGCGACGATTCCAGACGCGGCCGCGACGTACGCGCTGCCGCGCGACTGGCGCGAGCGGTGGCCGATGCGGAAGTTCGGCTTCCACGGGCTGTCGCACGCGTACATCGCGCGCCGGGTGGCGGAGCTCACCGGACGCGCTGACCTGCGGATTGTCTCCTGTCATCTGGGCGCGGGCGCGTCGCTGTGCGCGATATCCGGAGGCCGGTCGACGGACACCACGATGGGGTTCACGCCGCTGGACGGGCTGGTGATGGCCACCCGGTCAGGCTCGGTGGATCCGGGGTTGCTGCTCTGGCTGATGACGGACGACAAGATGCCAGCCGCGGAGCTATCGGAGGCGCTGGAGAGTCATAGCGGGCTGCTGGGGCTGGCAGGCACGGCGGACATGCAACAGGTGCTGGCGCGCGCCTCATCTGGCGACGCCGACGCGGTGCTGGCCCGCGACGCCTACCTGCACCGGCTGCGAGCGCTCATCGGGTCGATGGCGGCGGCGCTCGGCGGGCTTGACGTGCTCGTCTTCACCGGCGGTGTCGGCGAGAACTCCGCGGAGATCCGGCGACGCGCGCTGGACGGGCTCGGTTTTCTCGGCGTGCCATATTACGGCGAGCACCGCGACGCCGAGCACCCCGACGGTGAGGTCAAGGTGCCCGGCGCGTTCGTCATTCCGGCCCGCGAGGACCTGGAGATCGCCCGCGAGGTCGGCGAGTTGCTTAGCCCACGATGATCTCGTTGAAGTCGGGAGCGTAGGCGCTCGGGTTGCTGAGCTCGATGGTGTTGGTGCCGGCGTTCAGCGACAGCGACAGGTTCATCGCCCCGATCGTCGTGAAGCTGCCGGTAGGAGTAAACGACAGCAAGGTGGATGCGCCGCCGTTGACGCTGATGTCGGCCTGCCGTCCGGTCGACGAGCCGTCGCAGTAGACCAGCGTGACCGGGTAGGTCCCGGCCGTTGGCACCGTGACGGTTACGGTGACCGTGCCGCCCTCGCCGATGTAGCCGGCCTTGTCGCCGCCATAACACGTCGAGCAGGTCGACACGACCGCGCCGCCCGCCAGGGTGCCATCGGCCGCGAGGTAGGCGGTCGCCGCCGCCGGAGCCGTATCGGTCCCGGTGACGGTGAACCCGTTGAAGGTCGCCTGCGCTGGAACGCCCGCGTCGTGCGACGTGACGAACATCCCGGCATCCTGCGTCGCGGCCTGGTCTGGCACCGTCGCGGTCCCGACCTCGAGCCAGCCGGTCCCGTCGAAGGAGTAGTACCCGGTGTAGGTCGAGCCGTCGCGGACCAGTTCCAGCCAGACCGGGGTCAGCTCCGGGTTCGTGCCGTTCGATGGCGTCACGTTGTCGATGTACTCGCCGCCGTTGTCATTCCATTCCAGCTGGATCCCGCCCCCTGGCGACTCGAACAGGACGACGCCCTCGGGGGTCGTACCGGAGCCGGTCATGTCGTTGCGGACGATGATGCCGGCCTTGCCGTAGCCGGACAGGTTCGCCGTCGACGTGACCTCCGTCTCGACGGTGGCGGTGTTACCGACCGCGCCCGGCTGGTAGATGGTGCTGTAAGCGTCGGTACCGCTGAACAGATCGGCCCCGGCACCGCTTATCCCGAATTGCTGGCCTTCTTGGCCGAACGACGCAGCCGCGTCGGTCGCTGACGAGTACGTCTCGTAGGGTTTCTGCACCGCCGGGGAGTAGGTCACCGTTTCGGGATCCGTGACTTGCTGCGGGGTGCCGCGGGCCCACGTGTACGCGGCTTCCGCGGTTAGCGTGGCCGAGTCGAACAGCTCGGTCGCGGTCGGCGGGGTCACGGTGAACGTCGCGCTCACAGTGCCGCCGGGTTTGACGGCACCCTCGCGGGCGTTTTTAGGTGTGACCGTCCAGCCGACCGGGGCATCGATCCGCAGCCGCACGCCGAGGGCGGGCACCGGGCCGTTGTTGGTGAAGGACTCGGTGAGCGTGACGGGCGTGGCGCTGGTCAGGGCGGTCGGCCCGGCCACCGCTACCGCCCCGGCGGGCGGCGCCGCGTAAGGATCGCGCGTCGCGGTTACCTTGAGCAGCGCGACGCCATCCGACGGGACGACTTCGGTGATCGTTCCAGTGGTCTCCGACGTTTTGTGCGCCCAAAGATTGTTAAGGACGTAGCCGGTGCTAGCGGGGAGGCCTAGTGCGGCGGCCGATGTGGTGATGGTCTCGCTGGAGCCGCTGGTGTTGAACAGGCCCGCTACCACGTCGCCGTTCTTCTCCGTTTTGGCGAAGACCTGGTCGGTGGAGTTGTCGACGAGGCGGCTCGCGTCGATGCCGTCCTGGTCGACCGCGATGACGTCACGGTTGAGCAGGAGCTTGAGGTCGGCCTTGTTCAGGTTGGTCAGGTCGGTGCCGAGAAGGAGCGGTGAGGAGGCTAGCGACCACAGGCTGAGC